>CAVREJ010000022.1:0-601098 GCA_963720135.1 uncultured Acidobacteriaceae bacterium
ATCTCTTGTTAAAGTGGGATGTAAGGGCGCTTTCTTACGCCGGCGTTCCGCAAATTGATATGTCTTCGATGACCAGCGCGCCAATCGGCACAGCCTGTGAAGCGTGTGGACAGGAAGTCCCGGCCGGGGCTGATCGCTGTCCAGCCTGTGGCCGGACCGTTGTGCCGCGGTACCCGCGGCTAATCCTATTCGCCGTCGTGATATTTATTCTGGCGGCATTCGCCTTTACGCAGTATTTCGTCAGGTTACACCGCAGAACGGAAGATTTTCTTTCGCAAAGATGGTTCGGCCGTGGGGACGCGGCAATGCAGGCAGGAAACCCAGCAGCCGCGGCGGAGGACTATCGTAACGCGCTCAGTTATGACCGCGAGAACGATCTCTATCGGCTGCGCCTGGCGCAGGCTCTGCTGGCGTCCAATCGCCTGAATGAAGCACATGCCCATCTCATCAGTCTGTGGGACGAGGAACCCGCTGACGGGGAAGTGAACCTGGGACTTGCACGGGTGTATGTGCGGCGAAATGATCCCAACCAAGCGGTACGTTTCTATCGTAACGCGATCAATGGAGTGTGGAGCGACACGCCACAACAGCATCGAATTGCTACTCGCTTCGAATTGGTCCAGTACCTCATGCAGCAACACCACACGGGACAGGCATCGGCTGAGCTGCTGGCTCTGCAGGCGGACCAGCCGCCCAAGGTTTCCGACCAGTTGCGACTGGCTGGGTTGCTGTTGCAGGTTGGCGAAGCTGCGCGCGCTACAGATGTCTACAACAAAGTATTGAAAGACGATCCTGGCAACGCACAAGCGTGGTTGGGGCTGGGAGAAGCATCAGTCAAACTAGGCGAGTTTCAGCAGGCGGAGCATGCGCTGACTGTGGCGCTGGAGCATGATCCAAAGTTCGCGGAAGCCCGTCAGCAACTAGACCTGGTGCGCGAGGTACTCCGAGTTGCGCCATTATTGCGCGGACTATCGCCCGCAGAGCGGACACGCAGAGTCGCGGACGCCTTCAATGTTGCCATGAGCCGGCTCACCGGTTGCGCGAGTCAAAAGCAATACAGCCTCAATCCGCCGGGCACAGCATCCGAGTCCACGGGTCTCAGCAAACCGACCGCGGGCGTAGCCGAGGGACCCTCAGTGATGACCCCTGACACTATGACGCCGGCGCCCGATGACCTCCAGCTTCTCTACAGCCGAGGCCTGCAGATAAAGGCCGCCGCTAGCGAACGAGCCCTGCGCGATAATCCCGATTCTCTGGAGCCGGTCATGCAGTTCGTGCTCCAGGTAGAACAGTCCACCGCCCCGATTTGTCCTGATATGAGCGAGACCGACCGTGCGTTGCTGCTGCTGGCCCAGCATGAGAGCGAGACCCTGCGATGAGTGCAGAAGAGACGGTTGGCTTGACTCCGAAGGACGCGGGAGCACCCAAGCCAGCGGTCTCCACGCCCACCCGGCGTCAGTATTGGAATTCGCTGCGCACCATGTTGTCCCCTGAGCGCTTCAGTCTCCGGGAGGAGCAATTCTTCCTGTTGCTGGCAGTGCTCATTGGGATAGCGGCCGGATTGGCGGTAGTTTGCTTCCGCTTGTGCATCGATTTTCTACGGTTGAAACTCTTAGGCAGTGGCTTGCAGCCGTCGGTGCCGCGGGTCTTTCTAGCCCCAATGCTGACTGGTTTGATTATCGCTTTCATGGTAATCCGATTCTTCCCCCGCGCTCGCGGCAGCGGCGTTAACCAGACCAAGGCCGCGCTTTACATCTATGACGGCTACATTCCCATCCTCACGGTGATCGGCAAGTTCATTACCAGCGCTTTAGCCATCGGCAGCGGACAATCGCTGGGGCCTGAAGATCCGGCATTGCAAATTGGCGCCGGATTGGCGTCGGCGCTGGGACGCAGGCTGAAACTCTCACGCGAGAAGCTGCGCCTGATCGCTCCCGTGGGTGCTGCGGCCGGACTGGCGGCGGCCTTCAATGCGCCGATTACCGCAGTCTTGTTTGTCATCGAAGAAGTCATTGGGCGGTGGACCGCCGGTATTCTCGGCGCCGTGGTGCTCTCGGCCATTTCCAGCGCAGTGGTCGAGCGTTGGTTTCTGGGCGATGAGCCACTGTTCCGCGTGCCTGCGTACCACTTGGAACATCCCGGAGAACTGGGCGCTTATGCCAGCCTCGGGGTGATCGGTGGTTTCGCCTCCCTTGCCTTCGTAAAGTACATCGGCTATCTGAGGCCTCGCCTGCGGCAACTCCCCCCCTGGACGCAATATTTCCAGCCGGCGGTCGCGGGGTTGTTCATCGGCTTCATCGGTATCAAGTTTCCGCAGGTGATGGGTGCAGGCTACAGCTACATGGACCAGGCAATGCACGAGCAATACACGTGGCAAATCCTGGCCATCCTGGGCGCGCTAAAGATTGTTGCCACTGGCCTTTCTTTCACTAGTGGGACGCCCGGTGGACTCTTTGCGCCCACCCTGTTCATGGGCGCCATGATCGGCGGTGCGGTCGGCATGGCCGAGCGCCAAATCGTTCCCCACCTGGCGATTCCGGTTGGAGCCTACGCGCTCGTAGGCATGGGCACTCTGTTCGCGGGAATTTTGCGCGCGCCGATGACGTCAGTATTCATGATCATGGAGGTCAGTGGCAATTACAGCATCATCGTGCCCGTGATCATCTCCAACGCAATCGCCTACTTCATCTCGCGCACCTTCCAACCGACTCCGATATTCGATTTATTGTCGCGTCAAGACGGGCTGGAACTTCCGTCCCTGGAAGAAGAACGAGAGGTGCCGCTGTTACGGGTGGAAGATGCCATGCGTCCGCCGGTCGGACAGACCTTGAGGGGCGACATGACTTTGCGCGAGGCGCAGGAACGAGTGCAGGGCTCCTCGCAAGAGTTTTTCGTGGTCGGCCTAGGCGGAGAAGAGTGGGCAGGCATTAGCCGGGCGACGTTGCTCGACTTGATCGCCAATTCCGATGTTCGTCTTTCCCACGTGCTCACGCGAACAATCCCGTACCTCCATCCCGACCATCCACTCGATACCGCCCTGCGGGTCATGGGAGAATGGCCGCTCTTGCCGGTCGTGCACCGCGCTAACCTGCAACGGTTGCTAGGTGTTGTCTCACTCGATGATGTTATGCGGGCCTATCGCGGCGCAGGAATCGGTGAAACGCGGGCCGAACAAGAGGTCATCGTTCCCTGACCGCGGCGGCGGTCCGCGGACGATCAGTTCACAGTTTCTTCAGGAATGCCTTAGCGCGGTCTAATTCCGGAAATAGCTTTTCTTCCGCTTGGAACGCTGGCCCATGAACACAACGGCGACCGCCGCGAAGCTTTACCGGATGCTTAAGGTGAAGCATTTCGTGATAGACAATGTACTCGACGGCGTAGCGCGGTACCCGCTGGTGGTCGAAGGCGCGGCTCACCACGATGGCATTGTGAGCAGGATCATAATGCGCAAGGCTTCTGCGGGCGTGAGATTGGCTCCACGTCATCCGCGGTCGGCCTAGCAAACCGTGAAAGAACCGCTGGTTGAGTTCTTCAAAGATCTGCTCCAGGTCGTAGACCTCTCCCTGGGCGGACGCAATCCGTTTTCGCCCGCGCAACTGTCGCACCCGTTGCGCCTTGGTGCTGATGTCGTGGCTGGAAACGTAACGGCGATAACGCGTGGCGTGGAGTGGTGCGATGGGCTTGCGATAGATTTTGGCGAGCAGAATGTGAGCGATCGCCTCTAAGATGGTGTCGGGCGCACCTTCCAGCAGGTCGGAGATTCGTGCATGCACTATGGTCTCACGCACGCGAATCGTGCTATTCACGTTGGCGAAAGGATAAAACTCGACGCGGAACTCGGGCAACGGCGCACGTGGCCGCAGCTCGCGATAGGTTCGCCGGAAAATTTCGTCCAGCTTTGGAAGCAAAGTTTTACTAAGGTAGCACGGAAGTTGTGGTGCGGAAGGCTAATCGGGCCGTTCGGAATAGATCTTGTTCAGTTTCTTTTCCTTGGCCAGCTCATTCTGCTTTTGAAGCTCTTCCCGGGCGCTGTCAGCACCATCGCTTACGGCCTCGATGGCGTTCGTCAATACGAAAGAATACTGCTCCAATTCCTCCGGAGGGGACTGTTCTTTCAGGCCCCGCAGCTTCAGGGCCCATTCACTGTTGGCTTCAATCAGCAGTCGTAAGCCTTTGCGCATATCGGTTTTGTGCGAGGCATACATGTCTACATTGTCGTCAATTTCATCCATCAGCGAGGAAAAATCCTGCAGCAAATCGTGTATTTGCATGGGACGGTCTTTCGCGTTCTTCGCATCAGCCCGCAATTGGTCAATCGATGCCATGCGCGCTCGTGCGAAGCTGATCATCAACTCCAGGCGCTTGTCAGGATAGTCCGCCGCTTCGCGCATCTGGTCGATCTCCTTTTCGTTGAGCGGATCGCGGTCGCGGGTTTGCGTCAGGGCGAACCGGCCAAAACAGCACATAAGGAACATGAGGCCGACGAGCCATTGGGTTCTACGCAGCATCACGGTTTCTCCTTCGGTTCCGCTTGTGGCCCAAACATTCTGGCTAGCAGGTCGGAGCGTGTTTGTTCAATCTCATCCACTGCTTTTAGCAATGGCGGACGGTCCTCTACTGCCAGCGTTTCGGCAATATCGTGTATCCGTTTCGAGAGCTTGCGCAACTCGATCTCGGTTTGTTTCAGGTGTTTTCCCGAGGCGGAGGCCGCGTCCGCTGCCTTCCGGCCGTACTCCACCGACTCGCCAACTTCCTGCTGGGCCTTTTCTACATCACCACTGGTAAATAGAGCGTTGGCATCTTCCAGTTCGCGATGAGCGTATTCGATGCAAAGCTTTGCTTGCTCTCCTCCATGCGCCGCATCCGCGCGGGCCTTCAATTGAGGCATGGATTCGTTTCCTCCCAGCGCCATGCTGGTGAGCAGGAACATCATCGCCGGGATTTGTAGAAGTGGCCGCATGCTATTTCTTCTTGATTTGATACTTCTCTGCATGCTGGGGATCAAGCGCTATCAGCCGGTGGCGGGCCTGCCACTCTTGATCAGGAAGCTTACCCGCGTCGACCGCCAGAAAACGTTGATAATATTCCACCGCTGGCTTCACTGCCTTCAAGTTGTCGAAGCACGTGGCTCGCAGGAAATAGCTGGCTGCCGACTCCGGCAGAAACTTTGCGCGATAATCCAGCGCCTTCAATGCCAGCTCATAATTTTTATTTTCCGATGCGGCCACGGCGAGATTTCCGTATGCATCCGCCAGGTCAGGCTTAAACTTCGCCGCCAGAAGCAACTCTTGTTGCGCCTCGGGATACTTCTTCTCATGCATCAGCAAGGAGCCGAGCGCGTAATGCGCTTCGGCATCTTGCGGCATCTTCTCGACTGCAACGCGAAACTGCGCCTCCGCCTCGCTATCCTTGCCGGCCTGCACGTAAAGGGTACCGAGTTCCATCGCCGCATGCGGATCCTCTGGGGCGGCCTTCAGCCCCTGCTGGAATTCCTGGGCGGCCTGATCAGTCTTACCCTGGGCCGCCAGTACTCGTCCCAACTGAACGCGGGCATTGTTATTCTGGGGATCGACTGCCAGCAGGTTGCGCAGCGCAGCCTCCGCCTCGGAATACTTCTTTTGCTTCATCGAGACGTTCGCCAGGCCCGCAAGGGCTTCCGGCGATTTCGGATCGAGTTCCGCCGCTAACTGGAACTGGTGGGCTGCGGCATCGAGTTCCTCTTGTTTTTCCAACAAGATTCCGGCAGAGAGGTGTGGCTGCGAGGCTTTGGGATTGAGCTTGGCTGCTTCCGCATAGGCGGCGAGCGCCTGCTGCGGATCGCTGTCCTCTTCGACATGTCCCAGGGATTGCCAGGCCCGCGCCAATCCCTCGTCAGGATTTGCAGTGGGCTTCAGTTGAGTTGCGGCTTGCAAATATTTCGCGGCCTCAGCTTTCTCGCCTTGCCCGGCTAGCAATATGCCCAAGTTCAGATTGGATTCGAAGACCTCCGGCTTGGCCGCTACCGATTTACGATAGGCGTCGATGGCCTGCGTGCCGCGGTGGGTCGCGTTGTAGACGTAGCCAAGGTCGAACCAGGCACGATAGTCGTTCGGCTTCGTGCTTATGGCTTTCTGCAGCAGCGTTTCTGCGTTAGTGAAATCGTCGTGTTGCATCGCCGTTTCCGCCTGGTCTACTTCGGGCGAGCTGCTGTCGTCGGGGGCCTCCTCGGCAACGCGATGGTGACGAATCGTCGGCTTGCTCTCCTGTGCAGCGACCGCGCCGGGAGTAGCTGCCACAGTCGAAGCCACGAAGAGAAGAAGCGCCACCGAGCGTCTATGGATGATCATTCGATTGTGGATTCCCGTTGCGCGGTAAGATGCGCGCCAGCCACTGGCCGGTGTAGGAATTCTCAGCCATGGCGATGCTCTCGGGCGGTCCTACGGCTACAACGTGGCCGCCGCGCGATCCGCCTTCCGGACCAAGGTCGATGACCCAGTCCGCCGTCTTGATAATGTCCAAGTTATGCTCGATGACCAGGATCGATCCGCCGGCTTCGATCAACCGGCGGAAGGCGGCGAGCAGTTTGCTGACATCGTCAAAGTGAAGGCCGGTGGTGGGTTCGTCGAAGATATAGAGCATACGCGGATGGCGCTTGTTGCGCTCGCTTTGTGGCCTGCCGATGTCACGCAGTTTTGGCTGAAGGTGCGCGGCGAGTTTCATCCGTTGCGCTTCGCCCCCAGACAGCGTTGTTGCCGACTGGCCAAGGCGCAAGTATCCCAGGCCAACTTCCTCCAGCACCCGCAGCTTCTCCACAATCTTGGGTACGCCCGAGAAGAAGTGCAAGGCCTCCTTCACCGTTAGATCCAGCACCTCGTGAATGTTTTTGCCGTGATAGCGCACTTCCAGAATTTCCGGCTTGTAGCGCATGCCCTTGCATTCTTCGCAAACCAACTCAACGTCGGCGAGGAATTGCATTTCGACGGTCACCGTACCGTCTCCCTGGCAGCCTTCACAACGTCCTCCAGGAATATTGAAGGAAAAATGTCCCGCGGTGTAACCGTGCTTCTTGCTCTCCGGCAGGGAAGCGAAGAGTTCACGAATGGTGTCAAACGCCTTGATGTAGGTCACCGGGTTCGATCGCGGAGTGCGTCCGATCGGCGATTGATCCACCAGCACGACCTCGTCAATCCACTCCACGCCCTCCACGCGGTCCAGTTCGGCCTGCGGCCCACCGGTGACTTGGCCGGTCTGCGCAGCGATCGCGTTGTAGAGCACGTCGTGGACCAGCGTCGATTTTCCCGAGCCCGACACGCCCGTAATGCATACCATCATACCGAGCGGGATGGAAACGTTTACCTTTTTCAAATTATGCGCGCGCGCACCGATTAGCTTGATTTGCCGTCCTGTGCCGACCCGCCGCGACGACGGCATCGGTATGCGCAGGTCGTCGCTCAAATAGCGGCCCGTGAGAGAAGCAGGATTGCGCAGGATCTCGGCGTACGTTCCCGCCGCAATTACTCGGCCGCCGTTCTCGCCTGCCCCCGGACCGAGGTCGAGAATGCGATCTGCGGAGTGCATGATCTCGGCATCATGTTCCACCACCAGGATAGTGTTTCCCAGGTCGCGCAGATCGTGCAGGATCCTGATCAGCCGGCTGGTGTCGCGGTGATGCAACCCGATCGACGGTTCATCCAGCACGTAGAGCGTGCCTACCAGCCGCGATCCCAGCGACGTTGCCAACTGAATACGTTGCGCCTCGCCACCGGATAGCGTGGAAGACAAACGATCGAGGGTTAGATATTCCAAACCCACATCGTTTAGATAGCGCAGCCGGTCGTTGATTTCCTCCAATAGCTTGCCGGCGATGTCTGCCTCCTGCCGGGTCAGCTGTAGCTGCGAGAAGAAATGCGTCGCCTCTTCCACCGTCATCGCCGATACCTGGCAGATGTCTTTGCCGCCTATCTTTACTTGCCGGGCTTCACGTCGCAAGCGCAGACCCTCGCAATCGGAGCACACCGAGTAACCGCGATACCGGCTGAGAAAGACGCGCACATGAAGTTTGTACTTCTTGCGCTCTAAGTGCTCGAAGAAACCCCGCACACCCCAGAATTTGCCGTCGCCGTTGATGATGTAGTTCTGCTGCTCGGCGGTGAGCTCCTGCCACGGCACGTCCTGGGGAATGCCTGCGGCGCGAGCGTAGCGGCGCATTTCCGTCGCCAGAGGACGGTATTTCGGCTTGGTCCAAGGCTCGATCGCGCCTTCGGCGAGCGTCAGCGTCTTGTTAGGGATTACCAGATTGAGATCGAAATCGATGGTATTGCCGAAGCCCTGGCAGCGAGGACAGGCGCCAAACGGATTATTGAACGAGAACAGCCGCGGTTCCGGCTCTTCGTAACGAACATTGCATCGCTTGCATTCAAAGCGCTGCGAGAACCGCAGACGCTGCGCGGACTCGCCTTCGCGTGGGGCGGTCTCGAACAGCACTTCGCCGGCCTCGCGATAACCCTGTTCCACCGCATCCACGATGCGCGCTCGCGCGTCGGGCGAAACCGCGATGCGATCGATCAACACCAGCACCGGTTCGGCAAAATTGAGTTCGAGCAACGACTCGGGTGTGGAGAACTCGACGATTTGACCGTTCTGATAGAGCCGGTTGTAGCCTCTCTTGCGCAATTCAAATAACCGCTCTTTCAGCCACGGATCCTCTGCCGGCTTGGACGCTTTCTTCTTGCCGACGCGCCGGCCCTTCGACTTTCCTACCTCGACAGGCTTCGGCGGGGGCTGGACTGGGAAGAATGCCTGCACGCGTGTTCCTTGGTCGAGAGCGAGAATCTGCCCGGCCACTTCGTCGACCGTATCTTTCTTTACCTCCTGCCCGCAATTCAGACAGTAGGTGCGGCCTACGCGCGCATACAGCAGGCGCAGATAGTCGTAGATCTCGGTTGCGGTGGCAACTGTCGAGCGAGGATTGCGCGTGGTGTTTTTCTGCCGGATGGCGACCGCGGGAGCGATCCCGTCGATGACATCGACATCGGGCTTCTCGATGCGCTCCAAAAATTGACGCGCGTAGGCCGAAAGCGACTCCACGTAACGGCGCTGGCCCTCGGCGTAAACTGTGTCGAACGCCAGAGACGACTTGCCCGAGCCCGAAACTCCCGTCACCACTGTCATGGCATTGTGCGGAATTTCGAAGTCGATATTCTTCAGATTATGGACGCGCGCTCCGCGTACGACGATGCTTTCGTTCGACATGGGACCCAGGGTTTCGGCAGGGACAGCCGGCAGGGAAGCCGCACATTCATCGGCCACCCTACAGACGCGGTCGACACTGACTGCCGAAACCTTTGATTATATCCGTTTGCGGAAGAGAGTGTTGGAAGGCTTTCGACCCACCCATCGCGATGAAGTCAACGACTGAGGCGAGTAGATCACGGACAAGGCCATTAGAAGTCACACGGCCCGATGTCGGGGTATCTTCGTTGTGAAGTGATTTTCGACGAAGCGGAACAACTTATCTCGCGAAATACAGCAAAGCAAAAATATATATCCACAACAGCCCCATGAAGTGCCAATACCATGCGGTTACGTCGATAACAATGCGGCGGGTTTCCGGCGGGCGATGGAGCCAGGCAGTCATACCGGCATAGAGGAGGGCGAGAATTCCCCCCAGAAGGTGCACGGCGTGGACGCCGGTCAGCATGAAGAAGAACGAACTACTGGTATTGGTGGCAAATGTGGTATTGGTCAACTGCAGGACGTGCCATGCGTATGTCTGCCCGGCAAGAAAGCCGAGGCCGAGGACAATCGTCATCCAGACCCAAGGGAGGGCATGGCTAGCGCTCACCCGGATGCCGGGCATGCCGACAATCGGCGCCAAAGCTACATCTTCGGCGGCGCGACGCCGAGCAAACTCCAGAACAAAGCTGCTCAACAACAGGATGAAAGTATTGACCAGCAATGTCCTGACGGGTAGCGTCAGTGGCACCCAGTTGCTGATGTAGTCATTGCTGGACGGATCCCAGACAGCTCCCGCCTTGCGCACCACGTAAGCCGTAGTGAACGAGACGAAGAGCATGACCACCGAGGACAGTGCCAACATCAGCCCCAGGCGATAGCGGCGCAAGCGCTCGCCGTAGTTGGGTATGTTGTCATCCCCGCCCCGACCACCTCCGCCGCCATCGCCGGGCCATCCCGCAGTGGGGCCGCGGCCTCCACCACCCTGCGAGGTCCTAGGCACCCGAACGCTGATTCCGCGGCTCACGACTGCGATATCCTTGAGTCGCCGTTTGCCTCACCTGCCCAGCATGCGGCCAAACGGCAGATTGCCCAATCGAAACGCGATACACCCACTTTTATCGCGTCACAACGCCCTGTGACATTATGATGCACGCAGCGCCCACGGAACTCAACCCGTCGATACAGGTATATTTGGGGATAGAGAAATTTACGCCGCCCCAAGACCTCTGATGGGTCGCAAGCTAGGTCATCTTAAGGCTTTCACCAGGTCGTGTACTAACCTTAACGGCGGACAATTGCTGTCCATTACATGAAGAAGCGCGTTGTCATTATCGTATTTGTTTTCTCGGGCATTCTGTATCTGGCGGACTTTTTGTCGGTGCGCTTTCGCGTACCTGCCCGCGATACTTTTGGTACTGTCACAATGCATACCTATTATGTGGTCAAGCTGAAGAATGGAAAGACCGAGTACGACTACGCGGGCGATCACGATGAAAGTTGTTCGAACTCCGTGTTTCCTCAGTTGGGTGTAAAGCCCTGTTGGTATGCGAGCCGGCACACCGAGGAACAGATCAACATCGACTCTGGCAACCCAAATAATCCGCATTTGTTCTGAAGAGGCCGTCAGCTGTCTGCCGTCAGCCGTCAACCAAAACTTAATCGCTATTCGCTCTCCGCTCTCCGGTGCTCGTTCTTCGCCACCTACTCTGTGCCGATACCTAGCGAACAGCGAACGGCGAGAAGTGAAAGGCGAAGAGCGAAAAGCGAATGGCGAAAAGTGCATTCCCACTTGCATCCTGATCGACTCTGCTTCATCTTGGTTCCATGCCCCGCCACGAGAAAGTTCATGGTCACGAGGTAAAGAAACAACAGTTCACCAACAATTGCTTTGGTTGCGGTCCCGGCAACGAAGCCGGCCTGCGGCTGAAGTTTGCGCTCGACAAGAAACGCGAGCGCTTTGTCTGCCGCTTTCGTCTGCAACGGCGTTTTGTCGGGCCGCCGGCGCATGCCCATGGTGGCATCATCGCCACCATCCTTGACGAAGCCATGGGCAAGGTAAACAAGTTGCACAACCTGGTTGCCTTGACGAGCACGATGGAAGTGACTTACATCAAGCCTGTGCCGCTATTCAAGCCGCTCCTGGTCGAAGGCTGGGAGCTTCGCGTCCGTGGGCGGGAGCATTACCGTGCTGCCGAGATTCGCAATCGCGAAGACGAGGTGCTGGCGAGCAGTACGGCTAAGTTCATCGAGGTCGATCCGCACCGCATGTTTGCCAAGTACTTGAAGAAGAAGCAAAGCGACGCGACGTAGTGCGCAATTGGTCTATATGTCGTCCCGGAAGGACGAGAGTAGGGCCTTCTTCAAACTCCTACCAGTGCGCTCCTGCGCTCCATCAGCACGGTGTCATGCCAACGCCCGTCCAGCCGGCCAATTCTTTCGCGCGTGCCTACGATGCGAAACCCTGCCTGCTGATGTAGGCGGATGCTCACCGCGTTCTCCGCAAAGATTCCCGCCTGCAGCGTCCAGATGCCATCCTGCTCCGAGGCTTCCACCAGGGTACGCAGCAACTTGCGCCCGATTCCGCGTCCGCGCACTTCCTCGGCGATGTAGATGCTCACCTCGGCAACGCCTTGATAGACACAGCGGCTGGAGACCCGACTCAGCGCGGCCCAGCCGAGGATCTTATGGTTCCAGCGCGCGACCAGCCGGCCGGTCGAGAGGTGACGTTCGTCCCACTCCTGGTAGCCGGGCACAGACTGTTCGAACGTGGCATTGCCAGTCGCGATCCCCTGGAGATAGATTTCGCGAACGGCGTCCCAGTCCAGCGGCAGCATTGGCACGATCTCAAGCGTCGGCATATGGTGGGTCTCTCATGAAGTATATGGACTGCGAAGCGGAATCGAACCGAATTGATGATGCTTCGTGGCACCGGGGTTACGCTGCGCACCCGCGCAGAGTAAAATGAAAGGTTCCGCAAGGACAGAGTCGTGCTGCTGGGCAGTTGGTACTCAGCATTTAGCCAAGGCTTCCACACCCACACCAAGCGCTAAGTGCTAAGTGCTGAACACTTGGATCTAGGGAGAAGTCCATGTCAGAGAATAACGGCAATAACACCAATCTGCGTCTGAAGACCGGCCTGGCCGAGATGCTCAAGGGCGGCGTCATCATGGACGTGATGAGCGTCGAGCAGGCCGAGGTCGCCGAGAAGGCCGGTGCCACTGCGGTCATGGCGCTGGAGCGCGTGCCCGCCATCATTCGCGCCGAGGGCGGCGTCTCGCGCATGGCCAATCCCAAGCTAATCCGGCAGATCATGGCCGCGGTCTCGATCCCGGTCATGGCCAAGTGCCGCATCGGCCACTTCGCCGAGGCGCAGATCCTGCAGGAGATCGGCGTCGACTACATCGACGAGTCGGAGGTGTTGACCCCCGCCGACGAAGAGCACCACGTGAACAAGCACGCCTTCAAGACTCCGTTCGTTTGCGGCGCGCGCAACCTGGGCGAGGCGCTGCGGCGCATCGCCGAAGGCGCGGCCATGATCCGCACCAAAGGGGAGGCTGGAACCGGAGACGTTATCCATGCCGTCAAGCACATGCGGCAGATAGTTAAAGAAATGCGTCAACTTACGGTGATGAGCGAAGAAGAGCTTTTCGCCGCCGCCAAGAACCATCAAGCTCCTTACGAGCTGGTGCGCATCGTCGCCAAAGCAGGGAAGTTGCCGGTGCCGAATTTCTCTGCTGGTGGCATCGCCACTCCGGCCGACGCTTCGCTGATGATGCAGCTCGGCGCCGAAGCCGTATTTGTCGGCTCGGGCATCTTCATGAAGGGCGGCGCCACCCCGTTAGATTTGACGCTAAAGGTCGAGCGCGAAGAGGCCGAATCGCGCGCCAAAGCCATCGTGATGGCGACCACGCACTTCGACGATGCCAAGGTGCTGGCTGAAGTCAGCGAGCAGATGACCGGAGCGATGAAGGGCCTGGCCGTCGGCGCCATCGCGGAAAAAGATCTGCTGCAGACGCGGGGATGGTAGGAAGGCAGCCATCAGCAATTAGCTGTTAGCTCTAAGCCTTTAGCTTTAGCTTTGGCTTTTAGCAATCCGCCACCAGCGCAGCTTCGGCTGCGCTTTCCTTTGTAGCGTGACAAACCGCAGAAGCGAACCGGGCTCACATGGCATCTCTATGTGGTTGAGCCTTTGCCAAAGACAAAGAGCTAAAGGCTAAGAGCCAAGAGCTTCCGAATGAAAATCGGTGTTCTCGCCTTACAGGGTGATTTCGATGCCCATCGCCGCCGCCTGGAAGAACTGGGCGCGGAGGTCGTGCTGGTGCGCAAACCGGAGCAGTTCGACGACCTCGATGGCCTCGTGATTCCGGGAGGCGAGTCGACTACGTTTCTGAAGCTTCTCGGCCAGGAAACTTTCCAGAAGCTGCAGGGAATTTGTGCATCACAAGCCGACATTCGGGACCTGCGCTGGCGCGATCATGCTGGCCAAAGAGGTGGAGAATCCGCACCAGCCTGGCTTAGACGCTCTCGATATCACAATTCGCCGCAACGGCTATGGACGCCAGATCGACTCCACAATTGTCGAGGCCGCCAGCTGCTCTGGGCGGCGACCCGCTGGAGATGGTGTTCATTCGCGCACCACTGATCGAAAGGGTTGGCGAGGGCGTGGAGAGTTCTGGCGAAACGCGACAACGATCCCGTGCTGGTGCGGAAGGGAAGTGTGATGGCCGCAACGTTCCATCCCGAATTGTCGGACGACAAGCGCGTGCACGAGGAATTTCTAAAGCTCGTGAAGAACGGAACGAAATAAATGATCAGTTATTGAACTGCAATCCTCCGCGGTTTCCGTGTCCTCAGTGGTGAAAAACAATCTACCTGTCATAATCTAAGAGAAGCATTCACGTCAGCAAATAGGAACGAAGGCACTCATCCATATGGCCGAATCTCCGATTACTGCCCGCACACAGGATTTTGCTACCTGGTACCAGGACGTGGTTCTGCAAGGCGACATGGCCGAGCCGGCCGAGATTGTTAAGGGCTGCATGGTCATCAAGGCCAACGGCTACGCGGTCTGGGAGCTGATCCAGCGCGAACTCGACGACCGCTTCAAGGCCACCGGCCACCAGAACATGTATTTTCCGCTGCTGATCCCGCAAAGCTTTTTGCATAAGGAAGCTGAGCATGTGGAAGGATTCTCTCCGGAGCTGGCGGTGGTAACGCTCGCAGGCGGCAAACAATTGGAAGAGCCGTATGTGATTCGTCCCACCTCGGAGACGATCATCGGTCACTTCTTCGCCAAATGGATCAAGAGCTGGCGCGATCTGCCGGTGCTAGTCAACCAGTGGGCCAACATTATCCGATGGGAGCTGCGTACGCGAATGTTTCTACGTACCACCGAGTTTCTCTGGCAGGAAGGCCACACGGCACATTCCAACCATGACGAGGCGGCGGCCGAAGTGCTGCGTATGCTCGACGTGTACGCGGAAGTAGCCGAGGATGTGATGGCGATGCCAGTAATTAAGGGCCTGAAGACGCAATCGGAAAAGTTTGCCGGCGCACTGCAGAGCTATTCCATCGAAGCCATGATGCAGAATGGCTTCGCGCTGCAGGCCGGCACCAGCCACGACCTGGGACAAAATTTCGGCAAGGCTTTCGACGTGCAGTTTCAGAACAAGGAAGGGCAACTCGATTACGTCTGGCAAACCAGTTGGGGCGTCAGCACGCGACTGGTCGGCGGGCTAATCATGAGCCACTCCGACGACAAGGGGCTGGTTCTGCCGCCGAAGGTCGCGCCCACAAAAGCCGTTCTGGTCCCGATTTACCGGAAAGATGAAGAGAAGGAAAAGGTGCTGGAAGCATCGCACCAGATCGCGAAGGATCTTGGTGCGAAGCTGGACGACCGAGAAGGACAATCGCCCGGTGCAAAGTTCTTTCACTGGGAGCGCCGTGGTGTGCCGGTTGTTCTGGAACTTGGACCACGCGACTTGGCGTCCGGCTCTATCGTGTTGAAGCGCCGTGACACCGGAACCAAGGAGCCGATGCCGCAATCCGATGTCGCCGCCAAATTGCCGACCGTGCTGGCGCAGATGCAGCAGAACATGTACGACGCGGCAAAACAGCGGCTGAAATCGAACACGGTGCCGGCGAACAGCATTGAAGAGGTGGAGTCGATACTCAGTGATGTGACCGCCGAAAAGGGAGGCGGGAAATTCGTGATGGCGCACCTGAAGGACGATCCGCGGTGCGATGCCCGTATCAAGGAGTTTAAAGCCACCATCCGCTGCATTCCTTTGGTGGATGAATACGACGGACCAGGCAAATGCATTGTCACCGGCGAACCAGTCGACCGCCGCGTGGTGGTGGCGAAGGCATATTGAGGAACGGCTGCTAGCTCTTAGCCTTTAGCTCTTAGCAGGCTGAAGGTGTCGGCGAATTTGGCAAAAAGCTAAGAGCTAATGGCTAAAAGCTAGGAGTTAACTATGGGCCTGTATGATCTGTCGGCAAAACTAAACAACGGCAGGAACAAGAAACTCGCTGACTACAAGGGCAAGGTGCTGCTCATCGTTAACACCGCGAGCAGGTGCGGGTTTACGCCGCAGTATGAAGGGCTGCAAGCGCTCTATGCCAAGTACAAGGACCGCGGCCTTGAGGTGCTGGGCTTTCCGTGCGACCAGTTTGGGCATCAGGAACCGGGCTCCAACGAGGAGATTAAATCGTTCTGCCAACTCAACTACGGCGTGAGCTTCCCGTTGTTCGCGAAGATTGAGGTCAACGGCGACGACGCGCATCCCGTCTTCAATTTTCTCAAGAGCGAAAAGGGCGGCTTGCTTGGCAATAGCATTAAGTGGAACTTCACCAAGTTCCTGGTCGACAAGAAGGGGAACGTCGTAGAGCGTCTTGCCCCCATGACGCCGCCCACGGCGATCGAGTCGCAAATCGAGAAGCTGCTGGGGAAATAACTGCTGTTCACCACAGAGACACAGAGGTTTTCATTATGGCCAACTCACAAAGGACCGTCACGTTGGGCCGAGCGCTCCTATCCAACCTGGTTTTGCCGTTCGTGGCAGTGTACCTCTACTGGCGTGGTACCCCTCTCAGCGTCATGATTGGGTCTTGTCTCATTACTTTCGTGGTGCTCAATGTTTGGTTCCTCGTCGCATTCTGGATCTGGAGGAAAAATTAGGTTGTAACCTCTTCGAAGAACTCCTGTGTCCTCCGTGTCTCCGTGGTGAAACATCTTCCTCTCCCCGCGATATACTGATACCTATCGAGGATGGTTGTGAGTTCCCAGCAAAAGACGTTTTACATCGAGACCTTCGGCTGCCAGATGAACTTCCACGACTCTGAAAAAGTTGTGGGAACGCTCATTTCAGAGGGTTACGCGCAAGTGCAGCGCGAAGAGGATGCCGACCTCATCGTTTACAACACCTGCTCGATCCGCGATAAGGCCGAGCAGAAGGTCTTCCATCGGCTGAATGACTTCAAGAAGCTGCACAAGGAAGGGAAGCGCTTCGCCGTGCTCGGCTGCGTCGCCCAGCAGGAGGGCGAAAAGATTTTCGAGCGCGCGCCCTATGTCTCGCTGGTAGCCGGGTCGGCTTCGTACCGCAATTTACCAGCGATGCTGGTGCAGATCGAGAGCGGAGCCGAACGCGTAACCGGGCTCGATGACCGCCAGACTGATCAGACATTCGAGACCGAATTCACCGCCCGCACCAACCCGCATCGGGGATACATCACGATCATCGAAGGCTGCGACAAGTTCTGCGCCTACTGCGTGGTGCCGTACACCCGCGGTAAGGAGCGCAGCCGCACCTCGCAGTCGGTGCTCGATGAAGCCGCCCGCATGGCCGATGGGGGCTACACCGACATTCAACTGCTCGGGCAAAATGTGAATTCCTACCAAGATCCTGCCGGCAAAAAGAGTTTTGCCGAGTTGCTGTCGGCGGTCGGGGAACTGGCGGGTATTCGCCGGGTTCGCTTCACGACTTCTCATCCGCGGGACTTTACGAAGGAAATCATCGAGGCGATTGATTCGGTACCGACACTCTGCGACCACGTACATCTGCCGGTCCAGAGCGGCTCGTCGCGGATCCTTGAGTCCATGTTCCGCGATTATTCCCGCGAGCAATATCTGGAGCGCATCGCTTGGATGAAGGCTACCCGTAACAAGGAAATCAGCATTACGACGGACGTGATTGTCGGTTTCCCGGGCGAGACCGAAGCCGAATTCAACGAGAGCCTCAGCTTGCTCGACGAAGTTGGATACGACGGCGTATTTTCCTTTAAGTATTCGCCTCGGCCAAATACACCTGCACTGCAATATGCGGACACGATCCCCGATGTCGAGAAGGCCCGCCGGTTGCAAGTCCTGCAGGAGCATCAGCGCGAGTTGCAGAGGTTCAGCTATCGTAGGCATTTAGGACAAATCATTGAAGTAATGGTGGAAGGAAAGAATCCAGCCAGAGGACAAATTACGGGCCGCACGTCGCAGAACAAGACGCTCAACTTCGTGATCAACGGCAACCCCGAGCCGCGCGTCGGAGAATATGTCCGGGTACGAGTTACACAGACATTTCCGAACAGCCTACTGGGCGAGATGACCGTCTAAAAATCTAGAAAGTGTTTGCGTTTCGTATGCAAGACGGAGTATCAAGAATCAAGAACCTGGAGAGGGAACCATGATGGAAGTTGAAATGAAGATTCGCGGGCTAATGATGGATCCCGTGACCAACATGCCCATCGTGATCCTGAAAGACCAAGGGAGCGACACGGTTCTGCCGATCTGGGTGGGTGTGTACGAGGCCAATGCCATTGCGCTGGAGATTGAGAAGGTCACAACGCCGCGCCCCATGACCCATGACCTGCTCAAGAACCTCCTGGTAGGCCTGGAGGCAACGGTTCAAAAAGTGGTCGTGACTGAGCTGCGCGATGATACCTTCTTCGCCGTCATTTGGTTAGAACGCGATGGGGAGGCCATCAGCGTCGATTCGCGTCCCTCCGACGCGCTGGCGCTGGCGCTGCGCATGGATTGCCCCATCTTCGTCGAAGACGAGGTGCTCAAGTCCAGCAAGCAAGCCAATGCGGCAAGCGACCGTGTCAACAACGACGAACTCCGCAAGTGGCTGGAAAACCTTGGCGAAGACGACCTAGGCCGCTACAAGATGTAGGAAGCTGCTTTTCGCCGTTCGCTCTTCGGTTTTCCCCCAAGTCTGTCAGGAAGTGGTAATCCCGAGCCCCTTAAGCGCCATAGCCCATGCCCGATCCTGCCGAGCAACTGCAACGCCTTTATCTCGCCGGTTTTGAGCTGCAAACTTTCGAGCGTTATCCCAACTCTATTGGCGTGGTTCGCGATGGCTGCATCGCGCTGCTGAAGGCCATGCCGGTCGGCCTGCAAATGATTGGCGTCCCGGGATGGCGAATGGGCGAAGTCCTCGGCGTGCTCGTGGAAAAGGAAGGCCGCCAAGTCTTCCAAGCCAAGTCGGAGGTCGTGGAAGCGACGCCAGAAAGGCTGGAAGGGCTGCGTCGCTTTCGGGAGGATCTGGAGCAGTTGCTAACCGCGACGGCGTGAGCGGCGGGGCGTACGCCACCATGATTTACGGCCTCGACACAATGCTTAACATAATATCTGTTATCGGACATTCCGTGTGAGGCAAACCCGCGTATGTCCCCTAACCCGCATCGGTCAAGGATATGCCCCACTTCAACAATCTGCTTAGGGATTTGATAGGAATCGTCTAGCTGCACAAAACTACCTTCGGATGGAACAGCGTCCCTGCCACCCGGCTGGCAATACAGATCAACTCCGCCTGTCCGGCAAAGACCTTCACCAAGCGCGAGCGTGACATTTCTGGAAGATTCACTGTCCGCCCGTGGCGAATCCTGGCGATATCCTCGTCAGTCGCGGTGACCGACGGAATCTCCGGCAACACCCGACGTGGATGGACCAGCAGGTCCTCAATACGGCTTTGGGCCGCAGCCGCGCCGATTTCCTCCAGGGTGTGGCTCGCCTCGATCGCGAACTCGGCCACCGCCGTGCGCCGGAGGCTGGCGAGGTGGGCCCCGCTGCCCAGCTTTTGTCCTAGTTCGTGGGCCAGGCCGCGGACATAGGTCCCCGACGACACCCGGCAGTGGAAATCGACTATATCGCCACTCAGGCCGACGACGCTAAATTCCTTCACTTCCACTGCGACCGCCTCAAGCTCGACCTCTTTCTTCTTGCGGGCCAGCCTGTAGGCTGGAACTCCCTTGATCTTCTTGGCAGAAAATTGTGGCGGAACCTGCCGCAAAGGACCAACAAAGCCAGTGGCGACCGCGTGGATTTCTTCAAGTGTTACATTAAAGGCTTGGGCAGGGCCGACCGGGTTGCCGTCGCAATCGTAGGTGTCGGTGGCGAATCCCAGGCGGATGGTTCCTTCGTAAGCCTTTTCGGACGACGAATAGAACTGGCACAACCGCGTCATCCGTCCAACCACCAAGGGGAGCACGCCGGTCGCCATGGGATCCAAAGTCCCCAGGTGGCCAATGGAGCGTTCGCCCAAAATGCCTCGTGCTTTCGCCACCACGTCGTGCGAGGTCCATCCCGCAGGTTTATCCACCACGATCACACCATTGAGCGGCATCCTTCTGCTATCGTGTAGGTTCAACGGTGGTTTGGTCAAATCGCCAGCGAGAGATTGGCAAGGGCAGGCATTTTGAAGGGAATTCGGTTCCCTGCCGTGCCGCACGCGTGACCCACATCCTATGATCCCGCTGAAAGACGATGCACCCCGGGTCGGAACTCCGTATGTGACCTACGTTCTGATAGCCCTGAATACTGTGGCATTCTTTCTGTCTCTGAATTGGCAGTTGTTTCCGCCAGAGCCTAATCCACAGATTCTTACCGTACTGGGGGTTGTGCCCGCGCGGTTAACGGTGGTGCTATTCAATCACGGATACGTGCCTTGGGACCTCATCTCGGGCCTCGGCATGCGATATGTCTCAACTACGGAAGCTCTCCTGCCTGTGCTCACCTCAATGTTCTTGCACGGCGGATGGTTGCACCTGATCTTCAACATGTGGGCGCTGTGGATTTTCGGCGACAACGTGGAAGACTATCTGGGGCATTCCCTCTATTTGGTGCTTTACTTCGTCTGCGGAATTGCAGCGGCATTGCTGCAAACATTGTTTAACTACAGCTCG
Source organism: uncultured Acidobacteriaceae bacterium (assembly GCA_963720135.1). Taxonomy (GTDB): domain Bacteria; phylum Acidobacteriota; class Terriglobia; order Terriglobales; family Acidobacteriaceae; genus Bog-257. Next base: position 20,392 of record CAVREJ010000022.1, read on the forward strand.
ACAGTGCCCAACGTTGGAGCCAGTGGCGCCATCGCCGGGGTGATGGGAGCGTATTTCCTGCTGTATCCGCGGGCGCGCGTGCTCACGTTGGTTCCGTTCTTCTTCGTCTTCTTCATGTGGCTGCCGGCATGGATCGTGCTCGGCTACTGGTTTGTGGCACAGTTTCTTAGCGGGGCCGCCAGCTCAATCGCGTCGCACCCCGGTAATTCCAGTGGAATTGCCTTCTGGGCCCACGTCGGAGGCTTTCTCGCAGGCATGCTGCTGATCAAGGTCTTTCCTGCGCGCACTCGGCGATATCACTACGGACTGTGAAGCCGCCTTTCGCACTTCGCCTTTTGCGAATCGCGTTGGCCATCGCCGATTGGCTCTTAGCTTAGCTCTTAGCCTTTAGCAAACGGGAGCGAAGGCTGAAGCCTAAGAGCTCGATTGGTTCGAACCGCGATAAGCCAAAGGCGAAAAGCGAAGGGCGAATAGCGATTAGATTTCGTTGCCGTTCTTGGCGTGGATCAGCGACAGAAACTCCTGGCGCGTTTGCTGCGCCCGGAAAGCGCCGAGCATGGAGGACGTGACCGTGGCGGAATGTTGCTTCTCGACCCCACGCATCATCATGCAGAGATGCCGGGCCTCAATCACCACTCCGACGCCCAGCGGGTGAATCGCTTGTTGTATCGTCTCTGCAATTTGCACCGTCATACGCTCCTGCACCTGGAGGCGTCGGGCAAACACTTCCACCAGCCGCGGTACCTTGCTCAGCCCGATCACTTTGCCCTTGGGGATGTAGGCGACATGCACCTTGCCGAAGAATGGCAGCACGTGGTGCTCGCAAAGGCTGAACATTTCTATGTCCTTGACAATTACCATCTCGTCGTAATCAACGCTGAAGAGCGCAGCCTTCAGGACCTGCTCGGGATCTTCCTGATAGCCCTTGGTAAGGTACTGTAGAGCGTTGGCATAGCGCTCCGGCGTCTTCAGCAGCCCCTCGCGATCTGGTTGTTCGCCGAGGCGGACCAGCATCTCGCGTGCCAGCTCTTCGAAGCTTGCACTGGTGAGGGTCGGCGCTTCCGTAAGTTCTCTCATCGTTCTCCCGGGGTGTACACCCGTAATTCTGCATCACCTGCATACTCGAAGCTATTCATCATAGTTCCTTCGAGCCATACCTTCTCAAGATGAGCAGCCGTAAACCTTTGCTTCAAAAAGTTGAATTGACGTTCAGACGCGGGCATAAAACCCTGCGGGCGACTATGCCCGCCACCGTGGATTATTATAAGTATGTGCAGCGCTTGATCTCTTCTATTGCCTTCATTTGCCTGGCATTTCTCGTGGCATGCAACAGCGGATCGCATCCGCCACGCATCGGCAGCGCCGCTCCTGAGTTCACTATTACCGACTCGCAACGCACGGTTTCGCTAAACCAGTTTCAAGGCAAGCCGGTGGTGCTGAACTTCTGGGCGACCTGGTGCCCGCCGTGCATTCAGGAGATGCCCTCGCTGGTGCAATTGCAGAAGAAGCTTGGCGATAAGGTAACCATCATCGCCGTTAGCGAGGACGACGACGACAACGCGTACAAGCAATTCGTCCGCGACCACAACATTGATCTGCTCACCATCCGCGACACGGGGCAGAAAACGAATGGGCTATATGGCACCTTCAAGTTTCCCGAAACTTTTGTGATTGACCGCAATGGCAAGATCGTTCGTAAGTTCATCGGCGCGCAAGAGTGGACCAGTCCGGAGATTGTGGATTATTTGAAGAAGATGTAGCGATTATCGAGATGTTAGTGCGCAACTATCCAACTGCACCTGTGCCCCAGCTACGGCCTTCACCAGCACAACTGAAATCCCGTTCCTTCAGAAACCGAACTCCTCACCCAAGCGGAAAGAACTTAGGAGAGGTTCGCAACATCAGTGCAACGACGGAGAGGAAGAAGCTAGAGCCGCATTCTGCGGCGCAGCACGCTCGCGAGTCCAAGGATTCCGGAGCCAAACAGCAGGATGCTCCCGGGCTCTGGTGTGGTCACGCCGCTGCTAAAGTTAGCGGCGAAGTCGTCCTGGAGTCCCGGGAAATCGATCCATGTGCCGTTATTCCACCAACCGTCGAAACCGGGATAGCCGGTCTGATTGTCCTGAAAGTATATGCTCTGCCCAGTGTAGCCCTGGAAATCGACTTCGGCGCCGTAGAGTTGTCCGAGTGTCAGCGTCAGATTAATGTTGGTAAGGTCAAACAAGCTGGCACTTGTACCCCAGGACAGCGCGGTCGTGTACAGGGCGCTGCCCATTGGCCCCCCCGCTCCCCATTCGAATATGTTAAACGTGACTTGCCCCGGAGAACTTCTTCCGGCCAACCAAAACTCATACTCGGACAAGACCTTGCAAGAGGGCGATGGCGCCTCAAAGGTCTGTGCCTGCGCCAGATACCCATTTGTGATGTTACCGTCCCAATCAGGCATGGTGTTGATGTTACAGCTGTTGGCATAGGCGGTTCCGACACCAGTACCGAACAGGAGCGCCAATGCAATGAAGGTACCCAGGGTCAGACGCTGGAATGCACATTTGACAAACATGTCGATTCCCTCCCGCTTGTCTCTGCTTTTCACGTTTCTCTGGACTTTGGCTTAAACACCGTCGGTGGTTCCGCTGGCTTGCGCGGCGAAACTATCCAGTATCTAAATCGCACTTTCGTTGCCAATGTGGGTCACTCAGCTTGAATAACTTGCAAAGGTTGAACGCCCAGCTTGTGCACATACTTGCAATATATGGGCAAGAGATTCGTCACCAGCCTTCGATAGCATGTAGCTGAAACCGCTCGCTTCCAAGTGAAAGAGTTCGGCAAGCTGGCCGCCTCTCTTGCCGGCATGAGTCAAGCGGCGTTCGCAGCTGGGCACCAGGAGCAAGTGGCCGCCTACAGTTTCACCCTCCTCAGCCTCAGCGCATTGCTGATCACCGATACCGAACTGAAGCTCATCGCCGCCGCCGCGAAGATTGGGCTCAGCAGAATCCCGAACTTGGGATACAGAATGCCCGCCGCTATTGGTACGCCGAGCGAGTTATAGATAAAGGCGAAGAACAGGTTTTCGCGAATGTTGCTCATCACGGCGCGGCTCAGACGCCGGGCGCGCACCAACGCCGCAAGATCGCCCTTCAGCAGCGTGATGCCGGCACTCTCCATCGCAACATCTGTACCGGTGCCCATAGCGATACCAACTTGCGCTTGCGCCAACGCGGGAGCGTCGTTGATGCCATCGCCTGCCATCGCGACTACTCTTCCCTGCTCTTGCAGTTTCTTCACCGCGTCGGCTTTGTGACTGGGAATCACGGCCGCTTCAAAGTCGTCGATGCCCAACTTCCTAGCGACAGCCTGCGCGGTGGTCTGGCTGTCGCCAGTGAGCATCACCACCCGCAACCCTTCTTTTCGCAAGTCGCGGATGGCTTGTGCTGCCTCGGGCTTCAGCGGATCGGCGATGCCCAGTAGGCCTGCGATGCGTCCATCCACAGCAACGAAGACCACGGTGTTGCCGTCGCGGCGCATGGATTCAGCCTTGGGCTTCAGTTCGTCGGCATTGATTTCCATCTCCTGCAGCAGCGCTTCATTTCCCGCCGCGACTTCATGTCCTCCGACTCTACCCACCACACCGCGTCCGGTCAGGGATCGGAATTGCTCCGCGGGCATCAGATGCAGCACGTTCGCCTGGGCGGCTTCGATGATCGCTGCCGCGAGCGGGTGCTCACTTCCCTGCTCCAGGCTGGCCACTAGCCGCACCACACGGTCTTCGGTCTCGCCGCCGACAGCGACCACGGACATCAGCTCCGGCTTTCCCTGTGTGAGCGTGCCAGTTTTGTCTAGCGCCAGCGTGTCAACTTTCTGCAGTATCTCCAGCGCTTCCGCGTTCTTGATGAGAATGCCTGCTTGCGCGCCACGTCCCGTCCCCACCATGATCGCCATCGGTGTCGCCAGCCCGAGGGCGCACGGACAAGCGATGATCAGCACCGCGACGGCATTGACGATGGCGTTGGCCAGCCGCGGCTCGGGACCAACAACGAACCATACCGCAAACGTGATCACGGCGGCCGCCAGCACCGCAGGAACAAACCAGGCTGCAACCTTGTCGGCCAAGCGCTGAATCGGCGCGCGGCTGCGTTGAGCACTGGTCACCATTTGCACGATCTGCGCCAGCAGAGTCTCGCTGCCGACGCGCTCAGCGCGCATCAGTAACCAGCCGGTACCGTTGACAGTCGCGCCGACCACCTTGTCGCCGGCGTGCTTTTCTACCGGGATCGGCTCGCCAGTCACCATCGACTCATCCACTGAGCTCAGGCCGTCAAGGACGACGCCATCGGTCGGAATCTTCTCGCCTGGTCGCACGCGCAGCTTGTCTCCGACCTTCACCTGTTCAAGTGGGACGTCATACTCGCTGCCATCATCGCGCATGATGCGCGCCAGCTTCGGCGAGAGGTCGAGCAGTGCCCGGATGGCGCTGCTGGTGCGGCTGCGGCCGCGCAGCTCCAAGACCTGCCCCAGCAGCACGAGGACGATGATTGCCGCTGCCGCCTCAAAGTAAACCTCCGGCTGCCCATGCATGCCTCGCATGGAGGATGGGAAGATTTGCGGAGCAATAGTGGCCACGGCGCTGTAGATGTAGGCCACGCCGACGCCCATTGCGATTAGCGTAAACATGTTCGGGCTGCGGAACTTGACCGATGCCCATCCGCGCACAAAGAAAGGCCCGCCGCACCACAACACGACTGGAGTTGCCAGAGCAAACTCGAGCCACGTACCTGTCCGCGGCGTGAACATGTGGGCCAGTGGCCCCATGCGCAGCATCGCGTAAGCGACCAACGGGACGCCGAGCAGTATGCTGGTCCAGAAGAGCCGTGTCATGTCGCGTAGTTCCGGATTTTCTTCTTGCGCTGTTGTAATCGTCCTCGGTTCCAGCGCCATACCGCAGATCGGGCATGCACCCGGCCCATCACGAACGATCTCCGGATGCATCGGGCAGGTCCATTGGGTCTTGGTCGCTGCCGCGGAAAGCTCAGGTTCCAACGCCATACCGCACTTGGGACAGGGTCCGGGTCGCGACTGGCGCACGTCGGGGTCCATGGGACACACGTACGTTGTTTCAAACGACTGGGGAGCAGTGTTGCTCTGCGGCAACACATCCGCTGACGTTATCTTGGGACTCGGACCTTGTGCGAGATACTTCTCGGGCTCGGCTTTGAACTTCTCGCCGCATCCCCGGCTGCAAAAGTAATAGGTCTTGCCCTGATGCGCGACGGTGGAGGCAGCCTTCGCAGGATCAACATTCATTCCGCAAACCGCGTCCTTTTCCAGCTTGCGGGCGGCCGTGATCGTCACTGGAGCGCTGCGGATTGGCACTGTCACACCCATGCCGGCGGCCTTGTAGTTCGGCGACAGATACTTTTCGGGATAATCTTTGAATTTTTCCGCGCAGCCGCGGCAGCAGAAGTGATACAGCTTCCCCTCATACTCCACCGAAGCAGCAGCCTGCGACGCATCCACGTTCATGCCGCAGACAGGATCTTTGTCGGCTTTCCTGGTCCCGCCTGTGGGAGCTGGAGTGATGGTGATCGCAGCTTGCTGAACAGCCGCGAGATATTTGGTTGGCGATGACACAAACTTGTGCATGCAACCGGGCGAGCAAAAATAGTAGGTGTTCCCCTCGTGCTGGGCCTTGCCACGAGCCTCAACTGGATTCACCGCCACGCCACAGACAGGATCGATAACCGAAACATCGACGATCCGATTCTCGAAGGTTTCCTCCGGTTCGTTCATTCCCTCCCTCTCTTGATGTGCGGTCTGGTGCTGTTCATGGGCGCAGCGATGCTCTATATTGAATGCGGATTCAGTGCGGAAGCATAGCTTCTCCCCGGCATCAGTTCCAGGTGCTGGAAAGTCGGCAGCTCCGCCCGTAGTTATCATTACACGTTTGCGCGGAGGTGGTTCAATGACCGCAGTCGAAGTTTTATTTCGGTATGGAATGCCGCCGGGCGAGACGCAAATGGGCGCGCTTGGACAAATAAGCGATGTTTATGGTATTCGCCGGGTGCGGTTCGATGAACCCGACCGCACCATTCGGGTGGAATATGATGCCACGCGCCTAAACGATTCAACGGTGGAAAAACTGCTGCGCAGCGCCGGGTTCGATATTCGGGAGAGGTTGGCCTTGGCGTAGATCACGGCGGCGTCGAAAACGGAAACTACAAAGGCGAAATGCATGACGGAATGCACTTCGCCTTTGCAATCTTGCCTAACCTATATACCCGCTCAAAAGACTCCAGCTGGGTACCTACCTTGGCACAATCAATGTTCTGGGGGAGGACGAAACTTGAAAGGGCCGTTCAGCGAAAGGAACTCTGGCCGAAATTCCTTTCTGAACGGCCCCCTATTGCGCCACTTCGTCTGGCCTTTGAAAGAGCATCCGACGTGCCAAATTGCGGCCATTGAAAATTAAAGGGTTACAGGGAAGCAGTCTGGCTGATGCTGTAGAAGTTTCCCAGTACCACGCAAAGTTTACTAGGCACTAAAGTGTTGTTACTGTCTTATCCTCAAGGAAATCAATGCTTATTGTTACGCTCGCAGGGACGTCTCAGTCTCTAGGTCAGGCTCGAGGACTCCCAAGGCGCTGGTCGGCGGATTTGATATAATCTGCTGGCTGCCTAACCGTGTGCGCCCTTAGCTCAGCTGGATAGAGCGTCTGGCTACGAACCAGAAGGCCGGGAGTTCGAATCTCTCAGGGCGCGCCATTCTTCGTCGTAAGGCACCCTATTCCGACCGTTACGTTAGTATTCTAGCCGCCAGCCAATGTTAAACTTGATGGCGTCAGCCGAGACGCGCATCTCAACCCCAGAGGTAACGTTTTGCAACCTGTTTCTTTTATCGCTTTTTATGTTGACCCCGGCTCCGGCAGCATGATCCTTCAGCTTCTGTTGGGTGGTGTTAGCGGTATTTATGTTATCTTTCGTCTTTTCAAGCAGAAGATTCTAAGGATGTTGGGTATTCATAGCGAAACCGAAGCGCCCGCCGCCTCGCCTCTCACCGGATCCCCTCCCGCAGAAACCGAAGATCCTCATCGGCGGTCGGCGTAAGGCCGATGCCATCGGACTTGCCTGCTCCGGATCTCTGTCGCGATCGAGGATCGTTTCGCGATCCGGACGGCTTCATCGTCAGACGGGATGAACGGATCTTTCGCGTTGTACTTCCCTCCGCAGTCGAACGTTGGCGACAATTTTCCGCCTCCGGGCTGGCACAGGAGCTTCAATCCGCTGGACTGTTGATACCCACGCACGAAGTCGCCATGGACGCATTCACATCCGACTCGCCTCTTTCCGGCGGCGCCATTGTGCTAGAGCATGAGTGCGTTCCCTTTGTCAGCTATCCATACGAATGGACGTTCGACATGCTGCGCGACGCGGCACTATTGCAATTGGAGATCGTCGAGCGTTCCTTGCGGCATCGATGGATATTGAAGGACGCGACTGCCTATAACGTCCAGTTCCGAGGTGTAACGCCCTTATTCATCGATGTCCTTTCTTTCGCACCTTTACAGGAAGGCGAGCCTTGGGCTGGTTACAACCAGTTCTGCCGCATGATGCTTTACCCGTTGATGCTGGAGGCTTACAAACGGGTCCCTTTCCAGGCATGGTTGCGCAGCGAACTCGAGGGCATGGATCCGGTCGTGTTTGGCCGCATGTTTCGCGGCTTGGAGCGCTTTCGGCAGGGCGTGTTGACCCACGTCGTCGCACAGGCGTATCTGCAACGCAAGTTTTCTTCGGCAGATTACAGCGTGCGTCAGCAGATCAAGTCAGCTGGCATGACACCGGAGATGATCTCACGCAATGTTCGCAAGCTCAGGAAACTGATTGTCGACTTGCATTTTCCCGAGGAAGACACCACTTGGAGCAACTACTCACGCACCCACTACGCCGATGATGCACTGGCTCGCAAAGAAGCCTTTGTCGCCGAGAGCGTTGGCGGAAGACATTTTAGGTTGGTATGGGACCTTGGTTGCAACGACGGTCGATTTAGTCGAATCGTCGGCGATGCTTCTGAGACCGTGGTCGCCATGGATTCCGATGCGGGCAGTGTCAATCGCCTTTATTCCGAATTACGCAAAGAGGCTCGAAGCAATATACTGCCGTTGTTGATGAATGTGGCCAATCCATCGCCGGCGCAGGGTTGGGCTTTTCATGAACGCGCTTCCCTCACCGAACGAGGCAAGCCAGAACTGACGCTAGCGCTGGCACTCGTCCATCATCTGGTGATCAGCGCCAACGTCCCCCTGGGCGCTATCGTGGAGTGGCTGTCGGACGTCAGCCGCGAGGTGGTCATCGAGTTCATCAGCAAAGAGGACATCATGGTTCAACGGCTGCTCCTCAACAAGGACGATACCTACAGCGAATACAAGCGCGAAGCCTTCGAGTCCTATGTGCAGCAGTATTTCCGGATTGAGTCGCGCACTGAATTGCCTGGTGGAACGCGCTTTCTCTACCATGCGGTGGCGACCGATGTCACGCTTTGAAATAGCACGGCTTCACACGCTGCTGAAAAACTCGGTGCCCCAGATCCCTCGCCAACTGGAGTCGGTTCGGGACAAAAATAAAAGATTTATCGGCGCGACTGAAGCTCGTGCCCTGACACACACCGTGAGCTAATCGAGTTTTTCCGCAACCTGTGAAGTCGTGCCCTGATGAGCAATCAAGGGTTTCTCCACCCTGTCAGCCGGGCTAAGTCACTTCTCCCCACGTAGGATTCGGGACTCCCGCCTCTCACGCAATCTTCTCTTCGCGCTTGTACTCGTCGTATGCTTCGAGATACCGATCAATCTCTTTCTTCTGCACATAGTAAGGCGTGGACAGCCGTAGCTTCGATGGCTGTGAGCCGCCGCGGATGCGGATCTTCTTCGTCTTCCACAGCCAGTTCTCCAGATCGGTGCGCACTATAGGGGGAGCGTTTACGGTGATGATGGCGCACCGCAGCGCCGGATCGGGCGATGTCCAAGAATCCACGTCGCGCTTCTGCATCTGCGCCAGCATGTAGTCGCCCAGCTCCCGATGACGCCCCTCGATGCGATCCATTCCGATGTCGTTGGCCATCTTGATGGACGCGCGCAGGCCACATAGCGATGGCACATTGGACGATCCGATACGCTGGAAACGCTCGGCCCGTAGCTTCGGTTCATCCCAGCCTTCGGTCGCGATCGTGTTCCACAAGCGATCGATTACCTCGTCGCGTACGTAGAGATACCCTGACCCCTTCGGCGATTGCAGCCATTTGTGCGGGCTCGAGGTGTACATGTCGCAGCCTATATCACGGATATCAAGCTGCATCATACCGGTCACGTGGGCGCCATCAATCGCTGAAAGAATGCCCTTCGAGCGTGCCAGCGCGCATAGTTCCTTGGCCGGCAATACCACTCCTGTCACCGTGGTGATATGGCTGAAGAAAATGATCCGCGTGCGCGGCGTGATGGCCTCGCTAAACAGGTTGAGCACCTGTGGTGCGTCCTTGACTGGCATCGGTAGCGCGACTTTCTTCACCACTACGCCGTAACGCTTTGCCCGCAATTGCCATGGCTGTTCGCCGCCGGGATGCTCCTGGTCGGTCATCAGCACTTCATCGCCGGCTTTCATGTCAATGCCGTTGGCGATGTAGCTATTGGCCTCGGTGGCGTTGCGCAGCAGCGCGATCTCGTCGCGATTGCAGCCCACGAAGGCCGCCAGCGGATCGCGAAATTCATTCCACGCTGCGTATCCCCAGATCGGATAGTCCTCGGGGTCACTCTCGTCCAACTTTTCCGTCGAAGTGTAGCTGTCGAAGACTGCCCGGAGAACGGGCGCAGGACTCGATCCCACGGTGCCATTGTTTAAATACACTTCGTCCGCCGGAATCAGGAACTGCTGGCGCAGCTCGGCCCAGTATGCCGCTTCATCGCTAGTGAACAGCTTCGGATCTGGCAGCGATGACGGAACATTCTGCAGTTGCGCGAAGAGATCACTACGAAGCGTCAGGGCGGCGGCAATCCCAGCACCGGTGGCAAGAAAACGGCGACGGTCGAGCAAGAGCACCTCCGGGAAACGGCGGCAACATGGTACACCCGAGTGCATACAGGAACTAGAGCAGTATAGGTGTGTCCGCTTTGCACGGGTCGTGCGGGCCAACCTGTCACTTCACAACAGTCTGCACGCCTGCCTTTGCCAGTCGCAAGGCAGCCGCTCTCTCCCGTCGGCGGCCCACCGTGAAATAGAGAATGCTAATCAGCAGCAGCCACGGTAACCCGGACTCCAGCGTAACCCGCATTCCTTCAACCCACCACGTGGAGATTAGGATTGTCAACACACTCAGGCCTCCCGCAATGGTGGCGAAAGGAAATAGCGGCATCTCCACTGGCAGACGGCGGCCCCGTTGCTCGCGCCAATGCTTGCGAAATCTTAGATGGGTGACGAAGATCATCATCCATACGAACAGCCCGCCGAACAATGCGATGCCGAACATGTAGACGTATGCTGATCCGGGAAACCAAATGGCGAACAGTGTTGCGGCGCCCAAACCGCCTGCGGAGAACAGAAGAGCCGCAAGGGGAGTTCCCTTCTTTGATACGCGACCCAGCACCTCGGGCGCATAGCCTCCGCGAGAGAGCGAGAAGATCATCCGCGTCGCCACGTAAAGATTGCAATTCATGCTGGACAGTGCGGCCGTTAGCACAACGAAATTGATGACTTGTGCGGCCGCGGGAATGTGCATCACTTCGAACACACGCACGAAAGGACTGACGGTAATACCCTGCCCCGGCTGAATCTGGTTCCATGGGATTACGCCCACGAGGACGGCGATCGCGCCCACGTAAAAGATAATCAGCCTGGCAAGCATCGATCGCATAGCGCGAGGGACAGATTTGTCAGGGTCTTTGGCTTCCCCCGCGGTAACCGCGACGGTCTCGGTCCCGATGAAACCAAAGATCACGAAAGCCAGGGCCAGCCACACCCCGAGCCATCCGTTTGGCAGGAAGCCACCGTGCGCCCGGAAGTTCTCCAGTCCAATTGGTCGCTGCTGATGCACGCCAAACAAAATGGCCGCACCCAGCACAATGAAAACCACTATGGCGCTGACCTTGATGATGGAGAACCAGTATTCGAATTCGCCGAATGCCGCGACGCTACGGGCATTCACAAAGATGAGGACCGCCGAATAAAAAATCACCCACGTCCACACTGGAGTATGCGGAAACCACCACCGGCTGTAGATGGCAGCCGCCACAGCCTCTCCCCCGATGGCAATAGACTGCGCCGCCCAGTAGGTGTAACGCACCACGAATCCAGCCCAATGTGAAAGATAAAGCTCGGCGTAGATACCGAATGACCCTGCCGTGGGATGGGCGACCGCCATCTCCGAGAGGCAGCCCATCAGCAGCAACGCGATTGCGGCCGCGAAGAGATAGCTAAGGATGACGCCCGGCCCGGCGGCGCGCACGGCCAGCGCGCTGCCCAGGAACAATCCCGTGCCGATGGCGCCACCGATGGCGATCATGCTCAACTGCCGCTCGTTGAGTTGGCGAGCCAAACCTTGTTCTTTATCGACGGCGTGTTGGTGACTCAATGGCGCATTCGCCTGACCGTCTGTCATTAGACCGTCGCCTTCGCGTGCCGAGCCAGGTACACGCCAACAAGTTCGAGCAGGCGGTCGAGATCGTCTTGGTTATTAAAGAGATGGCAGGAGACGCGGACCCCGCCAACGTGAGAGGTATAGCGCACGGAAACCAGAACTTTGTGCTGCTGCAGAAAATTCATCAGGCCGACATTTTCATCCACGTCGCCAAGCGAGAAGGTTACAATGCCGGATCGGCGGCGCCGGTCTTCTGGCGTGACGACGCCAATGCCCTGCTGCCGCAGGCCGGCGATGAGATGGTCGGTGAGTGAGAGCACGTGTTCGCCAACGTTCGTGATACCTAATTCATTGATTAGCCTCACTGACTCGGCAAGGCCGATCGCTCCCGGATAGTTAGCGGTGCCCCCGGTCTCCCAGCGGCGAGCACCGCCAACAAACTCGTAGTGACGGACCGGCATTGCTGATGGCGTCTGGAAGTACATACCCCATCCACCTTCTGGTTCAGCGACGGATAGATAGCCAGCCGTCGGCCCTTTCACCTTTGCGCGAAATTCTTTGCTGAGATAGAGAAAGCCACAGCCAAAAGGCGACATGAGCCACTTGTGGCCGCCGCAGGCGAGTGCGTCCACCGGAGTTTGCTGCACGTCGAAGGGAATCGCCCCGATTTCCTGGACCGCGTCCACAATCAGAAAAACCTCACGTTGGCGGCATAGTCGAGACAGCGCTTCGAGATCGCACCGAAAACCATTGCTCCACTGGACCGAGCTGATCGCGACCACTTTCGTCCGCTTGCCGATCGCGGCCTCGATATCCTCGATCAAGATTTGCCCGTCGCGATTGTGGATGGTGTCGATTTCGATGCCAAGTTCCTCCCGCTTCTGCATCCACGGCACCGCAACTTCAAGGAACTCCAGATCGCAGATGACTACCCGGTCGCCGCGCCCGAGAGGGATTGCATCCGCCACCAGGCTCAAGCCATGCGTGGTGCTCTCTACCAACGCAATTTCCTCCTGCTCCGCGTTGATTAGCTCGGCTAGCTGCGGGCGCGCCTGGCTGCGCATGGCGTCCATATCGAGATGATGCTGCGTCGAAGACCCTGACGGGCAGTACGCGGCCATGTCGAGGAAGCTGCGCAGCTTTTCCACCGCCCGCTGCGGGGCCAGACTTACACAGGCGGAGTCGAGGAATGTCTGCTGCCGCAAGGATGGAAACTCTTTGCGAACGTCTGGCAATGTCATCAGAAAGCCTTTTAGACCGGATTCTGATTTGAAGACTGTGGGGCACAATTGCGATGGAACATTGTACAAAACAAAACGGCAGGAACATGTACGCGGGACTTAACGTACACGACCTGCCGTCTCTCAACAAGTGATTAACGGTTGCTCAAGACGATTCATTCGCCCTAAGCATCCTGGATTACTTTCGCGCTTGTTTCGCCGCGCCGCTTACCGCGTTGTCAGCAACTTTCGACTCGCCCGTCTGCGAGTCGAGCAGTAAGCGATCGCTTCTACTCTGGTTGAAGTCGAACATATTGTTGATCAGCCCTGCGATCGCATCGAAAGAGCCCAGTATGCGCTGGCCACTCAGCCAGTTGTCCTCGATGAAGCGTACAAGCGAGCTTTGATCGGTCATGGTGTGATCGACGAAGTTCTGGCGTGCGAAGGGAGAGATAACCAGCAGCGGAATGCGTGGGCCATAGCCGCAGCGGCCTTGGGCGTGTGGTCCGTTGATACCGGCCAGCATTGGCAGAGCATGGCCACAATAGCCCGGTCCGTTGAGCGCATCCTGCGAGGTCTGCGACTGATTGACGATCTGTCCGAGCTGATGGTCGTACCAGCCGTCGGAGTCATCCCAGGTGATGGCCACCGCGGTGGTCGCCCAATCCGGCTGCTGTTGCAGGAAGTTGATCACCTGAACAATAAAGTTCTGTTCATCCAGCGGCGTCGAGTAACCGGCGTGTCCATCCTGATATCCCGGTGCTTTCAAGTAGCTGACAGCCGGGAAATTTCCGGCATTCACGGCGTCGAAAAAGTCGTGGATGTCGTACTGGTGATTGCCGGCATCGCCATTGTGCCCAATGGTGGAAACCGACGTGGGTCGCGTGTGCTGCAAGTTCTGCGTAGACACGTAGTACTGAAACGGTTGATGGTGCGGAATATAGTCCGCCTTCGGCGTTCCGATGTAGACAGAGGCGTGGGACCGATGGCATCCCGTGGTTCCGTTCGGATTGGTGATGGTGAGATCGAACCCGCCTTCAAAAAATCCCCAGGTCACACCAGCGGCGGTCAGCAAGTCGCCGATGTTTTGGCCGCCCATCTGCACCTGTGAGCTTCCCGAACAGACGTCGCCGACCGGATCGGTGTCGCTGACGAGGGTAAATCCACCATTGCCATCGGGAACTATTGCATCGTCAGAGTTGATGTTTTGAATTACTCCATCGGTCTGGCCGGAAACAACATTCAGCGCTCCCGGGGTCGAAGGCCCGAACGTTGTCCCGTAGAAGTTATCGTTCATCGAGTAAAACTGAGCATAGTTCCACAGGGCAGTTGTGGTGTTGCCGTCGTAGTAGCCCAATACCAGTCCGGTGGTGCGAACAACCGGCGGCCCACTGTAAGGCGGAGGTCCGGGCGTTCCCACATTAAGCGGAAACAGGTCCATCAAGCCACCATCGAAAGCCGCTTGCTCCGGTCCGTAATCGTGGTCCTGATCGGCAGTCCAGGCCTGCGCGCGATCCAGGCGAAAGGGGTTTGTGGCTCCGGCGCCATTGGCGGGATTGAGGTTGGGATTATTGGTCAAGAGCGCCGGGTTGAAGCCGTTGACGGTCGGCGTGCCCGGCGCAGGAAAGAACTTAGGTTCCGGTACAACGGAACCTCCCCCCGAAGGGTTCAGTGCGATGGGGTACGTCCCGAAGTAATGGTCAAAGGAAACATTTTCCTGAAAGATAATCACCAGATGGGTGATGGGCGTAGTCGTTTGGCTAGTCCCGGCATGGGTGCCTTGCGGGGCTGCCGGAGCCGCATAGGCATTTACCAGTGGCCCAAGAGCCATGGCTGCCGTTAGCGAAGCTGCGAGAAATCGACGCATATTTCTCCTCTCTGTTTAGTCCGCAGATTGGACTTACGTGCGTAGATACGCTTCGGAGATCAAATCGGCGTGAATGGGAGGTTAAAAGAGAATGAAGGGACACGGATGTTCAATTCTTGCGAGGCTTTGCATGCTGATGGCGCCGAACAGAAATGCTGTATGGTTTAGCGTCGTCTGTCGATTCTGGTACGTTGAACGCAGGGGGCGTTAATGAAACGTGTACTGGTGGCGACGTCCAACCCAGGCAAGATTCGCGACCTGGTTGGAGCAGCCGCGGCTCATGACGTTCAGGTCGAAACCTTGGCTGGCTTCTCATCGCTGCCGGCAGTTATTGAAGATGGCTTGACCTTCGAAGCCAATGCGCGCAAGAAGGCTGAACACTACAGCAAATACGCCGAAGGCGAGTTGGTCATCGCTGACGACTCGGGACTCGAGGTCGATGCGCTGGGCGGCGCTCCAGGGGTTCGCTCGGCACGCTATGCTGCCGATGAGCAGAATGCACCGGAGCACGCGCCGAACTCTGACGACGAAGCCAATAATGCGCGCCTTCTGCGCGAACTACACGAGGTCCCCAGCGAATACCGCACTGCCAGGTTCGTCTGTGTTATCGCCGTAGCCCGCAATGGCCACACCTTGGCGACCTTTGAAGGCAAAGCCGAAGGTATTCTCCTGCGCTCGCCTCGCGGTTCTAACGGCTTCGGCTACGACCCGCTGTTCTACTTCCCCCAGATTGCCAAGACCTTTGCTGAATTGACAGCAGAGGAAAAAGCCATGTACAGCCATCGGGGCGCGGCGTTTCGAGCGTTCCTCAAGTGGGAGGACGAAAGCCACGAGCAGCATCCTCACACGGACAGGTGACCAGCTCCAGTCGTCATAAGAGGTTGTGATACAGGTCACAAGTATTTCGCCATCGTACCAGCTATTCTGAACCCCGCTTATCAGCCGGGGATTTCGCCGGCCCCGAAGGTTTCGCTCGGATCAAGCGTGTCTTGGTTATCTTGACTTAGGCTGTTGGCGAACTTGATAATGCAAGGTTCCCTTATACACTCCGCACTCATAAGGAGTTGGCTTCGTGGCTTCCTCGGCCAGTTCTGTCGATACAAGTTCCAGTCGAATTAAGAAGGGAGTGGCTCCGCTGCGCGCCGGCCAGGGCTACTCGTTTATCTTACGTAGACTACATTCCCTGTCCGGCATCGTTCCGATTGGCGCATTCCTGATCGAGCATTTTATCTCCAACTCGGAAGCGACCAAGGGCGTTCAGGCCTATAACGACCAGGTAAAATTCCTGACCAGTTTGCCCTTCGTCCACGTCCTGGAGTGGGTGTTCATCTTTCTGCCGTTGCTGTATCACGGAATCTACGGCCTGTACATTTGGTACGAAGGGGATTCCAATGTTAGCGAATATCCCTGGAGCGGCAATTGGCTTTACACTTCCCAGCGTTGGACCGGAATCATTGCCTTCATCTATATCGCTTACCACGTCATCGATATGCGGTTCACGGGCGTGCACCTGATGGGTGGCGGTTATCAATACGCGTTCTCGAAAGTGTGGTTCGACTTCCAGAGTCCGTGGACAATCGCTTTCTACGTCATCGGCATTGTGGCGGCCTCGTGGCACTTTTCCTACGGTGTTTGGCTGTTTGCAGCCAAGTGGGGTTTTACGACTGGCGATAACGCACGCCGCAAATTCGGCTATGTTTGCGCTGCTTTGGCCGTTTTGCTTATCGGCATTGGGCTTTGGACCATAACCGGCTTCGTCCAAACACCTGCCGATCAAGTTCCCTATGTTGAGCACGACTAGCGCTCCGGGCCCCAGGATTCAGGGACCGGAGGCTTCAGCCGGATTTACGAATAGCGTAAACATCATCATGTCTCATCCTAAGATCATTGTTGTGGGTGGTGGCCTGGCAGGTCTCTCAGCCGCCATCAAGATAGCGGAGATGGGAGGTCATGTTGACCTCTTTTCTATCGTCCCGGTCAAGCGGTCTCACTCGGTGTGCGCGCAGGGCGGCATCAACGCTGCCAAGAACCTGAAGGGTGAAGGCGACTCCACCTGGCAGCACTTCGATGACACGATCTACGGCGGCGACTTTCTCGCCAACCAGCCACCGGTGAAGGTCATGTGCGATATGGCACCCGGCGTCATCGACCTGCTCGATCGCATGGGGGTGCCCTTCAACCGGACGCCCGAAGGCCTGCTCGACTTCCGCCGTTTTGGAGGCACGCTTTATAACCGTACCGCGTTTGCCGGCGCCACCACCGGCCAGCAATTGCTGTATGCGCTCGACGAGCAGGTGCGGCGCTACGAGGCCGAAGGCAAAGTCACCAAGTACGAAGCCTGGGAATTTCTATCTGCCGTGATCGATGAACAGCGTGTCTGCCATGGCATCTGCGCTATGGATCTACGCAGCATGGCCGTACAGACATTTCCGTCGGACGCAGTCATCATCGCCACCGGCGGCATCGGCGCTATCTTCGGCAAATCCACGAACTCGGTGGTCTGTACCGGATCGGCGCAGTCAGCGCTTTATCAGCAGGGTGCGTATTACGCCAACGGAGAGTTCATCCAGGTGCACCCCACATGCATTCCCGGCGAAGACAAGTTGCGGCTCATGTCAGAATCGGCGCGCGGCGAAGGCGGCCGGGTCTGGGTACCCAGGCAGCCGGGCGACAAGCGCGATCCCAAAAGCATTCCCGAGGGCGAGCGCTGGTACTTCCTGGAAGAGTGGTATCCCAAGTACGGAAACCTGGTACCGCGCGATATCGCGACCCGCGCCATCCATAAAGTAGTTTACGAGCACCACCTCGGCATCGATGGGCAGCCGATGGTATATCTCGACCTGACGCACATCGATCGCGCCACCCTCGACCGAAAGCTCGAGGGCATTCTCGAGATTTACGAGAAGTTTGTCGGCGACGATCCCCGCGATACCCCGATGAAGATATTCCCCGGCATGCACTACACCATGGGCGGCCTGTGGGTTGACTTCGATCAGAGGACGAACATCGAGGGACTGTACGCTGCTGGCGAGTGCGACTACTCAATTCACGGCGCCAACCGCTTGGGCGCGAATTCCCTGCTGTCATGCATCTACGCCGGATTCATCTCTGGCCCCCATGCGGTCAACTACGCGCACAACGTGATCAAGGGCGGGCAGCATCCTTCTGGGCACGTATTTGATTCCGAGCGCAAGCGGCAGGAAGAAATCAACGCACGTCTGATGAAGAACGACGGCACCGAGAATCCGTTCCTGCTGTGGCGCGAACTCGGGGACATCATGACCAAGAACTGCACCGTGATTCGCTACAACAAGAAGCTGAATGACACGGATGCCAAGCTAGTGGAACTGCTTGAGCGCTATCGTCATGTGAACCTGAGCGACCGCTCGATGTGGGCCAATACCTCATTCGTCTTCGCGCGGCAGCTTTATAACATGCTGCAACTGGCGCGGGTGATCGTTCAGGGCGCGGCCATGCGCGACGAGTCGCGTGGCGCGCATTACAAGCCAGACTTCCCGGAGCGCGATGACGCGAACTGGTTGAAGACTACCAAGGCGTTTTTCGCGGCCGATGCCGACGAGCCACGTTTTGAGTTTGAGCAGGTGGATACGTCGCTGATCAAGCCTCGTCCGCGGCGCTATGACGCGGCAACGTAAGGGCGGGGGCTAGGGGTTAGAGATAAGGGATTAGTTTCGAGTGTCGAGTTTCTAGTTTCGAGTTGCATTGCCGCACCGCTGATTGCTAACGGCCGGTAGCTAAGGGCCAAGAGCGAACAGCGTAGAGAGCAAAATGCGAAGAGCGTACAAGCAAAAATGGCCAATTCTAAAACTGTTATCTTCAAAATTAAACGGCAGGAAACCCCCGAGTCTAAACCCTACTGGGAAGAGTTCGAGCTGCAATTTCGTTCGGGCATGAACGTCACTTCCGCGCTGATGGACATAGCGGCCAAACCAGAAACTCGGCAGGGCAAGGCGACGACCCCCGTCACCTACGACTCCAACTGCCTGGAAGAGATCTGCGGCTCCTGCGCCATGCTTATCAATGGCCAGGCGAAGATGGCGTGCTCGGCCTTGGTGCACAACCTCAAGCAGCCCATCACCCTCGAACCGTTTACTAAGTTCCCCATCATTCGCGACCTTGCGGTTGACCGCAGCGTGCTCTTCGAAAACCTGAAGAAGGTGAAGGCGTGGGTTCCGGTTGACGGTACCTACGATCTGGGATCCGGGCCGCGCCAGTCGGCGGCAATGCAGGAAGAAGCGTATCCGCTGTCGAACTGCATTTCGTGTTGCTGCTGCATGGAGGCCTGCCCCCAGTTTAACGACAAGACGGGCTTCGTGGGCGCAGCCACCATCGCGCAGGTTCGGCTCTTCAACTCGCACCCCACCGGCAAGGCGCTTAAGACCGAACGGCTGAAGGCATTGATGGGCGACGGCGGCATCCAGGAATGCGGTTACGCACAGAACTGCGTTGAGGTCTGCCCGAAAGAGTTGCCCTTGACCAAGTCCATCGCCGACGTCGGCGGCCAGGTGATGTGGCAGGCGGTCAAGGATCTGTTCCGGACATAGCGGAGACAAGAGAGAGGTTGTCCTAATGCACCGCTGAACCAGCAGTGCTCCAACCTCTTTCTGACTAATAGCATGCCTTCCCCGCTGTATTAAGGGCTTTCATTTACAATCCAAGCGCACGACCATTCCTTAGCGGAGCCTTCATCACGTTCATGTCAAGCCTGCCTCGGGTGCTCATATTCTGCTTGCTCTTATCTGCATTTACGGCGGCCCAGACTGCCACCTCCGCAGGGGCTGCCCCGCAAACTGCACCTAAGAAATCGACATCCAAAGCACTCACCACTTCGCCCAACGGCGCCGCGACGGGCTGGCGGGCGATCCACAACTCGGCGCTCATCATTGACACCCACGCCGACACTCCCGGCCGCTTCGTCGATGAGAATTTCGATCTCTCACAAGACGACGGCAGTGGCTATCTGGACTTCAACAAAATCAAGGCTGGAAATCTCGGAGCTGAATTTTTCTCCATCTGGGTCGAGCCGAAAGCCAACAAAGGTCATGAAGCCAAGCGCGCGCTCGACATGATCGATTCGGTTTACGAGCAGGCACGCCTGCATCCCGACAAAATGATGATGGCCTTCAGCACGCAGGACATCCTCGCCGCCCATCGCCAGCACAAACTGGCGGCGTTATTAGGCGTTGAAGGTGGACATGCCATCGAAGGCGATATGCGCATTCTGCGTGATTACTACCGTCTAGGCGTGCGCTACATGACGCTAACCTGGTCAAACACCAACGAGCTTGGCGATTCTAGCGGCGACCTTAACGACAAGAGTGTCGAGCACCACGATGGCATCACCGATTTCGGACGGCAGGTAGTGCGCGAGATGAACCGGCTTGGCATGATGGTGGACATCTCGCACGTTGCGGACCGCACTTTCTACCAGACCCTGGTGGCTAGTCGCGCGCCAGTCATTGCTTCACACTCTTCGTCACGTGCGCTCACCAATGCTCCGCGCAATATGACTGACGACATGCTGGTCGCACTGGCCCGCAACGGCGGCGTGGCGCAGGTGAATTTCTATTGCGCGTTCGTCTCACAAAAGTACCTCGACCGCATGAAAGAACTTGAAGCACAGCATGACCCTGACTTTGAGCGTGAGCAGAAGCTTTTCATTTCGGCGCAAACGCCGGAGGTGAGAAAAGAGTATCTTGAAGCCAAGGCAGCGCTGGAGCAGAAGTTGCCGCGGCCGCCCCTTAGCGACCTCATCGACCACATTGATCACATGGTGAAAGTTGCAGGGATTGACCATGTCGGCCTGGGCTCTGATTTCGACGGCATCGATTGTTCGCCGCAGGGGCTTGACTCCGCCGCCGATCTGCCGAAGATTACGCAAGCGTTGTATGACCGCGGCTACAAAGCCGCCGACCTTGATAAGATTCTTGGCGGAAACTTAATGCGGGTGTTCGCCGAAGTGGAAAAGCTTGCTAAGCAGATTCAGGCAGAAAGCAATCCGGACACGCGCCGTGAGATTGCGCCTATGGCGCAGCCATAGGCGATCTGGCGAAACTTTTCATTGGGGAGAATTTATGCGTAACGCGTTAGCAGCAGTTCTATTGCTTAGCCTGACCGCTCTGGCGGGGGCGCAAACCTCGACTGCCAGTTCTACATCCGCGCAACATGCTACTACCGAAAAGACCGCCCAGGGAACCGCCAATCAGGCGAAGCAGCCGACCGCTATTTTCGAGACTACCGCGGGCAACATTACCTGCACGCTCTTTCCTGAGCAGGCGCCACTAACGGTTGCGAACTTCATCGGTCTGGCGACCGGAACCAAAGCCTGGAAGGACCCGAAGACCGGCCAGATGATGCATGATGTCCCGCTCTACAACGGCACCATCTTTCACCGGGTCATTCCAGACTTTATGATCCAAGGCGGCGACCCCGCCGGCAACGGATCAGGCGATCCCGGCTACAGTTTCAAAGATGAATTCAGTCCCGATCTCACCTTCGATCAACCGGGACGGCTGGCGATGGCGAATAGCGGGCCCAATACTAATGGTTCGCAATTTTTCATCACTGAAGTGCCAACTCCTCACCTTAACGGGCATCACACAATCTTCGGACAATGCCAGGACCTTGACGTGATTAAGAAGATCGCACGAATGGCGACTGATCCTCGCAACGATAGGCCGTACGACCCGCCGAAGATCATTCGCATCAAGATCATTGATCCGCGGCATCCCGCAGCTAAGCCGAGTACGACGACGCATAAACCAGCGACAGCAAAGCCGGCCACTCCGCCAAGCCAATAGCTTGCTCGGACATTGCAAAGGCCGGACGCTGGATCCGGCCTTGCTGCCCTGGCTGCTCGTAGAAAAACCTGCGATCGCGCTCAAAGATTAAAACTTGAACACGAACTCCCGCTAACGAAGCGCAGGCTCCCACCGGAAGGCCGAGATCCGATAGCCGACAGCTAGTTAGTCGTAATACTCCAGTCCCAGGTGCGTGATCATCTCCTCGCCCTTCAGGTGGCGCAGAGTGTTCTTCAGTTTCATGGACTGGATGAACAGATCATGCTCGGGGTACAGCCCGGGTGCCGTCATCGGCGATTTGAAATAGAAGCTCAGCCACTCTTGGATGCCGATGCCGCGCAGCTGTGATGAACGCTTCGCAAGGTCGAGGAATAACACGAGATCAAGCACGATGGGGGCTGCGAGAATGGAATCACGGCACAGGAAATCAACTTTGATCTGCATCGGATAGCCGAGCCACCCGAAGATGTCGATGTTATCCCAACCCTCTTTGTTATCACCGCGCGGCGGGTAATAGTTAATGCGAACCTTGTGGCATATATTGCCGTAGAGTTCGGGATAAAGCTCGGGCTGAAGGATGTGCTCAAGCACCGACAGTTTCGACTCTTCCTTGGTCTTAAAGGAGCCGGGATCGTCGAGCACTTCGCCGTCGCGATTGCCCAAAATGTTGGTGGAGAACCAGCCGTTCAACCCGATCATGCGCGCTTTGAATCCCGGCGCCAGGATGGTCTTGATCAACGTCTGTCCGGTCTTGTAGTCCTTGCCGCAAATGGGCGCTTCGTTCTGCTTCGACAGGTCGAGCATCGCGGGGATGTCAACCGTGAGGTTGGGTGCGCCGTTGGCGAACGGCACACCTTCTTTCAGCGCGGCATAAGCGTAGATCATCGACGGCGCGATATTAGCGTCACTTGCACGCAGCCCTTTTTCGAAGGCCTCGATCGACTTGTGTACCGGCCTCGGTTTGATAAAGGTTTCGGTAGAGCCGCACCAGATCATGACCAAGCGGTCGGCGCCACTGGACTCCTTGAACTCGCGAATATCGTCGCGCACCTGCTCGGCGAGCTCCATCTTATTCTTGCCCTTTTTTACGTTTGGGCCGTCGAGCTTCTTGACGTAGTTCTTGTCGAAGACAGCCTTCCGCGGTTTGATCTTCGAGAGGAAGGGTTTGACCTGATCGAGTAAGGATACGTCCAGCACGCCCGCGTTGCGCGCTGCAGAGTACATATCGTCTTCGAAGATGTCCCATCCGGTGAAGACCAGATCGTTCAGCTTGGCCAGGGGAACGAATTCGTTGATCTTGGGAAAGCGGCCTTCGGTGCGTTTGCCAAGCCGGATGGTCCCCATTTGGGTGAGCGATCCGATAGGGCTGGAAATCCCTTTGCGCACAGCTTCGACGCCTGCAACAAACGTGGTGGCAACTGCGCCCATCCCAGGGACCATGATCCCCAGTTTGCCCTTGGCGGGCGCCAGTTCACCCTTGTTTTCTTTTGCAGAATTCTGCTTCTTATTTGTCGGCATGCTATCAGTCCGTTTCATGAAAGAATGTACAAACTCGTTATCTTCTCGTAACGGCGACCGATATTGCAATCGAACCCGCGTGAACGGACGCGTTTGTGCCCTGTGCGGCAATCTGAGGAATTTGGTGGAAAGTCCATGGCTGAAGAAAAAGTCGCGCTTGTAACCGGAAGCTCAAGCGGTATCGGGCTGTCGACCGCGGTGGAATTGGCACTCAATGGCTACCGCGTGGTGGCCACGATGCGAAACCTTGAGAACCGTGGGCGGCTTGAGGACGCAGCGCAAAAAGCCGGTGTAGGTGATCGGCTCGACCTGCGCCGTCTGGATATCACCGAAGTCGAATCGCTGTCCGGCGCGGTGGAGGCGATCGTACGGGACCACGGCCGCATCGACGTGCTGGTCAACAATGCCGGCTTCAGCAGCGCGGGCTTCGCAGAAGACATGCAGATGCACGAGCTCCGCGATCAGCTCGAAACCAACTTTTTCGGCAATGTTGCCATGACCAAGGCAGTCCTGCCGGTTATGCGCAAGCAGAAGTCGGGCCACATCATTCAAGTCAGTTCGGTGACTGGTCGCGCGGCGCCGCCCATGATCGGCGGCTATTCCGCCTCCAAGTTCGCGCTGGAAGGATGGAGCGAGGCCCTGCGAATCGAGGTACACTCGCTCGGCATTCGCGTCGTGCTGGTCGAACCCGGCTCTTACGACACTGACATTTGGGAACGAAATGTGAAGGTTGCGGCGGGCGCACTCGATCCCAACTCCCCCAATCGCGAACGCAGTCAGCGATTCGTCGAGTTCATCAAGAGGCGCGCGAAACATCGTCGCGATGCTCGCGAGGTGGCGAAGTTAATCGTCTGACATCGCACAGGACCCCAATCCTACACTTCGGTACTTAATCGGCGGCGACGCCAAGGCACAAGTTTGGTTGAAACGAATCATGCCATGGCGGAGCTATGAGCGCATGATCGCCAAAGCGGTGAAGATCGACTGAGAGCGCCAAGCAACGGGCGCAAGTTGCCTTTACTGAAGGCTGAGGCTGACAGCTCTCCTACTTCACCACTTCCACTTCTTCCCTGCCTACCCGGTGTTGCACGTGTGACCAGACGAAATAAACCACGGCAACAATAATCACGGCCAGGATGATCGCATCGAGGCGATGGAACCACATCTTCAATCGTGGATCGGTGTCCCATCGCTCGCCCAGGCGCATACCAATATAGGCCAGCATAAAACACCAGGGCCATGATCCGACGAACGTGTAGATGTGGAACTTCAGGCGCGGCATGTGCGCAATTCCCGCAGGCAGCGCGATGAAGGTGCGGACCACCGGCAGCAGGCGAGCGATCAGTACCGCGATTGCGCCTCGCCGCTCGAAGAAGCGGTCGGCAATATTCAGTTCGCGCTGGCTCAGAAAAATGTAGCGGCCGTAACGCTCTACCAGCGGGCGTCCGCCGAAGTAGCCGATCTCATAAGCCAGCACCGAGCCCAAGTTGCAGCCGATTGCGCCCCACGTCGCCACGGCCAGCAACGAGAAGCGGCCGGTGTACACGAGGTACCCAGAGAACGGCATGATGATTTCCGACGGCAGCGGAATGCAGGCGGACTCGATGGCCATCAGCAGCATCACGCCGCCGTAGCCGCCCGCCGAGATGACGCTGATAATCCACGCCCCAACTACTTCAAGAATGTGAGCGATCATGTTATGTAGTGCAGACCTTCCCGTAAGTGAGCATTATTTTCGCGGCGAAATTGGATCTGTCGTGCCTACGGCACTCTGCCTCAACAACATCCCTACCCAGCGCTGAAGCGCTGGGCTATCATCTTCCGTCCCGCAAGCGGGACTGCGCTTCTGCAACTCCAAACGCCGGTGCATTCAACGGGACATTCCATGATAGGTAGTCACCCTCGTTGCGTGCTGCGGATTCGCGAGTTGCTATCTCGGCGGGCTTCCGCTTAGCCATTCATCCAGCTTCTGGACGGGAAGACGCACGCCAACGAAGAACTGTCCGAACAACGCATACACCGCGCTGACCTCGTCAAATCGCATCTCGTAGATTAGTTTCTTGAACACCAGAGGATCGGGAGCAAATAGATCCACACCCCACTCCCAATCGTCGAAGCCGATTGAGCCGGTAATAATCTGCTGGACCTTTCCAGCGTAACGTCGGCCCACCGTACCATGCTCTTCCATTTGCCGCTGGCGCTCTTCGATGGGCAATGTGTACCAGTTCTTATCTTCACCGCGCTTGCGGTCCATGGGATAAAAACACAGGTAGCGGCTGTCGGGGATTTTGGGATACAGCCTCGGGCGCATGGCGTCGCGCTGGCGCGTGAGTGTTTCTTCGATTTGGTCGTTCCATTCCTTGGACAGCGGTTTCACCCCGCGATCTGTGAGCTGCCGAAAAAGCTTGACGCTCGAGTCGTACAAACCCAGCTCAATTACCGACAAATACGAGTGCACGGGTTCAAGAAAATCCTGCAAGACGGTGCGGTTCAATTGCAATTCAGCGGCGTTGAGCTCGTCGAAGGAGTCGCGGAAGTGAACGATCATCAGATCGCCCTTGTGCCCGAGCATGGAGTAGATCGCACTTTGACCAGCTTCTTCACCAGAGGAGAACATTGCGGCCGCTTCGCGGGCAATGTCCGCCTGGCGCGACGGATCCAGCTTGCGCCACTCCGGCCAGCGAAAGCGAAACATCTGATGCAGCACGCTCAACCCTTCAATGGTTAGCGGCATTGCCGGCAGTTCGGCAGAGACAGTTTGCACTGCGACATTGCTAGGTGGCATTGCGAAACTCCAGGCTAAGAAGGATGACGTCTCTTCATTGTAATCTGCGGGGATTTTTAGAGGGCTTCAGGGACTGTCGCAGCCAGTGTCGCCGCTCTGGGGCTAGGTCGTTTTTCTCACTTTATCGCGGGCTTACGCCCGCGGCTAAAACCAATATCGCCCCTGCGCGGCTCGTTTCGGGCAATCCCTTCCACTGACGGACGGCGAAAAACCTTCTAACGCAGTCTCTTCAGGGCTGACGCGAGTCTTCGTGAATACCGCCTACACTTTTTTACATGGAAACCTACGGTATGAAGAAAGTAAGCCAATAATACCTCTCATCCCTCCCGCTATAATTCTTGTCTTTAGGACTGGGAGACCCAATCATGCCACGTGGCGACATGCCCCGCCGGCCGTCCCGCACCGGCCACCAAGACAGAGTTTCCGGCAAACCACTGCGAGCAAAGCCCAACGTCAAGAGATCCGCGCCGATCGTGAAAACGATGGGCGAGCTTGCTGCACCTCTTGCTGCACCTTCTGCAGCACGGGTTGGTGGGCCCAAAAAGTCCATCGCTAAGCCGAAGACCGCAAAAGTCAAGGGCTACAATCCCATCGCACCCGAGCGCGTCAACGAGATTCTAAAGCGACTTGACGAGCGCTACCCCGCCGCGACCTGCGCGCTACATCACAATAGCGCGTGGGAGCTGCTGGTGGCGACCATTCTTTCGGCGCAATGCACTGACGTGCGCGTCAACATGGTCACGCCGATACTCTTCGAGAAATATCCAACGCCCGAGGCGTTTGCCGCGCTTCAGCCCGAAGACCTGGAGGACGACATTCGCTCCACGGGATTCTTTCGCAACAAATCGAAATCGCTGGTCGGCGCCGCACGCAAGCTGATCAGCGACTTTGGCGGCCAGGTGCCGCGTACCATGGACGAACTCCTGCAATTGCCTGGAGTAGCACGCAAGACCGCGAACGTGGTGCTGGGGACGTGGTACCGGATCGCCGACGGGGTAGTGGTGGACACGCATGTGCAACGCATCTCGCGCCGCCTGGAGCTGACGAAACACGATGAGCCGCGAAAGATCGAGCAGGACCTGATGAAGGTGCTCCCGCGCGACAAGTGGATTATCTTCGCGCACCAAGTCATCCTGCACGGTCGCGCGCTGTGCATCGCGCGTAAGCCCAAGTGCGCTGATTGCCCGCTGGAGAATCTCTGCCACGCCGCCGACAAGACGTGGAGCACGGTCGAGATTCACAAGGCGGCAAAGCCGTAGGAAAAAGTTGCCAGTCGCCAGCTGTCAGTTGTCAGAGATAGCAGGGCCGCATCCCAACCGACCACTGACTACTGACAACTGCTTCTGACACCTGGCGGCTGACAGCTGTTGTTTTGTCGTCCCAAATGAGGACCTTCGTCCCGCATGAGGGACCTCCCTTCCCGACCTGAGGTTCGAAGCTATATTTTCTGGTCTGTGATGGAGGCGGACAGCTTACAATCCAGATAGACCCTTTTATGGTGAATGTGTGAAAAGAGTCGCAGCTTGTATCGTGTTTGTGGTTCTCGGTCTAGCGCTGGCCGCGCCAGTTGGCCATGCCAGCCCACGGTCCGCACAAACCAAGGCGCAAAAGAACGCGGAAAAGTCCTATAAGAAATACAGCAAACAACAAGCCAAGCAACAGAAGAAACAACTGAAGGCCCAAAATAAGCAAATGAAGAAGTGGAACAAGGACCACCAGACGAAAGTCACGGTACTGTAGCTAGCTGTCACACCCCTGTGCGCCAAAGGCAGGCACAGCACATCGTTCGTGGGAATCCTGGCGATCTGCGCGAAAACCGCTGTCAGCGAACCACCGGCAACTCGATGAAACTTTCTTCGCTGGGAGCTACATAGATCCGCTGCACCGCCTTCTTATAATCGGCGGGCTTCGTCCAAAAGATGCTCGGCACGAAGGTCTGCGGATTCCGATCGTACAGCGGAAACCAGCTCGACTGAATCTGCACCATGATCCGGTGCCCAGGTAGAAATACGTGATCGGTGGTAGGTAGCGCAAACTGGTACAGCAGCGGCTTGTCCGGCATCAGTGCTTTAGCTTCGGAAAAGCTCTCGCGATAGCGTCCGCGGAAGATGTCGGCAGCAACCATCAATTCATAGCCGCCCATCTTTGGATCTGACGCGACCTCGTCCGGATAAACGTCGATCAGCTTCACCACCCAGTCGGAGTCCGAACCGCTGGTGGACGCCGTAAGGTGAACCATCGGTCGACCGGCAATCTTCACCGGCTGCTTTAACTTGTCGGAGACAAACGACAGCACATCCGGACGTGCTGCGGGCTCGCGCTGATCGCTCACCAGCCAGGTCGGCCAGGTTGAGCCTTCGCCATAGCCAAACGGCTGGACCGGCCGCACCAGATACGGCACCGGCTTGGCAGGATCGGAAACGTACTCCTCGTAGGTCTCGTTTGTGCTTTGCGGAGCGGTGAAGCCCAGCTTCAGTCCCGGCTGCAAGTAGAGCGGCGACGGAGTTATGGTGCAGCCGCTCGGACATCCCGCAGGCCAAGCCGGCAGGCGAAGCCACTTGTTGGTTCCGGTTTCGTACGCCGTCACCGGTGCAATGTCCGCCTTCGGAGCACCATCCTTCAGATACTGCGCGAGAAATGGCGCAAGAACGTCGCGGCGAAAGTCCAACGCGGTATCGGTGGGAAACGTCAGTGCTCCCAGGCTGCTGCCCTTTCCTATCTCCTGCGCATGATGCCATGGTCCCAGCACAAGGAAGACCATGTCATTCTGCATGTCTTTCGGCTTAATTGCGCGGTACACCGCCATCGCGCCGTAGATGTCTTCCTGGTCCCAGAGGCTGTCCACCAAAAGCACCGGAACTTTCAGCGGCTGCGCGGCGAGTAGCTTATCGAGCGCCTGGTGCTGCCAGAACTCGTCATAGGCGGGATGGGCCAACACTTTGCGCCACATGCCGGTCTGTTCCAGTCCATGAAGACGGCCCATCTCGCCCGCCGAACCCGCCGCCATATAGGCGTCGTAATCGTCAGCATATCCGGTCCACCACTCCGGACCGGTACCGCGCGCTGCCTCCTGACCCTGGAAGTAGCTCATCATCTGCTCACGAAAGGCTCCATTGTGGAACCAGTCATCGCCCATCCAGCCATCCACCATGGGATTCATCGGCACCACCACCTTCAAGGCCGGATGAGGATTGAACATCGCCATCAGCGTGGTGAAACCGTCGTACGAGATGCCGAGTACACCGACCTTGCCATTGCTCTCGGGAAGGTTCTTCACCAACCAGTCGATGGTGTCGTAGGTATCGGTAGCATGATCGACGGGCGTCGGATTGAGCGGGCCATGCAGCGGCCGGTTCATTACGTAGTCGCCTTCCGAACCGTACTTGCCGCGCACATCTTCGAAAACCCTGATGTAACCGCCCTCCACGGTCACATCCGTAGGATCGTCATACCCCTGCAGCGCGCGCGCCATATTCGGACTGGCAGCGTGACTGGCCATCTGGCTCGCGTTGTAAGGCGTGCGCGTCAGCAAGATGGGCGCATTCCTCGCGCCCTTGGGGATGACAATGACCGCATGCAGCTTTACGCCGTCGCGCATCGGGATCATGACGTCGCGCTTCTCGTAATCGAAGCTGGAGGTGACCTGAGTGAAGGTGGTGGGAATCTCGCTCGGAAGGGCGGGATACTTTTCAGTTGTCGACGGCGAACTCTGAGTGGTTTGAGCCGCCGCCGGCATAAAGGACATCGCCAGCAGCAACAGAGCAAGAATTGTGAGCGCGTAGGCGCGCCGTGACCAAGTCATTGGGGAGCATCCCTCCGCAGCCGCCTAGAATATGGCCTGCGGCTTCAGCATGCAACCTGCATGACTGACACTTGAATGGTTGAGAGAGGCGCCCATCGTTTCGCGTCCTGCAATAAGCCGATCCCATCAGCAACATCCCCCCGTCGCTTGTTGGCTCATTCTGGCGCATAGGCCCCTCCCCTACTTTGTAAAGTACTTGTTTTCAATACTCTGACTGCAAAGTATTGTGTAAATTGGCAAGAGCCCGCCCCTGAGCTTGTCGAGGGGTGGGCCGCCCGCCCGGCATATACTGCGATTTTCTTAAAAGTAAGATACTAGCAACAATCTTATTTTACTTACCTTTTGCTAAAGTAAGAACATTATACTGAGGTACTATGAGAAGCCCCTTTACGACCCGCATCTCTTCCCGCGGACAGATCGTCATTCCTGGTCCTGCTCGCAAGGCGCTCGCGATCGAACCCGGTACGGCGTTCCTTGTCCTCGCGAGAAAAGACACCCTCGTGCTTCACCGCCTGCAGGAGCCGCCGTGGCAGTTCTTCGACGACATGGTCAAGCAAGCCGAGAAGCAAGGTCGCCAGCACGACGCCGCCATGCAGGGATTCGCGAAAGTTGTGAAGAAGCTGAGGTACGGGCGGTAACGGAGGTCGAGGCGGTTTCCAGACGCCGGGCGGCCCCCACTCAAGGACCCGAAGAGTGGAAATGGAGCAGCTTCCGGACGTACGCTTGCGGCGACGAGGGCTTGGTAAAAGTGAATTGTCAGGAATGGCCGCTCAGGATAACGTATTCCGCCTCGCGGCACCCGGCTATTTCAACGGTGCGGTGACAAGGTACATCTGATTGCTCTCATCCGATTCCATGAATATGAAACCATCGGTGTTGTTAAAGCAGACGTCGTTGCTGCCTGTTTCCGCGCTGGGGATATACCATCCCAGCACATCTCCACTGCTTGCGCTCATCACAACATATTGCCGCTGAATTTGATTTCGCTTGTCCACCTTGCTCAAAGTAATCGCAAGAAGGCCCTTGGACAGATTAAAGCGGCTGACCGCAGTTTCAGCGTCAGGCTTCTTGAACTTTATTCGACGGACGACCTGTCCAGACGAGGAAATGACTAAGATTTCGTCGGAGCCCAGGAGATATAGATTGCCATCCTCGCCGACAGCGGCCGCCCCATCCGGAATATACGACAGTCTCGGCTTTACATCCACACTACCCATCGTGCCCTGCGGAAAGCGCTTGCGCAGCTTGCCTGATTGGTCGAAAATGCCAGCATATTTCTCACCCTGAAGCTTTGAGTTGGCATTCTGATTGAAGTAACCGGAGACCAGGATGGAACCATCGTTAAATACCGCAAAGTTCTGAACTCGCATGTGCCCGGGAGTTTCAATCCGCACTGGCTCTCCGGCTTTCCCGTCGGAGCTAAATGCGAAGACGAGAAAATCCGTAACCGACTGTTGTACCAGGACATACAGGGAGCCGTCTGGAGTCGCAAAAAAACTTTGAAAGTACGTCTTGTCGACAAAGTCGCTCGGCAGTTTGTAGGTGGATCCGGAATTTCCGTCATGGGAAATCTCCAGAACCTCGGCGTTGTCATAGGTTCCGTTTGCCAGATGAAAGTACAAGTTCCCATCAGCATCGCAAAGTGGTTCCCCGTACGCTGCAAAATTGGGTGCCTGTATCACCTTCTTCGAGCCGGACGAAAGCACCTTGGGTGTGCTTGGCAGATCGGTAGAACTGGCAACCAATGCAAAGAGGAGGCCCAAAGTCAACAAACAGCCGGTCATGGTCTACCTTCTTAAAGGCTGGCTTCCATAGGTCGTACTATTGGGTGTTGCTTCACCCAAGTCTCGACAACCGAGTTCGAATTGCACTGCGCCAGTCTATTACTTAGCGAGGGATCTTTGGGTAGGAGATCCTTCTCATTGATGAATAACCTAGCTCTTGGCGTGGAGGAGTCGAAACAGTTCCCCAGTTCCGCATCAATGATTTGGCACGTGCCACTGAAGCCACAGTCCGTTTCCATGCCGCCGCCGTAATCACATCCGACTCCATCTATACCGGTGCAGACGTAGATGAAAACTCTGTATTGCCTACCTTGGCAGGAACATTCGTAGGGGACTCCATGCCATTCGGAGCAGTTGGCCGCAGCAAATGCGAGCTGACCATAAATGAGAAAGCTTAACAGCAACAGTATGGCCAGTTTGCACCATCTTTCAGCGATAACAAACATAGTCTCACCTCACCCGCAAAGGGCTGCCAAACTTATAACTCGTCAAAAATGCTTTGGCAATCATTATCTTAGAGCCTGGTGGCCAGGTCTCGCGGTTTTCGAGACCTGGGTAAGTGCGACACTTCACTGCGGGAAAGCTGTCACTTCTCGAAACTTCAGCTTGTGGGCGCTCCAATCGTTTAGGCGGACGGGCCCTTTTTCCTGGAAGGCATACGCGCGGAAGCTGCTCCAGCGCCACAGTTCCGGCGCTTCCCCAGAGCACGCTTCACTGGATTTCGGTGCATATAGCGAAGTTTCTCGACTCGCTTGCGGGCTGTACAGACGTTGAAGTCATAGTACCGGGTTTGCCAAACGCGCTCTGCAGAGTGCTCGAACAAGTCCGTTTGTGCGCTACGGCGTCGGCGGCGTTGCTCGGCCAGCACGCGCCGTGCGAAGCCGAGTTTCAGCGCTTGTATGGCCGTCGACAGCGTTCGCTGTGGCGGCTCGCTGACCAGAAGATGAATGTGTTCGGGCATCACCACGTAGCCGACGACCACCCATTGGTAACGCTGCCGAACCTGCTCCAGCACTTTCACGAACAGGTCGGCGGCGAGGGGCGCTGGCCAGCCAGGGCTGCCGCCGGTAACAACTAAATGTGAAGTGCAGGTCGTGTCCGCCCTGCCAGCGCTCCAAGCCCCATGGCATAACCGTAGGCTAAGGAGCCCTTGTCTTCGCGCTGTGACTTAGGGCACATTGTGGAAGTGACCGATGACAAAATCCCCAGGTCTCGAAAATCGCGAGACCTGGGCCACCCGTCAGGTGCTGGGTGACTGACTGGCTTGGTCTGGCATATTTCTCGTCGTACAATGAATCCGGACGGAATGCCTGAGAACTGTGTCCGGCGAAGTTTGCGGCGTGCCCGTTCAGATCGGGGCTGTGTGGCTCGACCTAAGCGTTGTCCTTTGCACTTGCTGCAATCCGGAGTTTTCCCTACCTTGCTCGTTCCCGTAATTCTTTCTCTTTATGACCCTACAGCTTATGACCCAGCAAGCCGTTGCACAGCCGACGTTAAAGCCACCGCAAGCCATCACCGATCCCACCAAGCTCGAGAGCAAGAACGTGGCGGACATGCAGGCGTTCTCCATCGAGAAGCTCTACATGACGCGCGCAGATCGGCGAGTCGACGTGGTCGCCCGACGGCAAGCAGATCGCCTTCATCTCGAACATCAGCGGGCGCAACAATCTCTGGCTGGTTCCGGCGACCGGAGGATGGCCGACGCAGTTGACCATCAGCGACCAGCGCCAGACGCAGCCGGTGTGGTCGCCCGACGGGACCTGGATCGCCTATATCTCCGACCACGACGGGGACGAGCAGTGGGATGTTTTCCTGGTGTCGCCAAAGACCGGCGACGTGGTCAACCTGACGACTTCGCCGGAGAGCGCCGAAGAAGAGCCGGCATGGTCGCCCGACGGTCGCCAGATCGCCTATGTCACCAAACCCAAGACAGGATCGAGCTACGAGATCGAGCTGATGGATGTGGCCACGCGGCACGTGCGTCATCTGACGAAGAACACGCCGAAGGAACTGAGCAACACCAGCCCGATCTTTTCGCGCGATGGCAAATTTGTGGTTTATACGCAGTCGCACGCCACCGGCAAGGATTCGAACGTCTTTGTGCTCGACCTCACCAGCGGCACAAGTACAAACTTGACGCAGCACGAGGGCGAACACACCTACGAAGCGGACGACATCTCGCCCGACGGAAAGACGATTCTCATCACCTCGGACGCGCAGAACGGCTACGACAATGTGGGACTGCTCGACATTGCGAGCAAAAAGATTGATTGGCTAACCGCCGAAAAATGGCGGCTTCGCGCGGGAACGTTTTCGCCCGATGGCAAATCGCTGACATGGATGGCAAACGTTGATGGCAACACAAACATTTATCTGTATGACGTGGCGAACAAGCGCGCGGACGCGTTGCCATTCAAGATGGGTGTGAATACGCTGGGCGGCAATCCGCTTCCCTACAGCCGCGACGGGTCGAGGCTCTTCTATTACCACAACGGCGCTGACGCTCCCAGCGATATCTGGGTGTATGACATCGCGTCGAAGCAGTCGCAGCAGGTAACGCACTCGCTGGTTGCGGGCGTGAACAGCGCCGATATGGTTGAGCCGTATCTCGTGCACTATCCCAGCCGCGATGGCAAGTGGACGATCTCGGCGTTTGCCTATGTGCCAAACAATATCCAGCGCAACGGCAAGTTTCCGGCGATCGTGTACATTCACGGCGGACCGGCGGCGCAGACGGTGAACTCGTTCAACCGCTTCATCCAGTACATCGTGAATCAGGGGTATCTGGTGATCGCGCCGAATTATCGTGGCTCAACCGGATACGGCAAGGAGTTCACCGACGCCAATCGTGGCGATGCCGGAGGCGGCGAGTTGCACGATGTGCTCGATGCGGCCCTGTGGATCGAGAAGAGCGGCTTCGTCGATCCCAAGAAGCTGATTGTCATGGGCGGCAGCTACGGCGGCTACTTGAGCATGATGGCGGTCACCAAAGCTCCCGACATGTGGGCAGCAGCCGTGCCCATTGTGCCGTTCGTAAATTGGGCGACCGAGATCGCCAACGAGGATCCGCTGCTGCGAGAGTATGACCTGGCGACCATGGGCGATCCGGTGAAGAACAAGGCACTGTACGACGATCGCTCGCCGATCAACTTTGTGGACCAGATCAAGGCTCCGCTGCTGCTGCTAGCGGGAGGCAACGATCCCCGCTGTCCGCACGAAGAGGCGCAACAGGTAGCCGATGCCATCAAGAAGCGCGGCGGGTCCGTGCAGCTAAAGATTTACGAAAACGAAGGTCACGGCTTCGCGCGGGTGGAAAATCAGATTGACGCCTACCAGCGGGTGTCGGATTTTCTGAAGGTACATGTGCCGTCGCCGGGATGCGGATGCTCAATTTATGAATAGCTGTCAGCTATCAGCCGCCAGCCACACCGTGTCATTCTGGGCGGAGGCGAAGAATCCCTATGTTTCGAGAATGTTCAGCGAGGTTTTGGCGGCGTGCCACGAATCCGAGTTCTCGCTTCGACGATCGCGGCCACCAGCCCTGGAATGGTGTACTCCTTAGCCTCGATGTCGACCGGCAATCCAAATTCGCGCAATGTGGCGGAAGTTATGGGACCGATGGAGGCTGTGCGTCTGCCTTGGTGTCGTGCGGGCTTTTTCAAAGCGGCGCGCGCGCGCCGCAATCCGAGCAGCTCGACGAAATTCTTCACCGTGGACGAACTGGTAAAAGTGATGACATGCGGTTTATTTGTTCGGCCGCCCAGCAATGCACGCAGGCGCTTCTCGGAAGATCGCGGTGCGACCGTCTCGTACGCTTCCACCACGTCAACCTCTGCCCCGGCTTTGCGCAACTCGCGCGGGATAACATCGCGCGCGATTTTTGCTCGCACCAGCAGCAACCGCTTTCCTGTCACCTTACCCTGCAGCGCAGCGACGACCGCTTCGGCGATATATTCCTTGGGTGTGACTGCCACCCGCAGGCCATGTTGCTTGATCGCGTTCTTGGTCGCGGGGCCGATGGCAGCAATCTTAAGGTGCGCCAGCGCGGAGGCGCCGATCTTCTTCTTGCTGAGCCGTTCGAACAGCGCCTCGACTCCATTGACGCTGGTGAGGATGAGCCAATCGTATGTTGCGAGGTTTTGTAATGCTGAATCCAGCAGCTGGTAAGAACTGGGCTTGCGAATCTCGATGAAAGGAATTTCGATCACCGTGCAACCCAGGTCATCCAGCGCGGAAGAGAGAGACCCAGCCTGCTTCTTCGCGCGCGACACCAGAACGCAACACCCAGCCAGGGGCAGCGCGTCTCTTGAACTATTTGTACGGGCATTATTTGCCAAAGTAAGTGTCCCTCGACTCCGGTGTCGCAAACCCGGCGATCCCTCCGCTCAGGATGACACGATGACTGCTTTGATTCGAACTGATTACCGACCACTGGCAACTGGCAACTTCACGGCTGCTGTGCTGCTGCTGCCGTGGCACCATACACCTCTTCGAGAATCCGGGTTGCGCCCCGGTGCAGCAAAGTGTCGCCAACTTTTTCACCAAGTGCAACCGGATCGCCGCCTCGCTGTTGCTCGCGCAGAACTTCCGTACCATCAGGGCGCGCAACAATTGCGGTTAGCTGCAAACCGCCGTCCTTCATCTCAGCGAAGGCGCCAATCGGGACCTGGCATCCACCGCCCAGCTTGTTCAGCAATGCGCGCTCGCAGGTGGTAGCAGCGTGCGCCACAGGGTCGTCGAGGAACGAAAGATGTTTCCGCATCTCCACATCGCCATTACGAATCTCGATTCCGAGTGCGCCCTGCCCTGCGGCGGGACACATGAACTCTTCCGACAGAACTTCCTTCACCAGTTCCGTTCTGCCCAGGCGAGTGAGTCCGGCGGCAGCCAGAATGATGGCATCGTATTCGCCTTCTTCCAGCTTGCGCATGCGAGTGTCAACATTGCCCCTCAGGGGATGAATGATCAGATCGGGCCGCGACGCCTTCAGCTGTGCCTGGCGACGCAGGCTGCTCGTGCCCACGCGCGCGCCTTGCGGCAGCGCCTTGATGCCGTTGTACTTGACCGACAGAAACACGTCGCGCGGATTTACTCGCGTGGTAATGGCGACCAACTCAAACCCGGGCGGCAATTGCGTGGGCAGGTCCTTCAGGCTGTGCACTGCGAGATCAATCCGCCCTTCCGCCAGCGCCTCTTCGATCTCTTTGGTGAACATGCCCTTGGTGCCGACCTGCGCGAGCGCAACGTCGATAATCTTGTCGCCGGTGGTCTTGATAATTTCCAGCTCGACCTCGTGGCCGCGCTCGCGCAACAGCGCAGAAATGTGGTTGGCCTGCCAAAGAGCAAGTTGCGATCCGCGGGAACCAATCCTCAAGCGTGCCATCAGTTTTGCGCTCCCGGTTTTCTGCCGCTCATCGTAGTTGCATCTTCGTCGGCGGCTTTTCTGACTTCTCGCAGGCCGAAAAGCTTGCGTACCAAGTCAACCACGGTAGTGACTTCGGACGATTCGCGTGCTGCACTCTTCAGCGTAGTAATGGGTGTATGCATGATTTTGTTGATAATACCGCGTGACAGCGCTTCCACCGCCAGCTCCTGCTCCGGCGAGAGCGTTCCCAGCCGGCCGCGTACGCGGTCAATTTCAGCCTGGCGAACCGTTTCCAGGTGCTCCTGCAACGAAACAATGGTCGGCACGACATCGAGCGTCTGCAGCCGCGATTCGAACTTATCCACCTCCAACTGCACGATAGCTTCGGCGCGGTCGGCTTCGGTTTTGCGATCGGCGATGTGCGATGAAACCACTTGCTGCAGATCGTCGATGTCGTACACAAAGATGCCGTCGAGTTTGTTCAGCTCAGGATCGATGTCGCGTGGAACCGCAATATCGATAAAGAACATCGGACGGTTGCGGCGCTGGCTCAGGAATTTTTCGCCGTGCTCCTTACGGAAAATGGCATGGGGCGCACCCGTGGAGCTGATAACGATGTCGGCATCTGGCACGGTCTCGTAAAGCTTTTCGAAAGGGACTGCTTGACCGTTGAACTTCTTCGCCAGCGACGCGGCCCGTTCGAAGGTCCGGTTGGACACAAAGATTTGCTTGGCGCCATGGGCCAGCAAGTGACGCGCAGCCAACTCGCACATCTTGCCCGCACCTACCAGATAAATGCTCTTACCTTGCAAGTTGCCAAAGATTTTCTTGGCCAGGTCAACCGCCACCGACGCGATGGACACCGCTGTTGTCGCAACCGCAGTTTCGTTTCGCACCCGCTTGGCGACGGCGAAGGAGCGCGTGAGCAAAGCATCGAGTTGCGAGTTGACCGCGCCAATAGCGCGCGCCGTAGCATACGCTTCCTTGACTTGACCCAGAATTTGCGGCTCGCCCACAATCATCGAATCAAGGCTTGCGGCGACCCGGAAGACATGACGCACAGCGTCGCGCTCGTGATGTTCATACAAATACTTGCGATAGGGTTCGGGATCGAAGCCGTAAAACTGGCGCAGGAAGCCGTGCATATCGGCGGAGCCATTCGTAGTTCGAGCCAACATTTCCACCCGGTTGCAGGTGGAAACGATCATGCCTTCCTCGATACCGGGATAGGTCGCCAGGCACTTTACCGCTTCCGGCAGGCGCGCCTCGGAGATGGCAAACCGCTCGCGCACTTCGACCGGTGCGGTCTGGTGGTTCACGCCGATGACGACGAGGTTCATGAAAGAAACCTGTGCGTACGGCTGAAACTGTTAGCCGCCCATGCGCCTAAGGCAATGATGAAGGCGAAGGTCGCGAGAAACGCCGCGCGGCGGCCGCGCCATCCAGAACTCCAACGGGTGTACAACAACAGCATGTACACTGCCCACATGATGAACGACAACAAAATCTTCGGATCGTAGAAGAACAGCGGGCCGTATTTGTCGATGGCCAGCACCGAGCCTGCTATTAACCCCAGCGTCATGAAAGGGAAACCAAAGAGCAGGGAGCGATAGCCGATTTCGTCAATGGTCTGCAACGGAGGCAGCCAGGTAAGCAGCGCAACCGGGCGCTTCGACTTTAATGCTCGCTCTTGCACCAGGTAGAGCAAGCTGGCGCCGAAGCTGAGGAAAACTCCTGCGTAGCCGGTAAAGATGAGCACCACATGCACGAAGATCCAGCCGCTGCGCAAAAGAGGCGAGGTCAACGTCACAGGCTTTTGTCCGATCGCGGAGGCGAACGTCAGAATGAACACAATGGGGAAAATCACGATGCCGGGCGAGGTCGTGCGATAACCCACGAAGAAGACGAAGAACACAACCATCGCCAGGAACGCCAGAATGGATTCCGAGTAGTGGATCGAGGCCAGAGAAAGGTGCCCGATCAGGACGGTGGACTCCACCAGTGAAACGAAGTGGAAGATTAGACCCAGCCCGACAGCCGGCTCCACCACCTTAGCCAAAACGTTGCCCTGCTTGCTGAGCAGGAGCAGCGAATAGAGCAGCCCCACGCTATAGCAAACCACCGCAACTCGGAGCCAGATTAACGGCATAAACCCCACGAATGTAATGCTTAAGCTCGATTGCTTCTTCTACGGATAAGTATAGCGGGCGGCCGGACTGGAAGCAGTGTAGTTATCACGTCCGGCTGTGATTTGCGTCACACAGGAATCTGTAACCGCATGAGGCCATGGAGACAGAAGTGACGCGCCTAACTCGGATAGTGGAAGTACACAATGTGCTGAGAGGCGATGGTCACGCCGTCCTTTGAGGCCGGCCGGAAGTGCCAGCGCTGCAGCACGGAAAGTACTTTTTGCTCGACACCGTATCCTATGCCTTGCAGCAGCTTGGTTTGCACCACATTTCCCTGCTCGTCAATCGTTACCTCGACAATCACGTCGCCCTGAACGCCGGCAGGTATATCAGAACGCGATACTGGAGGATCGGGAAACACTTCCGGCAGGGCTGGAACAACTTCGTCTCCGGTAATCGGCGAACCAGGCACGCGTCCATACGGAGAGCCACCGCGCGCGGTTTGGTCAGGCGCATCGTCGCGCGTGGGTTGTTCGGTTTGACGACGCTTCGTATCAGTCTTGTGCAGCTTCGGCTTGGAGGCCAATGCAGCACGAAGTGACGGTTGCTGTTCATTCGGCGGAGGGGTCTTCTCCAATCCCACCGGAGCAAGGTACACGATAGACATCGATCCGGAGGATCCCTTAATCCCGAGATCCACATCAGAAGGGTTTACAAAAACAGGAGCGGAGCGATGGATGAGTAGAAACAGAAGCAGACCGTGGCCCACGAAAGAAGCGAGGAGGGCACGATTCCACCGCTTGCGCCCGGACCACCGTATCTGCGTGAACATCAGGAAATTCCCCACTTGGAGAGCGCGCCTTCGTCGCCCTCTGGTTCGTCCCATCCTCACTGCTCGGTTGGACGCAAGCCGTCAGGAGGGGTTAGCTGCCACAATTGTAGCTATTCCACCCCGATCGAATCCAACAATCTGGGAAGTTCATCTACCTCAAGCCGCAAACGGCGCCCGTGGGTAAGCATATCGGGGATTTCGTCGAAGGCTTGCATCAGGCGCAGCTTCACCGCGGCGTACTGTTCTGATTCACCAAGCGTCCGGCCCCGGCTTGCCGCCCAGGCTGAGAGGGCATCAGGATGGAGAAAGACACTGACCGCAAAGACTGTCTTGCGGTCCGAGGTAACGTCAAAGATGTATTCGGTAGAGGGAGCTTCGGGATCGCTATCGAGTGCCGGCCTCTGGCCGACAAAGTAGTACTGGTAAACGTAGCCGGTCTGTCCGGTATAGGTTTTGACGCGGCGGATGGTCATGATCAGCAATTAGCAGTTGGCATTTAGACCGCTTTAGGAAATGGTGTGATCCAATGG
The DNA here is from genome assembly GCA_963720135.1 of uncultured Acidobacteriaceae bacterium. Lineage (GTDB taxonomy): Bacteria > Acidobacteriota > Terriglobia > Terriglobales > Acidobacteriaceae > Bog-257. Next base: position 60,658 of record CAVREJ010000022.1, read on the forward strand.
CTTTGAAAGGGCACGGACTTTAGCCGTGCCGCTAGTGCTTGGTTTATCCACGGCTTTAGCCGCTGAGGGGGAACCTTGGATCACAGTAGTTCCTAAACCGCTCTAGCTTTATCGAGTCATCATTCGTGAATGTTGTTAAAAGCTAACTGCTAAAAATGCTAAATGCTTCCTACTTCTCCGTCGGACGCTCGCGCAAAATCGCAGCTGCCGTCTCCGAGCTAACCGGCGAGTAATACACCTCTTTGAAGGTGTAAGACTTCGCCTTGGCTCCGAGGATGGGCAAAATCTCGATGTGCCAGTGATAGTCGTCCTCAATAGTCTTCCAAAACCCGAGCGTCTCGGAACGGTGCATGGTATTGGGCGAGGTATGCAGCACCATGTGGAAGCCGTCGGCGATCGTGCGGATGCGGTAAAGCGTACGGCGCAACAGCGCCGCGAAGTCGCGCATTGCGCCAGATTTTAGCGCCATGCGCTCGAAATAAGCTTCGTGGGTGTGAGGAGCAATCCAAGTCTCATACGGCACGCGCGGAGCGTAAGGACAGCAGGCGATGTAGTCGCCGCGGACTTCAATGACACGCAACTTCTGCTCTTGCTCCTGTCTCAGAATATCGCAAAACACGCAACGCTCTTTCACCTGGTAGTGTTGCCGGGCAGCCCGCAACTCGTACAGAACGCGCCGTGGAACAAACGTCGTTGCCACGACCTCCGACGTAGGATGGTCAAATTCCTGTCCCGAGTGAGTGCCATAGTTCTTGAAGACGCTGATGTACTTGAAGCGGACGTCGCCTTTCAGGTCCTGGATACGCTGCCCACAAAGCGCCAGGAACTCCTCGATTTCGCGGTCGTCGGCGTTCCACAAATGCCGGTCGTGGCGGGCGTTTTCGACAATCACCTCATGGGCGCCGATGGGGCGCATCTTGTCGTAAAGGCCGTTGCCCGTGCGCGACGGCTCGCCATCAATTCCGTACAACGGATGAGGATGGACCACAGCGCGCGCCGACCACGGAGTGCCATTCAGTGTCGGCGCGGTGGCAACCACCTGCAGCGGCAGGCCTGACTCGGGGCAAAAAGGACAGAAGGAGTCAGCAGAAGGGCCGGCCTCGGGCTCGTCGCCGCAGATGACCCAGGAGCGCGTAATAGGATCTTTGCGCAATTCCATCGCTCTTTTACTTTACGTCTCAGGATGGGAAGCAGGCAATCGGCAATCAGCAGCCAGTTCGCATTTGCTGCTAAAATGGGACATCGTGAAGCGCGCCATACGCCTCATCGCCATCGACCTCGATGGCACTCTGCTGGACTCGAATGTCCAAATTTCCCAAGCTAACTTGAGGGCATTGCGCCGGGCCCACGAAGCCGGCATTGAAATCGTGCTGGGTACGGGACGCAGGCACAAGTTCGCATTGCCCATCGCGGAGTCGCTCGGCTTCGACCTCTGGCTGATTAGCTCTAATGGAGCGGTGACGCGTTCGACCCACGGTGAATTATTCCACCAGGATCTGTTGCCCAAGAAGACGGCCATCAAGCTTTGCGGGCACATGGAGTATTATCGCAACAACATGGTCCTCACCTTCGATCGTGAGGGCATCGGCGCAATCGTGTGCGAGAATCGCGAGCGATTGTATGGTGTTATCCAGCGCTGGATGGAAAAGAACGCTCCCTATATCGAATACGTCAGCCCGATTGCACAGGCGCTGACGGAAGATCCCATCCAGGCCATGTTCTGCGGACCAATCGAGCTGATGCGGCAGGCCCAGCAAGACCTCCTATCCTGTGATTTCACCGCGGATTTCACCATGCTGCGCACCCAATACGAATTGCGCGATTTGTGCATCGTCGACCTCCTCAATGCGGGATGCTCGAAAGGGCATGCGTTGGAGCGTTGGGCCAAGTATCGCGGCATCGATCGCTCCGAGGTTATGGCCATCGGCGACAATTACAATGACATTGAGATGTTGACCTTCTCCGGCCATCCAGTGATCATGGGAAATGCATCGGAAGACCTGAAACAAAACGGATGGACCATCACCCTGCATAACGACGAAAGCGGAGTTGCCGCGGCCGTCGAACGGGTACTCGATGCGAATACGGCGAGCGTGAATGCGTAGGTTCTTACAACTCGGTTTTCTGGGTTTGCTGGTGGCTTCGCAGCTTCACGGCGCAGAAATTGCAAACTTGCGCAACGGTTTCGCGATCCGTCACGAGCACCATGAGGTCGTCGGCGACACCACCCGGCTGTACATGAGCTCGGAACCCAGCGCTGGATATGTCGACGTGCCCACCGCCCAGATTGAGAGCTTCGAGCCAGCACCGCCAGAGGCGCAGGAGAGCGCATCGCAAAGCCAGAAAGCCGTGGACTTAAACAGCATCGTCAGCGCGGCTAGCACACGCAGCCAGGTAGACGCCGATTTCATTGCCAGCGTGATCCGTGCCGAGAGCGGCAACAATTCGCGCGCAGTTTCGCGCAAGGGCGCGCAAGGGCTGATGCAACTTATGCCAAGCGCTGCCAGTAAACTCGGCGTCAGGGACAGCTTCGATCCAGAGCAGAATGTCGACGGCGGGGTTCGTTACTTGCGCGATCTATTGCTGCTATACAACAACGACATGGTCAAGGCGCTGGCCGCGTACAATGCCGGTCCGCAGCGCGTACAGCAGTATAAGGGCGTACCGCCCTACCACGAGACCCATGCTTACGTAGCGCGGGTTATCAACGACTACAACCGCAAGAAGCTGGCCCAGCGAAAGCATCAGCAGAAGGCACCGGTGCGGAGCGCGGCTGCGGGCAAGCCCGAGCTTGCGCAAAGCGTTGCGGCTTCTACGGCGGGTACCCAATAGCAGCAGGCTGGACCACCCTAGTCATCAGGCCATATACCTTGATGACTGGCTGGCCCGCAGCCAAGACCTCGGGTCTCCGCGCAGGACAAGCGACACGTGCCGCAGGGCGCCGATTTCCTTTCATGAACAAGAAACGCACGCTCATCTTCGGCATAGTCCTGATCGCACTGTGCCTGCTGATTTATCTGCAGATTCGCGCTTGGAAGACGTTCGACTGGCACATGTTCTGGGGCCGCACGGAACACATCAACTGGCTTTACGCCTTCTACGGCCTTGCATTGACCTATCTTGCGTATGTGCTTCGTGCGGTACGGTGGCGCATCTTCCTGAAGCCGGTTCGCAAGACGACCACGGCCAATCTGCTGGCGCCGCAATTTGTTGGCTTCGCCGCCCTGGCCTTGCTGGGCCGCGCCGGCGAGATGATCCGCCCTTACATCATCGCCAAGAAAGAACGTCTTACCTTCACCTCGCAGGTTGCAGTCTGGGGAGTGGAGCGCATCTTCGATATGGGAGCTTTTGCAGTACTCCTGGCTTTAAGCTTTCTGTCGCCCGATTTGCGGGCGCTTCCCTTCTATCATGGCTTACGCGAAGCTGCATTTGCGCTGATTGTGCTGGTGGGCGGGTTATGTGCAGGAGCGTTCGTGGTGCGGCGTTGGGGTGAGCGGGTGGGCCAGTTTTTGCACCATCTGTTCGCCGGCTTTGTTCCCAAGTTTGCGCACCATTTGCGGGAGAAGGTGCGGTCGTTCAGCGATGGGCTGGCGACAATCCAAGACCTCAGTTCAGCCCTGCAGTTGAGCGCCGTCTCACTTTTCATGTGGGTATTGATCGCCTTCGCTTACTATGCGGTAACCCACGCCTATCCAGGCGATCTTCGCCAACTCACCCTGCCTCACCAGGTGGTGCTGATGGGCTCCAGCATGGTGGGATCCATGCTGCAGCTGCCAGCCGTCGGTGGCGGCTCGCAACTGGCCACTATCAGCATGCTTAGCTCAGGGTTCGGCATCGAGAAAGAACTGGCCGTGAGCTGCGGCATTCTGCTGTGGGCGATTACCTTCATGTCGGTCATCCCGATGGGATTACTGCTGGCGCGCCGCGAACATCTTTCGATTCGCGCCGTGGCTGAGGAGGAAGAGAAAGAAGCGGCGCTTCTAAAGTGAAGCGCCTTCTGGAACGTTTCTCAGGCACCCTGGCCGGCAACAGCACGCTGGATGCCGAGGGTCCGAAACTAAATGAACATCTCGTCCGACGGGCTGCCATTGCGGCCGCGCCGCTGATTGCTGAAGAAAGTACCAACGCCCACGCTGATCGCCTGAACAATTCCCGAGACGTGACGCACGGGTGACATGACGGAGTGCTGCACCTTCTCCGACGTTTCTTCCACGCGATCCAAGGTGTGGGTCACCATTTCATCCACGCGGATGACCTGTAATCGCAGACGATCCAGCAGGTCATGCACCGTGGCGTCAACCCGCTCAACCTCGGTCCGCGTGGTCGTCGTGACATGCGCAAGGTTGTCGAGAATGACGTCGATCTTGGGACGAGCAGTCTCCAGGAAGGACTTAATTTCCTGCTGCATCACCTTGGCGTTGTCGAGGATGGGAAGCAACCGCGACTGGGTCTCATCGGTAACCGACTGCAGCTTCTTGCTTAGCCTAAACATCACCACGCACATGGCGAGGAGAATGATCATCTGCAACACTACAGCGGCTGCAGTGATGGCAATAAAGAGTGTCAGATTGTCAGACATATTCACTGTTAGTTCCGGCCTGCGCTAGTTGCGCGACAACAGCGTCCACCTAGGGAACGTTGGGCGTTGTACCCTCAACATCTTCACCAGTGGCCTCACGGTAAGCTTGGCGCCCAGCCTCATAGGCAGAACGGATCTGGTCTTTTTGCTGGTTCAGATAATCACGTCCTTTGTCGGCCCAGCTTCCCGCCTGTTCGCGAGCCTGCCGCGCGCGCTCTTTGACGGAATCACGACTATCTTCAGCGACCTCGCGAATGCGCTGGCGGGTCTCACCGCCGGGTTTTGGAGCGTAGAGAATTCCCACCGCCGCACCGATACCCAGGCCGGCAAGGAACCATAGGAAACCACTTCCATCGCGATCAGACATAATCGCCTCCTCGAAAAGTCTTTACGAGTCCGGATGGTAGCACCCGTTTTCCAGAATTACAAACCTGCCCATTGCTGTCGTGAACTATGCACGTCAAGTTTGATGCATAGCCTTGGCCAGCAGGGCGATTTGTCCTGCGTGGTAGACATCGTGTTCGATTAGTCCGTGTGCCTCATCGTAAAACGATCGTTTGCCGGCAGCCGATAGCTTATCTAATTGAGAGGCATCGAGTTTTTGCAGAGCTTCGCGAAATGCCTGGTTGGACGCCCGAAACGCATCAAGTGTCTTCCGCCAGTTGGCTTCGGTGGCCTCAGGCACGGCGGGAAAGTTACCTTCCTCCTCCTCCTGAAGGCCGGCTCGCAAGCCAGCCAGCCGCTTCGCAGCCATTCCCTCCCAGAACGCCATATGCCCGACAATTTCCCAGATACTGTGAACGTTAGCAACAGGCCGGAATGCCGCTCTTTCCGCCGAAATACCTTCGAGAATCTGCCAGATTGCATCGCCATGCCAGGCTGAGCCATGCAGGACGCGATCATACTGATCGAGGATCCGTTGAACTTCGTTCATAATCTCTCCTAACCTCCAAACAGTATATTACAGGTTAGTAGTAAAAAAAGCTGGACCGGCTGTAGAGTGGGGCAATTCCTCCACTCGAGGGTTCACCGGCTACGGCTTCTGCGTGGGCCTCAGCAAGACTTCGCTGATGAATGACTGCGGTTCCTGGGTCACCAGCATTACGACGGCGTGCGCCACATCTTCCGGCTTCAGCATCTTCTGGGTGTCCTTGCCGCCGCGGCGGGGACTGAAGTCAGTGTCCACCGAGCCCGGACAGATGACGCTGACCCTGATATTCTGAGCGCGCAGTTCTTCAGCAACTCCGTAGCTAAGTCCGTTGAGTCCCCATTTGGAAGCGGAATATGCAGCCCCGCGAGGCAGCGGATTCTTCCCTGCCAGAGAGGAGATGTTGATGATGTGCCCTGCTCCTGCTGCGATCATCAACGGAACGATACTGCGCAGCATGTAGTACACGCCGCGCAGGTTGGTATTGAAAATGGCCTCCCAGTCCTCAGGGGCAAGCTCATGCAGTAAACCCGAGGGACCGCCAATGCCGGCATTATTAACCAGGATATCGACGCGGCCATAGTTTCGGCGCAAACGTTCACCCAGGGCTTCCACGCTGGCCATATCGGTGACATCGCATCCGATACCCTCTGCCCTGTGCCCACCCGTCTGCAGATCGCTTGCGACCTGTTGCACCCGGATCTCGTCCCGCCCGGTAAGAACGACGGTGGCCTCCATCGCTGCCAAGCTGGTCACGATGGCGTGGCCAATTCCACGTCCACCCCCGGTTACGACCGCGACCGACCCTGCTAACGAAACGAACTCTTTCGGCTGCATTCAGTGGCCCCCTACATTTCTAGCGTTTCTGAAGCGGGAATGCGGGCCATTCGCCGCACGCATGACAACTTGATCGAAGCCGTTAGGAGACCGCATGGTTGCCCCGCCGCGACCAGGCTACTTGTAATCTGAAGTGCCGCGGCTTCGGCCGCAGCATCCGAGCCTCGGCTTTCCAGCATCTCAGAGCACGTGAAATTGTGTAAAGTAGTAAGTAGCTTGCCTTAATCGAGGTGGGTACTTATAATCCCGTCTCTGCATGATTTGCATTTTGAATTCAGGATCTAGGGGCGGAGTGCGGGATGATGACCTGTTATGATGCAGTTCTGGCGGCAGGTCGGGCTGCAATCCCTGCGCGCAGTTGAACGTGTCTGAATGAATGTCGTCGCCAGTTCCCAAAACCAAGGAGCCAAGAGAATGAAGAAGTCGCTAGTCACCATGTTGCTGGTGTTCGCTACTGCGGCGCTGGTTCAGCAGTCGGCAGCTCAGGGGGCGGCGCAGCCCGCGCAAGCCGGTCAAGCAGCTCCAACCACGCAGAAGAAGGAAATCAAGGATCCGGCTGAGTACAACGCCTACGTGAACGCGATCCAGCAGACGAACCCCCAAGCGAAGGCGCAGGGACTAGAAGCGTTTGTGCAGACCTACCCCAACAGCGTGATGAAGGAAGATGCTTTGGAGCAGCTGATGGTGGCTTACCAGCAGGCCGGCGACGCCCAAAAGACGATCGATGCCGCTAACCGAGTGTTGCAGGTCAATCCCAATAACATTCGAGCCTTGGCGCTGCTGGCCTACAACTATCGCGCGGCGGCCTCGCAGGGCGGCCCGCAGATGCAGCAGAACCTTCAGCAGGCGCAGCAATACGGCCAGAAGGGATTGCAGGCGCTGCAAAATATGCCGAAGCCCGACGGCATGAGCGACGCTGATTTCACCAAGCTCCACAATGAGACGGGTGCAATTTTCGAAGGAGCGGTGGGATTTGCGGCTTTGCAGCAAAAGGACTACGCCAACGCACAGAAAGATTTGCGTGAAGCGGTAGGTGAAGAATCGCAACCGAACATTATGGACATTTATCCCTTGGCCACAGCTGACCTCGAAGCCAAACCGATGAACCCGGAAGGCTTCTGGTTCATTGTCAAGGCCTCGCAATTGGCCCAAGGACCTGGCCAGGCGCAGATCCTGGACTATGGCCACAAAAAGTACATTCGTTACCACGGCTCCGAAGATGGCTGGAATGACTTGGTGAAGCAAGCACAATCGTCACAGAGCATTATGCCGCCGGCTGGCTTCACCGTGGCTGCAGCCCCTCCTCCGCCGTCCCCTGCCGAGCAGGCAGCCGATCTGGTGAAGAGCAAGAATCCGACGCAGATGAGCTTTGCCGAATGGGAGTTGGTGCTCTCCTCTGGTAATCAGCAGGCGGCCGACACGGTGTGGAATGCGATCAAGAGTAAAGCCGTAAAGTTACAGGCCGCTGTCATCAGCGCCACCTCAACCACGGTTCAGTTGGCAGGGAGCGACGACGACATCGACGCCAAGAAGGCCGACATCACTTTGACCATGGAAAAGCCGATCCCATCGCGCTTGATGCCGCAGCCCGGTACGATGATGGCATTTCAGGGTACGGTATCAAGCTATACTCCCAATCCCTTCATGATGACGATGACCGACGGCATCCTGCTGGACAAGAATGGCAATCCCGTCTCGACTGGTGCCGCCGTGCATCATTCGACGCACAAACCGCAGTAGTTGAGGCTTGAGGGCTAGAAACAAAGGGAGCGGCGAAGGCTGCTCCCTTTTTTGTGGATCATCATGCGCCGTCAGATGCACGCCATTTCAGAGCTATGTCGTTTCAGGTTTCGCTGCGGAGCTGACCAACCTCGCACCGCCCTATTGGCTCTGTGTCGGTCGCTCTTACCCACGAAACATCCGTTGCCCCGCCTGGAATACGTCCACATAAGCCTTTACGGCAGCGTCGGTGGCGCCCAGGAACTCATCCGGAGTGTAGATTCCGCGTAGGCTACCGCCTTCCATTAACCCGATTCGCCTGCCCAGGAGCAGAGCTTCGCCGACGTCGTGGGTCACAAAGACAACGGTCTTTCCCATCTGCTGCAGCAGTTTCTTGAACTCCATCTGCAGCTCGGCACGCGTGATAGGATCGAGCGCCCCGAAGGGTTCGTCCATCAGAAGGATGGGTGGGTCCGCAGCCAGTGCACGGGCGAGTCCGACCCGCTGGCGCTGTCCGCCGGAGAGCTGGTGAGGATAGCGATCCGCGAACTCGAGACTCGGAAGGCCTACTAAATCTAGTACCTCTTTAACGCCCGTCTCGATCTTTTGCTGGTCCCACTGCTCCAGCTTTGGCACCAAAGCCACGTTTTGCCACACCGTGTAGTGTGGAAACAAGCCGACGTCCTGGATGGCATAACCGATTCTTCGTCGCAGCTTAATCGCATCCCAATGCTTGACAGGAATTCCATCCACCTGAACTTCGCCTTGCGTGGGTTCAAGGAGACGATTAATCATTTTCAGACTTGTGGTCTTCCCCGATCCGCTACGGCCAAGCAGCATGAGGGTTTCACCCTGGCGTACGGCCATGCTCACGCCGGAGAGAAGCATCTTGCCCCCGGCGACACGAAACTCCACGTTCCTGAACTCGATCGTGATGGCGGGCCCGTCGTTCATCTCACCAGTCCTACGACGCCGATAAAGCGTACCAGAATCGCGGCGGGTCGTGGCCCTTCGGCTCAGGAGTTACACGCTCCGCTCCGTACGATCATTCCGCCAGTCTTTGATTTTACCGGCCGATGGGCTGCAAGAAAGAAAATGCCGGAGCCAGCCCTCAAGGGCAAGCACCGGCATGACTTTCAAACTCGCACAGTTCTAGCTTGGCGCCTCGGCAGGCGGCACGTTAACTCTTAACGTCCCCACCGCCACCGCCACCGCCACCGCCTGAACGGCCACGGCCACCGCCGCCACCGCCGCCGCGTCCGCCACCGCCGCCAAACCCGCCGCGACCTCCGCCACCGCCCCGAGGACGGTCGGTCTTGGGACGCGCTTCGTTCACGGTCAAATTGCGGCCTCCGAGATTGGTGCCGTTCAGGGCTTCCATGGCTTTGCCCGCTGAATCGTCGTCGGTCATTTCGACAAAGGCGAATCCGCGCGGCTGGCCGGTATCGCGGTCCGTGACGATGCTGACCTTATCGACTGGGCCATAGGCTTCGAACAACCCGCGTACCTGGTCTTCCGTAGCATCGAACGTCAAATTCCCCACGTAGATGTTCTTCATTGGATCCTCACTTTTGATATGCCGCTTGCTGGATCGAACATCGATCGCGCGGGCGGACGCCGGTTGGGGTGTTCACGACCAAACCTAGCCGCAGAAAAACGGAAGGGCAGCATCTGCCGCCCTTCTGTATATTCTTGTTTACAGTACCTGAACGTTTTCAGCCTGCCAACCCTTAGCTCCACGCTTCACGTCGAAGCTGACCGCCTGACCTTCCTGCAACGAACGGAAACCGTTCGATTGGATGGCCGAGAAATGGACGAATACATCTTCGCCGTTCTGACGTGAAATAAAACCAAAACCTTTGGCATCGTTAAACCACTTAACTGTTCCTTGTTCCATTTGTTTCTTTGTATATCCTTGTTGTTGATGTTGCGCTGAAGGATCGGAAGGTTGCAGGCAGAAATCGCTCAATTGAAAGGAGGGATGGCTGCTAGACGCGCCGTTCGTACATACGCACTACTATCATACATGAAACCGCGACATTGTGTCACCTAAAGTGTGTTCGGGAGGGGCAGTGAAGTCACGAGGTGTAATATTGCGCAACGCGCCAGGCAAACTGCTGATGCTAATTGCAATCTGAGATGGTCCTAAAGTGGGAATGCCGCCAGTAATTGTTGCCAGAAGGTGCAGTTCACACGAAGCACCTTCGCGCAGGCGGCTGGACGCTCGATTTCCAATCTAGTACGCAACCATCGCGATCCTTCAGGATTTGCTTGACATTCCATCCCAAGCACCGCAAAATTGCGGCCAACATCCTTAGCGACTTCGGCAGTCGTCGTTGCTAAAGAGTCCCCCATCGAACCGCCCGCTCGTGGTCGGGCAGAACCCAATGCGTCCGTAAACCGGCGTAGGAAAGAAGTCTACACATGCGATCTGGCATCAAGCTCCCAATGTTTGCAGTTCCCTCCATCCTAGTGGTGATGTTGGTTGGAATATCAGCCACAGCGCAAATACGGTTCGAAGATTTTTCGTCCGTCAGCAATTTGCAATTTAATGGCAGTCCTCACCAAGCCACGTGGCAATCACAGAGGGTCCTTCGGCTGACGGATGGGTTCCTGGCCAATAACTTCAGACCGCTGGCCGGGACGGCTTATTTCAATATCCAGCAATCACTGACAAATGGTTTCGATACATGGTTTGAGTTCCAGATGCACAATCCCACAGCCTGCTGCAATCCCGGAGATGGTGTGGCGTTCATCATTCAGAACTCCACCTCTACCGACCCGACATATGGAGCCACCGGTGCTGGTGTCACAGCCCTGGGAGCGGGCGGCAATCCACACTATCCAAACCAGGCTGGGGCAATGGGGTATGCCGGAATCAATAACAATCTGGCAGTAGAGTTCGATATTCACCAGGATGCATGGGACCCGAATTCTAGCCACGTCGCGATGCAAAGTTGCGGAGTGAACACAAATACTCCTGTGCATCAGTCAGGAAGCTATACCATTGGGTTCCACCCCAACGTGCCGAACTGTCTATACTCGGGCGCAATCGCCGCAGTTCCGCCCATGGGTGGCACCTGCAGCGGAACATCCTGCATGGATGGCCCGGTGCATCAAGTGGTGATTGTGTACACGCCACCCACAGGACATCAGTCGAACGGAACGCTGGTCGTGTGGCTGGACCCACCATTGATTCCCGGAACGCACACCCCGATGCCCGGCGCGCCTCCAGTGATTAATGTGCCGTACAACATTAGTACTGCACTGACGCTGAACAATGGCATGGCATGGGTTGGCTTCACTGCGTCGCAGCCGGCTCAAGGAACGGCTCAGGACATCCTGGCATGGGAGTTCACACCCCACACCGCCAGTCAAGATACACAGGTAATCAGTAATGGAGGCGTGCCTACCAACTTTCCTTTCGGCGCCCACCAGATGGTCGTCACCTATCCGCCAGGTTTCATGAACCCCGACCAAATCACGATGACCGTGCTGGCGACGCCGTGGAATCCGAGTACCTTCTACGCGCAACGTCTTCTGGGGACGCCATTCGCCGATGAGGCGTGTATTACGTATCTGGGGACGGGTGGAAATTGTATTGTTTACTCGGTAACCTGCCACGATCCTGTTACCGGGTCAACCCTGTGTCCTTCGGAGCAGCAGCCAACGATTGACATCGATTCCGACTTCTATACCTCGGATCCGGTTTCACCAACCAATGCCGATTTCCTCGAAGCCGATCCGATTGGGTCGAACAACTGGATAAGCATCTTCTTCTCGTATACGAGTAATCCGATTGACGGCACAATGTCGGGAAAAGGTTCGGGCTTCTCGGACATCGTGGCCACGTTCCACCGGAACAAACCATGATTTAGTGTATGAGCATGGGTTAGGAAAGAAGAGCCTCGGCCGCGACCGGGGCTTTTCTTATGAGCCGCGCTTCGGAGGTTGTTACGAAACTCGCGAGCATAAGAGCGGTAAGAGCGACGGTCGCCGACTTCTTAGTTCGGTTGGACGGTAATAGGGGGTAGGTACAGAGGGGCGGCTGTACTTTAACCAACCAGCAGCGACTGCAGTTGCCTTCCGCCCAGCACCTTCAGCATGCGTTTCAGGTTGTAGGCCAAGGTGGCCAGGCTCATTTCGGTCTGCGCTCCCATCCGTCCGCGTAGCAGGAATCGTGGATGGCCGAAGATATGGTACTTGAGCGCGGCGAAGGGGTGTTCCGCCAGACAACGGCGCCATCGCATGATCTCTGCCTTTGCGCGCTGCTGCATGCGCTGCAAGGCCTCCTCGTAGAGGTGACGCTGCACGGAACGTTGTGGCGCGTTGGTGCATTGCGACTTCAGCGGACAGCTCCCACAGATTTGCGGCGAGGCCACATAGACCACCCGCTTTTTGTGGGGTTGTACTTGTTTGCGGCGCAGGATTTGCTGAGCCGGACAGCGAAGGGTGTCGCTGTTTTCGTCATACGTAAACTGGCTGCGGTCGAATAAGCTGCCATCTCCCCGATTGTTCACGCTGCGCTGCACCGGCACATGGGGCACGATGCCTTGGGCTTCGCAGGCTTGGGCCTGCTCCCCGTTGGAATAGCCGGCATCGGCCACCACGTTCAGCGATGCCGGATCGCCCACGGCGTGTTTGGCGGCTTCGGCCATAGGCAGCAGGCTGCGCTCATCGTTGCTTTCCGTCGTGACCTGCTGCGCCACGATCAGCCCGTGTTCCGCATCCACCGCTAACTGCACGTTGTAGGCTGGCCGTTCTCCGTCGGTGGTACGCATGAAGCGGGCTTCCGGCTCGGGATCCTGCTTCAGTTTCTCCAGCGCCGCTGCCACCGCGCTGGAGTCAATCACCCATTCTTCCTGCTCGTCGGCCCGATCCAGTTGCTCCAGATAGCGCTTCACCGCATCGCGCTCGCGCACCCGCGGTGCACTGCTCACGGCGCGAAACTTGGAACCATCGATGGCCACGGTCTCACCCCGCACCAGTCCTACGCGGTGCGCGAAAGCCACCAATTGGCTGCCCGCTTCGCTCACCGCTGCACTATGCATCCGCCGGAACTCGGCGATGCTCTTATAGTCCGGCTGCAGCCGTCCCAACAGCCACATCACCTCCACATTGCGCTGGCATTCGGCTTCCAACCGCCGCGACGAACGCACCTGGTTCAGGTACCCATCCAGGTACAACTTCAGCAGATCGCGCGGATCGTAGCCCGGCCGCCCCGTCTCTGCCGGCTCCGCACGCACGAATCCCAACTGCGCCATCGCCAGTCGATCGACGAAGGCCTCGATCACCCGGCACAGGTGGTCCGCCGGAATCAACTCCTCCAAGGTCACGGGAAACATCGTCACCTGTTCCCGCGCTTCTCCCCGAATGTAAGCCATGCAAATGCCCCCACTCTCGTGAGGGCAATCTTCTCATTGCTTCCAGTTTTCGCCTAGAGTCTTGCTGGATTCCCGCGCGAGTTTCGTAACAGCCTCTTAGGCGCCACCCTGATAGGATTTAGCGGCGTCGCGGTAGATGTCTTTGAGGTCGGCCCGCTCCAATATTCGAGTCGCGCCCTCTTCTTTGCTGATCGATTCCAGTATCGACACGGTTTGGCGATAATGAGAAACCGCCTCCTGCGGCTTACCGCTAAGCGTGCTGGCATTACCCAGCAGGAACTGCCCACGGGCCTGTTCTACGCGCAGTCCGAGCTTTTCCGCCCGACCGACAGCGGTGTCCAGCTCCTGCCTGGCGGCGTCCACCTGTTTGGTCGCCAGCAATGCCTCTCCGAGATAAACAGAGGCCTCCACCGACTGAGCTTTCAGTCCCATGGAATCGGCGTCCTGTATGAGTTTCTTCAGTACCGGGGCTGCCGCCTGAAAGTGCCCTTGAGCGACATCAACCTTGGCAAGATTCAGTTTTGTGAACACAATCTGTTCCCGCAAGGCCGCCTTATTGGCCGTCTGTAAGGCGCGTTCATACTGTTGTCTGGCAGAAGCGTAATCACCAGCGTAGAAGTGGCTATCGCCTAACGCGTCCAGGGCCTCGGCGATCACGGTATCATTCTTCAACTCAATGGCCAGCTTCAGCGCGTCGTCGATGTATTTCTGTCCTTCAGCTTCCCTTCCCACGGCCGATAAGACATCGCCGTAACGCGACTGGGCTTCCGCCATCATCCAGGTGCGGTCATTGATTTGCTGGAACCCCTGGACTGCATCCTGCAGCGCACCTACCGCCTGTCCATACTTACCTTGGGTCGCAAAGAGAGCGCCTATGCTGCTCGAGTCAGCGGCAGCTCCAGACTTATCGTTGGCGCTGCGGCTGGCCTCAAGCGCCTTCAGGTATTGCGACAGTGCAACGTCATACTGGCCGAGTTTTACGTTGGTTTCCGCCAGGTTGTGCAGCGACTCGATGGCGTCATCGCGCAGCTTCAGCCGGTCGCGGATTTCATACGCTTGCTGAAAATAAGTCAGAGCGTCCTGGTATTCGCCCTTGTAAAAATGAGAGCTGCCGATATTGTTCAAGCATTGCGCCTGGTTCAGTTCGTCTGCGGTATCGCGGTAAAGTTGCAGCGCCTGTGCAGTGAAGTTAAGCGCCTCATTGTACTTTCCATGATCGTGGTACAGCGTCCCTAAGTTCATCAAGTTTAGGGCCAATCCTGTTTTGTCACCGATTCTGCGGTCAACTTCGATCGCCTGGTTGTAGCTGGCGAGTGAGGCATTGAAGTCACCCTGCATGTCTTGCACTTGGGCTATTTGGCCCAGCGTCTTGGCGACTCCGCTTTGATCGCCCACTTTCTTCCTGATTTCGAGGGCTTGCTCGTAGTTGCGCAAAGCGTCGTCGAGCTTGTCGAGATGCTGATAAGCGATGCCCATGGCTTGCAGGATCTTGCCTTTTTGTTCCTGGTTGTCGAATTGGATCGCCAGGCTCAGAGCTTTGTTAAGGGGATCGAGCGCAGCTTGCGGATCGCCTGCCTTAATGTCCACTCGACCGCTGGCGAGCAAAGCATTGACGTTCTTGGGATCGGCGGCCAGCACCAACGCCAGACGCTTCTTGGCGGCATCGAAATTATTGGCGGCTTCATATAGTTCGGCTAGCTTAAATTGCGCGTCGATATCGTCAGGATTTACTTTGGTAAGATTTTCATACGCAGCAATCGCCTTCGCCGTATCGTGCATGATACTGGCGTGATTAGCCTCGATCAGGTAGCGATCCTGTGCGGACAGGTTATCGCTTAGCGAGACCGCCCTCCGCGATGCCTGCTCCGCTTTGTCGTCATAGCCGAGGCTGGCATAAGTCTGTGCCAAATTCGAAAACGCCATGGCAAAGTCTGGATCGTCGGTAGTGGCCTCCTCGAACTTGGTAACTGCCTTGGTGTTGTCTCCCGCGAGCGTTAGTGCCAGCCCCTCGTTATAGGCGCGCAAAGCAGGCACTGATTTCGTGGGGATACGCTGCGAGTGCGCCTGCAATTCTTTCAAGATCTCTGGCGTTGCCGCCAGTTTTTGGCGAACCTCGTCAGCCAGCTTGTCCAGCGATGCGAGAAGGTCCTTCTCGCTGGCGGCGTCGGTTTGGATCTCCATCCGGCGATCCTGTTTGAGATCAAACACTGTCGAATTAATCCGCACCTGCTCGCCGAACTTCTGATACTCACCGAAGACAACTGTGTCGGCTCCGACAAAATCGGCCACACGCTTCAGCGTGGATACGTCAAGCTGGGACTCTGGTGAGATGTGCAGATCGCTCAAAACCCGTTGCAGACGGGCAGGCGAAACCGAGCGCAGATGAGCAGATTGTCCTATATCAGAACTTAAGGTCTCCGCCACACTGGCGCCCATCCAGTTCAGGCTGGGGTCCCCGGTACCGTTATAAAACGGAATAATGGCAACCGAGGTTACAGGTCCCACGGCAGCTCCGCCGGATGCGGATTCATGGTTCGTCGCATACCGGATTCCAAGACCGGTACCAACAGCCAACACTGCAGCGATGATTCCTATCGCAACCCATTTCCAGGGAGCTCGCTTGCCTGAAACAATGGTGGAAGGGGCGTAAGACGCCAATATCGATTGACCCGTGCGCGACTTCTTGCCTTGCCAGATTTCAAGCTCGTCGATCAACTGCTGAAGCGAGGCGAAGCGCGCATTGGGATCGCGCTCCAGACACTTGCTGACCGCATTGCTCAATACCGACGGAATCGACGTGTCCACATCCGCCAGCGGCACCGCCGGCTCCTGCGTTCGCTTGACCAGGCTGGCAATAGCGCTTTCCGCGTGAAAAGGAATAAAGCCGCTCAACATCTCATAAAAAATCAGTCCTACAGCGAACTGGTCCGAACGCGCATCCAGGTCCTTTCCCATGGCCTGCTCGGGCGACATGTATTCCATGGTTCCGACCATCATGCCGGTCTGGGTCATGCCGTCGCCTTGCAGCGTGCGAGCCAGGCCGAAGTCCATAATTACGACCCGGCCGAATGGGTCACGCATGATGTTGCTGGGCTTGAGATCGCGATGGATGACGCCCTCGGTGTGGGCGGCCTGCAATCCGGCGCAGACCTGCAGAATGATACTGACGGCTTCTTCCGGTGGCAGCTTGCCTTGCCCAGTCAGAATCGAGCGCAAGTCTTCACCTTCGATGAACTCCATGGTGATGAACTTCACGCCATCGGCTTCGTTCAGGTCGTAAATACGAATGATGTTCTTGTGGGTGATCTGACGCGCCAGGACCAACTCCTGCTTGAAGCGAGCGAGGATAGCAGGATTTCCAGCGAGGTCTGGGCGAATTACCTTGAGGCCAACGACGCGCTCCACTTCCATGTCGCGAGCTTTGTAAACGGCGCCCATGCCGCCCATGCCGAGCATTTTTTGGATTTCGTAGCGCCCCCCAAGGATGTCACCTTCATGAAATACGGTGGCGCCGATGTGGGAGAAGATAGGGTGTGGAGATTGGCTGTCCCCCCCTGAACTACCGGAGCCAACGATGGTTGGCGTGTCGGAGGGGTCGCTCTTGGGGACCGAGGATGACGGGCGCGGATTTGCAGGCCCCGGCCGGTTACCAGTACCCGGCAAGGTAACATCCGCATTATCGATGCCAGGCGAAGTTATGTCGCGGCCAAGTGCTGGCTCGGGCGTCGCACCTGAACTCTCACCGGTGGACACGGCTATCCCGTCTTGCGCTCGACGCGCTGCGCCTTCTCTCTCCCCGGCCATTTCTCCCTTCCTCAGGGCCGCGCTAGTAAGTAAGTATGGGGATGTAGGGGACTCCCGCCTGAAGCCAACTTCGACGAGTATACCTCTAATTCATGGTTTGTGAACCCAATGTTTCGACAGGAGTTAACTCGTTCAGCTGCCGACCCAAAAGCGCCAGGCAGCCATAGCATCTTCCGGCGAAGCGCGTGCCCACCGGAGATAGCCTGGCAAGAAATCATCCTTCGGACGGAGGACGGGCCGACGCCACGAGTATGCAGCGCCGGCCAAGCTTCATTGACCGGGAGGGGGAGCGGGACTTGTGCTTCCGACAATTGTCAACCGCGGATTAGGATCGGGCGGCGCGCTTGCCGTTGGCAAGGCGATATTAATGGACGCCCACTTGTTGTTCGACCGGTCTACCGATCCCCCAGGCATCGCCGGCGGCGGAGGCCCAGCGATCATGTACACGATCGCCGTGCACATGCAGGAGTTAGTGGGAGTACTTCCGGCTGCTGTCAGGAGGATTTTGCCAGTCGTATTCATGCCGGTCTTATTGGGATCATCCCCGAGTACATACGCGGAATTCAAAGTAGGGAGGGTAGACAGAGGCGGACTAGTCTGAGGCCCACCAGGTCCTCCGGTCGCGTAAGTCACCACCACAGTCCCGCCAGGCGCGGGTATGAAGGTCGAATCCACCTCGTTAGTGACGCCAGGCAATACTGGCTGGATCGTACCTCCCGCATAAGCCAACAAGAAGGATGGAAGGCTGAAGGGTCCATTAGACTGCGGCTCAAACAATCCCTCAGTCGCGGAGGCATCGGTTCCGATCACAAACCCGCTGTTTACGCCCACCAGGTACCACACCGGCTGGCTGCTGGCACCGGTCAAAGTCACGCTAACGCGCCCCGTATTTGGATCCACGATGTAGGTTCCTGTGAACGAATTTTCTGTTTCCATCCCGCCGTTGTTTTCGTCAGTTTGGAAGAGGGAGATGTTGCCATTGCCATCGAAGTCACTTACTCCCAGCTGGACGTCGGCACTGCCCGTGCTACTGGAAACTCCATTGAGTTCCATTACCGCGGAGCCATTCAACGTAGCGTTGCTGAAGGTGGCGTTGACCGCTGATCCGAGTTGCTTAAGTGCCGAGACTAGACTCAGAGAGGCACCCACATCGGTCTGCACCTGGATCAATCCGCTCGTCGGGTTTACTACGTAGAAAGCATAGTGAAGGGCGCTTGTACCCACGTTCAGGGTTGCCGTCCCACGGCCCGTGGTAGTGAAGTCCGCATCCAGTACCCATAAACCCGTGAACGGCACCTGGCTTTGCACCGCTCCGTTATCGTTGGTGTCTTCAATTCCGCTCGTCAGGTTTCCAGACATATCGGCCTTGAAAAACCCCGCACCTGCAGAGCGATGGCCTCCGCTGTCGACCCCAAAGAACCCCAAGGCCCATGGACCGGCTAGCTGCGACAAAGCCGACGCGCCCGTATTTTTGGGAAGGGCTTGCGCCTTAATGACGCCGGACCCGTAGACTTGTGGATGGTTGGGATCCGCGAGGATGAATGTCAAATCCCCATTGACGGGGATGGCCAACTGGTAGGTGTAAGTGACATTCAAAGGCGGACCAATGTTGAGGGTCATAGTCCCCAGATTATTCGTGCCAACGCTATACGTTCCGGTGAATGCGGCGTCAGAAGCGACGTCTCCCGCCGCGGCACCGTTCTGGTCGAGAACACCGGTAAGGTTGCCGGCTCCATCGCCCGTGAAGCTGCCAGCCGTGTAGAACGGCTGACCATTGTCAAAGCCGTTGAAGGAGAAGGCAAAGGTCCCCTGTAGTTTCCCCACAATCGTAATGCTGACCTGCGCAGTAGCCGTATTGGAGTCTGCATCGGTCACCTGAATGGTGAACGGGTAGGACTGCGCCGGTCCTGTTGGCGTACCAGAAATAGTGCCCGCGCTCGCATTCAAAGTCAGTCCCGGAGGCAATACGTCGCTGCAGTCCGATTTCTCCGGGGGGGCGCACGACCATGTGAATGGAGCCAGTCCTCCGGAGTTGGTTAAAGTCGTTGAGTAGGCCAAGCCTATGGTTCCACTGGGAAGAGTGGTTGAGGTGACCAGCGGAAGCGGATTTATAGTAATGGAGAAGCTGCCAGTCTGATAGGCCGCGGTCGGCGTCTGCGAATCCGTGACCTTTACTACGAAGCTGTACTTTTTGGCGATACCACCCGAACCCAGGTCCGTGACAGGCGGCGTGCCGCTAATCACACCACCGCTGCTCAGGGTCAAACCCGGAGGCAGGGTTCCGGAGTTGAGCGTCCAGGTGAACGGCGCAAGGCCTCCCGAGGTGGCGAAGGTGAACCCCATTCCTGCCGGCCCGTACGCAGACAGCACTACGCCATCGGGGGGTGTATTGGCGATGTTCAACGCCCCAGGGCCGTTGGGAGGATGACTGCTGCCGCACGCGGTCAACACACACAAGTAAACTGACAAGGCAAGAAACGGAAAAGGCTTAAACCCTTTCATGCAACTCCTCAATCTATTCTGAACGCTGTTTTTTTTGGACGCCACTCTCGAGAGACCGGCCGGCTTTCTTGCAGCACAGCTTGACACGGCGCCGAACCCGGCACGGCAATCTGCGCTGAACAACGGAAGAGGTCCCTATTGCTAAGCAGGGTAATTCACCCGTGATTAAATGCAAGCTTTTTTAATTTGAGCGCCTGAGCGCATCCGCTTCAAAGTCATTCGATTTTCTCACAGAACACCGGTAACCGGCGATACCCTTCGCTAAAAAGAACGGTCTGACGAATCGTCCAAGCGCGCCTAAGTGGGAATGGCCGCTTGCTAACGGTGAATGCGGGAATTCACGGTATAAGCTGTTTCCCACTTGCGTAATCGCGAACACATTGCTGTTTCGAAATTGCAGATTGCCCGTCCAAAGACCCGAATGCAGCCTAAAACCTGACGAATGCGTGGCGACGGCTCGTGAACTGCACCTGGACAAGCTGGCGAGCGACGACTTTTTCGGTTTCGCCGACTTTCCTCTGCTATCCTTTCTCTTCCCTCGGAGGATTAGACTTTGCGCTGTAAACTTTTACTGCTTTCATTCTGTTTCTTCGTGCTAGCAACTTTCGCTCAGCAGCCTACCGCGCAGAGCGCGCCGTCGTCGACTGGCCCAGGCAACGCGCCCAATGCCGCTCGAGGTGAAGCTGAGCCCACCTTGCCCTACATCCCCAGCCTCGACGTTACCGCGATGGACCGCTCCGTGGATCCCTGCGTGGATTTCTATCATTACTCCTGCGGTGGCTGGGAACAGAAGAACCCCATTCCTGCTGACCAGGTACGTTGGGATGTGTATTCAAAGCTGTACGAAGACAATCTCAACTATTTGCGGGGTATTCTCGAACAGGCATCGACAGCAAAGAACCCTGATGCCGTCACCCAGAAGATCGGCGATTACTATGCCGCATGTATGGATGAGCCTGCCGTGGAGAAGTTGGGCGCCAAACCGATCCAGCCTGCACTCGACCAAGTGCTAGCGTTGAAGAGTGTTCATGATCTCGCTCCGGTGGTGGCGCGCCTGCATCTGGCTGGCGATGCCCTGCTCTTCGACAGCGGTTCTCAGCAGGATCCCGATAATTCCGACGCCATGATTGTCGCAGTGGATCAAGGCGGCCTTGGTCTTCCGGACCGTGATTACTACACCAAGAATGACCCCAAATCGAAGGAAATTCGCGCACGCTATCTTCAACATGTGCAAACGATGTTCGAGTTGGTCGGCGACTCGCCTGCCACGGCGAAAAAGGAAGCCGACACCGTGATGCGCATCGAGACCAGCCTGGCGAATGCTTCGTTGACGCGGGTCGACCGGCGCGATCCCTACAAAGTGAAACACAAGATGAAGGTGGCCGAACTGAACGCGCTCACTCCGAATTTCGATTGGAGCGTGTACTTCTCTAGCTCTCAGGTTCCACCGTTCGAAATTCTTAATGTGGAGTCGCCTGCGTTCTTGAAAGAGCTGAATTCGCAGTTGACTTCGACCTCGCTAGACGATTGGAAGAGTTATCTGCGCTTCCACGTTGCGAATTCGCGCTCGCAATTTCTTTCGTCTGCTTTCGTCAACGAGAACTTCGCTTTCTATCGGCAGTACTTGCGCGGGGCAAAGGAGCTTCAGCCGCGCTGGAAGCGTTGCGTGCAATATGTGGATCAGCAACTGGGCGAGGCGCTGGGTCAAGCCTATGTCCGTAAGACGTTCCCGCCCGAGCTGAAGGCGGCGACGCTAGACATGACCAAGGAAATTGAGGATGCCATGGCGGTGCGGATCCAGCAGTTGGATTGGATGAGTCCCGCAACCAAGCAGCAGGCGCTTAACAAGCTTCATGCGATTCGCAACAAGATCGGCTATCCCGACAAATGGCGCGACTACAGCTCGGTCGTCATCACGCGCAGACGATTTCTATGGCAATGCCGAGCGGGCAGAAGAATTCGAAAACCATCGCGAGTTCAACAAGGTGGGCAAGCCCGTGGATCGCGCGGAGTGGGACATGACCCCTCCGACCGTGAACGCCTACTTCAACCCGCAAATGAACGACATCAACTTTCCTGCGGGCGTGCTGCAGCCGCCGCTCTACGACGCCAAATTGGACGATGCTCCCAACTATGGCAACACCGGCTCGACGATCGGGCATGAGCTGACCCATGGCTTCGACGATGAGGGCCGTCAGTTCGACGCCAAGGGCAATCTGAAGGATTGGTGGACAACAGAGGACGCTGCGCAATTCCTCAAACATGCCGACTGCGTGGTGGACCAGTATGCGAAGTATGTCGTCGTGGACGACATCCACATTAATTCGAAGTTGACAGAAGGCGAGGATGTTGCCGACCTGGGCGGCACGATTCTGGCTTACATCGCCTGGAAGGACGCTGACAAGGGCAAGGAGCTAACAAATCGGGACGGTTTGACTCCGGACCAGCGATTCTTTGTGGGTTTCGCGCAATGGGCTTGCGCGAACGATCGGCCCGAGGACTTGCGGGCACGCGCGATTACCGATCCGCATTCTCCCGCGAAGTACCGCATCAACGGCGTGGTAGTGAATGTGCCGGAGTTTGGCACGGCCTTTTCCTGTAAGCCCGGTCAGCCGATGGTAAAGCCTGCGGACAAGGTGTGCAAGGTGTGGTGAGGGACGGTAGCGTCCCAGTTTTGAAGAAGCGCCATTTCAAACTGAGACACCACCGGACAGTCAGTTTTATCGACGCCACACCCTAGTGCGCATTACATCGAAGTGGTGATCGTAGGACCAGACCTCAATGCCCAGCCGCGTGGAGAGCACAGCCAGGACTGTATCGAAGAGGGTTATGGATTGATTGGGGAACGTAGCCAACTTGGTTGCCCCCGCGATGTAATCCTCCGCGGAGGGGTTGACGAACCTGGCACCCGCCAAAATGTCCGTAAGCCAATTCTCGGCAGGCTCCGGGCCTAAGCGACGCAACACGAGCGAATGGGTTTCCAACACGGTCGAATAAGAAACAATCACCTCTCTCTTTTCGCGTGCGGCTAACTTTAGCTCGCTCTGGGCTCGATTGTGATATGAATCGTCGGGATCGACTGCAGCATAAAGGGGACCCGTATCAGCAAGGATCGCCAGACTCATGGTTCGGCAAAATAGCGGTCGTGATTCTGGCTGATATCGGAATGGCCGCTCCCTCGCCGCGCTGGCCTTATACGAAGCGGGCCGGCCGCTCGCAAATACCCCCGCTGTGCCAAATACTGGCGCAGTGCCGCTTGCACCACGGCGGTAAGTGGTGGCGGAGCTTCCTGGTCCTGAACATAACTTTCAACCGCGCCGGCCAAGTCGTCCGGAATGGTCACAGTAGCACGCTTCATAAGCAAATCAATTGTAACACCAACTGGTGAAGCTGGTGAAATCTGCCGTAGGTCATCCAAACAGCCGCATCAATCCCTTCGCCGGCAGGTCTGGTGCGAGGAACTTCCTACCACTGAGCGCTTCCGCGGCTCCATAGCCGCTGCGCACTGCGCCCTCCATGGTTGACGGCCATCCCGTCGCTGTCCAGTCTCCCGCAAGAAAAAGTCTGCGGCCAGGGGCTGACGTGCGAAGAACGAAATACGTCGCTGCCCGGAGTGGGCGAGAACGTGGCGTGGACTTCCTTGATGACTGTCGCTTTTATCAGTTTGGCCTCACGCGCGACAGGAAAGAAATCTCCCAGCTCCTTGACGGCCATCTCAATGATGTCGACCCGCGATTTCTCGACCAGCGTTTTCGATGCACTCACTACCAGTTCCAGATAGCTGCCGTTCTGCGTAGAATCCCTGCGAGTCGCCAGTATCTTCGACTTCTGGAACATCCACTGAATGGTGCGCTCCAGCAGCACCGCATGCTCCAAAGGTGTGATCTCGCGGTCGAACCACAGATGAATTCCAGTGATCGGAGAAGACTCGAATCTTCGCAACTGATCGCGTAGCGGTGCGAGTTCTGGGGCATCCGGCAGCAGCTTTTCGACTCCGTTGAATGGCGTCGCTAGAATCGCATAGTCGACGCGCACATCGTTGCCACCAACACAGAGCTGTACTCCATCGGCATCGGCACGAATCGAATCCACAGCAGCCCGCATATGCACTGTTCCGCCGCGGGCCTCGATATACTCTGCGGCGGTCCCGTATAACTGGGAAAGCGGGACGGAGGGAACTCCCATACGTCCGGCCTCGGCCGACCTCAGGAAAGATTCTCGAAAGACTTGCGCAGCGTAGCGAACCGACATCCGATCTAAATCTTCATTGAGAGCGCTGACCAATACCGGCATCCAGAAACGGTTGATTGCCTTTTGTGTCTGCCCGTGACGCAAAAGCCACGACAGGAAATTTCCGCCGTCATCTCTGGGCAGGCAGGGCATGAGTGCCGTCATTGCGCGGGCAATAGCCAACTTATCTTTCAGATCGAGAACCGCGGAATCGAGAAACGAAGGCGCGGAATGAAAAGGTGGCGGCAGCGCTCCCGGCTTGAGCGTCGAGCAGCGCCCTCCAGGAAGAATGAACGTGATCTCGTCGTACCAGCGAATTTGCTGTTCAACCCCGAGCCGGTGATAGAAATCGATGAGGTTGGTGCAGCAGCCCAGCAGCACGTGCTGGCAGTTGTCCACTACCTCGCCGTACCAGGCAATTCGTAGGAAGATGCCCGTCCACCCAGGTACGGCCGCCGCTCAAACAGTTCGACTTGATACCCGACGTCGGCTAGCGCGCTTCCCGCGGCAAGGCCCGCGAGGCCGCCGCCAACAATTGCGACCGACGAACGCCGCGGTTTAGCCTCGAAAGCGCTCATGTTAGGCGCTTCCAAAATCCCTTGCCTAGAACGGCCAGCTTTTCGGGGGTACTCAATCGCACTCGCTCCGAAAAGACATCGTAGTTGCGTGCTGCGATCCTCTTCAGCAAGCGCCGATAGATCTCCACCAGCGTCCACAGTGCTGGCTGGCTTTCTTCGTCCACCAGCGGCAGGAGTTCGTCCGCCGCGCAATAGAATTCGACGGCACGCTGGGCCTCGAACTCAAGCACAGGGCGTAACACCGCAGAGGGGGCGCCGTTCGTCAGCGAACGCGCCTCGATGCCAAAGCGCGCCAGATCTTCCCTCGGCAGGTATACGCGTCCCATCGCGGCGTCTTCCCTCACGTCGCGAATGATGTTGGTGAGCTGGAACGCCACCCCGGTTTGCTCCGCCAGCTTCTCCGCGCGAGGATCGCGATAGCCGAAAATGCGGATGCAGATCAAGCCGACAACCGATGCCACGTGATAACAGTAATCGTAAAGCTGATCGAAGGTGTCGTACTGAAGCTGTGCAGTTCCCGCGCCGCCCAATGTGGTTTTCGGGGCGACGCCCTGCTTAGGCACGTCCATCGCCGTACCGTGCACAAGCTTTTCCAGCAAGTCGATCGGTATGTTGTAGGTTTTCTGCGAGTCAGCTAGGGCAAATAACACCGGATCGTCGGTGGGCTCGCCGGCAACCGCGCGACGCAGCGCATTGATCCATCCATCTAGCTTCTCGCGGCGCTGTTCCGCCTGAATTGAGGGGTCGTCAGAGATATCGTCGGCGTGGCGCATGAAGGCGTATACAGCTGATAGAGCATTGCGCTTTGGAGCAGGTAGAACCAGGAAGCCGTAGTAGAAGTTCTTGGCGGCAGAGCGTGCGATGTGACGACAAACTCCGTAGGCGGCCCGCAGCTGTAGCGGGTGTTTGCTCACAACAGCTTTCCTATGGCTGCCCGCGCTAGCAGCCCCAGCTTACGCCGCTTGGAAATGACGGGCCGTCGTGTCAGCACGTCGTAGCGCTGGCGCTCGATGGCGTTCAGGATCTCCAGCCCGCCACGGCTGAACAGCTCAATATCCAGCGCCAAGTGCTTCTCTACCATATTGGCAAGTGGCAGCCCCATCTGAAACCACTCGCGCGCACGGGTGACTTCGAACTTCATCATCTCTACAAATTGTGGCATCGCGTGGCGCTCGGCGATGTCGCTTTCACTCACCCCATACTTCGCAAGATCTTCCAGCGGAAGATAGATTCGTCCTTTACCGTAGTCCACAGCCACGTCCTGCCAGAAGTTCGCCAGTTGCAGCGCAGTGCAGGTATAGTCGGAGAGAGTCTGTCGCTGGGCATCGCGGTAGCCGCATACGTATAGGACAAGGCGTCCGACGGGGTTCGCCGAATAACGGCAGTAGCCCAGTACATCGTTGAAAGTTGAATATCGCGGGGTCGTCTGGTCCTGGCGAAAGGCCGTCAGGAGGTCAGCGAACGGCTCCCGGGGAATGTCGCACTCGCGAATTGTCTCGCGCAACGCGACAAATACCGGATGACGAGGGCCAATCTGACGTGGTCTCGAGGGTTGAGTTTGCAGCTTCTCCACATCCCGGCGGACATCGAGTACATGGGGCTCGACCAAGTTTAAATAGGTCGCATTTAGCTCCGACTCCCACTCGTCCATCAGCGCCAACGATTGTTCCGGGTTGCCTACCTCATCGCCCAAGTCGTCTGAAATTCGGCAATAGGCATAGACATTGTAGAAATGCTGATGCAGACGTTTGGGCAGAAACCAGGTGACAACGGAAAAGTTCTCATAGTGAGAGTGCGCCAGCCGCGAACAATACTGCTGCGCCTCGTGCAGGGAAGGTGCACGCTCGGGAATAGCGTATTCAGGCGGCAGCGCTCGCCAGCCGGTAAGAATGCGATTGTCGGTTGGGACAGGAAGCATCTAGAAGAATTGTACCGGGTAGCAGCCGTTTCGTGGCGCGGTCGAAGAGCAGATCCCTCACGACAAAAGTCGTTCGGGATGACAAGATATAAAGTGGTTATTTCGGACGGCCTGAAGGCCGTCCCCTTTAAAATCAGAGTTGCCGGAGCAGAGTCGGAGCTCCTGCCCGCCACTGATCACTAACCCCTAGCCACTAACCACTGCTTTATGTTCCCGGAATAATGGCCGTCTTGATGTCGCCGTTGCGATTCAGCATGTGCCGCAATACCTGCTGCAAGCGTGACAGCGGTGCTTCTCCAGTGATGTAGTCGGTTCCCTTGATCTTGTGCTCGCAGATCAGGGAGAACGCCTTGCGCACAGTTTCCGGCGTGTGATGGAACGTGGCCTTAAGCGTCAGCTCGTTATAGTGCAGGCGCTGCGTATCGAGCGCGACCGTGGTCCCGCTGGCGCAACCGCCGAAGAAGTTGACAGTGCCGCCTTTGCGCACCATGTCAATCGTCCACTCCCACGCTTGCGGGCGGCCAACAGCCTCGATCACCACATCACAACCGCGTCCCTCGGGAGTAAGCTTGCGTACCGCCTTAACCGGATCGTCCACCGAGGCGATCTGGACCGTGCTGTCGGCACCCAATCGACGAGCACCGCTCACTTGGGATTCACGTTTGACCACCGAAATCACGTTGCAACCAGCCAGCTTCGCTACCTGCACGAACATCAAGCCAATTGGACCAGCGCCAATCACGGCTACTGAGTCCCCGATCTCTAATTTTGTTTCGTGTAAGCCGCGCAAAACACAGGCTAGGGGCTCAACCATGGCCGCCTCTTCGAAGCTGACGTGCTTCGGGATGGCCAGCATATTGGTTTCTACGATGCGACGGGGAATGCGAATGTATTCGGCGTACGCGCCGTTGTTGAACAGCAGATCCGAGCAAAGGTTCTCTTGGTGCTTCGAACAATAGAAGCAAGTGCCACAAGGCGCGGAATTCAGCGCCACCACCCGCATGCCTTTGCGGAAACCTCTGACGTTAGGTCCAACCTCCTCGATGACACCTGCCAATTCGTGGCCAAACAGGGCCGGAGGCACAATCATGCGGGCATGATAGCCGCGCTGATACACCTTCAGATCAGTGCCGCAGGTCAGTGCTACTTGCACCTTGACCAGCACTTCCCCTTCACCCAGCGTGGGGATCGGCACCTGCTCGATCTTGACGTCCTCCTTGCCATAGAGGACCGCCGCTGTCATGTGTCCGTTCACTTATTGGTCCTTCCATAAGCTGCCGGGCTGAATAACCAACTTCATCGAGTCCGGTTTGGGATGGGCAGCTAAGTGCAGCGCTTCAACCGATTCGTCCAGCGGAAAGCGGTGACTGATGAGCCGCGCTAAATCCATTTCTCCGCTGAGCACAAATCGCGCTGATTCTTCCTGCAAATCCACCGAAGCGCTGTACGATCCCAAAAGACTCTTCTCATCGACACAAACCGCCGCGGGATCGATTCTTGCCTCACCATGCTGCGTCTGCGCAAACAGCAATATCCGCCCACCAGGACGCGCCGCATCCATGGCTGTACGAATTAAAGCGTCACCACCTACTGCAAGTATGACCGCATCCGCCCCTCGGTCCTCCGTCAATTCTCTGATGGTTGTTACGGTTTCGGAGGTAGAAGCGTCGATGTTTTCGTTCAGGCCGAACGTCTGAGCTATTGTATGCCTCTGGGGAAACAAATCGGAAGTTATTACCCGTGCGCCGCTACGGAGTGCCAGTACGGCGAGGATAATGCCAATTGGCCCCTGGCCGATCACAAGCACCGTCTCTCCGGGCATAAGTCTCAGTGTTTCAATACCTTTCATGCAGGTATTTATGGGTTCAACGAAGGACGCCTGCTCGAAGGAAACGCCTTCGGGAATACGAACCACCCCCTTGCGGACGATCCAGTTCATCACCCGGACATATTCGGCAAAACCCCCTCCGCTGGGCTCATAGCCCGCGGTAGCTCCGACTTTCTTATACATCGGACATTGCGCGAAGACCTTATGGTGGCAGTAGTAGCATTCTCCGCAAGGAATGTGATGAAAAAACATTACCCTGTCGCCGATCTCGAAACCGGTTACATCTTTGCCGAGAGCAGCAACGACTCCCGTGGTTTCATGGCCAAAGATCCGCGGTGCGGAATGGGAACCGGTTGCGACCTTCTTCAGGTCCGTGCCACAGATGCCGCAGGTGTGCACGCGAACGAGTATCTCTCCCGCGTCCACCTTGGGAACCGGCACTGTCTCCATGCGAACATCATTGACGCCACGGTAGACAGCCGCCCGCATCGTCGCAGGGATGGCGTGGCGACCGACTGAGGAACCGAGTTGGGTTGCGCTCGACATTGGTGAAATCACTGCACTACGCCAGAGGCACCTTTTCCTGACGAACGGGCCCAGAACGCTGCTCAATTAGATGTTCCACAGCCGAACACAGGTTCACTGCAGCAACCCTGCTATTAATCCTTAAGTGGACCAAACTTGGCCACCAGCGCGGGCGCACTGCCATGTGGGCGGCGAGACGTCCAGTTGCTAATTTCCCACTCTCTTCGATGAACTGGGAGAACGGCGGCATGATGAAGTCAGCTTCATCGGACACGGCTTTGACGGCCGCGAACTCAATTCCATGCTCACAGGCGACCGAAGCGACCATTGCGCCTTCCATATCGACTACATCCGCAGCATACCGGGCCATCAACGTTCGCTTTTCTGCGGGACCACTTACCGACTCGGCGGTGGTTACCACCCAGTCGCCATGTCCCGTGGGATAGCGATCGCCGGTTTTAACGTCTATCACTTCTCGCGCCCAGCCCACATCGCCTACCCTGAGTCTGGGGAGAAACCGCACCGGCTATACCTGCCGCAACCAGGAACTCTGGCTGTGCCCGCTGAACCAGTTCTTCGGCAGCGTGACGACCGGGAGCTCGTCCAATACCGCTAACGGCCACGACAGCATTCTCCAGTTCGAAAAGTTCAACGCCGTTGACCTGCTGCGGCCGCACTCCTCGTAACAGCGGACCTAACTCGGTCCGCATGGCAGTCAGAATGGCGATTGCCTTACGCGCCATAGCCGTTCGCCTGAAACCACTCCACCGCCCGGCGGAGGGCATCATCCACGGGCCCCGGGTTCCAGCCCAGCTCACGCTCGGCCTTGGCGCTGGTGATAAACATTTTCTTGCGCCCCATGCGGACCGCGTCGAGAGTGACCCGCGGTTCGTGCTTTAGCATCTTCCCAGTGATCACCGTATCGACCACGCCGGTAGCATAGGCCACGGCATAAGGCAGCTTCACCTTGGGCGAAGGCAAGCCTGTGATCGCCGCCAGTTTGTCCAGGATTTGCTTCAACGTCAGGTTCTCGCCGCCAAGTATGTAGCGCTCGCCCGGAACCGCTTTTTCCATTGCCAGCAAGTGTCCTTGGGCGCAATCCACAACGTCCACGAGATTCAATCCAGTATCTACATAGGCCGGAAACTTACGTCGCAAAAAGTCAACCACGATTCGGCCCGTGGGCGTCGGCTTGATGTCGCGCTCGCCAATAGGAGTCGTAGGATTTACCACCACAACGTTCTGTCCTCCGCGTCCCGCCTCAATCACAAGCTGCTCCGCCATGAACTTGCTGCGCTTGTAATCGCCAATCATGTTGGATAGCATGACCGGCGTTTTCTCGTCGGTAAGACGGCCATTGTTGCCGAAGCCCATGGTGGCAACGCTGCTGGTATAGATAACCCGCCGGACGCCTGAATCTCTCGCCGCTATGAGGACGTTTCGCGTACCCTCGACGTTGGAGTCGTAGAGTTCCTGGCTGTTGCGCGTCCAAAGCCGGTAGTCCGCAGCGACATGAAAGACGAACTCGGAACCCGACATCCCGTTCTTCAACGATTCCAAATCGCGCAGGTCTCCAACGACGCGCTCTGATGTGAGATCAGCAATATTATCTACACGGCTAGTGGGACGTACGAGGAGGCGCAATTCCGCGCCGCGGGAAAGCAGTTGCCGTGCGACGTGGCTTCCCAGAAATCCGGTCGCTCCTGTAACAAAACATTTCATTTTTCAGTT
Organism: uncultured Acidobacteriaceae bacterium; assembly: GCA_963720135.1. Classification (GTDB taxonomy): domain Bacteria; phylum Acidobacteriota; class Terriglobia; order Terriglobales; family Acidobacteriaceae; genus Bog-257. Next base: position 91,221 of record CAVREJ010000022.1, read on the forward strand.
GCCAGTTGTCTCTTGGGTGTCATCCGGAGTGAGGAGTCGAAGGAGCCCTTTGACCTCCATCTATCCGGACTTGTCGCCGCTTGCAACCGGCAACTGATCACTGGTTCTTGTGGACGATGCGCAACTGTTCCTCTTGGGAGGCCGCTGCGGCTTTGGCATACGTGGTCAGCGCAAGCAGCGGAAAGTACTGCCGGTACATGTAGTACATCAGGTAAAACACTCGCGGGAATCCGGTGCCCGTGTATAAGGTTTCATCCCACGACCCCTCGCGCCGTTGCGTCTTCAGCAGATAAGCGATGCCATGCTGTAACGAATCGTTGCGAGTGTCATTGGCGGCGAGCAATCCCATCACCGCCCATGCGGTCTGCGAAGGCGTGCTCGAACCAACTCCCTTGGTATTGGAATCGTCGTATGAATCGCAAGTTTCGCCCCACCCGCCATCGGGATTCTGCATCATACGCAGCCACTCGACGGCCTGGAGAACGAAGGTTTCGTGATAATCCACGCCTACCGCCTCCAGCCCACGCAGCACCTGCATCGTGCCGTAAATATAGTTCACGCCCCAGCGTCCGAACCACGAACCGTCAACCGCCTGCTCGCGCTTGACGAACTCGACCGCGCGCCGCACGGGCTCGTCCTTGAGCGAGTAGCCATAGCTGGCGAGACATTCGAGGACGCGACCGGTGACGTCCACCGTCGGCGGATCGAGCATGGCATTGTGGTCGGCGAAGGGGATGTTCTGGAAGACCATGCGGTCGTTGTTCTTGTCGAACGATGCCCAGCCGCCGTTCTTACACTGCATGGACAATATCCAGTCCAGGGCGCGCTGCACCGACTTGGAGTGATAGCTCTCATTGCTGGTCTTCACTCGGCTGAGAGCCAACATCACCTGCGCGCTGTCATCGACATCGGGATAGAACTCATTGTTGAACTCAAAATACCAGCCCGCCGGCGCTGCCTTGCGATTCTTCACGCACCAGTCGCCTTTGCGAGTGACCTGCTTGCGCAGCATCCACTCGCAGGGCCGCACCAGGCGCGGATCGTTGGCCGCAACTCCGCTTTCCGCCAAGGCAAACACCGCATACGCTGTGTCCCACACCGGCGACATGCAGGGTTGCATGCGGAAGGTGGTCTCTTCCTCAATGCCGAGCTTCTCAAATTCATCCATCGCACGAATAACCTGCGGATCATCCAGCGAGTAACCCAGGCAGCGCAATGCGATGATGGAGTTCATGATGCCAGGATAGATTGCGCCCAGGCCATCGCTCATCTCCATGCGCTCCAGCATCCACTTCTCCGCCACCTTTAAGGCGCGCGAACGCAGCGGGCGAACATGAATCTGCTCCAGCAAGTGGACCATGCGGTCGAGCACCAGGAAAAAATTGCGCCAGCTCACTAGCTTATTGGCCCAGCGCAAGCGCAGTTCGCTCCGAGTACGTCCTCCGACAAAGAGCTCGTCAATCCCCTGCTCCGCGGGAATCTTCTTGAACGGCTTCTTGGCGTAAGCGATGGAGAGCGGCACCAGGATGGCACGGGACCACGATGATATTTCGTAGATGTTGAACCAGAACCACTTGGGAAACAGCACGATCTCGGGTGGAATTGCCGGCACCGCGTCGTAATCGTATTGCCCGAGGAAGCACAGATAAATCTTGGTAAAGGTGTTGACCTCAGTTACGCCACCCAGGGCAAGAATGCGCTCCCTGGCCTTGCGCAGCTGGGGATGGTCAGGGTTGTAACCTGCCATTTTCAGTGCGAAATAAGCCTTAACCGAGGCGCTGATATTCGAAGGACCGTCGTTGTAAATCGGCCAGCCGCCGTCGGAATTCTGACGATTCAGGATCTCGTTGGCGCATTTCTCCGTCCGCACCGAATCTTCAGTTCCTAGAAGACGATGCAGCAGGATGTAATCGGAAACCAGGGTTGTGTCGGCCCCAAGCTCGCCACACCAATAGCCCTCTTCGCGCTCCTGGATCGAAAACAGGTATTGCCGGGAAGCATCGATGGCTGCGGCCACCCGGCTCTTGATGTCATCGATTTTGCCGAAGCGTACTTCGGCACGATTCGAAGAATCTCCCATTCCTTCTTACTCCGCCATTGCTGGCGCAGCGCCAATGGCTTCGACAATCTCGGACGGCAGTCCGAAGCGTACATGCTCCGGCATCACCTCGATTTCACGCATATTCGTGAAACCTTGTTCTTCCAGGAAAGTCACGGCCTCCTGCACTAAAATCTCGGGCGCCGAGGCGCCGGCCGTCAAACCCACGGTTTTGACTTTTTCCAGCCACTCCGGCTTGATCGAGCGGTAGTTCTCGATCAGATGCGATTGCGCCCCCAGATTGCGGGCGACTTCGACCAGGCGGTTGGAGTTGGAACTATTGTCCGAGCCGACGATCAGAAGGAGGTCGCATTCGCCGGCCACTTCCTTCACCGCCGTTTGGCGGTTTTCGGTGGCGTAACAGATATCTTGCGCGTGCGGCCCCTGGATCTTGGGAAACTTTTTCCTGAGCGCTGCAATAACGTGACTGGTCTCGTCCAGACTCAGAGTCGTCTGGGTCAGATAAGCGACCCGGTCGGCATCGGGCACGTGAAGGTCATCCACGTCCTCGGGCGAATCCACCACCTGCGTAACCGCTGGCGCCTCGCCCAGCGTGCCAATAACTTCATCGTGGTCGCGGTGGCCGATGAGGATGAGGGAATATCCTTCCCGTGCAAACTTCACTGCTTCCACATGGACCTTCGTGACCAGCGGGCAGGTGGCATCAATCACCCGCAACTCGCGCAGCTTGCTGGCGTCCCGCACCTCAGGGGCGACGCCATGAGCGCTGTAAATGATGCGCTCGCCAGCCGGGACTTCCTCGACGCTATCCACAAAAATAGCGCCTTTGGCGCTCAACTCGTCCACTACGTAACGGTTGTGGACGATCTCTTTGCGCACGTAGATTGGCGCTCCAAAGGTCTCCAAGGCTATGCGAACAATGTCAATGGCGCGTACTACGCCGGCACAGAAGCCACGCGGCTTTAGCAAAAGTAAGGTTTTGGTGTTAGTCTGCGTCATTCGTGTGCGTTCCAGTATACGAGTAGAAACCCGCTTTTCCCCACAGTTACTCTATTGTAACAGCGCGGGAATCACCAAGGTAACGGCCTGAAACAGCGCAATTTAGCACCCTAAGGTGCAAATTTTGCAGCCAATGGGAACGAGCCAGACCACGACGCCTGAGGATGCGATGCCGAGGACAGGGAACGGGTTGTGGGCCGATTCGTCCTGGGCCGCACGCCGCCCTGTACAATTCTTGGGCAGGAGAGGGCATTCATGACCGGCAACGAAATTGCAAACATGTACGAATTCAGCTATGGAGCCATCAAACGCAACCTGGACGACGTCACCAACGATGAGAGTCTTGTCCAACCGCCGGGCGCTGGTAACTGTCTGAACTGGGTCCTGGGACACATTGTCGCTGCCCGGAACACGGCCTTAAAGCTTGCCGGAGCCGCTCCCATGGTTGACGAGGGCGTTGTCGCGCAATATCGCCGTGGATCGGAGCCACTCAAACCGGACGAGAAGTTGCCTGACTTAGCTACTCTCCGTGGCCTACTGAGTGATACACAGCATCGCCTGGTTCCAGCGCTTGCCGCTATATCGGATGACGCACTCACTCAGTCTGTTCCAGAACAGTTGCGTCGCCCACCGCTGACAGGTTCCGTCGCCGATGCGCTAATTCGTCTGCACTATCACGAGGGCTATCACAACGGACAGATCGGGCTGCTGCGCAGGCTGGCGGGAAAAGAAGGGGCGATCAAGTAAGACTCCACAACTCATCACCAGCCACTGCCTCACCGATTCGCTTTCAACATCTGCTCGGCGTGCTTCAGCGAGGTATCCGTCAGCTTGGCGCCGCTGATCATGCGGGCGATCTCGCGGGTGCGTTCTTCGGCATCGAGCGGCCGCACCGAGGTCTTGGTTCTCCCACCTGACTCCCGTTTCTCGATCAGATAATGCTGATCAGCGAATGACGCGATCTGCGGCAGGTGGGTGATGCACAACACCTGCTTGGTTCGCGCGAGCTGCTTCAACTTCTTGCCTACCGCTTCGGCGGCACGGCCACCGATGCCACTATCAATCTCGTCGAAGACCAATGTCCGCTGGCTGGAGCCTCCGCGCGCCCCGTTGTGACGGCCCCCGCTAGCGCTCCCCGCCTCAACGCTGGTCTTCAACGCCAGCATCACTCGCGACAGCTCGCCACCCGACGCGATCTCCTCGACCGGACCAAGCGGCTCTCCGGGATTGGCGGAGATCAAGTACTGCGCCTGGTCGAATCCCGTGGCGCTCCAGTTCCCTTCTTCATCCGTGCCGCTGACCTCGACCTTGAAGTGCGCCTTCATGGCCAATTCATTGATCTCGCTCTCGACCATCTTCTCCAGCTTGCGCGCGGCTTCATGGCGATGGCGGGAAAGACTGCGCGCTACTTCCAGATATTTCGTGCCGGCATTCGCCAGTTCGAGCTTCAACGCGCGCAGGACCTCATCCTTGTTCTCCACCTCGTTGAGTTTGCGATCGACCTCCTCGCCGAGCGCGGTAACATCATCGAGAGTCGGTCCGTATTTGCGCTTCAGGCGATCGAGCAGCGCCAGACGGTCTTCGACTTCGGCGAGACGCGCCGGCGAGGCCTCGATTCCTTCGGCGTAATCGCGAAGTGTTTGACCGATGTCTTCCAGATTGATGCGCGCGGACTCGAGCTCGGGCAGAGATTGCCGAAATTTCTCCTCGAAGCGTGATAACTCTTCAATGTGCTTCGTCGCAACGCGAATTGAAGCCGCTGCCGACGTGCTGTTCTCATAGAGCGCGTCATACGCCGCCATCGCGGAGGTGAAGACCTTCTCGGAGTTCGCGAGCACGCGCTTCTCGGCTTCGAGTTTGGCGTCTTCCTCGGGCTGCACACGAGCGTCGGCGATTTCTTTACGCTGAAAGCTCCACAGGTCGAGCAGGCGCAGCCGATCATGCTCGTCACGCTCTAAATCGGCGATGCGATGGCGAATCTGGTTCCAACTTTCGAACGCCATCGCAACAGCGGAGGTCTCCACTCCGGCGAAGGCATCCAACAGCGTCAGGCGCGATGGCGTATCGAACGCCAATACGGCCACGTTCTGCGCATGAATCACCGCCAGGCAGGGCGCAAGTTGTTTGAGAACGGTCACCGTCGCCGGTTGGTTATTCACGAAGACGCGACCCTTGCCGCCGGTTGCAATCTCGCGCCGAAGGATGAGTCGCGCGTCGTCCGTGGAATCCAGTCCGTTCGCTTCTAGAATCGCGTCCAGAGCTTTTGACTCGGCCTCGAAGACAGCCGAAACTACAGCTTTGTCGGTGCCGTGACGAATGGCGTCAGTAGAGGCTTTATCGCCGAGAAGCAGCGCGAGAGCATCAATGAGGATGGACTTCCCGGCGCCGGTTTCGCCGGTCAGCAGATTGAGACCAGGCGCGAACTCCACGGCGACGTTATCAATGACCGCGTAGTTTTCGACCCGCAGTTCCAGCAGCACGTGAGTTCTCGACTCGTCGAAGTCTAAGGTTAAGCGCAGTGTAGCAGAAGGAGCTATCGGCTATCAGCTGTCGGCCGTCAGTGGCCCGCGCTCTTCGCTATTCGCTTTTGGCTCTTCGCCTTTCGCTCTTTTGCTTGTGGCTTTTGGTCGTTAGCTTTTGGCCTTAGGAATTTGGTACCCGCGGTATAAGCAGAACCGGCGGTAGGCGAATTTGGCTAAAAGCTAAGAGCTAAGAGCGAATAGCCAAAAGCCAAGAGCGAACCGCGAAAAGCGCGCCCGGCTTACAACTCCGTAACTACGAAGGAACCCCGCTGCACAAACCTGCGGCTCGCGCGTCAATTGCTTATAATGCGAAGTAGCGAAAGTTGAGCCTGTTGCGTCCAATGAATGTGCCTTATTCCTTGTTTGCCTCAGCCATCGGCGGTGAAATCTCAGGTCTGATTGAATCTAGCGGTCTCGTCGCCAAAGCTGTCCTTATAATCTTGCTGGTGTTCAGCCTCGCGTCATGGGCCATCATCTTTTCCAAGTGGGGTCTGTTCCGGCGCGCCCGGGTGCAGAGCAATCGCTTTATGCGCGCGTTTCGCAAGTCGGAAAGACTGCAGGACGTCGCCGCGGTTGCAGAACAGTTCAAGCCCAGCCCGCTGGTCGCGGTATTCGACGGCGCTTATGACGAACTGCGCAAGCAGGCGCCATATTCCATTCGGATGCCGGCGTTGCAACGCGCTACCCAGATCGCGTCTTCGGAAGAATTGAGCCGCCTGGAGAGCCGCTTGCCCTGGCTGGCGACCACAGGAGCCGTCACGCCCTTCATCGGTCTGTTCGGGACGGTCTGGGGAATCATTGACGCTTTCCATGGCCTCGGCACCGCCGGTGGGGCTACCCTGCGCGCCGTCGCGCCTGGCATTTCCGAAGCCCTGATCACAACCGCGGCCGGATTATTCGCCGCCATTCCTGCGGTCATCGCCTATAACATGTTCACCCAGCACATTCGGGAGTTCGGCGCGCGCATGGACGACTTCAGCCTGGAGTTGATCAACGAAGTCGAGCGCGCCCAAACGGCCAGCCCTCGCGCGGTCGAGAGTGTGGAGCGGCGGTAATGGCGTTCACCAATTCACGGGGCCGGACCCAGACGTCACTGGCCGATATTAACGTCACTCCACTGGTGGACGTGGTGCTGGTGTTGCTGATCATCTTCATGGTGACTGCCCCCATCCTGCAGTCGGGCATCGAAGTCGCGATTCCGCATACCAAGACCGTTAAGGAGATCACTGAGGAGCGTCTGGTGATCACCATCGATCGCGATCAACGTGTCTTTCTCAACAACGAGCCCATCAACATCAACCAGATCGGCGCTCAACTGCACCAGAAGATACGCGACCCCGAAGGCCAGTCGATCTTCGTGCGCGCCGACGAGAACGTACCCTTTGGCGCATTCGCGACCGTGATGGATGCCGTGAAGCAGTCGGGCATCACAAACGTAAGCATCGTGACTCAACCGCTGGAGAAGAATGGCAGCCGACGTTGACATCTTTCCGACCGGGGGCAATCTTCGCGCTCCCTTAATCGGCTCGGTGACACTGCATGTCGCGCTGTTCGCCTTAGCGTTGTTCGGCTATCTGATTCCAAGCAGTCGAGGTGAAAATTGGGGAGGAACAGGTGGCACCGGCGGCGCGATGAGTGCCACGCTGGTTAGCAGCATCCCATTACCCGTACCACCAACTCAGACCGAAAACGTGTTGGCTAATGAATCAAAGGGGCTGACCCAATCGCTGCCGAAGGAAGTTCCGAAAGAAGAGCCAAAAGCAATTCCGATTCCGGCGCGCGACGCCAAGAAGAAGGGTCCGCAGGAGTCTGCGCAAAAGAAGCCGCCGCCAAAAGAGATTGCCAAAGTGGACGAAAACAAGATTCCGTTTGGCGAGGGAGGACCGGTCAGTGGTCCTTATGGTTCGTTCACGGCGGGCGGAGCCAAAGGTGGCCTCAGCTTTACTGGAGGCAACGGAGATTTTGGCAGTCGCTTTGGCTGGTACGTGGATGGGGTGCGCCGGAAGGTATCGGAAAATTGGCTGAAGTATGAGGTGGACCCCAACATCGATACCGCGCACCGGGTTTACATTTACTTTGAGATCACGCGTTCGGGGCAGCCGGAAAACATAAGGGTGGAGCAGTCGAGCGGTATTCCGTCACTCGATCAGTCCGCGATGCGGGCCCTGCAACGCATCGATACATTTGGCCCCTTACCTCCGGAATACGCAGGGCGGTACGTCGCTGTCGAGTTCTGGTTCGATTATCGGAGGTGAAGTAGATTGGTTCATTTGTCTGGGTTGAAGACAACTAGCTTTGAAAGGGTGCGGCTTCAGCCGCGCCGAATGTATGTTGGGAAGTTGGGCTTCAGCCGCTGAGGGACGCATTTCATCCGACACCAAAGTCCCTCAGAGGCTAAACCTGTAATTTCATGAAAGCACTTACGGCACGGCTGAAGCCGTGCGCCTTCAAAACAAATGGGAAAGTTCGGGAACTCGAAAGCATGAAACGATACAGCGCAATTCTGTTGGTATTGTTCGTCGTCTTTACCATTGCCAGTATGTCCGCTCAGGACTGGATTCGCACGGGTACCGGGCTCGGGGTGGAGAAGGTGCGTCTCGCCGTGCCCGACTTCAAGCAGGTTACCGCTGACACCGGTACGCAGAATTTGTCCGCGGTCTTCAATGTCACTCTGTGGAACGATCTGCAGACGGCGGGAATCTTCGACATGGTGTCGAAGAGTTTCTATCCGCTGTCAGTTCCGGGCGCTCCGCAGGAGGTGCATCTCGGTGACTGGAGCGTCCCGCCGCCGAATGCAAGCATGCTGGCCTTTGGCAATCTCGGAATTCAAGGTGGATCGCTGAATGTGCAAGGCTGGTTATACGACACAAAGAACCCGCAGTCTCCGCAGGTGCTCGGCAAGCAATATCGTGAACAGGCGAACGAAGCCAATGCGCGCCTGATCGCCCATCGCTTCGCCGACGAAATCATTCTTCGCCTGGGCGGCGGCATCGCAGGCGTAGCCGAAACTAAACTGTATTTTGTCAGCAACCGCAGCGGCTCAAAAGAAATCTGGCAGATGGACTATGATGGCGCCGATCAGAAGCAGCTCACTCATATGGGAAGCATTGCGCTTTCGCCCCACGTCTCGCCAGACGGCACCCGCGTAGCCTATTCTGGCGTAACCAAAGAAGGCTGGCAAATTCTGATGTACTCCCTTGAACTCGGCCGTTCCGTGAGCTTTCAGCACTTCGGCGGTGACAACTATTCGCCAGCCTGGTCTTCGGATGGACAGAACATCGCGTTCTCGTCTTCGCGCACGGGCAACACGGAGATTTACTCGGTCGACGCCGCGGGCGGAAGCGCTCGTCGCCTCACCGAGAGCAAGGGGCCAGATGTTTCGCCGACATGGAATCCGAAAACGAATGCGCAAATCGCGTGGGTGAGCGGCCGTACCGGGCTACCTCAGATCTACACCATGGCATCTGACGGTACGAACGTGGTCCGCGTTACCGATCAGGGCTATGCCGTATCGCCATCGTGGTCGCCCAATGGCCAGTTCCTGGCGTTCGCGTGGATACGCCATTACGGCCCGGGCGCGCCCGGCGCCAGCGACATCTATGTGATGGACATCGCTAGCAAACAATGGGCACAACTGACGCACGAGGAGGGGCGCAACGATTTTCCGTCGTGGTCACCCGATGGACGCCACATTGTGTTTCAGTCGAGCCGCACCGGCCGCGTGCAAATTTATTCCATGCTGGCGGATGGAAGCGAGGTTCGGCAGTTGACGACGGCTGGGGAAAACACTCAGCCGAACTGGAGTTTGAAGTAGTTAAGGCCCCCTGCATGCGTATGGGCGCGGAAGGAGCACATTTCGGCCCTGTCATGAACTGATGCGAGTGCTCTCGCTGAAAGATGGAGGAAGAGACTTGAAGCTAACAAGGAGTCAATGGATCCGGATTATTGTTGCCCTGGCCATGGTGCTAGCTGTCGGTGCTTGCGGTAAGAAGAAAGTTGCCCCCCCGCCGCCGCCCCCGCCGCCACCACCCCCGGCGCCTACTGCCTCGTTGACAGCCAATCCCAATACAATTCAAGCGGGTCAAGCCAGCACCTTAACCTGGAAGACTGATTACGCCACTGACGTCAGCATCGATCAACTCGGCAAGGTCGATCCCAGCGGTTCGCGCACGGTGATACCGGCGGAATCGACTACCTATCACCTGGTAGCGAAGAATGATTCCGGAACGCAGGAGGCTACTGCGCGCGTTACGGTGATATCGCCTCCGCCTCCACCGCCGCAAACCTCCACCGGCACCGATGAGCAGTTGTTCTCGTCGAGCATGAAGGATGTGTTCTACGACTACGACAGCTATGACATTTCGTCGCAGTATCAACAGGTTTTGCAGGCGGATGCGCGTTTCCTGCAGCAACATCCGAACATGAAGTTCACCATCGAGGGTCACTGCGACGAACGCGGTTCAACCGAATACAACCTGGCGCTTGGCGACAATCGCGCTAATGCAGCCAAGCAGGCATTACAGCAGGACGGTATCTCTCCTGACCGTATGCGCACGATAAGCTACGGCAAGGAAAAACCGTTTTGTACGGAAAGCAACGAGTCGTGCTGGCAGCAAAACCGGCGGGCCCACTTCGTGTATCAGAAGTAGGGAACGCTCTGGTGGGAGTCCCCGGCTTTAGCGGGGGAGTTGGACTTTAGTCCAACGAAAATGGAGTCGCCTCCAGAGCACTGAAGCGCTCCTACCCCGCAAGAATGCGGCGGCTCCCACCAAGAAAAAGACTCCCGCTGGTGTAGTCTCATCAGCAGAGCAACTTTAGGAATAGGACACGAGCATGCGACTTCGGAACAATGTAGCTTGGCTGGCAATCGCGGCTTTCATGCTGGCAACGGTAATCCCGGCACTCGGCGCGAATAAGGACATGATCCAACTGCAAACCCAGGTTCAGTCGCTGCAGGACCAGGTGGCCCGTATGCAGCAATCTATCGACATGAACATGGGAGTGATGAAAAATCTGGTCGAGCAGAGCGCTGACAGCGTCAACAAGATGAGCACTACAGTTAACGACCTGCAACAGAAGATGCAAGGCCAGGCCACCGATAGCAACGGCCGCATGGAGCAAATTTCGGGACAGATCCAGTCGCTGCACGACACGGTGGACGAGTTGAAATCTCGCTTGGCCAAGGTAAGCAAGCAGCTCGACGACATGCAGCAAGGCGGTCAGAACCTGACGGCCGGACAACCTGGAATGGCCGCTGGCGGCGGTCCGCCTAACCCTGGTGCGCCGGGCGCAGATGCCAATCCAGCTGCTTCCCAGGCGCCTCCTGCTGACGTTTTGTACAACAATGCTCTACGCGATTACAACTCCGGAAAATACGATTTATCTTCGCAGGAGTTCAACGAGTACCTCCAGTACTACTCCAATACCGATCTCGCCGGAAACGCTCAGTTCTATCTGGCCGACATTGAGTATCGGCAGGGAAATTTCGAGGCGGCGGCTCGCGACTACGACAAAGTACTGGAGCAGTATCCCGGCGGGACTAAGGCAGCCGCAGCACAGCTAAAGAAAGGTTACGCTCTGCTTGAGCTTGGCCAGCGCGATGCTGGGGTTCGCGAGTTAAACAGCCTCATCGCGCGCTATCCACGTTCCATCGAAGCATCGCAGGCACGCGACCGACTCCGTCGCCTGGGAGTGACCAGCGGCAGCGCGGTTCACAAACCCGCCCCGCACTAACCTCCGGCCTGAGCCACAAGGTCGCTCTGTCCAGACTCTACCCGAAGCCAGTTCTGTCGCTAAACAGTTTTCTCAAAACGTTGATTTTCGGACTGCCCTGAAGGAGCGCCCGCCTCCAGCCACCTCCAGCTTCCCCTTTTTTGCTTGTACCGAGATACCTTGGTATATTATTACCATGACACAGAATAGCGGCCAAGCGATCGTCGTCGAAAGGGTTCAGACTGGTGTCCGCATGGAAAAACACCTACTCAAGGTGCTAAAAGGGCTGGCCGAACTGAAAGACCTCACCCTTGGCGATTTGCTGGAGGGAATCGTGTTGCACGCCTTCGAGGGCAAGGCACCTTTTTCTCCTGCGACCTTGAAGGAGGTCGAACAGCTTCGCAAAATCTACGGCCTTACTCTCAGGGCCACCGATAGCCATAAACTCAAGGAGCGTCAGCGATGAAATGGGAGCTCGCAATCTCCGGCATTATCTTGTTTTCTGCCGTAATCCTGTCCATCGAAGCCGCCGCTCAGGAGCCGGCAGTTTCCACAGGCGCTGCGCTGCACACGCACACGGAATTCAGATTTACGGTCGACGCACCCTTCGATCAAGTCGCGCCTTTGTTTGGCGCAAACGAGGAACGCAAATGGTCCCCAGGCTGGAATCCACAATTCATCTATCCCACGCCTGCGCGCGATCAGCAGGGCATGGTATTCAAGGTTGCGCATGGACAATTGACCAGCATCTGGGTCAACACCGCCTTCGACATTGTCGCCGGGCATATTCAATACGCCTACGTGCTGAACGACGCCATGTCCACGCTGATCGACATTCACGTCGCCCGGCAAAGCACGACCCGGACCGCAGTCACGGTCGTGTATGAACGCACTGCCCTAATACCTGAGGCCCATGACCACGTCCAACATTTCACCGAGGGCGATAAGGAAGCAGGCAAGGAGTGGGGCGACGCGATCAATGCATACTTCGCCAAAGCAACGGGGGCAAGTACACAGAAATGACGAATTCAGCGCTAGTTCTTTGAAGGGGACGGCCTTCAGTTCGTCCGCAAAATCCTGATATTAGACCGGGCTCTAAAGCCACGCTCGTGTGACAATTCTGATCGAGTCTCGCACCCTTCACTTGCCCGCCCCCACCCGTTCCGCGTGCAGTTGTTGCAGCGCGTACACTTTGGCATCGCCACGTTGCAGCGCGGCGATTCCTTCGCACGCTGCACGCGCGGCCGATAGCGTCGTGATGGTGGGAATGCGAGCGGTCACGGCGGCGCGGCGAATGGCTTTTTCGTCGAACCACGGCTCAACGCCGTGCGGCGTGTTGATGATCAACTGAATGCGCTCGCCCTTGATCAGGTCAACCACGTTGGGCCGGCCTTCCTTCACCTTGTACACACGCTCCACACGCAGGCCGGCGTCTTCCAGGATGCGCGCCGTCCCGTGGGTGGCGACCAGGCTGAAGCCCAACTCGACAAAGCGTCTTCCCAACTCGGCCATGAAGGGCTTGTCGCGATCGTTAGCGCTCATGAATATCGTCCCCGTGGTCGGTAGCACTTGTCCAGCTGCGGTTTGCGCCTTAGCGAACGCCTCGCCGAAGTTGTCGGCCATGCCCATCACCTCGCCGGTGGACTTCATCTCCGGACCGAGCACCGTATCGACGCCGGGAAATTTGCCCCAGGGAAAGACTGGTGACTTCACAAAGTAGAAGTTGCCGGTATCCAGATCACTGGCTCGTTCAATGTTCTCCGGCAGAAATTCGCGCAGCTTGCGGCCGGTCATAAGTCGCGCTGCAATCTTGGCCAGAGGAATGCCGGTCGCTTTCGACACGTACGGCACGGTGCGTGAGGCACGGGGATTCACCTCGATGACAAACACCTTGTCGCGCTGGATGGCGTACTGCACGTTCATCAGGCCGACGACTTTCAGCGCGCGCGCCAGACGGAAGGTGTAGTCGCGAATCGTCGCCAATTGCTGCGCGGGAATATCGACCGCCGGCAGCACGCACGATGAGTCGCCGGAGTGAATGCCGGCCTCTTCGATGTGCTGCATGATGCCGCCGATCACCACGTCCTCGCCATCGGAGAGCGCATCCACGTCGATCTCGGTGGCCGACTCCAGGAAGTGATCGATCAGCACCGGCCGCTCCTGCGAATACTCGACCGCTTCCTTCATGTAGTGGATGACCGACTCGTCGTCATAGGCGATAACCATAGCGCGGCCGCCAAGCACATACGAAGGGCGCACCAGGACCGGATAGCCCACGCGATTGGCGTTGGCGAGCGCCTCCTCGACGCTGGCGGCTGTGGCGCCCGGCGGCTGAGGAATGTCCAACTCCTCCAGCAACTTCCCGAAGCGCTTGCGGTCCTCGGCAAGGTCAATACTCTCAGGCGAGGTACCGATGATGGGCACGCCCGCCGCCTTCAACGGCAGCGCAAGGTTGAGCGGAGTCTGTCCACCAAACTGCACGATGAGGCCGATGGGCGCACCTCCAGAGGCTTCATGCTCGTACACCGCCATGACGTCTTCGTAGGTCAGCGGCTCGAAGTAGAGCCGGTCACTGGTGTCGTAGTCGGTGGAGACGGTCTCGGGATTGCAGTTGATCATGATCGTCTCGAAACCGTCGTCGCGCAGTGCAAACGCGGCGTGGCAGCAGCAGTAGTCGAACTCAATTCCCTGCCCGATGCGGTTAGGCCCGCTGCCCAGAATAATGACTTTCTTGCGATCGGTGGGAGTCGCCTCGTCTTCGTCTTCGTAGGTCGAGTAGAGATAGGGCGTGTAGCTTTCGAACTCGGCAGCGCAGGTGTCCACGCGCTTGTACACCGGCTGGACATGATGCCGCTTGCGCAACTGATGAATCGTCTCGCCCGCAGCCCGGCCTTCCTTCATCTTCCGGCTGTCCGCGATGCGCGCATCGGAGAATCCCATGCGCTTGATGTCGCGCAAACGCGCGGCATCGATGTCGCCCGAACCTAGATTTGCTTGCATGTCCGAAATCTCTTTGAGCTGATGGAGGAACCAGGGATCGATGTTGGTCATTTGCGCGATCTCACGCACCGACATTCCCTGCGCAAATCCGTAGCGAATGTAAGCCAGCCGCTCTGGATGCGGTGTCACCAGACGCTTGGTAAGAATGCGCGGCTCGATATCGTCGGCGGTGGCTCGTCGGCCGGTTTCGAGCGAGCGCACAGCTTTCAGCAGAGCTTGTTTGAAGGTGCGGCCGATGGCCATGACCTCGCCCACCGACTTCATCTGCGGGCCGAGCGACTCGTCCGCACCAGAAAACTTCTCGAACTGCCACTTGGGAATCTTGACCACGACATAATCGAGCGTGGGCTCGAAGCACGCTGGCGTTTTGCGGGTGATGTCGTTGGTAATTTCGTCGAGGGTGTAACCAACGGCCAGCTTGGCGGCGATCTTGGCGATGGGAAATCCGGTGGCTTTCGACGCCAACGCCGAGGACCGCGAGACGCGCGGGTTCATCTCGATGACAACCATGCGGCCGTTATGCGGATCGACGGCGAACTGGATGTTCGACCCGCCGGTCTCGACGCCAATCTCGCGAATGACGGCGATGGCCGCATCGCGCATGCGCTGGTATTCGCGGTCGGTGAGCGTCTGCGCCGGGGCGACGGTGATGGAGTCGCCAGTGTGCGTGCCCATGGGATCGAAATTCTCAATGGAGCAGATGACGATGACGTTGTCGGCCAGGTCGCGCATCAACTCCAGTTCGTATTCCTTCCAGCCCAGCACCGACTCTTCCAGCAGCACTTCGTGGACAGGCGACAGGTCAAGGCCGCGCGCGAGCAGTTCCAGCAGCTCTTCGCGGTTGTAGGCGATGCCGCCGCCCGTGCCGCCGAGGGTGAACGAAGGACGCAGAATGACCGGGAATCCGATCTTGCTGCTGAAGTCGATGCCGTCTTTCAGATTGTTGACCAGCGATGACTTCGGTACGTCGAGGCCGATGGCCGTCATCGCGTCTTTGAACAGCAGGCGGTCTTCGGCTTTCTTGATGGCGCCAAGCTGCGCACCGATGAGCTGCACGCCGTACTTTTCGAGCACGCCACCATCAGCCAGTTCGACCGCAAGGTTCAGGGCGGTCTGACCTCCGACGGTTGGCAACAGCGCAAAGATGCCGGATCTACCGGCGGCGGTCAGCATCTCAGTTTCGATTCGAATGATCTCTTCGAGGTAGGTGCGGGTGAGCGGCTCGATGTAGGTTCGGTCGGCCATTTCCGGATCCGTCATGATGGTGGCTGGATTAGAGTTGGCCAGGACGACCTCGTACCCCTCGGACTTGAGGGCCTTGCAGGCTTGCGCGCCCGAGTAGTCGAACTCGGCCGACTGGCCGATGACGATGGGCCCCGAGCCGATGATGAGCACTTTCGCGATGTCGTTGCGGCGTGGCATTAGCCCTTCCACTCCTCCATCATCTTCACAAAGTCCTTGAAGAGATAATGTGAATCATGAGGGCCGGGCGCCGCCTCAGGGTGGTACTGCACGCTGAACAGTGGTAGCGAGCGATGGCGCAAGCCCTCCAGGGTGTTGTCGTTCAGATCGATGTGCGTCAGGTCCACTGCGCTTTGCTTCAGCGAATCGGGATCGACGGCGAAGTTGTGGTTGTGCGCGGTGATCTCGATCTTGCCGGTCTTCATCTGCTTCACCGGATGGTTGCCGCCATGGTGTCCGAAGCGTAGCTTGTAGGTCTTTCCGCCTAGCGCGATGCCAATCAGCTGATGTCCCAGGCAGATGCCGAAGATGGGCACGCGCCCCATCAAGTTGCGAATGCTCTCCTGCGCGTATGTCACCGGCTCGGGATCGCCCGGCCCGTTCGACAGGAAGACGCCATCCGGCTTGAGCGCAAGTACGTCTTCGGCGCTGGTGGTGGCGGGGACCACGGTCACGCTGCAGCACTCGCCAACCAAGCGCCGCATGATGTTGTGCTTGATTCCGTAATCGTACGCAACGACGTGATGCCTGGGCGGCTCATTTTTCACTCCGACTACCTCCGTCGGCTCGTGCGAGCGCACGCCTTCATCCCACTGGTACACGTGGCGAGTGGTGACCTCTTTCGCCAGGTCGGTGCCATCCATTTTCGGGATGGAGCGCGCCTTGGCGACAAGCTTGTCGGTGTCGGTCTCCAGCGTCGAAATCACGCCCCGCATGACGCCGTTGTCGCGCAGGTGACGAACCAGCGCACGGGTGTCGATGTCCCCGAGTACGGGAATCTTGTAACGCTCGAGATAGCCTTCGGCGACCTCTTGCGAGCGCCAGTTGGAGCTGACGCGCGAGAACTCGCGCACGATCAGTCCTTCGATGTACGGACGCGTGGCTTCGTTATCGTCGGAGTTGGTGCCGTAATTGCCGATCTCGGGGTTGGTGAGAACTACAATCTGTCCGGCGTAGGAGGGATCGGTAAAGATTTCCTGATAGCCGGTAATGGAGGTGTTAAAAACAACTTCCCCGTAACATTCGCCTTTTGCGCCGTAGCCTTTGCCGTGGAAGATCCGTCCATCTTCCAACGCAAGGATTGCCTGCATTGCATCTCCGGGGTTTGGATTTTATCGATTTTATCAGGGAATGCGCGCCAGCATAAGAGGAAGATCCGCGAAAATTGTCCTGCACCGGATGTGAGGCACACGCACGAAAGCGAGTTTAGTGGCGAGGATAGGGCTCCTTCGACTCCTGCGGCGAGGCACTGCCTCCTCTCAGAATGACAGCCTAGCTGGAAAATCGGTGCTCGCGATGAAAGCCCTAGCTAAAGAATTTATCCGCCTGCACCACTACCGCAGCTTGCCCAGTTTGGCCATCGGCCAATATCCAAACACCGCTTTGCCGTAGATAAAATCTTCATCCACCGGACCAAAGTCGCGGCTGTCGTTGGATAGATTGCGATGATCGCCCAGCACGAAATAGCAGCGCGGGGGCACCACCGTCTCAGGATAGGAGCGCACGTCCTCGTACGCGTCGGGCACATACGCCTCCGTCACACGCTTCCCGTTCACGAAGACTACGCCGTCTTCGATCTTGACGCGATCGCCGGCGACGGCCACCACACGCTTGATGTAGCTCTTGGCAGTGTCGCGAGGATAACGAAAGACGACAACGTCGCCCCGCTCGATGGGCTCCAGCTTGTAAACAAATTTGTTTATGAAGACGCGCTCCTGATCGTCGAGCGTGGGCATCATGCTGGTGCCTTCTACCTTGACCGGCTGGTACAGGAAGATGATGAAGAAAGCCGAGACCGCCAGCGAGATCAACATGTCGCGCAGCCAGCCTGAAATTGCCGGCTTCAGGGGTTTCGGTACGGGTGACGAGCCCGGCCCGCCGGAAGTTGATGCAGATGCGGGAGGCAAAACTGTGAGGTTGTCTTCGTTGGGCACAGACTTCATTTTAATAGTTTAGACGGCTCGTCGTCAGGATAGTTTGGGTCCCCGCCTTCACCATCTCTGAGAGTTTTCGTCACGAACCTCCCTTAAGCCGTGAGGGATCTGCTTTCTTATCAGCCGTCCTTGCAACTGTAAGTAAAAGCAGATTCCTCGCTTCGCTTCGCAATGACAATTCCACCGAACGCACTAGCGGCGCCCGAGGAAGCCTTCCAGCTTGCTGATCTCCGCGTTTGCCTGGTCGAGATAACGCCGGGCCCGGTCGGTATCGGAAACATCCAGCGCCTGTTTCGCCTTAGCCATATCCGTGCGCATGCTGGCGCGTGCTGACACCATGTCTCCACGTAAGCCCAGACCGCTTTGGTGCATCTGCGCCTCCAGGGCCTCCAGACTGCTTTCGACCGCGGCGGCACGGCTTTCCAGGTGATCGTTCTCAATCTCCATTTCGTCGAGAAGCTTTTTCTGTTGTTCCAGAGCGGCTTGTTGCTGCTGCGCATCCGCGTTCGCGTTCGCACCCGCTGCGGCTGGCGATGCTGCCATAGCGTTCATCCTGGGATGATTTGCCTTGCTGTCGGAGGCGGGCGGTTGCGACGCCACAGCTTCGGCCGCGGGCTGGCTGGCAGGCGGAGCGGCCTGCGCCGGCGTGGATTCCGGAGCGGCCGGCACGGGCTTCGGCGTTGTCGGCGGAGGATTTCCTTCATTCATCGCCACCGCCGCGGCTGCGGCGGCTGCATTCTGTTGGTGGATGCGATACGCGCGGGCCCCGGCCAACGTAGCCACTAACAGCACAATAGCGATGGCCAGGATCAGGAACGGATGGCGCGATCCGGCATCGCGTTTGAGCTGAGAATCCGTGTGCGTGCCGGCGCTTACAGGAGTCGAGCCGGTACTGGCTGCGGGTTGGCTGACCGGCGCAGCCTGGCTCACCGGCGTCTGCCTGATCGCAGCCGCGGCCGCAGGTACAGCTTGAGCACCAGTAATCGTGGTCGCGTCCCCCGGCGCGCTTTGCGGACCAACTGCGCTGCAGGCTTCCCTGACCTGCGACAAAGCATTGCGAAAGGCGTCGGCTGTCTGAAAGCGCTCTGCCGGATTCTTGGCTACCGCCATTACAATCAGGTCGCTCAACGGCTTCGGCAATGAGGCTTGCACTTCAATGGGCGGCCGTGGCGTTTCTTTGATGTGCGCCTCCATGATGGAATAGCTGCTGGTGGCGCTGAACATTCGCTTGCCGGTTACCATTTCGTACAGCGAAACTCCGACCGAGTACAAATCCGAGCGCGCATCGGTCGGTTGCGACTGCACCTGCTCGGGCGACATGTAGTCGAGCGACCCCAGAGTTGTGCCCGTCACGGTAAGCCCCAGATCGTTCCCCGAGCGCGCAATACCGAAGTCCATCAGCTTCAGAACGCCGCGCGGCGTCAGCATCATGTTGGCGGGCTTGATGTCGCGATGAATGACGCCCTTGGCGTGGGCGTAGCTCAGCGCAGCTAGCACCTGGTCAATGAAGTTCAATGCCTCGGCTGGCGGGAACGGCCCGCGCTCCAGGCGATGGGCCAGCGTGTCACCCTCGACGTACTCCATGATCATGATGAACTGATTGTTGGCGGAGAAAGCGGTCCGAAGCGCCGCGATATTAGGATGATCGAGGCTGGCCAGCAGCTTGATCTCGCGCGAGAACCGAGCGGCGAGATCGCCTTGATTGGCCAAGTCAGGAAGCAGGACCTTCATCGCCTCAATGCGATCGGAGATGAGGTTGCGCACCAGGAAGACCTGGCCCATCCCACCGTGGCCGAGTTCGCGGATGACTTCGTAGTCGCCAATCTGCTTGCGTACGGGTTCAGTCATAGTAAACCTCAAGCTCCGAAGTGAGCAGCCCGCGAAATTCAGGATTGCACATGGATTTGCAATCGGGCCGGAACGGAGTAGCTACGTAGGGGGACACCGCAAGCAAGGTTCGCTTGCAAGAGAGCGGCGTAATTATGCGCTGCTCTCCGGCCATGGTCAAGCAGAACTCGCTTGCATTTGGAGTTTGGAAGATCAGCGTTGGAGCGACGACTGGAGAAATAGCAGATCCGTCGCGGCTTGAAAAGGCTGTGTCGCAACCAGTGTCGCCGCTGCGCGGCTCGCACAGCTTTTCCACTTTACGCGGCGCTTGTGCGCCGGGCTAACATCATCCCGCCGCTCTCGCGGCCAGTCTTTAAACAACTCCGCACCACTTCGCGAATTGCGATGTTGGTTGCGACGCAGTCCCTTAAGGCCGTTCGTGATGACAACTCAAGAACCCGAAAGCCGGACATTCTTATGCAGTACTCAATAATCGCTCTTGTCGGCTAGAATGAGTCAGAACCTCTCGGCGAGGAATGTCTCATGAAAAAATTTGTGCTGCTTGTTCTGACCGCCGCGTTCACTCTTGTTTGCTTCGCGCAGGGCGATCATGTGCCCGCCTACCATGACCAGGCGCTGCAGCCCGGAGATGCCATGCCCATCCTGCCCAAAGACCAGCTTTGGGGAGAGTCTTTCCAGTATCCGTTCCAAGTGAAAAGCTATGAGTTGGCGGCCAAGATACCCGGTGTGCTTTACCAGATGCCCTGCTACTGCTATTGCGAACGTATCGGGCACGGCAGCCTGCACAGTTGCTTCGAGACTACCCATGGAGCTCACTGCGGAATCTGCATGAAGGAAGCTTTCTATGCGTACGAACAGACGAAGTTGAAGAAAACGCCGGCGGAGATTCGCGCGGGGATCATCAAAGGCGAATGGAAGTCCGTCAACCTTGAAGCGGCAGCCAAAAACGATTGAGCCCGTAAGGGTTACGCACAGGGTTTTCGTGAGTTGACGGCATCCCAACTTGCGGGTATAACTCAGCACATTCATCCTGCACTCGACTAGGGTTTGCGCAACCCTGAGGCAATTCCCTGTCGCGACAAATCAAGGAAGCCAACAAATGAAGAAAAAGGCCGCTGAGAAAGGGACGCAGACGACTGCTAAATCTCAGGGTAATAGTAACTTACGTCCCTCCGCTGCCGACATCAGATCGCGGGCAAATAAACCGATGAAGTTGACGGACGATCCTCGTTTCACGCAAGCGGTACAAAACTACGAAGCTGGCCTGAAGGCCCTGCAAGCGCACAAGTATGATCGAGCCAAAACCTGTTTCGAGAAGGTAGTGGCTGGACCGAGCCCCGAACTCGCTGATCGCGCCTCGGTGCACCTGAATAGCTGCAACCAGCAAATGAGCCGGGCAGTCACCATCTTCAAAACGCCGGAAGAACAATTCGATTATGCGGTGTCGCTGATGAACATGGGTGACTACGTTGGCGCCCGCGAGAACTTCGAAGTGCTCACGAAGAATACCCCCAAGCTGGACTTCGTGTGGTACGGCATGGCAACGTTAAACTGCCTGACCGGGCACTTTCCCGAAGCCATCACCAGCTTGCAGCAGGCGATTCGGCTGAATCCAGCAAATCGCTACCAGGCCCGCAACGATGGCGATTTCAAGAACCTGGCCGATGATCCCCGGTTCACCGAATTGCTTTATCCCGATACCAGCGTCGGCACGTCTCCGCCAGACCAGTGGCATTATTAGCTGGACACCACCCGATAGGTAGCATGCAGAACGAACCTAATTCCGCTGCGCCGCGCGCCATAAGAGTTGTCGCCATGGGCGGGGGCACAGGTCTGTCCACCTTGCTTCATGGCCTGAAGCAATATGTCCCCGCTGCGGGAGAATCTCCCCTTTCGGGTGATCTGCCTCGCGTTGACGATCTTTCCGCGATTGTGACGGTGAGCGACGACGGTGGCTCCAGCGGTCGTCTGCGCAAAGAACTGAACGTTCCGGCTCCCGGCGACGTGCGCAATTGTATTGTGGCGCTCTCAGAAGACGAGGCCCTGCTGTCGCGGCTTTTTCAATATCGCTTCCCGGCCGGTAAAGGACTGGGAGGCCACAACTTCGGAAATCTTTTCCTTTCGGCAATGACCGCGATCGCCGGCGACTTCAGCCAGGCGGTGAAACATTCGTCGGCGATCCTGGCGACTCGCGGACACATCTATCCTGCGACCACCAGCAATGCCCAACTTTACGCAATCATGGACGACGGATCCGTTGTCCGCGGGGAAACAAACATAACCGCGAGTCAGCGACGGATTGTCGAGCTGCGAATGGCCCCCGCGAACGCGAAGCCGCTGCCGATGGCGTTGGCGGCCATCGAGAATGCCGACCTGATCACGATCGGGCCCGGTTCGCTGTTCACCAGCCTGGTGCCCAACTTGCTGGTGCGGGATGTTTCCACCGCGATCGCAACCAGCGGTGCGGTGAAAGTGTTTGTTTGCAACTTAATGACGCAAGCTAACGAAAGCCTGGGCCTCACCGCTTCCGATCACATACGCGCCCTCTACAATCATGCTCGTCATCAGTTCTTCGATTATGCTTTGGTCAATCGCACTCCCGCGTCGCCCGCGTTGGCCTTGAAGTACGCCGAGCAGCAACAGTCGCAGATTGAGACGGATGTTGACGCCATCGAGGCACTCGGGGTAAAGCCAATCCTGGGCGAGTATCTGCTGGAGGCAACCGATTCCCGAGAGGGACTGGTCGCCCGCCACAACACGCACCGTGTCGCCCGCGACCTGCTGCAACTTATGATGGAACTGAGGGAATCGCCGGTGACGGCATTGCACCACGAGCCGTAGAAGAGGATTCACCACAGAGACACAGAGAGCACGGAGGATTGCTAGTATTGAGTTCCGACCTTTGGGAGAGGGCTTTTTAATTCGCACATAGGAGTGGCGCGGTGGCGAGTCGGAGATTCCATGATCGTCAAAGCGAAATGCATCGCTGAAGCCTTTGATAGCAAGAATGCGTGGCTATATCACGCCGGTGACGTGGTCGACCTCGATCTGAGCGACCCGAACAAGCGCAAGCTAGCAGATTTGACAACCCCGACGGGAAAGTGGATTTTCGAGTTCGACCGGGCAGGGTCATCCGATCCCAAGATCAACCTGTTTTTCCGCGAAAAGTGCGGCCAGCGTTTCGGGGCCCTCAACGAGCTGAGAACGCACAGCAGAAGCGTTCACAAGAAGCCTGCCAGACTTTCGCCTGTTGTAGTGCTGGAAAAGACCGTGAAACCGTGGTGGGAGCGTTGGAAATGGATCGCGGCGCTAGTAAGCCTTGTGCTGACCATCATTGGTTGGGTCATTAGCCACGTCGGTTGGATCATTAGCCGCTTCCGTCACTGAAGACTCAGATTTATGTGCAAGGTTCAATTGCATCTTCGACGGCTTTCGACTGCAGCATCGGCTTTGCTTTATAGCGGAGGAACTCCCACCGGCCTGCGATGCCGCCTTATAGATGGGAATTTCCTCTGTGTCTCCTGCCTCTGTGGTTAAATGAAATGCTTGGACATGCCAAAGAAACAGTCTCAACAACAGCAGGGCTTCGCTATTGCCATTCTCGCCGCGGGCAAAGGCACGCGGCTGAAGTCGCGCCGTCCAAAGGTCTTGCACCAGATCGCCGGAAAGCCTTTGCTGGCACACGTAGTCGCGGCCGCCAGCGAAGTCGTCGCTCCGCAGAACATCTTCGCGATTGTCGGACACGAAGCTGACCGAGTGCGCGAGGCGCTGGCTCCGACGGGGATTAATTTTGTCTTGCAACGCGAACAACGCGGCACCGGGCACGCCATGATCGAAGCGCGCGATGCATTGCAGAGTTTCGCAACGGTGTTGGTGCTCTCGGGCGACGTTCCGCTAATCAAGGCTGAAACCATTAAGCGAGTTCGCGATTTCCATAACACCCATCATGCCGCTATGACCATGCTGACCGCCGAGCCGCCTGATCCTACCGGATACGGCCGGGTTTTCCGAAAGCTGGTCAAAGGCAAGCGGAGCGACGAAGTGGAGCGCGTGGTTGAACAGAAATCGCTGCGTGGTAAAGAAGTGGAGCAACGCGAGATCAACTCAGGCATCTACGCCTTCGCAGCCAAGCCGCTTTACGCTAACATCGGCAAGCTCAAGACGGACAATGCCCACCATGAGTATTACCTGACCGACATGGTGACGCTTCTCGGCAAGGCTGGAGAAAAGGTGCTGGCATTGCGCGCCGCCGACTCCAGCGAGGTACTAGGAGTCAACACGCGGATCGAGTTGGCGGAGCTCGACGCCAAGCTGCGTGACCAGAAAGCGCGTGAGCTAATGCTTGCGGGCACAACCATCTTTCGTCCCGAGAGCTGTGACATCGATGCCGACGTCGAAGTCGGCACGGACACGGTGATCGAGCCTTTCGTGCAACTGATTGGCAAGACGAAGATCGGCGCCGACTGCCGTATTCGGTCGTACTCCGTTATCAGCAACTGCGAACTCGGTGATGGTGTTCTCATTCTGCCGGGCTGCATGCTGGAAGATTCCGTGGTGCGCAGCGGCGCGCAACTCGGGCCCTACTCCCACCTGCGTCCCGGTAGTGATATTGGCGAAGGCGCGCACATCGGCAATTTCGTCGAGACTAAGAAAACCCGGGTGGGCAAAGGTTCCAAGGCCAACCACCTCACCTATCTTGGCGACTCTGAAATTGGTGACGGCGTAAATGTTGGTGCGGGCACCATCACTTGCAATTACGATGGCGCGGGCAAATACCCCACGGCGATTGAAGACGGAGCCTTCATTGGCAGCGATACCACGCTGGTAGCTCCTATCCGGATAGGTAAGGGTGCTTACATCGGTGCGGGATCGTGCATAACGGAAAATGTACCTGCCGATGCCCTGGCTGTCGGGCGCGGGCGCCAAGTGACCAAACGAGGCTGGGCAGCGGAAAGACGCGCCAAGATGAAGAAGACCACCGAATACTCATGAAGCAGCGATCTGCCCCGCCCTGGCCAAAAAAAGGGCCAGAACGGGGCATCCAGATGTAAGTTTCAGTTCCGACGTTGCAAGGTTACTGGGTTGGAGCCATCTCGTCCTGCGAAGCCTTCTTCTCCCGCCGCTGCACCGTGATTGAGTTGCCGAGCTTGAACGTGACTGCCGATTCCGCCGGAATTGTCAGCTCTTTGTTGCCGGTGAAGGCCGCGCCTGCCGTGCCCGCGCCAGCACCCACGAGACCGCCGATCAGCGCGCCCTTGCCACCGCCGGCAATACCCCCAATCAATGCCCCGGCGCCAGTTCCGCCTCCGACCGCCACGGCCGTGCGCTTGCCCTTACCTTTGACGGTCTGGGTATACGTGGAAGTTTGAATAGGAACCGACGTTCCGTGGACGTTGACTGCGGTCAAAGCGATCGACAATACGCCCTCACCTTTGAACTTGCCTGGCGATTTGGCATCGACAACTGTTCCGCTGACGCCGGCGCCGGCAGGAATCGCGACTACCCCATCCACGGACACAGAATGCGCCAGGGAACCGGTAAAAGTGTCGCCTGCATTCGCGGTTTTAGAGGTAATGCTATTTCCCATGCGAACTACCAGGCTGGTGCCAGCCGGAACCACCAGAGGCGGAGGCGGAGGAGGAGGCTCAGGAGCCTGCGCCTGCTGGGGTGGCGCGGGCGCCATCGGTTGTCCCTGCGCGGGCTGCTGCGCGGGAGCCATCTGGCTGGCCGCAGGCTGGTTTGTGCTTGCAGGTTGGTTGGTCTGAGCCGCACTGGAAGTTTCTGGCGTTGCCGTGTTCTGACTTTCATTTTTCTTGCTACAGGCCGCGAAGCTCATCGTGAGAATTGCGATGAACATAAGCGTGAGTACCCGAGAACGCATAACATTTTCCTTTCGTTGTGACGCCGGATGAGTTACGTCCAGCGGCCTACGTGCGTAAAATGATTCCATCCTGCGCTGACCGGAAGCCGGCGGCCCCGGACAGGCATGGCACTTACGCCTGGCGGGGTGGAAGCGAAGGCCCGCAAGCTTACGCGAGACACATGCGCTACCGCGCTACAAGAACCACCCTAGCGCGGTTAAGAACTATACAAATTGTATCGTGTTTTCCGGTATTTAAACTCTCGCTGAAGGGGACGACCTCGCATGGCGTTGGGGAAGCCGTTCAACCTTCAGGCCGCGGTTTGCGAGGCAAATTACGCCGATGGTACACTTTGCACACCTACCGAGCTGAGCGGGGTTAGTTCAGCGGTAGAACGCGAGCTTCCCAAGCTCGATGTCACGGGTTCGATCCCCGTACCCCGCTCCAATGTCACCGAGATCAACGCTATTTCGACAGCGCTGCGATCTTTCTCTTTCGCAAGCGGCCGCGCAAATGCATTCGCCGGACTATGCGTGTTGATGGTCAGCACTCTGCGGTAGTAGTCCAAGGCTTGGGTTTTGTCTCCGGATTTTTCGTAGGCTTGCGCCAGCAGACTTAAAACGGCTGGGTCCTTCTGATCGCCCTTCTGCAATTCCGCGATCGCTGTCTTATAGTCGTTGCGATAGAACGCAACATAACCGCTGAGGTAGGGGTAGAAACGCAGCTGGTCAGGATTGTCGCCTTTGTCCAATATGGCTTTGGCAGCGATCACGTGGTTCTGGGCCTCTGCGCCTCTGCCGAGTTCGCGGACGCGGATACGCGCCAGGGCGCTCTCCCATCGGAATTCCCACAGGTCTCTCTCGGCTGGGCTGAGGTTGGGCTGCCGCATCGCGGTGAGGTGCCCGCTCTGGTACCACTGAAAAGCGTTGTCCGGGTCACCCGATTCGAGATAAATCCGGGCTAGTTCATCGGCTGTACCCCCCGCGTCTGCAAATTGTTTAGCGGAGAACTGCAAGTCGAACGCCTGTCGCTCGTATTTTGCGGCATCGTCGGCATTGTGTTCGAACGCATAGGATACGGCCATCGTCCGAAGCGCCTGAACTTTGGAGGTGGGCGGGGCTTCCTCAATGGCCTTTGCCAAATGCTGGCGTGCTTGCTGGTACTCACCCTGCAGATCCAACGCCATTCCCGCTGCCAAGTCTGCCTGGAAGAGATTGGGAGACACTTGTAGCGCGCGGTCGTAGAGCGCGAGGGCCTCATCGTGCTTGCCTTCGCTATTCAGCTTTTGACCTTGTTTGACAAGCTCGAGGGCGTCGTCCGTCTTTCCGCTTGCCGGATTCGCCTGAGGCTGCGCGAAAAGAACGAGGGTCGAAAGCCAAAACGCCGCCAAGAAGTAACAGAGAAGAAAGGTTCGCAACTTCATGCCGCGCCATTATTGCATACTGTGCGTCGGGGATGAACGGATGAACTGTGCCGCAGTAATCCTCGCGGAGGAATTGCCGCTGCCGGAATGGGTTGATGCCCGCCTATAACTCGCACCGGTTCGGGGCGATTCAAAGCACCGGCGGAGGCTGCACCGGAGGCGTATGGCGCTGCTCGGCTGCTTCCAGGGCTTCGGCCGGATCACGGCCCGTGACCGCTTTGTACCATGCGGGATGGTGCGTCCAGGCCCAACCTTCGCTCACTGTTCCCCGGGTCATCGCCTGAATGGTGCCAGGCTCGCCGAAGGTGCTGAGATAGATGTGGAAGAAAATCCCAAACAGCATGATGAGCGCCGAGATGTCATGAATCACATACGAAATCGCCACCAGCACCCGCCCGAAGATTTCCGGGAACCACATGATGACCCCGGTAATGAGGTAGGCGGTGGAGCCGCAGACAATCTCCCAGAACATGAGCTTCTGTCCGCCGTTGAAGAAGCCGGTCTCAGGGGATTCCGTGGAGTCGCTACGGATGACGTACCGCCTAATGTGCTTCATCCAGCGTGAATCCGCCGGAGTCCACGTCATCACCTGCCACCAATTCAGCGCTTGTAGAGCAAAGAAGAAGACGAAGGCCAGGCCGAACCAGGGATGCAACAACCGGGTCATGGCTCCGCCGCCAAACAGAGGCGTAAAGAAGCGGAAGATCCAGGGAAGATAGATTCCGAAGCCCGACAGCAGGGCAAGGAAGAAGAAAATGCCGACCATCCAATGGAGAAAGCGCGTGTACACCGGATGGCGCAACAATTCGCCGGCGTAAACCACCGTTTGCCCGAAACGGTCGATGACATTGGGACGATGCACGAAGCGATCAGCCGAGGTCGCCATCTAATTCTCCTTTCCCGCGGGAGGCGGTGGCGGGTCAATCCGAACGACCGGAGGAGTGGGCTGCGTGTGCAGCGGCCCTTCGAAAACGTAGTGCATAACCACCCCTACAAACCCCAGCATGGCGCCGAATAGCCCGATGGGCTTGAAGATGCTCTTCCAAACCGTGAAGCTAAGCGGAATCCGCGGTTTCGCAGGCAAATTACCGTACTTCTCAGGCTTGGTGGCATCGTGCAGCACATAGATCACATGGGTGCCCCCGATGGTGTCGGGATCGTAGACCCCGGCGTTCTGAAATCCTGAGACCTCGCGCAATTGAGAAGCACGATTTTCCGCCATGAACTTCATGTCGTCTTTGGTTCCGAAATGCAAACACCCGGTGGGACATGACTTGATGCATGCCGGCTCCAGGCCAGCCCCCACTCTGTCAGAGCACAGCGTGCACTTGTAAACCTTTTTTGTGTTGGGATTGAATTTCGGAATGTTAAAGGGGCAACCCGAGACACAGAACTGGCAGCCTATGCAGTTTTCCTGCTGGAAATCGACAATGCCATTCGAGTACTGCACGATAGCGCCATCGGCCGGACACGCGCGCAGACAGCCCGGGTCTTCGCAATGCATGCACTGATGCTTGCGCATTAACCACGCGAAGCTGCCATTGTCGTGCTGGTCCTCGTTGAACTTGATGAGGTTCCAGTAATTCCAGTCGGTGTCGGGCATCGTCTGGTAAGTGTTGTCGAAGTAAGTCGTCTGGAACGGCATGTCATTCCATTCGACGCAAGCGACTTCGCAGGCTTTGCAGCCGATGCAGGTGGTGGTATCGATCAGCTTGCAAACCTGGTCCTGCCGTTGCGTGCCCTGGCCAGCGACCGGTCCAGGGTGGGCCGAGATTTGCTGGATTCGTAATGTGCCGCGATCGCTCATCCCACGCCTCCTCTAAACCTTTTCCAGCTTCACCAGAAATCCCTTGAATTCCGGTGTGTACGCATTGGGGTCGAAGACCGTCGGTGTCAGCAAATTTGCCGGAGTCTTCGCCGTTCTGCCTTCGCTTTCGGAAATTCCCAGGAAGCCCCAGTGGATCGGCATGCCGATCTGATACAACTTCTTACCATCCACCATCATGGGCTTGATCCGTTTGGTCACCATTGCTTTGGCGATGTAATCGCTGCGCGCGCTGGTCACCTTCACCTTCTCACCTCCCCTGATGCCCATCTGATCAGCCAGTTCGGCGGGTACTTCAACAAAGGGTTCCGGCACCAGTTCCACATTCATCGGATTGTTCTTTGTCCAATAGTGATAGTGCTCAGTGAGGCGATAGGTGGTGCAGATGATGTTGTAGCCTTCCTTCGTCGTGCCGTACTTGTCCATCTTGGTCGTGAGCTTCCTGACGACCGGATTGTTGGATTGGTTGGGGTGCAAAGGATTATCGATGGGACTCTCGATGGGTTCATAGTGCTCGGGGAAGGGACCGTCTGCCATCGCCCCTAGCGGCACAAAAATGCGTCCCACGCCTTCGGGGTTCATGATGAATGGCCCCATATGCTCCTGAGGCTTGGAATCGGGCTTGAAGTCAGGAACATCGTTGCCCACCCACTTTTGAGCGGTCTCGTTCCACCAGACTTGACTGCGTGTCGGGTCCCAGGGCTTGCCCGCGAGATCGCAAGATGCCCGGTTGTACAGCACGCGCCGGTTAGCCGGCCATGACCATGCCCAGTTCGGATAAATCCCCAAGCCCGAAGGGTCCTCGGTTCCGCGACGTTGCAGCATAGGCCCAGCCTCGGTCCATGATCCCGAGTACAGCCAGTTGCCGCACATGGTCGAACCGTCGTCGCGCAACACGGCAAACCCTGGCAGTTGCTGCCCGGCTTTTAGCGAAACTCCGGTTTTCTCGTCGCTGATGTCGGCCAATGCCTTGCCGTTGATCTCCTTTGCCACTTCCGATAGCGACGGGTGCTCGGGAAGTGTGTAATTCCACGTGGCATGCAGTATCGGATCGGGGAATTTACCTTCCTCTTTTTGATACAACTCTCGGACCTTCAGAAAGATCTGGGCCAGGATGTCCTGATCAAGTCGACAGTCTCCCGGCGGTGGAAGGGCGATGTGCTTCCATTGCAGCCAGCGCGCCGAATTAACGAACGTCCCATCCTTTTCGGCGAAGCCCGCCCCAGGCAGTCGATAGACGGTCGTATTGATCTGCTTCATGTCGTCGGGCGTGATGCCCGGTGCCTGCCAGAAGGCACTGGTTTCGTCGGGGTAGATCTCGCAAACCACCAGAAAGTCGGCCTTCTTGAGGGCGTCAATGTTCTTCTGCGTATCCGGCCCGATCATCACGCCGTTCATGCCGAAAGCAAAAAGTCCTTTGACCTTGCCTTCGTACATGTCGTTCCAGATCTCAACCCACGAGTAGTTACGGTCGACCTTAGGCAAATACTGAAAGGCGAAATCGTTGTCTTTGATTGCGGCATTGCCGTACATCGCCTTCAGGAACGAGACCATAAACTTTGGAGTGTTCGACCAGTAGTTGAAGGACTCCCAATCGTTCGGCTTCGCCGGCTTAGGGGTGATGCGCTCGAGATAAGTCTTCAGGTCCTTGTCAGCAGGGTTCGGCACTTTGAGGTAGCCGGGCAGGATGTCGAAGATCCCCGCCATGTCGGTCGCGCCCTGGATGTTGGAGTGTCCACGCAGTGCGTTCACTCCTCCGCCAGCACGGCCAACATTCCCCATGATCAACTGCAGCATCGCCGCCGTTCGAATGATCTGCGTTCCAAAGCTATGCTGCGTCCAACCCACGGCGTAAATGACAGTGGCAACCTTCTTCGTGTCGCCGTCTTTGCGAATCGAAGTGTACAGGTCGTACGCCTTCAGAAGCTGGTCTTGGGGAATGCCGGTGATACGCGACACCATCTCGGGTGTGTAGCGCGAGTACTGCTGCCGCAGCAGTTGATAAACGCATCGCGGATGCTGCAGCGACAGGTCGTAGGCCACGTTCGGCGGCAGCGAGGCCGGCGGCGGTGGCATACCGCCCGCAGCTTTTGCGGCAACTGGCATCACTGCAGCCTTCATTTCGTGCTCCGAGGCAGCCTTCTCGCCGGCTGCGACCGGGACGACCTTGCCGGTTTCGTTTCCGCCTTCCTGATAATTCCACGTGGCCTTGTTGTAGGTCTTGGACTCCTCCTCAAAGCCCGAGAACAACCCGTCTTCCGGCAGCTTGAAGCCGTCCTTGATGAGGAAGGCCGCATTGGTGTAGTTGACGAGATATTCCTTTGCCACGCGATCGTGTTCGATGGCGTAGCTGATGAGTCCGCCAAGGAAGGCAATGTCTGATCCAGCGCGAATCTGGCAGAACAGATCAGCGACCGCAGCGGTACGGGTAAAACGCGGGTCCACCACGATCATCTTCGCATTGCGATTGCGCTTGGCCTCAACCGCCCACTTGAATCCGCAGGGGTGGTTCTCGGCCGGGTTTCCACCCATGATCAACATCATGTCGGTGTTCTTGATGTCGATCCAGCCGTTGGTCATCGCCCCGCGCCCGAAAGTTGGTCCCAAACTTGAGACCGTGGGGCCGTGTCAAACCCTGGCCTGATTTTCCAGTCGGACGAGTCCCATGCTGCGCATGGTTTTTACGACCAGGTAATTGAACTCATTAGTGTCGGTGCAGCCGCCAGTAAAGGCGATCGATTCGCATCGATTCACCGTCCTCCCCTGGGAGTCCGTTTCCACGAACGTCGCGTCCCGCGTCTTCTTGGTCCAGCGCGCGATTTCGTCGATCGCCTGGTTCCAAGAGATGTCGTCCCAATGATCGGAGCCGGGCCGCCGCACCAGGGGCTTCAATATCCGCCGTTCGTTCTGTATGTCCTGCTGCAGCGAAGCTCCCTTAGGGCACAGCGTTCCGCGGTTGATCGGATGATCGGGATCGCCTTCCACATGGATGACCTGGGGCGTGACGTTCTTCGCCTTATCGCCAATGGTGTGGATGATGACGCCGCAACTCACCGAGCAATAGGGGCAGGTGCTGCGCGTCTCGGTGGTGCGCGAAATCTTCAGGGCGCCGGCTTGCGCCAGCAGCGGTCGCGCGTCAAACCCGAAGACCGTAATGCCAACGGCACCAACTACGCCAGTCTTGAAGAATGCTCGTCTAGATACATCCATTGCGCAGCCCTCCATGACGAAAGACTCGAAACCGTGAATTGTTGTAGGGATTGAACAGAAGCGCTCGGGAAGCGCTGTGTTGAAGGATCGAAAAAAGTGCACGCACTGTGGTCCACATCTCGATCAAGCCGTTCCGTTACGACCAAGGGACCAACATCGGGGCCCAAACGATGGGAAGAAGCGTATACCCGGAAACCCGTGCTGGTCAAATGGATTGAGGATGCCTAAAAAACACAGCTCAAAATTGAACGTCAGGTTCAAAAACCCATAAGGTTCGCTCTGATTTTGGTAAATCCGTGCTCCTCGGCCCAGATGTCCAGAGGCGCTGTCGCGATTTCGTCCACCAGCGGAACTGCCAGGCCGTCGACCGTCATATCCACCGACTTCAGGTAGTACTTGCAGGTGTCGCAAGCCTCCACCCGCACGGCGGGAAAATCCTCCGCTGAATAACGCGGAAGCTTTTGATGGTCGACCTCGCCACACATCGGACATAGGATTCGGCGAAACTCCCATTCGGTCAAACAAAAGGAACAGACAAGAAAGCGTTTCCCGCCGTCACCTTCGGGACGAAGCACGGCGACCTGTGGCCGCGCGCTGCAAACCGGACAAACCGAAGCCGAGGAATCTGTATGTCGTGCAGTGAGGGCCGCGGCAAGACACTCAGCATAAGGCTGGAGCAATGTTCGCGCAAAGAAGGCATGCAGTACCCAGGGGCTGCCGTCTGTGGACAATAGGTAACTCTGAAGCATCTGGCGCTGCTCTTCCAACGAGGCATAGCAAGGGGGAGAAGAGGGATGCAGTTTCCCCGCACCGATCTCCCCCGCCTCTTGCGCCAGCTTTGATGGTCCCGTCCGCTGCACGAGCGAGAGCAATGCCGGCAACTGCTGCACCACGATGTCAAGATCCAGCCGTTCACGAAACGTACTTTGGATGCCAGCACTCGAAATAGGCGCGGATGAAGCGCAGGCATAGAGCATCCTCTGAAAGTCCAGGATGTGCTGATAGAAGCCGAGGACTTCCGCCGCGCTTGGGTAGCGTTGGGCAAGGTCAACGGCTCGCTGAATGCGCTGGTCCCAATTGGTTTTTTTCATTGCGGAAATTGCTGAGACATCAATATCGCTCTGCGCCGAACCCACCAAATCATACCCCATGGCCTACCGCCATAATTCGGCCAAAGAGGTAAGCCCCTCAACTCTTGGCTGTCGCCAACACGGGGACGCTGGTGACAGGTGCCCCTAGGAGGTAGGTACACTAGGGTGATCGATTGCAGTTTATTGCCAGTCCGCCTCCCGATCAATGTCGTATGGGAGAGTGGAAATTCCACTAAAGGTAGGCACCGCCATGAAAGTCCGAGCCTTCATGCTCTGCTCCACCCTCCTGCTTGTGACTCCTGTTTTCGCGCGCGACAAGACCGACGTGATTGTCATGAAAAATGGCGACCACCTCACCGGCGAGGTCAAGGGACTCGATGCCGGTGTCCTCTACGTCAACATGGATTACATACTCGGCACCAGCTCGGTGCAATGGTCGAAGGTAGACCATCTGGAAAGCGAGCAGTTGTTCCTGGTGAAGACGCAGGACGGCTCGGTTTACACCGGCACGCTTGCCACCGCGGAAAGCGCCGGCGGTCGTCCGGTACAAATTGAGGTCGCAATTACCCCTGAGCATAAAGTGACACTTGATAGGCCGAACATTGTGCAGATGGATGAGACTTCGGAAAAATTCTGGCAACGTTTTAACGGATCGATCAACTCCGGAATCAGCTATTCCAAAGGAAATCAAGCAACCCAGTACAACTGGAGCTCAGACGTCCAATACCCTCGAGAACGCTGGACTGCCGGGGCCAATTACGTTTCTTCGCTGGCCTCCAGTACTGGCGCTAGCGCTTCGACGCGAAACTCGCTCGGGCTGAATTATCTCCGCTTGTTGCGTTGGAACAATTGGTTCTACGCTGGTCTTGGCGACTTCCTGCAAAGCTCGGAGCAGAACATCAGACTTCAGACCAATCTGGGTGCCGGCATTGGACGTTATCTGAAGAACACCAACCACGCCACCATTTCGGTGCTCGGTGGCTTCGCCTGGCAGAACACGGACTATCACCAGTCTGAGGTCGCGCAAAGCACCCAAAATGTTGGTGCTGCTATGCTGGTAACACAGGTCAAACTTTTTCGCTTTAATAAGACGAATCTGAGTTTCACTGGTACTGTTTTCCCGGCGCTGTCCACGCCGGGGCGCGTCTTCGCCACCGCTAACGCGTCTTATTACATTAAGATCTTCAGCAATCTTACGTGGAACATCTCGTTCTACGGCAACTGGGACAATCAGCCGCCGCTTCACTTTTCCGGCAGCGATTACGGCACCAGCTCCGGGCTGGGTTGGACGTTTGGCAACAGATGACCGTAGACTCCGGCGAATCCGTTAGAGGGTTCTTGCCGCCAGGGTAGATAATTCCAACTATTCCATGCGCGAAAAAAGTGAACCTGCTAAATCCCCTTCATTGGGCCTCATGGTTGCCTGCGTTGTCGTCATCTCCCTGGTTGCCCTTGTCCTCTGGCGCTGGTCTACTGGCCTACACGGCCCGGGGGCAAAGCCGCTAGCAGCGGCTACCTATGTAGGCCAAGCGCGTTGCGCCGAGTGCCACGCCGACCAGGCGCAGGCCTGGCGAACTTCTCATCACGCCGAGGCAA
Source organism: uncultured Acidobacteriaceae bacterium (assembly GCA_963720135.1). Taxonomy (GTDB): domain Bacteria; phylum Acidobacteriota; class Terriglobia; order Terriglobales; family Acidobacteriaceae; genus Bog-257. The sequence goes on from CAVREJ010000022.1 coordinate 125,762, forward strand.
TGCAGGTCGCGAATGACTCCACTGTCCTGGGAAATTTTAACGACGCTCACTTCGCCAAGGACGGTGTAACCTCCAGTTTCTTCAAGAAAGACGGTAAGTTTTACGTTCGCACCGATGGCCCGGAAGGCAAGCCTCAGAATTTCGATCTCCCCTACACGTTTGGCGTCTATCCGCTGCAGCAATACCTGGTTCCCTTCCCTAACGGTCGAATGCAAAGTTTCGTGGTGGCGTGGGATTCGCGCGCCCAAGACCACGGTGGCCAACGCTGGTTCGATCTTTATCCCGGCCAAAAGATCACCTCCACTCATCCGCTTCACTGGACGGGCCGAAACCAAACCTGGAATTACATGTGCGCCGATTGCCACTCCACCAACCTGCGCGAGAATTACGGTCTCGCCAAGGACAGCTACGCAACGACATGGTCAGAGATCGACGTCTCGTGCGAATCCTGCCACGGTCCGGGTTCGAATCATGTGGCGTGGGCGCAGTCGCACAAGAATGGTTCGTACAAGTCGAGCGACGGACCGAATGGCCTGACCGTCGACTTGAAGCCCGCAAATGGGGTGTGGTCAGTCTCCGATCCGGACAAGGGAACGACGCACTGGAAGGGCGAGACCCGCTCACATAATGAGCTTAATACCTGTGCGCCCTGCCATTCGCGCCGGCATCCGATTACCGGCGACCTCCAACCGGGCCAGCCATTTCTCGATGCGTATGTGCCGAGCCTGCTGGAGGAAGGTGTCTATTACGCGGATGGTCAGGTCCTCGAAGAAGACTACGAGTGGGGCTCGTTTCTCCAGAGCAAGATGTATCAGGAGGGTGTGACGTGTTCCGACTGCCACGATCCTCACACCGCGAAGTTGCGAACCGAAAACCTGAACGCCGTCTGCGGCAAGTGCCATTCGCTAGCGAAGTTCGGCAGCGAGCAACACCATCATCACAAAGTCGAGAGCGCAGGCGCCCTTTGCGTCAACTGTCACATGCCAACCAAGACTTACATGGTGATCGATGCCCGTCGCGACCACAGCTTCCGCGTGCCGCGTCCGGATGTCTCCATCGCGTATGGCACGCCGAACGCCTGTAACCAGTGCCACAAAGATAAATCCAACAGTTGGGCCGCGGAGACAGTCGTGAAGTGGTATGGGCCCAATCGCAGACAGGAAGCGCACTTCGTCGAAGCAATCGATGCCGGGCGCCGCGGTTTGCCGAATGCAGAAAAAGCTCTGACGGCGCTAATCGCGGATTCGACCAAACCCGGAATTGCGCGTGCGACCGCTTTAAGCCTGTTGCAGCAGTATCTCACTCCCGCTTCAGTTTCTACGGTGCAAGCCGCGCTGGGCGACAACGATCCCCTGGTACGCAGTCAAGCCGTGCGCTGCCTGGATCCGCTTCCCGCGCAAGAGCGACTCCGGCTCGCTGTGCCACTGCTTACCGATCCAATTCGTTCGGTCCGCATCGAGGCGGCGCGCCTTCTGGCCGGAACATCCCCTGGCAAGTTGCAAGCCTCGCAGAAGGCGCTTGAGAACGCGATGTCGGAGTTAATAGCCAGTGAGATGGTTTCTGCTGAGCGTCCGGAGAATCACATGAACCTGGCCCTGATCTATGCTCAGATGGGCCGCACCACCGAAGCCGAAAGCGAACTGCAAACTGCGCTGCGGCTCGATCCAAAGTTCGTTCCCGGCATGGTCAATCTCGCCGATCTTTACCGCGCGCAGCAGCGCGATGACGAGGGCGAGAAATGGCTGGCAAAAGCTGTTGCGATTGCGCCGGATGCCGCGGAGCCGGTTCACGCTCTCGGGCTGCTGAAAATCCGCCAGAAGCAATATCCCGAAGCGTTGACGCTATTGGCCAAAGCAGCCGCCCTGCAGCCAGACAACGCCCGCTACAGTTACGTGTACGCCGTGGCGCTCAATTCCACGGGACACGCTGACGGCGCAATTGCAGTGTTGCAGCAGGTCCACCAGAGACGTCCCGCGGACCGCCAGGTCCTGATGGGCTTGATCGCGTTCGAGCGCGACAAGGGCAACTTGCCAGCGGCAATTACCTACGCGCAGCAGCTCGTCCAACTGGCTCCGGATGACCCTGACGCGAGGGCAATGTTGGCGGAGTTACAGGGACACGGACGGTAACTAGACGAAAACCTGTCGTTGCTGGCATTTTTGCTAGTTCTGCGCCAGCGAGGATGCGGCCTACAATCCGACTATCCATCACTCATAGCGCAAGGGCCGCTCAAAATTCGTACCCCCGCATATAAGGAGAAGCTATTGTCTGAAACCTCGACTTCTTCGAACAGGCTCACGGCATTTGTATTAACTCTGCTTGCACTTCTCTTGTTTATTGGGTGCGGCAAGAAGGAAGCTGCGCCTCCGGCCAATATGGAGCAGGCAAGGCAGCAGTCGGCTCCTGCTTCGCAAGTATCTTCACCCGATGAACCACCTGCGCCGTCGAGCAACGTGGCATTGCCGAAAGCTTTCGGGCGCCGCACTGGCGACCTCGACGATATGGTGAAGAACCGCAACATCCGCGCGCTCGTGGTGATCAGCCCCATTGGGTTTTTTTACAGCAATGGGCTTCCTAAAGGCATAAATTACGAGGCGCTGGAAGAGTTCCAAAAGTTCATCAATCAGAAGCTGAAGACCGGCACGCTGGACGTGAAAGTCAGCTTCCTTCCCTTGCGTCCCGACCAAATGGAGGCGGCACTGACCCAAGGCGTGGGAGACATTATCGCTTACGGAATCGTGGTCACTCCCGAGCGTGAGCAACGCGTTGCGTTCTCGACGCCAATCATGACGGACGTGTCGCAGATCATCGTTACTGGGCCAAACTACAGCACGGTTTCTACCCTCGCGGACTTGGGCGGAAAAGAGGTATACGTCAATCCTCTGACCACGTATTACACAAACTTGCAAAAGGTGAATGAGACGCTACAGAAGGAAGGCAAGACGCCCATCGTCATCAAAGCAGCGGACAAGAACCTGATGGACGACGACCTCGTGCAGATGGTCAACGCTGGGCTGATTCCGGCGACCGTCACGACGAAACAAAAAGCGGCCCTTTGGGCGCAAGTGCTGACGCGGCTTCAACCCCATCCTGAGTTACCTATAGCGACAGGAGGCCAACTTGCGTGGGTGATGCGCAAAAATAACCCGCAATTCAAGCAGGTGGTCGACGAATTCGTCGCCTCTCACGCGGTGGGAACATCGTTTGGCAACACCGTGTTGCGCCGCTACCTGCAAAACACCAAGTGGGTCAAGAATTCAACCTCGGGGGAAGAGATGAAGAAGTTCCAGGCGAACCTGGAACTTTTCCAGAAGTACGCCGGGGAGTACGACTTTGACTATCTCATGATTGCGGCCCAGGGCTATCAGGAATCTCTGCTGGATCAAAGCAAGAGAAACCGGAGTGGGGCAGTCGGCATCATGCAGGTCATCCCCAAATATGCAGCAGCTTCTCCCATCAATGTTTCGAATGTTGGGACGGCTGACGGCAATATTCACGCCGGCGTCAAGATGTTACGTGACATCGATGATCGATATTTCAACGATCCGAAAATCGATCCCCTCAACAAAACGTTGTTTGTCTTCGCCAGTTACAATGCCGGACCGAATCGGATCGCAAGGTTGCGCAAGAAAGCCGGCGATATGGGCCTGGACCCGAACGTCTGGTTCGGTAACGTGGAACTGGTTGCGGCCAAGGACATCGGGCAGGAGACGGTCACCTACGTCGCCAATATCTACAAGTACTACGTCGCTTATAAGCTGGCTGTGGAGCAGCGGCAGATCCGAGAGAAAGCGAAGGGACTGCCAGCAAGTTGAGAATGTAACCGCTGAAGACGAATTCAGAGACAGCGCTCGAAAAGGAGACGGTATGTCCGAGATAGGTGGGCCGAGCATCGAAATTGCCCACAAACTGAACGAAGAGAAAAAGCATACGGCGCCTCATCTCTCACGTACCGTCGAGATGTTGGAGATTGTTGAAGCGATCGTGCTGGCACTGGTTGCTGTCACCACGGCGTGGAGTGGTTACCAGGCCGCACAGTGGGATGGCCGCCAGGATGAGCTCTACGAGCAGTCCACAAAACTACGCGTCGAAGCCCAGGGACAGCAGATTCGTGGCGATCAGGAGCGCGTCTACGACGCATTAACTTTTGGCGATTGGCTGAAAGCAAGTGCCAGTGGAGAACAAAAAATAGCACAACTCTTCGAGCGCCGCTTTCGACCCGAGTTCCGCGTGGCGTTTGAGGCGTGGAAGAAAACCGACCCGTTCAACAATTCCAACGCCCCACCTGGACCATTGATCATGCCGGAATACCACAATGCCCAATTGGAGGCGTCGGTGAAGATGAGCAAAGAGGCCTCGGAGTTCTTCGAACGAGGCGCGAAAGCGCGGGGAGTCTCGGACAGCTACGTGCGCGTCACTGTCTTGCTGGCGACGGTTCTATTGCTGACGGCGATCAGCCAGCGTTTCCGCACTGCATCCGTGCGGATTGCACTGGCCGTTGTGGCGGCGTTACTGGTATGTATCCCTCTGTGGCGCATCATAATGCTGCCACGCATCTAATCTCGGTTCCGCAGTTCCATACGATCGCCGACCTCTGCGATCGCTTGCGCTTTTGGAAAATCTCGTTCGCAGATAACCCGGCTACGAGACCGCCCGTCTAACAAGCATATCGTCGTATGCGGGCACCGCGTGCGCACGCAGTTCCGGCTAGTACGGCGATACTAAGTTTTGGCGCCTCCCGTCTTTGAGTATGCTGCGCTCCGATTGTATTTGGTTAGTCATGGTGCTGTTAGGCGCGTTAGCGTTTAGCGTCTGGGGATTGCCCTACTTTACTCAGCTCGGTCATCCAGCATGGTCAATCCTGGTGTATGCATTCTTCGTGCTTTTGTTTATCTACGGCCGAGCCAATCGCGTGCGCTCTTGCAAAACCGATAAGAATCGAAGGATAGATACAAAACGGCCGCGTTCGCTTTAGGGACCTGTCGAGCTCGGTATCGATTAACTGAGATGTAATCGACGCCACTGGAGCTATGCGGTAGAGTAATAGCTCTGTGGCAGCGCTTCGCCGCAGGCGCACAAGCTCCCGCGGAGGATAGCGAGCCTTCGCGGGGCTGGGCTCTCTCGAAGAATTCACCTGCCCGCGAGAAGACAGGAATCGTTGCCCTCTGCGCACTCCACAATTAAGTCATTCTTTCTTGACGGACCGGTAGGACAACTGGAGGCTCTGCTGAACCTGGGGGCGCCCGGTGCATCCCATGCCGGATTGGTGTGCCATCCCCACCCGATGGGTGGGGGGACGATGCACAACAAAGTCGTCTTTCACGCCATGAAAGCCTTACATTCGTTCGGATTTCCGGTTTTACGATTCAACTTTCGCGGCACCGGCCTGAGCACAGGCCGGCACGACGAAGGACGGGGCGAGGTCGCCGATGTGCAAGCCGCGTTGGGCTGGTTGAGGCATGAGTTTTCGTTGCCCATCATCTTCGCCGGATTCTCCTTCGGAGCAGCTACGGGATTGCAAGCGGCATGTCCGGACCCTGATGTTGAGGCGATCATTTCGCTCGGTACACCGGTACAAGCCGAGGGTCGCTTCTATTCATTCTCGTTCTTGCGAGAGTGCACAAAGCCGAAGCTGTTCGTCAGTGGCGACCACGATCAGTACGGTCCCCACGATGCGCTGGAGAGACTTGTCGCGGAGGCCGCCGATCCGAAAGAGTTGGTATTCGTTCCTGGAGACCATTTCTTTAGCGGCTATCTCGCCGAAATGCGGATGACAATCGAGAGCTGGCTGAGTGAACTGCTGGGAGAAGCAGCAATTAGCAGGTAGCAGGTAGCAATGGCCCGCCTCGGCTCAGAACACGAATTGAACAGACTCCACCCCGGCTCAGGAACAGAACTGTGCCGTCCCTGACGGGACTCTTTAATTTTTTCCGCCTCACCCAGGGCTTCCGCCGCCCTGGGCTAACACCAATTCCGCCCCTACGGGCTGGATATTGAGTAATTGTTACACTGTGCCAACTCACAATAAATTCTCACCTACGCTCTCAAGGGCCGTACTACGCCATCTGCATCCCCCTCTGAAATGGCTCTAATTCTTCGATGCAGGGCTGCCCGCGAGATCGCGCACGAACTCTACCAGCGAGCGAACCGGAACTCCCGACGGCCCTTTCGCAATCCAAGGCTTGTTGTCTTCCATCCAGGCAACGCCAGCTATGTCGAGATGCAGCCAGGGCGTGTCGCCGACGAATTCCTTCAGGAACATAGCCGCCGTGACCGCACCGCCCCAACGACCGCCGCTGTTGACGATGTCGGCGATATTGGACTTGATCATGTCGCGATATTCTTCGTCCACGGGCAGCCGCCACATCTTCTCACCTGACTTCTGCAGCGACTTGCTGAAGCGCTCGTAAAAGTCTTCGTCGTTGGCGAAGATGCCGGCGTTGACCATGCCGAGCGCAACCACGCACGCGCCGGTCAGTGTGGCTGCGTCGATGAGGTGGGTGCAGCCTAGTTGTCGCGCATAATGCAAGCCGTCGGCCAGCACCAGGCGCCCTTCTGCGTCGGTGTTGATGATCTCGATGGATTTTCCAGACATGGCGATCTGCACGTCGCCCGGCTTCTGCGCCTTGCCGGAGGGCATGTTCTCGCTGGCACATACGATTCCGATGACGCGCAGGTTAGGCTTAAGCTGCGCAATCGCGCGCATCGCCCCAATCATGGCCGCGCCGCCAGCCATGTCGTATTTCATCTTTTCCATGCCGTCTGACGGCTTGATCGAGATGCCTCCGCTGTCGAAGGTGATGCCCTTGCCGACCAGGCCCAGCACGCGTTTTTTGGGAGCGCGATCTGGCTCGTAGCGCATCACAATCAGTCGCGGCTCTTCGTCCGAGCCCTGCGCAACGCTCCAGAAGGCGCCCATCTTTAGCTCTTTAATTTTGTCAGGACCGTAAATCTCGCAGACCAACCCTGTCTCTTCGCACATCTTCCTGGCGCGGTCAGCAAGAATTGTCGGGGTCATACGATTGCTTGGCTCGTTTACCAGATCACGAGTGAAGTTCTGCGCCTCGCCAATGACGCGGCCTTGCTCCATGGCCGTCTTCAGCGATCTCTGGTTGGCGCCTTTCGGAGCGACGATCACCAACTCGTCGATCTTCTGCTCTTTGCGGTCGCTCTTGTAGTAGTCGGGCTCGAAGTTCCCGACGAAGGCGCCTTCGACGATGACCTTCGCGGCGTCGTTCAGTGCAGGGGGCGCGACGAATGCAAAGCTCTTCAGGTCCTTCGCCTTCAGCGCACGCACAGCGGCGCCGGCCAGCTTGCGCAACTCATAGGAGGAGAAATTCTTGGCTTTGCCGCCGCCAATTAGCATCAGACGCTTCGCCTTCAGGCCGGATGGTTTGTGTAGCAGGGCGATCTCCAGCATCTTGCCAGTGACTTCGCCCGATGCGATGAGGTCGGCCGCCGCCTCGAGTATAGCTTTGTCATCGCTCTGGATCTGCGGATTGTGTTTGTCGGATTTATCGCCATTGTTGCTGTCGGCGGTGGCATCGAGCACCGGCACGACGAGGCACTCGGTTTCAAGTTGCGAAGGTGTTCCGCTATGAAGAGTAGTTTTCATGATCATGATTCCGTTCTTGTGTCGCCCCTGAAGGGGCTCAGCTGCATAATTAGATCGTGTACCCAGCGCTTGCGCGCTGGGCTAGTTACTTTCACGCCTGCGGCGCTAGTTCTTCGCTGCCCACTCTTAGCCTGGTGCCCCACACATTCGCGACTTTCGAATGTGTGGAACCAGGCGAGTTCCTCAATCCCGCGCCGAGCGTCACGCTGACCGGTCCCACTCATTCCAACATCAAGAATGAGTGCGGTACCTGGCCAACACAATTCGGCAGCTCAGCTCTTCCTGCTCCTCGCAATGGCCTCACGTGCTTCCTTATCTGCGGTCCTACGCCGCTCCGTCTCGCGCTTGTCCCAATTCTGCTTGCCCTTTGCCAGGGCCAACTCCACCTTCACCCTACCATTGCGGAAGTACAGCCTGGTTGGGATCAGTGTCAATCCCTTCTGCTGCGTCTTGCCGATGAGTTTATTCAGCTCATTCTTGTGCACCAGCAACTTTCGCGTGCGCAGGGGTTCATGGTTGAAGATATTGCCATGCTCGTAAGGGCCGATGTGCGCGTTAATCAGCCAGAGTTCGCCATCCTTCACCAGACCGTAGGCATCCTTGAGATTGGCTCGTCCGGCGCGCACGGATTTGACTTCGGTTCCGCGCAAAGCGATGCCAGCTTCGAGCTTCTCCAAAAGAAAGTAGTTGTGCGACGCAGCCCGATTGACAGAAGCGTCACGCTCCCCGCTGGCCGTGGGATCACGCCGGGGCTGCTTTTCCTTCTCCGGACGACCTGTCGGGGACGACTGACGAGCCATAAGAGATCCGCGCGCCACGCCGGCGCTGATTTCGCCCCTCCCGAGCCTTTCTTCGCAATGAATCGGAGAACGGGGGAGAAAGTGAGGCGGGGCGGAGTGACAGTAGTAATCTCGCGTTAACGTGAATCTTCGATGCTAACACAGGCACGAAAACAGCGACCTGCATCCTATGTGAGGCGCATGCGAGATGCTATAATCGCGCCGATTACACTCATTTCGACGCCGCCCCCGGGCGGTGGCGTGCATGTACGTAGCCGTGCTCACGTTTAGCGTGAGCTCAAGTCTTACGCTTCGGAAGCGGACATCTCTGATCGTATGAGGGCCGAAGTTCCGGCGCATTTCCCCAGGCTCTTAAGGACTTTGATGAAACGGTTTACCTGTGTCTTAGTGGTGCTACTGATCGGCGCCGTTCTGCCAGCACTCGCCTCAAACGACAAGGCGGCCAAAGCTCTCTATGAGAAGGGCAAAGCTGCCGAGATTCGTCAGGATTACATTGCGGCCTACAACTTCTATCATCAGGCCTACCAGCTCAAACCGTCTGACCTCACCTATCGCACCTCTTTCGAATATGTTCGCTTCCTGGCCTCTGCGTCCTACGTTCATCAGGGCGAGATTCTGCTCAAGGCCGGAAAATTGCAGGAGGCGCTGACGGATTTTGAGCAGGGACTCGCTATTGATCCATCCAGTTTCATAGCGCAGCAGCAATCCAATAAGACACGTCTGCTCATCCAAAAGAGCCAGAGCCCGCCGCCTCCTCCCGCGCCAACCACGGAATCGGGATTGACCAAGCGCATGGAGGAAGCCACAGGACCGGTTGAACTGGCTCCCATTTCGCAGACGCCGATCACTCTGAAGCTGACCGAAGACGCCAAGACGGTTTACGAAACCATCGGCAAACTGGCAGGTGTCAACGTATTGTTCGATCCCGACTACACTTCGCGTCGCATTCGCGTGGATCTTAACGGGGTCACCCTGGAAGAAGCACTGGAGATCACGGCGCTGGAGTCAAAAACCTTCTGGCGACCGGTCACCCCCAATACTATTTTTGTTGCTGCCGACACGCCCGCCAAGCGGAAGGAACTGGAACAAAGCGTCATCCGCACTTTTTATCTGACGAATCTCTCGCAGCCCAACGAATTGCAGGACCTGGTCAATATTCTGCGCACCTTGCTCGATACGCAGCGCCTGCAGCAATTTCCTTCGCAGCAGGCCATCGTGGTTCGGGGGACCCCCGATCAGATTGTGATGGCCGAGAAACTGATCAGCGATCTCGACAAGTCACGGCCCGAGGTGGTGGTGGAAGTTGCGATCATGCAAGTTACGCGCGACAAGATGCGCAATCTTGGCATCCAGCCGCCCGCCAGCGTCAGCGTTCAGTTGCAGGACAACAACGTAAGCACCACTAGCACTACGGTGGCCGGTAACGCCGGGAATGGCGGCACGGCAACCACCACTACCGGCACTGGTGGCAGCATTAACCTAAATAGCCTCGCCCATCTCAACGCCACGAATTTCGAGGTGACGGTCCCGGCTGCGACGGCAAACTTTCTGATGAGCGACAGTAGTAGCAAGCTTATCCAGCAGCCGGAAATCCGCGCTGCTGACGGTCAGAAAGCCTCGCTTAAGATTGGTGAGCGCGTGCCGGTAGCCACCGGTTCCTTCCAGCCAGGAATCGGCGGTGTCGGCATCAATCCGTTAGTCAACACTCAGTTCAACTACATTGACGTCGGCGTAAATATTGACATTACACCCCGCGTGCACGGGCTCGACGAGGTCACGCTGAAGCTCGCCATAGACATCTCGGCGGTTGACTCGTACCAGAACATTGGCGGCATCCAACAACCGGTGATCGGTCAGCGCAAGATCGAGCAAGAAATTCGCTTGCGCGAGGGTGAAGTGAACATCATGGGTGGCATTCTTGAATCCACCCAGACGAAATCTCTGTCAGGCATTCCGGGGCTGGCATCCATACCCCTCTTCAGATATCTCTTCTCCTCAGAAACTAAAGAGGTCAATGACAACGAAATCGTTTTCATCCTGATTCCACATATTATTCGCGCCCAGGATTTGAACGACAGCAACGTTAAAGCGATTGATGTTGGCACTGCCAATACGATCTCTCTGCATCATGGCATGAGCGAAGCCCCCGACCAGCAACCGCATGGCGCCCTACCCTCAGCTACGCCGGGCAACCCGCAGGGGGCGCAAGTCAATCCGATGCAACCGCAGGCCGGCGGGACCCAAGCGACCGGCTCGCAGCCTTCCACGGCGTTGGCTCCTCCGGGAAGTGCGATCGTAAGTTTTGACCCGCCTATGCTGGATCAGCCTGTGGGTTCTACCTTCACCGTCAATGTGAACCTGACTGGCGGGCAGAATGTGTATTCGGTGCCGTTACAGATTCTCTATAACCCACGAGTGTTACAAGTGCTGAACATCTCGAATGGACCGTTCCTGGCGCAGGGTGGGCAAACGGTGGCCTTGGTTAACCGCGACGACAGCATGGCTGGCATTTTGCAACTCACTGCGTCACGTCCCCCCGGGAGCGCCGGCGTGACCGGCGACGGGTCTGTATTTACGATTACGTTCCAGGCGAAGGCCCCGGGACAGGCAACATTGAGCATCAACCGGGCGGGTGTGAAAAATGCCAGCATGCAAAATGTTCCCGCCAGCGGCTCCCAAGCCATTGTGACGGTTCACTAGAAGCAGCGTCTAACTCAGTGGCGGCGCAGACGTTGCTTGTCGCCGTGAGCGTCATAGCCCCGCCGTATTGCGGGCGCTGGTTTGCGAAACTAGTCCTGGGAAGGACTAAAATAGACTAAAGTAATAATAGTGGTGCCCCTTAATTGTTCCAGTCGCGTTTTTGCTGTTGAAGGAAGTAGTGTGCCCAGGCGTGGACCACTTCATCCGCAGTTTCAGGGCCTGTCTCGCCGCAGGAACGGATTCACCCTTGTTGAGCTGATCGTGGCGATGACTATCCTGATGATTCTAACGGCCGCCGCGACTCCAGTGATGCGCGTCGCCATTCAGCGGAACAAGGAACGCGAACTGCGCCGAGACCTGTGGCAGATGCGGGACGCTATTGACCGCTACAAAGATGCTGCTGACCGAGGTGCATTCCAGACCAAGCTGGACAGCCAGGGATATCCCCCCGATCTCGATACCCTGGTGAAAGGCGTGGACTCCAATGGCAAGAAGATCCGTTTCCTGCGGCGCATCCCGATCGATCCGATGACCGGCAAAGATGATTGGGGCTTGCGCTCGATGCAGGACGATCCCGATTCGGATTCTTGGGGCGGGCAGAGCGTTTTTGACGTCTACACGAAATCCGATGGGACTGGTTTGGACGGCACAAAGTACAAGACGTGGTAATTTCTTACGGCGCGACCATGAAACGGCGCTTGCGACAACGCGGCTTTACTCTGATCGAGTTGATGGTGGTGATCAGCATCATCGTGATCCTGCTCTCGCTCGCCATCCCGAATTATTCGTCGTCAATTCTGCACGCCAAAGAGACTGCGCTGCGCGACGATCTTTACACCATGCGGTCGCTGATCGACCAGTACACCCTCGATAAGCAAAAGGCTCCGCAATCTTTGCAGGACCTGGTGGATGCCGGATATCTTAAGCAGCTACCCAAGGACCCCTTCACCAACTCACGCGATAGCTGGGTGCCGGTGACGGACGAGAGCATCATGTCTCCCGATCAAACCGAGCCGGGGATTATCGACGTTCACAGCGGTAGCGAACAATCCTCCAGCGAAGGCACCGCGTATAACACGTGGTAGGGAGAAGGCTATGAGCCGTCAGCTATTAGCACTCGCGGTTTGCTGCTGCCAAGCCACATGGCCACTCCTACATCACCGGCGGCACGGTGATCCCCATCACCCCCAGAACACGGACCAACTCTCGGCGAACCACCGCCGCGGTTGCCAATAGGAACTTCTGCCGCCCCGCGTCGGATTCGGTAAGAATGTGATGGCGGTGGTAGAAGTTATTAAACTGCTGTGCTAGCTGGAACGTATGTTTGGCAGCAAATGCAGGCTCGGTCGTCGCGATACACTGCTCGATGACAAACGATGTTTTCCCTGCCAGCAACCAAAGCTCCCAGATTTCGGTGCCGCTCTCTTCTGCAAAGTAGCGCGCATAATCTACCTCGGCAGCCAGCGCCTGCTCAGGCTCCACGCCCGCCTTGCGGAAAATGTTGCTCGCGCGTACTACCGCATATTGCGCATACGGACCGGTCTCGCCTTCGAAGGCCAAGGCCTCTTTGAAGTCGAAAGCGATCACTGACTGCTTAGTGAACTTCAGCATAAAGTAACGCAGAGCGCCGATGGCGATTTGCTCGCTGATGCGTATCCGCTCCTGTTCGTCCAACTCGGTATGCCGGCTATCCACCTCCTTCTTGGCCGCGGCAATCAGCGCATCGAGCAAGTCGTCGGCCTTGACGCCAAATCCCTTGCGGCCGGATACCTCGATATACGACTTGGAGCGGTCTCCTTCGCTGACGTCATAGCCAAGCTCCATGGCACAGCGCGGAGTGAGCGCGACCATCTCGTACGAGAGGTGGGTATAGTGTGCCGCCTGCTCCGCGTAGCCGAGCAGCGTGAGGGCCTCGATCACGGTGTTCTGTGGATCGGCCTGCCGTGAGTCAATGACGTTGTAAATTGCTGCAACATCGCCGAAGTGCGGATGATCGCTTTGGCCGTGCTCGGCCGAAATCCAAACTTCGTGATTGTTTGGGTAGCGGTAGAACTTGCGATAGCCGAAGTCCATGCCGAGCAAACCGAATTTCCAGAGATGATATGCAATGTCTTTGCCGACGTAGCCGACTGTTCCGTTAGAACGCACGATGACCTTGGCGTCTTCGTCGGGGCCCGTAGACTCTTCCCTTGCCGAAAGGCTTACGTCAACTCCTGGACTGGGAGGTATCGTTGTCAGAACGTCTTCTCGGTCAGTTTCGCCTGGGTGCCCCATCCTTTCCCCGTTTTTTGGTGAAAGGGTGGGAGACGACGACGTCGGAGCCTTCGAAGGTCTCTTCATCACCCAGCAGCCCTTGTTCTTGCCTTCGGTTTCGAAGTAGAGGACACCCTTCTCCTTTAGCTGGCGGAAAGCGGCATCCCAGAAATGGAGGTGGAGTATCTCGCTTTCGCGCGGCAGGAAGTCGTACTCGATGTCAAGACGATCCATGGTCTCGAGATGACGCCGCAGCACGGCGGACGATATCAATTCTGCTACCTCCGCCATCTCATTGCTGCCAAGCTCGATAGCATGCAATACTTCAAGGCGAGCTTCAAGATTTTCCTTGTCCTCTTCGTACCAGCGGGAGACCCGCGCGTACAGGTCCCAGCAGTAGAAATCGAAATGTGGATTCGAAGCGATCAGCTCGACAATGTCTTGCTTCGATTTCTTCTCGAGATGCTGAAACCCAACCACGACGTCGGCAACTTGCACCCCCGTGTTGTCAATATAGTTTTGGACGTCAACAGGATGCCCCGCCGATCGCAGCAACCGAACGAAGGTGTCGCCGAGGATGGCGTTGCGCAGATGCCCGATGTGGGCCGCCTTGTTGGGATTGATGCTGGTGTGCTCGACCAGAATTTTGCCAGTGACGTTCGCCGCGCCTTCACCGGTGTGACCAGGAACTCCTATCGTTTCGCCAATGGCAAGAGCGCGCGCCACGACATCCCGCTGCAGTCGCGCGTTGATGTAGCCTGCACCCGCCACTTCAAGCTTGTCGAATCCGTCGGGGACAGGGAGCTCGGCGACAATCTCGTCGGCAATCTTGCGCGGCGATTTGCGCAGCCGCTTCGCCAACTCAAAGGAGAGCGGCAGGGCGAACTCGCCCATCTCCACTTTAGGCGGCTGCTCGATGACAATATTGACCAAATCGATGTGGTATTTCTCGCGCAGAAATGCACGCACATGATTGGCCAGTTTCTTTTGCTGTTCTAGGTACACGGAAGTCGCTCTCGGCCTTCAGCCTAAAGGCTCTTAGCCCCTAGCTCTTAGCCTTTAGCCTCACGATTTTCTTCTCTGTGTCCTCCGTGCCTCTGTGGTGAATAAGAATCGTGGAGGACATCAGCAGGATAGCAAATGCCGGAGCCTGTGCAGGTTTGACGCTGGTTTCAGCGTTACCTATGATGAAGAATCTGAGTATCCTGCCATGCGCATTGCCTATCTCGAATGTTTCTCTGGAATTAGCGGCGACATGTTTCTGGGCGCACTGCTCGATGCTGGAGTGCCATTTGAGCTTTTCCAGAAGACGGTCGCGGGACTCAACATTGGAGCTGAGTTAGAGCACTCGCGCGTGCGACGTGGCGGCGTCTCTGCAACAAAACTCGACGTCGTGGTAGACGGCCGAAAAGATATGCCGCGCGAGGAGTTCTGGGCACAACGCCACGCCGACTCACGTGGGTCCGAGCCGCAACATGCGCACCACCACAGCGACGACGAGCACATTGGTCGCGGTCTGAGCGAGATCTTGCGAATCATCGGCGGAGCAGCCATCAGCGAGTATACGCGACGGACCGCGAGCGAAATCTTCCTGGCACTGGGCTCAGCGGAGGCCGCGGTCCACAACGTTCATGTGGGACAGGTGCACTTCCACGAAGTGGGCGCTGCCGACGCTATCGTTGATATTATCTGTGCCGCGGTTGGCGCTGAGGCCCTCGAGGTCGATCAATTCCTCGCCTCGCCACTGAATGTGGGCAGCGGAACGGTTGCCTGTGCGCACGGCGTCATGCCCGTCCCAGCTCCGGCCACTCTCCAACTGCTGAAGAACATCCCAATTTATTCTGGTGACGTTCAGAAGGAGCTAGTCACGCCGACCGGAGCCGCCATCGTTAAAGTGTTAGTCTCAAACTTCGGACCTCGACCTGTAATGACAACGGAGCGCATAGGCTGCGGTGCGGGGGCACGAGACTTTCCCGCCCATGCCAATGTTTTGCGGCTCAGCGTCGGTGAGACTCAGAGCGCGGTTTTCGGCGCAGTCAGCATCGGTGAGAGTGACGCCGAAGAAGAAGAGATCGCCATACTGGAAGCGAATCTGGACGACCTCAATCCACAGCTGATCGGCTACATCGTCGACCTGGCATTCGCCGAAGGAGCGCTGGACGTTTTCACCACACCGGTGCAGATGAAGAAAAATCGTCCCGGCACCATATTGACGGTGCTGGCCCGGCCCGAGCAGGAGGCGCATCTGCGGGCGCTGTTGTTTCGCGAAAGCAGCACGCTGGGCGTGCGCGCGCGTCATGAGAAGCGATATGCGTTGCCGCGCCGCCACGAGGCCGTGGTCACGCAGTGGGGCGAGGTGCGAATGAAGATCGGACATCTCAATGGTGCGGTCTCTCAATACGCACCCGAGTACGAAGATTGCCGGCGCATTGCCCTCGAGTATCACATCCCATTGAAGATGGTGATGCAGGAAGCCATGCGCTTGTACCTGGATCAGAAGAATGGATAATCCCACGAAGTTCTACATAACGACCCCCATTTATTACGTGAATGCGCGACCTCACATCGGGCATACGTATACCACGGTGGTTTGCGATGCAATTGCCCGCCGCCAGCGCATGATGGGCTCGGACACCTGGTTCCTAACGGGCACTGACGAACACGGCCAGAAGATCGAGCGGTCGGCTGCCGCCGCCGGGTGCTCGCCTAAGGAGTTCGTAGCCAGGATGTCCGGCGAATTTCGTGCGCTGTGGGACCGCATGAAGATCTCGTACGACGACTTCGTTCGCACCACGGAGCCGCGCCACGTTCGCGGTGTGCAGGCCTTGTTCACGCGCCTGCAAGAGCGCGGCTACATCTACAAGGGATCCTATAGCGGTCAATATTGCGTCTTCGACGAGCTTTACGTGGATGCCTTAGGCCCTGGCGCTCCTTGCCCTGAGTGCGGAAGGCCTACTGAAACCGTGCACGAAGAGAATTACTTCTTCAAGCTTTCCGCGATGCAGGACCGCTTGTTGAAATATTACGGCGATCATCCCGACTTCATCCGCCCGGAAACCCGGCGGAACGAGGTGATCGCATTCGTGCGCAGTGGACTGCGCGATCTCTCGGTCAGCCGTACTTCGTTCAAGTGGGGCATCCCGGTACCGGGGGATCCGAAGCACGTCGTCTATGTCTGGCTCGATGCGTTGGCCAATTACTTAACAGCGATTGGCTTTGGCTCGGACGATCCGGCGGACAAAGCGAAATTGGAACGCTACTGGCCGGCCGACGTGCACATGATCGGCAAAGAAATCGTGCGCTTCCATTGCGTTTATTGGCCGGCATTCCTGTTGGCGGCCGATTTACCGCTGCCTAAATCCATCATCGCGCATGGCTGGCTGTTGTTCGAAGAAAGCAAGATGTCGAAGTCACGGGGCAACATCGTGCGCAGCGAAACCATTCTGGACACCCTCGGTGGCGACGCTTTACGCTACTTCCTGTTGCGCGAAATTGTGTTTGGACAGGATGGCTCATTCAGCTTCGACGCGCTGGTGCAGCGCTTTAACGCCGACCTCGCCAACGACCTGGGCAACTTGTCGAGCCGAACGCTCAGCATGATCAGCCGTTATTTTGATGGCGAAGTGCCGTATCCATCGCCGAGCGAGCGCACGCCGGCGGATGAGGTCATCGCCGAACTGGCGCAGAAAACGATCACCGACTTCTATGCGCAATTCGAACAATTTCAGTTCTCGCGCGCGCTGGAGACAGCGTGGGCGCTGGTGGCCGCCGTCAACAAGTACATCGTTGAGAATGAGCCATGGGCGGTTGCCGAACGCGAAGATAAAGACTCGCGCGCGCGGCTAGCAACAATTCTTTATACCTCGGCCGAGGCGCTAAGGGTGGTCACCGCGCTGGCGCATCCTATTATTCCAGAGGCAACAGCACGCATTTGGATACAGCTGGGGCTGGGCGAGATTGGCCAGCTGGACCTGCGCCGTCTGGCTTGGGGGCAGTTGCAACTCGGTACAAAACTGGGCAAAGTTGAGGGCGTATTTCCGCGCGCCGACAAGAGTAGCGTTGAGAGGATGCAACAGATGGAACAGGAGCGCTCAGCAGACACAGCGCCAGTGACTGAAACGAAAACGGCAGCGGAACCTCAGCCTGCGGGAACTGGCGCTGAGGTTGGACACGCTGCAACGCAAGCGGGCGGCCTGCTGTCCCCTGTGGCGCCGCCAGAGTCCGGAGCAATCATTAGCCCGAAGACCACGCCGGCAACTGGTGGCCAAGCCGTAGCCGCAATCTCGGCGGCGCCAGCCAGCAATAATCAGATCACTATTGACGACTTCCTGAAGGTCGAATTGCGTGTCGGCGAAGTGAAGGTTGCGGAGCGCGTAAAGGGCGCCGACAAGTTGCTTCGCCTGGAAGTGGATATCGGCAGCGAAGTGCGGCAGGTGGTCGCTGGAATTGCGAAGGCCTACGAGCCGGAGCAACTCATCGGACGCAAAGTCGTGATCGTGGCCAATCTGCAGCCACGTAAGCTGCGTGGGCTGGACTCGAACGGAATGATTGTGGCCGCGTCTATCGGCGAAGATGGCCAGCCAGTGCTGGCGGGGTTTCTGGAGGACGTGCCGGCCGGCGCGAAGTTGAAGTAGCCGCTCTTCGCTGTTCGCTTTTCGCCACAGTTGCCACCTTGTCACGACCGCCCTGTGATCGAAATTGGGCTGGCACTATTGCTAGCGAAAAGCGATTAGCGAACAGCCATTAGCGCTTCCAATGTACACCGACTCCCACGCTCATCTCGATGGCAAGCGCTTCGACGCAGACCGAGGTGAAGTCATCGCTCGCGCCAAAGAAGCAGGGGTCAGTACCCTGCTCGCCATCGGCAATGGCGATGGACCAGGGACTGTCACGCTCGACTGCGCAGTCAAGCTCGCCGAGCAGTACGAATGGATCTATGCGACGGCGGGCATTCACCCTCACGAGGCCGAACTGGCCAAGCAGTCGGACTTCGACGAACTCGAGCGCTTAGCGCGATCGCCGAAGGTAGTCGCGTGGGGAGAGATCGGGCTCGACTATTTCTACGATCATTCGCCCCGCGACGTGCAGCAACGGGTGTTTGTGCAGCAAATGGAGATGGCTCGCACGGCCAAACTTCCGATCGTCATTCACTGCCGCCCGTCGGACAACAGTGAGAACGCGTGGGGAGACCTGCTGCGCCTTCTTCGCGAGAACTGGGCACCCGCCGGCCTGGGCGGCATTCTGCATTGTTTCACCGGAACCCTCGAGCATGCCCGCGCGGCGCTGGACTTAGGATTCATCATCTCCTTCGCGGGAAACATCACCTTTCCCAAGGCACAGAACATTCGCGAGGCAGCCAGCATGGTTCCGCTGGATCGCATGTTCATCGAGACTGATTGCCCATACCTTGCGCCAGCACCCCATCGCGGTCAGCGCAATGAACCCGCCTTCGTAGTGGAAGTAGCGCGACAGATCGGCCGGCTGCGTGACCTTTCCTGTGAGGAAATCGGACAACGAACGACCGCCAATTTCCAGAACTTTTTTCGGCTTACAAAATCCGATTGAGATGCTACGCTTCCCTACCCGGTAGGGCCGGGCTTTCTTGTTGCCCGCTGGGGCAAATCCTAAGTCTCTTGTTACACTTGAAACTTATGGCTGAATCATTTGATGTTGTCAGCAAAGTTGATATGCAGGAAGTTTCCAACGCCGTCCAGCAGGCGTTAAAGGAAGTTCACACGCGTTACGACCTGAAGGACTCGAAGTCGGACATCAAGATCGACGAGAAGGAAGGGTTGGTTCTCGCCTCGGCTGACGAGTACAAGCTAAAGGCTGTTAACGATGTGTTGCAGAGCAAGTTAGTCAAGCGCGGGGTTTCACTGAAGGCCCTCACATACGGCGCGGTCGAACCCGCCGCAGGCTCGACCGTGCGCCAGAAGATCAGTATGCAGCAGGGTATCCCGATCGAGAAAGCCCGGGAGATCGTTAAGCTGATCAAGAACTCGAAGAAAAAAGTACAGGCAGCGATCCAGGGTGACCTGGTTCGCATCAGCGGCAAAGACCGCGATACACTTCAGGAAATCATTGCATTGCTGAAGCAAACCGATTTCGGCATCGACATGCAGTTCACAAACTATCGATCCAATTGACAGGGCGGAATCCGTTTGAATACCACCGTAACTCGCAACGCCAAAGAAGTGTTCGACCTGCTGCACGACGATCTCGCCGCCATCGAGCGCGAGTTCGGCCGCGACACCGTGTCAAGCGTGCGGGCGATCACGGAGATCGGTGAGTACCTCCGCGCCGGCGGCGGCAAGCGTCTGCGTCCTGCATTGCTGCTCCTTTCCTGCAAGCTGATGAACTATACAGGTCAGGGCGCAATCAAGCTGGGCGCGGTGGTCGAAATCATCCATACCGCGACGCTCGTCCACGACGACATCATTGATGAAGCCCAAACGCGCCGCGGTCGGCCTGCGGCCAACACGCAATGGGGCAATTCCAAGTGTGTCCTCGCCGGTGACTGGCTATATATGCAGGCTTTCAAGATTGCCGTGCAGGAGCGCAATTTCCATATCCTCGACGCCCTCATCGATCTGACCCAGGCAATGGTTGAAGGTGAATTGCTACAGATCGAGCGACTGGGCAAAGCGATCACGCTGGAAGAACATTTCGAACTCATCTATCGCAAGACCGCGTGCCTGTTTTCGGTGTGCATGAAAATGGGCGGCATTCTCGCCAATGCCAGCGAAGCTGATCAGCAGCGCCTCGCTGAGTACGGACGTAATCTTGGCATGGCTTTCCAGATCGTCGACGACGTACTCGACCTTACAGCGTCGGAAGAGATTCTCGGCAAGCCAGTCGCCAGCGACCTGCGTGAAGGCAAAGCCACCATGGCGGTACTGCACGCGCTGGAGAATTGCACGCCGGCGGAACGCGAAACCATCGAGTCAGTCCTGAGTAAGGGCGGGTTCAATGGCATTACTCCGGCCGATATCGTCGCCATCCTGAACCGCAAC
Organism: uncultured Acidobacteriaceae bacterium; assembly: GCA_963720135.1. Lineage (GTDB taxonomy): Bacteria > Acidobacteriota > Terriglobia > Terriglobales > Acidobacteriaceae > Bog-257. The sequence goes on from CAVREJ010000022.1 coordinate 146,143, forward strand.
GGCTCCATCGACGCGGCTTACGCGCTGGCGGTTGAGTTCAGCAATAAGGCACGCGAAGCCATCTGCACTTTCCCGGATTCCGAGATCAAGCGCGTACTTCTGTGGGTACCAGAGTTTGTGGTGGAGAGAGAGAGTTAGCTGTCAGCTTTCAGCCGTCAGCTATCAGTCAGACTCCGATCTACGGTCTAGTGAAATTCCAACCTTACTGCGCCAAAGCTTTAACCTTCATAGGAGACAAAACGCAGCAATTGCAAGGTTGGGAGCGCCTAGCAAGGCTCCTGTGCGAGCTAACGCCCGGCGACGATAGTGTCCCCGAAAACGTCAACGGATGACTGGTACGCGGTGTGGACTACCGATCGACCGGCGATTGTTTTTTGGCTGAAGGCTGACGGCTGATGGCTGACGGCTTGATTTACACTTTCCTCATGGCCACTCCCCAAGAAATAGAAATCAAGTTTCTAGTCTCCGATCTGAAGGCGCTCGAGCAAAAGCTGCGCCAGCTGGGCTTTCGCGAGGAGACGCCGGCCACCCACGAAGTCGACACTCTTTATGATCTACCCGGCCAGAAGCTGCGTCGAAAAGGTGAGTTGCTCCGCCTGCGCGACTACGGAGGGAAATGGAGGCTGACGCACAAGGCCAAAGTCAAACTCGGAAAGCACAAGTCGGGTGGCGAATTGGAGACAGGTGTCTCCGAAGGCAAGCAGATGGATGCGATTCTGCGCGCGTTGGGTTACTCGCCATCGTTCACCTACGAGAAGTTCCGCGCGGAATGGAGTGACAATGATGGGCATGTTGTTCTCGACCACACGCCCATTGGCAATTTCGCTGAGATCGAAGGCAAGTCGCGTTGGATTGACCGCATTGCTCGCGAGCTTGGGGTAAAACCAACAGACTACATCACCAAATCGTATGCTGAACTTTTCTTCGACTGGAAACGTAGAACAGGTAGCAAGGCAGAAAACATGACATTCCGCGAGGTGAAAGCAGGTGCTAGGAAACAGGGATTAGGGGGTGGGGATTAGTTGTACAGAAGCGCATTGGCGGAAAATACGAAACTAACTAGTCCCTAATCTCTGATCCCTAGACCCTGCTTTTCCGCGGAAGCCTGCGCCGGCTCCGGAGCTTAGACCTTGCCGGGCCTGAACCGGAGCCGGAACGGTGCGGCCACACGAGCCTACGATAACAGCCAGAACTCTTGGCCCCTTCAACGAGGATACTTGCCCGTAATCTTCCTCACTACCCCATGAAGCCGATGAAACCATGCTCCTTCGGGAAGAAACATCAGCGGACACTCACCTGGAACAACTGAGATGCCATGCGACTCACAAAATTGCAAGGCCTGCGAACTCACTGCGCCAGCGCCGCCCGCGCGGTACATCCATACTCGCCTGACGCCTGAGCTGACACATTCCTGAACAACTTTCTCGGACACTGCTGGCGAAGTCATCAAGAGAGCGCCATCTACCGGCGGCTGGATATCCTGCAGGTGAGCGAAGCACTTTTTCCCTTCGATCTCATCGGCTTCGGGATTCACCGGCACCGCGTCGTAACCTCGATCGCGAAGCTCGCAAAAAAGTTTTCGCGAGAAGTCCTCGGGCTTGCGCGAAACGCCGACAACCGCCAGCCTCTTCTGTCCTAGAAAGTCCTGAACCAATGCCATGCTGCTGCTCATAAGGGTCTCTCTGCCTCTTATGAACATTCTGGGGCCTGAATAGATTGCGTGGACGAAAACCGCGAAAAAACAGGATCGATAGTCCCGTTACGGGAAAGGCACTAGCCCCCAGGCCCTAACCCCTGCTCTTTCATCCTTTCCATTACGGCACCCGCGATCAGTGGCAGCCCTACTGTGGCATCCAACAGAACCTCAGCGAAACGCCCGCCTTCTTCCGGAGGAACAAACTTGCCCCACGACACCGCTTCGCTGTAGGTACATCCCGACAACCCGCCCCAATTCACCGGCTCCGGACAGATGCGCACGCCGTAGTGGAAGCGCTTCAGCGGCAGTTCTTCCCCGCCGCGACGGTGACGCAATTCTATGAACGGACCAAATTGTTGCGCCCAGTTCCTGGGGACGCCCCCGCCGATAGTCAATATGCCCAGACGCTCCTGCTGCAGCAGTGTCTCTGCGTAGTATTCCAAGTCTTCAAAGGGATCGAAGCGCAACGGAGGAATATTGTTCTTGCGGCGTGTGCGATTGTGCAAGGCTACGTCGAGGCCAATCTCTGAATCGCTGAACGCAGGCACGAACACGGGAACATTCTTCTCAAAGGCCGATTTGAGAATGCCGCGATCTTTCACGTGCTCGCTCAGGTAACGGCCGATCTCACGGTTCAGCTTATACGAGCAGAGCACCTCATTGTGGTCCCAGTTTTTCAGGATGCGCGCAACTATCGTCTCCACAAAGTCGAGGTTGGTCTCCGGCTCCAATGTGTCATAGACCCGGTTGTAGCCGGCTTCGTAGAGCTCGGTATCGTCCATCTTTGGGTCATAGCGAAAGTGCGATCGCCCTGCTGCCTCAACCAGGCCGTGCGCCATCAGCGCCCCGGTAGAGACCACCGCCTTCACTATCTCATGGTCGATCAGGTCGGTGACGATCAATCCCTGCTTGGCGACAGTCATAGCGCCCGCCAAGGTCATGACAACGAAACAGTCCGTGTCGCGGGCCATGGCTTCCAGAACTTCAGCGCCTTGTCCCACCTGTCGTCCGGTGAATGCGGTGTTGCCCATGGCGCGGACCAGGTCGTCCACAGTGTGGACCTTAGACAAGTCGAGCGGCGCCAGCGGAACCAGCTTGTCGGAAATAGGATCGTGGAGCTTGCGATCAATGCCTTCGCCATGTGTCTTATGATGTTCGTCGGCCAACATTCACCTCGACAAACCACACTGTCATCCCGACCAAGGAGTTCAGTCCGCGTGGAGGGACCTGCTTTCAAGCGACAGCAGGTTTCCACTCGCAGCTTCAGGCCGCGCGATCGGAGCGACATCTTGAAAGTGTCGAATAATCGAAGCTACAAGCTTGTTGTGGCTTTCGTCAATGCATCGTGATGCGCGCGACGAATTGTCATACTCAATTAACAATCGATTCGAAGCGTGAACCCGCGTGCATCGGATGCTATTCTTTGAAATGGATTTCGCACTGGAGTAAAGGATTGGCTGAACGAAATTTCCATCTCGGCATCGTGCAGATGTCATGCACGCCGGAGCCCGAACAGAATTTGGAGCAGGCAATCGCCCACATTCGCGATGCCGCCGCCAGGGGCGCGGAAATCGTTTGCCTCCCGGAGCTGTTTCAGACGCAGTATTTCTGTCAGCGTGAAGATATCGCTCTCTTCGATTTGGCGGAGCCAATTCCTGGCCCCACGACGGCGCGCCTCGGCGACCTTGCTCGCGAGCTGAAGATTACGATCGTCGCATCACTGTTCGAGCGGCGCGCCGCAGGTATTTATCACAACACTGCGGCGATCCTTGGGCCAGATGGCAAGCTGGCCGGCATCTATCGCAAAATGCATATTCCCGACGACCCGCTCTATTACGAAAAGTATTACTTCACGCAAGGCGATCTGGGATTCAAGGCTTTCGAAACCAGCGTTGGCAAAATCGGAACGCTGGTCTGCTGGGACCAGTGGTATCCGGAGGGAGCGCGGCTGACCGCGCTGCAGGGTGCGAACGTGCTCTTCTATCCTACGGCGATCGGATGGCATCCGGACGAGAAGGCGCAATACGGCGCGGCGCAGTACGACGCGTGGCGAACGATACAGCGCGCTCATGCCATTGCCAACGGAGTCTATGTCGCCGTGCCCAATCGTGTCGGCTTCGAGACGGGCAACATTCGGGGCAACGTCGCGCCGGGCAAGGGTCTTGAGTTCTGGGGCGGATCGTTCGTCGCCGATCCTTTTGGACAGATAGTCGCGCAGGCTTCCCATGACAAAGAAGAGGTGCTGATCGCGGAGGTGGACCTGCGACGGATCGAAGACGTTCGCCGGAACTGGCCGTTCTGGCGCGACCGCCGTGTGGATGCTTACGGCCCAATCACTCAGAGATTCCTGGGGTAGCGATAAGCGTTGGATCGAATGGCCAAGCCTCGCAAACTCTCCCAAACCCCTGCCGCTCTTGGCTACCGTATGCCGGCCGAGTGGGAGCCGCACGACGGCACATGGATCGCGTGGCCTCATAATCGGACGGACTGGCCTGGCCGGTTCGAGCCCATCCCGTGGGTATATGCGGAAATCGTTCGGCATCTGGCGAGGGTGGAACGGGTCAACATCCTGGTTGAGGATGAGGCGGCAGAACTCAAGGTTCGCGAGCTGCTAATTCGCGCACACGTCATTTCCGAAAAAGCCGTGGCGCCGGGCAGACCCGCCGGGAACATTCACTTCTACCAAATTCCCACAAACCGCGGTTGGACGCGCGACGCAGGCCCAATTTTTCTGCGGCGCGATTGCCGCGCGACGAGAGACTTCCCTGCTGTCGCGGCGACCGCGTGGCGCTTCAATGCCTGGGCCAAGTACAACGATTGGAAGCTCGACGCGACAATTGCTGGCGAGATCGTCAGTCGATTGCGCGTGCCACTCTGGGAGCCGGAGGTCAAGGTGAACGGGCATCCCCGCCCGGTCGTACTGGAAGGCGGCAGCATCGACGTAAACGGCTGTGGGACGCTCATCACCACCGAAGAATGCCTGCTGAGTGAAGTGCAGCAGCGAAATCCGGGAGTTACGCGCGAGCTGCTCGAAGAGCTTTTCGCCGATTATCTCGGCGTGGAGAAAGTAATCTGGCTGGACCGCGGCATCGCAGGTGACGACACCCACGGGCACGTCGACGATATCACTCGTTTCGTCTCGCCGACGACTGTGGTGACGGCCTATGAGCCTGACCCCAGCGATCCCAACCATGAACCACTGATCGACAACTTCCGTTGGCTAAAGAAGAGTACGGACCAGTCCGGCCATCCCCTGCGCGTGGTGAAACTCCCGATGCCCGCTCCGGTGTACTTTCGTGGACGGCGCTTACCCGCCAGCTATGCCAACTTCTACGTCGCCAACAAGTTGGTGCTTGTACCTATCTTTAGCGACGCCAACGATCGGGTGGCGCTCAACACGCTCGCTACGGTATTTCCCGATCGCGAGATCGTAGGAATTTACTGCCGGGATTTCATCTGGGGCCTGGGCGCACTGCACTGCATGACGCAGCAGCAACCGGTGGATGAAGTCGGCTGTACGTGTTGCCTACCTATTTTCGCCGGACGTGCAGCACTTTTTGGACTTCAGCGACTACGTCGCCGGCTTCGTCTTTCACTTCGACGACGAACGTCGGCTCGTACTTTTCCTGGATTTTGAGCTTATCGCGAATGTCGTCGAGTTGCGCGTCGGTCAACCGAAACTCCGCCCTGACTCTTCCCCTTCCCGGGCTTGCGAAAACGGATGCTGGCAGCCTTGTCCCAGACAATGTAATCGCGGCCCAGGTTTTCCATCAGCATCAGCATGTAAAACGGGTCGGCCATCGAGTAGAGCGAGCCCCCATAATGCGTGCCGACATAGTTGCGGTTCCAGAAACGTAACTTCATTTCGACGTCGACAGCTTGGCTGGACCGCCAGCGCACACGAATTCCGGCGCCGAACAATGGCGGCCAGATGTTGATAGAGCGGAGCATCAATCGTTGCAGTTTCGTAGCCATGGTATGCGGCAGTGTCCGCTTAGGAAATCAAGAAAGCAAGAACGATGATAGTCCGCTGGAGCGGGTCGAGGGTTTGCGTCTAGAGCGGAGCTCGTTCCGCCACGAAAGGATCGAAAAGCAGATCTCTCAACGAGTAAAGTTGTTCGGAATGACAACAAAACAGGCTACGTAGCTTAGGGTGTTGCACCCTGCAAGTCCAATATAGATTGGCCCGCAAAAACAAGAAAGGCCGTCCACCATAAAGACGGCCTTTCTCGGGTGGGCGCCTTCGCCCATAACTCCTCAAGGAGGAGAATTCTCAATGAGGTCGATCCCCCATTCGTCCGCCGACTTCCGCGTTAACTACTGCGGCGGTTGTGTCTGCTCAGAGGAACTTGGCTGCGCGGATGACGCCGACTCGGTCGCGTTGTTCGTCATCAAGGTGATATCCACGCGGCGGTTCTTGGCCCGTCCGGCGGGGCTAGTGTTCTTGGCCACGGGATTGTCCTTACCCAGACCAATGAGGTAAATCTTGTACGCCGGGACGCTATATTTCTGCGCCAGGTACTGGATGACCGCATCGGCGCGGCGCTGGCTGAGCTGGTAGTTATAATCGGCCGGCCCAGTCGAATCGGTGTAGCCCTCGACCTGAATGATGTAGTGCTTCTGGCTACCCATCTGCTGCGCGAACTGATCGAGCGCTTCTTTGTCCTTGTGCGTGAGATAGGCCTTGTTGAAACCAAATAGTATCGTCGTGTCGGTCACGGGCTTGTAGTTATCCAGGTTCTCGACTGTGCCCGCGAGGCTGGTCACGCGATGCGAAGCCTGAGTGGCGTTCTGGTTTGCCTGGTCGGCGGCCTGACCTGCAGCCAAAGCCTTCTGATCGGCTGCATCTGCTTGCGACTTCGCCTGCTGAATGCCCTCTTGGGCACGCGTGTCGGTGTCCCGAATGTCGTGAGTATTTTTCGCCGTTAAATCATCTAATTCATTGACCCTGTTGATCGTCGGCGTTGTTTCGTTGCGTACATAGTTCTTGGTGGCGCAGCCCACGGTAAAGGGCAGGCTGCCGGCCACCAGCGCTGCTACGAGGGTAAATCGATTCATTGAGTTGGACTCCTTGCAAACCTTTACCGGCGGCAGTCACTTCAGCCGTCGGCCTGCTGTGAGAAGAGCAACCTGGCTGCCATTTATGAGGCGGGTGCGACAGGTCCAATTATCATTTACTTTCAATGGCTTAGGGTGGGTCGCGGAGTGCTTGAACGAGGCCAGCAACGCTAACCGGATAATCCTGACGCGAGGAGTAGAATTTTTACCAAGTTGAGGCGGTTAACGGCGATCAATTGGCCCACCCAAATGGGGCGCTTTGGGGGATTGAGATAGCAGAATAGCGACCGCGGCACGCCAGCGAGATGCAAGACTCTTCCGGCGACTGCGCTCCCCCGATCCGAGTGGAATGGACCTTCACGAGAAAATTCGGACATTGCCAGCCTCGCCTGGCGTGTATCTCTACAAGAACGCTGAGGGCGAGATCATCTACGTGGGCAAGGCCAACAGCCTGCGCGCCCGCGTGCGTTCCTATTTCTTGGAGGGCGCCGCAGAGAATGCCAAGACTGGATCACTGCTGCGCGAGGCGGTTGATCTCGACTATATCGTGGTTGACAACGAGAAGGAAGCGCTGGCGCTCGAGAACAATCTGATCAAGCAAAAGAAGCCGCGCTACAACATTCTTCTGCGTGACGACAAGACCTACCCCTATATCAAACTGACGATCGGCGAGCGATACCCGCGGGTCTATCCGACGCGCCGTTTACGTCGTGACGGATCGCTCTACTTCGGGCCGTACTTTCCGACCAGCCTGGCTTATCGCATCGTGGACCTCATCCATCGGCACTTTCTGATTCCCTCCTGTAAGCTCGACCTGAATCGCTCTTATCCGCGGCCCTGTTTGCAGTATTACATCGGCCGTTGCCTGGGGCCGTGCGTGGAAGGACTCACCACGCCCGAGCGCTACGCCGAAGCCGTACACGACGTGAGGATGTTCCTCGAAGGCCGGGGCGCTGACCTTTCGCGCTCGTTACAGAAGCGTATGGCGGCCGCCGCCGAACGCCAACAGTACGAATTGGCGGCAAAGTATCGCGATCTGATCTCGACGGTCGACTTGCTGGACAAGAAGCAGCGGATCGCCGCGGTTGAGGGCGACGATGCCGATGTCTTTGGCTATCACTACGAAAATGAGATGCTGGCCGTGAATCTGTTCCACATGCGGGGCGGCAAGATTGTGGATAAACGCGAATTTTTCTGGGAGGACCTTAGCTCGATGGTCGGGACCACAGGTTTCGAGCCGGGAGTGTTCTTCTCGGCCCTCCTGAAGCAGGTTTACCTGGACCAGCAATATGTGCCGCACACCATCTACGTTCCGGTGGACTTCGAAGACCGCGTCACGCTGCAGGAGGTGCTGTCCTCCACCCCAACGAGCGTAAAATCGGCGCTCACTGGGGGCCCCGGCTCGGAGGACCAGAAGCGGCATGTGCAGATCCACGTACCACAGCGCGGCGAGAAGCGCTCGCTGATCGATTTGGTGGGACAGAATGCCAAGCAGGCGTACGATCAGCGCTTCCGCGTCATGAAGCCTGCTACGAAGGCGATTCAGGAATCCTTGCAGGACGCTCTCACGCTGCCGGAGCTGCCCAAGCGGATTGAGTGCTTTGACATCTCGCACATCCAGGGCGCGGAAACGGTTGCGTCGATGGTGGTCTGGGAAGACGGCAAGATGAAGAAGTCTGACTATCGCAAGTTCATTATTAAGGGCATCGTGGGCGTGGACGACTTCGCGTCGATGCGTGAGGTGGTGACGCGCCGCTACAAACGGGTGCAAGAGGAAAAGCAAAACATGCCGAGCCTGGTGCTCATCGACGGTGGCGTCGGGCAATTGCACGCAGCAGCGCAAGCGCTGGAAGGGCTCGGTATCATTAACCAACCGTTGGCCTCTATTGCCAAGCGCGAGGAGATCATCTATGTCCTGGGCCAGGAGGACGAGCCAGTCGTGCTCGACCGGCACTCACCGGTGCTGCATCTGGTGCAACTTGTCCGCGATGAGGCCCATCGCTTTGCCGTGACCTTCCACCGCAAACGGCGGCAAATGCGCGATCGCAAGACCGAACTGCTGGAAATTCCTGGCGTCGGTGCACGAACCACCAACCGCCTGCTGCAGCACTTCGGCAGCTTGCAGGCGGTGAAGGAAGCCGATGCCGCCGCGCTGGCCTCGGTGGTCAGCCGTCCCCAGGCAGACGCAATTCTGCGTTATTTTCGCAAAGACGAAACACCGGCTCACGCGTCTCACGCTTCGGAGCTAGAATAATTCCATAAAGGGCTCGGCTATGGATATGGGCAGCGATTCAAGGACTCGGCTGTTCGTTCTTTGCGTTTGTGTGATGCTGTTGGTTTGGATCGTCGGCTTCGGCTTTGACCGGGTGCTGGCCAAGGACGGCGTCACCCGCACCGACATCCTGCTCACTTCAAATTTCCTTACTGGGCTTGTGGCCGGCCTACTCTTCTACAGCCTTAGCAATTACGATCGGTTACGGCGAAAGCTTGTGGAAGAGCGGCTGCGCACCATCGCCGAAATGAATCATCACATTCGCAACGCCCTGCAAGTGATTACCTATGCCACTGCCCAGTCTGCTTCGGTGGACCTAATCCGCAATTCGGTAGAGCGCATAGAGTGGGCCCTTCGCGAGGTTCTACCCGGGCACGCGGCTTCTCCGGAAGCGCATCTGTCTCCAGAGATAGAAGAGCATACGACGCGCACAACCTGACCCAAGCCGAGTTCCAGGTTCAAGCGACCGAGAGTCTCCACAATTTACTAGGTAGCAGAATTACATTTTGGCGAAATGCTAAATTGCTAAGTGCTACCGGGAGGGCTCGTGAGCTCAGAAATGGAAGCAATGGACAAAGCGAAGGAAGCGGCCGAGGAAGCCAAGGAACGAAAACACCTGGCTCCGGTCAGCCTCACTATGGCGATCCTGGCTGTGCTGGTGGCTACGGTTTCGCTGTTGGGACATCGCGCGCACACGGAAGAAATCCTGATGCAGACCAGGGCCACCGACCAGTGGGCCTATTACCAAGCGAAAAATATGCGCCGCAATAACCTGGAGGCGCTCGATGATGTGCTGACTGCGCTGGAAAATACCAAGGCCGAACGTGCTGAGCAAGTGCAGAAGCACTTTCACGAAGAGATTGACAAGTATCGAGAGCAGCAGAAGGACATCCAAAGCGAAGCGCGCAGTCTGGAGGCGGAAGTGGGACGCGCAAGCCGCCGCGCCGATCGTTTCGACCTGGGCGAGGTATTTCTGGAAATCGCGCTGGTCGTCACCTCCGTTACCTTGCTTACGGACAACCGCGCGTACTGGTACTTCGGATTTGTGCTCGCAACGATCGGCGTGATCGCAGCAGGCAGCGGATTTCTGGCACACTAAAGCGCGATTGCCTATGGGTCGCGGTATTTCGCGACAGTTCGGCGTGGATTTCTCATTACCAGCTCGGCGAGAGGTCGGTGATATGAATCATGGATGAGTGCCCTAATTGTCTGTAAGTGTCAGAGCAAACACATGGTTCGGACTGCATACGGGAAGAGCATTAGCGCAGTCTAGCAGCGGGAACGGCCGGCGTCAGCTCTCTATGAATACGTGCAGACGACCTTCAGGCTTAGTCGTATCGCAGGCACTCCGCCGGATCGACCTGCGCCGCGCGCCGAGCCGGAATGCTGGTGGCCAGCAGCGCGATGAACAGCAACAGCAACGGAACGGCGCAGAAGGTCAGCGGATCGCCGGCGGTCACACCGAAGAGAAGGCTCTGCATCAACCGGGTCAGCAGGAACGCGGCGGCCACGCCCGTCGCCACTCCGGTCAGCGCCAGCGCAATTCCGTTGCGCAGCACCAGACCGAGGATGGCAGTCCGAGTCGCGCCCAGCGCCATGCGGATGCCGATCTCGCGCGTGCCCTGGCTCACCAGGTACGCCAGCACGCCGTAGATGCCGATGGCCGCGAGCGCCAGCGAGATGCCGGCAAATCCGGCCAGCAGCAGCATGGCAAAGCGCCGGCGCGCCAGCGAAAGCTGAACGCGCTGTTCCATGGTGACCACGTTGTACAGCGGCAGATCGCTGTCGAGTCTCATGCAACTGCTGTTTCACCGCACCGGTCAAATCGGCGGGATCGGTGGTGCTTCGCACGACCACGTTCATCGCGCGCACCGCGTACTGCGTGTGTGGCAGATAAAAGGCGATACGCGAGCCCGAGTCCAGCGTGTACTGCTTCACCCGGCCGACGACTCCAACAATCGTAATCCACGGCGCGCTGGTGTCGTCGATGCCGCCGATGTGAAAGCGCTTTCCCACCGCATCCTGACCGGGCCAAAGTTGCTGCGCCATGTAGTCGTCGACGATGGCGACGCCGGGATTCGCGGGAACATCGTGATCGTTGAAGAACCGGCCCGCGATCAACGGAATCTCCATCGCCTGGAAGTAATGGCCGCTGACCATGCGCGTGTCGGCGTTGATGAACTTCTCGCCGGGTGGCGGCACACGGCCTTCGACCGTAATCGGACCCCAGGCATACATCTGGCTCAGCGGCAGCGAGGTCACGCCTCCCGCAGCGGTCACGCCGGGCAGACTTTCCAGCCGCTGCCACATCTCGTGATAGCCAGCCCAGATCGCCTGATTTTCCTTATATTTCTGACCGCTCATGGTGAGCTCCATGGTCAGAACATTGCGCGGATTGAATCCCGGCGGCACGTCTCTCGCGCGCAGAAAACTGCGGACCAGCAGCCCCGAGCCGATCAGCAGCATGGTGCACAGCGCCAGTTCGGCAACCACCAGCAGATGGCGAAGACTGTGCCCGCGCCCCCAGACGGCACCGACGCCCGCCGAGGTCCGGCTGGTGTCCTGCAAAGTGTTCTGCACATCGATTCCCGAAGCGCGTCCCACCGGTGCCATGCCGAACAGCACCGCCAACACCACCGAGATGGTGAAAGTGAGCAGCAGCGCCGTTCCGTCGATGCCGACGTCGCCTACTCGCGGCACGCTCTGCGGCCCGAGGACGCGGATCCAATGCACGCTTACATAAGCCAATAGCAAACCGAGAACGCCGCCGCTTAGCGCCAGCAGCAGGGATTCACGCATTTTTGTGGAAAATCTCACGAGCAACGGAACCTTTAACGCTTTAACGTCTGGCGCATTACGGCGAAGAAGCGGATGGCCGCGAAGCTGAAAGCGATCAAGGCTGAGCTTCAACCTCGGAAGCATCATCGTACGAGTGAGGTCGGCACATGGCTTCGGAAGGTTGTGCCGGTCTACTACCAATACCATGCAGTTCCCGGTGACACCGATCACTTGCGCGTCTCCAGGCGTCGCGCATGCCGATTATGGCGGAGCGTTTTAGTCCGTCGTAGTCAACGCGACCATCTCAACCCACTGCTAAGCCGGTGGATTCCGCAACCTCGTGTTCTGCATCCTTATCCCGACACGCGCTTTGACGCCATCCATCCTCGGTAAGAGCCCGTATGCGCAAACGCGCACGCACGGATCTGTGCGGGTGGCAATCAGCAATGGCCGTTCCTGCCGCGACAACTATGTTTTTTGGTCGCAAAATCACTTCACGCTAATATCTAGGGATATGGCGTGCCGCAGTAGTCAGCGTTTTGCGGCGAGCTCCTGGATCGCCGGCAAACAGTTCGTCCGTCTGAGCCACAACGGGGGTTGCAACCGGATCTCAGGGATTTTGCTGCTCTGCTTCGAAAAACTGTCTTCTGGCATGAGACCAACAAGCGGCATGTACCATTCTCGGCCCACCGATTTGGTCATACGCTGCATAGCCGTCGGTTTGGAGAATGCCTTCGAACTGTCTCAGGAACCGCTTCGGTCCATCGTGTCCGCGACCAAAGCAGAAATCGAACACCACGCTTCGTCCGGGGCGACTGTATTACCAGAGGTACGCTTGGTGCTTCTTACCTCGGCCCTCGCATGTCTGGACATCAACTGGGGCTTCGTCCGCCTGAATGTAACTTCCGCTGATCAATTCTCGCCTCGTTGCCGCGACCATCGGGATCAGCAACTCGCCGACTTTGAGGACCCAGCCGTCCAGCGTCGCTCGGCTGATTTCCAAGCCGAGGTCCAGAATCATGCTCTGCCGATGCAGGGGCGGGTGATTGCAATACTTGCTGATTACCGTCTCGATGACAATCCGGTCACTCGCCAAGCACTTCTCGATGATCCGTGGCGGCAGGGGCGCTGAGACGACGCCGAGATCCTCACACGACCGGCAAGCCCGCTTCTCTCGTTTCGTTACCAGTACGAAGTACTTCGCCGGTTCCACGTCCAGTTGGGAACTCTCCTCGTAGCCGATCACTATGGTTTCTTTGCCGCAGCGTTTGCATACGCGCTGATCTAATGCGCAGTGCAGAATCCGCTCAACGCGAGGAAAATTCGCCGGCAAGTTCTGGCGACCCGGATGCTTGGCCGACTTCTTCGTCGAGCGATGCTCTGGCGCGTGCTCATTCTCCGTCTGCTCGGTCATTTCACCGATGACAGGCTCAAGTTCGAACGGCACCATTTGCCCGTGGTAGAGCTCCTCCCCGCCCGCTCCATACTTCTCGATGCGCATCAGCCGCAGCTGCTCTTCCAGCACGCGAATCCTCAGCTCCGCATACTGCAGCCGGCCCCTCAGTTGTGCGATGAGTTCCAGATCGGCTGGTGCTGAAGGAATGGGAGGCGCACTCACAATTGCGCTGGGCGTTGCAGAATGAGAACAGGTGCCCGCTAAGAGGCTCACACGCCAATCGATCCCGGACGAGACCGTACAGCCCTTCGAATCCCTTCCGCATGTCGGTGACTCCGGCGGCCAGATAGATTCGTGTGGCTGGACCCAATCCAAACACGGTTTACGCCTGCTCCAGTGCAGTCACCAAGCGCTCTAACGTATTACTATCAAAATCAGGATGTACCTCGATCCGGCGCCCGCCTGGAAGCACTACTGCCAGCGCACAGCTTGGTTCGTGCTGCGTCGGCGATTTCCTGGCTGCCAACTCCACCGGCACCAACCGGCCGACCGAAGAAGCTCTTCTGCTCTTTCTCTTCCAGCGTTGCTTCTTCAGGCGACGATCAAGCGTGCCGAAGCTCAAACCCCGACTCCGGCAAAACTCGCTGCGCCGCATGCCGCTGCTCACAAACTCAGCCACCAACTGCTGGACTTCCGCTCGTGTACGTCGGTTGGGCGCTGACAACTCGGTTTTTGCCGTCATCCAGACACTTCAACATAGACCCCACCTGTCGAACAGGTGTGTTAATCAGACGCTTACAAAATTGTCTTAGCTATGCTATGCCTAGCTAAGGAGCTGGGATGCCAACTGCGACCATCCATCAGGCCAAGACGAATCTTTCCAAATTGATTGAGCAGGCCGAGCGCGGCAAAGAGGTACTAATCGCACGCGGCAAGAAAGTCATGACCACTCCCCGGCGAATGGTTCTAACTAGCAATTGCGGCTAATTGTTAGTTGCTACCTACGACTTCCATCCTTCCTCTCCTAAGAGAGGCACAAAGCGACAGAAGTCGTGTGAGGTCACAACAGTATCTTTTCCAATTTTGCGCACGACCTGCACCTGCTGCTCAAAGCGATTCCCTACGGGCACAACCAAGCGGCCACCGTCGGCAAGCTGTGCGACCAGACTGTCGGGAATTTTCGGCGCAGCTGCCGCAACCAATATCTTGTCGAACGGCGCACGCTCCGGCAGGCCAACACTGCCATCGCCAACTACAACGTGAACATTAGTATAGCCAAGCTTCGCTAGGATCGCACGCGCCTTCCTCGCCAGCTCTTCATGCCGTTCGATGGTCCAGACCTCGGCAGCTAGCCCACCCAGGATTGCGGCTTCGTACCCTGTACCTGTGCCCACTTCCAGCACGCGGTCGGTCGGACGCAACTCCAACGCCGCCACCATGGCCGCCACGATGTAGGGCTGAGAAACCGTTTGACCCGCGCCGATCGGCAGTGGGTGATCGCCATAAGCATCGCCGAGGTCTTCATCTGCGATGAACTCTTCCCGCGGAACTTTCCCCATTGCCGCCAACAGGCGAGGGTCGCGAATGCCACGCGAGCGTAGTTGTTCCTCCACCATACGAGCGCGTTGTTGCTGCCGGGTTTCGTTGCCGTGGCCGTTATTGAAGTAAGCCGTTGGCATTTGGCAATTAGCTATCAGCAACTAGCGATTAGCAGCCAGACATTACGGGCGCAATCAGCAAATTCGGAAGCTACCACCGGCTCGTGAAAGAGGCGGTTCTTGAGCAGCAATTGGGCCTTGTAATGGTTCGAGACTAGTCGCTAGTTGCTCGTTGCTAATTGCTAATTGCTTGTTGCCCTTCATCGCTTCCTCTTACGGATGAGAATGTCGAAGCTCACCACTCCGTTCTCGTCACGTATGGCTTCGAAGGTATATTCACTGTTGATGTTGTATTCGAATTGAATTACCTGTTGCGCTGACCTCGTAAGGTTAGTGATGTAGGTGAGTGTCACGTTGTTCGAGACCTGCTGCTCCACGGTGAGGCGCGCGTTGGGATTGTTGTCTGGCCCGCCTACCGCGGGATTGATGCGAATGGAACTCACTCCAAATATTTTGGAGACGCGGTTGGTAACCGCCTGATTGATCGCCTCTCCGAGTATCGCCCCAGAGGCACTCTCGGCAAATCCAGACGATGGCGTGGTATTCATCGCGCTCTGCTGTTCGGTTCGTCCGAAGGCCAGCAGCGCCACGATGTCCTCGCTTGATAGCGGTGGGTCGGAGCGATAGGTTGTGTTCAGCCGCTCCAGGGTACCGTGTAAGCCGATGGTGATGTCGTAGTCCTGGACCCGGGTGGAGGCCTCGATATCCAAGACGGGGTCAATGCGCACCGGGTCGGTAAAAGTTATATCGCCGCGTTCCAGGTGATACTTGGTTCCGGCCAGCTTGATGTCGCCCTCGGCGATGTTAATACGTCCCAGCAAAACCGGCCGGGCCGCCGTCCCCCGCAAACGTAGATCTACATCGCCCGCCAATTTGGCTAGTGTTGTCTGCACCGTCAGCTCGGGCGTGGAGAGAATGCGGACATCCAGATGCAGGTTATTCAGCGGCGAATTGACCACGGGTATGGCCGCTGGACTTGCCTGGGCCAACGCAAGGGCGAGGTCGGAGGACGGAATCTGCGCAAAACGCGTAACGGTTACGTCTCCGCTTAGAGTTGAACTTTGCAGCGTACCCACCAGGCGCAGCGTCTCATCGGCCGTAACGCTGATCCCAGCATACCGAAAGCGAATCTCATTTCCATTCGCCGTCAGGTTAAAGCCGATGGTCCGGCCATAGGTAATGAAGCCGCCAAAGGTCACCAGCCCGCCGCCGGTGCGGGCCGTGAGATGTTCCACCTCAAGCCGGTCCCGATTGAAGACGAGACTTCCGTTGATATCGCCGAGCCCGGCAGGAAGGTCCATCATCGACAGACCGCCGTGTTCGATGTCGATGCGACCGGAGATTGCGGGCTGCGCCATCGGACCGTCCACCGTTAGGTCAAGGTTCGAGACACCGTACGAAGTCACATCCGGATCAAGAGTGTGTACCAGACTCAAGTCAACATGGCCATTGGCGCGCAAAGCAACCCGGCGGTCGTCTTTCAGGCTGGCGTTACCGGTCAACGCGAAGTGCGAATCCCCGCTCACCAGCGTGCAACGTTGTACGGTAACAACTTGGTTCGCCAGCACAAGTTCGATGGGGCCATCGCTCGTGATTGCGACCTTTTCAACTTCCACGCCGAACTGGTAAATGCTGAACTTGCCATTCAGAAGCCGAGCCTGCTTCAAGGGTCCGGTCAACTCCGCATGTCCGGCCAGCGATGCGCGACGAGTGACCCGCCGCACCTCCGTTGGGAGAAAAGGATTGATGTCAAGACCGGAAAACTCCAGCTTTAGATCGGACGGCATGTCGCCACGCAGTTCAATCCCTCCATCCACAGCCAAACTTGCTGCCTGAAAGTTCGATCGCGCCGTGAGTTGGAGATGACTTCCGTGGGTCACCGCATCAGCCGTAACGCCGCCGAGGCGGTCCCCATTTAGCACTAAGTCACTCACTTGCACATGGGCATTGATCACCGGCTGCTCAAGGGTACCCACTCCTTTCGCGGTGAACCTACCGACGCCTGCCAGTTGCAAATGTGGCATTTGCAATTCCGGAATATTGGCCAGATCGACGCCCTCCCCCGTCACGTCAAAGCGTATGCCTTTGTTGGTGAAGTTGTAGGCAGCCGAACCTGCAACTTTGCCCCGCATGGCCTGCAGTTGGATATCGTTGAGTTGCGCCTCATGATTAGCAAAGGCAAGGTTTGCCGTGAGCGACTTGACAGGCCGGTCGTACGCTTGCCCGGCGGTCAGCGAAAAGTGGCCCGAGCCGTGCGGATTTGCTTCCGTTCCCGCTGCCTGTAGCGTGAGGTTCAAGGTACCGGTCACGGGATAATTCAGGCCGGCGGCACGCTGCAATTCAGCAACGTCCGCATCATGGATAACAGCCTGCACCTGGAATGGAAGGTTTTCAGTGAAGCTACCTTTCTGTAGGGTCGCGGAACCATCCACATTCAAGCGCGCATCACCTTCTTCGATGAAGCCATGATGCACAGCTACTCCGGCCGACGAGTACTGCACATCTCCGGAAAACTGGTCGATGTGGATATGTCTTGGTTGTGCCGCTGGCCGAGGTGGAGGCGGCGGCCCACTCGCAAAGTGGAACAGCGATTTCTTTCTCGCAGGCGCCTGGGTCGCCGTTACCGAAGCCTGCACGGTGGGGGTATAGAGGTAAGTGAAATCAGATGCCTGTACGTGGCCGGCGATCTGAGGATCTTTCAGCCGGCCGGTAAGGGTGCCGTCGAAGCTTGCCATACCTGCAAGTTCCACCGGTGGTGGCGGGCTGCCCATTGCCGTAAGCAGCGGCTGGAACTCCGTCAGACTGGTGGTGGTCAGCATGAGGTGCAGAGCGGCGGAAGTCGAGCCCAATGTTCCCACTGCATTCATATGCGAATGTGGAGTGGCCAAGGTCAGGGCCGAGAAATCCATCACTTGCGCCTTAGGGTTGTAGCGGGCCCGGACGTTCGCGGTCACGGGCAATTGGCCGCTGGAGGGCTCTGCGGGAGGGGTTATATCTAGCGCCAGGTCGGCGCTGGCGTTGGCCACGGACTTCGTCCATGCAAGATTGACGTTACCTCCGACGCTGCCAGCGGGGTTAAGCTTTTCGTATGGCGCCGCCTTGGTGGAGAACATGCGCGCCAACTCGGTGAGCGATAAGCCGGTCAGTCGTAAGTGCGCCGTGCCCTGCTGCGGACCAGGACCGCTGATTGTCGGAAGGGTGGATTCGTGCAGGTTGGATTTTTGTTTGGCTCTATGCTTCCCCCGTTCAATTCGAGGTGGAGCGACGTTGGTCGAATCCGAGAAGAGATTTCTGATCTCGGCATCGCCAGTTATGCCTCCGCCCAACAAGCGCGCCGCTATTCGAGTAAGCGATAGATTGCCTTGCGCGAGCGAAAAATTCGCGTCGGCAGCGGCGTCGCGTACCGCGACTCCGATATCAAGGTACGTGATGCTGCGTCCGGCAGCATACCCGCGCGCGGCGATGCCTGCCGCGTTCGAATATGTCCCCGATCCGTCGATCGTCATCCGCCCAGCGCGAAGCTCATACATGCGGATGACGGACCCTAACTGTCCAACATCCACGGCGCCGCCGTACTTGAACTTAAGTTCAGGAGAGTTAAAGTTGCTGAGCGTTCCGCTGGCCTCGAGCGCAGACTTTTCCGACGCGAGCTTCAGCGTCTTGATTTGCAAGCGATTGGACCATAGGCTGAACGCCATCTCGCCCTGTGCCGCAACGTCGCGAAAGTCCTGATACTTCGCGTCCATCTTGCCAAGTTGTATGGTCCCGTCATACCGGGAATCGACGCGATCGTACGTCATGACGGCGATGACATCATCGGCCGCGAAATCAAGTGGCAGAGTGCGATCATTCACCAGCAGCTGTCCGTTACTTAGATTGAGGTGGTCTATTGCCAGATCGAACAATTGCTGCACGGGCGCTGCGTTGCTGCGCACTTTCGGTTCGGGGGCATTGGTGGTCCCGTCGGGGTTCACAATCAGGTGCACGACAGGATGCTCCAGGCCCAAATCTTTGACGTTGATCCGCTTTTCTACGAACGAGATGATGTGCAGCCGTATGTAGATGCGGTCAGCGTGCGCGTACGGCCGCTCGTCTGGGGCTTCCAAGCCGTGGATGGTCAGATCATCGGCTTCGAACTCAAGCTTGAAGAGGTTCCAATGAAAAGCATGCAACTCAACGCGGCCGCCGGTGGCGTCTTCCAGGGCGGCAATCGTCTTACGCCGCACCAAGTCCGCGAAGCGCGGGCTTCGCACATACCAAACCAAAAAAAAAGTCGCCGCCAATAACACAACCCCGATTGCGGCCTCGATCCACAAGCGGGTATGCGAACGGCGAATTTGTGTTCCTTCAGGCATTCTCAGTTGGCGCCGGAGGCTTGGCCCTGATCGGCCTCAACGTTTCCGGCAGGAATCGGGACGGTACTGTGTATTTCTGCCTGCTCGCGCAAGTTATGTAGCCATGCGTCTAGTAACTCATCCATGCGTTGCTGCACAAGCAACTCCCGAATTCTGGGTTCGGCTTCATGGAAGGTAATCATTGTGCCGCCAGTTTGTCGCAAATCGGGCACCAACTTATCCGTGTAGTAAGTCTCAATTTCCTCTGGCTGGATGTGCACGGCGGGCCGCAGGCGAACCTCCACGAAGTTCATCACCCGCACCTCCGTCCGCAAATGTTCCCTCAGCGTCTCCGGGGTGAGTCCATAGCTGGCAAGCAACTTTTGCCAACTCCGATCGTCCTTGACGTCCGGAACTTGCGCTCGAAGTTTGGTAACATCCTTCTCGACGTCATCTTGCGATGGCTGCAGGAATGTCTCGTCTCCCATCTGCGCCTGGAGTAGCTGACGATCGATCAGGCGCTGTAGAGCCTTCAGTCGATCTGCCTCGGTCACCTGGGCAAGAGGCTTCTGCTGCATAAAGGCTTCGAAGCAGATGGCTTCTTCCCAGTCACTTTGAAACAAGGGCTGGCGATTCACCGTGGCGATTATTCCGTCGATGACCTCGCCCCCCGAGGCAGACGACCTAACCAGCGGTAGTAACAGCAATAGGGCAATCATTAAGTAGAGAAGTCGTTTCATCAGAATGTCTGTCCAATACTGAAATAGAAATTGATATGACGCAGGGTTTGCACCGTGTCCTGCTCCTGAATTGGATATCGCGTCGGATTGAAGTTATAGCCGACGTCGAGGCGCACCGGACCGACCGGTGTCTTATAGCGTAAACCCATGCCAACTGCTTGGGGATTGTAGCTAAAATTGCACGTCGCTTTGCTGGTGGGAGCAGAGCAATTGGCGATCGAAGGCTGATGGATTCGCAACATCCCACTAATAATGTGGTTCGCCGTGTCGAACACGTTACCCATATCGTGGAAGAAAACAAATCCCAGGTTATCCCCCACCAAGGGGAGGGCCACCGGAGGAGTGCGAATTTCCAGATTATTCACGAACAGTCCCTGACCACCGATGGGATAACCGGTTACCAAGTCGCGTGGGCCAGCCTGGTTGATGGAGAAGCCACGTAGCGAATTGCTGCCGCCAGCGAAGAATAATTCGGGTAGGGGAACGGAGGTTGCTTCCGCGGGTAACGGGGTCCCCGCTGTTGGCAAACTGAGGAAATCGTTAGTGCCGTACGGATGCAGTATCCCGATTTGCGTATTGCGGGCGAAAACCCAGTGCTTCTTAAAGGTGTAGTAGGTCGAATTCTGAAGGAGCACCTTCCCAAAGTTAGCTTCCGAGCCCAGTGCGCTGGTTGCCAAACCTAAATCGGCGATGTTGTAGCTTCCCTTGTGCGAATCGATGGGATTGTCACGCGTGTCCCGCACGTACGTAAAACTCGGAATTGCGAGTAGAACCGGTTTCGAATACAGCGGAATCAGAGTGGGATCGATAACCAGGCTATTAGGGTCAATCGACACGCGCTGATAACTCAGCCGGTAAAACAAGGTTGTCGCCCGGCTATATTTATCTTCCGCTTGGACTGTCCCATCGAGCCGCTGTGAGGTGAACGTATTCACGTCGGCTTCGTTGTTGTAGAAGGCAGTGGCGTTGAAGCGCCAGTTCTCGCGGTGAAACAGACGCGGCGCGTCATAGCCGATCAAACCACGGCGAACCAGCAGACCGATCCGAGCCCGCATGGTGAGCGTCTGGTCCCGTCCAAACATGTTCAGACGAGTGACTTCCAGCACTCCGTTCGGGCTGATTCCAGTCTTCCCTTGCGGATTGCTGGTGGTAGGAATATTGCCGGTGGCAAACTCGATGCCGCCGCCGTAGCGGAAGGTCCAGCGTCTGGCCTCATGGAGGTTGAAGAGCACATCTTTGAAGGGCACCTGGCCGTCAGGATTTTGCACAGCCGTGTC
Source organism: uncultured Acidobacteriaceae bacterium (assembly GCA_963720135.1). GTDB lineage: Bacteria > Acidobacteriota > Terriglobia > Terriglobales > Acidobacteriaceae > Bog-257. Next base: position 167,352 of record CAVREJ010000022.1, read on the forward strand.
CACCTGGTTGAAGAGGCCCAGATCGTAGAGGCGGCGTTGAGAGTCCACCATCCTGGCCTGACTCAGCGGATCTCCGTCGCCGATGCGCATCTCGCGATTCACAACGTAAGGACGCGTGTATTCGTGGCCACTCACCAGTACCCGGTCGACGAAGACCTGCTCTCCCTCGGTGATCATATATGCTACCTGCATACGCTGGGGCTCGCCCGGCACCGGCGATGCCGCAGCTTCAAACTGCACATTGGGAAATCCGTGGTTGTAGTAAAAGTAGGTCACCGCGTCGCGATCGCTGACGACGTTAGCTTCGCTGTAAGGCTGGCCCTCAGTACAGCTTAGCAACTGGATCAAGCGTGCCAGCGGGAAGGCATGGTTTCCCGTTACCTTCAACGAACCCACCAAGGTCTGCGGACCTTCTTCGATCTTCATCACGACCGCCATCTGCCCCTCTTTCCCCTCATAGTCGTCCTCGAGATCGGCAGTAACCTTGACATCGAGAAACCCGTTGGCCTGGTAGAGGTTCTTGATGATTGCCAGGTCCTCGGCAAGCAGTCTCTGGCTGAAACGGCCGTTCGACAGAGTGATGCTGGACGACTGCAACGACATGCGCTCGCGGATCGTGTCGGTATCGAAATACTTATTGCCTTCGATCCGCACCGCGGTAAGCTTGTGCCGCACACCAGGATCAATCTTATAGACAATGTTGAGGTGGTTCTTCTCCGATGACGGCTGCCGTTCCACTTCCACAGTGACGTCGAAATAACCTTTTGTCTGCAGGTAGTCGCGCATATTGCGGCGCCCTTCGTTCAGCAAATCGTCGTCAACGGAGTTCTCCTGGTAGACGGGAACCAGCTTCTTCAGTTCGCGATTGCTAATCTTGGCGCCATCGGTAGTAATCGCCACTGTCGGACCCTCTTCCGCTTTGAAGACGTAGTCGAGACGGTTAGTGTCGGGGTGGTAATGACGGTCGATGAGCGAGACCTGGGCCTCCAGGTGATTGTTTTTTTGATACTTCTTACGAAGCCGTTCCAGTGCGCGGGTGACGTGCTCCTGCTTCACTTTGTCACCGGACTTCAGCTTGGTAATGCTACGAATCTTGTCCGGCGGAATGCCGGTGTCACCCTCGATGGTGACCACACCGACGCGCGCCAACTCCCCCGGAACCAAGTGAAAATCTATCTTCATCTGCCGGGTGTCGTCGTTCGGTTTAAGGTCATAGGTAATGGTGGCTTTGTAGTAGCCATTGTCGGCCATTACCTTCAGCATGCGTTCGACGGAACGATCCACACTCTCCTGCGAGAATGTAGCTCCCAGGTCGAGCTTGCTGGACTCCACCAGTTGATGCGCTTTGGGATTCGTCTTGGCCGGCGCTCCCTCCACGTTGACATCGCCGTTGAAGTAATTCTCGGTAGCGACAAAGATCAGCGACAACCCGTTCGTCTGGCTGGGCTCCGCCTCAACCTGTAAAGCAGAAAAGCGTCCGGTGGCGTAGAGCACCCGCAAACTGGCACGGATTTTCTGACGATCCAGCGGCTCCCCCGCTTTCTGTGCCAACATTTTCCGAAGCATCTCCGGGTTGGTGCCCTTTATACCGCTGAACTCGATGGCACGAACGGGAGCCCCCTGGTACTTGTTCAGCTCGCCTAGCGGCTCGGGAAGATTGGTCTGCGAACTGGTCGGCCCAGGCTGTTGACCTGTGGACAGCTGCCCGGTTTGCGGCCACGCCGAGGAAACGCCGAGCACCAGCAAGCCGCAAAATAGCGCAATTTTATGGAATGCTGGCGTGATTGGGCTCCGTCAAACTCTGACCTTCAGCACATCCGCTGCCCGGAGAATCTCGTCTGACGGGAACAGTCCGGTGTGCCATGCCGGCGAGGATAAGTCCCGCAGTAGCGAACTGCACCTGTGGCGACCTATCTTCAACCCGGCCCGCACGGCGAAGTTAGTGTCGAATCCCTATAATAAACAAGGAAGCCTTCCTCGGAGCAGGTGCAGTCGTTGGAATTCGCCGAACGCTACTCTCGCCAAATTCTATTTCGCCCCATCGGAACCCAGGGACAGCAGAAGCTTTCGACGGCGCGCGCCGCCATCGTGGGTTGCGGAGCTACCGGTTCTGCTATCGCTTCTCTGCTATCCCGGGCCGGTGTGGGCGAGCTGCGGATCATCGATCGCGATTACGTAGAGCCCAGTAACTTGCAACGGCAGTCGCTGTTCGACGAGGCTGACGCTGCCGAGTCAATGCCCAAAGCCATCGCCGCAGCCCGTAAAATCAAGGGCTTCAACTCTGAGATTGTGGTCGAGCCGCATGCGGCGGACCTGATGCCGGCCAATGTGGAAGACTTGCTCCGCGACGTTGATCTCATCCTCGACGGCACTGACAATTTCGAAACGCGCTACCTCATCAATGACTTTGCCGTCTCGAAGAAACTGCCGTGGATCTACACAGCCGCCGTGGCAGCCTACGGCGTCACGATGACCATCCTTCCCGGCGAAACGGCCTGTCTGGCATGTGTCTTTCCTGATTCCCCCCGCGGTATCGTCGAGACGTGCGATACCTCGGGCATCCTGAATTCTGCCGTAAACCTTGTCGCATCGATTGCTTCTTCTGAAGCCCTCAAGCTGCTGGTTGGCGCTCACGATAAGGTTCGGCGGACACTTCTCTCTTATGACGTATGGTCGAACGACTTCGCGGAGATCGAGACGGGCGGGCCCAGCCCTAGTTGCCGGGCGTGCGGCCAGCATGACTTCGTTCATCTCGCCGGCGAAGGACGACCGCATGTCACTCTCTGCGGACGAAATTCCGTGCAGATTCATGAGCGGCAGCGACCCATCGATTTCGACGAACTCACTCGCCGATTGACTCCTCACGGTACCGTACGGCACAGCGAGTTCATTCTTAAGTTTTGGCGCGATCCCTATGAGTTGACGCTTTTCTCGGACGGCCGAGCCATTATCAAAGGCACCACCGACACCGCCATCGCTCGTAGTTTGTACGCGCGATACATTGGCTCGTAGCGCAGATGCGCGCATTTCTACCGACGGATTGCCATAGTCCTTCAGGATCAGGGATGAGGCTGGCCCGATATTTGGTGCGAGCGTCGTTCCCGAATTGGGAACGCAGTTAGCGATCATTTCAACTCCCCGGGTAAGAGCCTCCTCTGAAATCTATACGATAAAAAGTTCAAACAATTTTTGTAGTGAAGTCCCTGCCCGAGTGGGCTTGTCTTACCCACTCGCACGAATTCACAACCGTGTGCGAGGTCTGCAATGCGAAAACTGCCTGCTGTCGAAGAAGCCAGGGCAATCATGATGGAAGGAACGAAATGGGGCGTTTGGAAGTGGCTTCTGAAAAAGAGACGAGTGCGAGGGATCGTCGATGAAGCCAGAGCCGCTCTGGACGAATTCGAGAGGAAGGTCAAGGACACATGGAGAGACGATCTAAAGATTGCCTACAATCAGTTGGTGTCGCAAAATGGCGGCGCTAAACGGGCGCGGCAGAAAGCGAAGCTCGGGAAAAAGGAAGAACCTCCGACAATCGATTCCAAGGTCATGGCCGCTGCCGAGCGGGTGAAGGAAGCAGATGACAACGCGTTCAACGCCCATGAAGATGCCGAAGATGCCTTCGCTGAGGCCGAAAAGCGAATGAGTACAAGCGGGGCGCGCGAAGCCGCGCGCAAGGCCCTCGAAGCCTACGATCTGCACGAGACTGCTATTCGCAAGGCGGAAGCGCTCGCCCACGCCAAATAATCCTCCAGCAGTTTTCCAGCGGCTTCTGCACGAGAAACCCACCTTTGTGCACGCCTCCGGGCTTCCATCTGCGGCTTCTTCTAACTTAATAGGTGGCCAAAACTAGGAATTTTCCCAGTGGCGCTCCCGCGATTTGGGGAGTAATTATGGAGGGCACGTCGCCGACTCGCGCTCTCCGCATCGAGCGGTCATGCACATGGAGGTACTTGGAGTGGCAAAAAAAGAGAAGAAAGACAAGGGGAAGAAAGGCAAAGTTAAATTATCCCAAATCAAAATGCTTGACTCGCAGATTTCTGCGCCGGGACAAGCTTATGCCGACGGCACGCCACTTGATCGGGTGCAATATCTGGAGGCCAAGCTCATCCTGAAGCCCGACCGCTTCACTTCGGTGCAGAGTTTTCGTGATTTCGGCAAGATCGTGCAGCGTACCGCCAAACAGGTTGGCGTTGGTTTCATAGTGGACGAGAAAGCCGGGCTGCGGCCGGAAATCAGGGAAATTACCTTCGGCGATACGTCGGACTTCCGCCTCTACAACAACGCTTTTATCTTGCGTCGGCGTATCAGCTACGTGGATGGCTTTCCCGTCGGCGATCCGGAAATCGTCTTCAAGTTCCGCCACCCTGATGAGCAGGCGGCGACTGCGGTTGATGTGCGTCCCAAGATTGCCGGGGCCTACCGGATTAAGTTCAAAGCCGAGGCCCTCCCTCTGAAGGACCAAGTCGGCGGATACCGCATCCTCTACTCCCACAACTGCCAGTTCGGATTGAGCCAGATGCATGAGGCAGATCGAACCTCCATGGCCACTCTGGTAAGGGTCTTCCCGGCGCTTGCCGCCGCTATCAAGGTGGCACCTGACGAGAAAATAACCCTAGTGAACGAAGGCATTGTGGAAGAGGTATTGCTTCCACTTGGCCAACTGGACTTTGGTAAAGGACTGCTGGGCAAATGCGACATCGGATTGTGGCGCACTCGCGGCGAGCACAAGTCTCTGGTGGGAGAGTTTGCTTTCCAGGTCAAGTTCGATCGCAGAGAGAACGTGGCCGACAAGCAAAAGCAACTGGCCGCGCAGTTCTATGTCTCGCTCCAGCAAGATGTGCAGGATTGGCTGGCGCTCGGCGTTACCAAGACGGCCATGGTGTACCGTCTGAAAGGGAACGCGCCCCAGAGCCATGAGTAGCGCAGCCCCAAACGTTGTCCAGACCCGGGCCCGCAGTGCCCAGGCCAAAGTCTCGATGGGCCAGGGCTCCTTATCCCGTGAGGAAGGCGCCATTAGGAGAACGGAAATCGCCGCGTTAGCGTGAGTAAGGGCTGATGATCAAAGACGACACCGCAAGATCAGAACTAAAGCGGAAAGCCAAGCACGAGCTTAAGGAGCTGTTGACGATCTTCCTATATCTGGCTTTCTTCTTTTGCGCTCTTACGACCTACAGCATGCTCCTGTTGAAGGAATTCCACGTCAGGTATTGGAGTTATGCTTTTGCGCTGATCAATGCCCTGGTGATTACCAAGGTCATCATGATCGGTGAGTACGCGAAGATCGGCAGGAGATACGAGGCCAGGCCATTGTTCTTGTCGTCCATTTACAAGGCGTTCTTGTTTGGCCTGCTCGTATTCGCCTTCCACATTGTCGAGGAGGGGATCAAGCGACTTCTGCATGGATCAAGTATTGCGAAGGCGTCTCACGAGATACGGATCGACGAGTTGGCCGGTCGTTGTATCGTCGTATTTTGCACTTTCATTCCTCTCTTTGCATTCAGGGAATTCCGCAGGGTGCTTGGCGAGGATAAATTCCATTCTCTGTTGTTCAAATCAGGAGTAGCGAGTCCAGGAGGCCCTGCAGCGAGAAACTGATTGCTGTTGGAGCGGTCTCCGGCATCGACCCTGAATACGGAGGCGTCCGGCGCGGCAATGATCGCCGTGCACTCGGGATCGAGCTGCCAGTTCGCTGACACCTTGGCGTACTAGGCGAAGGCATGCTTCTGCGTTGAGTTCCTGCTGTAGACGAAGACGGCTTAGCACGTCATGAGAGACGCTCTGAGTTGAGATGCGATTTCTGTTCAAGCCCGTGTCATTGGCAGCCATGGCACTATGTGGCCTGCAAGCCCTCAGCGCCCAGGATCTATCTCCGCGTGCGTACGTAATCACGGCAATCCATTCCAACGCGATTACCCTGACGTATTCTTTCTATGACGGCGGTCTTTCTTTTAATGGTGCAGTTCCCATTACGAACGCGACCGGGACGTACAGTGTCCCCATCTTCACCTATTATCATTCGTTCAACTTCTTCGGTCGCTCGGCCAATATTAACGCCTCGTTGCCTTACGCGGTCGGAACCTTCCAAGGCAGTTTGCTCGGAAATCAGCGGCAGCTTTACCGCTCTGGACTGTTGGATTCTACGTTTCGGCTGGCCGTGAACCTCAAAGGCGGTCCGGCCATGCCACCCAAGGACTTTGTGAAATGGAAGCAAAAGACTTTGCTGGGTGTCAGTCTCAAGGTGTTGGCTCCCACGGGGCAATACGACCCGACGAAGCTGATCAACTGGGGCGCCAACCGCTGGGCGTTCAAGCCGGAATTTGGTTATTCGGAACGATGGGGCCACTGGGTGCTCGATGGCTACGCCGGAGTCTGGTTCTATACCACCAATCCCCAATACTATTCTCCCCCGCAACCCAAGCCTCAGACGGAAGCCCCCATTGGCTCCTTCGAAGGGCACCTGAGCTACGACGTCAAGCCACGGTTTTGGTTCTCGCTGGACGGCAATTTCTGGTTTGGTGGTGTTACCGCCTTGAGCGGCATAACAAATCCAGCCACCCGCCAGACGAGCTCGCGTATCGGAGTGACCGGAGCGGTTCCGGTGAGCAAACATCAATCGCTGAAGATTAGTTTCAACACCGGCACATACATCCGCTTTGGGGGAGACTACCAAAGTCTCTCCGTCGCATGGCAGTATTCCTGGCTGGGAAGGCCCAAATAGTAGTCATCCTTCAAACACAGGGCGCCAGGAGCCGATTCATTTAAACGAGATCAATTTCCTCCGATTGGGAAAGCGCTCATCCGTTCCTGTGCCCTTCAAAGCCGATTGCGGTTTGCAATCGGGAGTGGCTCGACCCGTCAATCCATAGGTTCGGCAGGCACGGCATGATGTGGCAGCGACTCCGGCATTTCGGAGACATTCCATGCCCAAGCTGCCAGGAATGCCGCTCCCTCGTTGATCTGATCGGGAATCACTTTGTCAAAGGTGTCGGTTTGGCTGTGATGGGCTTCACGATACTGCGCGGGTAGCTGCACGCAAAAGTATGCCGGCACACCCTTGTTCAGGAACGGCACGTGGTCCGAGGAGCCGAAGTAGCGCGTTGAAAGCGGTTTAAGGTCGAATACCTCCCGTAACGGTTGATAGATCTCGTGCATCAGCGCCGTGGTCTCCCACAAGTCGTTCAGCGAGATGCTGAATACTTTGCCAGTTCCCGTGTCGTGAATGAGTACAGCATCGATAGCGGAAATTTCAGCGGCGTGGTTCTTCAGGAAGGTGTCGGCGCCGATCCCGCCCTGTTCCTCGCCGGTAAACAAGAGGAAGGTAATGGTGCGCTTCGGCTTCCAGCCCAGCGCTTGCAACGCTCGTGCCGCCTCAAGTGTGGCCATGGCGCCGGTGCCATTATCGAGCGCTCCCTGTCCAAGGTCCCAGGAATCGAGATGGCCGCCGACAATGACACGTTCCTCTGGGTGCTCGCTGCCCTTGATTTCGGCGACGGTAATAGAGGCTGGCACCGGCTTGTCGCTGAACACCTCTTGTAAGTTGGCCTTCATCGTCACCGCTCCAGCCTGAAGCAAGCGATAGATGAGGTCGTAGTCCTCGTGCGTGAGGAAAGCCATTGGCACATCGCTAGCCGCATAGCGGTTGAAGCCGCCGGTCATATTGAACAGGCTGTCTGGCTTGCCACTGTCCATCAGGACCAGCGCTGGCTGCTCGGCGGCGACCTGCTTCATCAGTTGCATGTGCCCTCGCCAACCGCCATTGGCTTGAGGTACGCCGCGCGCAGGCGGAATGACTGCGTCGTATGCATTCTCCGGATTCGCCTCCAGCTTCGACAAGTCAGCGGGTTTGCGCAACAGAACGATCGCTCCCTTTAACTTGCCTTTGTACTGCTCAAGATCAGACGGCTCTTTGACATTCAGCACGACGACTTTGCCTTTGATCTCTCCGTCAGTCGCTTTGCTCCAGCCGAACGCATGAATGCCGATACGGCGCTGGACGGGGCTGGTGATTTCGGTGGTTTCCACGCCGCGCGTCCAACCATGCGCAATCTCTGCCGTCTCCAAATGCGCTTCAACGTGGTAATCCTGGAAGCGTTTGAGGGTCCAGGCGCTGGCCGCCTGCATCTGCGGCGATCCCGTGAGGCGCGGACCAATTTGCGTAGTGAGATATTCGAGGTTCTTCATCAGCTCGGAATGCGCTTTCACTTCATCATCGATTTTCTGGTCGGCCTCTTCCATGGCCTTGCGATAGGCCTCTCGCTGCTGCCAGGTACGTTCCGCGGTAGCTTGCGGAGGGTTTTGTATTGCCTCCGGTGAAACTGCCTGTGGAGATTGCGCAAGCAGCAATTTGCAGAAAAGGACTATCGCAACGTAGGTCAGCAACCGCCGACGAATTCGGATCATTGCACCTCACCTGTTAGAACGAGCAGAGATTTGATCATAGCGTTTGACGCTGGTTGGTGCTACTTCGGCAGCAGTGTCCTGTATGCTTAAGGATTCTGCATGCGCGAAAACCGCTTACCATTCTCTAAGTCGTCGAAATTCCCTGCCCGGCCTTTCTCCGTCATCTTTCTCCTTCTTCTGCTGTTCGGTTTGTCGTGGGCGCAGAGCACATCCAACCAGCCGCAATGGAGTTCGCCTCCGCAACAGCCGAGTCAGGTGCCGACGCCGTCGCAGCCTGCCGCGCCGCAAACTCCCGCGCAGCCGGCGAACCCACCTGGAACGACGCAAGTTCCGGGAGCCGGTGTTTCCGTCCAGGACCAACCGCAGGAAAGTGCGCCACCACAATCTGCCGAGCAACCGGAGACGCAGACGCGCATTACGAAGGCGCAAGCCAAGGAACTATTCCGCTCGGTGGACGAAATCCTCGCCTTTGCCAGCCATGACACTGGGTTGCCGATCGAGCACAAGGTTAAGCGTCACCTCATCACCCGAGAGTCGGTAGAAAAGTACGTTGACAAGCGTATGAAGGATGACAAAGACGCCCAGCGACTGGAGCAATCGCGGCTGGTGCTGGAGAAGTTTGGCCTGCTTCCGGCGGGCTATGACCTGCATTCTGAGTTTCTTCGGCTGCTGGGTGAACAGGTTGCGGCCTACTACGATCCCAAGTCGAAGAGCGTCAATCTGCTCGACTGGGTGCAGCCGGATGTGCAGCGGCCGGTGCTGGCGCACGAGCTTACCCATGCCTTGCAGGACCAGAAGATTGGCCTGGAGAAATGGGAATTAGCTGGCGCCAAAGACGATGCGCCTTTGCCCGATCAGCAGGAACAGGTGGTGGAAGAGGCCCAGGCCGCGCGCCAGTGCGTTGCCGAGGGCCAGGCGATGGTCGTACTGCTCGACTACACCTTGGCCCCCACCGGCAAGAACATTCTGACCGCTCCGGAGATCATCGATGTCATGCGCGCCAGCATGGCCGACAACAAGGACTCACCTGTGTTCGCGGCAGCTCCCATGTTCCTGCGAGAATCGTTGCTGATGCCCTACACCTTTGGGCTGGAGTTTGTACGCACGGTGTTGGCTAACAAGGGCAGAGAGGCGGCCTTTCCCGGCATGCTGGAGCATCCACCCATTGATACGCGCCAGATCATGCAGCCTGAGACATATTTATTGAAGCAGGATGTGGCGCCGCTGATTATCCCCGATCTCGACAAACTGGTCGGCTCCGACTACCAGCGCTTCGACTTCGGCGGCATGGGCGAGTTCGACATCTACCTACTCGCTAAGCAGTACGGCGAGGCCCCACCAAACTACTATCCCCATTGGCGCGGCGGCTACTACTTCGCAGCCCACGCCAAGTCGGCGCCGAAGGACCAGATCGCGATGCTGTATTTTTCGCGCTGGGATTCGCCGGGAGCCGCCCGGGATTTTGCGAAGCTTTACGCCGACTATCTCCCCAAGCGCTACAAGAAGGCTGTTTTGCAGCAATCGGCGCCAGCAAACGGAACCAGCGCAACGGCGTCGCCATCGCTGATTGCATTCGAGACCAACGAGGGCAAAGCCACGCTGGAGATCGAGGGTAACGATCTGCTGATCCTCGAAGGCTATGATGACCAGGCCGCGGAGCGAGCGCGGCAGGCATTGCTCTTCGGCATGTCATTGCCAGCAGCGGCGGCAAAAACCAACAAGTAACGACCGCACGCATTGCCTTCGACAAGAACTGACAATCGCGAATCCGAAGAAGCAATACCGTCCTTCCCTTTCCCCACGTCACAATCCGATGTGACAAAAGTATTACAAACAGAATGCTCTTCCGTTGTTAGTCTGAGATTGGCTCCTGCACCATACATCACATGGATCCGCACGCAATAACCTAGGGGAGAAATGAGCGCACAGAAAGAAAAAAAGAAGATCAATTGGCTTACTACCGGCTTCATGCTCGCATTTCATATCGGCGCAATCGTGGCCTTATTCATGTTCAGTTGGAAGGCGTTGATCGTCGCGGTAATTGTGTATTGGGTGGCGGGAAGCCTCGGCATTGGCATGGGCTATCACCGGCTGCTGACGCATCGCGGCTACAAGTGTCCAAAGTGGCTGGAGTATGTTCTTACGGTTTGCGCCACCTTGACCTTGGAAGGCGGTCCCATCTTCTGGGTGGCCACGCATCGCGTCCATCATCAGCTCACCGACAAGCCGGGCGATCCACACTCTCCTCGCGATGGCGGCTTCTGGGCGCACATGGGTTGGATTCTCACCGGGCAGACCTTTCATAACAACAACAGCGATCTTCTCGCGTATGTCCCCGACCTGCGCAAAGATAAGTTTCATCTCTGGATCAGCAAATATCACTGGGTCCCTCTCACCACCCTGGGCGTGCTTCTCCTGGTCATCGGAGGCTGGGGAGTCATGTTCTGGGCAGTCTTCCTGCGTACTGTGGTCCTGTTGCACTCCACCTGGTTTGTGAACTCGGCGACCCACATGTGGGGTTCCAAGCGCTTTGCCACCGATGACGACTCGCGGAACCTGTGGTGGGTTGCTTTCCTCGCCTTCGGCGAAGGCTGGCATAACAATCACCACGCGCATCCGCAATCGGCGCGCCATGGCCTGGCATGGTACGAGTTCGATATGAACTGGTACGGCATCAAGACACTGGAAGCGCTGGGACTCATCTGGGATGTCAAGCTGCCGAAGCTGGGATCGTCGCGCATCAAGCCAGTGGTGGCTGTGGAGCCCACCATACAACCGCAAGAAGAACTGGTCGGCGTTTAGCCTACAAATCAAGCAGGTATGGCGAAGGACGACGCGCACAGCGCCGTCCTTTTGCTGCGCGGTAACCTACATCCGAACACTACTGCAAAGCGATAAGATTACCGAAGAGGTGGTGGGCCGATGAACACGGTTTCGCGTGGTTCGTCCCGCAGCATAGCCCGAAGCATGGCGCTTTTGGCTTTTCTGTATGCGGTTGCAGTGCAGATGTTGGTGATGAGTACGCTTTCCGCCTGGGCGCAGAAACAAGAGATCGTCTGGACCGCTCAAGAGAAGCCGATCTACGACCAGATTAAGACATTGCGCAGCTTGCCCGACGACGTCCGGGCGCACACCACCAAAGACATTGCGCTGGAGATTCGCGCTTTGCCGCCGAGCGAGAACAAACTTCAGCTGGCAAATTATCTGGCGAACCGCGCGACCGAAGGCGACTTCGGGCACGACACGCTGCAGGAGGTCGCTACAACGCTGGCTGGCGCGTTACAGCAGGCGCCGCCGGAAGCTAAGCCGGCTGTTTCGAGCAACGCATACGACGAGCTCGCCCAACTAGTGCGCTACGAGCATGTGCAGACAACTTTGGACACGCCGCAGTTCAAGGTTGCCATGGCGAAGCTGGAAGCCGCTGACAAGGAGCGTCAGAAAGTTGACTTCACCCTCACCGACCTTCAAGGCAAAACATGGACATTGAAGGAGCTGAAGGGAAAAGTCGTGCTGGTGAATTTCTGGGCGACATGGTGCCCCCCGTGCCGCAAGGAAATGCCCGATCTCAACACGCTCTACCTGCGATTCAAAGATCAAGGATTCGTCATCTTGGCCATTTCCGATGAAGAGGCCGATAAAGTTAAGCCCTTTATTGCGGAGCGGAGTATCAGCTACCCGGTCATGCTCGACCCCGGACGAAAAGTGAACGAACTGTTCCAAGTCCAGGGCATTCCGAAAAGCTTTGTTTACGATCGCGACGGCAAGCTGGTCGCTCAGTCCATCGACATGCGTACGCAGAAGCAATTCCTCGAGATGCTGAGCCAGGCGGGATTGCAGTAGGGAGTGTCGTACAACACCGTCGCGAACTGGCGAACGACGGCACCTGATGGTCATTTCCCGAAATCAGAACCACAGCCTCAGGCGGATCTTCTTGACTTGAGCGCTTTTTCAAGCATGACTTGCCGAATCGGCCGGCTGAGAATAAAATTAGAACGAACGTTCGAAATTATCCCTGATTGCCTGGACATTGCCCTCCGGCTGACGATTGACATGGCCTCTTCTTCCACAACCCGGACTCTGGAAGACCCCATCGCCGGCGACAGCCGTTTTGATCGCCGCTTAGGCCAGATTCTCGATTATGCCACAGAGATCTTTGCTGACAAAGGATATGAAGGCGCTTCCATGCGCGACCTTGTCGCGCCTGAGCGGCATCTCGCTGGCCGGCCTTTACTACTATTTCGAATCCAAAGAGAAGCTGCTCTATTTCATTCAGCAGCACACTTTCAGCACCATTATCGAGCGATTGCGCGAGCAACTGGCTGAGAGTAACGATCCCGAAACTCGCATCCGGATCTTCGTCCACAACCATGTTGGTTATTCCGTCGCCAAACAAAAAGCGATGAAGGTACTGGCGCATGAAGACGATGTTCTGAAGAACGGCTATGGCACTGAGCTGGCCGCTATCAAGCGTGAGTACTACCGCATTTGTGTCGGTCTGGTAGAGGACCTGGCCAAGGCAGAAGGGTTGAAATATATCGGGCCGGGTGCCGCCGCGATGCACGGAATCAGCACGCGTACGGCGGTCATGGGACTCTTCGGAATGATGAACTGGCTGTACACCTGGTACCGGCCGCGCGTCGACCCCGACGCGGAAACCATTGCGCGCGAGATGAGTGATATTTTTCTGCGTGGAGTGCGGGCCGAGAAAGCCAGCGACTGGCAGCCACGTCGCGAGGCGAATCGCAGCGGCAGGCCGGAGCCGAACGGCCGTCCCAAGACAAAACGTCACAGGCGCAAATCTGCTCCGCCACTGACAACCGGACGGAGGCGTTCATGACCGGGTTGCAGCAATGCTATGTCAGGAGTTTTGTCGATGGATAGCACTACTCAATCTGCGTCGAGCGAGGTGAAGGAACTCGTCCAATATCGTGTCGAGTCGGGAATCGCCGTCATTACAATGAGCGACCCGCCTGCCAACACCTACAGCTATGAGATGAATCGTCAGCTTGACGATGCCATTCTGCGGGCGCGGATGGACAATGACGTTTACGTGATCTTGCTGACCGGGGCGGGCGAAAAGTTCTTCTGCGCGGGCGCGAACATCCAGATGCTGACCGAAGTTGATCCCACATTCAAGTACTACTTCTGTCTTCACGCCAATGAGATGTTGCTGCGCTTGGAGAACACGCCCAAGCTGGTGATCGCCGCTCTGAACGGCCACTGTGTTGGCGGAGGCCTGGAGGTTGCCATGGCGGCGGACTTGCGAATTGCACGCAAGGATGGCGGCAAGATCGGATTGCCCGAGGTCAACCTGGGTGTGTTGCCGGGAACCGGCGGAACCCAGCGCCTGTCGCGGATTGTAGGGAAATCGAAAGCCATCGAGCTAATGGTGACGGGCAAGACCTTCACCTTCGAGGACGCCAAGCAACTGGACTTGGTGAATGAAATCTTCGAGGGCGAAAACTTTATGGAACGGGTGTTGGAGTACGCGCGCCAGTTCTGTCCTCCGAACAAAGCTGCCAAGGCCGTCGGGCGGATCAAGCGCGCGGTGCAGACCGGTTGGGAGATACCAATGGAAGGCGGGCTGGCGTTGGAGCGCGAGAATCAGCAGCTGCTTTTTGAGAGCGAGGACGCGAAGGAAGGTTTGACTGCGTACCTCGAGAAGAGGCCTGCCAGATTTACGGGAAAGTAGTACGTCAGATTGTCATCCCGAGCGAGGACATGAGTCCGAGTCGAGGGACCTGTTGTTGAAGGTATGAGCAATACGATCCAAACCGGTTTCGCCCGCATCACGGTCGATCTGCAACCACCGGCAGCTCGCGTCGTGCTGAATAATCCGCCGCTTAACGTCATCGACATCCCCATGATGGACGAACTGCACGCGGCGCTGGAACAAATCGAAGCCCAGACGGAAATCAGCGTCATCGTCTTCGCGGGTTCCGAGCGTGCTTTTTCCAGCGGAGTGGATGTCGCAGCCCACACGCCTGACAAAGTGCGCGAGATGTTGACCGCGTTTCACAGCGTTATTCGCTCGGTGGTGGACAACAGCAAGCTGACGATTGCCAGCGTTCGCCGGCATTGTCTCGGCGGCGGTGCAGAGCTGGCGATGATGTGTGACGTCGTGTACGCTTCGCCGGATTCGGTTTGGGGATTTCCCGAGATCAAGCTGGCATGTTATCCGCCGGTCGCCACAGTAGCGTTGTCCGCCATTGTGGGACAAAAGCTGGCGGCGGAGCTGGTGCTTACCGGTCGAACTCTAAATGGCCGGGAAGCGCTGGAGGCTGGTTTGGTGAACGGGCTCGCCGATGATCCGGAAACCCTGGTCACGGAATGTGTGCAACGGGTGTCGCAGTTGAGCCCAGTAGCGCTTGCCCTGGCCAAGAAGGCATTCTATGCGTGGGACGCGATTCATTTTGACAAGGGCTTAGCCCGCGCCGAGCAGATTTATTTCGACGAACTCATGAAGACTGACGATGCGCAGGAAGGTATCGCGGCATTTATCGAACGGCGCCGGCCTAAGTGGGTGGGGAAGTGAGCATCAACCTGGATTACGAGATCGCGCCGGAAGAACTGAAAGCCCAGCAACAGGCGGGAGCGGATGTCGTGCTACTCGATGTCCGCGAGCCTTGGGAGTTTGAGGTTGCGAAGATTGCGAACAGCAAATTGATTCCGATGGGCGATATTCCGGCGCGCTTTAATCAGGAACTTGATCCCGAAGACCACATCGTGGTCATTTGCCATCATGGCGTGCGGTCGATGAATGTCACAGCATGGCTGCGGCAGCAAGGCTTCGACAAGGTGCAATCGTTGCGCGGAGGCATCGACCGCTGGTCGCGGCAGATTGATCCGACGGTGCCGGTGTACTGAGGATAGCTATCAGCTGTTAGCTGTTAGCTCTTAGCTTTTAGCAGGCCAGAAGATGGCTGTTAGCTCTTAGCAATCGAGATTCGTGTAGGTATCCGGATTACTAAAAGCTAAGAGCTAACGGCTAATAGCTAAATGCGGTTTTCCTATGAAAAAAGAACTTATCGAACTACGCGTCAACGGACGCGCCCACGAGTTGGCGATTGAGCCGAACAAGCTTCTGCTCGACGTGCTGCGGCAGGACTTGGCGCTCACCGGCTCCAAGCGCGCCTGCGATGATTCTTCCTGCGGCTCCTGCACCGTGCAAGTGGATGGCGTCCCCATGCTCTCTTGCACCATGCTGGCGGCCAGTTGCGAGGGGCAAGAGATTACCACCGTTGAAGGCCTTGCCGATCACGGCGGTCTGGCCGCGTTGCAGAAGGCTTATGGCGATTTTGGCGGCGCGCAATGCGGCTTCTGCACGCCAGGATTCATGATGACCGTGAGATCGCTGGTGGCCAACAATCCCGATCCGACCGAGGACGAGATTCGCGCTGCGCTCAGCAGCAACCTATGCCGCTGCACCGGATACTCACAGATGTATGAGGCCATACGGGCCGTGATCCAGGCCGAACAGAAGAGTAAGAAGGAAGAGTTGGTAGGAGCAAAGTAGAAGAAGAATTCTTCGCTTTCCGTAATCCTGGTTGGACTGAACGCTGATGCCGTTACTAATTGCTAGAGGCCATCTAGGCCGTCTCATAGATGCCGATGCGGCCCAAAATGTGGGCCCTCAGCGGCCAAAGCCGAGCCCTTAATGGGCCGTTTACGGCACGGCTGAAGCCGTGCCCTTTCAAAACCGATTTGTGAGATGGCTTGATAGCTTCTAATTGCTAAAGGCTAATTGCTAATGAATGATTTTTCTGTAATCGGTAAATCAATCGCCATGGTAGATGCCGCGGGCAAAACCACCGGCGCAGGCAAATACACGGACGACCTCAGCCTTCCCGGCATGCTGGTGGGCAAGATTCTCCATTCGCCCTATCCCCACGCTCGAATCAAGCATATCGATACTTCGCGGGCAAAAGTGCTGGACGGCGTCGTCGCGGTCGTCACCGGGGCTGACGCGCCGAATCCATACGGTATTCTTCCGGTGGGTCACGACGAGACCGCGCTGGCGGTGGAGAAGGTCCGCTACATAGGCGATCATGTCGCCTGCGTTGCCGCCATCAGCGAACAGATCGCGGAGAACGCGCTTGAGTTGATCGACGTGGAATACGAGCCTCTTCCGGCCTACTTCGATCCGGAAGAGTCTATGAAAGCCGAGGGCGATCTCATCCACGAGAATCGTCCGCACAATATCGAGAAGGACTATCACCATATCTTCGGCGATCTGGACCAGGGATTTGCCGAAGCCGATTACATCGCCGAGGGCCGCTACATCGCCAACGAAGTGACGCACGCCGCGATGGAGCCGCATAGCACGCTGGCCAACTTCGAACTCGATCCGCACACCGGCAAGCTGGGACGGCTTACCGTGTGGTCCTCGACGCAGGTTCCGTACTATCTGCAGCACAAGCTTTCGCTGGTGCTGGAGATGCCGATGTCGCAGATCCGCGTCGTTAAACCCCTGGTAGGCGGGGGATTTGGCGGCAAGAGCGAGATCATTCCGCTAGAGATCATCGCCGCGGTGGCGGCGCGCGCGGCAAGAGCTCCCGTCAAGATCACCTACACGCGCGAGGAAGTTTTCTGGGCGCACCGCGGACGTCCGCGCACCATCATCGACCTTAAGACCGGCGTGCGGAACGATGGCCGCATGACCGCGGTCGCTTGCAAGGTTGTTCAGGATGGTGGCGCTTACTGCTCCTACGGGGTTGTGACCATCCTCTATTCCGGTGCGCTGCTGGGCGCGCTGTACGACATTCCCAACATTCGTTACGACGGCTATCGCGTGCTGACCAACAAGCCCGCTTGCGGAGCCATGCGTGGACACGGCACCGTTAATGTGCGCTTCGCGTTCGAGTCGCAGATGGACGAGATCGCGGCGAAGCTCACCGTTGATCCGGCAGAAATGCGACGCGTCAACCTGTTGAAGCCGCCGACAGTGACGGTGAACGGACTTCGCGTGTTGAGCTATGGGTTGCCGGAGTGCATCGACCAGGTAGTTACGCGGTCGGGCTGGAAGGAACGCAAAGGCAAGCTGCCTAAGGGCCGCGGCCTTGGAGTGGCATGCAGTCATTATGTGAGCGGCGCGGCCAATAGCATTATCCGCTCCGATATGCCGCACTCGACGGTGAACATCAAAATCGATCGCGATGGCGGCGTGGTGGTTTACACCGGAGCTTCGGAGATTGGACAGGGTTCCGACACCATGACCGCGCAGGTGGTGGCGGAGGCGCTGGGCTGCGATATTTCACGTGTCAAGGTCATCGCTGCCGACACCGACCTGACTCCGATCGACCTCGGCTCCTACTCAAGCCGCGTGACCTTTATGGCTGGCAATGCTGCTCTGCGCGCCGCCGAAGATGTGAAGAAGAACATCGTAAGCGCCGCCGCCAAGCGGATGGAATGTACGCCCGACGATGTTGTTATGCGCAACGACCGCGTTTGGAACAAGGGTACCACGCTGTCAGACTACAATCTTACTGCGTCAGATAGCCTGGTAGAGCAGGAGGCTGCGCGCGGACATGTGGAGGGGCAAATACTTCGGGGGTCGGTCTTACAAACGCGCAAGAGCGAAGCCCCAAAGGACCACATGAGCTTTGAGGAAGCGACGGTCGCGGCGATCGACTTCCACGGCGCACTGACCGGTACCGGCTCGTATGCGCCTCCTGTCGCGGCGCGCGGTGGTAAACATAAAGGCGGTGGCGTGGGACCCTCGCCGGCGTACTCGTATTCCGCGCAGGTTGCCGACGTCAGCGTGGACGAAGATACCGGCGAAGTAACGGTACATAAAATATGGGCCGCCCACGACTGCGGACGCGCGCTGAATCCGGTGGCTGTCGAAGGCCAGGTAATCGGCTCAGTCTGGATGGGACTTGGCCAGGCGCTTGAGGAAGAAATGGTTTGGAAAGACGGGCTGCTGATGAATCCGGGCATGCTCGAGTACCGCAGTCCGTCGTCCACCGAATCGCCCGAGATTGAATGCATTATCGTCGAGAGTATCGATCCCGAAGGGCCGTTCGGCGCGAAGGAGGCCGGCGAAGGTTCGCTGGCGGCAACAATCCCGGCAATCTCAAATGCGATCTACGACGCTGTGGGAGTTCGCTTACGCGAGACGCCGTTCACGCCTGAGCGTGTGCTGTCAGCCTTGCGCGCGAAGAAGGGAATGAAGCGAATCGAAATGACCGAGTCGGTTGACCCGACGGCCCCTCAGAAACTTCGCGAACACGGCGGCTCACTGTGGTTCCGTGGTAAGGGCCCGGTGCGACATGCGCTTGATCCGGCGCGACAGGGTACGAATGCCGGAGCGCCGGTTGGAGGTGGAAAGTGAGTTTGCCGAGCTTCCAACTGCTGCGCCCTAAGACTCTGGATGAAGCCACAGTTCTGATGACGAAGTATGATGGCCAGGTGAAAGTGGTTGCGGGCGGTACCGACCTGCTGCCTTCGATGAAGCAGAAACTCTTCACACCGCCGTATATTCTCGACTTGCGCGGCGTGGGCGAACTGCGGGGCATTCGTCATCGCGCCGGCGACGGCGTTGAGATTGGCGCGCTGACAACTCTTAGTAGCGTGGAACATTCGCCGCTCATCCGCAAAGATTATGCCGTCTTATATGAAGCGGTGAAGACAGTCGCATCGCCGGTGTTACGCAACATGGGCACGATTGGCGGCAATCTCTGCCTCGACACGCGTTGCTTGTGGTATAACCAATCGCTCCTGTGGCGGAAGAGTTGCGGTTTCTGCCTCAAGAAAGATGGCGACCTGTGCCATGTCGCACCTGGAGGAAACTTTTGCTGGGCGGTCTTTTCAGGTGACACGCCGCCGGCGCTCATGTGTCTGGGGGCTGAGATTGAGATTGCCGGTCCGGCCGGTACGCGACGTACCCCATTGTCAGAGTTCTACGTGAATGACGGCATCGCACGGCTGCATCTTGCGCCAAATGAGATCGTTACCCGGGTGTACCTGCCGGAATCGTCTGCGGGCTGGCGCGGCAGTTACCAGAAGCTCCGCGTTCGGGGGAGTATTGATTATCCGCTGGCTGGCGTCGCGGTGGCGCTCAAAATGCGCTCTGGACGCGTGGAAGATGCACGTGTTGCGATCACCGCGGTCAATCCTGCGCCATTCCTCATCAAAGACGCACATGCGCATCTGGTAGGGGTGGCTCCGACCGAAGAGATCGCAGAGCGGATTGGCGATCTGGCTGCCAGTACCGCCAAGCCGTTGACTACCTCGGCGCTGACGCCGGAGTATCGCCGCGAGATGGTGCGCGTGTTCGCCAAGCGAGCAGTGATGGCGGCGGCGAATTGAGGGGAGAAAGTTTTTGATCCCATAGGGGTCCTCCGACTTCGCTCAAGATGACACCGTAAGAGATATATGACGTCGCCGAGAACTGCCGGCGAGTCGACCCCTGCGACAACTGACAACTTGCTACCGACAACTGGCAACTGACTACTGACAACTGATGCTCATCACCGATTGCCACATTCACATTCAGCCGATGCAGTTGTTCAAGCCTGAGGCATTGGCGCTGATGAAAAAGTCGCGCAGGGACGTCGACCAGATTGCCGAGTACTGCGGCTCGCCAAAGGCGTTCCTCAAGCACCTCGACAAAATTGGCATTGATCGGGCTGTGCTCATCAACTATGTTGCACCCGAGGTCATCGGGTTCACGCCGGCGGTCAATGAGTTCATCGCCAATTACGTGAAGGAAGATCCGAAGCGGCTTATTCCTTGCGGCAGCGTGCATCCGCGTCACACGCAGAATGTGCTGGCCGATATGGAACATGTCCTCCGGCTGGGCATCAAGCTCATTAAGATCCATCCCCCGCACCAGCTGCTCTATCCCAACGATTACGTAAACGGCGTTAAAGAACTGGAGATCATTTATCGCGCGGCCGAGGCGAACGGTATCCCCATCATGGTGCACACCGGCACGTCGATTTTCCCCGGAGCGCGCAACAAGTACGGCGATCCGATTTACGTGGACGATGTAGCGGTCGACTTTCCTCGGCTGAAAATCCTACTGGCGCACGGCGGGCGTCCGTTGTGGATGGACACTGCATTCTTCTTGGTGCGACGACACCGCAACGTCTATTTGGACATTAGCGGCATCCCACCCAAAACGCTTCTGAAATACTTTCCACGATTGGAAGAGATTGCGCACAAAACACTGTTCGGAACCGACTGGCCGGGGCCAGGGGTTCCTGAGATTGAGAAGAACCTGGCCGAGTTTCGCATGCTAGCGCTGAGTGAAAGCGCAAAAGAACAGATATTAAGTAAGACAGCACTCGAGATGTGGCCGGGTTGAGTTGTGGCTAGTGGTTGTAGAGAGATGTAACGCATCGTGCTGAAGTCCAAATGCCGAGGCCCTAACGCCGCTTTGACTAAGAGCCCGTCTTCGAAATGTCGTGGGGGCTCGAGTCTTCAACCCGCGCGGCGGTCTTGATTGCTCCCCACAGTTCGTCGTATCCCATCCGCGATTTCGCCGAAAACGGAATGATCTGCGAAGGGAGGATCTGTAGCTGGTCGCTGAGCTTAGGCAACGATGCACGCAGTTGATTATTCGAAATGCGGTCCGCCTTGGTCGCCACCACAATGAATTCGCGATCCATGTGCCGCATCCAGTCCATCAGCTGCAAATCAAGCTGCTGTGGCGGAATGGTGACGTCCACCAGCGACAGGCACAACACCAGCGACTCGCGATTTTCCAGGTATGGATTGATGAACTGCGCCCACTTCTCAGTGACCTCTTTGGGAGCGCGCGCATAACCGTAGCCTGGCAAGTCGGCGAAGACGAAGTCGGGATTCGGTTTGCCGGGGCGCCGTATTTGGAAGAAGTTGATGGTCTGGGTTCGACCGGGCGTGTTGCTGGTCTTGGCAATCTTGCTACCGACAAGCGAGTTGATGAGGCTGGACTTGCCGACATTGGAGCGGCCCAGAAACGCGATCTCAGGCGCTCCCGCAGGTGGAAACTGCGGCGCGGCGGCGGCGGAGGTCACAAAGCGGGTCAATACCTTCATGCAATTAACATCGCCGTTAGTTGGCGGGCGCAGAGCTGCGAAGCGAGAAAGGAACACGACCCGCAATCGTCGGGTCTGTTCGCTTCGAAGTAACGGTTCGAACGTCGAGCTTACTGGTGCGCCGGAGCTGGCTCCACATTGGGCGACAGCGCCGCGATCCCCGGAGAGGCCTCGTCGGGCACGTCAGGCAGCGGACGCTCGAGGGCATATGAAAGCACGTCGTCCATGGTATTGACGAAGCGCAGCTTCATTACACTGCGCAAGTTTTCCGGCACGTCGGCCAAGTCCTTCTCATTGTCTGCCGGAAGTAGGACTTCCATGATTCCCGCGCGATGTGCCGCCAGCAGCTTCTCTTTCAGGCCGCCAATGGGCAGCACCTTGCCGCGAAGAGTTATCTCGCCGGTCATGGCGATGTCACGCCGGACCGGAATATGACTAAGCGCGCTGGCAATTGCCGTCGCCATCGTGATGCCCGCCGAAGGACCATCCTTCGGAATCGCGCCCTCAGGCACGTGCACGTGGATATCGAGATTGCGATAAAAGTCGCGCGGCAGTCCCAGTCGATGGGCGCGTGAGCGCACATAGGACATTGCAGCTTGGGCCGACTCCTGCATCACATCACCCAACTTACCAGTGAGCGTCAGTTTACCCTTCCCGTCCACAGTTGCGACCTCGGTGGTGAGGATTGAGCCGCCTACTTCGGTCCATGCCAGGCCGGTAACCAAGCCGACTTCACTGCGCTCATGGATCTCACTATCGCGGAACTTCATGACACCTAGGTACTCGGCGACGTTCTCCCCATTGAGTTCCACCGAATATTTGTCGCCTTCCTTGACGACCTTACGGGCGACCTTGCGGCAAATGTTACCGATCTCGCGCTCCAGATTGCGGACACCGGCTTCACGCGTGTAATTGCGGATGATAGCGGTAAGCGCTTCGTCGGTGAAGATGATGTTCTGTTCAGTCAGGCCGGTCTGTAGGCGTTGTTTCCGGACCAGATACTGCTTGGCAATTTCAACTTTTTCCGGCTCGGTGTAACCGTGCAGCCGCAGTACTTCCATGCGGTCCTGCAGCGCCGGAGGAATGGTATGCAGCACGTTCGCAGTCGCGATGAAGAACACCTGGGATAGGTCGTACTCCACGTCGAGGTAATGATCGACGAACATGAAGTTCTGCTCGGGATCGAGTACCTCGAGCAGAGCCGCCGAGGGATCGCCGCGGAAGTCCATCGACATCTTGTCTACTTCATCCAGCATGAACACCGGATTCTTGGTGCCGGCCTTTTTCATCATCTGGATGATCTGGCCCGGCAGCGCGCCGATATAAGTGCGACGGTGACCTCGCACTTCGGCTTCATCGCGCACTCCGCCCAAGGACATGCGAACGAACTTGCGGCCCGTGGCTTTGGCAATGCTCATGCCGAGCGACGTTTTGCCCACGCCCGGAGGCCCAACGAAGCACAGGATCGAGCCCTTGGGATTCTTAACCAACTGCCGAACTGCAAGGAATTCAAGAATGCGTTCCTTGATTTTCTCCAGACCATAGTGATCTTCGTTGAGCGTTTTTTCGGCGATATCAATGTTGCGGATTTCTTTGGAGCGCTTCTTCCATGGCACTGCCAGAAGCCAATCGAGATAGTTCCGCGACACCGTGGATTCGGCTGACATAGGCGGCATGGCCTCAAGCTTCTTGAGCTCTTGCAAGGCCTTCTCGTGGGTATCCCGAGGCATGCCGGCGGCATCAATCTTCTTCTTCAGTTCGTCAAACTCGCTTTTTTCACCGCGACCCAACTCCTTCTGGATGGCCTTGATCTTCTCGTTAAGGTAGTACTCTTTTTGGGCGCGTTCCATCTGGCGCTTGACGCGCGACTGGATGGTGCGATCCATGTTGAGCTTCTCGATCTCAACGTCTAGCACGTCCCCAATCCGGGTCAGCCGCTCGGCTGGGTCGAAAATCTCCAGAAGCTCTTGCTTCTCTTCGATGGACAGTTGCAGGTTGGCGGCGATGGTATCCGTCAGCTTTGCCGGGTCGTCATTGCGTACCGCGGCAATCATGGTTTCGTAATTCAGCGACTGACAGAGCTTGACGTACTGCTCAAACAGACCCGTCACGCGCGTCATGCTGGTTTCAATCTGCGGCGTCGGTTCTGGCGAATACTTCGCGGTGCGCACCGTGGCCTCAAAGTAACCGTCGGTGTCGACCACTTGAAGGATCTTGCCGCGCTCCAAGCCTTCTACCAACACCTTGATATTGCCGTCAGGCAGCTTCAGACTCTGGACAATATTAACCAGGGTACCGACCTGGAAAATCTCGTTGGGCTTAGGCTCGTCGATGCTCGCGTCGTGCTGCGTGGCAAGAAATATCTTCTTGTCGCCGGCCAGCGCCTCTTCCAATGCGCGAACGCTTGACTCCCGGCCAACAACGAACGGCGTCATCATATAAGGGAAGATGACGACATCACGAATCGGCATCATGGGGAGTTTCTTGGTTTCGAATTTCTCGCGCTGGGTCACTATCACCACCTTGTCGTTGTCGTTCAGAGCGTCCGTGCCACCTTCAGAAAAAGGGGAGCTAATCGCCTGCGCCGCATTCGTGCCGGTTGCCCTTGCCGCCAACTTCACTCAAGCATAACACGCGAAACAAGGAGGCAAAAGCGAACAAAGTCTTCTGCCGTCAGTGGCTTCCCTGCTCTGTCGTGAACCCAAAAGGACGTTACGCGGGGATAAAGAATCACAAGAAGGGATATGTATGTCGATGCCTGTCCGGTTGAGCGGATTCATACCACTGGGACAAGGAAGTGGAGAGGCTGCAACCGCGCCGAACCGGGGAAATTCCTGTGCAGATTATCGTCTCAAGGCGGGTTGCTCGAAGCGGCTATTTTCTTTAGGCAGACTTCTCCATGATGGGCAGGTTTACGTTGCGTTTCTCAACCATCTCCGCCGTAACCTCAAACTCCTTAACACGCTTTTGGCCGGGCAGCTGATACATCAGGTCGAGCATTAGTTCTTCCAGGATCATCCGCAATCCACGGGCACCGACCTTGCGCAGCATGGCTTCTTTGGAGATGGCGCGCAGCGCGTCCTCGGTGAAACGCAGCTTGACGTTCTCGAATTCGAACAAGCGCTGGTATTGCTTAACGATGGCATTCTTCGGCTTGGTAAGGATTTCGACCAGGGCATCTTCGTCGAGATCGCTTAAGACGCCAACCACCGGCAGCCGGCCAACGAACTCAGGGATCAGTCCGAATTTGATCAGGTCTTGCGGTTCGACCTGTGCCAACAATTCGGTATCGCGCTTGTTGCTTTCGGTGAATGCAGCTTCTTTGGCTTCGTCGGTGCGGAATCCCATGGAGCGCTTGCCAAGACGTCTTCCAATGGTGCGCTCAAGTCCGACAAATGCTCCGCCGCAGATGAACAGTATGTTGGTCGTGTCCACCGGGGTGAATTCCTGGTGCGGGTGTTTGCGCCCCCCTTGGGGCGGAACATTAGCTACCGTGCCTTCCAGAATCTTCAGCAACGCCTGCTGCACGCCTTCGCCAGAAACGTCGCGGGTAATGGAAGGGTTCTCGTCCTTGCGGCCAATCTTGTCGACTTCGTCAATGTAGATGATGCCAGTCTGCGCGCGCGCCACATCTCCATCCGCGGCCTGGAGAAGCTTGAGAATGA
The DNA here is from genome assembly GCA_963720135.1 of uncultured Acidobacteriaceae bacterium. GTDB lineage: Bacteria > Acidobacteriota > Terriglobia > Terriglobales > Acidobacteriaceae > Bog-257. The sequence continues at coordinate 192,439 of CAVREJ010000022.1, forward strand.
TGTTCTCCACATCCTCGCCGACGTAGCCGGCCTCGGTCAGGGTGGTGGCATCGACGATGGCGAACGGAACGTCGAGCATTTTGGCTAGCGTTTGTGCCAGCAGCGTCTTGCCCGTCCCGGTAGGGCCGATCAGCATGATGTTCGACTTCGCGAGTTCCACCTCACCGCCGCGCTGCCGGTTCATGTAAACCCGCTTGTAGTGGTTGTAAACCGCCACCGCGAGCTTCTTCTTGGTTTGCTGTTGTCCGATGACGTACTCGTCGAGGAATGCCTTCACCTCGGTAGGCTTGGGAAGCTGGTTCGGAGTCGTAGCGGGCTGTGCCTCGGAGCGGTCATCTTCCAAAATGGAGTTGCAGACGGCAACACACTCGTCGCAAATGTAAGCGCGCGGATAGTCAGTTGGAGACGAAATCAGCTTGGCGACGGCGTCTTGAGACTTGTGGCAAAAAGAACAGCGAAGCACTTCGTCGGAACCGGTCCTGGTTCTCACAGAAAACTCCTTCACCTCACACGCTGTCAGCCGGGACTCTGGAACCCCTGCTGCATTTCCCGTCCGTACGAAACCGGGAGGAGCCGTGATGCTCCTGTAAGAAGTCCGCCACCAACGGCCATTGGCAGCCTTCCTGTGAACCCATTCGGTGCTGGTTGCACTACCCTTATTCAACCATAACTTGCCGCCCTGCGAGGCATCATTGGTGCCAGATCAGATACAACTTTCGAAGCAGTGTCGGCAAATTTTCCGCATTAGGCAAGTATTAAGTTGCGCACCTTACTTGTGCTTGAAAATGATGTCGTCGATTAAGCCGTATTCCTTCGACTGCTGCGCGTTCATGATGAAATCGCGCTCCACGTCGCGCTCCACTTTTTCCAGGCGCTGACCAGTGTGCTTTGACAGCAATTGACTGGTGATCTCGCGCATGCGCAAGATCTCGCGCGCGTGAATGTCAATATCGGTCGCCTGACCGGAAAGGCCCGACATCAGCGGCTGGTGGATCAGAATCCGCGACGTGGGCAGGGCAAAGCGCTTCTTCGGTGCACCCGCAGCCAGCAGCAGCGCGGCCATGCTGGCCGCCTGGCCGATGCAGATGGTAGTCACATCCGGACGGATGAACTGCATGGTGTCGTAGATCGCCATGCCTGCCGTTATGGAACCGCCGGGCGAGTTAACGTACAGCGAGATGTCTTTTTCCGGATCTTCGGCCTCGAGAAACAGCATTTGGGCGATGATTAAGTTCGCGACATTGTCATCAATAGGAGTGCCGAGAAAAACAATATTGTCCCGCAACAGTCGGGAATAAATGTCGTAAGCCCGCTCGCCCCTGCTGGTCTGCTCAATCACCATGGGCACAAGCATTGTTTGCGGCTCCCTTCACGCTACCGGCCACACTTCTTCCCGAGGGTCGAAGATGGGGGTGGAACGCAGGCCGCCCTATGCGGACCTGCGGTACAGAGAATCCAAGGTCTTCTCGTTGCGGATGCGATGCCGAATTCTATCCAGCCCCCCGTCTTGCGTCAAACGAGCGCGCACTTGTTCGAGGGTCTGCTTCGACTGGGTCGCGAGCGCTTCCAATTCCCGGTCGAACTCTTCGTCACTGACTTCGATTTTTTCCTGGTCAGCAATCTGCTCCAGGATTAAGGACGCCTTTACCTCGCGCAGAGCTCCCTCGCGCTGACCGGCGCGCAGCCGGGGAAAGTCCATGCGTTTCATGTCTTCCGTTCGCATACCCTGTGCCGCCAGGGCACGCAATCCACGCTCCAGCCGAAGATCAATTTGCTGGTCCAACATGGCTTCGGGAACCGGGAAATCATTGCGCTTCACCAGTTCCTCGACAATTTGGTCCTTGCCCTGATGCTCGGCCTCATGTAGCTTCTCCGCCTTCATGTTCTCGCGAAGCCGGTTACGAAGCTCATCCAGCGAGTTGAAGTCAGCACTCAGCTCTTTGGCAAATTCGTCGTTCCGTTCAGGAATAGTGCGCGTCTTGATGCCTTTTATGTCCACTTCGTAGGTCATGGTCTTGCCGGCAAGTCGCTTGTCGGCAAAATCGTCAGCGTATTTCACTTCAAAACTACGTTGCTCACCTGACTTGACCCCGCGCAGGTTCTCGGTGAACTCTGGAATTGTGCTCTTCCCGCCAATCTCCACCATGACCTCGTCCACCTCGACGGGCTTGGAATCGGCGTTCTGTTCGCTCTCTTTGGGCGTGCCCTTAAAGCTGACGACGGCAAAATCTCCGTCCGCCAGGGGTCGCCCTTCCTCCACCGCACTGTAGGTGGCCTGCTGTTCGCGCAAGTTGTCAAGGGCGGTTTCCACATCTTCGTCGCTCACGTGGGTGTCAAGCCTTGAAATGTGCAGATCCTCGTAAGGTCCGACTTTGAAGTCGGGTAGAACCTCAAAGGACGCGGTAAATTTTAGCGGCTCGCCCTCGCGCAGATGAAGGTCAGTGATTCGCGGCTGCGAAACCGGTAACAGCTTCTGCTTCTCAGTTTCCTGGCGGAAATGACGAGGGACGAGAGCCTCGACGATTTCGTTTTTAATCTCTTCGGCGAAACGCTGGCGAACGATAGACGCCGGAACTTTGCCCTTGCGAAAACCAGGGATGCTCGCCAGTTTCTGATAGCGGTTCACAACGCTCTCGGATTCCGCGTGGACTATGTCGGCTGGGATTTCGATGGTGAGTTCACGCTTGCAAGAATTGGGTTGTTCGGAAGCGTCGGTCGAGGTCGTGGGTGTTTCAGTCGTCAATGACATGCCTTCAGTTTAAATACGCGACATGAACCGCGATGGGTACACCCGCAATGCGAGCGGCTCAAACGGGACTGCGAGACCGAACTTCCGCTGCCTGGCGTCACGTCAGTCCACCTTTAAGTGTATGAGAGGGGAGAAGAGCGGTCAAACGCCATCGAGTTGGACAGGACTTGGGTGAGGAGTGCACCTGATCTGAATGGCGGCACGCGGGTCGTTCTCTCCGAGTTTCCAACAGATGGTCGGGCCCGCAAAATTCTGATGGCGGCATGCGTCGACTTGCCTTTTGATTCCCGGTTTTTAGCGGCGACGCGTTTTCTTAGTGGTCCGCTCCTTGACCAACTCTGAGGAAGGTTTCTTTTTCGCGTGAATGATGCGGCGACCAGCTTCTGGTTTCACCTCGACGCTCTCCACCTCCATCAGGGGAACCGGTTTCTGGAAAAGTTCCGCCAGATATCGATCTTTGCAGTCGAAGCAACAGAAGTGGACCGCAAGCGGTAATACCACGCGCTCGTAACGCCATGCCGGATCGATTATGACCTCGCGGCGGGCCGCCTGCGTCCCGATGTTTTCCACCGCCACACCATTGATCCAAGTCTCGCCCGCGTGTTTGATGTTTCCGCAGTAATCGCAAACAAATTGCAGCATGAAGAGTTGGATTGCAGCCGAAGGCCAAACGTTGTTCCGGCACATGACTTGTTGCGAAACCGGAAGTCATTCCACACAGGGCGTGGAAGCGGAATCCAGCGGTAGCTTTGAGACTTGAGCTGTCGTCGAGGGCTGCACTTGATCCAGCGGACCGAGCAACTCGGACGCGCGGACCTGGGTCAGTTCGATCCAGGTTTTTTGCCAGCGCTCAGCTACACACTTGTCAACGCGAGTACCGGGCTTGGGGAAGCCGAATCCCTCATAGAACTCCAGGATGTTATTCCGCAGGGCATCGCTCATGTGATCGAAGTGGTCGTAGGCCAGTTGGTCGAGCAGCTCGCGATAGGTCGCGTCGGCCAGAGGGTACTCTCCTAGCCTTGGGTCGGCTTACCAGTGTCGAGATCGATGTTGGGCGTCTGCAAATCATGATTCTTGACTTCGTCAAGGGATTGGCCGAAACGATCGATGGTCTGGTCCACGCTCTTGAAATAGAGATTCTCGGTCTTAGGTGTAGGCTCCTTGAAGTCAATAGCACGGAGCGGTCCCACCTTGGGTAACACCTTGAAAAGGCTGGCCAGGATATGCGCGCCCGGTCCCGGGCTCTGGTATCCGGATCCCCACGACTTGGTGTAGTCAGCCTTCGACAAGTGATAAAGAAAATGCTCCCGATTGAAATTTGGGATTTCTCGTTTCAGCTCGTCTCCCTTGACGAGTAGAGCGACCTTCGTCATCTCCGGAATTATCTGGCTGACGCTTCGACGATAGGTTCCGATGGCAAGTTGTTCCTTTGGCATCACGTCTGTCAGCTTCAACCCGTAGGTGTCGTAAAAGGCCCGTCTCCAACAGAGGGGCGGAAACCTGAAATCCGATGAAGTCGTGGTAGTTCTCCGGTGCATAACGGCCTTTTGCAACCTGCAGGACATCGAAGCCGAACTCGGTGCGCAGGTGGGCCTTGTGATCGACGTCGTACGGCACGGCGGGGCCGTACTCTCTCGCCAGTTCGGGGTACTCCATGCCAACTGACAAATTGATGTAGGGATGTCCGTTGATGTCGGAAACGTAGTGGGAGAGCGCTCCCAGCGCAAATGCATACTCGTTGAGGTCCTGTGCGTCGTTAAGCATTGCCTGCACAAAATCGCCGGTGCGAACGTAGTGTGTCAGGTCGCTGAAGACGTGGCTGCCGAACGGATAGTAGCCAATGTCCTGGACTACGCTGCCGCCATAGGCGTAGGCATGGGCGATCTTCAGGTCCTCGGGAGTGGAATTCGGGAAGCGGGCCAGCAGCAAGGGCCTGATCTGCTGTTTCCAGAGCAGGTCGATGATCTCTTCGTGGGTCAGCACCGAGTAACCCGCGCAAAGAGGCGCGAATGCAGCCAGGTAAATCAGCAACGCGATGCAGAACATCGCTAGGGCGCAAACGCTGTCTCATTGAACCGCGAATCTTTAGATACGGCCAAGCAGCAACAGAATGACGAGAATGAGCACGATCAAACCAAGACCGCCGGAGGGATAATAGCCCCAGCCACGGCTATACGGCCAGGACGGGAATGACCCAACCGACAACAGCAAGAGAATAACCAGCAGGATAATCAACATTCGGAGTTTCTCCTTAACGTCGCTACTCGCAAATAGCTTCAGGCTCGAACAGAAGCTCATACTTTGAAGCGGTTGTTTGGCTGAAGGATGCCTTGCAGAGCGAATGGGAGTGGTTCGCGGAGTATGGAAAACCTCACCGGCACTGCATCCGATCGCTACAATGAAGACAATGGCCTCTGCCCTTGCCGTATTGAACAAAGAAGTGGTGACTTGTACCCGTTGTCCCCGCCTGGTTGCCTATCGTGAGCAAATCGGCCGCGAGAGGCGTCGCGCATATCACGATTGTGAGTATTGGGCGCGACCTGTACCGGGATTCGGCGATCCGCACGCGCGTGTGTTGGTTTTGGGCTTGGCGCCGGGAGCTCACGGTTCCAACCGCACGGGCCGCCCGTTTACAGGAGATGCGTCGGGGAAATTCATGTATCCCATTCTGTACAGGGTTGGTTTTGCTTCACAGCCCAATGCCGAGCATCGCGACGACGGATTAAAACTGATTGACTGCTACATCACGGCAGCTGTGCGTTGCGCCCCGCCCGACAACAAGCCGCTACCGTCGGAACTCGCTAACTGTGCTCCTTTCCTGGATCGCGAGCTGCGGATACTGAACAACGTTAAAGTGGTAGTGGCACTGGGCAAAGTCGGATTCGATGCGTATCTCAACTACCTTAAGCGACATGATATTTTACGGAGCAAATCCGGATATCGCTTCGCGCATGGCGCACGTTATTCGTTCGCAACAGGAGTGACATTGCTGGCGTCATACCACCCTTCGAACCAGAACACCGCGACCGGAAAGCTGACCGCCACGATGTTCGAAGAAGTGTTTCGGGAAGCCAGTAAGATTGCGGTCGGCAGTTCTTTGTCCCCTCTTGGTACTATGAGCAAGATCGGGCTGCCATAACAGGTCCGAGCAATTCGACCAATTTGGAACTTATTTCATGGAGGAGATTAGGATGCAGAGCAGAATTTCGGCAGCAGTACAAGTAGGGTTATGCTTGCTGCTCGCGATGGGAGCGAGCGCTTTCGCTGCCGGCACAAAATCAAGCAACTCCGCGGTCGGCAATTGGATACTGAACCCGACGAAGTCGCAATTCGAAAATATGCCCGCGCCGAGATTAGAGAGATTGCGAGTCTTGAAAGACGACGACGGTGGCCTCTCGTGGAGGCTGAGCGGATTTGGACAGGATGGCAAAGCCTTTCACGAGGAGTACGACGGACCGACTGACGGAACCTATCACCCGATAACGGGCGGTGAGAACGTCAGCACTGCGGCTTATACGAGATCAGGCTCTACGACGAACTGGACCATCAAGGACAAAACTGGAGCAATCGTGGAAACTGGATCTGGCAGCCTGTCAGGTGACAGTCATACTCTCACCTTGAAGGGGACACTAAAGACTCCTCAGGGAGAATCCAAATTCACGTCCGTGTATGACAGGGTCAAATAGACGCCTAGCAGCAGAACCTAGCTTGATAAATTCATCGGAACGGAGGGGCGAAGGACGAGGCCACCCACGTTTGAGAATAGCACGGTCTTACCATAGCAGGCCGAGCACTAGGCCTCATGTCGATTGAACGTAATATGGAAAAATATTGGCACATTGTCGCAAAGTTTTGCACTCCGTGCACTGCAAACTGGCGATTTGCAATGCAAACTAATGGAACACCGATTGCAACTTAGCAGTTACTTGGCGAGTTTCTGCCCGGGGGTAACATTTCCCCGTCGGGAGAAATTGCCCTCGGCCTTGTAGGGCAGACCCGTCATATCGTGATTCAGTAGTGCACGGGTGACGCTCTGCGCGATTTGGAGATTGTATGGGGCTGGGTGGAGGAGTTATGAAGAAGTTGGTACTACTTGTGGGAGTGCTGCTCGCCGCAATTCCCTTCGCCTATGCAAGCCCAAGCAGTGATGACAGTTACAGCAATCCTGCGACTCTTAACTTCGTCGGCTTCAACGGTGGCGCGTGGCAGAATGGCTACCCTTACTACGTCAATATCAACGGGATTCCGGGCATCGTCGACGTGATGTGCGATGACTACGTCCACGGCGGCCAACCTGGGATAACGTGGACAGCTAACATTTCAAACCTAGGAACGCAGGGCATTGGCCTGGCACGCTTCGACTTGCTGCCGGACGCCCTCACTTTATACAAAGAGGCGGGCTGGATTTTGCTGCAGACACCCGTTACGCCATCGGGTGAGTGGGCGGCTATGAACTACGCGGTTTGGCACATCTTCAACTCTGCAGCACCGCTGATTCCAGGTTCCCAGATGTGGCTGAATGATGCCATGAACGAAGCGATGATGGGATTCCCGGGAGTGCCTTTTGATGAGGTCTCCATCATCACTCCAGTTAATCAGTACGACCCAAATCCGGAATCCATGCAGGAATTTTTGACGATTGATCCGAGAGTTGCGACTACACCGGAGCCCGGCACGCTTTTACTGCTGGGTACGGGGCTGCTTGGCCTGTGGAAGCGCAAGTGGTTGAGTTAGGCTGCAAACATCAAGAACGCGCAGGAGTCCTCCTTCAGTTTCAACTTCGCTGGGCCATTCCAATCAATGGCCCAGTTTTTTGTTAATGAGGTTAATGAGTAGGGCGCGAACAGCGCTATATGCTCCCCCGGTTATCAAATTCCTTCTTGCCACTGAGAACGATTCCGGCCATAATTGATCGTGCACCCCTACGCGCTCCACCCTGACCGCGCTATTACGCTGGCGGACGGGGTTCCCCCTAAATGGGGCAGACACGGGAAGCGATCTGACCGGGTACATAATTCCCAAAAACAGAGGGACCGATGTCGGCAAAGTACATCTTTGTGACTGGCGGCGTGGTGTCTTCGCTTGGCAAGGGGTTGGCCGCAGCTTCGATTGGCTGCCTGATGGAAAGCCGCGGCCTGCGAGTCACCTTGCAGAAGTTCGATCCCTACCTGAACGTAGACCCGGGTACTATGTCGCCTTTTCAGCATGGCGAAGTGTTCGTTACCGATGATGGTGCCGAGACAGACCTGGATCTCGGGCACTATGAGCGCTTTACTCACAGCAAGCTGACTCGCGACAATAACTGGACGACCGGCCGCATCTACGAGACCATCATCGCCAAAGAACGGCGCGGCGATTATCTCGGCAAAACCGTGCAGGTCATTCCTCACGTCACCAACGAAATCAAGAGCGCAATGAAGAAAGTGGCGCAGGAGGTGGACCTCGCCATCATTGAGATCGGCGGTACCGTGGGCGACATCGAGTCTCTGCCCTTCATTGAAGCCATCCGCCAGATGCGCCAGGAACTGGGCCGCGAGAATACGCTGTTTGTCCATGTCACGCTGGTACCCTACATTGCCGCTGCTGGCGAGTTGAAAACCAAGCCGACGCAGCACTCGGTGAAGGAGCTGCTTAGTGTTGGCATTCAGCCGGATATTCTGCTGTGCCGCACCGATCGCTTCCTCTCAAAAGAAATCAAGGGGAAGATCGCGCTGTTCTGCAACGTGGAAGACGAAGCCGTTATTACCGCCAAGGACGTGGCCTCCATCTACGAAGTGCCGCTAGTGTTTGCTCAGGAAGGGGTTGATCGGCTGGCCTTGCGTTATCTGCGCATCGAGGCCAAAGAGCCTGACTTGAGCCGCTGGGAGGAGTTGGTCCGTCGGGTTTACAACCCTAGGGATGAAGTCACGATTGGTATTGTCGGCAAGTATGTCGAGTACGAGGATTCCTACAAGTCGCTGAAGGAGGCGCTGGTGCATGGCGCGCTTGCCTTCAACCTAAAGCTGAACGTGAACTGGATTGAAGCTGAAGGGCTGGAACAAAAAGACCAGAGTGTGCAGGCCCAGCTTGAGCATGTGGATGGAATCCTGGTACCTGGCGGCTTTGGCAAGCGCGGTATTGAAGGGATGCTGAAGGGTATTCAGCACGCGCGTGAAAACAAAGTCCCATTCTTCGGGATCTGCCTGGGCATGCAGACAGCATGTATTGAATTTGCGCGCAACGTGTGTGGGCTGGAGCAGGCGAATTCCAGTGAGTTCGATCCGGCAACGCCGCATCGCGTCATTTATAAATTGCGCGAGTTGCGTGGCGTAGAAGAACTGGGCGGAACGATGCGTCTGGGTGCATGGACATGCAAGCTTGAACCCGGCACGCTGGCGCACCAAGCGTATGGTCAGAACGAAATCAGCGAACGGCACCGTCATCGCTACGAGTTCAATCGCGAGTACGAAAGCACGCTGACCGCGGGTGGACTTCGCATCAGCGGCGCTACGCCCGACGGAACCTATGTCGAGATCATTGAGCTTGCCGACCATCCTTTCTTCCTCGGCTGCCAGTTCCATCCAGAGTTCAAGTCGAAGCCGCTGGAGCCGCATCCGCTGTTCGCTTCATTCATCAGAGCGTCGTATGAAAACCGCCTGCATCGCCAACATCAGCGCGAGGAGATCTCGGTGGAGATGTTCCACCGGCCAGAAAAGGTAAAGCACTGAGCAACAGGGGCTAGGGACTAGAGGTAAGGGATTAGGACTCCAACAGGCCGACACCGGTTGGGGCGTGGCTTTGATGAGCGTCGCTGTCGGGCTTATCGAACAATGAGTGAGCATTTTCAAGTCGGCGACGTAAGAATCGGCGGGGGGGGACTTTTTCTCATTGCTGGACCGTGTGTCATCGAGAGCGAAGCCCACGCGCTGATGATGGCCGATGCCGTCGCGGCAGTATGTCGCAACAAAGAACTCCCCTACATCTTCAAGGCTTCGTACGACAAGGCGAATCGAACCTCGATCCGTAGCTTTCGCGGACCGGGTCTTGAGGAAGGTCTGCGGATTCTCCGCAAGGTTCGGGAGAAGGTGGGAGTGCCAGTTCTGACGGACGTTCACGAAGCCGCCGATGTGCCGCGCGTGGCGGAAGCCGTCGATGTGCTCCAAATCCCAGCATTTCTATGCCGCCAGACCGATCTGCTGAATGCGGCCGGGAGGAGCGGACGCGCGGTGAACGTCAAGAAGGGGCAGTTCGTTTCGCCGTGGGACATGCGTCATGCGGTAGAAAAAGTGCGCGAGGCGGGCGGCGAACGTGTGTTCCTCACTGAACGCGGGGCCAGCTTCGGCTACAACAATCTCGTGGTGGACATGCGTTCGCTGGCGATTATGCGTAAGTTCGCGCCGGTGGTCTTCGACGCGACGCACTCTGTGCAGCTTCCATCCGCTGGAGCAGCGAACGGCGACAACGGGGTTGTGGCAAGTGGTGGCCAGCCCGAGTTTATCCCGCTGCTCGCGCGCGCGGCGGTAGCTGCTGGTGTGGATGGCATCTTCGTCGAAGTGCACGACAATCCCGCGCAGGCGAAGTCCGACGGCGCCAACGCGCTTGATCTCAAGCTGCTGCCGGAAGTGTTGGACCAGCTGATCGCCATCCAGGCAGTAATGCAGCAGTAATCCCCTACCAAAGGATTGCCCCATGACCAAGCTCTTTGCCAGCCAGCAATTTCTCGCCATCTATTCCGGCGTGGTCACCTTGATTCTTGCGGTCACTCTGCTTGGCGGCCTTAGCGAATCCCTCCCGAAGCAGAAGTTCAGCGAGATTGACGTGGAGCGTATCAACGTCGTCGAGCCCGATGGCACTCTGCGTATGGTGATCTCGAACAAGGCCAACTTTCCCGGCATCATCATCAAGGGAAAAGAAGTTCCACATCCCACACGTAAGACGGCCGGTATGCTGTTTTTCAACGACGAAGGCACCGAGAACGGCGGGCTGATCTTCGGGGGCAGCAAAGACAAACAAGGCAAAGTCAGCAGCTATGGACATCTCAGTTTCGATCGTTACGAGCAGGACCAGGTATTTACTGTTGAAGCCGACGAGGAGGGCGGCGATCGCAGCTCAGAGCTGCGCATTCTCGATGAGCCCGACCACCCGATTACCGAGGACCTGGCAGCCGCTAACAGAATTGCCAAACTTCCCAAGGACGAGCAGGCGGAGGCGTGGAGAAAATTCCGTGCCACTACCCCGCACTCTGAGCCGCGCGTCTATCTGGGTCGCAGCCCAGACCGCTCGGTGGCTTTGCGACTGAAGGATGTGCAAGGCCATGACCGTATCGTCATTAGTGTTAGGCCGGACGGCACTCCCATCCTGCAATTTCTGGATGGACAGGGGAGGGTGACGTCGCAACTGCCGCAGGCAGGTGCGACGAGTGGATCATGATGTCTTGTTCTGGTGCAGACAGCCTCAATGACGATTTTGTACCTTTAGCTGGCCCAAACCAGCCCTTTGGCTTTAAAATATTTAGAGTTTCCCGGCAGGTTGCTATCCTCACTGATAGGCTCCCAAGACCGTAGGTATTAGTCTGCCGAGTCGAAGTTCTCTGAGTGGCCCGCAGCGCGGGCAAAAGAAGGAGTTTCGCTTTGTCTAAAAAGACTTACTTGTTCACGTCCGAGTCGGTGACCGAAGGCCACCCGGACAAGATCGCCGATCAAATTTCTGACGCAATTCTCGATGCCTGCCTGAAGGAAGACCCCTACAGCCGTGTGGCGTGCGAGACCCTGACGGCCACCGGCCTGGTTGTCATCGCCGGCGAAATCACCACCAAGGCTTATGTGGACTTCCAGTCGCTGGTGCGCGGCGTGGTCGCCTCCATCGGCTATGACAATGCCCTCTACGGCTTCGATTCCAACACCTGCGCGGTCATCTCCAGCATCAACAAGCAGTCGGGCGACATTGCCATGGGCGTGGATACCGGCGGCGCGGGCGACCAGGGCATGATGTTCGGCTATGCCACCAATGAAAACGCCGACTATATGCCGACGCCAATAGCATTAGCTCATAAGCTGTGCCAGCAGCTCACCACAGTCCGCAAGAATGGCACCCTTCCTTATCTCCGGCCCGACGGCAAATCTCAAGTCACAGTTGAGTATGACGAGAACCACAAGCCCGTCCGCATCGATGCGGTGGTCATCTCCAGCCAGCACTCGGAGACGATTTCAACCGAGGAGTTGCGCGCCGACATCCTGAAGCACGTGATTCAGGCCGCGCTGCCGGCCGAAATGCTCGACGAAGACACCAAGTACCACATCAACCCCACGGGGCGCTTCGTAATCGGTGGGCCAATGGGCGATACCGGATTGACCGGCCGCAAGATCATCGTGGACAGCTACGGCGGCATGGGGCGGCATGGTGGCGGAGCGTTCAGCGGCAAAGATCCGACGAAGGTCGATCGCTCGGCTTGCTACATGGCACGCCACATCGCCAAAAACATTGTTGCCGCCGGACTGGCTGACCGCTGCGAGGTGCAGCTCGCTTACGCCATTGGCGTAGCCGAGCCGGTCAGCGTGTTGGTCGATACCTTCGGCACGGCGAAGATTGACGAAGGCAAGATTGCCGATCTGGTGCGCGCCAATTTCAAGTTGACTCCGAAGGGCATTATCGAGTCGCTGAATTTGCGGCGTCCGATTTACCGGAAGACTGCGGCCTACGGGCACTTCGGACGCCAGGATCCCGACTTCACATGGGAAGCGACGGACAAAGCTGCGGCGCTGCGCGAGCAGGCCGGCTTGACGGATGCGAAGGCTCAGAAGACGGCCCAGGCGGCGAAGTAGATTGCAGAAGTGGGGCGGAACACACACTCCGCCCCTTGTACAAGTTTCAAGTTTCGAGTTTCGAGTAAGCGCGACCAACGCATTTCGCGTTCCCGTTGTCCGTCAGAACGATAGCTGATCGCACCTTTGAAACTCTCTCCACTTGAAACTTGCAACTCGAAAACTTGAAACTTCACTAGGAGCTTATGTCCACTACATCTACTCGCGTAGCCGGCGATGTCGCCAATCTCGCACTTGCTGACCTCGGTAAGAAGCGCATCGACTGGGCCAACCAATCCATGAAGGTCCTGCAGATTATCCGCAAGGACTTCATCAAGAACCAGCCCTTAAAGGGTATCCGGATTTCCGCTTGCCTGCACGTCACCGCCGAGACCGCCAACCTGGCGATTACCCTCCGCGATGGCGGGGCCGATGTAGTGCTTTGCGCCTCCAACCCGCTGTCCACGCAGGACGACGTTGCCGCCTGCCTGGTGCGCGACTACAACGTTCCGGTGTTTGCGATCAAGGGCGAGGACAACGATACCTACTACTCGCATATCATGTCGGCGCTCGATCACAAGCCGAACATCACCATGGACGACGGCGCCGATCTGGTGACCATTGCGCTCACGAAGCGCACCGATGTGCTCGACGGCGTTATCGCCGGTACGGAAGAGACTACGACCGGCATCATCCGTCTGCGCGCCATGGCGAAGCAGGGTGTCTTGCGCTATCCCATCATCGCGGTGAACGATGCTGACACCAAGCATCTATTCGATAACCGTTACGGCACCGGGCAATCCACCATCGACGGCATCGTGCGGGCGACTAACTTTCTGCTCGCGGGCTCGAAGTTCGTAGTCGCCGGCTACGGCTGGTGTGGACGCGGATTGGCCAGCCGCGCACGCGGTTTGGGAGCCGAGGTCATCGTGACTGAAATCGATCCCACGAAGGCCATCGAGGCCGTCATGGACGGCTACCGCGTGATGGCTATGGACGAGGCTGCCAAAATCGGCGACGTCTTCTGCACGGTTACTGGCAACAAAAGCGTTCTGCGCAAGGAACATTTCGACTCCATGAAGGATGGGGCCATCGTTTCCAACTCCGGGCACTTCAATGTCGAAATCGACATCCCTGCGCTGGAGAAGATGTCGTCGTCGAAGCGCACCACACGCAATTTCGTCGAGGAGTATTCGCTTAAGGACGGCCGTAAGATCAACCTGCTGGGCGAAGGCCGCCTGATCAATCTGGCTTCGGCGGAAGGCCATCCGGCGTCGGTGATGGACATGAGCTTTGCCGACCAGGCGCTCTCGGTGGAGTACCTGGTGAAGAACCACTCGTCACTGGAGAAGAAGGTTTACGTGGTTCCCGAGGAGCTCGACAAGCGGGTCGCGAAACTTAAGCTGGAGTCGATGGGCATCAAGATCGACCGGCTGACTTCGGAGCAGGAAGAATATCTAGCGAGCTGGAACGAAGGAACGTAAACCAGTTGTCAGTAGCCAGTAATCAGTGGGCGGCAGTGATGCCGCCCTTTTTGTCGCCTACCATCTGTCTCGGCTTGGACGGGGCTTTTGTTAGCTGATGGCTGACGGCTGAGAGCTGACAGCTATCTTCCTGCTGCTCACCAGCGCCAAAACCATCGCCAGCCCGGCGACGCCCATCAACAGAACCACGCACGCGGGCCAGCCTCCAGCGATCCATGTCCAGCCGGTAACGATTGCTCCCAAGCTGCCACCAATGTAATAGAAGGTCACGTACAATCCTGCGGCCGAGGACCGTGAACGGTCGGCGACGATTCCGGTTTGCACCGTGCCGACCGCCTGATAGATGAAGACGCCCGACGACGCCAGCGCCAGTCCTGCAATGATGACACTCAGCGAATGCTGCAGCGTCAACAACAATCCCACAGAGGTGAAGCAAACCGCAACGACCGAGGTCAGGCGTATTCCGTAGTGATCGAGGCAGCGGCCCGACAGCGGCGTAACGATAAGTCCCAGCAGATATACGAAGAAGATGCTGCCCAGTTGTTCCGAGTTCAGCCGATACGGCGGAGCAGCGAGATAGAAGTTAGCGTAGGTGAAGGTTCCGACCAGGGAAAACAGTGCCGCAAATCCCATCCCGTAGACGGCTAGCAAGCGCGGATTCCTGAGGTGTTGCCAGCCCTCGGAGAGGGAATGCGCGACGCTGGCCGCGCGTACAAAGCGCTTGGCGCGCGGCAGAGATTGCTGCACGATAATGGCGCCGGCAAGGTTGACGATCCCGATGACGAGAAATGCGTCTCGCCACGAAAAATGATGCGACACAACTCCAGAGATGTAGCGGCCCAAAAAGCCGCCGAGCACCGTTCCGGAAATGTAGGCCGACATGGCCCGGCCGACGAGCTGTCGGGGGAATTCTTCATTGACGTAGGCCATGATGACGACGATCACGCCGGGCACAAAGACTCCCTGCATAAATCGCCAGAAGATGAGCTGATGCAGGTTCCGCGAGGTCGCCGCCAGCAGGGTCGGCGCAGTTAATGCATAGAGTGACGGGACGATGACCTTCTTGCGGCCCACCGATTCCGCCAGCAGTCCGATGAACGGCGCCATTAATGCCATCGCCAGAATAGTGGCGCTCACCGTCAGCGAAACGGCAATCGCCGATGCGTTGAAGACCTGTTGCAGGTAGGGGAGCAGCGGTTGTGTGTCATAGACGTTGAGAAATGTGCACATGCCCGCCAGCATGCAGGCGACGATCGCGGCGCGCGGCGGAGCTTCCTCTAGACTGGGAGCTGAATTGAGTGACGTGACATCCATCGTAGGAGCGCGAGATACGCTTAGCTGATGGACGTCATCCTCGGTGCGGGAAACAGTCCAACCGGAAATTATAGGGGATGTCGAAGCTTGCGATTGTGAGGTTCACAACACTACGAGGGTAATGCCCTTATTGCCCTTACCGAGATCGTTGTCGCTCTTCAGTTCGGGCACCTGCTTGAGAAGCTCCCAGCTACGCTCGTCGCTGGTGCGCCAGTTTTCGCCCCAGATGCAATCGCGAATCTCCTTTGCCTGGGCCATTTGCCGGAGTGTGGATTGCAATGCGATGCGTAAGTCACCGCCGATGCCACTGGAGCCGTAGCCGTGTACAACTTTCAGCACCCGGATGCCACTCTGCTGTGCGACACGAATCTCGGAACTCAACCGCGAGCGCGCCTGGGGTACACTCGGCATGCCGAGTTCGAGGTTCACAATCTTGATGGTGATTGCCATTGGCAACTCGAACGGAAAGCAGAATATTCCAGGAGAACACGATATCATCTTTGATTCGGTGGTCGCAGATGAAAGACATTGCTTCATGGGCTCTGGAAACGGCTAAGCTACGCGGCGCCTCGCTGGCGGAGGCGCGCATCGTGGACGAACGCAACCGTTCGCTTGCAACCAAGAACGGTAGAATCGCTGGCGCCTCTGATTCCGAGTCGCTGGGTATTGGCATTCGTGTTATTGCCAACGGAGGGTTTGGCTTCGCCGCCACTGACGATCTGTCGCGCGAAGGCGTCCAGGGCTGCGCGGCCCGGGCGGTTGAAATTGCCAAGGCATCGGCGAGCGTAAAGTCGCAGGAGCTGTATCTCGTACCCGAGCCTGCCGCCAGAGCTGAGTGGTCTTCGCCCTGCAAGATTGATCCGTTCAGCATTGCGATCGAGAAAAAACTGGACTTACTGTTCGCCATCGACGCAGCCTTGCTTGCGGTGCAGGGCGTGACCCTGGCCGAAACGAATATGAATTTCCGGCGCTATGAGCAATGGTTCTATTCGTCGGAGGGCTCGGAGATACACCAGACGACCATCACCTCCGGAGCGGGCTATGCAGCCTATTCGTTTGAGGGTACGGAGATCCAGAAGCGTTCCTTTCCCAACTCGTACGGGGGGCAGTTTCAGGGCCGCGGGTATGAACTGATTGAGGAGTTGAGGCTGCTGGAGCACGCGACCGAGATTGCCGAACAGTCGGTGGCGTTGCATTCGGCAGCGCAATGTCCCGAAGGCGATATTAACTTGATTCTCGACTCGTCACAGCTGGCGCTGCAGATCCACGAGTCCATCGGCCATCCCATTGAACTCGATCGCGTACTTGGTATGGAGGCCAATTTCGCCGGAACGTCATTCCTCGCGCTCGACAAACTTCGCACCTTGAAGTATGGCAGCGAAATCGTGAACGCGGTGGCCGACGCCACCCCAGCGCACGGGCCGGGGCTGGGCACATTCGCCTACGATGACGAAGGCGTGGCGGCGCAATGCACTCCGATCATCACTAATGGCCTGTTTACCGGATATCTGACCTCACGTGATACCGCCGCCGCGATTGGCGCCACTCGGAGCGGCGGATGTCTCCGCGCCGAAGGCTGGAACCGGCTCCCGATCGTGCGCATGACCAATGTGAGCATCCTTCCCAGCGAGTCGCCGCTGACGCTTGAGCAACTCATTGCATCTACCGACCACGGCATCCTGATGGAGACCAATCGCTCGTGGTCCATCGACGACAAGCGTTACAACTTCCAGTTCGGTTGCGAGATAGGTTGGGAAATTATCGGCGGTAAGCGCGGACGCATGCTGAAAAATCCATCCTACTCGGGCATTACGACCGAGTTCTGGAACGCGATGGACGCCATCTGTTCACGCGATGAATGGACGTTGTGGGGCACTCCGAACTGCGGTAAGGGACAGCCGCAACAGGTCATGGGAACTGGCCACGGCGCAGCGCCAGCGCGATTTCGCAATGTTATGGTCGGCACTGCCTACAAGGGAAACGAATAGCGATGCTGGATCGCGATCAGGCAAACGACATGTTCGACAAACTGCGCCGGCTATCGCAGGCTGACGAGATCGAGTTGCTCATTTCCGGCGGACGCAGCGCGCTTACCCGTTTCGCCAACAACACAATTCATCAGAATGTCGCGGAAGAGGAGTACCACATTTCGGTGCGCTCGGCCTTCGGGAACCGCACTGCTCGTGCCAGCACAAATAGGCACGACGATGACAGTCTCCGTCGTGTGGTGCAGTCGTCTGAAGCGCTGGCGAAGATGCAGCATCCCGATCCCGATTTGTTGCCGATGCCAACGCAAGAAGAAGTGGCCGCCGCTGCGGTGGATTGCGGAGATGCTGCGGTCGATCGCTATTTCGAGACCACGGCGCGGCTCACGCCGCAAGATCGTGCGCAGGCGGTCGCTCAGATGGTGGAGGTTGCGAAGAGACACGGCCTGGTCTCTGCGGGCATCTTCTCTTCCACGGAGGTTGTCGAGGGTATTTTCAATTCGAAAGGTGTGCACGGCTGGTACGAGCAGACTCTCGCTGAAGTTTCGGTCAGCATGCTCGACAGCTCTTCCTCGGGATGGCAAAAAGCAAACTCACCCGATACCACACGCCTCGACCCGGTGCGGATGGCAGAAGTCGCTGCCCAAAAGGCGATCGAATCTCGGAACCCACGGGACTTGCCTCCGGGAAAGTACACGGTCATCTTGGAACCTGCCGCGGTGCTCGACATTGTGGGGTTTATGTTTTGGGATTTCGGCGGCTCGGCTCTGCTCGAACAGCGATCGTTTCTGAACGATCGGATCGGGACCCAGCTTTTCGGCGACAATATCACCCTTTGGGACAACGTGTACCACCCATTGCAGGCGGGCGTTCCTTTCGATGGCGAGGGAATTAGGCGACAACGTCTGAGACTGATCGAGAATGGCATAGTCCAGGGTGTGACCTATTCGCGTTCCAGCGCAAAACGCATGAAGGAATCTGAGATGGCTGGCAAAGTTGGTCCGGTTCGGCCTACCGGCCATGGTTTCGCGCTACCCAGTGAGATCGGAGAAGCGCCGCTCAATATCGTATTTGCCGGTCCGACGGAGGGCAAATCGCGAACGACAGAGCAGATGATTGCCTCCACCGAGCACGGCGTTTTGGTTACCCGCCTCTGGTACATCCGCGAAGTTGATCCCTACGAGAAAATCCTCACCGGCATGACCCGCGACGGCACGTTCTTGGTGGAACAGGGCAAGGTTACTTGCGGCATCAGAAACTTTCGTTTCAACGAGAGCCTCATACACATGCTTCAAAGCGTGGAAGCAATGGGGGAACCCGTGCGCTCATGCGGGGAAGAGTCGTTCGACATGGTGGTTCCACCAATGAAGGTGCGCAGCTTCAACTTTACCGAGACCACAAAATTCTAGGACATTCGGTTATCGAATAAGTTTCCAATAAGCTGCTTACTTGCTATGTTTTACGACGCAGTTACTGCCTTGGGAAAGCCGGCCAGATCGTTCATAAGTCGGCATCGAGCCTTCCTCGCCCCCAAGATTTCCCGCGCTGTGGCACGAGCTGGTCGTGGAAGCTCCTGACTTCCCAATATTGGGCTTTTTGTAAGTTCCGACGATTTTTCTACGTAAGTGGCCTCCCCTAATGGTAATGTGATAAGTAACGGTTCAATCGTTACCCGATTAGCGCCTATCGGTAACCTATTATGAGTACTGGCCACGACTCCGAACTCCGTAACTCGATCCGGTTTCCTCTTCATCTTCAGGTAACCCTGAGGACTCCAACTGCGGAATACCGTGCGAAAACGATCGATATTTCAGCCGGCGGCATTCTCTTTCATACAGAATCCGAGATCAAGGTGGGCTCAGCGGTTGAGTTCACAATTGAAATGCCGGGAGATGTCTTGGGCACAGACCGTCCGGTATTGGTGAAATGTCAAGGTCGAGTGGTGCGATTCTCAGACGAGGCTTCACGACGAAGTGCAGCGGTGGTGATTGATGAGTACCACTTCGAACGTATTTAAACTCCGAACGGAGGACGGTGGCCGGGCTACTCGTGGCCACAACGACGAGGATGTCTCATCTTCCTTTGCGCCCCGGCAACATTTTCAGGATTCGGAGAAACGTCCTATCCGGATTATCCTTGCTGACTCAGAAGCTATCTTCCGGGTGGGTATGGCCAGGATTTTCTCAGTGGAGAGCGATTTGGACGTGGTCGCGCAGACAGACAATCTGCCGCAAACCATCAGTGTCGCAGCGGAAATTCCCGCGGACGTACTTCTCTTCGAAGCAGGATTGTCTCCCACCCCGGCTGAGGCCGTCAGCGAGGTAGCCCGGCACGCGCTTCCCGGAGCGAAATTAATTCTGGTTACGCAGCGTGCCGGCGAGCAGGAAACGGTTGATTACCTGCGTCGCGGAGTTCGAGGCATTCTGACTCGCGCGGTCTCGCCCGATCTATTAGTGCGGTGCGTGCGCAAGGTGGCAGCCGGTGAAACATGGCTCGACAAGCAGGGCGTGAACTGGGTGATCGAGGCTTATCGCTCGCAAGCGCTTCAAGGGACCGCGCCTAAACATCAGTTGCGCCTGAGCGAGAAAGAAATGCTGATCATCAGCGGTGTCACGCAAGGACTGAAGAACAAGGATATCGCTCGGGAGGTGGGCACGACGGAACAGGTGGTGAAGAATTATTTGCGCAAAATCTACGATAAGCTCCACGTAACCGATCGCCTGGAACTGGCGCTTTACAGCATGCATCATCGCTTATTGGATGGCTACGTCCCGCACCCCGCGCGCGAAGCGCCGAATGGCCGCCAGGCTCCAGGGGAAACGGCCAGGACGCTCCAGGCCGCAATCGGCCTCGGAGATGATCAGATCCGATCTCACCCTCAACCACAAAAGCGCGATTCCAACTCAAATAATTAATAATTGTGATTCTCAGTCCGGTAGCCTTGTACACGCTCGTAAAAGATGGTGCGAGCGTTGGGCTGGCGTCGTGGGTTCCCGCGGGCCGGGCAGAACGCAAAGAACCAGGAGGCTTGTGGCCATGAGAGCACTCCTTAGGATATTTTGCTTAAACCTTCATTCCGAGGCAATAATGACCCGTTTGAATTTCACCTTCCGAAAATACTCGATATCGTTTGTCATTGTTCTTGTCCTTGCTATTATTCCATCATCTTCCGCACAAACAGCGCCACTGCTTGCCCGGGATTTGTGCAACCACATTGACGACATCGCGCACAATGTGTTGCAGACGACCGGTGTGCCTAGCGCTTCACTGGCTATCGTCAAAGACGGCAAGATTGCTTACGTACAAGCCTACGGCGACGCACGTCTCGACCCGCGTACGCCTGCGCAGCCGCCGATGCGCTACAGCATTGGCTCAATTAGCAAGCAGTTCACCGCGGCAGCTATCCTCATGCTGGCCGAAGAAGGCAAATTGTCGCTCGACGATCCCGTCTCGAAGTATGTGTCGGGCTTGACGCGGGGAAATGAAGTTACGATTCGCGAACTCCTGTCGCATACCTCTGGCTATCAGGACTTCTGGCCGCAAGATTATGTGCCGCCACTGATGCTGCAATCGACTACAGCCGATGGGATCATGGATCGCTGGGCACGCAAGCCCCTAGATTTTGATCCGGGAACGAAGTGGCAGTATAGCAATACCAATTACGTGATCGCCGGAGTGATTGTGGAGAAGGTCTCGGGCGAGCCGCTACTGCAATTGCTCAGCCAGCGTATCTTTTCTCCGCTCGGCATGAAGAGCGTGGCCGACACCAATCAGAACAAGCTTCCTCCCACCGATCCGAGCGGCTACTTTCGTTACGCGCTGGGGCCGCTCCATCCCGCACCGAAGGAAGGCAAAGGTTGGATGTTCGCCGCTGGCGAACTCGCGATGACTGCCGCGGACCTGGCAATGTGGGATATCTCGATGATTCAGGAAACAGTGCTGCAACCAGCTTCTTATCATGAAATGGAAACCGAGGTTTTGCTGAAGAATGGAGTTGGTACGCGCTACGGTCTGGGCGTTCAGGTCATGAGCATCGGCGGCCACCGAGTACTGGAGCACAGCGGCGAAGTCTCGGGATTTACTGCCGAGAACATCGTTATGCCGGACGACAGGATTGCGGTCGTCGTGCTTACCAATCAGGACGCAGCAGAAGCTGCTTCAGAGATTGGAAGCCAGGTGCGGGCGGCGATGCTTCAGGCAGAGAATCCCCAAGATCCAAAGCAGGATGCGCTCATCCGCAAAGTTTATGACGGACTGCAGCAGGGTAGGATCGACCGCTCCCTATTTACCGACAATGCAAATGCTTATTTCACTGAGCAGGCGCTCAAGGATTACGCGAGCAGCCTGGGTCCGCTGGGCGCTCCCCAGAGCTTTGGACAGAGTAATGTTTCAGCGCGTGGCGGAATGATGGAGCGAATCTATGAAGTAAAGTACCCAACCAAGAATTTGGTCATCATCATCTACGAAATGCCTGACGGCAAGTTTGAGCAGTACATGATAGCGGAAAAATGAGTTCTGACAAGAAGCTCCGTCGAATCTCTCGTAGCGGTATTATTGCCAGCGGACTACAATGAAGCGTTCCAGCGAAATACATACTGGCTCCGTACAGCAGGGCCGAATTGTGTTCACTTTTTAACTTTCGTGAGGCGAAATGAAAGGCGATTCCAAAGTCATTGCTTTCTTAAACCAAGTGTTAAAAGCGGAGTTGACAGCCATCAATCAGTACTTTCTGCACGCTGAAATGTGCGAGAACTGGGGCTACAAGCGGCTCGCCAAGCTGGCGAAGAAGGAATCCATCGAAGAGATGGTACATGCTGAGAAGTGCATGGAGAGAATTCTGTTTCTCGATGGCGCACCGAACATGACCGACTACTTCAAAATCAACATCGGAGCCACGGTCGAGGCCCAACTTAAGAACGATCTCCAGCTTGAATACGACGCCGTCAAGCGCCTGAATGATGGTATTAAGTTGTGCACGGCCGCCAACGACGGAGGCTCACGCGACCTCGCCGAAAAGATTTTGAGCGACGAAGAGCACCATATAGACTGGCTCGAGGGACAGCTCCACGCAATCAGCGAGATGGGAATAGCGAATTACCTAGCCCAGCAACTGAAGGAAGCCGAGTGAACGACTAGACCCAGACGCCCACTTCCCGCGCCTCACAATACGTTACAATGAAACGACGCTGTGGTTCGCGTCCTGCAAGACGCATTTCCCAACGGAGAGATGGCCGAGTGGCTGAAGGCGCACGCTTGGAAAGCGTGTATACTCGAAAGGGTATCCAGGGTTCGAATCCCTGTCTCTCCGCCATTCAAAATCAACAACTTAGACGAATCGTTTGCTCCCGGCAAAATTCCAAAGCGTGTGCCTTTTCACTGCAAGAGTGCTTGAACGGGCGTGACACGTGCTAACGCTGTTCATACTTCACCGTTTGTAGAAGCCCGATTTGCCGGACGGATTCACGCGCTCGCGCAGTAAAGAGAAACGCGACTCAGGACGCCACTCGTCCCCGTGATTCTTGGGAGTAAGTCCGGTGCGACCGCACGTAATGCAAGGGTATGTCTCAAAGGTTTCTGATGCAGGCTATCCGTCGCGTGCGAATCCGTCGCGTAGGCATGCCTCATCATCCGCACTGAATTGTCCTTTGCACATTTTCATGTCTACCACCCTAGACCTTGTTTCTCCGGTTGCTCCGTTCTTTGGTTTGTTCCCGTCTGCTTCTATGACTCGTCAAAATGTTCCCGGGGCCGAATGGTCCAGTTGCCGGGCAGTTGCGGTTGAACCTTGAGTCATCCGCTCAAGGCCAACGTGGTCGCGGGCACAGACTTAAGATTCGGCCCCGACCTCGCTGCGCGATCTGACAGCAAGCTCCTGGTACTTCGCCGCTGATGCTGAGTCCTGGGACAAGACTAAGCCCGCATAGGTCAGAAGAAATCCAATCGGCGCGGTAATGATGCCGGGATGGTTAAGTGGGAAGATGGCGTTCTTGCCCATCATCTGTGGTCCCATAAGGACGCTGGCTACAGCTACGATGGCTCCGCCTCGCATGCCGATAGAGGCTCCCTTGGGCCGCGAACCCCGTTTGTGGGGCAATTGAACGCCTGTTACTACACGCCCGGCCATGAGTTCGACATCGACGACATGCTCGCCTCGTCCAAAGCCGGCCTTGACTACTACCAGGCCAACTCCAGTCCTTACCAGTTTGCGCAGTTCCGCATCATGGAGGTTCCACGTTATCGGGGGTTCGCCCAGTCGTTTCCTAATACGGTCCCATACTCCGAGGGCATCAGCTTCATCGGTCGCGTGGTTAAAAAGAACGATATCGACCAAACCTATTTCGTCACCGCACACGAACTTGCTCACCAGTGGTGGGGCCATCAGTTGGTCGGCGGCAACGTGCAAGGCTCCAATATGATGTCGGAAACTTTGGCCGAGTACTCGGCGCTGATGGTGATGGAGAAGAAGTATGGCACGGACAACATGCACCGGTTTCTCCGGCATGAGCTCGACGCCTATCTTCGCGGCCGTGGCGGAGAAGTGCGCCACGAACCGCCGCTTGCGCTAGTTCAGCGGGAGCCATACGTCTGGTACCAGAAGGGTGGTCAGATCATGTATACGCTCGCCGACTACATCGGCCAGGACAAAGTCGATGCGGCGCTACACAATTTTCTGATGCAGTACCGCTATGCCAACGCGACGAACTCACAGACCATTCTCTACCCTGACACGCGCCTGCTGGTTGCAGCGCTACGTGCCCAGCCTCCACCCGAGCTGCAATATCTGATTACCGACGGCTTCGAATCCATCGTCCTGTATGACAATAAGGCGGTCAGCGCGACCGTGACTCCGACCCCCGACCACAAGTTCAAAGTCACCCTCGCGGTCCAGGCTCGCAGAGTCAAAGCCGACGGAAATGGCAACGAAACGCCCATGCCCCTCAACGACTACATCGAGACTGGCGTTTTCAAAGGCAAGAAGGATGAGGAGCAACCCCTCTATCTCAAGAAGGTGAAGCTTTCTCAGGAGCAAAACACTTTCGAGATCGTTGTCAATGAAATGCCCACACGGGCGGGGATCGATCCGTACAACAAACTGATAGACAGGGTCGCTGACGACAACATGATCGATGTCACGAAGCCATAACCAAAGATTAGAGAGCGCGAGAACAGGCCGACTGGCGTCTGCCGCTTACTGATATGGGCGGACCCAGGAACCTCTGCAGAACCTTGTTAGTGGAGGTCGGTCAGCCACTTGTGCGAGATTCCGACAATGCGGCCGTTTTCGAGGTCGAGAAGGCAGCCCATGGTGAGATATCTCGACAGACGAGCGCGAAGCCCAGTATAGTTGCTTCCTGTTCGACGGAATCAGGCATGGCCAACGCTGTAGAGCTGCGCGGAATTCATAAGACCTTCGATCATTTCATTGCCGTCGATCACCTTTCCTTTAACATCCGGCAAGGCAGCGTGTATGGGTTGCTGGGGCCGAACGGCGCTGGCAAAACTTCTTCCATCCGCATGATGATCGGGATCACCATGCCCGACGAGGGGGACGTCTGGCTTTTTGGCGAAAAGTTTCACCGCGAACAGTTGCAGCGCGTCGGTTATCTACCCGAGGAGCGCGGACTCTACAAGAGAATGAAGGTGCTTGACCACCTGATATTCCTCGGCCGCCTGCATGGCCTCCCGGAGCATGAGGCCCGTAAGCGTTCGCTGGCTTGGTGCGAGCGGCTTCAGCTCAGCGAGTGGACTGACAAAAAGGTGGAAGAGCTGTCGAAGGGCATGCAGCAGAAAGTGCAGTTCATTGCCGCCCTATTGCACGATCCCGATCTTGTCATCATGGATGAGCCCTTCGCCGGCCTTGATCCCGCCAACGCCGTCATGTTGAAGGACGTCTTGCTGGAGTTGAAGAAGGACGGAAAGACCATACTGTTCTCCACCCATCGTATGGACCAGGTCGAGCGACTATGCGATGCCATCTGCCTGATTGATCATGGTCGCTCCATCCTGGAAGGCGATCTGAAAAAAATCAAGGCGAGTTATGGCAAGAACCATGTGCAGATGCAATACGAAGGTGACCCGCAACTGGACGGTAGCGAGCTGGTGCAGTCGTTCAACAATTACGGCAACTATGTGGAGGTCCGCCTGAATCCGGGAGCGGATGCCCAGCAACTGCTGCGCCGGGCTGCCGACCACGCGCGCATCACCCGTTTTGAGTTGCTCGAACCTTCGCTCGAAGAGATTTTCATCGACGTGGTGGGGAAAAATGCATAATGTCTGGCTTATTATCCGTCGCGAATATGTGGAGCGCATCCGCTCCAAGACGTTTCTCATCTTCACACTGCTGATGCCTGCCTTGATGGCCGGCAGCATCTTGATCCCGGCGAAACTGGCGGAAATGAAATCGGGCCCGCGGCACATTGTCGTCGTGGCTGCCAATGCAGATTTGGCAGCGGCGGTAAGGCAGGAATTGCTCGCTCCTCCGCCAGCGGGCTCCTCCCAGGACCCGTCTGAGGAAGCACCCCCGAAAGACGAATTCGTAGTGCAGGTCAACACCACGCCGACCACAGAATTGCGCGACTCGCTGCGCCAGCAGGTTAGTGGCGGAACAATCGATGGCTTCCTGTGGCTGGATACCGCGGACCTGGCCAATCATAAGGCGACCTACAGCGCCAGGGATGTTGCCGACTTTCAGACCATCGCAGCGGTGCACTCAGCCGTGCGGACCGCGCTGGTGAAGCAGTATTTGGCGAAGAGGCATATGACTGGCCCTGAGGTGGAGACACTCCTCACGCCGGTCGAACTTACTACTGTGCATATCACCAGGGGCCACGAAGGCGCCAGTGGCTTGGCGATGCTTCTCACTGGCTTCTTCATGGTCATGCTGCTCTACGTTAATGTACTCGTCTACGGGATCTCGGTGATGCGTTCGATCATCGAGGAAAAGACTTCGCGCATTTTGGAGGTGCTACTCTCCTCGGTCACAGCTAAAGAGTTGCTTGCAGGGAAGATTCTTGGGGTGGGAGCGGTTGGCTTGACGCAGATCTTCATCTGGCTGGCGATTGGCGCCCTCTTGTCGACTCCGGGAATGGTGGCCGGGAAAGCCTATCTATCGAATGTGCATATCCCGGTCTCCGCCATCGCCTGGTTCGGGGTCTTTTTCCTGCTCGGATACTTTCTCTACAGCGCGATGTACGCAGGGCTGGGAGCAATGGTGAATAGCGAACAGGAAGCGCAGCAGATGCAGTGGCCGGCCATGTTGCCGATCCTGGCGTCGATTTTTCTGGCAAGTCCGGTGATGCAGCACCCTGATTCGCAGATGGCAGTCTGGCTTTCCCTGGTACCCTTCTTCGCGCCGATTCTCATGTTTATCCGGGTCATGGCGGAGCAAGCCCCCGGCTGGCAACTGGCGCTTTGTCTGACGCTGATGCTGATCACAATCTATGGGCTGCTGGCGCTCTCGTCGCGGATCTATCGAGTTGGCATCTTGATGTACGGCAAGCGGCCGACATTGCCCGAACTGCGGCGCTGGTTGAAGTACGCAGGTTAAGATTCTCATGCGTCCCGCCAGTCTGCTGCTACCGACCTCAGAAGGCAAACTCGAAGGAGACAGCATCGTGTGTCCCTACCACTTCTCTCGGTTGCTTTGGTGGATGGATTTAAGTTGGTGGCAGCGAATGAAGCCGAGACTGCAACTGCGCTAATTCCGTGAGTTGAGGGCAGCAAAACAAGACCCGAAATCTCCGTCGAAGCCGTCGCGACTTGCTCCTCAGACGCTGCCTTTCGCTATCGCCATGTTCAAATTATCGCCTGGTGATTGGAATCAAAATGCAGCTTCCAGCCCCGATGCCGTGACATTCATCGAACCATAACAATTCTGTAACCGCAGCGCAAACCCCGGCTGAGAAGATCGATGACACACCTATGGGGATGGGATCAATCCCTGAGATTCTAAGGAGACTTCCAATGATAGCTAAAGTGAGAAAGATAGATCATCTGCATGCGATCGCTCAGCGTATGGCAATGGTTTCGATGATTGTCCTCGCCACCTTAATGGTTGCACCTGCGCAAAGTACCGGTCCTTATTTCCAACCTGGCAACCTGGTGGTCAGCCGGAGCGTGTACGATAACGATCCGAACAATGTGACGGTTGGCCAGCTCCTGCCCCCGGGCTGTCAGAATACGCAAGGCGGGTGTGCCGGAAACGCCACCAATGACGGCACCTACCCCTATGTCTGGAACAACAATCTTGTCGACGGCAGCTTCGGCATCACGTCGAAGATCTTCCTCGACCAGTTCACCGTGGCCGGATCCTTGGTCAACTCGCTCGAAATTCCGAACTACAAAGGAGCTGCACGAGTGGTTAGCCCGGACCATCTTGTCACCAGCTTCTCGTCCAAGTCGGAATTAGCTCTAAATCCTTCTCTCGATGGCCGATTTCTAACGTTGATGGGTTATGTTGCGCCCATTGATGGGATCGACGTATCGAATTCCAATACGCCTCTCGTGGTGGATCCGACTAACCCTGTTGGAGAGAATTTCTATCGCGCGGTCGGACTCATCTATGGCCCGCAGAACATGAACTTCACCGAAACCAACGCCTATAGCGGAAACAACGGACGGGCTGCCATCTTCAACAACATCAATGGCGCCAATTTCTTCTATACCGGCGGCAACGCCGGCAACGGCAGCAACCCTCAGCCCGATGGCATCATTATAGGAGCAGGCGCGCAGTTCCTCACTCCGCTGTACGATCCTGAAATGCAGCAGCGGCCCGGCCTACCGACACCGCTGGCAAGCTTTAATATCACCCAACTCGGTGACCAGCATGACAAGATCGGGAAAGACGACAACTTCCGCGGTCTGACGATCTTCAACAACGTCGTCTACTACAGCAAGGGCAGCGGCAGCAACGGCGTTAACACGGTGTATTGGGTCGATCCCACTCTCACCATCTGCAACGACTCAAACGGTGTGGGCCTTCCTCCGGCCAACGCGACCCTGCCCACTGCGCCGCTCAATTACGATCCGTCGCTGCTGCAAACCAAGGGCCTCGATCCCAACAACATGTGCGTGCTGAAAGGCTTTCCCACAGCGACCAAGTCCACAACTGCCTTCCCATTCGGAATCTGGTTTGCGAATGCCAACACCGTTTATGTGGCTGATGAAGGCAATGGCGACAATACCTATTCCGATGGTCTATACACCGTTGCCGCATCGCAGACCACCGCCGGATTACAGAAGTGGATATTTGATCCCGCACAGGGTCAATGGAACCTGGCTTATGTCTTGCAATCTGGATTGCAATTGGGCGTGCCATACACCGTTGACGGTTACCCAACTGGCAAGAATTCCGCCACCGGTCTGCCGTGGTCTCCTGGAACAGATGGCTTGCGTAACATTACCGGCATCGTAAACGGGGACGGCACAGCTACCATTTATGCCGTCACCTCTACCGTTAGCGGCAACGGCGATCAAGGGGCGGATCCAAACAAAGTCGTTGTAATCACCGACGACCTGAGCGCAACGGATCTGCCACCCAGCGAAAGCTTCACGACCTTTCGGGCCGCCGGCTTTTTAGAAGTTTTGCGGGGCGTCTCTTTCGCTCCGGGAACGGGAGGCGCGCGCTAGCGGAAACTACGAGCACCGGGATGTCTACTGCGTCTGGCTGACGGACCCATGACTTGCCGGACGAAACAACCAGGAACGGCGGGGCGAACCGCTGAGCATCGCCGTTCCTGAGTCACTATCCGAAGGTCTCGCCAATCGATCCAAATCATTTCTTCCTCATTCCAAGACCGCATATAACTCGCGTTACCAGTCCGGCAAACCTGATCGCCAACCTTCTACCTGCTATCTAGAGGCCAGAATTGCGTAGGAACGGAAGGGCGGAGGGTTACAACGGGAGCCGGCGGTGGATTATCAGGAGCTCATGTCCGAGCCGACGCCACTTATTCACTACCAATTGCTGTTTTTGATTCTCTACTACGGATTTACCCACAATTCATACTGCGTTGATTTGTCAGTGACGCTGTTGCACCACAATTGGAGCAGGGTTAGCGATGAGCACGTCGCTTGTGCGCAGGGTTGGTAGCCATGGCCACAATCCGCAGTGAAGCGGTGCTGGAATCCATCCGCCCGGAAGAGCTTGCCGGTCTTTCGGTGGAGGAGCTCCCTTTTTCCGTGGGCGAAACCACTGCTGGAAGCGAAGATGAACTGCAAGCCGTCGTGGTCGGCCGCTCGAACGATTGCGATCTTCCTTTAAGTATCCGCGAATCGCGCTTCTTCCAGAACATTGCACGCCGTCGCGCAAGTGGTGAGGCGCCACGGAGCACACTGCTCGAGCTGGAAGCCTTTCTCAATGACACCCGTGGAATCTGGGAGAATAGCTGGATCCGGTTTCCCCAGTCTCGGCTCAGCGCCCACGCACTCGAAGTTTTCCAAGCCGATCTCAAGGCGGTGCGGAATGGCGTTATCAGCAATCGATCTGATGCGGGCCGGTTTCGTTTCATGCAAAATGGCGAGCCGTGGCTGCGTATCCCTATCAGCTATGGGATGAAGTTGGCGCTGGCCGATTTGACTGGCACCCAGCCGCACTTACCTGAGCCCATGCGCGCCGAAGCTTCGAGGCTGATGCGGCACTTCCTAAGCGATAACACCTCGCCGGAGACAACTTCGTTCCACATTGTGACGCGGGACTGCAAGTATTCTCTGGGAGAACGAGTGGCGCGCGAGGCAGCGCGGCGGTTCCTGTTTGCCTCGCTGTTGATTTCCTGGGCGAACCGTCGCTTTGGACTGCTGGAGAGTGGACAGCAGGCGCTGGTCTATCACGCCCCGGTCCCATCGGTGCATCAGGAGGAACTGGCGTCGTGTATCTCGGATTCGTTCTACCGCGAGTTATTCATGAGTCCATGCCTCTCAGGGTGGAGCGACGGTGAAGCGAAGTATGAGTACATGCACCTGTGCCATCAGGTATTGAGCCGTAGCCAGCTAAATGCCGTGGCCAAACTGCGCGAGGCCGGTATCATCGCGAACGAGTTGATCGTGCTGCCAAGCTTGTCGAACGTCAGCTTGGCAAACAATGGTATCCATGTCAGCATGGGGAGCCGTGCGCTAGATCGCCGCCTACGATGCAGCTCCGGATTCCTGCCGCAGGACGAAAAACGGCTCGGCGATCTCGCCATCAAGATCTACGAGCATTTTCTGCCGCTGTTTGTCGGAAACTACAGCGCCGCACCTTACCGCATCGGATTCACAGAGTTCCACCCTGAGCGCCTGCTTTCTTTTTTGCCGCATGAACTCGACTTCACACATCTGCGCCTTCTATGGCGCGAGTGGAAGGAGAAAGCGAACCTCAGCGCCTTCGGGCATTCGCTTACACCATATGGGCCGCACTGGCTTGACCGAATGATTGCCAGGGGGTTTCGCCTTCGCGGTGATTGCGTTCC
This sequence comes from uncultured Acidobacteriaceae bacterium, assembly GCA_963720135.1. Classification (GTDB taxonomy): domain Bacteria; phylum Acidobacteriota; class Terriglobia; order Terriglobales; family Acidobacteriaceae; genus Bog-257. The sequence continues at coordinate 223,195 of CAVREJ010000022.1, forward strand.
CGATGCCCGTCTGCTCACGTATCCGGTGGCGTGGCTATCCACGGAGGAAGCATCGGCATTGGACGGAACACAAGGCAACATTCAGCGCTTGTCTTCGGAGTTGGAAGAGCTCGGTATTGTCGATCGCCGAATGTCGTTTTACATGCCATTGCGATTGCGCGAGCGTGAGCGCGACGGCTATTCGGGGTTTGAGGCTCGCTATTACAGCCTATTTCCCAGTTACGACCGCGACATGGCGCCGGCCGTGCGCTTGCAGCAATTCCTGTTGGCCGTGGCATATAAGCTGGCCCTGCAAAACGAGTGGACACACGAACAGATTCCGGACGATCCCACCTCGGAAAGCGAGCGCCGTCAGCCATTTTTCTTCTCCGCCGCCGGGCTGCCAGCGTTCTATGTGCACCAGGACTCACGCAATCAGCTGCTACGCACGATCCTTCGGAACTGTAAGAAGACACGACCAAGTCGAAGACATCCGCAATACGTTCGTATTTCGGTGCGAGACTACCGCAGAGCGGCGCTGGCTTTCGTACGGCAGACAGGTGCCGAACTGGTTGAATCGATGAGCATGGAATCAACGCTTACCGATCTCGCCTCACGCTGCGATGACAAACAGCAGGAGGCCAGTAGTCGATTGATCAATGGGGTGACGGGCGGTTCCGCCGAACGTGCAATGAACGTCGAGGCACGAGAGTTTAATCGCATGACTGAGGATTTCTATCGAGAAGGCCTGCGGCGTAACCAGCTGCGCGAGGCCTTCTCACACTTGCGCGAAGATCTGGCGAGTCTCGAAAAATCGGAAGAAGACGAGCCTCGGCATCGCATTCGCCATGGCGTACGCATCCAGGATACAGGGCGGTTCCTGCAAGACGTCGAGCCGCGTCTACCGGCGGACGACCTCTCGCTACAGGAAATTACGGCCCTGCTGAATCTGCTTCTGGTATTCACGGAGCAAGATGCGCACCGTACAGCACAGGAGTTAGCTTGAATCGCGTACAGCACCGGTACATCGACCGCCTCACCGGCAATGCGGTATCCGAGCGTCTAGTCGCAGATGGTGTGATTTCTGCATTGTATTCGCCCGCGCTCGAGGATGCCGCATGGCTGACACGGCTGGCGTCGAGCCGATGTGTCTCCAGAGTATTGGGGTATCTAAACTACGACAATCTCTTGTCAGCACGAGCCACAGGCATGTTACGTTTCCTCCGCGAGTCGGGAATCCGGCTCTCCGAGTTCGTCGGAGACCTATCGGAATATGACACGCCGCGCAGGATATTTGAGCGTCAGATCCGTTATTGGAGTTGCCGGCCCATGCCGTCGCATCCGCGCGCTGTAATCTGTCCCGCCGATGCGCGCGCGTTGGTCGGGTCCATGGAGAAGACCTCTGGTCTATTTCTGAAACAGAAGTTCTTCTCGTTTCCAGAGTTACTGGGTGAAAGCTCGAACTGGTCGGGTTCTTTCGAAGGTGGCGATTATGCGGTCTTCCGCCTGACGCCGGAAAAATATCATTACACGCACAGCCCGGCTTCGGGCGAGGTGCTCGCCATCTATTCCGTTGAAGGTCGCTATTACTCTTGCAATCCTAATGCCGCGGTGCAGTTGTTCACCCCTTTCTCAAAGAACCGTCGGGTAGTGACGGTCATCGATACGGATTGTGCGGGCGGCTCCTGCGTGGGGCGAGTCGCGATGATCGAGGTGGTCGCGCTCATGGTCGGCCAGATCGAGCAGCGCTACAGCGAGCGGCGATACGACAATCCACGGCCTGTCGAGAAAGGCACGTTTCTGCGGGGAGGCGCACCCAAGGCGCTGTTCCGCCCTGGCAGCAGCACCGTCGTTCTTCTGTTCCAGGCCAATCGCATTCGCTTCGCTAAAGATTTGGTCGAGAACCAGCACCGTGATGACGTGCTGAGCCGCTACTCCGTGATACTAGGCGAACCTCTGACCGAAACCGACGTGGCCGTGCGCTCGCTGCTCGCTACGCCAGCTGAGGAGAAACCATGATGAACTTCATGTTTGTCGCCGCTGTCGCACTGGGGCTTTTTGCGCTCCTAAGTTGGGGAGCGCGCACGCTTCCCGCTGAGCGCTGGCAGATGCTGGCCGCCGTTCCAGTTGCAAAGGCAGCTGATGGATCGTGGCGCGGAGTAAACCTTACCTTCTATGGTTTCTTCAGCGCGACGGGAACCACATTCGGCTTTACCGTGATGCTTCTCTTGCTCGCAGCCGTCGGCATTCCGGCAACCATCACGATCCTTCTTGCACTGTGTATGCTGATTATCTGCGTCCCGGCATCCCGAGTGATTGCAGGGCTCGTAGAGGGTAAGCGCAATACCTTCACTGTGGCGGGTGCAGCATTCGTCGCCAGCGTCATGTTGCCCTTGCTGATCCTGGCGCTTCAACCGTTCGCTGCCAAAGTGCTGCACCGCGAGATCGCCATTCTCCCGATACTCGCTGCGGCTGCCATCTCGTACGCCTTGGGAGAATCAGTTGGCAGGCTAGCGTGCCTGAGTTTCGGCTGCTGCTATGGCGTGCCCTTACGCGACGCAAAACCCGCTCTCGCGCAGCTCTTCCGGAGGCACAGTGTCGTGATTCATGGTTCCACAAAGAAAGCTGTCTACGCTTCGGGGCTTGCGGGCGAGCCACTAATGCCGGTGCAGGCCATTACGTCGGCAGTGTTCGCGGTAACGGGGGTGGTGGGACTCGCACTCTTTCTGTCGCGACACTTTCGGTTGGCAGCACTGATTCCGGTAGCCGCGACTTGGGGATGGCGAGCCTGCTCGGAATGGCTGCGGGCTGATTATCGCGGTGGCTCTCGAATTTCCGTTTACCAGGTCATGGCGATATCGTCGGTTCTGTATCTCAGTATCCTTCTTGTCTTGCTCCCTTCGTCATCACAGGGAATGCCTAACCTCTCAAACGCCTTTGCACAGTTCTTCTCCGCGGCCATCATCCTTTCGCTTCAGGCCCTCTGGCTTGGATTGTTTCTCTATTATGGAAGGAGCCGCGTAACGGCTTCAACGCTGTCGTTCCATCTGATTGCGGAGCGCCTTTGACAGCGGAGGACAGTGCCCACAAGAAAATCCGAAGGTCATTTGGGCAAGGAACAGAAGAGCTTCGCCGTGCTTACATGCGATTCGAAAGTTTTGTATACTCGATGTTGCTGTCTTTGATCCGAGGTTGTCTCTATTTTGTTGGCTTGTATTGAGGGTGGTCGCCCGTTTCCATGCGTTCACCGCCCGTTGTACAACACAATAAGATGGTGATGCCAGGTGGGTCCCGGGACCCGTCACCTGTGCCCGGATAAACGGTCGCCTTCCTTTGATGAATACAGTACCGAGCACAACTGCCAGCGAATGGGATGAGCATTGGGCTTCGCTCCAAGCCGGCCGCTCTGTATTTAGTTTGATGGCTAAGGCGGTTCGCCGATTTATCTTCCAGCCTGCTGTTGCCTGGTACGGAGCCCGCTTCTTCCCGCGGTCTGGCATTTTTGTTGAGATGGGATGCGGCAGCGCGTATTCTTCCGCGCGTTTACCGAAATATCAGCGAAAGCTGATCGGGCTGGACTTTTCGGCTAACGCCTTGGACTGGGCAAAAAACGAGGGACGCATGGACGCGTTGATCCTGGCCGATATATTCGCCGTTCCGTGTCGCGCAAATTCCCTCGATGGAATCTGGAAGTTGGGCGTGATGGAGCACTTCTCTGAACTAGAGATCGGTGACTGTCTCCGTGAATTTCGCAGAGTGCTAAAGCCCGGCGGCGTCGTAATCCTGTTCTGGCCGACGGAGCACAATCTATCGCGCTGGATACTCGGACCGCTGGAGAGGATCATCTCTCGCTGGAAGAGGTCGAACTTTACTTTCTTTCCTGGCGAGATATCCCGATTGCGGTCGAAGCGGCAGGCGCAGTTGTTCATGGAGAGCGCAGGATTTCGGGTGGACGCTCTCGATTTCAATTGGCGTACTGCATTCATTCATATGGTAATTGTCGCCACAAAAGAATAATGAAAATCGCCGTAGTGATCGCCGCCTATAACGAGGTGGGAAACATTGCTCCGCTGACGGAGCGTCTGGTGAACACCCTCGACGCACTGCCTGGTGCGTCCTGGAGCCTGATTTATGTGATCGAAGGAACTGATGGGACCCTGGAAATTGCCAGAGAATTCGCAGCGCGCAGACCGGAAATCCAAATTTTGTACGCCGAGAAACCCAGCGGATTAGGGCGAGCTTTCCGCAGGGGCTTTGACGCGGTTGCGTCAGATACCGATTTCGTCGTAACCATGGATGCGGACCTCAATCACCAGCCGGAAGAGATTCCTGCCTTACTGGCTGCGCTTCGAGAACGCAAGGCGGACATCGTCGTGGGCTCGCGGCGGCTGAATCAGAGTTCAGTTCAGGGCACCCCGTTTTGGAAACGCTCTCTCAGTCAGTTCGGCAACCGGCTTATGCACATTTTCATGGGCATGCGGGTTCAGGATCTGACATCCGGATTCCGAATCTATCGCACCGCTGCTCTGAAACAACTTCATTTCGAGAACATGGGTTTCGCTTTTCTGCCCGAAGTCCTCATTCAGGCCGCCGGTCGACGGCTGACAATTATCGAACAGCCGATCCAGTTTGTATTTCGCACCGTGGGCGAATCGAAAATGCGGATCGGCTCAACCAGCCTCAGCTATCTGCGCCTATTCCTTCGCCAGTCACGAGGATTGCCGACCCTGGTTGCAGTCTTGCTGCTGTTGCTTGGAACAGGAGTCCACATCGCCTTCTGTTTCCCCCCGCATCGGTCGCACGCAGATTCCGATGCGGTGCTTGCCGGTCTGTGTGCGCTGGACGTGAGGGATGGGCAGCTGCCGCTTTTTTTCCCTGGCGGTTATCGACTGAGTTCCCAGAGCTGTTACATGACAGCAGGTTTTTTTCACGTTTTTGGTCCTAACCGGGCCGCTCTGGGTGCGACCACAGTAACCTATGGTGTGCTGTTCCTGGTCTTCGGGTGGCTAGCCATACGTGAATGTGCAGGCGCATGGCCGGCGTTAGCTGGTCTTCTGTTGTTGGCCCTCCCGCCATTGCAGTTTTGGCTCGTGACCTACCCGGCTTGGGGCTATGCTGAGGTGATGGCCTTCTCTGTCTGTACTTTGTGGCTAGGCCTTCGCTTATTGCGTCCCGAAGTTTCCAAGCGACTCTTTCCCGCCATTTTGTTTGGCCTTTTGCTGGGCGTCTCTTTCTGGACTTCGCCACAAACTCTGATGATCTCCATACCGCTTATCGGGCTGATCTTGTGGAGGAGGAGCGTAGGTTGGCGGAATTGGGTAGCGATTGCATGTGGAGCAATGGTGGCGGCAATCCCTTACGGCCTAGTAGTCGCCAGGTTTGGGCTTGCACCATTCACCCATAGCTTCGCGACGCAGCCGACGTCAGGCACGTCGCAGCTGGCCTCGAATGCTCATTATCTATTTACCTATACCTTACCTCTGCTTCTGTTCAGTAAGACTTCGAGCGAAATTTCCGCCAGTTCCTTGGCTAGCCTACGAATTATCGTGGTGTCATTGGGATTCGCGTGTCTCCTTATGATTGGTCTGCGTGGGGACAATCGCAGCGATTACAGGAGGCCTTCACGGGTTCTGGTGCTGTTTCCGATCATCGTCCTGTTGTTTGGTTTCGCACTTTATATTGGCTCTGGCGCAGGCGGCGTACGAGGCTGGACAGTTCGCTATGTAGCTCCTCTCTATCTCATGATTCCGCTCGGGAGTGCCTTGCTGTTATCCCGATTAAGAACCAATTGGGCCAAAGCTGTCACTGTGCTTGGCGTACTAGTGCTGGCGGGATTGCAATCGATGGAATACCCGATTTTCAACAGCCAAGTGCGGGAGCAGCAGACTGCGTCTTTAGTGAAGAGCGAGACGACAATTGCGTGGCTCAGAAACAATCATATCAATTTGGCCATAGGAGATTACTGGACCGTTTACTATCTTAACTTCGATGGGTTGCGATCGGTTATTGCTCTGCCACTAGATGCGCCGGAGGACTACTTTGACTACGGCCGAGAGTTGGATTCACGGCGCGAGCTTCATGCCGCGCTTCTCGACCGCAACGAAGCACATCTGGACGATTGGGTCAAGCGTTTGCAGGAACCGGGCAGAATCGAACGGATTGATAGTGATCTGTACGCATTTGTAATCGAAGATCCGGCCGACCAACGCATAGTTGACAAAGCGCGGGCCACGGCGCAATGAACTAAGGACCCGGCCTTGTCGTGCAGCGCGATGATGTTCTGTTTTCGAACGTCACGGCGTTCGGATTGGAATGCTCCCGCCTGAGCTGCAAGCAAAATGGGCTTCCCCCCCAGGTCTGGCGCCACGTTCCGCCGGACTCTGTCGAGCGTTTTCCCCCAAGTATTCTGGCAGCGGTCGCGGCTGGGATGCTTTATCATGTGGGTTCGCTACACGGATGCATTCATCTGTCTCCAGCTTGGGTCATCACTTGCGATATGCTTCAGTGTTCATCCTGAACAGAGGTCCGCAATGACGTATGCGTGGAATCCCGCCTACCAGTTTTTTTATCGTCCGGATGGGAAGAGGATCTCCTACAGTGACGGGGCGGAGATAGAACACTACCTGGAGCGGGTTGTGCGCAACGCTTCGGACCGCAGCGTGTCGTCCCCGGAGCTGGAACAAGAGATCGTCGACTGGCCTTCGGAATATCACTTCAGTAAGGTTCGGAGTTGTCTCCTCCATCCACTGGATATTAAGCCTACAGATCGGATACTCGAGATTGGCTGCGGATGCGGCGCCCTTACACGGTACCTGGGGGAGACGGGTGCACAAGTCACAGGCGTCGAGGGTAGCCTGCTGCGGGCCAGAATTGCCGCTGCGCGCTGCGAGCCATTGGACAACGTAAGAATCTATGCTGAGCACTTTCTGGATTTCGAGAGCGACGATCTTTTCGACTGGATCTTGATGGTTGGGGTGCTGGAATATGCACCAGCCTACGCTGCTTCCGAGAGTCCATGCCGCGATTATCTTCACTGCGCTTCTCGCTTCCTGGCTCCCCGCGGCAGGTTGGTAATCGCCATTGAAAACAAGCTTGGGCTCAAGTATTGGAATGGCTGCTCTGAGGATCATCTGGGACGGCCGTATGTCGGGTTGCAGGGTCTTTATGGACCGAATCAACCAACCACGTTCGGCAGAAAAGAACTGGCTACGCTGGTCGAGGACTCCGGCTTTGTGGTCCAGTCTTTCTACTATCCGTTTCCAGATTATAAGCTGCCCAGCGTCATTGTGACGGAGGCGGGCTTCGCCAATTCCGAATTCGACGTAGCTGACCTGCTCGCCAGAAATTATGCCAGCGATTACACGGGCAATCCTGATCGTAACTTTGATGACGCCTTGGTTTTCGACCAACTTGTGCGAAATGGACTTGCCGCAGAACTGAGCAACTCTTTTATGGTCATCGCCAGCGCACCTGACACCGATGTCGATCAAGAGGCACGTTTAGCGATGGCGTTCTCGGCGCATCGTGTGCCCGAATTTTCGACCGTCACGACGTTCCGTGAAGAGACCGGCCGGATATCGGTTTCTAAACGGGCCTTGTTTTCTGGAGGTAGTCGGACTCGCAGCTTCAGAAATGGTTTCGTCACTAGCATTCTTGGCGACTCCCCATATGTTCCAGGTAGGCAAGTGTTATGGCCCATTCTGAGATCAAGAGCAGATACGAGTTCTTCGATTGATTTGGTTGAATTATTTTGGCCGTGGTTTGATTATCTTTTGAGCTTGTCTTATCTCCCGGATTCCAATACCTCAACCGAAACTGAGAAACGCCTGGGCGATTTACGCGTAAGCTTCGAGTTCGTTGACTGCAGCCCATTCAACCTAATCGTTCGCGATGACACGCTTCATCTAATCGATAAAGAATGGCAGAGCGATCAGGATGTTGATTGTGGATGGGTTGTGACGCGTTCTGCTTTGCATTGCTTGATGGTTGGAGTTGTCAGTGAGCAGCGTCTTAGGTCGGTTTGGGACATCGTCCGGGGACTCTGCGGCAAGGCCGAATTGATAGTGACCGAAGATGAAGTGAAGACCTGGCTGGAACAGGAAGCTGAATTCCAAGCCGTAGTTGTGGGGAAATCAGCTTCACCGCCATCTCCATCTGTGACGAGAGGAAGTCTACGCAGGGTTGACGATGAACTTGCCTATTTGCGGAGGCGCAACACGCAACAAGAAGAAGCATTGAGGCACTCGGAAGCGACAATCGAGGAACTGACTGCGCGAACCGAAGGCCTAGTGCAGGAACGAGCACGGCTTCAACAGCAGTTGTCGCAGGCCAACTCTAAGGCTTCAATCCACGCAGAGAATCTGATAGCGACGCTAAACGAGGTGCGGCGGGTGAGCGACGAAAAAAATGCGCTGCAACTTCGCGGCGCAAGTCTAGACAATGAAATCGCGACGAACCGCTCGAAGATCAAGCAACTCACTGAAGAGCTGCAGACGCTACAGCAGCAAATGGGTGGCATTCTGTCCTCGCGTTCTTGGAAATTGACGCGCCCATTGCGTGTAATTACTGAGACAATACGTCGCACCAGCAAACCTTAGCACGCAAGTCACGCCGCGTGTGGAACGATAAGCGACTCATTCGCGGCACGTGTATACTCTTGTGGTTATGGGTGAGCAGCTTGCGAACAAGAACGATCTTCAGGATCAGATACAGGCGTTATCCTGGTTCCATTCTATCGACCTCGGCAATGGAATAGTTACTCCGGGCCGTGCGCCTCTCGCCGACCTTAAGGCAACGGCCGATATAGTCTTTGATGAGCCACTGGCCGGCAAAACCATGCTCGACATTGGGTGCTACGACGGGTTTTATAGCTTCGAGGCTCATCGACGCGGCGCGAAGCGCGTGGTGGCTACCGACCACGTCATCTGGCAAGACTCGCGCTGCCGTCAATGCTTCGACATTGCCAGGAGTTTGGTTGCTCCGGAACTGGAGGCTTACGATCTGGACATACCGGAATTGACGCCAAGTAGAATTGGGACCTTCGATATCGTCCTGTTTGGGGGCGTCTTCTACCATCTTCGCCACCCCTTCCATGTGCTCGAACATATCGCCCTGTTGTCGAGGCAAACCCTTATCGTGGAAACCCATCTGGACGCCGTCGAGAGCGAACGACCCGCTATGACATTCTATCCCGGCCTTGAATTGAACGATGATGCATCGAATTGGTGGGGCCCAAATCGACCGTGCGTCGAAGCAATGCTCCGCGATGTGGGATTTCCATATGTCACCTTCCGTCCCAACCCCGTCCATGCGAACCGGGGCATTTTCCACGCCCGCAAAGAACCTTTATAAGTAGAGGTGAATGGCGATCTTGCCATCTGGGCAGGCGATGTATCAGACAGCCTCAAGCCTGTAGAAGTCTTTGTTACCGAAAACCGGAGCCGCTCACTTGTCAAAGATGGCGAGGAATATTCCCTTTGCAGGTAACTTCTCACCAACGCTGGTAGCAACAATGCCCTTGTTCTGATCGCATACGAACCGCATGGTTGCGTATGCGAAACCAGCACGTCGCGCACGATCGAGCAGATCCCAACCGGGAATCTCAAATACTAGGGTTCCGCCATCTAGATCCATAGGGTTTCCATGGTAGATCGGACTATCGATGAGGTGCTTAATCTCGCCGTCTTGCAATGTCGCCAACCTGTGCGAATCTTTCCGGCAATAGAAAAAAGGTAAGGTACCTATGAAACGTCCGCCAGGCGTAAGTATCCGTGCACTCTCAGCCAATGCTTCATCGATGCTCGGCACGTGCTCCAACACTTCACAGGAAACAATCACATCGAAGGCTGACGATCTGAACTCAGAGTGGCAGATATCGCCGTGCAAGATCGGAAACAAGCCTGCCTTCTCAACATCGTTCCGGGCGAATTCGGTACCAAGGTATTTTGGAAAATGGCCCCTTAAGAACAGGGCGAGTGGCGTTATCGCTTCATGGCCGTATATTCTTACATTCTGAGTATCCAAACCTCGGTTGCTGATAAATGCATATAACTCTTCCAGCACCGCACGTTGCCTCGGGTTCAGACCGCGAACCATAAGATGCTCACGGCACTCTGGTCCTGCAAGGCTAACCTCCGCGGGACCGCACATGCCCATAGCGGTGCTCGCGATCCCATAGACTTGGCAGTGCCTTATAATAAGTTGTTCGAGATCACCGTCAAAAAACACGGGATTCGCTCTGGCGAATTCCATGAATTCTTCCAGACTATAGAAGCCCTTGTTCAGAGACACCGCTTCTGCTGTGATGGCTGTGCCTGATGTCTCTGCCGTCGTGCTTGCCGCCGCTGGCTTCACGTCGTTCGTCGGTTGAGTGTTCAGCTTAAGGGCGCGCGTAATCGCACGGAGAGGAGCAGTCAACCTCCAAGACCTGCTTTCCTGCAGATGCTGTAGCACCGCCTTCTTCGATTCCAGTTCAGCGGCGCTTACAGCCAGTTGGTTGCGTAAGCGACTGATTTCCGCGCGAGTTATCTCAAGTTCGGACTGGCACCTGGCAGCAGTACTGCCACGTGTAGGCTCACTCATATCAGTTCCCCGCCCGCGCCCCATCAGTCTGGAGACTTAGTTTTGAGATAGTCGACGGACGTAGGATTCGACCCATCGTCCGCAGATTTGTGACTAATGTGGAACCAAACACATTTTCCGTGCGTGAGTCCAGTAATCGCCGACCTCATGTCTCTTCCTCTGGCTTTCCGCATAATAGGCCTCCGTAGTTCGCGACGAAGCTACATGCCAAGACCTAGCCTCGAAATATCGTCCGGTTGAGCCCAGACTTCCACCAGGCTATCCACAAGATCATTGATGCTTCGATGGAAGTTCTCTGGGGAATATTGAGCGGCGCGCTGTAGGGCTGCCCGGCCCATTCTTTCGCAGCGCTCACGTCCGTTCGCAGCAAACAGGCTGAGCGTCATTTTAGCCAACTCGTCGGTTGTGTCGTAGAGAAATCCGGTCTCTCCGTTTGTAATGATTTCTCTTGGCCCTCCGGCGGCTAGCGAAAATGGAATCGCCCCAGCAGACATAGCTTCAACCAAGCTAATGCCAAAATGCTCCGCCTTTTCAGGAGCCGCTAAAAGATCGGCGCCGATACCGGTTCCGTGCCAATACACGGCAGCATCCCGATAGAGCTCTTCCAGCTGTTCTGAGGTCTGATTCACATGGAAATAAATAGGATGGCCCTGTGCCGATGCCGTCAGTTGCGTTAGATACTCCATGTGTTGCGGATCCGGGATCGAGGAACCAGCAAGGTGAAGCTCTACGAGTTGATCAAACCGCGAAACCATAGACTTAAAGACGTCGATTAGAACGTCTTGCCGTTTGGCATGGCCGCCTACAAAAAAACGTCCGACTGAAAGGATGATGTTCTTCTTAGCGGTGGCATCTCCCCCGATTTGCCGCACGGGGGGACGTACAACCGCTATACGCTTTGGCGCGAGGCAGTGGGCGCTGAGGCTGGCGTAGACGTGGGCGCGCACATAATCCGAGTAAACAACAATAGTCTCGTAGCTATCGAGGAGCGATTTCTGGGCTTGGACTTGTGCGGCGTCGATGTGAAACGGGAATTGGCAAAGATAGATGTTGTGTTTACCGCGACCCTCGATACTCGGAACAATGTGATTGCCAATTGTTAGCATCAGATCGGGAGGAGCTGTCCTCAACCAGTCTTCCTTAGTCATCAGAGAAACTTCCGAGAGATCGAGTGAGAGTTCTTCCGCAAGTTGCCGCAATCGCAAGCTCGAATAGCGCTGAGGAGTCACAAGAGCAACTTCATAGCGTTGCGCAAGAATGGCTGCTGCGCTCAAGAGGTAGCTCTCGCCTCCACCGGGAGTGAGGCGGAATGGAGTGTACACGGTGGCTGTTTGCGCACGCTGCGCGCTAAAGCGTGGCCCCTCTTTGCAGCTCCGCTGTGCGGCAGAATTTGATGAAATCGAAGACGTCAGTGCTTCATGGTCGCGAGTTCGCAGGTACTTTCCCCAGCGCGAGACGAACTTCTCCCTATTGAGGTCACCAAGGGCCTTGCGTCTTGCTTCGGCCTCTGGATTGTCGTTCGTCGACTGACCTTCAATGTGTACGACCTTCGCATCGGGACAATACAATATCTTCCGACCTAGCGCTTGGATCCGAAAGCAAAGGTCGACGTCTTCGTAGTAGGCCGGCTCATAAGCCAAGTCGAAGCCTTTCGCCTCCATGAACAGATGTCGCCTAACTAGCAGGGCCGCTGCTGAAATATAGTCAACGTATTTAGGAGTAAGCGCATCGCCTGAAGCTTGCTTTTCGCCTCGACCGAACCGGATAGGATAACCAGCTGCGTCGACGAATGCGCCGGCCTCTTGTATCGACCTGTCCGGAAATAAAAACATTGGGCCTGCAGCGCCCACCTCGTCATTCTCTTCCAAAGCTTTCACCAGCGGCGTTAACCAGCCTGGTTGCACGAAGGCATCATTATTCAATAGGCAAATATAGCGGCCGCGAGCCTCTTCCGCGGCGATGTTGTTCGCTTCGCCGAAAAAGCGGTTGCACCCCAGTTCAAGCAGGCGGATACCGCTGCCTAAATTGCGAAGCTTTCGAACGTCACTCTCGGCGCTGCCGTTGTCGGCGATGACGATTTCATATCTGCAGCCGTCGGTCTGTGCCCAGATTTGTCGGATACATTCGAGTGTCCATAGCGATGCGTTCCAGTTAATGATCAGTATTGAGACGTCAGGATTCTCGGAGGTGCACCAAGTATGGAGTTTGTCGAGCGTGCCGGCTGCGTCAAAGTTTTCAATGTCGCGGTAGTGCGGCCGTTGACGGCCCGGAACTACTTCGGGCACAGGCTTGAGCAGTGCCCGTTCCGCTGCGACTACCATCGTCTCGTAGGTCGTCGTCCAATCAGGCATATGGAATTCGCGGCTGATACGTAGTTCCGCCGCATTTCGCTCGCGCACATCTTGGATTGCATGAGAGAAGAGAGCGAGAGCGGCTCCAAAGTTGCCGGTTGAGAAATACCACACCAGATCTCTGGCATGTTCACGAATTACCGGCAGGTCAGACGAGAGACAAAGTTTACCGTACGCCAAACTCTCCGCCACTGGTAATCCATAGCCTTCGCTAAGAGACGGAAAGGCCGTAAAGAGGCACTGTTTATAGAGTCCGGCCAGCTGCGCGTCCGAAAGTCCCGCGAGAATCAGAATCTTCCCTGCCGCGAACAGTTCTGCAATCTCCGAAGTGGACTCAACAATTCCAAGATCATCACGGCCAGCTAATACCAGTTGCGGAAGCTGCACAAGGCCCATTGCGTGGCCCAGTTCTTTCCAGATGCTACACAGAAAGGTCTGGTTCTTGCGTCTATCGATTGTCCCGACAGATAGAACAAACGCATTCAGATTGACTTTCGCTGTTAGTGGATCCTGCGCAAGTTCTTCTCGCGAGAGCGCCGCCGCAATGGGACGTAGTCCAAAACCAATCACAACAATCTCCGCCCTTGCCTCCAATCCACATATCGCTGCCCAGCGCAGGAGTTTGTCTTTTAGCAGCTGCCCGGAAACGTAAATCACGCTCGCATAATTGACCGTTGTGGCCAACCAGTCAGAGAAAGACCTATGCGCCTCCTCCCCGACGATCTCCGGACTTTCAATGGGGATTATGTCGTAGACCAGAACGCTGAAGTCGATGTTCTCATGCGCTAACTTCTCGAATAGGTCTTTGAAGGTGGGCGTCCACACCAATCCAGGAAAAAAGACGTGATCACCCGGCTCCGGGGCATTGCACTTCGGCGTCTCAGGCGAGAGCGTCAAAATGCGAGAGTCGCCGTTCGCCCCCATACCCACTCGCCGTAACAGACCCTCGTAAGACTGCAAGCTCGCCGGCGTCAACAGTAAGGGGCCTCCGCTCAATACGCACGGAATAGCACGCTTGCTTCCGGTGAACTCGAAAGATGCCAACAGCAGTTCAGTGGAAACTTTTCCTACGCCTGTGAGTTGCTGGTGGGTTTTGATCCAGTCGATGCTGTCGCCGATATACTGCCACAGATGGGGCCTGACTCTAACTGCACCCGTCCGCTCCCGCCGAGGCGCCCTTCCCGTTTCGCTCGCGGCAGCGGACGATGCGGAATCGAAGCTTCTCAATCGGTAAGATCCTGACAACCCCAGGCTGCGGCGCTCGAACATACCATGGCGGAGGAAATGTACTAACGGGTTTACGCCTGCATCTCGAACGTCCGCATTTGCTTTGAGGTAATTTGCTGTGTCAAAATTGGGCCCTGGTAGTCTGCCTTCTTTGGCTCCGAACAGAAGATAGTGCAGCACCGGGTCGAATCCCGCCTTCAGAACGTCCTGGTTTTTCGCTAAGTACCACTCGCGATCGAATAGAGGCGACGATGCTACTCGTCTGTAGTCTTTGACGATGCGCCAGATCTCCCGTGGTGAAAGACGGCGGAGGTTGCCAACTACCGAGCGCCACCTGATCCCCCGCACTGGACGCCGTTGCCTCGCAAGTGACCGGACAAGACTTTCTTGGAACCCAACCGGCGCCATATCTAAGACGAGTTGGCGCAGTTCCCTGCTGTTTGCGCGAAGATGTTCAGTTTTTTCGGCGATCTCCAAGGATAGCTCTTCTGCATCCGCCTCTAGGCGTTCCACCCGTCTCACCACGGTTGATATCAGATCGGCTAAATCGGTGCCATCTACGGCCATGCCAACAGTGCTGTGCTGCTCTGGTTCCATCACTGCCATGTCAAGTTCCGCTCCTCGCGTTACAGTATTATTTTTATCGTGTTCGCTCGCCTAGGATCTTCGGCAGCACCAGCAGAGAGGTATTCGGCTACAATGAAAATGGTTTTGGACCTCTCCGCACATTAGATGATCGGTCTTCTCTCGCGGTTAAATCAATGCGAGTTCCCAAACCAGCTTCGGGCTTTTGGAGAAGTTGGTGGCCGCTAGACTGTAGCCGCCCGCTATAATCAGGCCAAGGTCAGCGCAAGTCTCTTAAGCTCAGATGCGACTTCGAGCCAAGCCCTGATCACAAGACTTACGCTACCGCTCGCTTCAACCGATAAGCCGTATCTTTCTTAGCCCCCGCTATCGTGGAGGAGCAGCGAATTGTTTCTTACAAAACGAGAGAGAAAGAGCATGTTGTTGCTGCACGGCGTGGTTTGTAAAGCCTTTGGGCCATAGCTAACAACGGTTCATGCCGCTAATTGGCAAATTATAGAACGGAGGAACCGCTCAGCCAAGTCGTGGCCTGTTCTTGTGGCGTGTTCTTGCATTTCTCCTGTAACTCTTGGACGACCCTCTGGGTACCAAGAGCCAATGATCTAGAGAACGCCGTTGCCTAAGATGTGGATAGTCAGATCGGCCGGTGGCTCGCCGATTGACCAGGTTGTATGTCTTCAGCTCTACTCTCGTGCGAACGGGATGCTCGGGACAGCAATATCGCCACTCGCGGAAAGACGAAATGCCCGGCAGCATCATCGGTGAGGTGATTTGGCAGGTGTAGAATCCTGACTTCGACTCTGAGAGTTACTTCTCAAGCTGAAGGACAGCGGCCTGCCGGCTGGGGAACACTAATTTCTTGAACCTCGGTCAGCGACGTCTCGAAGCCTTTGCGTCGCCCTTGAAGAATGAAACGTTACTCAGCAGCCGGACCCGTTTTTCAAATCAACGGGCGTGGTTGTCAGGCGTTCCGTTTGGCCCTTTGCAGTTGCAGCCGGGCGTTTACGCTGCGCGTCGAATGGTAGACTTCGTAATAAAAACACAAGTGTTCGCAGGACAACACACGCGTCAAAGGGTCCGCGACTAGGTCGCTGCAGTAAGAAGGCTGCGAGAACAACCGTGACTAGGTCCAGCGAAGCCGGTAACCCATTGGATCACACGCTGGAGCAGGCCGTGGATTCGCGAGCATATGCGTTTGCGTATCTCATCAAAGAGCCTTCGCAATTACCAGCGGATTTTCCGGTTGATGAGGATTTCCAGCAGGCGCTCTTCCTGCCCCAGGAGTTAGTACCGCGATTTAAAGTTCCTCGTTATTTGCCCCGAATATTGATCCAGCAACCCGATCGGGTAGTTGTATATTCGCACCCGAAATGTGGGCTGGCAAAGACAATCATCGCCTTCATCGACATCTCCTATCTTGAACTTGAAAGATTCTTGACAGACTGTTCCCTAACAATCATTACTGCTGGCACAGCCGGCATGAGTGGTCTGGTGAGCATCTTTTTTCTCAGCAGAGCGCTGGAGGGGTTGCGAGCAGCGGCGGTAACACCTCCTTGCTTGCGCACCTCACGGAGGTCACTGAGCACAGCATTAGTCTGCGCGCCAAAGCGATGAGCTACTTTGAAATTTCGCTTCTCGCCGGACTCAGACGCCACTTTTGCGTTTACCGGGACGGTAGCGCCGCTTTGGCCGGACCGTTACTTCGACAGTTCATATCCGGCGAAAAAATAACTGAGTTCAAAACGCGCGGTGTCGTCGGCATCGGAGCCGTGCACGGCATTCTTCTCAATGCTCGCCGCCCACTTCTTGCGGATGGTGTCCGCCTCAGCCTTGGCCGGGTCGGTAGCACCCATCAGCTTGCGGTAGTCGGCGATGGCGTCTTCCTTCTCCAGCGCCATCACGACGATGGGCCCACTCGACATGAAGTCGGTCAGCGACTCGAAGAACGGCCGGTGGACGTGCACGGCGTAGAAGGCTTCGGCTTGCGCTTTAGTGATATGCAGCATCTTCATCCCGATAATGCGGAACTTGTTCTGCAGGAGGGTGTGGATGATGTCGCCGGTGGCGCCTTTTTCTACGGCGTCGGGCTTAACGATGGAAAGAGTGCGTTGGATGGTCTTCATGCGCGGGTTGCGTTCCTTTGTTTGTTGAGCTTTTCGCTTTTCGCTGTTCGCCCTTGGCCTTTAGCTGTTAGCTCTTAGCCTTTAGTAAACAATATTGCGATTGTCATCCCGACCGAGGACTTTAGTCCGGGCTGCTTTTCGTCGCTACTGCGAAGAGGTCTCCTGGTCCCCTCAACTTCCCTCGATTGCTACGAGCTAACAGCTCAGAGCTAAGACCCTCTAAAACGATTTCGCTGATAGCTGATGGCCAATAGCCGACAGCTTCTTTATCGTTTTGCGGCCATTCCCGTCGACTGCACCAACGTCTCCCCGATCTCGGCCGGCGATTTCGCAATGTGAATGCCCGCGGCCTCCATGGCCTTGATTTTTTCCGCGGCAGTCCCCTTCCCGCCAGATATGATGGCTCCCGCGTGGCCCATGCGGCGTCCCGGAGGCGCAGTCTGTCCGGCGATGAAGCCTACCACCGGCTTGCGCATGTTCGTCTTGATGAACTCGGCCGCCGTTTCCTCGGCAGTGCCGCCGATTTCGCCGATCATGATAATTGCTTCCGTCTCAGGATCGTCGTTGAACAGGCTGATCGCGTCGACAAAGTTCGTACCGATGATTGGATCGCCGCCGATGCCGATCGCGGTGGACTGACCAATGCCGCGTGTCGTCAGTTGATACACCGCCTCATAGGTCAGCGTCCCCGAGCGCGATACGATGCCGACATTACCTTCCTTGTGAATGGATGCAGGCATGATGCCGATCTTGCACCTGCCGGGTGAGATGATCCCGGGACAGTTCGGTCCGATCAGCCGCGAGTTTTTCGTCTTCAGAAACTCCCACACCTTCACCATGTCCATTGCAGGAATGCCTTCGGTGATACAAACGATGAGTGGGACACCGGCATCCGCGGCTTCCATGATCGCGTCAGCTGCGCCCGGCGGTGGCACGAAGATCACCGTCGCGTTCGCACCAGTCTTTCCCACCGCATCACTCACGGTGTTGAAGATGTGCCAGCCTTCATGCTTGGTGCCGCCCTTACCGGGCGTTACTCCGCCGACGACAGTCGTTCCATAAGCAGCGGCATTCTTGGCGTGAAAGGTCCCCTCGCGCCCTGTGAGTCCCTGCACCAGTAATCGCGTTGACTTATCAACCAGAATGCTCATCGAACCCCCTTGGCGGCCGCAACAACTTTCTCAGCCGCGTCCTTCATGGTCTCTGCCACGATGAATTTCAGTCCGCTCTCTTTCAAGATCTGGCGACCTTGCTCGACGTTGGTTCCCTCGAGCCGCAGCACAATCGGTGACTGGATGTTGGTTTTGCGAGCCGCGCTGACGATGCCATTGGCCAGCGTGTCGACACGCAAGATGCCGCCAAAAATATTGATGAGCACCGCTTTGACATGCTTGTCGCTCAGCAGAATTTCGAAGGCATGCGTGACCTGCTCTTCATTGGCGCCGCCGCCCACGTCGAGAAAGTTGGCAGGCATGCCGCCGGCGTATTGAATGATGTCCATTGTTGCCATTGCCAGGCCAGCGCCGTTGACCATACAACCCACATCGCCGTCGAGCTTGATGTAGTTCAGGTTGTACTTGCTGGCTTCGACCTCGAGCGGATCTTCCTCGCTCAGGTCGCGCAGGTCCTTGATGTCGGGATGGCGATAGAGCGCGTTGTCGTCGAAGTTCATCTTGGCGTCGAGTGCGAACAAGCGTCCATCGGTAGTAGTGATGAAGGGATTGATCTCGACCAGCGACGCGTCGGTATCTTCTGCCACGCGGGCCAGCGCCATCATGAACTTCACCGCGCCGCTGATGTACTTGGCGTCGAGGCCGAGCCTGAACGCGATTTCGCGTGCCTGAAAGGCTTGCAGCCCGAAGCCGGGGACGATGTGCTCTTTGATGATGGCGTTGGGATCTTTCGCCGCGACCTCTTCGATTTCCATGCCACCTGCGGCCGAAGCCATGAACACCAGGCGTCCGTTGGTGCGGTCGAGCACGATGCCGAGATACAGTTCGCGCGCGATGGGCAATGTCTCTTCAATCAGCAGGCGCTGAACTTTCTTGCCCTCGGGACCGGTCTGGTGCGTGAGCAGGTTCATCCCCAGCATCTTGGTCGCGATCTCGCCAGCTTCTTCTGGCGACTTGCCGATCTTGACGCCGCCGCCCTTACCGCGTCCCCCAGCGTGTATTTGCGCCTTCACCACAACACCGGTGGCTCCGTTTTCAAACAGCGCCCGGGCCGCGTCGAGCGCATCTTCGCGGCTCTCCACCATCTGCCCGCGCGGCACGGCAACGCCGTACTTCGAGAGGATGGCTTTTCCCTGGTACTCATGTATTTTCATTTTTGTATGATGACCGCGGGCCAGTGCGCGCGCGGCTCAGACCAGACAGGCTGGACTTGGCTGCTCCTTATGAGGATCGCGATACAGTAGGAAACTCATGATTGTAACGGACGAAGAGATTTCCGAGCAATTCGCGAAGTGCTCACCGGCTTTGCAAGGTTACGGTTCCTGTGGAACGTTGCAAATCCGATAGCGACCGCGAAAGTAAAGCAGCGGTGAGCCTTCGGCGACCGTGACTTCTTTCACCTCGCCGACGAAGATGGTGTGATCGCCGCCTTCATAGTCATGCACGACCAAACAATCCAGATTGGCCAATGCGGTTTGCAGCACAGGTATGCCGCTTTGCATGGGGCGATACTTCACACCCAGCCGATAGGCGGCATCGTGGTTGCGCTCGGGATCGGCAAAAAATTCCGACAGCGCTTCCTGTTCTTCTTTGAGCACGCTCACTCCAAACTGGCGGCGCTCGCGAATGTGCAGATAGGTCTCAGCCAAGTGGTCGATGCAGACCAGCACCAGCGGAGGACGCAACGATACCGAGCAGAAAGCGCTGGCGGTCATACCGTGCACTTCTCCGGTCGGAGTCTCGACAGTAATGATCGTTACGCCGCTGGCGAAGCGGCCGAGAGCTGCCCTGAATTCGTCGGGGGTGACTAAGTCTGTCATGCGATCAAGATCAGGCGCGAAGCCGGACCTAGTGGTCAATATACCTGATGGGCCGAGGCTTCAGAGGACGCTGAAAAAGCCGACTGCGGGGCGTTTTGAAAGGGCACACCTTTAGAGCCGGCCCTGAGCTTGCCGAAGGGTGTGCCGTTAAGCTCTTTAATTCTTGTCATCTCGAGCGGGCTTCAGCACGCGAGAGATCTGCTTTTCTGACGTTTTCCGCCGCCAGTTAAAGGTGCGCCCCTTCGTGCAGACGCAGGATTTGCGATAATCTAAACAGCCGCGCAAGACCGTCGTGGGGGCGGGATGTATCCTCGAGCATTCGAATATCATCGGGCCAAATCGTATCCGGAAGCAGTGACGTTGCTCAGCCAGTTGGGCGAAGAAGCCAAGCTTCTGGCGGGAGGCCAGAGCCTCATCCCGCTGATGAAGCTTCGTCTCTCGGCTCCGCGGCATCTCGTCGACCTCAACTTCATTCCTGGCACTTCCTACATCCGCAGTAATGGAGCGCTTCGCCTTGGCGCGATGACTCGCCATGCCGAGATCGCCGCTTCAACAGATGCGGCGCGGATTCGCCATTCTTCACGACTGTGCCGCTGGAATTGCCGACCAGCAAGTGCGCAACCTCGGAACCATCGGCGGATCGATTGCCGAAGCTGATCCCACCGGAGACTGGGCGCCCGTGCTGCTGGCAACTGGCGCAACTGTCAACACGCTCGGCCCCGGTGGCGGACGCAGTATCGACATCGGCGACTTCATTCAGGATGCCTACACCACGGCGTTGCAGCCCGGCGAACTCATAACCGAGATCGCCATGTCCGCGTGCAGCCGCGAGCGCAGCGGCGGAGCCTATATTGCGCTGAAGCGCTGCGCTCCGGTTTACGCCAGCGCCAGCGTTGCGGTGCAACTCACCATGCGCGACGACCACACCTGCCAGGACGCGCGGATTTATCTTGGCGTGCTTGGCCTAACGGCGACCCGCGTGGACGCCGCCGAGGAGGCTCTTGCGCGGGCAAGCAAGTCACGCCGCAATCCATCGAGAAAGTACGCGAGGCGGTGATAGACGTTGCGCAACCAATGTCCGATATGCGAGGCTCGGCTGAATACAAGCGGCAGGCGGCGGGCGTGTTGGCAAAACTTGCGGTCGAGGCCGCTGTAAAGCGCGCCCGGGGAGAACACGTGGAGGTCACGCATCTTTATGCCTGAAGACATTCCGCGCGTGCACGTCAGTGCAAAGATCAACGGAAGGCAGTACACGCGTGAGGTCGAACCGCGCACGTTGCTGGTGCAGTTCCTGCGCGAAGAGTTGAGCCTGACCGGCACGCACATCGGCTGCGACACCAGCTACTGCGGCGCGTGTACAGTTCTGCTCAACGGCAGGAGCGTGAAGTCATGTACAGTGTTCGCGTTTCAGGCTGACGGCGGCGAGGTGCTGACCGTCGAAGGGCTGGCGAAAGAGGGCGAACTTCATCCGGTGCAGCAGGCCTTCACCGACTGTCATGGATTCCAGTGCGGCTACTGCACACCGGGCTTCCTCATGAGTACGCTGCAATTGCTGAGCGAGCATCCGCATCCGACCGAAGCCGAGATTCGCAAGGGCATTGCCGGCAATACCTGCCGCTGTACGGGGTATCAAAACATTTTCAAAGCAATTCAAGCGGCCGCTACGGCAGGGCCGAGGAGCTAGCATTGGCTATTACGTTTTCAGGCGAGTTCACATCGCCGCGCACTCCGGACGAAGTCTACGACTTCCTCTCCGATCCCAATAAATTCGCCCCGTTGCTTCCGGATTTCGAGAGCATGTCGGTGCAGGACGCCACCCGCTTCACAGTGAAGGTGCGGGTGGGCGTGGGCAATATTCGCGGGTCGGCAGAGATCAAGATGGAACTAGCCGAGGCGTTGCGCCCGCAGCGAGCGTTGTATAAGGGGCAGGGCACCGCCGTGGGCAGCCAGGTCAAAGTCAGTGCCGGGTTTGATTTGTCTCCTCTTCCCGAGGGCACGAAGGTCGCGTGGCAAGGCGAGGCCGGCGTATTCGGCAAGCTGGCTTCCATGGCGGGCGGCATGCTTGAGCCGCTGAGTAAGAAGAACATCCAGAAGCTGATTGACGGACTAAAGTGGGCGCTGACCTGGCCGCCAGTGCAGACCGTCGCGCCGGAGGCGTCGAGTGAAGCAGCGCAGGGCGTAGCCACCGAACAGCCTGTGCAAGCTGCTCCGGAAGGACCGCCGGTCGAAGCGGCGCAAGGCGCATCGCTTGAGCCGTCGCAGCCGGCGCAGAAGAATTTCCCGGCGCAGGAGTGCAAAGCGCATCAGTGGAACAATTCGTTAACGGAACTGCGGACGCAACCGATAGCGATCACGATGCAAGCCCGCAGGGCGGAACAAACGTAGCCCAGGACGTGAGTCCTGGGTAGCAGCCCTTTGGGGAAGAGAGTCCCGCAGGGACGACACAACGCAGGCTGCGGCCTTGAAGGGGCACGATGCCATCCACCATCCACATCTCGACCTCCAGCTACGTCGGACAATCCATCCGCCGCAAGGAAGATGCCCGCCTGGTCCGCGGCAAAGGCAAGTTCGTCGACGACATCAAGTTGCTGGGCATGTTGCATCTGGTCTTCGTGCGCTCGCCCTACGCTCACGCCACCATCACCAGTGTTGATGTCGCCGAGGCGGAAGCACTGCCCGGTGTAGTCTGCACCCTTACCGGCGCGGAAATCTCCAAGCTGGTCGATCCCTTCTTCGAGATCGGTCCTTCGCCCAGCAACAAGATTCTCGACTATCCGATGGCGGTGGATCGCGCCCGCTATCAAGGTGAACCGGTCGCCGCCGTCATCGCCGAGACTCCAGCGATTGCGGAAGATGCCGCCGAACTGGTGCGCGTGGAATACGACCCACTCGACGTGGTGATCGACGGCGAAGTCGCGGCCACCGACAAGACCATTCTGCATCCCACGATGGCGACCAATGTGGTCTGGCGCGGCGTCTTCGAGTACGGCGAGGTCGAGAAGGCTTTTGCCGAGGCCGCGCATGTCATCCACATCGATCACCTGCACATGCATCGCTTCTCCAGCACGCCGCTGGAGAACAATGCCGTCATCGCGCAGTGGGACGACAACGATCAGCGCCTCTATTTCTGGAGCAACAATTCTTTTCCCACCATCGGCATTCAGTTACTCGCGCCGGCGCTGCATCTGCGCATGGACCAGGTGCGCGTGCAGACGCACGACATCGGCGGCAGCTTCGGCATCAAGATCACCAACTATCCGCAGATGGCGGTGTGCGCGCTGGCTTCGCGCAAGGCCGCGGCGCGCCGATCAAGTGGACCGAGACGCGCTCCGAGCACATGACGTCGAGCGCGCACGGCAACGAGCGCACCTTCCGCGACACGCGCGTGGCCCTCGACAAAGACGGCGTCATCCTCGCTGTCGATTCGCGGCACATTGACGATTGCGGCGCTTATCCGCGCTACGAGCCGCTGGGCTGCGTCATCTGGTCGCAGGTGACGCCGGCCACCTATCGCCTGAAAAACCTGCGCATCGATTTCACCCAGGTGGTCACCAACAAATGTCCGGTCGGGCCAAATCGCGGCTATTCGCGCATGCAGCACCTGTGGTTCATGGAACGCGTAATCGACATCTGCGCCCACGAGCTGAATATCCCGGCCGACGAGATGCGTCTGCGCAATTACATCCAGCCGGAGGAGTTTCCATACACCACGCCCAACGGCTGCGTCTACGATTCGGGAAATTATCCCGGCATGCTGAAGCTGGCGAAAGAGCTGATCGGCTGGGACAAGTGGCAGGCCGAGCGAGCCAAGGCGCATGCCGAAGGCCGCTGGTTCGGCATCGGCATCGGAACCACTCTCGATTCCGGCACCAACAATTTCGGCCAGTCGCAGATCGTCAATCCGCAAGCGCCGTTCTCCGGCAATTCGCAGGCCGCCAACGCCAAGCTCGACATCTACGGAGAGGTCATCGTCGCCGTCGGCTCGGTTCCACAGGGTCAGGGTCACGAGACCACAGTCTCGCAGGTCGTTGCCGACATCCTGAACATCTCGCCGGAGCTGGTCAACGTGCGCGTCGGTTTCGACACCGAGCGCAACGTTCACACCGGACACAGCGGGACCTACGCCAGCCAGTTCGCGGTGTCGGGACTGTCGGCCGTGCACGGCGCGGTGCAACTGCTGAAGGCGGAGATGAAGAAGCTCGCGGCCTTTGCGCTGCAGGCCGAGCGAAGACGAGTTGGAGTTCGGCGTCGGCAAGCAAGGTGCCTGAAGTTCGGGTGCGCGGCAGCGAGAAGGCGATTCCCTACATCGGTCTCGCGAATCTCGCCAACGTGAACACTGCCGTCGTTCCCGACGGAACTACGGTCTATCACGCTGAACTGCCGTTACACCTGGCGCGCGCCATTTCAGGTGCCCGATGTCGCGCGAAAATACGGCAACCTGACGCTGACATATTCCTCGCAACTGCACATTGCGGTGGTTGAGATCGATAAGGAAACCTACATCCCCAAGATTCTCGACTACGCAGCGGTGGACGATTGCGGCACGGTGATTAATCCAATGATCGTTGAAGGCCAGGTGCACGGCGCCACGGCACACGGCATCGGGGCGGCGCTCATGGAAAACTGCGCCTATGACGAGAGCGGCAACATGCTGGCCTCGACCTTCAGCGACTACACGCCGATCACAGCCGTGAACATGCCGAACCTGAAGTACGGCCACCTGCAGACGCCGTCGCCGCACAGCTATAGTGGCGCCAAAGGCATGGGCGAAGGTGGCGGCGCTCCGCTGCATTGCCTGAGCGCGGCGTTGCAGGATGCGCTGTTTCAGGAAGGCATCATCATCGACGACTCGTATAACAATGCCAGCACGCTGTATGAATTGATCCAGCGAAAGCGGCGCGGAGAGCTGAAGCCGAACGTAACGGCTGATAAGCGTTAACCACAGAGACACAGAGGGGCAGAGAAGAAACTATCAATGAAAAGCAACCGCGGATTTTTCGGATTCACGCGGATTCGGACAAACAGAAGAAGGGAATCTTTCACCACGGAGAGCACGGAGAAGAAACAAGAACTACGGGAAAAATAAGAATTACGAACGAAAAACACGAATTAACTCCGTGATCTCCGTGTCCTCCGTGGTGAAAGAGCCTTTTCCTCTCTGTGCCTGTGTGTCTCTGTGGTAAGAACGAATGTCCAAACGCATCCTCATCGTCGGAGCCGGGGCCATCGGCAGCCTCTATGCCGCGCATCTGGCGCGTGTCGCCGAGGTATGGGTCCTGGTTCGTCGTCGGAGAACACGCCCGCTCCATCAATGAGCACGGTATTCGCGTCACCGGCCGCAATGAGATCCATGCCCGGATGAGGGCTTCCGCCGATGCGCGCGATCTGCCAGAGTTCGATCTTCGGCATTGTCGCCACCAAGGCAAACCAGACGCGCGAGGCATTTGCTCCGGTTGCGCATTTGTTCCAGCAGGGCGCGGTGCTGTCGGCGCAGAACGGGCTTGGGCAGCGAAGAAGTCATCGCTTCCCTGCTGCCGTCAGGTTATGTGATTCGCGGAACGACTTTCATGAGCGGCACGCGTCTCGCCGACGACCACGTTCACTACGAACTGAACACCGCGACTTGGATGGGACCTTTCGAGCCAACCAACACGCCATTCGCAGTGGTCGAGGAGTTAGCGGTGCTGATGAATGCATCGGGGCTGAAGGCTGAAGCCTTGCGCGATGCGCGCCCCGCCCAGTGGTCGAAGCTGATCTTCAATGCATCCGTGAACAGCGTCGCAGCGTTGACGGAGCTGGCGCACTCCCCGCACTTCGCGGCTGAGGCGGAGTTCGGCGATCTTGGCCACCTCCTCCACGCACTGATCGAAGAGGGCAAGAGCGTGGCGGCGGCGCTCGGAATTGAACTGCACGAAGACCCCTGGACGATGAACTGCATTGGTGCGCAGACTAATCATCCGCCATCGATGCTGTATGACGTGCGGCATCATCTGCCGACGGAAGTGGACTTTTTGGGAGGCGCGATTGCGCACGAGGCCCAGCGTGCGGGAATCCCGGCGCCGTTGCACACCGCGCTGTATCGGCTGGTGAAGGGCAAAGAACAGAGCTGGAAGAAGGGCGTGTAATGGGTAGTGTCAATGGCTAGTGGCCAGGGGATAGTGATTGCTCCGCAGGCTGGTTGTCCGCTACGACTTTCATGCTGAGAGCTTCCTCGGCATGATCCGGCTTGGCTGCATGAAAATAGTGCTGCGCTATTTGTGAGGACCGAACTAGTCGCGTCCGCGTGACTTCAAACCAAAGCACACCCATTAATTTGGAGGCAGGACTTGCAGCCACCGTTCCGATCCAAGCAGGAAGTCATCATCAACGCGCCTGTGGAAGCGGTGTGGTTGTTCAGCATGGATCTTACGAAGATCCCGGAGTTCCATCCTCGCGTGGTCAAGGTTAATCTTCTTTCTGGCAAGACCCTCCGCGAACCAGGCGCGTCATATCAATGTCATCTTTCGGGCGGGAAGAACACGTGCATCGAGAAGGACATCGAAATTATCCCGCTGCAGAAGATCGTCACTGTGTTGCCGGAAGACATATTCGGTATCAGCAAGATTCTCAGCGATTACAGAGTGGAAACGACGTTCCAAACGCTCGGCCATCGGTCAACCAAGGTGGAAATCAGTCACTATTACTCGACGACAACCCTGAAAGCCAAGCTCCTCAACTTAATCGCAAAAGGTAGGATCGCCCGCGAGACCCGGGCAACCTTGAATGCTGCCAAAGCCAGGATAGAGGCTGCCTCCCGTGCGGGATAGGGGTTTATCAGACCGGTCTGGCCAGTGGATAGCGAAGCTGTGACTTTCAAGTGGGTGTCATGCTGAGCGAGCGTTCGTCGGGTTTACGACGCGCAAATCGAAGCCCCTCTGCTCCGACCCGTTGCAGATTAGCCCGTCTTTGTTGGCCGACTGTGGAACAATCCGCGTTACACTATTCACCGCGCGTATGCCCTACCCCCTCGACGAACCGAAGCTCGCCCGCGTCCGCGACCTGATGAACCAGCACGACCTCGACGCACTGGTGGTGCGCGCGCCTGACAACATCGTCTACCTGACCAACTACTGGTGCATGAAGGGATACGATGTGGCGATTTTCCCGCGCGAGGGCGAGGCGACGCTGATCGCGCTGGAGCCGCAGGAGGAGGATGCCCGCCGCACGTCGTGGACCAGCGATATTCGCCTGTTCAAGGGCTACGACGGCCGCGATCCGCGCCCGCCGGCGCTGCGCTCGCTGGATGTTGCTCTGCACGTTCTCAATGAGCGCGACCTGACCGGCAGAATTGGCCTGGAGCTTTCGCAGGGTACGCAGAGCGCCGATCGCATGGTTGGCGAGCCCACAACGTGGACGCAGCCGTGGTTCGACGCATTCAAGCCAGCCACGCGCGAAGTTGTGGATGCCACCGGCCTGCTGGCTGAGGCGCGCGCTATCAAGACGGCGCAGGAGATTGAGCGCATGAAGCTGGCCAACGAGTTGGCCGCGCTCGCCATGGAGCACACCTCCGAGCGCATGCGTCCAGGAATGAAAGAGAGCGAAGTCGCCGCCATCTTCGAAGGCTTCGTGCACTCCACCGGCATCGGATTCAAGAACAAAGTTGAGATGGCGCGGGCGTTCACGCTGGTGTGGTCAGGCAAAGGCATTCGAACGTTCACGGCCACGGGCAATCGCCCGATACAGGAGCATGAGCCAACGCTCTTCGAGATCTGGGTTTGCGTTGACGGTTACTGGAACGACTTGACCAAGAACCTCTGCCCCGGCGAGCTGACGCCCGAGTACAACAAACTGCTCGACCTGCTGCTGCGCGTCTTCAATGAGGCTGCGGCTTTCGCCAAAGACGGTGCCAGCCTGCCGGATCTGGACCGCCTGGTTCGCGCGCGAATCGCCGAGGGCGGCTATCCGGGACAGCCCTCGCATCCGATATGCCACGGTGTGGGAGCTCGCGCACACGAGCCTCCCTACGCGCATCAAGCTGGAAACGGCACAATTCGCGAGGGTATGGTGCTGGCCATCGAGCCGGGGATCTACTGGCCCGGTGGCGGGGGCCTGCGATTGGAAGACAATTTCTGGATCACCGGCGCCGGCAACCAGAAGCTGTGCTCGTTCCCCGACGATTTTCGGCTGCCGCGCGCGCTACAAGCTAGAAGACGGGCGACGGGCTAGGCGCGACAACGGTTCTTGGGCACGTTGTACGAGAACGAAAGTTGGTATTTGCCAATGGAGTCCAGCTAGCCGACAATCTAGCGCTGTAGGCGCGGAACAGTTTAGCCCAGCACGGGGCCGCAGGCGGAGTGCTGGAGTAAGGCTCGAAAAGGATTTGAGTCCCTTCAGGGAGGGCACAGTCCTCGCACACGCACATTTGCTTTTCAGGCACCTCGAAATGACAGCTCCGGCCAGCGTTTCACTCGACAACCGCACCAAAGACACCATCCTCTCTCGCATCCGCGAAGAGGACATTGTCGCCATGTGCTGCGACGTGATCAACATCCCTAGCCCCACCGGCTCGGAACTGGCCATGGCCGAGTACATGCGCGCGGCTTTTCAGAAGCTTGGGCTGACGGTCACCTGGCAGGCAGTTGAAGACACGCGCGCCAACGTCATCGGCCGCCTTGAAGGCCACGGCAACGGCAAATGCCTGATGTTCAACGGCCACATGGATACCTCGAACACCGGTGAGGAAGAGTTTCTCACCGGCATCGGCTACAAGCCGCACGCCGTCGTGAAGAACGGCATGATCTACGGGCTCGGCATTTACAACATGAAGGGCGCGCTGGTGTGCTATGTACATGCGGTGAAGGCGCTGATTGAGGCCGGGAGTTAAGCTGGACGGCGACGTTATCCTGGGCGCGGTCTGTGGCGAGATCGAAAAAACGCAGTGGCGCGAGTTCCAGGGCAAGGAATATCGCGGCTACGGCGCGGGCACGCATTACCTGGTGAGTCACGGCGTTCTGCCCGACATGTGCATTCTTGGCGAGCCAACGGACATGAACCTGGTGCTGGAGCACGCCGGCTCCATGTGGGTACGCTTTGGACTGACCGGCAATTACGTGCACTCGGCGTTTGCGCCCGGCAAGGAAGACCAGAACGCGATTCGTCGCATGCACAATGTGCTGGAGGAAGTGATGCGCTGGATTCCGGAATGGCAGGAGCAAGCGCGCTGGGCGGGACGTCCGGGGTTCGTCAACATCGGATGCGTGCAGGCGGGACATCCCTGGCGTGCCAGCCGCACTCCTGAACGCGCCGACTTGTTTCTTGATGTGCGCGTACCTCCGACGATTGCAATGACCGACGCTCGCCGGGCGGCGAAAAAGCTGTTTCTGGCCATGAAGCGAGAGCATCCCGAATATGGCTTGGAGTTCGAAACCTATGTGTCAGTGCCGGGTGCGACCATCGACGCGAACCACGAGATGGTACAGGCGGTCGAGCGCAATCATCAGCACGTCACCGGCGAGCCGCCGGTGCGCGACACCGTGCTGTGGTGCTCGGATGCGTCAGTGCTGTCGCGCTTCGGATGCCCGACGTTAAACTATGGCCCGTCGAGCGGTCCCCGCGATCACGAAGGTGAGAAGGTCGCGATCAAGACACTGGTGGACATCACCAAAGTTTATGCGCTGACCGCAGCGGAGATCATGCGGGACAACGTCCGGCTCGATCGGTCCGCATAATTGACCCCAAGGCATCACCCTGTTCCTCTTTTTCAAAACCAAATCTGCCTTCCTGCGATAGGATTCAAGCACGCGAGCCATTCGCCATTTTCGATGGCGTCCTTTCGTTGCCGGCTGTTGCAGTAAATTCCTGCCACGGTATTTTGTCGGCTGAGCGCAAATCGGAGCGCTTAATCAGACCCTTAGATCCAACCCGGCCAACCCGACTCAATACCGTGCAAGAACCCGATTGATTTTAGGAAGAACGCCTGATTGGTCTGATGCGCGATAGACGAGATACTCCCTCAACGGTTATTGCACGAGCGGAAGGTCCGAAGCGCCACTTTCTCTGGCCGAAATTTAATCAGCGAAGGAGCGCGTCTTCATGAAGCATTTGTCCTTGTTGGTCGTTACATGTTTGAGCTGGTCACTCGCAGCACTCGCGGTCAATGTTACGGTCAGTACGCCAACCAATAATTCGCAGGTCGGCTCTCCCTTCAATCTCGTCGCCAACGCTAGCAGCTCTCATACTATTACCGGATGGATGGTTTATCTTGACGGTCACAGTGTTTACAGCGCCGGCCAAACAGACTCAATTAATACCCATATCAGTGCTTCGAATGGCAACCATCAGCTGGTAACGCGCGCTTGGGACAGCTCCGGCGCCTACGGCAGCGTTTATGAGGAGATCACGGTAACCAGCGGCGGCGGTGGTGGCGGCGGCTTGCCAACTCCTCCACCCAATGCAATCGTGTTTAACAACATTGACCAGCGCGGGGGCTGGAACTGGTGCCACGATCCCGGGTGCGCGGGCGGAAGCGGCAGCGGTACCTACTGGATGGCCCAATACCAGAGTAGCCCCTCGCGCGATGGCTCCAGCATGGAATTCTTCAACTCAGGTGTGTGGGCGAACGCGCTGTTCTGGCAGAAGCTTGGACCCAACGATGGCGTGCACAATTTCTTGTGGGACTTCTACTTCTGGGTAGACGACAGCTCACAACACGCAACGCAGGCGCTGGAATTCGACACCTTCCAGTTCGTCCACGGCTATAACTACATGATCGGAAGCCAATGCGACTATGGACGCGGAGTTTGGGATACCTGGGACGAAGCGTCCGGCCACTGGATGCCTACTTCGATTGCTTGCCCCAAGTTCAGTCCCAATACCTGGCATCACATTCAGTGGTACGTCACTACCAACACCAATTCGCACCAATATACCTACGTGACGCTGGTCGTGGACGGCCAACCCACGTCGCCCAATGTCACTCGAAACGCCCGATATCTTGGCTGGTCCGACAACGTTGGGGTACAGTGGCAGCTCGACGTGAACGCCAGCGGTCAGGGATACCACGAGTGGGTGGACAGCGCGACGCTCAGTATCTGGTGATGCGGCGCTAAACTCCCGGTAGGACACGAGCGGGGGCCCCGGACCGGGGGGCCCCTTTCGTTCTTTGCTTTGCGTGCGCAAAAGGCAACAGCCGCAAATCGGATACGTACCAAATCCCGAAACATGGCATCCGGACCAGGCGGCCTCGCGCTGGCATGGAATCTGTTAGAAATATTCCAAGGGGTTCGGAGCCCCCCACTAAAGCAAATGCCCAGCCAGCCCGAGATCGATCGCCGCTACGCCAACATCCGCGGCGCAATGCGTGAACACGGCGTCGATGCGCTTATTGTCTGCGGCAATCAATATGTCGGCTTCGAAGGCGCGGTGTTCTACACATCAGGCTTTGAAATCGTGCATCGCTATGTGTACGTGCTGATTCCCCTGAAGGGCGAACCGGTGCTGGTCTTCCCCCAAGAGGCCCGCTGGATCGGGGACAAGAAGAAGCCGTTCGTGAAGGAGAAAATCTGGGCGGAGGTCCCCGGCCGCTGGCTGCGCGAGCGCGCTCATGATCAAGCCTGGAAGCGCCTCGCCGTCTACGGCCTCGACTACATCATGGCGGTGCGCGACTATCGCGAATTGCAGCAGGGCAGCTTCGAACTTGTACCGTTCGATTTCCACTTCGACATGGCGCGCGCGGTCAAGAGCGAAGAAGAACTGGCCGAAGTTCGCGATTCGATGGACATCATCCATGAAGGCTTTTGGGCGTTACTCGACGGATTCACCGTGGGCAAGACCGAGGCCGAGATCATGGCGCCCGCGGTGGAAGTTTTCTTCGCGCGTGGGGCTGGCCCGCGCATGATGAATATCGTTCTGTCCGGCCAGAACGGCGAGGCCGAGGCGCACTTCAAAGTTCCCGGCCACCGCAAAGTAGGCGAGCGCGATTTGCTGCTCTACTCGCTGGAAATTGACCGGGACAGGCGGTTATTGGGTGGAGTTTTCGCGACCGCTCATTCACGGGGAAGCGAGCAAGCGCACGCAGCAGATGGCCCATGTTTATCCCGAGGCGATGGAAGCCGCGCGCAAGCTGATGCATGAGGGTGTCCTTGCGAGTGAGGTCCACACGGTTGTTGCCGATACCTTTGCAAAACACGGCTTCTCGCTCGGACACCTTTCCGGCCATTCGATTGGCACCACGATGATCGAGCATCCGGCAATTGGCGCCCGCAGCCGGATCGAGTTAAAGCAGAACATGATATTTTCGCTTCATCCTCAAGTTATTGATCGAGATGGTGAAGTCTGTCTTTACACCCAAGACACCTTTCGCGTCGGCCAAAGCGAAGGCGAAAACCTGAGCAACATTCCGTGGAAGTTCTATTCCCAGTCCGAGGTTCGCCAGCTCGCGAGATAAGCGAATGAAGAAGGTTCTGATCGTGGGATGTGGCGCCATCGGCAGTCTGTTCGCTGCGCATCTGGCCAAGGGCGGCGAAGTCGAGGTGTATGCGTTCGACGTTTCGCGGGCCCATGTCGAGGCGATCAATCGCAACGGACTGCGGCTGTCGGGTGCTTCCGACGTGCATGTGAAACTGGCGCAGGCGGCCAGCGATCCGGCCGAGTTACCGGTCTGCGATTACGGCATCGTCGCGACCAAGGCGATTCACACCGCCTCAGCGCTCGAGGCTGCGGCGCGCTTGCTTCGACGCCGACAGCGCCGTGTGCTCGGTGCAAAATGGAGTCGGCAATGAAGAGATAATCGCTGAACATGTGAAGTACGTAATTCGCGGAACGACGTTCCCTGCCGGCCACGTCGTCGAGCCGGGGCATGTAGGCTTCGACATCCAAGGGTGACACTTGGATCGGTCCGTTCGAGCCGACGGACACGCCAATGGATGCGGGTCGAAGAGCTTGCCGGTTTCCTTACGCGTGGCGGTATGAATACCATCGCGCTGCCGGATGCACGTGGCGCGCAGTGGACCAAGCTGATCTTCAACGCAGCCACCAATCCGGTCGGCGCGCTGACCCGGCTGCATCACGGGGCAGCGTCGCGCTTTCCGCCGACCGGGGAGCTGTTCGAGGCGCTGATCGCGGAAGGCGAAGGCGGTAGCGAAGGCGATGGGCATCGAACTGCACGGCGATCCGCGCGGAGCTGGTTGCGAAGGGCGCAAATGCTCCCGGCAAACACAATGCCAGCATGTTGCAGGATGTACTCGCCTCGCGCATAACCGAAGTGGACTTCATGAACGGGGCCATCGTGAAGTGGGGAGAGAAGTATGGAGTTCCGACGCCGCTGAATCACGCGATGTGGGAGCTGATCAAGGGGCTGGAACATGGGTGGACGGGGCCGTCTTAGCTTTTAGCTGTTAGCCTTTAGCAAACGCAATAAACGAAGCGGCTTGCTAAGAGCTAACAGCTCAAAGCTAAGAGCCACCTCATATACCGCACAGAGGAGTTATCCCATTCATGCCCGTTCCCTTCCGCATTGGCGTACTGCAATTAAGCATGGAGCCATTGCAACAGACTGTCCGCATGGCGCAGGCCTGCGATCGCGCCGGATTCGACATCTTCTGGCTGGCGGAAGCTTATCCCTGGTGGCGCAAGCACGGCATGGAGGCGCGCTCTTCGACCGCGATGACCGCCGTGATCGCCACGCAGACGCAAGAACATCGTTATCGGATGGGGCATCATCTCGCCTTACACCGGCACCCGGTGCAGATTGCCATGGAAGCGCGCGTCATGCAGGACGCAGCCGGCGATGGGCGCTTCCTGCTCGGACTGGGTGCTTCAAAAATTTTCATGAAGGAGATCGGCGAAGGCGAGAAGGGCAAAGATGTGGGGCCAGGCAGTCGTCATGCGCGAGAGCATCGAGATCATCGAGGCCATGCTGGCGGGCGAAGCGGTGGATTATCACGGCAAGGCCTTCGATGCGTCGGCTCCCGCGCTGCAAAGTGACGCTCATGTTTCCCGGGCCCGCGTGCCCATCTACGTCGGCGCCACCGGTCCCGTGTTGCAGAAATTGGCGGGTTCCCATTCCGATGGGCTGCTGACCGCGAGCATCACCACGCCGGATTTCGTGCGCTACGCCCGCGCCAACATGGAAGAAGGCGCGAAGAGGGCCGGCAAGGATCCAGCATCGCTCGATCTTGGGCGCGGTGATTGTGGGCAGCATCAACAAGAATTCGCAGACCGGCAAAGAAGGCGCGCGCGAGATGGCGGCGATGTATCTCGCGAACAAAGTGCAGAACATTCGCGGCTCTGCCGATGTGCTACTTCAAAAAGCGGGGCTGACGTTTGAGGAGATTGCGCCCATCGCCGATGCCATGGAAAAAGGCGGACGCAAAGCTGCAGCGCGCGCAGTGACCGATGAGGTGCTCACGAAAGTTTGCGCAATCGCCGGCACGCCTGATGAGTGCTGCGAACGCATCGAAGAGTATCGCCAGGCTGGCTGCACCAATATCATGCTCGAGATCTGGGGCGACGACCGTGAAGAGCAGGCGCGCCTGTTCGGCGAAGCCGTGCTGCCACAGTTCAAGAGGTAGCGTGATCCTGCTGCCTTGGGGATTGTCATCCTGAGCGCAGACGCGCGGTTTCTTGCGCCGGAGTCGAAGGACCCCTATACCTAAGAAAAAAGCTTTCGCGTCAGTCGTTGGTCATTCACATGTCATCCGTGACGACCGACATTTCGATTCATAACCTGCAAGTTCTGAACCCACCTGCCGCCTCTACCCGCCGATTTGTATGATGCGTCACCGCGAATTGTGACCAAGATCACTCGCCTTAAGCCGGCTCTCGTCCTAAGGTTCTGACTTGGCTTGCATTAGGCAACTTTTGTAAGATTCGGACCGCTGATACCCCGGTGTGCATCATGGTAGACTGGCGCCCAGCCTTGCCACCGGAGCACCAGGCATGCACGCTGGGAGGCTACCATGAATACATTTCCCATCATGTTGGGAACGCTGTGCGTCTTCGCCATCGGCTACCGTTATTACAGTGCATTCATCGCGGCCAAAGTCCTGGTATTGGATGACCGCCGCACCACCCCATCCCACGTCTATGAAGATGGCCACAACTATGTACCCTCGCCGAAATGGGTTTTGTTTGGACATCACTTTGCCGCCATCGCCGGCGCCGGACCGCTGGTAGGTCCTACCCTCGCCGCGCAGTTTGGATTTGCGCCGGGCTTCCTCTGGATCCTGATTCGGCGCTGTGCTGGCCGGTTGCGTCCACGACTTCACTGTACTCGTGGCTTCGGTACGGCATAAGGGCAAATCGCTGGCCGACGTAGCCCGCACTGAGGTGGGCCAGTTCGCCGGCTTGGCCACTATGATCGCGCTTCTGTTCATTCTTCTAGTCACCCTGGCTGGACTGGGCGTGGTAGTGGTCAATGCTCTGGCCAACAGCCCTTGGGGCGTCTTCACCATCGGGATGACAATCCCGATTGCCATCCTCATGGGCCTGTACATGTTCAAGAGCACGCCCGGCGTCATCAAGATCGCAGGGCCAAGCACCATCGGAGTCGTGCTGTTGATTGCCGCCGTGATTGGTGGACGCTGGTTCGCTGCCTCCGCTTACACTTCGTGGCTCACCTTCACGCCGCATGAGATCACTGTGCTGATGTGCGTTTATGGATTTGTGGCCTCGGTACTGCCGGTGTGGTTCCTGCTTGAGCCCCGAGACTATCTCTCCACGTACATGAAATTGGGAACGATTGCCCTTCTGATTCTTGGCGTGTTCATTGTCCATCCCAACATTCAGTTTCCCGCGGTGACGCAGTTCGTTCACGGTGGCGGACCCATCATCAAGGGCAAACTTTTCCCGTTCCTGTTTGTCACCATCGCTTGCGGCGCGATTTCCGGTTTCCATGCTTTAGTCTCTTCGGGCACTACGCCAAAGATGCTGTGGAAGGAGACCGATGCCCGCTTCATTGGCTATGGCGCCATGATGTGTGAGGGCATAGTCGGAGTGCTGGCGCTGATCGCCGCCTGCTCCATGTTCCCGGGCGACTTCTTCGCCATTAACACGCCTCCGGCGGTCTTTGCCAAGCTGGGTATGCATACGGTGAATCTCGACATGTTCTCCGCCGAAATCGGCGAGAAACTTGCCGGCAGAACCGGCGGCGCAGTCTCTCTCGCCGTCGGCATGGCGCAAATCTTTAAAGGCCTGCCGGGCATGAAGACCCTGACCGGCTACTGGTATCACTACGCCATTATGTTTGAGGCGCTGTTCATCTTGACTACGGTGGATACAGGCACGCGTGTTGCCCGCTATGTCATGCACGAGTTGCTAGGCAAGGTCCACAAGCCATTCAGCAACACGGCGTGGTTGCCGGGAAACCTCGTTACGTCGGCGATCGTGGTTCTGAGCTGGGGATACCTGATCTACACCGGCAACATCTCCACCCTGTGGCCGCTGTTTGGTACCGGCAATCAATTGCTGGCTACCATCGCGCTGGCGGTTGTGACCACCTTCCTGGTGAACATGGGTAAAGCCAAATATGCGTACATCACCGCCCTTCCTATGTGCTTTGTTGGGGTCACCACTTTGACGGCTGGAGTAGAGTCCATCAAGAACATTTATCTGCCGTTGGCGCGGCAACCCGGTCATGCCTTCCAAGGCTATCTCGATTCCACCCTGATGGTGATTTTCATCGTGGGCGTGATTCTCGTGGTTATCGAGTCGGCAAGACGCTGCTGGAAGACCCTGCACGGGGCGGCAATTCCAGTAGAAGCCTTCGGTAAACCAGAGGAGCTGATTGACGTGGGTGTGTAAGGTCGTTGCTGCCAAGCCGTGCGAGAAAGTTTATGAACGCTTAGAACCATAATTTTGAGGAAAGCATCTGCCCGGGATTCCAGGCAGAAATGGATGCGAAACATATGAGCACCGCAATCAAACCAACTCCCAGCAAGAACGCTCCGCCAAAGGAGAAGCTGTTGCCTTCGGCGATAGCCGCCGTCATGGTGGTTATCGTCGCGATCATAATCCTTAAGATTCCAGCGTTATCCAGTCCGTGGTCGCAGGGCTATGACCCCGCCCGAAACTGGTTGCTCTCGACGCTCATCGCAGCCTTGCCGGTGGTGGTATTGCTGGGCAGCCTGGCTTTCGGTCACGTGAAAGCTCACTATGCCGCGCTACTGGGCCTGGCGACGGCATTGGCGGTAGCGATCTTCGGCTTCCACATGCCGGCCAGAATGGCGGGCGCAACTGCGGTGTACGGAGCGGCCTACGGATTGTTCCCCATCGGCTGGATTGTGCTGAATGTCATCTTCATGTATCAGCTCACGGTCGAGTCGGGACGCTTCAAGGTTCTGCAGCAGAGCATGACCGGCATTACCCAGGACCGTCGCCTGCAACTGCTGCTGATCGCGTTCTGCTTCGGTGCATTCTTCGAGGGCGCATCAGGATTCGGTACTCCGGTAGCGGTTACGGCCGCACTACTCATCGGGCTAGGGTTCCGGCCGCTGCAAGCTTCCGGCCTCTCGCTGATCGCCAACACGGCCCCAGTGGCTTTCGGCGCTTTGGGAACTCCCATCATCGCCCTGGCCAAAGTGACCGGCTTCAGCGAAATCACCCTGGGCGCCATGGCAGGCCGTATTCTGACACCCTTCTGTGTCCTGGTGCCCTTCTGGTTGATCTGCGCCTTTGTTGGCTGGTCAGCTATGTGGGAGATCTGGCCGGCCATCCTGGTCGCCGGTGTTTCCTTCGCGATACCGCAGTACTTCATGGCCAACTACCACGGTCCGTGGCTGGTCAACATTGTGGCATCGATCATTTCCATGATATGCCTCATCGGCTTCCTGTTCGTCTGGCATCCCAAGCGAATCTGGACCTTCGAAGGTGAAGAAGCGAAGACCGATCACCGCGCCAGTCATGGCTATAGCCGCGCGGAAGTGACACGCGCGTGGGTGCCATGGGTCATTCTCAGCCTCATCGTTTTCATCTGGGGCACGCAGACCGGCAAGAACCTGATGAATGCGCCGGAAAAGACTTTCAAGTCGATGGCCACGTGGCAGACGCCACCCAGCAAGATCACTAACCCGCAGTTCGTCGTCGGCGGCCTGAACAATCTCGCTCTGCGCGTCCCTCCGGTGGTGAGCCAAGCCGACGAAAGAGCCGGCGGTATTCGGCCTGAACTGGGTAAGCGCAACCGGCTCCGGTATTCTGGTGGCCGCCCTCATCTCCGGTTTGATCATGGGGCTGAGTATTCCAACGATCTTCAGCATCTATGGCCGAACGTTAATGAAGGTGCGCTTCTCGCTGTTGACCATCGCCGCCATGATGGCCATAGGCTTCATGACCCGCTACTCGGGACTGGATGCGACCATGGGTCTGGCCTTCGCGCGTACCGGACACCTCTATCCGTTCTTCGGCACGCTGCTGGGCTGGCTGGGCGTGGCCCTGACCGGATCGGATACGTCGTCGAACGTACTGTTCGGCAGCCTGCAGAAGATCACGGCACAGCAGGTGGACTACGTCGCCCACATTGATGGCTGCCGCCAACAGCACCGGCGGCGTGATGGGCAAGATGATCGACGCCCAGAGCATCGTGGTGGCTAGTACTGCGACTCAATGGTACGGCCACGAGGGAGACATCTTGCGCTACGTCTTCTGGCACAGTATCGCTCTGGCCGCGCTGGTCGGCGTCTTCGTATTCCTTATGGCATACGTAGCTCCGTTCACGCACTTCGTAGTGAGGTAGGAAACGCGTTCTGGTTGTCATCCTGAGCTCCGGTGGCGCTTCGCTGCCGGAGCCGAAGGATCCCTGTAGCCTGTCGAATCGCAGCCACTTTTTCAGCAGCCGTCCCCAACGGTTCTCCTTTTGTGACGTGCTCACATCCCCCAGCGACGCAGGTCACCGCGCATCGTCCATCGTCCTGCAATGCTAACTCCATTAGCTTCCATAAGGTGAGTTCGCCATGAATGCCATCTTCGATACCTTCAAACTCCGCGCCGAAAGCGTCAGCGCAAAGGTCCATCGCTTCCCTCACAAGGGCGAAGCGTTGGATTTCATCGTCGGCTATTTGCAGTCAGCAGGGCATTACCGACACGCCGCAGTCCTATGCGGTCTGGGCCGACTGTGCTTTTCTGAATGCTACCGACAAGACGGCCCTCGCAGCCAATGTTCCCGGCCTGACGTTTGCCGTGACCCGCGAAAAGGCCGCCGCTTCCAGGATTGGCATCAGCCAGTTCGATTGGGCCATGGCCAACACCGGCACGCTGGTGCAAGATGCGGCGCCTGTGGACCGCCGACTGGTTTCCACGTTGCCCATCATCCATATCGCGGTCATCGGCACCGGACAGTTACTGCCTGACTTGCCCTCCGTGCTGGCCAAGATCAGGCCTGAGCAAACCAACTACATTTCGTTCATCACCGGACCCAGCCGCACCGCCGACATCGAACGCGTGCTGACCATCGGCGTGCACGGTCCGGAAAAACTCATCATCGTTTTCGTGGATGAACTGGCGGAGGCGAACTGATGCGCAAAGAATTTCGCGACTCCATCAACACCGCGGTGCACAATCCCAAACTCACGGGCGCACTGGGCCGTTTTTCCGAGGCCTACCGCATCAGCCGCGAGAAAGCTTACGAAGGCATCGATTTCGAAGCCGTGCGCGCTCAGATTGCCGAGCGCAAAGGTTATGCCGCCTCGCATCTGGATGAGTTGGCCGAAACCTTCACGCGAAATGCCGAGGCACGCGGTGCCCACGTCTTTCGCACCGCCGATCCCGCGCAGGTGCGCGACTACATCCTCAACCTGGCGAAGGAAAACGGCGTCAAGAGCGTCGTCAAATCGAAGTCGATGGCCTCGGAAGAAATCCATCTGAATCCCTACCTGGAGAAGGCGGGCATCGAGGTCCGCGAGACCGACTTGGGCGAGTGGATCATTCAACTCGCCGAGCAAACGCCGTCGCACATGGTGATGCCGGCCATTCACATGACCAAGGAAGAGGTCGCCGAGCGTCTTCAGCGACCAGGTCGAAGAGGGCCAGACGCCCGACATTCCGAAGCTGGTGAAGTTCGCGCGCGGCAAGCTGCGCACCAAGTTTCTCAACGCGGATATGGGCATCACCGGCGCCAACATTGCGGTCGCCGAGACCGGCAGCCTGGTCATCATCACCAACGAAGGCAATGCCCGCCTGGTCACGACTCTGCCGAAAATCCACGTCGCCATTGTCGGCGTCGAGAAACTGGTGGCAGAGTTCGCCGACGTGGTCCCGGTGCTGACGGCGTTGCCGCGAAGCGCCACTGCGCAGTTGCTCACCAGCTACGTGTCCATCATTAGCGGGCCGGTACCGAACACTGACGGCACGCCAAAGGAAATGCACGTCATCCTGATGGACAACCGCCGCACCGAGATGTCGCGCGACCCGAAGTTCAAGCAGGCGCTGCAATGCGTTCGCTGCGCGTCGTGCCTGAATGTGTGCCCGGTCTTTCGCCTGGTGGGCGGACACGTCTTCGGCAAGGTTTACACCGGCGGAATCGGCACCATCCTCACCGCGTGGTTCGACGCGCTGAAGGAATCCGACGAAATTCAGAGCCTATGCATTCAGTGCGGCAATTGCACGCAGGTATGCCCCGGAAAGATTGATATACCCGGTCTGATCCTGGAACTGCGACGCCGCCTCGCCGTTGAGAAGGGGCAGCCACTCGCGCAGAAAGCGATCTTCTCGGTCGTCAATAATCGCAAGCTGTTCCACTCCATGCTGCGCACCGGCATCGGTGGCGCAGAAGCCGCTAAGAAAGACGGTTTCATTCGTCACCTGCCGTTCTTCTTGTCGGACATGACGGAATTCCGCAGTCTGCCGGCGATCGCTGATGTGCCTTTCCGCGACAAGTTCAAGGAGATCAAGCAGTCGCCACAGAAAGAGAAAGCAGCGTTCTATTCCGGCTGCCTGATCGATTTCGCATACCCCGAGATGGGCGAGGCGTTGGTGAAAATCCTGAA
The DNA here is from genome assembly GCA_963720135.1 of uncultured Acidobacteriaceae bacterium. Classification (GTDB taxonomy): domain Bacteria; phylum Acidobacteriota; class Terriglobia; order Terriglobales; family Acidobacteriaceae; genus Bog-257. The sequence continues at coordinate 263,987 of CAVREJ010000022.1, forward strand.
CAAGGCGGGTATCGAGGTCGTCTTCCCCGAAGGCCAGACCTGCTGCGGCGCTCCAGCACGCTACAGTGGCGCCTACGAAGTCGCCGCGCAGAACGCTACCGACAATATCAATGCGCTGCTCGAACAGGGCGTGCAATACGTGGTCTCGGCATGTCCGACCTGCACCGTGGCGCTGAAACACGATTTCATCTCGACTTATGAAAGCCTGGGTGACACTGCCGCTCTGCCTCGTGCGCAGGAACTCTCCGCTAAAGTGGTCGACCTATCAACGCTCGTGAAAAAGCTGGTCGACGACGGCCGATTGACCTTCAAGCAAGGCCAGCAACTCGGCAAGGTGACGTATCACGATTCCTGCCACTTGAAGCGAACGTTGCACGTCTCCGAACAGCCGCGCGAACTGCTGAAGAAGGCAGGCTATGAAATCGCAGAGATGTACGAAGCAGATATGTGTTGCGGCATGGGCGGATCGTACTCGCTCAAACTGCCGGAGATTTCAGCGCCCATCCTGGGACGCAAGCTGAAGAACATCAAAGACACTGGCGCTGAGTTGGTGGTGATGGATTGTCCCGGCTGCGTGATGCAAATCCGCGGCGGCATGGACAAAGACGGCGCTGCCATCAAGGTCGAGCACACCGTGCAGCGGTTGGCGGAGGAATTGGAGTAGCGGCAGCGGTAGCGCCAGCCTTCAGACTGTGTCGCAACGTCGTTCTGGATTGCGGCAGCGCAACGAAGCCGGGCAAGAGCAGCTCCGAAGGAGCGAAAGAGCTTAGCCCAGCGCTTCAGCGCTGGGTGAGGTGGAAAATGAGACAGAGTCCCGTAGGGACGACACAGTCTCTTCAGGCCCAGGTCAGAGTACGAGAAAATTCCAGCCGCTAGAGGGGTCCTCGACTCCTCGCTGCGCTCGTCGCTCGGGATGACATACCAAACTAATTAGTCGCAGAGCGGCCGCGCCGCCTACAAATCTCTACGCCGCCACCCGCTCTTCCTCGTGCAAAAAGCTTCTTCCGTGCTTCTCCTCGCCGAAAAACAACCAAAGCGACAGCAGCGCAATCACTACCAGCTCAAACGACGTCAGCGCCCACGCGTAACCCAAGCGGTCGCGCAACGCGAACTCGATGGTTGGAGTCGACGCGGCAAACAGAATTCCAATCTGGTAGGTAAAGCCGGGCAACAGTCCGCGCACTGCCGGGGGCGACAACTCATTGAGGTGCACGGGAATGATGCCCCACGCCCCTTGCACTCCCATCTGCATCACAAATGCGCCCAGCGCGAGAATAGTAAGCGTGCTACCGAAGGCCCACGCTGGCATGATCGCCAAAGCCACCGCCAGCGCCGCCAGCATGCTGTATCGCCGTCCCAGTCGCTCAGACAGAAGTCCGAAAATGACCGCGCCTGTCACCGCGCCCACGTTGTAAAACATAGTGACGTAGGCTACGGTGTTCGCCGCAACGCCGTGTCCGTGCTTGAGAAAGTCGGGATACAAGTCCTGGGTTCCATGCGAGAGGCAATTCATCAAGAACATCAGCACGACTAGGTACAGCGACAGCCGTTTGTGTTGCCAGGCGATGCGCGGACCGTCGATGGTCCTCGCGACGCGGTGCAACTTCCAGGCTTCCGACTCGGGGACTTTGGTGCGTATGTAGAGCGCCAGCAGCGCCGGAATGCCGCCAACCCAGAACATAGCTCGCCATCCCCAGTTGGGCAGTACTAGGCGCGCAGCAAACGCCGCCAGCAGGTAGCCGATCGAGTATCCGCTCTGCAGAATTCCCGATAGCACGCCGCGCCAGCGCACTGGAGCGTGCTCCATGGCAAGCGATGCGCCCACGCCCCACTCGCCACCCATCCCGATGCCGAACAGCATTCGCAGAATGAAGAACACGGTGAAGTTGGGCGCGAAGCCGCACAGCAACTCAACCGTTGAGAAGAACAGAACGTTCGCCATCAGCGGGCGCCGACGGCCATAGCGGTCGGCCATCATCCCGAACAGCAGCGCGCCCACAGGGCGCATGGCAAGCGTCGCGGTCACGCTGAGAACAATGTCGCGCTTGGGAACGTGGAAGTGTGCAGCCAAGGTGTCGAACAGAAAGATGACGACAAAAAAGTCAAAGGCGTCGAGCGTCCAGCCGAGAAAGCCCGCGCCCATCGCGTGCCAGCGATCGGACGTGGCCTGCGGCGCATTACGTTTGAGTTCTGCCATGCGTCCCTTCTCCAGCAAGGTGCTGAGAAGGTAACAGAAGCGGCGCGACAAACGCTAGACCAGTCTGCTACCTCGGCACTGGGTCAGGTGACGGGCGGCCACTGTCTCGGCTCACAATAGATCACGTAGCTTGAGTTGTACGCTTTTCTCCACCCCGGCATGCAGAATGGTGAACCGAACGATGGTTCCCACCGGCTGGCGGAGGATGTCATAGAGGAAAGGACCGTTTAACTGATCGCCAGTGTGGCCATTGACGGCGAGGATTGTATCTCCGGGCGAAATCCCTGCTGCGGCAGCCGGGCTGTCCTCGAACACGCTGACCACCTTCAACCCTTCGGGCGTGAATCGCGGTGCCAGGCCCGCCCGATTGAACACGCCCGGCCGATCATAGTTTGGATTCTTCTCGAAATAGATGGTGCTCCGGGAATAGTCGAATGTCAGGTTGAAATGTTTGAGAACGCCGGTTCCGATGAAGCCCGCGATGTCCTGCGCTGCGCCTATGCCGCCGGTATCGCCAAGGAGTTCGGTCACGACCGAGGTTATGTCAACCCCGCCGATGTCGAGCACCCGGACGCGAACGAAATAGGCGTTTTCCCGTCCTCCCACGCCCTCGCCTGCGAAACCATGAATGTGGGCGGAATATTTCTTAATCAGATCGTTGCCGGTAACGAACGGAGATGTGAGGCTGAGGGAGCCTTCAGAACCGGTATCGATCTGAAATGCACCTTGCAACCCGTCGACAGTTCCGGCAACGACCGGTACTTGTTCCTGAAAGTAGAAGGGAACGGCCACCCCTTTCCCGTGGTAGTGAAACGTCGGTGGGTCGAGGAAGCGAATCGTAGTGCGCTGAAAATCTACGCGCACCACCAATCTTCGAAGCAGTTCATAGCCAATCACGCCTTCGATGCCGGGACTGAAGCCGTGACTGAAAGCATAAGGCAGGTGTATCACGTGGAAAGTCTGGTCATGTAAGACAACATTTCCGATCCGGAGTCGCGCGACCGTCGTTTCACCTCCAATGACTTCCCTTTTGCCAGCACCCCACCCCGCATACTTCCCTTTCGCATTGAGTGCGCGCCGCGTGAATGTCTTGCCCGGGGGAATTGTCGAATTTCCGTAATGATCTCAGTTTAGCGTACGCCGAGATAACCCTGCCAAAACTGCGCGGCTGTAACGGGCGAAACTCGGCCCTTCACCGCAACATTCGCGCCATGTGTTGCGTTCCCTGCACCAATCCCAACGACCAGTTCGCAACGTTGATGAAGGCATTCGGGAAGAGACCGATAATGACTGTACCGGCCGCGGTGATGGTCAAGGCCAGCCGCATGGCGGGGCGGGTATGCACGGGCTCGGCATCGATGGGCTGGCGCATGAGCATCGAGTTGGCAATGCGCATGTAGTAGTACAGGCCCACCACCGAGTAGAGCACGCCGATAGACGCCAGCGCGTAGTGCCCCGTCTGAATCAGCGCCAGGAAGATGAAGTACTTGCCCCAGAAGCCCGCCAGTGGCGGAATTCCAGACAGCGAGAGCAGGAAGACCAGCATCAGGATAGCTTCAGTCGGCGCCTTGAAGTACAGTCCGGCGATGTCGTCGACCGTGTCTCCGATGATGTTGCGCCGGCGCAGCGAGGTGATCACCGCGAACGCCCCCAGATTCATGAAGGTGTACACCAGCAGGTAAATCATGATCGCCATGATGCCGGTGGAGTTCGTCTGGCCATCGCTGGCGATCAGGCCCAACAGCATGTAACCGACGTGGGCGATGGAGGAGTATGCCAGCAGCCGCTTCAGGTTGTCCTGGGTGATCGCAGCCAGGTTTCCGCCGGTCATGGTGGCTATCGAAACGAAGATTAGCAGGGGCACATACATCGGGCGCAAAGGGTAAAGTCCGAAGAGGAAAATGCGCAGCAGCATCGCCCATCCAGCTGACTTCACGGCCACGGACATGAAGCCGGTAACACTGGTGGGCGCGCCCTCGTACGCATCGGGCGCCCATTGGTGGAAGGGTACGGCCGCAATCTTGAACAGCAGGCCGGTCGTAGTAGCGAGCAGCGCGAAGATGACCACGGGATCGTTTGGCCGGGTCGCGATCACTTCCTGCAGCTTCTGTGCAATTTGTCCCAGGTTGGTGCTGCCGGTCAGCCCGTAGAACAGTGACAGTCCATATGCGAATACGCCCGACGAGAACGCGCCGAGCAGCAAATACTTCAGGGCGGCTTCATTCGACCGCTTGTCGCGCCGCAGGAATCCGACTAGCACATAGGTCGAGATGGCCATCAGCTCCAGGCTGATAAAGATGAGTACGATGTCATAGCCGGCGGCCATGCCCATCATCCCGACTACCGAAAGCAGTAGTAGGGCATAGAACTCGCCATGGTTCTCGTGCTCAATCTCGAGATAACGCATCGACATCAAAATCGCAATGCCCGCGCCCATCAGGAACAGATAGAAGAAATAGATGGCGAAGCGATCGACCAACAGCGAGCCCATGAAGCCAGTGAAGGTGGCGATTGCGATGCCTTGCTTTTCAGCAGCGTGATACGCGAGGTGCAGCTTGCCCACTGCTGCTGCCGAAAATGCGACGCCGATCAGCGCGGTGACGGCGTTCACCTGTTTCCATTGCTTCGGCAGCATCAGATCAATCATCAGGATGCCGAGCGCGAACACCGCCAGCAGCAGCATCGGCAGCGCCAGCAGGTAGTCGGTGCTTGAGAAGTAGAACGTTGTCAGCGAGGGGGTCACTATTTCATCCTCACTTGCCGAGCCCGGCCGGCGCCGCTGTTAAGTTGGCTTTTGCCGTATTCACCGGAACGCGTTTTTGTGTTGCCGCCACTCCCGATTTCTGCCCGTCGCCGGTTGTTGCAGGCTTCTGGATCTCGGGCGCTTTCGGCGCTTCGGGCAGCGGAGTCGCCGCATCGGGATTCGGATTCACCGGTTGAGCCGCCAGCACTGGCTTAGCCAGCCCGGGATAATCGGGGCGCACGGTTGCGACCAGGTTGTTGACCGGAGTCGAGAGAATCTGGAAGAACGGCTTGGGATACAGACCAATCCAGAAGGCGATGATGACCAGCGGAATGAATGTGGCCAATTCCCTTCCTGAAAGGTCCAGCAGCTTCTCGTTCTTGTGGTTATTCACTGGCCCAAAGAACACGCGCTGGTAAAGCCACAGCAGGTACGCCGCCGCCAGAATCACTCCCGGCACCGCCCACGCAGCCCAGATCTTGTTCTCCATGAACGTGCCCTGCAAGATGGTGAACTCGCCGACAAAACCGTTGAGCAGCGGCAACCCCATCGAAGACATGAACATGATGAGCGTGATAGTGGCGTAAACCGGCATCACGTTGGAGATGCCGCCATACTCAGAGATCTCACGCGTGTGTCGGCGTTCGTACAGAATGCCGACAATCAAGAACAGCGCGCCGGTGGAGATACCGTGGTTGATCTGTTGCAGCACCGATCCACTAAGCCCAAGCGGGCTAAGGGCGAAGATACCGAGCGTGCAGAAGCCAAGGTGGCTCACGGACGAATAGGCCACCAGCTTCTTCATGTCTTTCTGCATCAGCGAGACCAGCGCGCCGTAGATGATAGCGATCAGCGAAAGCACAATCACGAACTGGCGCACCCACGGCGTCATCGCAACCGCTGGAAAAAAGGGCAGCGAGAAGCGAATCAGGCCGTACGTTCCCATCTTCAGCAGAACGCCCGCCAGGATCACCGACCCGGCGGTCGGCGCTTCCACGTGGGCGTCGGGCAGCCAAGTGTGGAACGGAAACATCGGTACCTTGATAGCGAAGCCGACAAAGAACGCGAAGAACAACCAGATTGCCGCATGTCCACCGATCTTCGGCGCCGTGGCGTAGAGGTCGGGCAGATAGAAGGTGTACACGCCGGTCAGGGTGTGGTGATGGAAATACAGGAACAGAATGCCGAGCAGCATCAGCACCGAGCCGAACAGAGTGTACAGAAAGAACTTGATCGCCGCGTAGAGCTTGCGCGGGCCGCCCCAGATGCCGATCAGTAGGTACATCGGGACCAGCATGGCTTCCCAGAAGACGAAGAACAGGAACATGTCGTTGGCCATGAAGACGCCGAGCATGCCCGTCTGCAATACCAGGAACCAAACGTAGTATTCCTTCACCCGCTCCTGAATGGCATTCCACGACGACAGGATGGAGATCGCCCCAAGCAGCGTGGTCAGCATAATCAGCAGGAACGAAATACCGTCAATGCCGATCACGTAGCCCGAGCCGATGGACGGGATCCAGTTGTTGGGTGCGCCCTCGACGAACTGGAAGCCGGCGCGGTCTTTCAGCGCCCAGAACCATGGGATTAGCGGCAACGACACCGCAAATCCCAGCATGCCGAAGATGTTGCCGATCCAGCGGATGGCGTCCTTGTTCTCCTTGGGCACCAGCATGAGGAGAACCGCGCCCACCAGCGGAGTGAATAAGATGATCGAAAGAATGTGGTTGTACATTTATTTAGCTCTCAGCCTTCAGCAACTAGCAATTAGCCGTTAGCAGTTAGCAACTAGCCAAAACCCGAAATCCAAACTGACAACTGCCCACCGGCAACTGGCAACTGTTCTTCACCACCGAATCACGTAATAAAAAATGAAGCACGCTAGTCCGGCCACCATCACCAGCGCGTACCACTGCACCAGGCCCCACTGCATTAGGCGAATTGGATACGAGGCCAGCCGCGTCAAGATACCTACTCCATTCACAAAGAGGCCATCGATGATCCACTTGTCCCACAGCACGGATAGGTTGCCGGTCATCCGTGTTGTCCAACCTGCTCCGTTCACGGTGCCGTCGATGACGTCGGCGTCGAACTTCCACGCCGCCTCGCCCAAACCCATCGCGCCCAGACGCACTGGCCCCACCTTCTTGCGGCCGGTGAAGACCCAGTCGTAGATTTCATCCACGTACCACTTGCGGAACAGCGTCTTGTAGAAACGTGGCGAGATCTCATGAATCGGCTCTTGATAGCCCTTGTCGGCTTTCTTGTAGGCGCGCTGCGCCAGGAACCAGCCGACCACCGCCGCTCCCACAGAGGCGAACATCAGGATGTACTCCATGGGATCAGTGTGTTCCACCTGTTGCTCGCCAGCCGCTACCTGTGCCGCTTTTCCGCTCTCTTGCAGTACAGTCGCTTCTTTGGCGAACACCGGCTCGAGAAATCTCTCGAAGCGATTCGATCCGCCCAAACTATGTGGCATACCGAGGAATCCCGCGCCGACCGAGCAGATCGCCAGGATCACGAGTGGAACTGTCATTGTCTTGGGCGATTCGTGGATGTGGTGCTCCACTTCGTGATTCATGCGCGGCTTACCAAAGAACGTCAGATAGATCAGCCGGAACATGTAGAACGAGGTCATCAGCGCGGTCAGGAACGCGATGTACCAGAGATATCGATATGCGCCTGCCTCGCGCGACCATGTCTCCCACAGAATCGCGTCCTTGGAGAAGAAGCCCGCGAATCCCGGGATGCCGGCGATGGCCAGCGTCGCAATCAGCATGGTGCCGAAGGTGGTCTTGATCTTTCCGTGCAGAGCTCCCATGTGCTGCATCTCCTGCTGGCCGCTCATAGCGTGAATCACCGAGCCAGCGCCGAGGAAGAGCAGTGCCTTGAAGAACGCGTGCGTGAAGACATGGAAAACACCAGCCGCAAATGCGCCCACGCCGAGCGCAAGGAACATGTATCCCAACTGCGACACCGTCGAGTAGGCCAATACGCGCTTGATGTCGTTCTGCACCAAAGCGATGGTCGCGGCGAAGATTGCAGTCAACGCGCCAACAATGGCGACGGTCTTCATCGCATTCGGCGCCAACACAAACAGCGCGTTGGAGCGCGCCACCATGTACACGCCCGCAGTCACCATGGTTGCAGCATGGATCAGCGCCGAGACCGGCGTCGGGCCTTCCATCGCGTCCGGCAGCCACACATACAGCGGAAACTGCGCCGACTTGCCGCAGGCTCCGACGAACAGCAGCAGACAAGCCGCGGTGATCACCGGATCGCCAATGTGAAATTGTCCGCTGCGCGCCAGCAGGTTGACCTTGGTGTACTGCATCGAGCCGAAGTACCAGGCGATAGTGAACATGCCCAGGATGAACCCGGCGTCACCAATACGATTCACGATGAATGCTTTGTTCGCGGCGGTCGATGCGGAGTGGCGCTGGAAGTAAAAGCCGATGAGCAAATACGAACACAAGCCCACGCCCTCCCAGCCGACGAACATCACCGCATAGTTGTTGGCCAGGATTAGCGTCAGCATCGAGAACATGAATAGGTTCATGTAGCCGAAGAAGCGGTAGTAGCTTCCTTCATGCCCCATATAGCCGATCGAGTAAATGTGGATCAGCATGCCCACGCCGGTCACGAACAGCAGCCAGATGCAGGACAACGGATCGAGGAGGAATCCGGCATCGGCGCGGAATTCGGCCGTGCGGCCGCCATGCATCGGGTAGGTCACGGACGTGTCGCCGGTGCCCATCCAGGTGTACAGCACCTTCTCGAAAGGCTTACCAGGATGCGCCGCGCTGTAGCCCGTGTATTGCCAGACAGCGACACACGCCCACGCGAATGCCAGCACAACCAAGCCGACGCAGATGCCATTCACCGCCTGCTTCGACAGCTTGCGTCCAAAGAAGAACATGCAAACCGCGCCCAAGGCGGGAAACAGCGGAATGAGCGAGATGTGGTCAAGAAAGAACATGTATAAGCTCTCAGCCGTCAGCTATCAGCCGTCAGTAAAATCGCAATTCGCTTTTCGCCCTTCGCTCGTCGCCAGGGGATGAATTCATCTCGTCTGTCATCCTGAGCGCAGGCGCCGCTTTTGCGCCGGCGAGTCGAAGGACACCTAATGCCTGCAAACAAATCTGTCATCCCGACCGAGGACTTTAGTCCGAGCGGAGGGACCTGCTTTTCTGCCGTCCCTACGGGACTCGATTCCTTCATCCCGCCCACCCAGCGCTGAAGCGCTGGGCTAAGTTCTTTCGTCCCGCTTCGCGGGGCTGGTTCGTCGCCAGTGCAAACATCGTCACAACCCGCGGCATTAATGCTGCATTCACTCGCGGGGCTAAAGCCCCGATAAATATAAAATCCCGTTAACGCGGCGCTGAGCGCCGCTCTACCCGTTCGTCGCCCTACCAACTTCCAACTCCTCAAACAACACATCGCGGAGACACCGTCACAACCGAAACTGACAACTGGCGACTGAGAACTGCCTCTTCACCATTTCAAAAGGTCTACTTCGTCCACGTTCACTGTCTCTTTGTTACGGAAGAAGGCGATGATGATGCCCAGGCCGACTGCTGCTTCCGCGGCCGCGTCCGTGATCACGAAAATCGCAAACACTTGCCCATGCAATCCCCAGAGCCGCGAAAACGCCACCAGGTTCAGGTTCACGGCATTCAGAATCAACTCAATCGACATCAGGATGATGACCACGTTGCGCCGTGTCAGCACGCCGATGGTGCCAATGATGAACAGCGCCGCCGCAACCACGAGGTAATGCATGGTGGTGATCTCTGTCATAACTTAACTGTCGGCCTCCGAACCTTTGGGCTTACGCGTCTTTTGCCTGAGGCCGTGGACGAGCAGCCGGTCGGTCCGCACTTTTACCGTGATCGTCGTCCATACCGGACCGACACTCACAGAAACCCGGCTACCGTACGATGGCTTCAGCTCGAACTTATTCTGTGTCATGCGGCCTCCGCTCAAATCCTCTTCTTCGCCATGACTACCGCGCCCACGATGGCCACTAGCAGCAGCAGCGACGCAATCTCGAACGGCAGCATGTAATTGCCGTATAGCCACACGCCGATTTGCTGTGTGTTGTCGGCCTCAAGCCCGCGATAACTCTGGTAGAAAGCCGTCGGAAACGTTCCGCGGCCCGTGCGATACACAAAAGCGAGCAACGCGCCCAATACCAGCGCGGCAATCGTTGCCACAACCCACTGCTTGTTGAACTGGTACTCGCGGATGTTCTGCTCCAGGTTCACCAGCATGATGACGAACAGGAACAGCACCATGATTCCGCCGGCGTACAGCACGATCTGCACCGCAGCCACGAAGGGCGCGTACAGCATCAGGTAGAAGCCCGCCAGCGAGAGCAGGGTCACAATCAGCGACAGCGCCGCGTGCACTGGATTCCGCCGCGTAATCACCGCGATGGCGGAGACGATCGCCGTGAACGATAGAAAGTAGAAGAAGAACGGTGTCGCAACAGGTGTCATTTCGCATACCTTACTGGCTCGGGCCCGCGCTCCAGCGCGGCTTGGTCCAGCACCATGCCCTCGCGGCTATAAAGCGCCATCTCGTAATCCTGGCTCAGCTCCAGCGCGTCGGTCGAGCAAGCCTCGGCGCACAGGCCGCAGAACATACAGCGGCTCAGATCGTAGGTCCATGAGACAACCTCTTTGCGCTTGGTCGCAGGGTTACGCTCGCCTTTCACCACGATCAGTTGCTCAGGACAAGCCAGCGCGCACAGATTGCAAACTATGCATAACGACTCGCCGGTATCTGGATTCAAATTCAACCGCGGCTGCCCACGGAAGCGCTCGAAGATCACCGGGCGCTCCAACGGGTACTGCTCAGTAATCGCCTCACTCGGCGGCTGATAGTGGAACGTCACCTTTAGGCCCTTGATCAGGTCAACCAGTAGGATTTTGCGCACCAGCGGAGTCAGCTTCACTGCAGCACCCCCAGGATCGCCGCCGACAATTGCGGCATCAGGCCCCAAAGCGCGGTGGCAATCAGCACGCCCAGGCCTATCGGCAGTAGTACCTTCCAGCCCACTTTCATGAGCTGGTCAAAGCGATAGCGCGGGAACGTTCCGCGATACCAGATGTACAAGTACATGAAGAAGGCAACTTTGACGACGAACCAGTAAATGTCTTGTATGCGGACGCGCACCGCAGGAACCAGCAGCACCAGTCCGACGAATCCCAGCAGCGCCCCGAATGTTCCCAAGCCGATCGTCTGAATGCGAAACTGCGGAATCTTCGGCATACGGATGGTTCCCAGGAAGCACCCAGCAGCGAGCACGAAGAACGTCAGAGCCGGAAGAAACGAGAACGCCGTGTCCCACGTGGGTCCGCCCAACAGATTCGGGAATGGCCGCATCCATCCACCCAGCCAGAGAGTCACCGCGATCGACGACACCGCGAGCATGGCCGAATATTCGGCCAGAAAGAACAGCGACCAGCGAAAGCCGCTGTACTCGGTGTGAAATCCCGCGACCAGCTCCGATTCCGCTTCGGGCAAATCAAATGGGGCGCGGTTGGTTTCTGCCACCATGGCGATCGCGAACACCGCGAAGGCGATGAAGCCCAGCGGGAAAAACTTGAAGATGAACCACGTATGTTGAGCAGCCTGCGATTCGACGATGCCGATCATGCTTAGCGTGCCGGTGCCTGTTTGCAGGCTGGTCATAAGCACGGCCGAGACAATCGCCAGTCCCATGGCAATTTCGTATGAGACCATCTGCGCGCTCGAGCGCAGCGAGCCCATTAGCGGGTAATGTGAGTTCGACGACCACCCCGCCATGATGATGCCCAGCACGCCCAGCGACGACACGCCCAGCATGAACAACACTCCGATGTTCATGTCGGTAACAGCGTGGGTGCGACCAAATGGCACCACCAGAAACGTGGTGAACGCCGTCATCGTCACCACCACAGGCGCGCTCCAGAACACAAACTTGTCGGCGTCCTGAGGAATGATGTCTTCCTTGATCAGCAGCTTGAGGGCATCGGCGAAGGGCTGCAGCAACCCGTGTGGGCCGACGCGCATGGGGCCAAGACGAATTTGCATGTGCGCCAGGATTTTGCGCTCCAGCCAATTCATGCAGATGACAGCCAGCGAGACCCCGACGATAACCAGCAGGATGTAAATCGTGGCCCAGAACATGCTGCCGGCTTCGCCGGGGGTGACATTCGAACTGAGATATTTTGTGATGGCGTCAAGCATTGTAGTTCTTGCGCGTCGCTAGCTTTTCTAAGTAAGTGTTTTGTTTACGGTAACTCGGTTGCTATCAAGGTGGACGAGAAGATTGAGGGCTGCTCGCTTCCCTAAGGTCGTGGCGCGGTTATACTGATTCAGCTTACTAACACATTCTCCAACGGCGAGATGTAGTTTCAATGCTTCTTCGAATCCAAACTCGATGTTCAACTTCTTCGTCTCTGGTGAAAGCTTAGCGAGTCCTGGTGAGGTGCGAGTAAAACGACATCCGCCGAAACTGAAACCCTTTAGTTCTCCAGCCATCACATCCTCCCTTTCCGTTTCGCCCCAATACAATTGGCAATGCCATTTATTACGCGTTTTGAAAGGGCACGGCTTCAGCCGTGCCGCTGAGGATCTCCTCGAGTGGCTTTAGCCACTGAGGTACCTCGTCTTTAACGCTCCCCGGAAAACCTGAGCAATACGGATAATCCGCAGCTCTCTCAACCAGCTTTCTTCCAACTGGATTCCGGTAGATGTAGCCAACGTGGATCTCGAAATCTTCCCGGTCCCGAATGCGACGGTCCGAAAACCCGCGCTGCCAAACCTCCATCGAGCTGCCGAGTTCCTTCTTCGCACGAAATGAAAAACCACCCTTGATGAACTGGATCGCACGTTCGAGAGCCGCTTCAGGCGTTATCAGCACGTGAAAGTGATCAGGCATGAGTACGTACTCCTGCAGTAGATAGCCTCTTCCGCGATACGATTGGAGGGTCTCGAGTTCTGCCCATTGCGCGTTCTTGAAAAGAGCGCGGCGCTGCCACGTAGACGCAGTCACGAAGTACGTTTGCCTGTTGTTGGTGGCGTGCTCACGCGTGGGTTTCACTCGGTGGTCCCTCAGGGGCTAAAGCCCGAATCTCTTTTGCTTCGTTGCGGCATGGCTGAAGCCATGCCCTTTCAAAACCCTCACTCTTGCGGCATGGCTAAAGCCGTGCCCTTTCAAACCGCCGCTCTAGCGGTCCACCTCGCCGAGCACGATGTCGAGCGTGCCGATGACCGCAACTACGTCGGCCACCAGCAAGCCGCGCACCATCTTGTCGAGGGCCTGCAAATTCACGAACGATGGAGGACGCACGCGTATGCGATAGGGCTGCGTGGAAGCGTCGCTCACGATGAAATATCCCAGCTCGCCTTTGGGCGCCTCGATCGAGTGATAGACCTCGCCCACTGGCGGCTTGATCACCTTCGGCACCTTGGCCATGATCGGCCCTTGCGGAAGGCCATCGACAGCCTGGCGAATGATGCGTACTGACTGGCGCATCTCTTCAATGCGCACCAGGTACCGGTCGTAGGTGTCGCCATGCAATCCGGTCGGAACCCTGAAGTCGAAGTCTTTGTAGGACTCGTACGGCTGAGCTTTGCGCAGGTCCCACTTCACACCGCTGGCGCGCAGCACCGGGCCGGTGACGCCCAGTGCGATGCAGTCTTCCGGATTCAGAATGCCCACGCCCTTGGTGCGCTCTACCCAGATGCGGTTGGTGGTTAGCAGCTCTTCGTATTCGTCGAGCTTGGGCAGAAAGTCGTCGCAGAACTTTTTGCAGTCCTGCTCGAAACCTTCATAGGCCTCATAGAGACAGCCGCCGATGCGGAATGCATGAGTGGTGAGCCGGGCGCCGCAATATTTCTCGAAGATCTTCAGGACTTCTTCACGATCGCGGAAGCAATAAAACAGCGGCGTGATTGCTCCGATATCGAGCGCATGGGTGCCCAGCCAAACCTGGTGGCTGGCGATACGGCACAACTCCGTGAGAATAACGCGGATGTATTGCGCCCGCGGCGGGGCCTCTACGCTCAGCAGCTTCTCGACCGTTTCGCAGTAACCCAGCCCGTTAGAGACCGCGGCGACGTAATCCATGCGGTCCACGTACGGATTAAACATCGCGTAGGTGCGGTTCTCTGCAATTTTCTCTACGCCGCGATGCAGGTAGCCAATGACGCACTCGGTGCCCAAAACTTTCTCGCCGTCCAGCTTGAGAATGACGCGCAACACGCCGTGCGTGGACGGATGCTGCGGCCCCATGTTGAGGACCAGTTCCGTCGAGTCAAGAAAAGTTTCGTCCTTGGTATCGAGATCGAGATAATCGGTGCGGTCGCTCATTGTCCACTCTCGATGCCGAGGTTGATCTGCACCCATTCCTGGTCCTGCTGCAGGATGGGATAGTCCTTGCGCAGCGGGTGGCCTTTCCATCCGTCAGGGAGCAGAATGCGCTTCAGGTCGGGATGCCCGTCGAACTCGATGCCGAACATGTCGAAGACCTCGCGCTCCAGCCAATTGGCCGTCTCCCAAATTTCCACGGCGGTGCGAAGATGCTCACCGTCTTGGATCTGCGTCTTTATCCGTACGCGCTCGTTGTAGCGGAACGAGTACAGAATGTAAATGATGTCAAACTGCGCCTCGCGCTTGGGATAGTGCACAGCGGTAATGTCCACGCAGTAGTCGAACAGCTCGTCATCGCGCATGCGCAGCAGGATCTCGTAAACGATTGAGCTGTCGACGATAAGGTATTTCTGCCCGACGTAGGTGCTGGCCTCTTTGATCCCAGAACCGTATTGGCTGCGAAGGCGCGTGACTAGCTCCGCCTCCCAAGGCTCTGGCTTGGGACCTTCAGGCTTGGGAGAGGGCTTGGCGGAGGGCACGGCAGGCTTGGCAGCAGCCGGGGCAGCGGGCTTTTCGCCGGTCGCAGGAGCCGCTGCTGCAGCAGAACTTGGGGACGTTTCGGCGGACGCCTTGGCGCCGCCCGATCCTGCTCCCTCGCCAGGCGTCGCAGGCGCGCTCGCCGCGGAGGATGATTCAGGAGAGACTGGGTCGGTTCCTTTGGTTTCGTCGGGCATTGTTCTCAGCCTTTACTTGTAACAGCTTCAGGGTATGGGCATCTTGTGCGGCAGTCACGTCGCGTTGTGATCGCAATCACATTGTTTCGCAAACTCGCCATATTGGCGCGAACGGCCACGTCACGCCTTCAAAAAACAAATCCCCATCCTCATCTGCCGATGCGAATAGGGACGGGCCGATTGTCTCCGCGCTGGATGCCATTACCGCTACACCCACTCCAGCGCGCCCTTCTTCCAGATCCAGATGTATCCCACGATCAGAATGCCGAGAAAGATCAGCATCTCCAGTAGCCCGAACAAACCCAGCAGCTTAAACTGCACGGCCCACGGAAACAGGAAGATTGTCTCGACGTCGAAGACCACAAACAGGATGGCCACGATGTAAAAGCGGATCGTGTAACGGCCACGCGCGCTGTCGAAGGGCGTGATGCCGCACTCGTAAGGCATTAGCTTTGTCTTGAACGGGTTGCGCGGGCGGACGATGTAGAACAGGGCAAGCGTCCCGGCCGCTACCAGAAACGCCAGGAAAGCAAAAATGAACATCGGTACATAGTTCTGCGGCATAAGTGCTGTCTCGATGATTGCACCGTAGCGCAATCCGGATATGAACAACGGCGCCACTATACCGCCTCCCGGCACGGGATTCAATGACATGCGTCACAAAAGCCGCTTTTCGCCGTTCGCTTTTCGCTGAGCTTTCGGGTATCAGATGTCAGCCGGTCTGCCCGCTTCAAGAAAGACCGGGATCCATGGCCATGTATCGGCAAGCTTCGTCTCGTTTTGCCAAGTTCCAATGACAGGCGTCACAAGTTTGTATGGTACTGGCGTGGTAGGTTTAGGTCGACGCGCACACAATGACCAAGAAATACTGGCGACCGGCTCCAGGCTATTACGATGAGCACAAGCGGCAGGCCATCGCCGACATCGCCGCCAAGCTTCCGGCGCTCGTCGATAACCGCGACGAAGAGGGTTATGTGATGATTCTGAAGAAGTGGTTCCCCGAGATGAAGCCGGAGAACTTAATCGAAAGGATCAAGCGCTTTCGCGCCGCCGTGGCGGAGAAACACGGCGATCGATGATTTCGTGAGACTCTTTGACCGTACGCTCAAACTCTTCATCGCTCATTTCCTTCGAGCGCTCGAGTGCAGATTTAGTGAAGTCGGAAATCAGCGACTCCATTGCGGGTTTCGACTTTACTGTGGCCTTCGTCATTTGCGGTGTCTTGTTCCTCGTTCTCATCTCAGTTTAGCCTATCTGTCAAACACGCACCGAACTCCAAATTGTCGTCTGCGAAATCAGTGTCTGAATCTCGTCAATGATGCGGAAATTCATTGCTCGCGTGGAAGAAAGGAGATTTCCCAATAACTTGTGCCGCATTAGAGCTACCGCTTATTTTCCCACAATCTATAATCGGATTTCTTTACCTTTTCGCCTGCCGGAAGCTTGGCGCCAGGAATGACTGTGGCACTTGACCAAAAAATCTACGAACTCCGCAAAGAAAAGCTGAAGCAGATTGAAGCGCTAGGGCAGCAGGCCTATCCCTATCGCTACGAAACTACGCACACCGTACCCCAGATCGTCGAAGGGTATTCGACCAAGACCGGCCCTGAGCTCGAGTCCCCGCGCGTGAACGTCAGCGTTGCGGGACGCCTGATGTCCATCCGCGTGCAAGGAAAGGCGGGCTTCGCTCACCTGCAACAGGGCGGTCAGCGCTTGCAGATTTACGTCCGCCTCGACAATGTCGGCGAGAAGGCGTTTCAGCTTTACAGGCTGCTCGACCTCGGCGACTACATCGGAGTGAAGGGCTACCTGTTCCGCACCCGCACCAACGAGCTGACCGTCCACGTGGAGGAGATCACCTTCCTCGTAAAGGACCTGCTCCCCCTGCCCGAAAAATGGCATGGACTGCAGGACGTGGAAACGCGCTACCGGCGCCGTTATGTTGACCTGACGATGAATCCCAGCGTACGCGAAGTCTTCCTGAAACGCGCCAAGGTCGTGCAGTCGATGCGGAGATTTCTCGACAGCAACGGCTTCGTCGAGGTCGAGACGCCGATGATGCATCCTATCGCCGGCGGCGCGGTGGCCAAGCCGTTCATCACCCACCACAACACGCTCGATGTCGATCTGTATTTGCGCATCGCGCCCGAGCTTTATCTGAAGCGGTTGGTGGTGGGCGGCATGGACCGCGTGTACGAGATCAATCGTAACTTCCGGAATGAAGGTATCTCGACCCAGCACAATCCTGAGTTCACCATGTTGGAGTTCTATATGGCCTACGCCGACTACCGGGACATGATGGACTTCACGGCGCAAATGCTGGCGCAGGTGGCGCGCGACGTAAACGGCACAACCATCGCGCACTTCAACGGGCACGAGATTGACTTTGGCAACTTCCAGCGGCTCTCAATGCGCGAAGCTATTATCAAGTTCTGGCCCGAGAATGCCGGGGAAAAGCCCGAGATGAGTGACTTCTCCAGCCCCGAACAGATTGCCGCGATGGTGCACCGCTACAATGCGGCAAATCCACACATACCCTACGATCTAACTTCGCCCATCGGCAAGACCATCGCCGAGATTTTCGAGTTTATCGCCGAGCCACACCTCATTCAGCCAACGTTCATCTACGACTTCCCTCTCGCCATTTCGCCGTTGTCGAAGAACAAGCGCGAGCCGGAGGAGAACGCCGAGTGGGTCGAGCGTTTCGAAATCTTCGTCGGCGGACTGGAGATTGGCAACGCTTTCAGCGAGCTGAACGATCCCGAGGAGCAGCGCCGCCGTTTTGAGTTGCAGCTCGGCGAACGCGCGCGCGGCGACGAAGAAGCCCACCAGATGGATGAGGATTACATTCGCGCGCTGTCGTACGGACTGCCACCGGCGGCGGGCGAAGGTGTCGGCATCGACCGGCTCACGATGCTGCTAACCGACTCGCGTTCCATCCGGGATGTGATTCTGTTTCCGCTGCTGCGCCCCTTGAAGCGTGAAGAGGAAGAGGAGATGGACGAAGCGGAAGAAGGGGCCCAGAAGAGCTAGGGCACTCCGCCGACTGCCAATAAAAATGCCCCTCTTTCGAGGGGCTTGAGTGTTAAGGAGAAGGGCCGAGGTTGTGGAATCAAATTGATTTCGTCAGCAGTTCGCGCAGGCGGAGCCGCGCCTGGTGAAGTCCAACGCGTGATTCTTCTTCACTAAGTCCAAGGGTGCGGGCGATGCGCGCGTGATCATAGCTTTCCACGTCGTGCATCAGGAAAATCATCTTTTCTGTGGGTGGTAACTGAACCACGGCCCGTTCCAGATCAACCCGCAGCGTATTACGGCGGACCGAAAGCGCTCTCTCGCAGGGCGCGCAATTCAGGGTCAGAGTTCCAAGAGGCATGTACTCGCGCAACTCGTTAATCAGGCAGCGATCAATTTCTTCCGCCTTCGGCGCGTCACTCTTAGCAAATGCCCGACAGAAGGTCTGGGTCATGAACTCGGCGGCGTCCAGTTCGTTATCCGTCATCCAAAACGCCAGAGCATACACGCGATGGCGGTTCTCCTCGTAGGTTTCGCTATAGCTATCAACGCTGCGTTGCAGGACCGCTGGCATGTATGTTGCAAAACCGAACATTTTCGCTTGCTGCAGAGTGCTCATTGATACCCCCTCGGTTTATTTCAGACCGTCATAAAGTGACTCAATTTCGTGTATTCGCTTCGCTGTCTGCTCGTCGACACCTTAGTACTGTGCAATCGGCGTGCCCAAAGCCTAGACGACTAAGGGTGGCTGGCAGAAATTCCATAATTCATTTAAAACATTAGAGATACATGAGTTGAGCACAGGATTAAGGGGGACAGCCTTTGGAACTGATGGCTTGGATTGGGCCGCGACCCGACAAAAGTTAGGCCTCCGCCTGCCCTATGTTGGCACCGCGATACCAACCCCGCGATTCAGGGTGGGTAAGTTTTTCGCGCCCGCTACGGCCCAATTTTCCGCCGCAACTGAACCATCTACCCGCAGAGAGGCACCATAATTTCTGTAGCGGTTAAGGGTGAAGTAGATAGAATCGGACGAACGATTGTGAGCGCGATTGCCGTGGTGAGCTTTCCTTATGGCTGACGAACGCATTCTGGTAGTGGATGACGAGAATGTAATCCGGGAAGTTGTGTGCTCCATTTTGAGCCAAGCCGGTTTCGAGTGTCATCCTGTCACCTCTGGCAAGGAGGCGCTTGCCCTGCTGCATACCGACGAGAACTACTCGCTCGTATTATCTGACGTCATCATGGTCGGGATGGATGGCTTGTCCTTGTTGGCGCGGATTCGTCACGAGCATCCCGACATTCCGGTGGTGATGGTTACTGCCGTCCATGATATCTCGGTAGCTCTGGCTGCCATTCGAAACGGGGCGTACGACTATCTGCTGAAACCGTTTGAAGGCGAACAGTTGCTGGCTATCGTTCGGCGAGCCGTGGAAAATCGCCGCTTGAAGCTTGAGAATCTCGCATACCAGACCAAGCTGGAATCTCTGGTTGCCGCTCGCACCGATTTGCTTCGTCGCGCTCTCGCCGACCTGGAGCGTTCCTATGACATTACCCTGGAAGCGTTAGGTAATGCGCTCGACCTGAAAGATGCCGAGACCGAAGGCCACTCCAAACGCGTCACCGCTTTCACCATTGCCATTGCCCGAGCCATGGAGCTGCCGCATGAACACATTCGCACGATTGCCCGCGGAGCGTTCCTGCATGACATCGGCAAGATGGCGATACCTGACGCAATCCTGCGTAAGCCCGGCAGGCTAAGCCCCGAAGAACAGGAAATCATGCGCCGGCATGCGCTGCTTGGTTACCGGATGTTGCGCAGAATTCCCTTCCTGCGAGAGGCGGCCGACATTGTTTACTCACACCAGGAATGCTTCGATGGCAGCGGCTATCCTCGCGGGCTCAGGGGCGATCAGATCCCCTTGGGGGCGCGCATTTTCGCTATTGCCGATACGTTTGATGCCATTACCTCCGATCGTCCTTATCGCGCCGCACAATCCATACCGGCGGGACGGCGAGAAATTGAGCGTAATGCGGGACGGCAATTCGATCCTAAGATTGTGCGAACCTTCCTCTCTATTTCCGAGCAAATATGGCAGGAGTTGCGCATTGAAATCGGAGTTCCAGCCGCAAAGTGAGGCTGCAGCTATTTTTTTGTTGCGAATTCGGGGACTTCGTACGGGAAATGCTTGGAGCTAAGTTTATCCAGGAGTCGACCAATGAGCGCCGTGCTGTCGGACGCTGAAGTTCAGCAAGCCCTACAAAAGCTTCCCGGCTGGAAGAAAAACGGCAGTGTGATCGAGCGCAATTTCCAGTTCACAAACTTTCTGCAGGCCATGGACTTCGTGAATCAAATTGCCGAAGCAGCCGAAACCCTCAATCATCATCCTGACATTCACATCAGCTACGACAAGGTGACCCTGGCGTTGGTTTCGCACGATTCGGGAGGGGTTACCCAACGCGACATCAGAATGGCGGGAAGAATCAATGAACTGGCGCCCCCGCGACCGTCCTCGTAGAACGTCACCTGGCGAGCAGTTAGTGTTCGAACTGAGTAAGTGGCTCTAATGATTCGGCGATGCGATTCAAAGCAGCCTGAAGGTGATCGAGTTCGTGTTGCGCGCTCTCATTCCATTCCAGCCAACGGTCGGGCGTCGGGTGGAAATCCTCGAATAGGGCGCGCAAGGTGTTTCTCCCCCGCTCGCTCAGCAAAAACGCTCCAATGCTGCCGATTCCCAGCAGTGTAAGTGGCACATACCATCTACGCATCGGCCGCTCCTTGCCCGACCTTGCCGTTGCTAACTATCAGCAGCGTACCTTTTTAGATTCGCTTTTTCAATATTTGGATGACACATTCGTCGCGAAAATACGTGGCGAGTTTGATTCTGGGAATCGAGATCATCACCTGACTCCCGTCCACGAACCACGATTTCATGCAAGGATGACGACTTCCAACGTTCTTTTCAGGAAGACGTTCAGTGGAACCTTGGTCAAAACCACCGTGCCAGATTATGATTTCGAAACGAAAGGAGCCACGTTCCCCGCAGCTTTCTGCCGATATCGCCGCTGGAGAAACGCGTGGTACCAGGTGCTCTCATGCAACCCAGAAATTGGCAGTCCATCGCGCTCGCGGTCTTGGTTTTCCTCGGCCTAATTGCCGTGGCGAGATCCCTAGCCGCGCAGGATCGCTCCACCACTTCTCCTATTCCCAACACAGTATGGGTCGGTGCTGACGGCAAGTTCGAATCGGAGCCCGATACGGTGCTGGTGCAATTTGATATCTCGGCACAGGAAGATAAGCTGCAAGAGGCAAATCAGAAAGCGAACCGCGCCGCGGACCAGGTTCGTCAACTTCTACGCACCAATGGGCTCGATCCCAAGGACGCTGAGGTTGGTAGGTTCTCGGTCCAGCCGGTGTATGACTACAAGACCCCGAAGCGCAAGCTGGTTGGCTATCGCGTGGACACCAATATCAGCATCAAGCTGAAAGACTTCTCTAAGGTCGGGCCGATTACCGAGGGCCTCGCCAACATGGCGGACGTGACTGGCGATCAGTCGCTCAGCTATCTTCTCGACGACATGCAGGCCGCTAAAATCAAGGCCGTGGAAGATGCGTTGCCACGCGCTCGTGCCGAAGCCAATGCGGTCGCGCGTTTCAGCGGCCGCACCCTGGGCGAACTTTCCTACGCATCGGTGGACACCTACGAACCCACGCCGATTCGCCCGATGGTTTTCGCGAAACAGGCAAGCGTAGGAACGATGGCTGCTCCTTCTCCTTCTCCAACGGCTGAGTTTGGAGCGCAGAAAATCACGGTTACCGCGCATGTGAACGCCTTATACCTGTTGAAGTAAATATCTATATCTCGGCGCTGAAACGCTTGGACTGTCGATGGACCTGCTCCCTAGCCGATCCTCGGCAGGCACGTCATTCAGCTCGTTCAAGTTATGATGTTGGAACATCCAGGTTTTGCCGAATGTCGAACGCCTTCATTTGTGACGCAATCAGGACTCCGTTTGGCCGCTATGGCGGAGCGCTGTCTACGGTTCGCACCGATGATCTCGCGGCAATGCCGATCAAGGCCTTGATTGAGCGCAACTCTTCCGTCGATTGGAGTGCGGTTGACGACGTAATTCTGGGCTGTGCGAACCAGGCTGGAGAAGACAACCGCAACGTCGCCCGCATGGCGCTGTTGCTCGCCGGGCTTCCGCAAACCGTTCCTGGCTCGACCGTGAATCGCCTATGCGGCTCCAGCATGGACGCCGTTTCTATCGCCGCCAGGGCAATCAAAACCGGAGAGAATTCCCTGGTGATGGCTGGCGGCGTGGAGAGCATGTCGCGGGCCCCGTTTGTCATGGCAAAATCCGATGCTGCTTTCTCCCGCGGCCTGAAGTTGGAAGACACCACGATCGGCTGGCGCTTCGTGAATCCGCTGATGAAAGCCGCCTACGGCGTGGACTCCATGCCGGAGACTGCGGAGAACGTGGCCGAAGAATTTCATATCTCCCGTCAGGACCAGGATGCATTCGCCTATCGCAGCCAGCAGCGCACAGCAGCAGCCATTAAGAGTGGCGCTCTTGCGGAAGAGCTTGTTCCGGTCACGATCTCCGGCCGCAAGGGTGTGCCTGTCGTCGTAGGCCACGACGAGCATCCTCGTCCCGATACAACACTCGAAGCGCTGGCAGCACTGAAGCCAATCGTCAAGCCTAATGGCACCGTTACCGCGGGTAACGCCTCGGGCGTCAACGATGGCGCATGCGCGATGTTGTTGGCGTCGGAACAAGCTGTTACGTGTTACGGTCTCACGCCAAAGGCGCGTGTAGTTGCCTCAGCGTCAGCAGGGGTGGCGCCGCGCATTATGGGAATGGGTCCTGTTCCAGCCACGCGCAAGGTCCTTGCACTGGCGAAACTAAGCATCGCGGATATGGACATAATCGAGCTTAATGAAGCCTTCGCCTCCCAGGCGCTGGCTGTGCTGCGCGAACTGCAAGTCCCCGACGATGCCCCGAAAGTGAATCCGAATGGCGGAGCGATTTCGATTGGCCATCCTCTGGGCGCGAGCGGCGCTCGGCTAGTCACCACTGCCGTCCTGCAACTGCAACGCACCGGGGGGCGCTATGCTCTTTGCACTATGTGCATCGGCGTCGGCCAAGGCATCGCCATGGTCCTGGAGCGGGTCTAGCCAAGCACTAACGTTTCGAAGCATCGCGTTTTCTTTTCCGCCGCGTAGTCACAGCAAATCGTGACCGCCATCACATCGCCTGGCCGGCGCCCGGCATACGCTCAATTATGAAAACGATTTTCATTTTCATAATCGAGTCACGCCATGCATCGTTCCTTCCCACTACTGCTTGCCCTTCTCACGCCTTGCAGCTGGCTGGCAGCCCAGGAGCAGCAGCCGGTCGCGGTTGAGGCCTCAGGTCAATTCAACTCCGTCACCCAAGGCAATTTCAACTTCCATTCTCCCTATAGCGGACCCAACAGTCTCCCCGGCAATGGTCAATTGGCGAGCTCCCGGGTAATGACGCTGTTCACCAAACTAACGCTCCCCGGCAGCACGGACCTCGAAATCGACATCGAAAGCGCCGGCGGGTCGGGCATTGGAGATGCGTTGGGACTGGCTGCTTTCGTCAACCTTGACGTCGTCCGGAACCCCACGCTCGGCTCAAAGCCCTACCTCGCTCGCGCCCTGTTGCACCATTCCTTTCTTCTCCCCGGTCCAAAGGAGCGCCTCGACGTCTACCTTGGTCAATTCAGCATGGTGGACTTGTTCGACGTCAACCCCGTGGGCAGCGACAGCCATACCCAATTTCTAAACTGGGCAATCGACAACAACGAGGCCTACGATTACGCGGCCGACACCCGTGGCTACTCGCGAGGCGTGGTGCTGCAATGGACACAGGGAAAATGGGAGCTGCGTGCTGCCGAAGTAATGATGCCCACAGTGGCCAATGGTCTCGTACTCTCCTGGTCAGCAAACACACACGCGGAAAACTTTGAGCTGGAACGCCACACCTCCCTGCTCGGTCGCGACGGATCGATGACGCTGCTCAACTTTGTGAACCATGCCAACATGGGGGACTATCGCGAAGCGGTCGCGGACAGTTCGCCCGGAGATCCTCCCGATATCGCGCTTCATCGCCACCCAGGTTCGGTCAAGTACGGCTTCGGTCTGAATTTGCAGCAGGCACTGCCCCATGATGTGCGAGTGTTTGCCCGGCTGGGCTGGAATGAAGGACAGCACGAATCCTTCGCTTACACCGAAGCCAACAGCACTATCGCGGGGGGCGCGGACGCGCGCTATCTGCGCCACTTCAAGACCGGGTTGGCAGCAGCGACGGGAGGTATCTCGGCCGACCACAAAGCTTATCTGGCTGCCGGGGGCATGGGCTTCCTATTGGGAGATGGACGGCTTCGGTACGGCCGCGAAACCGTGTTGGAATTGTATACGACTTACTTTTTCCCCAAGGGAATCTCGGCCAGCGTCGATTTACAGTTTATCGCCAACCCCGGTTACAACCGCGACCGCGGGCCAGTGTGGGTGCCTGCAATCCGGCTGCACTGGGACTTGCCCAAGTTTCAGAAGAGCATTTGAAAGCCGAAGCCGGCAGCAACAATTCACGTCCTCCAACTCGTAATTGGAACGTGGCGATACAGGTGAAAATTGGGATGTGGCGGACATTTCGCTGATAGGCAACTTCCACCTTCAGGACCCATAGCGCCGATGCTGCGACTAGCGCCAGCAGCATCCAGAGCAGGCCTTTTCTGGACCGAAACGTTGAATTCGACATCGTCATTTCGACTTCAAATTCTTCGCCAAAAAATCGATCGTCAGCTTCCAAGCCTGGGCCGCGTCATCTGCTCGATATCCCTGTTTATTATTTGGATTCTCGAACGCGTGACCAGCGTCGGGAAAGACGTGGATCTCGATAGTTTTGCCCAAGGCTTTAAGTTGCGCCTCGAACTTGTTTACGTCCGCCACTGAAATGCCGCGATCTTGTCCGCCAAAGATACCGAGGATGGCCGCGTTGATCTTCTTCAGCGCGGCCTCGTCGGTCGCAAGATGGCCGTAGTTGATGACCGCAGCCTTTAGCTTGGGATCGTTTAGCGCGAGATCGAGAGAATAGCCTCCACCCATGCACCACCCGATTGAGCCGACGCGCTTGGGATCGATATTCTTCTGCGAGCGCAGGTAGCCGCTGGCGGCCAGTAGATCACGATTGGCCCGGTCTTCCGGCACACCTCGCATGATCTCGTGTGCCTCGTCGGGTGTCGTCGCAACCTTTCCGCGGTACAGATCGATAGCGAGCGTCACATATCCTTGATCGGCCAGCTTTGATGCCTGTTCCTTTACCCAGTCGTTCAGTCCCCAGAATTCGTGGATCACTACCAGCGCCGGAAATGGTCCTTTGCCCTGCGGCGTATACATAACCGCGTTCACCGTCTCATCGCCGCTCTTGTATGTGACGTTGCGCGCCTCCGCCGAAAACGCCGCCACTGTAAATAGGCAGAATGAGCTCAATAGCAACAAGAGTTTCATGGGCTGTCCTTGGCCAACGACCTGCTTATTATTTCTTGTGCGATCCAGCCAGTCCTTCCAGCAGATGGCGTCCCTTTTCCAGTAGCTCGCCGAAGCCCTTCTGATACTCGACGAACAGGCGGTTATACTCCAGTGAATGATCGGCGTCGAGATGCGCTCGCAGCATCATGTCGCGCACTCGAACCGGGTTCGGTAACAACGCATCTTCATTCAACTCTTCCAGCGCCGTCTTGGGATCGTAGTGGTACATGCTCGATTCCTCAATATGTGACCTCAGATGCCGTTAAGCCTTGTCACGTCGCATGAAATACGACCTGACTGCCCTAGTTACCAGTTTAGAATCTAAGATGGAAGTTGTGTTTCGTGGCGAAGCAAAGGAACGGTATCGGATGAAACTGTATTGGATTGGCACGGTCTTCGTCGTGCTCACAGAAGCTCTCACGCTAATGAGTCAATCAAACACGAGGCAGGATGCCGGTGTATCGCCCGGGGTGTGGGGCGGCCGCCACGTCAGGATGGAAGTCACCCCCCAGGGCGCTACGCTGCAATTTGATTGCGCGCACGGCAAGATACTGGAACCGATCGAGGCCGATGCAAAAGGAGAATTTGCGGCGCGCGGGACTTACACCCCGGAGCGGGGTGGGCCAGTCACGCAGGCCAATCCGCCGCGTGATCTTGCGGCCACGTACAAGGGCACCATTGAAGGCGACTCTATGCGGCTCGAAGTAATACTTGCGGACAAGGACAAGGACCAGCAGCCGGAGCCGTTCACCCTCACGCGCGGCAAAGCCGGTCGCGTAGTTAGATGCGCGAGTGTGCTTGCAGTACTGCCGTCGTGACCCTAGCTCGCCTTCTTATCGTTGGTGGGATGAGGGACGAGCTTACGCTGAATGAAGGCCACGTGGCCGTCTTCCATTTCGGCTAGTTCGCCATAGAGCCGACGCAAGGGCTCTTCCTGGGTGTTGTCCACCAAGTGGGAATAATAACGTTGAGCGCCTAATTCCGCCGTGAGCGCCACCCGCAACGCGCGGTCGCGCACATTGGTGGTGCGGCCTTCACGGGTTGCAGCGAAAACGTCTCCATCCTCCAATTTCGGAACTTCGATCCACTCGATCAGGTCTTCTTCCGTAAGGGCGCAACGCGAGCTGCCGTACGCTTCCATGTATTTGCCTTGCAGAAGCGAGCTGTGGTTTTTTTCTTCCACCGCCATCTCCCAGAAGATGCTGGCAATCTCCAGTGAATCACTATCGCGGAACTCGACAAACATCTCCGCAAAGCGGTGATACAACTCGGCATTGCGCTCCTCGATGAAGATGGCGACGTGCAAAGCTTCCTGTGGGCTGAGGGAGGCAAAACTTCGTTTCATGGCGTGTTCCAGCAGGCACTGGCCCGATGCCGCATTCTATCCGCAAGAAGGCCGGAGAATTCCAACTTGGACAGATTCTTTTAGGGTTCGGGGTCCGAAATGGGACACACTGGAATGTGTGCCTGCGATGCAAGCGCGATTTCGGCGATTTTGCTCAGTCAGAATAACTATCCCGCCTTTGATGTCGCCAGCTCGGCCTTCTGCTTAGCGCGATCGACTTCGATCCTCGCAATGGTGCGCTTCAGCCAGTGCTTCACATTCTCCCGCAGCTCCTCTTCCGTCTGATTAAGCGTTGCGACCGTAACACCTTGGCGATTCAGCGGGATGTGATGGCAGGGCACGTCTTCCGCGCGGTATTCCTCGGGAACAAAGTCATAAAGTAGGCACTCATGGCAAGCATGTGGACGGCTGGGGTCCCCATGGTTTGGACAGGTAAGTGAGTCTTGGAAGATGGAAGCCGGCCCCCACGGCGCGCTATACCAATTTCCATAACCCCCTTGTTCGAGAAAGTTGAGTTCGTACCGCAAAACCTCCAGAACATCGCGCTTGTCTTCCGACATGGCTCCCTCCAACGGCGGCGCCTCACTGCGCCTCGACTCTGCTGCGATTGTGGCCTCCAGACGCACAACCCTGCTGTGATCTATCTCACGTCTTGCTGTGATCAATGTCCCCGGCTTTCCGCAGACGTTGCAGGCGAATAAAATACCAGCCTTAAGGGGTTCGGAGTGGAACCCGGAACAAGCCGAAAGGGGTGGCAGTCTCAGAGGGATTCTGCCCGGCAGAACAAGCTCCCTTGCTCGCGTCGGGCGGGTATCATTCAGTTGAACGATTGAGCCGGACGATGCAAACTGAGACAGTGACAAATGAGCGCGACTTTTGACACTCGGTCGCGTTTCAACGTAGTGCCGTAGGGCCTAATTATGATGGGAAGACACATGAGAGCAGCAGCTATTCTGCTTATAGGTTTTCTTAGCGCGACGATCGTCGCCGTCGCGCAGGACGGGGATGATTCGCCGGAACTCCCGACACGTGCCGCCCCAGTGGAGCAGATCAACCGTCCGGCCGCACCAGACAAAACGATCACTGTTCCCTCAGGTACGCGAGTACCGCTGACCATGAAGCAGGGCCTCACCACCAAGAACGCTAAACCGGGCGACCCAGTTTACGCGCAGACTGCTTTTCCTATTGTCATGAATGACCGGATTGTCATTCCGCCGGGTACTTTCGTGCAGGGAGAAATTCGGCGGGTACTGCGCCCGGGTAGGGTCAAGGGCCGCGCCGAACTGCAGATGAGCTTCACTTCCATGATCTTCCCCAATGGCTACACTTTGCTGCTGCCTGGCGCGGTGCAAGGAACACCCGGTGATGCCAATACTGCAGGCGTCAAAGATAAGGAAGGCACCATTGAGGGAGATAGCAGTAAGGGCAAGGATGTTGGGACCATCGTCGGCACAGCGATACCGGGGGCAGGCATCGGGGCACTCGCCGGAGGGGCCAAAGCCGCGGGCATCGGCGCAGCCAGTGGTGGCGCGCTGGGCTTGGCGACCGTTCTATTCACCCGCGGGCCCGAGATTCAACTCGGCGTGGGCGACTCCATCGAAATGGTGATCGAGCGCAGTCTAACCATCGACGAAACCAAGGTCCACAGGGCAGCTCAGTAGATCAAATACTTCTTCCTTACCTGCATGAACTGCTCGACGCCGTCGCGCCAATCGTCGGCGATGCGGCGCGGATCCTGTCCCGCTTGCAGCGCCGCGAAGGCCACCTGGTTCGCCAGCAATGGCTTCATGTGAACAATGTCAAACCCCGTCGGGGCAGCTGCGTGAAGGGCTGCCGCCAACTCCAGCCCCAGTTCGGGGGCGTCCAGAGCCTCGCGATCGGTGATAATAATGCTGACTCCTTCACATTCTCGGCGAGCATATGGTCCAGTTGCTGGCGTAAAGGTAATCGGTATAAACCGCACTCCGGCGATGTTGCGCTCGTTCAGATACGCCGCCAGTCGCTTCGCGCTGACCCATGGTGCTCCGACGACTTCGAAGGGAGTATCGGTGCCTCGTCCGACCGAAATATTGGTTTGCTCGATCAACGCCACTCCCGGATACAGCGTCGCCTGATTCAGGTCGTGCAAGTTGGGCGATGGATTGACCCACAGCGCCGACGTTGAGTCGAACCAGTCACCGCGCATCCAGCCTTTCATCGGGACCACGGTGAGATTGGCGTTGATGTGGCGCTCGGCGTTGTATAACTTCGCCAGCTCGCCGATCGTCATCCCATGTCGAACCGGAACGGGATAGTAGTTTACAAAGCTCTCCTGCGCCGCATCTGACACCGGCCCTTGGACGTAAGCTCCGTTGATCGGGTTGGGGCGGTCAAGCACCACGATCGGCTTGCCTAACGTCGCCGCCGCTTCCAGAAAGTATCCCAGCGTCGTCTCGTAGGTGTAGAAGCGCGCCCCCGCATCTTGGATATCGAACACCAAGACATCGAGCTTGCGCACGACATCGAGCGGCGGGCGCCGCTTGGCATCGGTGTCGCCGTACACGCTGTAAACGGTGACTCCTGTCGCGCCGTCTTTCGTGTTGCCGATGTCCGCGCTGTCAGAGGTTCCCTGCACACCGTGCTCGGGACTGAAGATGGCGCTCAGTTGCAGATTGCGCGCATGGGCCAGAACATCAATCGTGCGGCGGCCATGACTGTCAATACCAGTCTGGTTGGTCAGCAATCCCACCTTTGGCGTCGCAACTCCAGGAACTTTCAACGCGTCGAAGTCGTGCGCTTCCAGTTCATCGATTCCGTTGGACACCTGGCCGTTGCGGACCACCACACGCCGGCTGGCGACGGCCGCTTCGTTGTAGCCGGTGATGCGTGCCACCCGCATCTTCTGCTCCTCGCTGGGCTGCAGTTGCAAGGCAGCGGCGACCGCGGTGGCCACTTCCGTACGTAAGGCAATCACGTTGCCGTCCTTGATGTGCACTGCATTGGTGAGCAGGATGATGTACGTGTTGGTGGTTGGGTCAATCCACAGTGATGTGCCGGTAAAACCGGTGTGACCAAATGACCCAACGGGCAAGAGTTCACCGCGATTGGAAGAGAACGGCGAATCGATGTCCCAACCCAGCCCGCGCACGTCCGTCAGGTTGGGAGGCTGCTGCGGAGTGGTCATCTTCTCGACAATCCATGGCGAGAACACCGGCGCGCCACCGTTCAGCAGAGCCTGGGCGAACTTGGCAACATCATCGGCGGTAGAGAAGACTCCAGCGTCGCCGGCGACTCCGCCCATCTGCCGTGCGGTTGGATCGTGCACCACACCGCGCAGCATCTGTCCCGAGCGCTCGTCGCGTTGGGTTGGCGCGATACGGGGCTTCCACTCCGGCGGCGGAAGAAAACGGGTCGATGTCATGCCCAGCGGACCAAATATAAACATCTGCGAATACAGATCGAGCGGCATGCCGCCGACCCGCTGCACCAGTTCACCAAGCACCACAAAATTAATATCGCTGTACAAGAACACGGAGCCTGGAGGATTAGCCAGCTTCTCGGCATTGGCGCGCTTGTAGCCTTCCTCCAGGCCGCTCCAATACTGCTTCAAGTCCAGGTCGGCCCTCAGGCCGGAGTAGTGTGTCAGCAACTGGCGGACCGTCACCTCGTCTTTGCCGTTTTGCGCGAACTCGGGAATGTACTTGGCGACGGGATCGTTCAGCTTCACCTGCCCGAGCTGCACCAGGCGCATCACGCAACTGGTGGTAGCCATCACCTTGGTGAGCGACGCCATGTCGAAAATAGTATCGACGGTCATCGGCTCCTTGCTGGGATCAAGCGAGCGATAGCCGAAGGCCTTGCGGTAAACAAAAGTTCCGTTGTGGCCGACCAGGAGGACGATTCCGGGCGCGCTGCCTTTATCAACGGCATCTTTGAGCAGGGCGTCAACCGCTGCGAATCGATCTTGCCCCGCGGTGGCCGCCGCCGGGGTGACGGCAGCGGATGCCTTCTGCGCTGAGAGGAGAATATTGCTGTTTAAGGCGAGACCAAACAGAAAGAGTGCTAGAGCTGGCCGAAGACGAAGCCTCAATGGATTTGAAACCTTTCGTGATCCAGGAATCTGCCGCGCTATTCCGCAGGCAAGCTATTATAAGTTGCATGCTCATCATGAGGTGGTTTTGAACTCATCGTCGCAACCGTTAACTGACTTGCCGTCTGCTTTCGATCTTCAGGACAAGCAATTCTCGCGAGCCTTTGCTATTCTCACCGAGGCCATCGAGCAACGCGCCTTCCCTGCCGCGGCTCTCGCGGTCACCCATAATGGATCGCTGATCGCGCTACGCGGCTTCGGCCGCTTCACCTACGAGGACGATGCACCCGTGGTTCAGGCCGACACCATCTTCGACCTGGCGTCGGTAACCAAAGTCGTGGCGACGACTGCCGTGGCCATGCTGCTGTACGAGCGGGGAAAATTGCCCCTAGACATCCCCCTGGGACATTTCCTTCCCGATTTTGTGGCACGAGCGCCCCGGCATCAGCAAGCCACGCGCGAGGCGGTTACTCTTCGCATGTTGCTAGCCCATTCCAGCGGACTGCCCGCTTACGAGAAGCTGTTTGAGTTCGCCACCTCTCGCGAGGAACTGGTTCGAGCCGCGCTTACCACTCGTCTGGTTACCGAACCCGGCACCCGCGCTGAGTATAGCGATGTCGGCTTCATCCTGCTGGGCGAGGTGCTGGCGCGTCAGGCTGACCTCGCGCTCGATCTGTTCGCGCGGCAGGAAATCTTTACCCAGCTCGGCATGGTGCACACGCGATTCAATCCTCCGACGGAGTGGAAGCCACAGATTCCGCCCACCGAAGACGATCGCGCCTTTCGCAAACGAATCATTCAGGGCGAAGTGAATGACGAGAACGCTTCCGTAATGGGGGGAGTCGCAGGACACGCTGGCGTCTTCGCTCCAGCAATCGATATCGCGCGCTTCGCTGAGTGCAAGTTGCGCCGCGGAGCACCCATCCTGAAATCGGAAACCGTCCAACTCTTCACCCGTCGAGTAGACTCTCCCGCCGGCTCATCGCGAGCACTGGGGTGGGACACTCAATCGCCGCCGGCATCGTCCGGAACTCTTTTTTCTTCGGGGTCCTTTGGGCATCTCGGATTCACCGGAACCTCCCTGTGGATCGATCCCGTGCGCCAACTCTCGGTAACGTTGCTTACCAACCGCACCTGGCCCAACCGCGCGTCACAGGGTATTCGCCGGGTCCGACCGCTGGTACATGATGGCATCGTCGAAGCCCTCGAGGAGCGTTGATGGTCGTATGAAGCCAGTGGACGCCACCGATACCGCTATGCTCGGCACCGAGCGAAGAAATCGCGCGAGCCAGAACCTGGACCTGCGATCCGCACTCGAAATCGCACGCATTCTCAACGCCGAAGATACCAAGGTTGCCGGTGCCGTCAGGAAGGCTCTGCCGCATATTGCGCAGGCCATTGACGCCATTGCCGGCGCCCTCGCCAAGGGTGGGCGCTTGATCTATGTGGGCACCGGAACCAGCGGCCGACTGGGCGCGCTGGATGCGGCAGAATGTCCACCGACTTTTGGCACCGATCCGAAGATTGTGCAGTTCGTGATTGCGGGAGGCGTGAAGGCGCTGAGCACGGCGGTGGAAGCCAGTGAAGATTCGCGCGAAGCGGGCCGCACCGATATCGCCAAGCGCAAGCCCACCGGGCGCGATTTGGTGGTCGGGATCGCAGCCAGCGGACGCACGCCTTACACCATTGCTGCAGTCGAATATTCCAGGTTGCAGGGCGCGACAACAGTTGCCGTAACCTGCAACCGTAATAGTCCACTGCAACGTGCGGCTGAGATTTCAATTGTAGTCGAGGTCGGAGCGGAAGCCGTCACTGGTTCCACTCGTATGAAAGCGGCTACCGCGCAGAAGATGGTGCTTAACATGTTGTCCACGGGAGCGATGGCGAGGCTCGGCTACCTCTATGGCAACTTGATGGTCAATGTGCGCCTAAAGAACAGTAAATTGGTGGAGCGCGGGATGCGAATCCTGCAGCAAGCGACCGGGACTGATCGCGACAGTGGTGTTAAGGCCTTGAGGAAATCCGCCGGCAACGTTTCCCTGGCGATCATCATGCTGAGGAAAGGCGTGAGCAAAACTGAGGCGGAGCGCCGTCTAAAGAAAGCCCGGGGCAACGTGCGCGCGGCCTTGGAGAGCGAATAGCATCGCCGATTTTTCCCCGCCGACGTGGTTGACTAGGTTATCCGTCTGGCGAGAAATTTCCCGCCTAAACTCGACGAATCTCGCAGAGTTCTCTGTTGCTGATCTTCTAACGGAAGAGTAGAGTTCCCAAGATCAGAGCGGGTGCATCTGACTTGTGCGAGCAGAGACCGCTTTCGATGCTGCTCAAAATCGTAAGCTGTTTTGGGATTCCAGGTTCGCCTTTGTAATTGTCGCCACAAGTTCCGGGGACTCCGGCCCCGAATTCCTCGTAAAATGAGGTCTGCGCTGTGATTCGTAAATTCGGTGTTCGCAGCGTTGGTTTAGGACATCCCTACATGGACAAGTTTGTCATTCGCGGCGGCAATCCGCTGTTGGGCACGGTACGCATCAGCGGCGCCAAGAATGCCGCGCTTCCAGCCATGGCCGCCGCGCTACTCACCGAAGAACCCGTCGTCTTGGAAAACGTTCCCCAGGTCCGCGATATTGAGACCGAGCGTAACTTGCTAGCGGCGATGGGCGCCGAGGTGGAACTGGGCTACGGCCGCGCGCAGCACCGCACCACCATTTGCTGTCGCAACCTGGTAAAGCCGGAAGCGTCGTACGAACTGGTCAAAACCATGCGTGCGTCCACTCTCGTGCTGGGACCACTGATCGCCCGCATGAAACAAGCAAGAGTTTCTCTCCCTGGGGGATGCGCCATCGGCGCTCGCCCGATTGATCTTCACCTCAGAGGACTGGAGAAGTTGGGAGCGAAAATTTCGCAAGAGCATGGCTACATCGAAGCCCGGGCTGAGCGGTTGAAGGGCGCGCGCGTTGTCTTCGAGAAGATCACGGTGACCGGAACCGAAGATTTGATGATGGCGGCCGCGCTGGCCGAGGGCGAAACCGTGCTGGAGAATTGTGCGCGCGAGCCGGAAGTGCTTGACCTGGCGATGCTGCTCAACAAGATGGGGGCGCACATCGAGGGCGCGGGTACGCACACCATCCGGGTGCGAGGTGTGGAGAAGTTGCATGGCGCCCGTCATCGCATTATTCCTGATCGCATCGAAGCGGGCACCTACATTGTCGCGGGCGCACTCACCGGCGGAGACCTGCTGGTCTCCGGCTGCGATCCTAATCATCTTGGCGCGCTGTTGCAGAAGTTGGAGGAGTGCGGCGTGCAGGTACGGACCAACGGCGATTCCGTCCGAGTGGTGAGCAACGGTCCGTTGCGGGCTGCGGACGTAGTCACCGAAGAATATCCTGGCTTTCCCACCGACATGCAAGCGCAGTTCGTAGCGCTCGCGACCCAAGTCGACGGCGTCAGCATCGTGACCGAGAATATTTTTGAGAACCGCTTCATGCACGCCCAGGAATTGGTACGCATGGGAGCCAACATCAAGGTTGAAGGCACGCGCGCCGTGGTCCGAGGCAAGACGCCGCTTAGCGGCGCCGCCGTGCAGGCCAGCGATCTGCGCGCGTCGGCATCGCTGGTTTTGGCCGCGCTGGTGGCTGAGGACGAAACCATCATCGACCGGGTTTACCATATCGACCGCGGTTACGAGCGAATCGAAGAGAAGCTGCGGGGTGTTGGCGCGCAGATCCGTCGCATCGGAGAGTTTCTCCCCAAGCGCGTGGCGACGCCTGTGGCCGCGGGATGAGGACAGGGTTGTTCGTGAGCTACCTTTCCAGAAGCTGCTCCAGGTCGGCAAAGAAGCCGGGATAGGAAATCGCGACACATTCAGAGTTGCGGATAAGGCTCTCTCCCTTCGCCCGGAGTGCGGCGATAGCGAACGCCATGGCGATGCGATGGTCGCCGAACGATTCGATCTCCGCGCCGTGTAGCTGCTGACCGCCGGGAATCCGCCATCCATCATCGGTTTGTTCGACCTGCGCCCCCATCGCTCGAAGGTTCTGGGTAACTGCGCTCAAGCGATCGGATTCTTTCACCCGCAACTCGCCTGCGTCCCGGACCTCCAAACCAACGGTGTACGGTGCAATGGCTGCCAGCACTGGCAATTCGTCGATCAGCAGCGCAGTTTGAGCTCCTGCAATCGTCAATGTTTTGGCCACGCCTGGTGTCAGCGCGATGGTGCCCAGGAGTTCTCCGTGCTGCTCTTCCACACGCACCATCGAGATGCGGCTACCCATGGCGGTCAACACGTCGAGCAAAGCAGAGCGAGTGGGATTCAACAGCACGCCGTCGATCACGAGGTTCGACTCAGGAAAGATGGCGGCGGCGCATAGAAAGAACGCTGCAGAGGAGCTGTCCCCTGGAATGTAGGCTTCCAAGGGATGCAGGGTCTGACCACCTTCAATCGTCACCGTGCTTCGCAGCCGGTCAACTTTCGCCCCGAAAGCGCGGAGCGCGAGTTCTCCGTGATCGCGAGTGCGCATGGGCTCCGTTACCGTGGTATGGCCCTCAGCCAACAATCCGGCGAATAGCAACGAGGTCTTGACCTGGGCGCTGGCAATAGGCACCAGATACTCGATGCCATGCAGCCGTGCGCCGATGATGCGTAGCGGCGCGCAGCCGCCTTCACTCGAATGAATCTGGGCGCCCATCCTGGTCAAGGGCTCTATGATGCGGCGCATGGGACGGCGCGACAGTGACTCGTCTCCAATCAGGTCGGTGCTGAACGATTGGCCCGCGAGGATGCCCGACAACATCCGCATGGTCGAGCCGGAATTGCCGCAATCGAGCGGCGAGTCGGAGGCTCGCAATTGCGGACCCAGTCCATCAATCACCACCGCTCCCTGTTCGTCCCACTCGACACTGCATCCCAGGGCGCGGACGCACCCCAGCGTACTAGCGCAATCAGCACCGGGCGAGAAATTCTGGAAGCGCGACCGCCCGGCGGCTACAGCGGCAAGCATGGCGTAGCGGTGAGAGATGGACTTGTCGCCAGGGACGCCGACGCTTCCGAGAATATTGCACGCGGGATGTATGGTGACGGATCTGGTGTCGTGGATGGGACCGCTGGAAGCCAAGCCGTTATTCTCCGAGATGCTGCTTTACAGAAAAAATAATTTGTAATCGATCAGCCAACTCTGACAACCGATTTACATCTCACGAATAGCACAGCACGAATGCGGTGCTGAACGTGGCGCACCCTGGACTTTGCCGACGGGGCAGAACGAAAGGTAGAACGCCCCGAGGAATTCACGATCCCAGGTTGTACCATGTTTTTCCGGGCCGGTTTAGCAACCTTGCTGCTCTCGTCTTTCTTCACTACCCAGTCCATTGCGCAGTATGGCGCCCAATATTCAGAACTGCTCACGAATCCAAGCCGGATCGCTTCCAACGCGGGTTCGGTGAGCGGCAGCGTTCTGGGACCGCAAGGAAATCCCGCAGCCGGAGTTCGCGTGGAGCTACAGGACGCTTACTCCCGCTCCGCCTTCGCCAGCGCCTACACTCGGCAGGATGGCACCTTTGAACTGTATAACATTCCCGCTGGTCGGTACCAAGTGGTAGCGCAATCAGGCATTTCACAAGCGAGCGATGTGGTGAACGTGGCCTTCGGCCAGACAAATGTGATGCTGCGATTCCAAAACACTTCGGAGGAGTATGGAGACCGTGACACCGTCTCGGTGGCGGAAATGCTCGTTCCCGGGAAGGCGCGCAATGTTTATAACAAGGCGCGCGAAGCTTGTGCGAGAGGGAAGTTCGACGACGCACAAAAGTTGTTGGATCAGGCCCTGCAAATGTACCCGCATTTTGCCGAGGCCCTAACCTTGCGCGGCCTGATCCAACTGCGGACCAACCAAATCGACCAAGGCCGCCAAAGTTTTGAGCAGGCCATTCAGTTCGATCCAGCCTACGGCCGGGCTTATGTAGCGCTAGGCGCTGTGTACAACGCCCAAGCGCACTATGACGATGCTCTGCGCACCCTTGAGGTAGGGACCGCAATTTCGCCGCTGGCATGGCAGCCGTACTACGAGATGGCCCGGGCCTCGATCGGAAAAGGTATGTACGACAAAGGCCTGCAGTTCGCCGAACAAGCTGAGCAACTGAATGGCAACAAATTGGCCGCGATCCACTTACTCAAGGCCTATGCCATGATTCCCTTGAGACTTTATGGCAGCGCCAAAGAAGAATTGCAGGCATATCTCCAGCGCGAACCCAAGGGTGGGAATGCCGAGCAGGCGCGACGTCTGCTGGCGCAATTAAGCACTGCAGAAGCAGAAGCTGGGATAGCTACTAAACCGCAATAGCTTCTGGAGTAAGCGAGAAGCGCGCATCTGCGCTTGCTTCCCCAGAATGACAGCGGCAAGGATCAGCGGCGGGTGCCAGCTTCAGACCGGGCTTCCAGCAAGGCTTCCGGCGTCACCTCGCGAATACGTAGACTACACACGAACCTTGGCGTCGTGGGACCGCGTCCCCAGCGGTTTGCGTCCCAGTGCGCGCGCAAAAACTTTGCATTCGGCGACGCCGTCAAATCCACCAGCAGCGGATAGTCACCGGGGTAAAACTTCTGTGCCAAGGTCGCCACAGGTTTCGCTTCCCAGGCCGCGGCGTCAGCCGAGGTGAATATGGTGACTTCAATTGATTCCTGTTCGACCACTTCATTGACGGTAAGGGTCACAAGGAAAACGGGATTCGCAGCAGTGCTGACGTCCAAAGCTTCGCTGTCACCTTTGGTGGTGATTACGGTCTTTTCCGGTATGAGCAAGGCATCCAACATGGCGAACTTATTCTACCGAAGGACCGAATTGGATGATGGTGATAAACGTCACAAGGCGTAAGAGGTTGAAAGGCTAATGCTTCAGAACTCCGTCGAAAAACCTCCGCAATAGCCCGCCAAACTCCACCGGCTTCTCCAGGGCGGCATAGTGACCTGCCTGCGCGATAACTTGCAAACGGCTGCCGAAGATATGCCGCCGCATCAATTCGAACTCGCTCAGCGGAATGCTGTCTTCGTCGCCGGCGATAAGTAGCGTAGGCACATTAATAGTCGCAAGAGTCGCAACCGAATCAGGGCGCTCAGCCATCCCGCGTTGCACCTCAGCGATGTCTTCCGCCGACATGCTTTGCATCATCCTGCGCACAGCATCAACGATGTCCGGGCGATTCGTGCGAGTGCTCTGTGACAACAGCTTCGACAGCATTTCGTCGATGAAGCTGTCCGTGCCTTCGCGCAGCACTCGGTCGGCGAGTTGCAATCGGTTGGCCTTGCCTTCGGCATTCTCAGCCCCCGGACGTGTATTGGCCAACACGAGAGCTGCTACCTGGTCGCGGTAGCGGCGCCAGAACTCAAATAGCAGATACCCGCCGATCGACACGCCAACGAAGAATGCCTTGCTGATTCTTTCTTCGCGACACAGCCCGGCCAGATCGTCGGCGAGCTTTTGCATGGTGACCGGACCTCCGCCCATTTCGGATTCACCATGCGCCCGCAAGTCGGGAGCGATTACTCGATATTGCGTACTGAGTTGGGTGCAGACGGGATCCCAGAAGTGGTGATTCAGCGGGAAGGGGTGCAGCAAGATGACGTCGGGGCCATCGCCGGTGATTTCGTAGAAGAGCTGAGCGTCGCCGCTGCGGAAGGGGGGCATTGGAAGAAGCAACTAGCAATTAGCCAACGGCAGAGTACTTGATGTACTCCAAATGGTCATGGGACCCAGCTTTACCGATCAAAATCACCACGGAGGCACGGAGATCACGGAGAAAAATCGATAGAAACCAAACTCCGTGTTCTCCGTGCCTCCGTGGTGAATGATTTTCCGCGGAGCGCGCGGTCACGACCCCTGATATGGCTGAACGTTGGTCGCGGGCGGAGCTACCGGTACGTATTCCGGCTCCTCAGGCATCACAATCCACGCGATGATGTAGGCCAATATGCCTCCGCCACCGAACAGGGCGACGATCAGCCAGACCACCCGAACCACGGTCACGTCGAGATCAAAATACTCGGCAAAGCCTGCGCAGACGCCGGCAATCTTGCGATTGGTCCGCGAGCGCATAAGCTTGCTCCGACCGGCCACAGCGCCGATGCGGCGACCACAATAAGGGCAAAGGTTGGCGTCGTCCTGGATCGCCTTTCCGCAATAGTTGCAGTACATACAGCCTCCCTACACAGGTAATACGGATAGCATAGAAGGAAGTTCCCAGCGTGCCAAGCCACGCAGAACAAGGAATTAAGGGCTCTTATAGGCCTGCTTCATGTAGCGGCGGGCCAAGTCGGCGGAGCCAGTGCCTGAGTCCTCGGCAATCACCGTCCGGTATTTCTCCAGCGCGGTGTCACGCTTCTGCAGCACGTCATACATCTGACCGGCAGCCAGCGTTGCCTTCTGCCGCAGCTCGGGATCATTCCCGTGGCTGGAAGCCAGATCGTAAGCTTCGGCGGCTTCCTGATATTGCCGCTGACCGCGCAGCGCTTCGCCCAACCCATAAGCCGGCACCTCGATACGGCAACCCGAGTAAGCATTACTGCGACAGCCTGCCAGCACCTTGTGGTAGGCCGCAATCGCCTCCTGCCCGTGCCCCGCTGCATTCATCAGGTGGGCATACTCGGCGGCCACAAGGAAGTTTCGCGGGAAGTCCGCCTGCATTCCGCCGACAACTTTCAGAGCTTCGTCATATTTCTGCTCGCGGCGAAGAAACAGGGCAAGCACGATCTTTCCATCGCTGGCCACTTCACTATGTCCGCCTGCCACCACTTCGCGCAGATAATCCAGCCCTTTCTGCTTGTTGCCGCTGATCCCCACCACCGAGGCCGTTACCTTAGCTGGCCAGCTAAGACTGCCAATGATGTAAAGGTCAGTGCCCACCAGGAGCTTGGCATCCACGTATTTCGGGTCCAGCTCCAGGACACGTTCATGGTCGTGCCGCGCCGCCACAGCGCTGCGGAGCGCCCCGAACCACGCTTTTTCGCCCATGCCCATGTAGGTGGCGCGCAGCCCGCGAGTGATGCCTCGCGCATACAGCGCGTCAACGTTATTAGGGTCTTTGTCGAGTTCCGCTTGCGAGAGCGCCAGGGACTGCTCGCTTAACTGTTTAACCCTATCGTGAACCTTAGGATCGAGCGGCTCCGGATGCTTCTTGGTAAGAAAGCTGTCGGCCGCGTAAGCCTCAGTATCGAGCGCGCCAATGCGGTACAACTCCTTAAAAATTACGGTCGACAGCACATGGTTGACCGCGAATGGATCCTCGGGATGGGCTTGTTGGGCGGCTTCGAACTCATGCAGCGCCTTGTCGTATTCCAGGTTATAGAAGTAGTCGAAACCTTTGCGGGTAGCTGGGTCGTTGTCGGCTCGCGTAGGAACGGGAGTTTGCGCGGCCTGCAACAGGCTGCTGCTTGCTAGGGCAAAGCAGCAGAGTGCTAGGAAGCAAAAGCAGAGCCGGTAAGGTTTCGTCGACAGCACTTACTGAGAAGTTTACCTGATATGCCGCCTGCTCAAAAGGAGCTACAAATGATTCAGTTACATCTGGTCGCGCCACATGACAAATTCGAACCGCCACCTCAAAGAGACTTTTACCGAGGCGGAAGCTGCTACCACCTTGGGCATCACCATCGATGATCTGCATGAAATTCTGGATCGGCACATCTTTACCCAAGGCAATACCCGCCCAGAATCCATTGAATTCACCTCCAACGACCTGCTGCTGCTGAGCTTCTGGAACAAGAGCAGCAGCCTGTCCCCGCCTACGGGCCGAGTCCTTAGAATGCCTAAACGGAGGTGATCAATGCCATTGTTTGGCAATTCTTTCATCCCCGCGGGTAAATCCTTCGCGAGGTGCATACGTTCAAGGGGCCTCGTGCAACGATGCAAGTCGCCGAGCTACTTACGTTTAGGCAAGACTCGGGCTTTGGATGGCCACTTGCGAGCTACATATAACTACAAGAGCAGGAGACCATTACCCTATGCCACGATCGGTGCGCATCGCGACTCAGGAATACTGGCGCCCCGCCGATCCGGCAACCGCGCGTATCGCCGGGCCAATTCTGGCAGCAGGCGTCTGCCCCGATTGCGGCACGGAATACCCGACCGCCGCACGGTTTTGTCACGTTTGCGGAAGGGAACGCAATCAGCCTCCCGCAACGCCCCCGAATCCCATGACCTTCGCGGACTTTTTCGATGTGGCCGTGATTCGCCGGCGTTTGGGCCTCTCAGTTCTGTCCCTGGTTTTCTTTCTCGTCGGCGTCGTCTGCCTGGTCGTTACCCTCAGCGTCGGCCTCCTGTACAAGCCGGAAACCCTGGTGCAGTGGCAGGCCCTCCAGTTCTGGCGCGTCGAATGGCTGTTGGGAGCGGCGGCAGCAATGTTGGCGGGTATTTTGCTCAAGAAGTAAGCATTCAGCATTCAGGCACTCTTGCTTATTGCACCTCGGCCTGTCCTTCGTTGGGGTTTGGCTTCTCGATTCGCAGATTGGATGCACGGTATTGCTTGCCATCGAAGATGGCGTGCGCCGTAACTTCCGATCCGACCTTTAGCTGGCGAGAATCTTCAATTGCAGTCGGATTGAAATGTAGTTCGTACGTCTCTTGATCGCTACGGTTCTCAAGCGCTAGCGTATCCGAGCGCATGTCGAGGTTAGTTACTACGCCTGAAAAGATGTAGTCGTCGCCCGGCTTAGCCAGGACGACAATCTCCTGGGCGATATCGTGGTTCGACCGGCCAATAGCGAACTGCACATCGACCAGAGCGCCGGGCAGCACATCTGCTGAATTGGCATTACCCTTGAATGAGCTGTACTTTGTAGCGCCACTCACACTGAAGGTAACCGGTCGCGCCGACAATTGGTCTTGTACCCGAATGGTCCCTTTCTGGGCGTCGGTGGCCACCACTTGTCCTCGTACCTCCGCGATTCCAGGCTCTGTAATGACGCGAACATTTTTGGCGAAGACTTTGCTGCCGTCGAGCATGGTATCGGCATAAACGCGATCACCTTTGTGGATGGCCAGCACCGTCGTCTCGGTGCCATCGCGGAAGATATGCGTGCGTTCGTCCATGAACAGCTTCACCTTCGCCCCTCCGCCAAAGGGAGCGAGGGTCAAGCGGTAGCGAACTTGATCGACGCTGGTGGCGATACCACCAATCAGCGTTGGCTTACCCTTCGGCAAGGGTGGCGGCTCCAGCACCGGATCGTAAGGGTTGTCATCGATGCTGGCGGCGTTGGAGACTGGACGGCTGCTGGACGTTGAGGTTACCGCCGACCCTGAATTAGTTGGGTTGTGGGTTGCAGCCATTGCATTGGCCGCTCCACCACTGGTACTGGCGCCCTGCGGTTGCGTCGCCTGAGCAACTCCCGTGTTCTGTTGTGACTCACTTTGTGCCACCCCGATAACGAGAAGCAGCAGCGCCAGCGAGAGGCAGCCGAGGAAAATCTTGAAGATCGTTGATTTCATGATTTCCAACACCCAAACTCTTAGTTTCTGCGCGAGGTCGCGCCCGAGGGGCGTCCCCTCTGTGCGGGTTGGATGCAATTCAGCGCGCTCGCGTGCGATGGGAGCAGCATAGGATCGGAAAAATGCGACTCATGTCGCCCTCGCTACCAACAAAAATGTCTTAGGTCCCATCTAAGAAAGTGCGAGGGCGCTGCTTGTCCTATTGTTTAGGGGACAGGCAACGCATGTCCCGGAGGCTTTAATGTTCCCTGTTAAGACGCGCCGGCGCTGGATCGGCATTAGCTTACTGCTCGGCGCTCTGGTGGCTACCGCTGTGGCTGGCGACGTGCGGATCTCCATTCCTAAACGCACCAAACCGACGCCGGTGCAAAAGTTGAATCAGGAAGGCGTGAAAGCGGTCGAG
Organism: uncultured Acidobacteriaceae bacterium; assembly: GCA_963720135.1. Taxonomy (GTDB): domain Bacteria; phylum Acidobacteriota; class Terriglobia; order Terriglobales; family Acidobacteriaceae; genus Bog-257. Next base: position 306,881 of record CAVREJ010000022.1, read on the forward strand.
AAGCACGCCTACAAAAGAGCGAAAGCCCTGTTCTACAAGGCATATCTGATCGATCCGAACGATCCTTTCACGCTGAACAACCTGGGATACGTTGCGGAACTGGAAGGCCAGGTCGACCGTGCCCAGCGTTACTACGCTCTCGCCCAGGAGCAGGCCTCCGATGCGGTAGTTTACAAGTCGACCGATCGTGCAGCCGTCGGGCAGCCAGTCAATAAGATCGCCGGCGACGCAGCCGATGCCAAAATGCAAATCAATCGCATCAACGTATATGCGATCGGCTTGCTGCAAAAGGACCGTTCTCCCGAGGCCGACCTGGCGCTGCAAAAGGCTCTGAAACTGGAACCCTCGAACCCGTTCACGCTGAACAACCTCGGCTATGCAAAGGAGGAGGAAGGAGAGTTGGAGGAAGCCTACAAGTACTACATGCAGGCCGCCAACCAGCACTCCAATACTCCAATCGTAGTGACCATGCACCCGTCGTGGCGGGGTAAGGGCATCAGCGAAATTGCTGCCCAGAATGCCGCGAAGGTCAAGAACCTGATGGAGCGCGAGCAGGACATACCGGACCAGGTTGCTCGCCTTAACACCCGTGGCGTAGCGGCCATCAACCGCAACGATTACAAGTTGGCGCGCCAGTATTTTGAGCAAGCCTATAAGCTCGATCCCAAGAACGCATTCGCTCTGAATAACATGGGCTATCTGGCGGAAATGGATGGCGACCGCGAGACCGCCGATTACTACTACGCTAAGGCGCGCGAGGCCGACCAGTCGAGTATGAAAGTGGCTTACGCCACGCGAAAAGATGTGGAGGGGATGAAGCTGGCGGCGGTGGCTGGGGACAGCGATGACGCCGTCATCAAGGCGACCGAAGAAGCTGCGGCCGTCCGTCGTGCCGAAGGCGGCCCGGTGGTATTGCGCTACCGCAATAACCAACCGGTGACCGAGCCCGCAACCCCGCCCAAGCCTCCGCAGCCGGAGCCGACCATTTCTACCCCTCCGAGCGACAACCAGTTGCTGGAGCCGCTACCCGACAACCAGCAGCCTACCGATGATAGCCAGCCTCCTCCCGTAGTCCAACGGCCACCTGAGTCGCAGCAACAACCTGCTCCGACAGTGCACAGACCGCCAGAGACGCAGCAGCAGCCGCAGGTGGCGAATCCGTCAGGTGGCCTGCTAATGCCGCTGCCGGATGACCAGCAGCCTCCGGCGGCGCAGACGCCATCGCCGCAGAACAACGCGCCACCACAGTAGGGCGGCTGTTCGCGGCTCGCTATTCGCCTCTCGCTTTTCGCCAGATGGCTATTTGCATTCGGTTTTCGATGAGGTGAAGAAAGTAGAGGGCGGAGCAACAGCCGTTGGTAAACAGCCGCGAGGTAATAGCGAAAAGCGAATGGCGAAAAGCGAAAACCGACCCTTCACACTCCGTGGTTGATTGGTCCGACTCCTCGCCCTAGCGGGTAGGCGGCGATGATCGCTTTCCGAACGTATTCCTTCGCAGCCCGAATGGCCTCCGGCAACGTGTTTCCGTGCGCCAACTGGCAGGCTAATGCCGTGGCGAAGGCACACCCCGTCCCGTGCGTCGATCGAGCCTCCAAGTGAGTTCCGAGGAAAACCTCCTCCAGGATCGACCCGGCTTTTTCGTAAAGCAGGTAGTCATTGGTTTGTGGCAGGTGTCCGCCAGTGATAACCACGGCCCGGCTGCCGAGTTCGCGGAGACTTGACGCCAGCGCTCGGAGTCGCGGAAGCGCTTCCTCCCAGGGAGCAGCGCTGGCAATTGGCTGAACTCCTGCCAGTGCCGCGGCTTCATCAACATTAGGCGTGATGACATCCGAAAGGGGCAACAGTCTCTGGACGAGCATCTCCTGCCCGGGCTCGTCCAGCAAACTGGCGCCCGACGACGACCGGATAATCGGGTCGAGAACGACATTGGGCAGTTCCCTCTCCCCCAGGAAGTCGGCTACAACGGCCGCGACTCCCCCAGACCCCAGCATACCGACTCGAACCGCCGCGATTTCCATGTCGTCGGCCAGGATCGACAGCGTTCGGGCCACCAGTCCGGGATCCAGCGGCTGAACGCCGGAAACTCCTTGGGTGGACTGGACGGTCAAAGCGGTAATGCAGGTTACCGCGTAGCAGTTTTGGGCAGCCGATGTTTTTATATCGGCCGTGATTCCCGCTCCCGAAACGGGATCATAGCCTGCGATGCTTAAGATGACCGGCGGCCGACTCATCGGACGACTGTACCGCAATCTCTCGAGTCGAGGTAGTCAGGCTTGGCAGGAGCACAACCGATCAATCTCCCCCTGAAAGTGTGGAGAGCTACCAAGATATCCTTTCAGGTAAGTTAGCATCTCATTGCAAATAAGGCACTTACATAAATTTCTTAGCCTTCCAACCTTGCTCTTTGCATCCCCATCTGAATTACAAGCGCCTACCGTCAATATGCGTTCTACCCGGGACAGGGTGAGCCTGTTCAGAGCCGTTTTTTCGTCGCAATGGGGTATCGGTTTCGGCCAGCCGGTCTCTAGCACGAAATTCGACGGAACGCAAGGACAAGGATCACGCTCCCACCTTGGGTGGATTGACTCTTAGTTCTTGTGGTGGATAGACTTAAAGGACTGTCAGGGAGGACCAACTTAACGATGAGAGGTGTTTAATGTTACGAGTACTCAGCCAGGTCGCGGTGACCGTGGTTTTTGCCACCGCCCTAGGCGCGGCACCCGGTAATAGCACACCGGATTCGAAGCAGGAAAGGGCCCCAGGACAGATTCAGGACACAGTGAAGCCCGTTAAGACCCGGAAGTTTCAGGTTGGAAAGGCTTCCTGGTACGGTCGCATCTTTCAGCATAAGCAAACCGCTAGCGGCGAACCGTACGACATGTATCAATTTACAGCGGCACATCGCACCTTACCGCTGGGTTCCTGGATTAAGGTTACAAACTTGAAAAATGATCGGTCGGTCGTGGTTCGCGTCAATGATCGCGGACCGGTGAAGAGAAGCCGGATCATAGACCTGTCCTATAGTGCGGCCAAAATGCTCGGCATGGGCCACGATGGCGTGGATCCAGTCCGGCTGGACGTCGTTCAGACCCCGGTCATAGCCGAGAACGAAGGCCCGCAGTAATCCTGTCCTATGTTGTAAACTTGAAAGCCGATGAAGGACAATGATCGGCTCATCGTGGCGCTCGATGTCCCGAGCGCCACGCAAGCCCGCCAAATCGTCCAGGCCATTGGCGACGCCGCAACCACCTACAAGATCGGAAAACAGCTCTTCACCGCCGAGGGGCCGCAGGTCGTCCGCGATCTTGTTTCCTCCGGCCGCAAGGTGTTTCTCGACCTGAAATATCACGACATCCCAAACACCGTAGCCGCGGCGGTCAGGTCGGCTGCGGAGTTGGGCGTAAACATGGTCACCGTGCATGCCTCGGGCGGCAGCAAGATGCTGAAGGCCGCCGTCGAGGCAGCCAGCCAGTCCGCTGCCAAGCCGACTGTGCTCGCAGTAACCGTGCTGACCAGCTTGTCGGATGCTGACTTGCAGGAGTTGGGGGTTGCCGGGAACGTCCTAACCCAGGTGCTTCGCCTAGGAGCGCTGGCACGCGCGGCCGGTTGTGGAGGTTTGGTCGCCTCCGCCCAAGAAGCCCGCGAGCTGCGCAAGGCGTTGGGCGAGGGATTTGCGATCGTGACGCCTGGCGTCCGCCCAACCGGGGCTACTGCTGGAGATCAGGCCCGGGTGGTTACGCCCAGAGATGCCATCGCGGCTGGAGCCACCTACCTGGTGGTTGGCCGGCCAATCCTGGAAGCTGCCGACCCGGGGAAAGCCGCCCGGGAGATTCAGCATGAAATTGAAGAAGCCTGCCAGCATGCGGCGGAAGCGATCAGGTAGCGGGGAGACGTGATCGCCGATTCCAGGCGGATCACGCCGGCTGGAACGATTGGATCGCTGTGGCTTCGTCTTCCTCGACGTCGAACACGGTGTAAAGCTTGGTGATCTGCAGGAGATTATGGACATTCTTGCTGAGATTCATCAGCTTCAACTGGCCACCCTGATTGCGCACTGAGGTATAGCAACTCATCAACTCGCCCACGCCTGCGCTGTCGATGTGGCGCACATCGGCCAGGTTCAGCAATATGTTCTTGTAGTTTTTGCCCATCAGCTCGCGAACCAGGTCACGGACCACGTTGGTTCCCTCGCCCAGCCGTAGCTGACCGATGATGTCTACTATGACAATGCCATTTACCACTCGGGTGCTGGTTTTTAGATTCACAAGGCCGCCTTCACTTCGCGAGAGTTTGCATACCGCTCTGGCCGTCGTCCAAGTCGGAATCGCAACCATCCTACACTGCAAGTGAATCCGGCGAAATAGCGATGGGAGAGTCTTCGCTAAAAAAGCGGCCCCGTCCGCAACGGCATGCATGAGAACTGTGGCGTCCCAAAGGGACTCGCAAATCTCGCCCAGTTTACCCAGGGCTTACGCCCTGGGCTAATATTATTTCGCCCCTGCGGGCTTGATTTTGCGCAATCGCTCCACCGTGCCAAATAAGACGAGGCTCTCAAGCACGCGCAGGCCGCTTAGCCGTCCCAGCTTCCTCGCTTACACAAACTTGAACATAGCCACGATCAGGAAAACAGCCTCTGCCGCCGCCAGTCCAATCCAGACCCTTCGCCGGAAGCGAGTACGACCCAAGTCGCGAGCCAACTGCATTCGAGCCGCCAGCAGCACCGGATCCGTAGGGGGTACCTGAGGCGCCGGCTGCTCGACTTCTTCGATCCTCGATATAAGGGCTTCTTCCGCGGGCGCGTCTTTCAGGAAAACCTTGGGAGTGCTGATCAGCGTGGACCAGTCCAGCAGCTGAAGGCTCGACTCAGCTCCGAAAACGGCTACGGGCTTCGAGGTCAGATCCAGGGGCGGAAGCTTCTCGTTCGCGAGCCGCTCACGCAGGCTGGCCAGCAGCGTGTCCCACCAACCCCGGCTCAACTCGTCTCCCAGAAGCTCGCCAACATCTACCGGCCGGGATTCCAATTGCAGCGGAGGCAGCGTCTCCGGCGAAATTACATCGCCTAGATTCGTGAAGACGGTCCGATACCAAGGAAGGTCAACTAAGTCGCCCACCAAAATTCCGACATCCACGGGTTTGGAGGTTAGCTGGAGCGGAGGCAGGCGCTCGGGCGAAAGGCGCTCAAGAACATTGAGCAGAAGAGATCGCCACAAAGAAACGGTCAAGGCCTCGGGAGGAGAAAAATCCAGTTCAGACATCCGATTTACCATCTGCCCCTTAATGTTTCACGCTTGCCGTCGCCGGCTGGTTGTCCTTCACCGTGTAGTCCGGTGGCACCTGGAACAACTGAGCAACAGGCTCAGTACGCGTGATGTTTATCAGCTTGGTGGTGCTATGTCCGGACTGGCCGTCATCAGTCTCGGTCAATACCGTCATCTTCAACTCTGGAGAAAACCACGTCTCCGTCACCGAGACAATCGGCTTGTCGTTACCGATCGATCCGGCATCGATGATTCGGGTTGTTCGGATACCTGTGGCGTTGACCCCTTCGATGTATCTGTTCCCGAGGGCCTCGGTCTTGGTTTCGACCGGTGAGGTGCCCAGCTTCGCTGACGATTTCGAAGGAGTAACAGATCCCGGCGCTGGCTTCGGTTCTGCCGCCTTCAGCTCCGGCTGCAAAGGAGCGACGTTTACCGGTGCGCCTCCCATAATGGCCATAGCCGGGGCCGTCTGTCCCCCCCCTTGACCCAGGTGGAAAATCGTCGCCGTCTTCATCTTAGGGTTGAGGTTAATGATCTCACGCAGAACAGGGTCATTAATGGTGACGTGGTCGAACTTGTCAGCTCCTAGTTGATTGGACGACGTCTCACTGTCGGTGCGCGTCCGGCCCTGGCTGTCGCGATAAATCTTACCCAGGGTTTCGCGATGAATATGACCACCGTTATCCAGGGTGCGATCGTATTGCGTAACCATCTCGGCCGAAAATGGTGAGTTTTTGACCGTGGTTGCCGCAGTTGCATTTGTGAGTCCGGTGGGACCGGCCGCTGCGTGCTTGCTCAGTTGTGCACCGGCGATTCCTGTGATTAGAAGAAGGAGCAGAGCAGCTAGCGTCCACCGTAATTTCATACATCCCCTTTGCTCGTCCGCTACGCGAGACGCCGATCTTGTTATTGTGGGCCGGATAGAGCGCTAACGCAACTTTATCTACCCCTTACCGGCTACTTTCGCGAATGACGGTACCTGAACATACACCGAGGGAAGAGCAAGTTCTGCTGCTCTTCCCTTTTATTTGTTGTCGATTCCGCGATCAAGCGGAATGCGCCGCGCCAACTCCGGCGGCGGCGGTTCGCACCATGTAGTGCTGTTCGGGCACTTCGAAGCCAGCGGTGGTGAACGTTTCCTTAATCAGCCGGTTGGTATCGAAGTACACCTGCCAATAGTCCTTGTTGTTGCAATACGGACGCACAGCCAGTACCGGTCCGGCGAGAGTGAACGTGAGTATCTCGACGTCGGGGGCAGGATTGGTCATGACATTGGGAATGCCCGCTAAAGCCTTCTTGAGCGCCGCCATCGCTACGTGCACATCGACTCCGTGGGCCAATTGTGCGGTCAGGTCAACTCTTCGGTAAGCGTTGGTAGAGTAATTCTGGATGACGTCGCTGAAGATTTTGCCGTTTCCAACGATGTGCCGCACGTTGTCCAGGGTGTCGATGTAGGTCACGAACAACCCGATCTCGTGCACGGTGCCCATGATTCCCCCTGCCGTCACGAAATCACCAACCTTGAAGGGCTGCAGGATGACGAGGAATACTCCTGCGGCAAAGTTGGCGAGTAAGCCACTCCATGCCAGGCCAATGGCTACACCGGCCGCAGCGATCAGCGCTGCCAGGCTCGTCGTCTGCACGCCGAAGAAGCCAAGGATAGCGATGACCAGTACGATGTTGAGGATAGCCGCGACTGCGTTCTGGATATAGCGAATCAGCGTAGGATCAATTTTTTGGCGGCTCATGCCGCGGCCGATGATCCTAACGGCAAATCCGATCAGCCAACGACCGACAATCCATAGCGCAAGAGCTTCCAGCACCGATATGCCAAGTGCGATCAGCCCGTTCCAACCTGCCTGCATCAATGCATCCATCTTCGTTTGCATATAGATTACCTCCCGGGAGAACGCTTACGCACTGCGAGCCGCCGGCGATGCACGACTGCTCGCCGCGATGGTAACACATGAATGGTTACGATTCCGTGACGGAGACTAGCGGGTTTGGCCAGCCGAATAGTTTGCAGGTAAGAAAAAAGCGGCCACGAGACCGCTCTTTTTCAAAGTTGTGAAAAATTAATACTCGGCGTCCGCCAAGTCGGGCGGCTCGCCTTCATCAGGTTCGATAGGTAGCTCCTGCCGCGGTTCCTCGGTCGGAATTGCTTCCCCATCCTTCCTTCTCAATCGCACCACCGTAATCTTGGCGAAGCCCTCTTCAAACTTCGGGGGACGCAGCTTGGCCGCCATGCGCTTCATGACGTCTTCCGGCACGTTGCGTTCGCGGCGGCGATTGCGTTCGATGCAAACCTCTGGGGGCACATCGAAGAAGACCGCATGCGCCTCGTACCCGAAGTCATGCGCCAGCTTTATCCAACTGCGGCGCTCGTGGGGAGACAAGTTGGTGGCATCCACGTAGTTCCAAGGACGCCGAGCCAGCAGCCGGCCGCGTAGCATGGATCGTAAGGTCGAAAACACAAGGTCCTGATAGCGCTGCTCGGTGACATCATCGAACAACAGAATACGCACCATGTCGCTGGACAGCGGGAGGATACTATGGCGCTTGAACCATGTGCTCTTGCCAGATCCCGGTAGTCCGATCGAGAGCACAACTGCTCCCTTCGACTTCCGGGTCTCATGCGGCGCAGGCGGACGAGGCACCGCCGAAGCAACCGCTGCGGGTTCCCCAGCCTCTGAGGCGTCTTCGGCCTCGCCTGCTTCTCCTGTGGGACCACCCGGGCTGGGCAACGCAGGGGTCTGCGGCGGTGGCTGCGGACGGCCACCACGACCACGTCGTCCGCGGCGGCGGCTGCGGTCGCGCCGCAATTGCTGCGAAGGCTCTTCGCCGCCGCTTGGCGTAGCGGCTGGTTGCGGCTCTTCCGACGTAGTCTGCGGTTCCGCTTGTCTTTCAGACTGGGCTGCGAAATCGGGCTGCCGGTCAGTCTCGGCCTCAGCAGTGGTGGGATCAGGAAATTTCGGTTGCAGAGGAGCGGGATTCTCCTGCCCTTGCTTATCGTCTTGCGGTTTGCGCCGCTTACCGCGGTCACGCATCCATCTGCGCATGTTGCACTTGTAACACGCTTGCCTAGCTGGTAGCAATCGCGTTGCCGGCTGGACCATCGGCAAGTCTATTCAATCCGCACAGTGATGTATGTCATTGCCTCGACTTACCCATGATGCTAGGCTTTTGGGTTCCGTTCATTATGGTGCCTGTAGCTATAGGGCGCAGTTCAGAATCATTTGATTTTCAAACTTCTTCGGATTCTTAGCGAGGCAAAATGGCAATTAAAGTAGGCATCAATGGCTTCGGGCGCATCGGTCGCAATATTCTTCGCACCGCGCTCACCGACAAAAATCTGGAATTCGTCGCGGTCAACGACCTCACCGACCCCAAGACGCTGGCACATCTTCTCAAATATGACTCCATCCTCGGCAACTTGAAGAATGACATCTCGGCCACCGCCGATTCCATCAGCGTGGACGGTAAGAGCATCCGCGTTTTCGCCGAAAGAGATCCAGCCAAGCTCGATTGGGCTTCGGTGGGCGCGCAGGTTGTTATCGAGTCCACCGGCAAATTCACCAAAGCGGAACTGGCCAAGCAGCATCTGCGCGGCCCGGTTAAGAAAGTGATCATAACCGCGCCGGCAAGCGGTGAAGACATTACCGTGGTGTTGGGCGTCAACGAAGACAAGTATGACCCGGCGAAGCACCACGTGATTTCCAACGCATCCTGCACCACCAACTGCCTGGCGCCGATTGCCAAGGTCATCAACGACAACTTCAAAATCGTGTGCGGCACCATGACTACGATCCATTCCTACACCAACGACCAGGTCATCCTCGACTTCCCGCATAAAGACCTGCGCCGTGCTCGCGCGGCGGCGTTGTCGATGATTCCCACCTCGACCGGGGCCGCCAAGGCGGTGTATCTGGTGATCCCTGAACTGAAGGGCAAACTCGACGGCTTCGCGATGCGCGTGCCGACCCCCAACGTTTCGGTGGTTGACCTGGTGGTGTTCGTGGACAAGAAGACGACCGTCGAGGAGGTGAACGGCGCGTTGAAGGCTGCTTCTGAAGCGGGCCCCCTAAAAGGCTATTTGGGATATGAGACGGCCGAACTGGTCTCCATCGATTACCGCGGCGACGATCGCTCGTCAATTGTGGACGCGCCGATGACGCGGGTCGTGGCCGGCAATTGCGTGAAAGTTATCTCGTGGTATGACAACGAGTGGGGCTACTCCTGTCGAGTCCGCGACCTGATCCATTACCTCGGGCAGAAGGGGCTTTAAAAAGCAGGAGCTAGCTATCAGCTGTCGGCTGTCAGCTATCAGCTAAAGAATCGGTTGAAATTTGTCAGTTACAACGGCTCTTAGTAGCTTCTATGATCTCGATAGGAACCAGCAATTTCGGGTTCGTATCACCTGTCGTGTTGTAGCGGACGGCTGATACCTGAGAGCTGACAGCAAGGGTTTAATCCCATGTCGAAATTATCGATTCGCGATCTTCCGCTGAATAATAAACGCGTCTTCATGCGGGTTGACTTCAACGTCCCACTCGACGACGGCCGCGTGATGGATGACACCCGCATCCGCGAGACGCTGCCCACGATCGAGTACGCGCTGCGGCACGGTGCCCGGTTGATATTGGCCTCTCACCTGGGACGTCCGAAGGGCAAGCCGAATCCCAAGATGAGCCTGAAGCCGGTGGCCGAGCGGCTGCGCATTTTGCTCGATGAAGTCTTGCGGCGCGGCGAGAATGTCGGCTTTTCTCCCGACTGCATTGGCGTACAGGCCGAGGAGATGGCCGAGAAACTGGAGCGCGGCCAGTCTTTGCTGCTGGAGAATTTGCGCTTTCATTCGGAAGAGGAAGCCAACAATCCGGAATTCGCGCGGCGACTGGGAAAGCTGTGCGACTTCTATGTGAACGACGCTTTCGGCTCGGCGCATCGCGCCCACGCCTCCACTGAAGGCATCACCCACTTTGTCGATAAAAAAGCCGCCGGATTGCTGATGGAGAAGGAGCTCGAATATCTAGGCAAGGCGCTGTCGCATCCGCAAAAGCCTTTCGTGGCCATTCTCGGTGGAGCGAAGGTGGGCGACAAAATCGGCGTCATTACTCACCTGATGTCCAAGGTGGATACGCTCATCATCGGCGGTGGAATGGCCTATACCTTTCTCAAGGCGCAGGGGCAGGAGATCGGCAAGTCGCTGTTGGAGGCCGACAAGGTTGGCTTGGCAACGCAAATTCTCGCTGATGCCAAGGCTCATCACGTGAACTTGTTGCTGCCGGTGGACCACGTGGTCGCCGACAAAGTTGCCGCCGATGCTCGCATCCAGCAGATCGGTGTCGGCAAACCGATTCCCCCCGACATGATGGCGCTCGACATCGGACCGGAAACGGTGGAGCTGTTCTCCGGCGAGATCGGCGTGGCCCGCACCATCGTGTGGAACGGCCCCATGGGCGTTTTCGAGATTGAAGCGTTCGCCAAGGGAACGAAGAAGATCGCCTACGCGGTGGCGGACAATGGCGCGGCAGTTTCCATCGTCGGTGGCGGCGACAGCGTGGCCGCAGTCAAAGCCGCCGGAGTGGCCGATAAGATCACACATATCTCGACCGGCGGCGGTGCCTCACTGGAGTTCCTGGAGGGCAAGAAGTTGCCCGGCGTGGAAGCGCTGAGCAACAAATAACCGCCATGCATGCCAGCCCTCAGGCTCTGCGCGTAACCATAGGGGACCGCGGCCTCGTGGTCTTCGGTCCGGGCGACATAACCCGCCAGCAGGCCGATGCCATCGTGAATGCCGCCAACTCTTCCCTACTCGGCGGTGGCGGCGTGGATGGCGCTATCCATCGCACCGGCGGCCCCGCCATTCTCGAGGCCTGCCGCGAGATTGTGGGGCGCATCGGGCGGCTTCCTGCCGGACAGGCAGTCGCAACTCCAGCAGGCCGTCTATCAGCGCGTTACGTTATTCATACCGTCGGCCCGTTCTGGAGCGGCGGCAACCATGGCGAGGCGGAAGCACTCGCCAGTTGCCATCGCGAGTCGATTCGCATTGCTGACGAGTTGCAACTGGCATCCATCGCCTTCCCTGCGATTTCGACCGGGGCCTATCGATATCCGGCAGACCAAGCCTCGGAAGTCGCCATAAGCAGCGCGGCTGAGGCGCTCGAAAACTCTGCTCACGTCCGGGAAGTGCGATTTGTGCTTTTCGATTCCGAAACCTTCGGCCAGTACACTCATGCCGCTCGCGCTTTTGCCACCAACGCATCCTTGAAAGTGGAACTAATCCATGACACGTAAGAAACTCATCGCCGCCAACTGGAAGATGTACAAAACGCCGGACGAGACCACCGCATTCTTCGCCGAGTTCCTGCCCATGGTCGCCAACCACTCCCGCGACGACATCGTCGTCTGCCCGCCATTCGTTGACCTGCACGCCGCTGTCGAAGCGGCGCGCGGATCGAATGTCGCTGTCGGCGCACAGAACATGCACTGGGCAAAGGAAGGGGCCTTCACCGGAGAAGTCTCCCCCACGATGCTAACTGCGATCGAGGTCACGCACGTGATCATCGGGCACTCGGAGCGCCGGCAGTACTTCAACGAAACCGACGACACGGTTAACCGCAAGCTCGAGATCGCGCTGGAAAACGGACTGACACCCATCGTTTGCGTTGGCGAGGTACTGGAGGAGCGGGAGGCTGGACTGACCGAAGATGTGCTGCGGCGTCAATGTACGCGGGCTTTCAATGGCATCTCGGCAAGAAAAGCTGCGAAACTTGCAATCGCTTACGAACCCGTGTGGGCCATTGGCACCGGCAAAACGGCAACGCCTCAGATGGCCGCCGATGCGCACGTGGTGATCCGTCACGAGGCGGAGAAGGCCTTTGGCAAAGAATTCGCCCAGCAGTTGAGGATCCTTTACGGCGGCAGCGTGAAGCCGGACAACGCCGTTGCGCTCATGTCGGAGACGGAAATTGACGGTGCGCTGGTTGGAGGAGCAAGTCTGGATCCAGTGTCGTTTGCGAAAATCGTAAACTACCAGCTGCAGATTCCGGGAGCACTACTGTAGATCAAGGGCTATCTTTAGCGCACGGACCAGTTCGTGAAACCTTGCATTTGAGAGGGAGCCTATGTAGTTTGTGAGATCCGCCTTGCGCACGCTCGAAAGGTTGTCGCACATTATCCAACTCGCGTGTTTCAGCCCTTCACTCGTGCTAACAACCACCTGAGTGGTCAAACCCCGACCATTGCTAAACACCGGAGCACAGACTACGGTCGGAAACTTCGAGTCGATAAGTGCTTGACGGCTTACAACTACAAATGTCCGATACTGTCTGGGGTCGTGACCGCCCGGCTTGGAGACACGATACAGATCGCCTCGTCTCACTGTCTGTCACCTGCAACAATCAATCGGAAGACCAGTCTATCGGAGCTTGATATTCAAGCACGTCTGCAGCTTCCGAGCTCAATTCATCAGCCGCCTGATTAATTCGTTGCAAGTCGCGCGCGTGCAGAGCTGCTCGCGTGCGTTCACGAAAATATTTACGAAGTACCTGTTCGATCAGCGCGGAACGAGAGCACTTGGTTCCAGCCAGATGATCGAGCTTTGCAAGTACATCGCTGGAGAGTGTTATGGAAGTCTTCTCCTTCATACTACTAATATACTACCTGTGCCGACAGAGGTAGGCTTGACCGATCCCGGGACATTGCCCCTGGTAACGACGCGGACGGCACCCGTTCAATCATCGCCGTTAGCTTCGTCCCGGCTGCCCTCTTTGCTATACTTAATTGCCTCTACGTTTCTGCTTGGAGCCCGTGATGCTCGCCGCATCCGGTCAGGTGTGCGGAAGTGGTGAAATTGGCAGACACACCATCTTGAGGGGGTGGCGCCGAAAGGCATGGGGGTTCAAGTCCCCCCTTCCGCACCATGCCTCACCCAGGTTGTAAGCAACGTAAAGAGTTACCATATTGCTGATGCCCGCGCTATTCCGCGTAAATGTGCGGTCCGCCGGATGCGAGGATTGAGAACTACATGGTTGTCCTGTTTACCGTTATTCACATAGCTGTTTGTCTGTTCCTCATCATTGTGGTGCTGCTGCAAAGCGGACAGAGCGCTGACATCGCCGCCGCCTTTGGAGGCATGGGCAGCCAGACCGCCTTTGGTACCCGCACAGCGGCAACCGTGCTAACGAAAGCTACCGCCTGGGCGACCGTCCTGTTCATAATCACCTCCATTACGCTTTCGGTCTTCGCCACCCGTCACGCCAGTCGCAGCGGGTCAGTATTGGAAGGCTCACGGCCCGGAGCCACCCGGTCCGCTCCGGCCCAGCAGAAGCCTCCAGCACCGACACCGAGCCGCTAGACATAAGCTGGTAAACGTTCAAGCCCGCAACCTGTCTGAGCTGCGGGCTTGTTTCATCACTCAGAACCCCGCTCACATTTTCTTTTCAGCCATACTTCCCTTGGTGTAGGTGATGGTCATCGCCTTCTGCAGCTTGCTGGCGTCCGGACCCGCTTCCATGGTCATCACGAACGAGTCGGGCTTAAAGTCGGAATAGGTGAGACGGGTCAACATTTTTTGCCCGTTCATTTCGCCTTCCATGGTGACAACCAGACTGTCGCCTTCCCACTTGCTAGTGCCGCTGGCGTCGCAGCCGTTCGGCGTCATATTGTCGCACCAGACGCCCCGGTATACTTGCGCCTTGGCATCCCACCAGAACGTTCCGAGGCCGGTAAAGCTGCCCATGGCTCCGTGGGACTGATACTTCTCCGTCAATGACAATCCGCCCGGGCCCGGCGTCAGTACAGCGGTGCCGTTGCCGACGCCGCCTTTGGGCATCATCGGACTGGGGTCTGCCTTCTCGGCCACCGTCCAGTTCCCGGCCATCATCTTGATCATCTTCTCCATCTCCGGCGCGGGCTTGGGCATGGGCATAGCCATCTGGTCGCTTGGCTTGGCTGCCTCTGGTTTTGCAGACATTGCCGAGTCCTGCGCCACCAAGGGCATCGCGCAAAGTCCGCCGAGCAATACTAAAATCGTTCCCCGTAGAATGGTCTTCATAGTTCCCCCTTTCGTCGAAGTAAGTTCGTGCGGCAAGAATCTTATACGATATGGAGAGCTTCGCAACAGGGGTTTGACGCAATACCGCTGGTGACCAAATCTCATTGGACGTTGTGCGAACCGGAGCAACTTACTTGACTGAGCGCCTTTACTACACCGATTCCTTTCTCACGGAGTTCGAATCTCGCGTGGTGGCCATCAGCCGCGAAGCTGGGAACATCGCCGTAACGCTCGACCGCTCGGCGTTCTATCCCACCAGTGGCGGACAGGTCTTCGACACCGGCTGGCTGGAACTGGCAGGAACGAACCCCAAACGGGTCCGGGTGAAGGAGGTTGCCGAACACGAGCTTAGCGGGGCGGTGCTTCACATCCTCGAAGTTGACGCAGACATTTTCCAGGCGGGCACACTGGTGCGCGGTATCGTCGACTCCGATCGCCGTCGCGATCACATGCAGCAGCACTCCGGACAACATGTGCTCTCCGCCGCGTTTGAAAGACTCTATGGATTCCCTACCGTTTCGTTTCACATGGGCGAGGAGAGTTGCACCATCGATCTCGCCGGCGACGCAGTCACAGCCAAGCAGCTGGAATCGGCCGAAAAGCTTGCCAATGAAGTGATCGCCGAAGATCGGCCGGTTGCGATTCGCTTCGCCACTCCCGGCGAGGCCGCCGCCATGGGCGTCCGCAAGATACCAGCGACTGAGCGCGACCAGCTTCGCCTGATCGACATCAACGACTTCGACCTGAATGCCTGTGGTGGAACGCACGTTCGCAGCACCGGGCAGATTGGCGCGATCTTGTTACGCAAAGTGGAAAGGGTGAAACAGGCCGCGCGCGTCGAGTTCGTTTGTGGCCTTCGCGCGGTTCGCATCGCGCGGCATGATTTTGAGACCCTCACCGAGGCGGCTGCGCTGTTTTCAACCCATATCTGGGAACTGCCTCAGCAGGCGCGTAAGTCTCTCGATGAGATCAAGTCGGCCCAGAAAGCGCGGCATCATCTGCTGGAAGAGGTTGCCGAACTTCAAGCCGAACGCATGCTGCGAGCTGCGGAAGACCGGCGCGAATACAGATTGGTCGCTCAGTTCTTTCCTGAGCGCGACCTCGGCTACCTCAAGATGCTGGCGCAAAAGCTCATTCGAAACGACAAGACAGTCGCGCTGCTCAGCTGCGGAGGTCCGCAACCGTCACTGGTATTCGCGCAGACCCCGGGCCTCTCGAACGACATGGGCGCATTGATGAAGCAAACTGTGCAGCAGCTAGGCACCCGCGGCGGCGGCAATCGCGACATGGCACAAGGCGGCGCGCCTGACCCCACGAGCGCGGAACAGGCTCTGCTTAAGGCTGCAAGCGCGCTATAGTGGCTAGTGGTTAGTGAGCAGTGGCTGGGTCTTAGTTGCAAATGTATCGGTGAGCGGCCTTGGCCGCGCGCTGAAGGCTGAGGAACAATTAATCGGCCCTTGTTCTGTCCACTATCCACTATCCACTGACCACTATCAACTAAATGGACCATCGCCTCATTCTCGTCACCTTGCTGATTCGCCTGGGCGTCGCTGCGGCGATCAGCAGTGTGTTAGTACGCGCGCGCCGCTTTCGCGTTTTGCTGTTCCGCGAGGAACGCACGCTGAGCGAAAAGATCGAGATCGTCGCCATTGTCGGTACTCCCCTCGCCCTCGGTGTGATGATCCGGCACTGGGTCCTCAGCTTCTACGCAGCTGACATTGCTTTTGAAGGCGCCATTCTGATGGGCGTGATTGGCGGGCGCCTGGTGGGAATCATGGGAGGCGCGCTAGTGGCTCTGCCGGCGCTGTTTTTCGGCGAGTGGCTTACGTTACCCATGTATGTTCTCGCCGGGGCATTGGCCGGTGTTCTCCGCCACCTGGGTCCCGATCGCGAGGCCATCTGGTCATTCTCGCCGCTCTTCGATCTCAGCATTTATCACTGGATTCGACGTAGCATCCGCAAGTCTTTCATCGACTGGCAGACCTCGTTTTTCTTCCTGATTCTGGGTCTGGAATTTATCCGCATACAACTTCATCGTGCCTTTCCACGGCGCATTTTCGCGCTCGATGCAAACAACTGGCTGATCGACCTGGCCATTTACGCCGGCACCGTCATGGCGGTCGCGATCGCGCTGAAGGTGTTGAACAACGTTCGCATCGAGATGAAGCTGGAACAGCAGGAGCGGCTGCTCCTGCAGGCGCGGATGGAAGCTCTGCAGAGCCAGATCAATCCCCATTTTCTGTTTAACACGCTGAACTCGGTTGCATCCCTGGTGCGCCGCGATCCCGATTCTGCGCGAGAAATGATTGTCAGGCTGGGAAATATTCTGCGCCGATTGCTGCGCAAGGGAGATTCGTTTGTTCCGCTGCGCGAGGAGTTAGAGTTCTTGGATGACTATCTCGATATCGAGGTGGCACGCTTCGGACGTGACAAGCTGAAGGTGGTCAAGGAACTCGAACCGGCATCGCTTGAGCACCTTGTGCCGAGCATGATCTTGCAACCGCTGGTGGAGAATGCAGTCAAGCATGGTTTTTCTTCCAAGGTTGATGGAGGCAGCATCTACATTCGCAGCCGTTGCGCTGAACAGAGGGTAGTGATCGAGGTGGAAGACGACGGGGTCGGGATGTCAGTCAGCAGCACCTCCTCAGGCACCGGCATTGGCATGGTAAACGTCACCGAGCGTCTTCAGGTTGTTTACGGCGACGCGGCCGAGATCACAGTGGAGAGTCAGGCCAACCGGGGAACCTTGATCCGGTTGGTGCTTCCGGTACTGGAGGCCGAAGAAATGGGCGGTTCGGTGGCCGGCGCCATCTATGAGGAGCGGTCCAGCAATTCACGGTAGAACCTTTCGTACATCGGAATGATCTTGCTAGCGCAGAATCGCGCTTGTGCACTGGCGCGCGCCGCCTCACCCATTTGTCTCAGCTTGTTTTCGTCTGACAAAATATCGATCGCGTAATTCGCCATCGTTTCCACAGCGCCGACCGGTGCCAGAAATCCAGTTTTACCGTGTTCAACGACTTCTGGAAGTCCACCTTCGTTGGTGGCGATCGGCACAACTTCACACGCCATCCCCTCCAGCGCCGCAAGTCCGAAGGACTCTAGTTCACTCGGCAGCAGCAACACGTCAGCCACCGCCAGCTTCTCGTTAATGCGGTCCTGTTTACCCAGGAAGTCCACCCGTTTGTGAATCCCCTTCTTCACTGCCAGCCACTCAGCGCTCGAACGCTCCGGGCCATCGCCAATCAGCAGCAAACGCGCGGGAATTTTCTGCTGCACTCGATCAAAGATCTCAATGACGTCGCCAAGCCTCTTCACCGGCCGGAAGTTCGACAGGTGGACCAATATCTTTTCGTCGGCGCTGGCGTATTCGGAGCGATGCTCCAGCAGCTCCGGCGTGCGGTGGTAAAGATCGCAGTTGACAAAGTTGGGAATCACCTGGATTGGCGTCTGCACAGCGAATACTTCCAGAGTTCGGCGCTTAAGATAGTCGGAGATCGATGTGACGCCGTCACTTTGATCGATGGAAAAGCGCGTGATCGGCAGATAGGAAGGATCGGACCCAACCAGCGTGATGTCGGTGCCGTGCAATGTCGTCACGTAGGGCAACTTGCGCCGTGAGCGTGCGTGATCGCAACTCAACATCTGGCGCGCCAGCATCGCGCTGACGGAATGCGGAATTGCATAATGCACATGCAGCAAGTCGAGACCGTAAATCTCGGCGACCTCAGCCATGCGCGTGGCCAGCGCCAGATCGTACGGCGGATATTCGAACAGCGGATACCGCGAGACCTCGACCTCGTGATAGTGGATGTTTGGGTAAGTCTTAGGAAGGCGAATGGGCTGCGAATACGAGATGAAATGTACCTCGTGACCACGATCAGCCAGTTCCAGCCCCAGCTCTGTCGCGACCACACCGCTGCCACCGTACGTTGGATAACACGTGATTCCGATTTTCATCATGAATGCACTTCGTTTTTGTAACGCGCACCGCAGAGTCGCACGTCACAATAGCCCGTGCCAAGCAGTCGGCACTAATCAATTGGCTCAGCCAGAGATTGGATGGCTTTCGGGGAGCAGAGATTCAGGGCCGGCCCCAGGTGGTCAGCGTCTCGCGCGAGGAGTTTAGCTATTGGTCATGGAGAAGTTGGTATTGGCTCGCCTCTACTGCACTCGGCTTTGGATGTTCTCGTCCGCCGTTGGCGGTTGACCATTTGTCATTGGCTTAAAGATCAGGATCTTCGATTTGCTTTCTCGGCCTCCAGGAAGAAACACCAGCTTCTTTTCGGCGTCGTAAGCCACGGTGTGTCCTTTGACATCGCTGGCGATCTCGTCTCCGGATGAGAGGCGTACATTGGCATGCAGTACCAGCAACGACCCGCCACCCGCCGCATAGACGGTGCGCGATTCGGGATCAAGCCACAACCTGTCCACACCTGCTGCGGCTGGTACGCGATTGATCTCGGATCCAGTGTCGGCATTGATCGCCAGCACGGCGAAGCGCACTGCGACATACAACTCGTGGAACCGCGGATCGTAAACCAATCCCGTGGGCTGCGATGCATTCAAATTGAAGCGAGCCGAAATTTTAAGTTGCGGATCGATGACGATGATCTCGTGCCGGTCCTGAATCGTGGCGAAGACAATGTGGCGGTCGGGATCGCTCGCCAAGTAGCGCGGCGCGCCGCCTACCTCCACCGTAACAATGTTCTGTTTTGTACTCAGGTCGAGAAGCGAAACCGTGCCTGCGCCAGCATCGCTCCAGTACATCTTGCCGCTGCCGTCAAGCAGCAGTTGGTCGGGAGAACCTTGCAGCGGAATGTTATCGCTCACCTTCCAGGTGTCGGTCGAAATCACCGCAATGGAGTTGCTTCCCGCGTCAGCTACATAAACCTTGCCATTCTGATCGTCCACGGCGATGCCCCGTGGTGATTGCAAGCTTGTGATTTGTGCGACGGTGCGACGCCTCGTCGGACTGAAAACGTCAACCGCGGAGGCTGCTGGGTGGGTCATCACCAGCATTCCCTTGGCAAACGCCACCTCACCAAAGCCAGGCGAGCCAGGCAAATTTACCATTCCAATTTGGCGAAGCTGCGACGCACCCCAAGCGGAGAGGCCAAGCAGCAAGAGGGCAGCGATCGTAGTGATGGTTCGGGGAACTCGCATCATCTCAGGCAATCCACAGCAACAGATTGCTTTCGCCAGCTAAGATGCAAATTGGGATTGATTTGCTGCCTAAAACTAAGCGGGTTCCAGATTGAGCGCGCGCCGGAACGATCCGCGCTCGTTCTTGATCTTTTCCTGCAGCAGCATGATCGCGTAGATCAATTGTTCGGGACGTGGCGGACAGCCAGGCACATAAACATCCACCGGAATCCACTGGTTAACGCCCTGCACCAGTGCGTAATTGTTGAAGACGCCACCCGAGGTCGCGCAGGCTCCCATCGAGATGACCCACTTCGGTTCCGGCATCTGCATGTAGAGCTCGCGGATCACCGGCGCCATCTTCTGCGAGACGCGGCCTGCGATGATCATGAGATCCGACTGGCGCGGCGAGGGGCGAAAAACCTCGGCGCCGAAGCGGGCGATATCGAACCGCGAGGCGCCCATCGACATCATCTCGATGGCGCAACAGGCCAGGCCAAAGGTCATCGGCCAAATCGAATTTTTGCGCACCCAGTTCACGACCGCGTCCATCGAGGCCATGAGGACACCTTCGTGTTGCTGCTGACCAAACGTGGCACGGAGAATCTGGCCGCGGCTCTGTTCCGATCCGACAAGGTTGTCGAAACGCTCCGTACCCGGCTCAGGATTATCGAAGTGCGGCGGACGATACTCGGTAGTCATTTGAACTCATTATACCTACCTGTTTCGATGCTTTGCTTTGGTAGGAGGACGCGGCGCTGGTCTTAAGTTTGTCATCTCGACCGAGGACTTCAGTCCGAGCGGAGAGACCTGCTGTTTTTCCCCATCGCCAAGATCTCTGCACCAACTATGTTGTGACCACCACTTTGCCGAACTGCTCGCTCTTCGCCAAGTACTCGTGTGCTGCACGCGTTTCGCTCAGCGGGAAGGCGCGGTCCACCACCGGCTTCAGTTTGCCCGCGAACACGTGCTTCAGAACTTCGTCCAATTCGCCCATTGCGCCCATGTACGATCCCAGCAGCGAGAGCTGCCGCGAGAACAGGAAGCGAAGATCGAGGTCGCCCTGGAAGCCGGTTGTAGCGCCGCAAGTCACCAGCGTCCCACCGGCCTTCAGCGATTTCAGGCTCTCTTTCCACGTGGCCTGCCCAACATGCTCGAAGACGATGTCCACGCCGCGGCGATTGGTAATGCGCTTCACCTCGTCGGCGATCTTTTGCTTGTAATGATCGATGGTGTGATCGGCGCCGAGCTCTCGGGCCTTTGACAGTTTATGTTCGTCGCCTGCGGTGGTGATCACCTGGGCGGACAGCATCTTGCATATCTGGATCGCGGCCGAACCGACTCCAGACCCAGCCCCCAACACCAGCACTGTCTGCCCGGCTCGCAAGCGAGCGCGCCCGACCAGCATATGCCACGCAGTTAGGAAGACCAGCGGCACACTGGCAGCCTCGACGAACGACAGCGAATCGGGGATCGGGATAACGTTCACGCGCGGAACTGCAATCAGCTCACAGTTCCCCCCGTCCACACCGTTGCCCAGCACCGCAAATTGCGGGCAAAAGTTCTGCCGCCCGCTGTTGCATTGCTCGCAGTGGTTGCAAAAGACCATTGGCGCCAGCAGCACCCGCGTGCCTTGCTTCATATCCGTGATGTACTCACCGGACTCCACCACCTCGCCCGCTATGTCGCTGCCCAGGATGCGGGGCAGCTTCACGCCCGGCAGTCCCATGCGGACAAAGAGATCAAGATGGTTCAGCGCGCAAGCTCGCACCCGGACGAGGACTTGGTCCTTGCGCAAGACTGGATCGAGAATGTCTTCGTACTTGAGAACCTCGGGACCGCCGAATTCATGAATGCGAATGGCTTTCATGGCACTGATCCTCGCAAATTTAAGTCGAGCCCCCTGGTTAGAACCTTGTTGGGAATCGCCGATCATAGTGACACACCCGCTAACCAAGAGGGCAATCCGTGCTTTATCAATTGTCGTTGCAAGCGCAGGAGGGCTCCGCCCGCGGCGCTCCAGACACTTATTTAGAAGAAAGCGCTATCCGAAGCGATCTCAGCAAGCTCTCGGCTTCATCGAGCTTCTTCAGCACCGCCGAATCCCCTTTTAAGTCCCGCAGAGTGGTCCAAGGTACACTCTTCATCGCCTCAACTGCCGCTTCTAGTTGGTTTAGAGGCTGATCAGTATGCTTCTTTTCAAGTGTACGAATCCGGAGTTGGGCGGACTCAAGGTCGCCCGCATCACTTAGAAAGTGGGCTCGCGCCACCGGGTCTGGAAGGATCGTCCTAAGTTTTCGTAGGTCCTTGGAATTGGTGATCCGCTTTTCATTCACCTTCTCGACGACGGCGTCAATCACCGTTGGCGTAAGGAGCTTCTTGCTCACGCCCATCAGTTCACGCGCCCAGGTAATCGCTGCGCTGGGGTCACGCAGCTCAGTAAATCTTCGTGAGGTCTCGAACACCTCCACGAGCTTATCGAGTTCGCGAACCGTGATACCTAGAATATTGGCGGCGCTGGCTCGTCCCACCAAATCGACTAGGCGGTAGGCGACCATCTCTTTTTCCTTGGCGTCCCACTCCTTGCGCTGGCGATGGATGTAAATCCAGACTCGGAGACGCTCATCCTCTGAGAGCGTCCTGTCGGTGACCTCTACTTGAATCTGGCGGTATTGCTCTCGCCCTCGTTCAACCAGCTTCTGAGAGTTTGTCCATCGTCGGTCACCATCGATAATGCGGTATTTTCCCGGCAAATCAGGATGTGGTTCAACCAGTAGTGGCTCGAAAAGCCCTCCATTCGCTTCAATCTGCCGCTGAAGTTCATCATCCTCTTTTGGACCAAGGCGGGGTTGATTTGGATTGGGTACAACATCATCCAGATCTACCTGAGCGCGGTAGGTACGCAAGATGGTGCGGTCAAGTCGACGCTCTTGCATTTGAATGACATTTGAGTGAGATTGTGCGGGCATACTTGTAATCATGACTAGGAGGCCTCGTAGGTAGCGCTCTCGTCCGACGTGCCGATAATCGAACTGATCTGATTTTCAAGATCACCTTTCGCCTTCTGGATCGCGCGGATAGCTTCTCCCTGTTTGCTCCAGTTGGCCTGGTGCCACCTTATTTCCTTTGCTTGCCGTTCAATCAAATCGCTGGCGCGCTCATCTATTCGGTCGAGAATCTGCGTGCATTGTTCAGACGTTATGAACTCGTAAAGAGCAGCCGTCTTTCCATCGCGTTCCACATTACTTAGACGCATTGTATGGAGCTGAAGTACGTGTTGGCGGAGGATGCTTGCGATCGATACAACACGGGCCGGATTGGCGAGCACTATTCCGTCATGGATATGAATTTGCTGCGTGCCCTGAGGGAATTTGTTGGTTGAGAGAATCGCGTGCTCGGCGCTTGCGGCTAACTGGTCACCCTTGAGCTTAGTGACATATTCATAACCGAATTTCTTGCGGTTTTTTGAGTCATAGAGAATGGTTCCGCATTCCTTTCCACGAAGCATTACCACGTGGCGGATGTCTGCACCAGGGGCGCCTTTCGCGATGCGCTCAATCCTATCGTCCGGGAACTCCGCTTTAAGGGCCTCGAAAAGGTCGACCTCGGCGCCCTCTCCTAGCTCGTCAGCGGTTTTCTTCTCTAAAGCACGCTGAAGTTCGTTCACCTTATTCGAGAGTTTCTGAGTCTCCTGGAAAGCCTTTGCCTTTTCTGAGTTGACCGCATCTTCCGTAGCCTTCTCCATGACCTCGCGTTGCGTAGTCAAGCGTTCTTCTATCTCCGACGCGTGCCGCTCAGCCTCGCGGGCCTTCGAGTTAGCTTCGGCGACGGCTTTCTCGTGGGCAGCCACTATGTCACGAAGGCGGAGCTCTTGTCCCCTCCGTGGCGTCTTGGCGGATACGCACCGCCTCCATCGCGGCTTCTTCCTTCACCTTCGCAATTTCGTCCTCATTGGCTTTTCGCATGTCTTCAATCTGTGAAGCCAGCGTGTTTCCCTTTTGCTCCGCCGCGATTCTGCTCGCTTCGGCTTCGTTGATTCGCGCCTGTAGCGCACTCTCGGATTCCTTGTGCCCCGCTTCAATTGCGGAAATGCGTTCAGCCAGGGCTGACTCCGCAGTTCGCTTGGCCTCGTTTCGGATTTCGGTTTCGCGCTCTTTGGCCTCCGCCTTCGCGGCCTCAATCGCTCGGGCACTCGTCTGACGCATTTCCGCTATTTCATCCCGCAGACTCGTTTCGAGTTGTTCCGCGGATTTTCGTGCCGACTCTGCCTCGGTGACCTGTCGCTGCAAGCCAGCCATCGACTCTTGGCGGACCCGCTCGGCCTCGGCCAGTTTCTCGTTTAGGAACACCTCGGCACTGTTTTCAGCTTCTTCGCGTATACGGACCTCGCGGGTGGCGCTGCGTTGGCGCTCAGCTTCCAAATCGGCCTTTGCCTTATCTTCGGCTTCGGCTTTCTCAGTCGCATACTGTGTCTCAAGTTGAGCCCTAATCGCAATGGTCTGCTCGCGCTCACGTGCGGCAATTTTGCCGCTGATTTCTTCGAACTTGTCCGGCGGAATCTCTTGCCCGCAGACTGGACAAGTTTCAGCGTCGATGTGAACATGAGCGGATAGCTCGGGGCGAAATGGCAAAGTTTGAGAATCTGATAAGCTCATTTCCAACTCCTTATTGTTCCTATTTAGTCCTATTTTGTCCCATTGTCAAGAGAATTCGCGTCGGATAATTCGGCCCGGAGAGCCTGTGGTCGGCCCTGACCTACCGCCCTTTGACTTTACCGCCAAGCATCTAAATAATTGAACTCGCCCGCCATGGACATCTACGAGCAAATCGTTGAGCTTCGTCGCCAAGGACGCCGTGGCGCTGTTGCCACCATTACTAACGTTCGCGGCTCCATCCCGTCGTTTCAGACTGCGAAGATGCTGGTGCGCGATGATGGTTCCATCGTGGGAACCATCGGCGGCGGCTGCGTGGAGGCCGAGGTTTGGCAAGCCGCACGTGAAGTGATGGAAGAGGAGAAGCCGCGCTCGCTCACCTTTAACCTCAACAACAATCCCAAGTACGACACCGGCCTGGTCTGCGGTGGAACGCTGGAAATCTTCATCGAGCCGGTGCTTCCCTCCGCTCTCCTATACATTTTTGGCGCAGGCCACGTTGCCTACAACCTGTACAAAGTCGCTGCCATTGCCGGCTTCGACGTAGTCGTGGTGGATGACCGCGAGGCCTACGCCAATCGTGAGCGCTTCCCTGACGCCCGCGAGGTGATTGTGCGTGACTTCGAACTGGCAACGGCGGAACTGAACCCGCCGGAATCGTCATACATTGTTATCGTGACTCGTGGGCACCGTGACGACATGCGCGTGCTGCGCTGGGCGCTTAATGCACGTGCGCGCTATCTCGGCATGATTGGCTCACGCCGCAAGACCATCTCGATCTACAAGGAACTGGAAAAAGAAGGGATTCCGGCTGAGAAATTCAAAGACGTGCATGCGCCGGTAGGTCTTGAGATCGGAGCAGTCACACCCGAAGAGATCGCGGTTGCCATCGTGGCCGAGATGATTGCCATCCGGCGTCAAGCGCCGACGAACATTGCCAGCAAGATGTATTCCTATCCTCCGAGTAACCCCGCCCACGATGAGCAGGATGCTGCCCTCGAAGAAGGGCCAGCCCACAAACCCTAACTCTCTATCGCCGGTTGTCTGTCTGCGGCTCAGGATGGATGAGCACGCGAAACAACTGTGGCACTTCTTGGCGAAATCGGCTTTCCATCGCGGTTTGTATATCGTGGACGCGGGAGAGCGGCAGATCGTCGTTCATGGTGCAGTGCAGCGACAGGTAGAGTCGTCCGCCGACCTGTTTGAACATGAGGTCGTGCATGTCTACGACGTCCGGAAATCCCTCCTTCACTTGTTGTAGCCGGTCTTCAAAGCTGGGAGCACGAACCAGCCCGTCGGTGGTTTCGATGGTCGCCGGCTCACTCTCGATGTGAGTAAGAATACTCGAGATCTCTCCGACCTCCTCCTTCATCTCACTTTCCAACCGAGTGACCCGATCGTGGGCCTCCTTCAGGCTGAGCTTTTCGTCGAGTTCAACATGCTGCTCCACGTGCAGGCTGCCTCCGATGTCCTGCACGCTGATGTCGTGCACGTTCAGGTTGTTGCGCGTGGCCACCGCACGAATGCGGTCGAAGAGGCTCTCCTGCCGGCTGGCCCGCGAAACCGTGTTCACAACAACGTCGGCGTCAGGAAGAACAGCGCGGATGCGCGCTGTAACCTCGTTGGAAATCTGTTCGGACTTTTGAAAGGTGACATTGCGTGACATGGCAACCGAAACGTCGGCGAAATAGCGGCTGCCGCTTCGCCGGATTCGCACTCGGCCGACCTCTAGCACGCCGTTCACCCGGTACACCTCTTGGATAATCCGGCCGCGCACACCGGCCGGAGCTGCGTCGAGCAACGCGTCAATGGTTTGCCGCGCCAGGCGCCAGCTAACGTAAACCACAATGCAAGCCACGCAGAGGGCGGCGATCGAATCAGCCTTCGCCAGCCATGGCTGCGCGTATTGGCGTCCCGCCAGCACCAGGGCCAAACCTAGAATGACGACCGAGCTCGACCAGATGTCGGTGCTGAAGTGCAGCGCGTCGGCATGCAGCGCCTGGCTATCATATTTGTCGGCTATGCGCCGCAGGCGGCGAGAACGCCAGTAGTCCACCACGATTGAAGTCCCCATGACGGCGAATGCCCAGACGGTGGGTTCGATGTGCACGGAACGAAAGAACAGACGGTCGATTGCCTCATATACGATCCAGATGCAGGTCAGCAGCAACAAGCCAGTCTCGATAAAGGCTGAGAAGCTTTCGATCTTTCCGTGGCCATACTGATGATCGGCATCGGCAGGTTTGTCGGAGACGCGAACCGACAAATACGTTATGGCAGCTGCGACCAGATCGAGGCCGGAATGTGCCGCCTCGGAGAGAATACCCAGACTGCCCGTTGTTACCCCAACCATCGTCTTTAGCAGCGTTATGGCCACCGCGGCATAGATGGAATGCAAGGCAACCGCCTTCTTCTCCCGCCTCATGCCAGCAGTCGTGACGGATTCCGCCATAAGCTTCGATTATTCACCTTCCCTCGGAATCCGCAAACTCTGAATTGTGCGCGTGCAGCAAGCCTCTGACGCAAGTCAGCCGCAGTGTGGTACATTTTTGTATCCATCTACCTACGCCCTTTAGGGCGGTATTTACTTCGGAGGAACACCACTACATGTCACGTCCTACTTTCTTGGTCCTTGTGCTTTCGTGTGCTCTTAGTTACGTCGCCTATGGCCAGGAGTCCAGCTCGAACCAAGCTTCTACTCCCCCCGCGGCAGCCACCCCGAACAGTCAAAGCCCAATAGCAGCGTCGAATCCTGGCGCACCGGCAGGAACCGCAACCGAGACAAGCAAGGTCCCAATGGACCAGGCAGTCATCACCTTGAAGGGCGTATGCCAGCCTAAGGCTGGCGCCACAATGCCGCCTGCTGCCGATTGCGTAAGCAGCATGACTCGCGAACAGTTCGAGAGAATGACCAAGGCCCTACAGCAACCCGGCAAACCACCTATGCCGCCCGACGTGTTGCGCAACTTCGCCTCGCAATATTCGAAGTTGTTGGTCTTTGCCGATGCGGCGCGCCAAATCGGGCTGGAAAACGACCCGCGAGTGCAGGAGATTTTTAAATTCGCCAGAAACCAGATCCTGACCGACGCGCTAAATCAGCACATCGTCCAGGAGTACTCGAATATCTCCGATCAGCAGATCGACGACTATTACAAGCAGAATCCCAAGCTGTACGTCGAGGTCACCGTGCAGCGCATTATGGTTCCGCGAACCGTTGCCAATGGCCAACCCAAGCCCACGGAGGCCGAGGCAAAGGCTTACGCCGAGAAGATCAGGGCACGCTGGGTTGCAGGTGAGGATCCGGTTAAGCTTCAAAAGGAAGCGATGGACCATGCGGGTCTGGGCAATTCTGCGCCCGATGTCAATCTCGGAGGCCGCCGTCCCGGTACCTTGCCGGAGGCCCATTCCTCCGTCTTTGATTTAAAACCGGGTGAGGTTTCGCTGGTATTTGTCGACCCCGGCTCGCTCTTTATCTACAAGGTGATCTCCACTCGCCAGGTTCCGCTGAGCGAAGTGAAAGCATCCATCTCGTCCACTTTGCAGCGGCAGATGATCCTCGCCAAGATTGATGAGATCCAAAAGTCGGCGACCATAGACCTGAACGAAGCCTATTTTGGACCCGAGACAAAGCCCACCGTCCATCAAACCATCATCACTCCCAAGGGGGCTGCCGGAGGCGCGCCGAACTCGCAACCCGCGCCACCTAATCCAAATGCAACCCCGGCTCCGAAGCCGAATTCCGAGGCGCCTCCAAAATAGCCATGCCGCCGGAACCAACTGTCCTGGTGACGGGAATTTCCGGGAATTTGGGCACCCGGTTACTGCCGTTACTTTCCAATTTTCACGTGGTGGGTGTGGATACACGCCCACCGCAAGGTTCCGGTCTGGCGAGGTTCGAGCCAGCAGACCTGGGACGTGAACCCTCTTGCTGGCAGCTCATCGAGTTGCTTCGGGAGACCGGAGCACGGTCTGTAATTCATCTTGCATTCGTCCTGGATCCCCAGCGCTCCGGCGTTCTCGATCCGGAACGAATGTGGCAGATCAATGTCGCTGGTACGGCGCGCGTTATGGAAGCCATAAGCGTGGTCAATCGTACTGGCGGCCAGGTCACGCAATTTATTTTCCCCAGCAGTGTCGCGGTATACGGTCCCGAGACCGCAGGACCGGTTAAGGAGGAAGCTCCTCTCCGCGCGCACACGCTACCCTACGCCATCCACAAACGGGAGTGCGATGAAGTAGTTCGCTATCGAGCCGAGAGCCTAGGCGATTGTCACATCTACATGGTGCGTCCTCACATTTTTGCCGGCGCGACGGTGCAGAACTACATGATTGGCGCACTGCGCGGAACCCCACTTGGCGCCAGCAAACGCGCGGCTCGCATGCGAGCCGCCGGCAAGCGTTTGCCCTGGTTATTGCCTCGCGGCAACAAATATCTGGAGAAGCGCTTCCAGTTCGTACATGTGGACGACATGGCCAGGTTGCTGCTGCATCTCTTGCATCGCCCAGCCAGCGATCCGTTGCTAACTATTTTGAATGTCGCCGGCCGTGGAGAGCCCATTACGATGCAACGATGCGCTGAGATAGCGCACGCCACAATCAAGCGAGCTCCTACCCGCGCTACCTGCCGGGCTGTCTTCGCTTTGCTGTGGAAGCTGGGCATTTCCTCCATTCCACCTGCCGCCCTCCCCTACCTCATTGGGTCCTACACCATGGATACCACCCGGCTGCAGCACTTCCTCGGCGAAGAGTATGGGACGGTCATCCAATACACCGTTGAAGACGCATTGCGAGACAGCTTCGAAGGCAGGGGCTAGTGGCTAGGGGTTAGTGATTAGTCGCTGAGTGACGTTGCCATCTTGCCGTTTGGAATACTAGCCCCTAATCCCTAGGCCCTGGCCCCTGACTCCTACTTCTTCCCCCGATACAACCCCGCAATCCCAAACGTGTACGGCGTCCAGGAAACCTCGCGGAAACCGGCGATGCGCATTCGCTCCAACATTTCTTTCGGAGAGGGAAACCGCAGCACGGACGCAGGCAGATACGCATAAGGACCGCGTACGCCGGATATGAGCGTACCGATGGCCGGAAGCACTCGGCGAAAGTAAACTCGGTACAATTGGCCGATCAACCCCTTTGGCTCTCCGAAATCGAGAATGCCCATCTCGCCCTGGGGAGCAAGCACGCGGTAGATCTCCGCCAGTCCACGGTCGTAGTTGGCGAGATTGCGAAAACCAAAAGCCGATGTCACCAGCTGAAACTGGCCTGAAGAAAACGGCAGATTCAGCGCATCCGCTTCTATCCAGCGGATGTCCCTGCCAGCCGACTTCTGTTCCGCGCGTACCAGCATGGCGTGCGAGAAATCAGCTCCCACGAGTCGCGTCCCTGCGCGGTTCAGGCGACGATACAGCGCAAACGTCATGTCGCCGGTCCCGCAGCAGAGATCGAGCACCTGCGCGCCTGGCCGCTGCAGCACCTCTCTGAACATGCGCGCGGTGCGGTTCCACCACAACCGGTCGATATTCATTGAGAGCACGTGGTTCAGCAGATCGTAGCGAGGCGCGATTGAGGTGAACATGTCGCGCACGGCGGCAGCGGCCGCCGCTTCGTCGCGCGCTCCAACCGGGGCGGCACCTACAATGCGATCTGCCTGACGATCCGAAAGCTGGGTCGGCGATTTGTCGCCCTGTGTCAAAGCTGTGCCTTCGATAACTTCTTGATTTCTTCGACTGCCTCGACTACCGCCTGGGTTGAAACGGTGTTGACCACTTCGACCTTTCCGATGCTCTTCGGCAGAACGAAATGCGGCACCCCGCCAACCGTCTTCTTGTCGGAGAGGAGCCGCTTCGCGATGTTTTCGCTGCTCACGTCCACGCTTGGCAAAGGCGCGTACGCGCGAACCAATCCAATGATGCGTTGCGCGGTGAGGGAATCGGTCATCTGCATTCCGCGCCCAATCATGGCGGCCGCAATCATTCCCCAACCCACTGCCTCACCGTGAAGGAAGTGCTCGTAACCAGTTTCCGCCTCCAGCGCGTGCCCGATGGTGTGGCCAAAGTTCAGGATGCGGCGCTCGCCACTCTCGCGCTCGTCGGAGCTCACTACGTCCGCCTTCACCCGAATGCACTCCGTGATCAGCGTCTCCAGCAGTGCGCCCTCGCGGCGCAGCAAAACATCGCGGTTAGCTTCCATCAATTCGAAGATCGCGGGG
This sequence comes from uncultured Acidobacteriaceae bacterium, assembly GCA_963720135.1. Classification (GTDB taxonomy): domain Bacteria; phylum Acidobacteriota; class Terriglobia; order Terriglobales; family Acidobacteriaceae; genus Bog-257. Next base: position 337,199 of record CAVREJ010000022.1, read on the forward strand.
TTGCGAATCACGCCGTACTTCATCGCCTCGAACAGGCCCGAACGGTATTCACGCTCGGGGAGGGTCGCCAGAACATCAGGATCAACAAGCACGCCGAGCGGCTGATGGAAGGTGCCAAGCAGGTTTTTGCCTGACTTCAGGTTCACTCCGGTTTTGCCACCGATGGCCGAATCAACCTGCGCGACCAGCGTGGTCGGTATCTGCACGACAGGAATTCCGCGCATGAAGACGGATGCGAGGAATCCCGCAACGTCGCCCGCGACCCCACCGCCCAACGCCAGAATCGCGGATCTCCGGTCGGCGCCAAGTCTTATCAGCTTTAAGGCAAGCTTTTCCAGTTGCGCTAGGGTCTTCGCACGCTCGCCGTCTGGCATCGTGACAATTTCGACCGTGCGTCCGACTTTACTGAAGCTCTTGCGCAGCACAGAGCCCGAGAGCTTGCGCACAGGCAGCTGCGTGACCACAAAGAGACGTAACTCCACGGGCACAATATCGCGCAGCGCCGCGGCGGCCGAGCGCAGCAAGCCACGCTCGACCAGCACTTCGTAGGATCGCGATGGGGTCTGGACAAGAATGTGAGTCAAACTTGTAGTCTACTGGATGGGAGTTCCTGCCGCACTTGTTCTATGCAATTCCCCATTTGCTTTCACCGTCTCATATACCGGTTCCCGCGCCCTGGCTGCGTGCTACCATGAACCCGTCAATAGGCACGGCTTACGAGTATGAACGCTCTTTTCTCGGAAACCGACTTCATCGTCGTAGGCGCGGGTATCGCGGGCCTGCGGGCATCGGTAGAACTTGCGTCCGCCGGCCGCGTCCTGTGCCTGGCGAAACGCGAGGTCACCGAGTCCAACACACAGTATGCGCAAGGTGGTATCGCCGCCGCTCTTAGCGACGACGATGAAGTGCGTCTCCACTTGGAAGACACGCTGAAGGCCGGTGATGGACTGTGTAACGAAGAGGCGGCGCGAATCCTGGTGGAAGAAGGGCCGCCTCGTATTGAAGAGCTTATCGAGTGGGGTGCGGAGTTCGATCGCGCGGGCACGAAGATCGCGTTCACTCGCGAAGGAGCGCATAGCCGCAACCGTGTACTGCACGCGCATGGCGACTCGACCGGGCGTGAGATTGGCCGGGCGCTGTTTCTCAAGGCCACCGCGCTCAACGCGATCACCTTCCAGGAATTCGAATTCACCACCGACTTAGTGGTGCGTGACGGCAGGGTGGTTGGCGTCCGCGTTCTCGACCAGTCAGGGCAATCGCGCGAGATCTTTGCCGGCGCCACTTTGCTCGCCACTGGCGGTTTAGGCCACGTTTACAGCGACACCACGAATCCGCCGGTTGCTACCGGAGACGGTGTTGCCATGGCACATCGCGCCGGCGCCGAGATCAGCGATATGGAGTTCGTGCAATTCCATCCTACCGCGCTATATCTAAAGAACGCTCCCCGTTTCCTCCTGTCGGAGGCACTGCGCGGCGAAGGCGCATATCTGCGAAACATCGAGCTGAAACGCTTCATGCCGAAGTATCACGAAGCGGCCGAGCTGGCCCCGCGTGACGTTGTGGCGCGCGCGATCGCCCATGAGTTGGACCTGGCAAAGCGTCCCGATGCCGCAGTGTATCTTGACCTCACGCACCTGAAGGCCGACCTCGTGCGCAAACGTTTCCCCACTATCTATTCCACTTGCATGGAGTACAACATCGACATCGCCAGTGAGTTGGTTCCTGTTCGTCCGGCGGCGCACTATGCCATGGGCGGAGTGAGGACCGATCTCCGTGGACAGACTTCTCTGCCCGGACTCTATGCCGCCGGGGAGGTGGCATGCACCGGCGTGCACGGAGCTAACCGGCTGGCCAGTAATTCCCTGCTGGAAGGGTTGGTGTATGGGGCACGTGCCGCCCAGGCGATGTGCGAGGATCTCCGGGCAAGCGAGAAGCACGCAGTCGCCAGCGCTCAGAATGCGAATGTATCCCCCAACGGGCAGCCGGCACAGATTGAGGCGTTCATAAAGAAAGTGGAATCGCTAATGTGGCAGTACGTTGGAGTGGTGCGTGACGGAAAAGGCTTGCGGCAGGTAGTCTCGGAGTTAAGCGCGTTGCAGAGTCAGCAACCTTCCTCGGGCGACCGTCGTTCGCACGAGGCTACGAACATACTGCAAGCCGGGCTCCTCATCGCCCGGTCGGCGCTGGCTCGGGAGGAAAGCCGTGGAGCGCACTATCGTCTCGACTTCCCGCTCAAGAACGACGCGAAGTTCCACAAGCATTCCGTGGTATCGGGCGACCATATCCGCTTCCAATAAATCTGCTACGCGGGTTTGTGCTTCCGCTTGGGAAACAATAGCGACAAGAGAATCGAGATCAGCAAGACTCCGGCAACCACGCCCAGCGCGATGCCGATAGGAATCTGGATGTAACTCGACGCCAGCATCTTCACGCCGATAAAGATCAAAATCAGCGATAGGCCGTAATGCAGGAAATGGAAGACCTCGATCATTCCTGCCAGCGCAAAGTAGAGGGAGCGCAAGCCGAGAATCGCAAACACGTTGGACGTGTAGACGATGAACGGTTCACGGGTCACCGCCAATACGGCCGGGATGGAATCGGTCGCAAATAACAGGTCGGTCGTCTCCACCACGATCAACACCACAGCCAGCGGCGTTGCGTACCGAACCAGCCCGCGCCGCACGAAAAACTTGCTGCCTTCAAAATCTTGAGTCAAGGGAAACAGTTTGCGAAAGCCGCGCAGTACCAGGTTCGCCTCGGGCTTGATCTCTGCGTCCTTCTGGCCGAATAGCTTGAACCCGCTATAAATGAGGATCGCGCCGAAGATGTATATGAACCAGTGGAAGCGGTTCAGCAGCGTGATACCCGCGAAGATGAATATGGCGCGCATGACCAGCGCGCCTAGGATTCCCCAGAACAGTACCTCGTGCTGCAAGGATCGTGGTACGTGAAAATAGCGGAAGATAAGCAGAAAGACGAACAGGTTATCGACGCTGAGAGACTGTTCGATGAGGTATCCGGCGATAAACTCCAGCGAGAGCTCGGAGTTAGGTTTCGCGTGGCTGCCCACCATGGTGTGTCCGAAAAAGTAGATGAGGACAGCAAAACCCGCTGCCAGAGAAATCCAGACCAGCGTCCAACCGATGGCCTCGCGGAAGCCCACCACATGTTTTTGGCGGTGGAATACTCCCAAGTCGAGCGCCAGCAGCGCCAACACAAACAGATTGAATAGAACCCAGAAGAGCCAGTTGGAGGGCATCGGCAAAGTCTTCTCAGCTGACCGGCAATCCCGCCATAGCCCAGACGCTTTTCAGATCGTTCTTGGCCATCAGATCTCTGGCCGGTTCGGGCGGACAGCCGACCGGGAACGATCCAATCATCTGAAAGTGCGGATCGTCGGTAATCGACGCAAAGTCCGATCCAGAAAACAGGCCTAGCGACTTTCCCACCTGCACCATGCGGGCGTAGTCGGGAGTCAACTGGTCGTGCACTCGATCCGTCCAGTTTGGTTGCCACGGATTCGAGCCCCTGACCCCCGGGATGCAATCCACAGCCAAGCCGGCGTTGTGGTAGCTAAACCCTGGCTTGGCGTTGGTGACGATCGAACCGGAAGCGCTTCGGCCTTGCGCATACAAAGCAGCCTGCTCTCGATAGGTGCGCAATCCTTGCACCACGCGAATCTCAATTCCCTCTTGCAGCAGCGTCGCCGCCATTGAACGAACTTTATCCGCCAGAAGAGGGTGCACCAATTGTAGCCTGGCTTCAGAAGTCTTATCCATAACCCTTCTCCAGTGTTCATCGAAAGATACACCCTGATTGCCGGTGAGGCTACGGCACTGGCGTGCTATCTCGCGAGTACTCTGCATCCGGTTTACAATACTGAGAGCGGTCTCGCCAGAGATTTATCGGCTCCGCACAGGCGCCGACATTACTTCAGCCATCAACGAAAGGAATCATCATGGCCCGGCAACCCGGCGTTTATGCGACTTTGGACACCAGCGAAGGGACTATTGTCTGCCGCCTCTTCGAACGGGAGGCGCCCATCACCGTCAAGAACTTCATCGAGCTTGCGGAAGGCTCGCGCGAATGGACCCACCCGCACACCAAGGCTAAGAGTCAAGCTCGACTGTATGACGGCACCATCTTTCACCGGGTGATTCCCGATTTCATGGTCCAAGGCGGAGATCCCACCGGCACTGGCATGGGTGGCCCGGGCTACCAGTTCCAGGACGAGACCAAAGGCTCACCACACAAGTTCGACAAACCGGGCAAGCTCGCCATGGCGAATTCCGGGCCCGGCACCAACGGCTCGCAGTTCTTCATCACCGTTGCGGCGACGCCGTGGTTGACTGGTAATCACACCATCTTCGGTGAAGTCGTCGAAGGACAGGACGTGGCGGACAAAGTCACCAAGCTGCCACGCAACCGCCAGGACAAGCCCAATAAGGATGTGGTGCTGAACTCGGTGAAGATCGAGAGGATGTGAAAACAGTTTCGAGTTTCAGGTTTCCAGTGTCGTTTCGAGCGAGTCGAATTCCGGATCTCCCACCCTCTCGCCAACCGCGTGCGAAAGGACGGGGCACCCAGACAAGATAACAGGATCGATTCTGTTCGGCTGAAAGCTGACGGCTGGCAGCCCGCTCAAGCCAATTTTGCCTGTGTGGGGATAGCTGGGCTGCACGGCGCGCAGTTTTATTGGCGCGCTGGACTCACCGCAGGTGATGCTATGAAAACGTTGAACCAAAAGATCAGAGCAATGAGGTTGCTCGATCAAAGCCGATGCTCCCAATACTCCGGCCGCCTGCTGGCGTGAGCAACGGCCCAGATTGTGATTACGGATTGCTCTTCGGAATAGATGATGGTAAACGGGAACCGCCAGAGCAGGAATCTTCTGGTGTTGTTCTTTCCGACTGGCCAGCGCTCCGGCGCTTCACGGAGGGTGTCGGCAGATCGTTGCAGTTCTTCGATAAAGTCCAAAGCCGCCTTGGGACTGCGCTTCCTATACCAGGCGACTGTGCTCCTAACATCTGCGATTGCGCCCTCGTGGTACTCAACACGCTTAGCGCTCATTCACCATGGCCAAGAGTTCGCGATGCAGTTGTTCCCAAGGGACGGTCACGGCCTTGCCCGTTTTCAGATCTTCGATTCTGCGAGCGACTTCCTCATCCCAAGCCTCTTGCACGGATTCGTTCGTAACCTCGAGGCTGTCGAGTAAGGTATTGGCCAGTGCGGCGCGTTCCTCAACAGAAAGGGCGAGCGCCCGTTTTAGAAGATCGGAAATCTCGGGACTCATGGACTTATTCTAACCCGTGTGGTCTAACTGAACCACGGGAGCGATCTTCTTGCGAGGCATCCTTCATGGCATGGATTTCACGGCGAGCTTGTGCATCCTGGGCTTCAAGAGCACGGAGCGATACATCTTCAACACTCGTGTAGCCGCCACTGGAGAGGCGCCTTTCAATGAGCTTCTCAAGGTCGGGCGAAATCTTCAGATGCATCCCTTGTTCTCCACTGTCGCAATCATTGTAATGTTTTTCCTGGCCGTGGTTCACTCCTGCTCCTGATGAGTTCCTCGAACACCTTCTCGTACTTCTCCGCGATAACTTCCCACCGATAGAGCGCATCAGCGCGCTGCTTGGCGCGTGCGGCCCACTGTTGGCGAGCGTCCGGATCGTCGAGCAGACACTGCAGCTTCGCCGCAAGATCCGCTTCCGATTTCTCGTACTTCACCCCGGCGTCTCCCGCGGTCTCGGCATTCTCCGGGGTGTCGAGATAAAGCACCGGATTGTTTGCGGCCATGGCTTCGATTAGCGCTGGATGAACTCCGCCGATCTCGCAGGCGAAGACGAAGAGGCCAGCGTGCTTTTGCAACGCCCAATATCCATCGCCATACACTGCACCGGTGAAACGTACGCGTTCATCGCCTAGGGATTTCATCCGCTCGAGGTAGCCGGGATCGTAGGGATTGTCGCCGACAATGACGAGGGGCCAGTCGCTGCGCACGTTGCGCCAACTACGTAACACGAGATCGGGGTTGTTCTCCGGCTCAAGCCGGCTGACATAAAGAACGTAGCGTCCAGCCTCGAGATTAAAACCGTTCAGGCTGTAATCGCTGGCAGCCCCTTCGGAGCTGTAATCGTTTGCCGGCGCTTCCGAGCCGTAGCCGATAACAATCGATTCGCTGCCATATTTGGTGAGGTAGTAATCGTGAATCGCCCTCGCGTCGGTCACCAAGCGAGTCGCACTGAACGACGACATCCACTCGCAGAAGTGCAGCACCTGCGCGCCCAGGCCCTTCCACTTCTCGCGCTTGCGGTCGAGGCCATCCACGTTGAGCACTACCGGCTCGCCGAAGAGCCGTGGAATAAAGGCAAACGGGCTATTTGCCACGTTGCACAGCAGCACAACATCGTTGTCGCTGAAGGCGACCCGGACGGCAGCGAAAAAAGTGCTAACCCAGGTATCCAGATGCTTTTGATGAAGGCTGGGAACGATCACGCGGCGCACGCGGCGGTCGTACGCGTCATCTGGGCGAACGAAAGCCTTGCGGCAGTACACGGTGACCTGGTGTCCCCGATCGGCGAAGCGCGAGCTGATCTGCTCGGCAAAGCGTTCGAAACCGCCATAGCGATTGGGAATGCCGCGGGTACCGACGATGGCGATTTTCACTAAGGCCGCTTTTCCGCTCTTCGCTCTTCGCTTTTTGCTCTTCGCCATTAGGAGGCTTTCAGCCGTCAGCTTTCAGCCAAACCATTTCAAACTGTCATCCTGAGCGGCAGGCGCGTCCGCACTTGGCGTACGCGCCGGAGCCGAACGATCCCTATTGCCGCGAGGACTCCGACTGGCTACCGATGACTCGCTACTGCCTTCTCCGCGCCCACTGCGCGCGACGTATCGCAAAACCACCATAGCAAATCGCAGTCGGAAACCTTGCGGCGCGACTGAATGATCGCGCGTTTGTGTCGGATGCTGTGACGCACGCGCCAGGGATAAGCTAGGGCGGAAAACATTCGTTGATCGCGCACCAGCGCGTAGCCGAACGTCATCAAATCGCGCCACGCCACAGGAAAAAACAATCGCCAGCACAGCCATCCAGAAGCGTTCTTGCCGCGCATCAGGAACCGGTTCTTCACCGAGTGCCAGTTGATGGCTAGCGGCAAGTCCTTTCGCCGCTCAGGGGTGACCCGCCTAACATGCCATGCCACCGCCGCGGGCGTGTACAAGCACGTCCAGCCCATCACTTGTGCACGCCAAGCGAGGTCGCCGTCTTCACGAAAGGCGAAGAAGTCCTCGTCGAAGAATTCGCCTTCCACCGACACATCTTGGATGAAGTCGCGCCGGAACAGCACCGCGGCGCCACTGGCACCGAACACATACTGCGGGCGATCATACTGGCCGGTGTCGGTCTCCTCGGCTCCGCGGTCGAGATGGCGCATGTTGCGCGTGAAGTAGATTCCCGTGGAATCGATGACCTTGCTTCGATGCTGTTCGGCGACCGGATCCCAGCGCAACAATTTTCCGCAGACGGAGCCTGCATCGGGATGTGCTTCCCCTGCAGCCACGATCTTCGTTGCAAAATCCGTACTGAGCACAACGTCGGGGTTAAGGCACAGCACCCAACCTCCGCCCGCCACCTGGATCGCCTGATTCTGTCCGGCGGCAAATCCAACGTTCCGGTCGTTGTAGATCACTCGCCATCGTGACTCAACCTGACGTAAGAGATCCCGCGTGCCATCGGTCGAAGCGTTGTCCACGATGATGACCTCGAGTTCGCGATAATCCTGCCGCATGATCGAGGCAAAACACTCATCAAGATGTTGTTTCGAGTTCCAGGTAACGATTGTGATGGAGACCATTGAGCCAGTGCGCGCGGGTGTGCTCAAGCTTCAGTTTAGGGAGTTACTTACGAAATGGATATTACAACAGTTAACAGCTCGGGAGCTTGGACGGTCCCTCTTGGAAGGCAAAAGATACTCGGTATGTCATGCACTTTCCTCAGCGGAAAGAGCCAAATGTCGCCCTTCGCAGGACGAGTACATTGCCTTGAGACGGGGGCAGCCATCGGCGAAACGGGTAACGCTTCAGTTCAGTGTATTGCGGAACCGGTCCGAAGGTCACCATGTAATCGTCCCCAAACACGTACCATCCACTCTTTCCTGGCGTGCCTTGATAGTGAGAGTCATACAGATTCCAACTGTTAAACTCGTACCCGCCATCTATGTCGTCGGCTGAAACGTGTTGTTCTCTTTCAAGATCGTTCAACCCCTGCCATCGCGCCCTGTTCCAGGACATGTAATCGTGCGTTCCAGCAATGGCAAACGCGGCATACAAGATCAAGCTCGCCGAGGCTAAGAGCCTAAGAGAAGGAACCGCGTTGCCCGGTCCGGCATCTTTCACCAGTAGGATAATAATCGCGACAGCCAACGGCATCAGGAAAAGCAAGTAACGATCGAAGGTGCGACCGTAGAGAGTGAGCAGCGCCACCGGGACGAAATAAACAAATCCCCCAGCCAGCAGCAGCACCAACGAAACTCTTTTCCCGGCCGGAAGAGGCAAAAGCTTAAGTGCCTTGGCGATGGCAACCAAGGTGGCCTGTATCCAAAACACAGCACCCAGAAATCCCAAGAACGTAACCACAGACCAAAAACTCTTGCCTGCCGTGGGTAGCGAAGGCAGCGCGAGAATGTAGGTATCGCGCAAAGTTGGGGGGCCCAAGCCGAAGTCATAGAGGACGTTTTCCAACAGCGGCATTCGCCGATAGCGCAACGCCCAGGCGGCGACCAATCCGAACGCAAACGTCGTCCAGCGCAGAAGGCGTGATGGGTTAAGCTCCACCAATGCTTTCTTGCCGACAAACAGCAAGAGCGGCAACAAGAACAGACCTACGTAAGCCGGAACGATGATGAGTGCCAGCGCGATCGGCTCAGCGGCCTGCCACGAGTGCAGATGGGTTGAAAGAACCCAGTCCGCCTGTTTGGAGTAGCTGGAGGGCATCATATTTTTGTGCGTGAGCCATAGTTGCCACAGGACTTGCACGGCTCCAGCCACCGCTACGGTGATGATGGACAGGAGCACGCTGCGGAGCCGCAACCCAGCCTTGACAAGGTAGGCCAACCCGAATGCGATGAAAATCGCTAAGCCATTCTGGCGTATCAGCAAGGCCACGCACGCCAGGAAAAGTCCTGCGCCGAGTTCAGGCCAGCGGTCCCGTTTTAATCCCCGCACCAGAAAGTAAAAGGAGCAGACGGATACGGCAACGAACGGAACGTCGGGCATGAAGGTGTAGGAGAGCACCAGATAGAGCGGATTGAAAGCCAGCAACAGCGCCCCGAATAAAGCGGTCTCCTGGTCGGCATCGACCTCGCGCAGAAGACCGTATAAGGCCAAGGCACCGATTACGCCGAGAGTCAGAGTCGAAATCCTGAGCGCGGTAAAGGAGAAGCCGAACGGAAGGCAGAAAAGCGCGCCCCAAATTACCTGGGCAACGATGTTGGTGGACACGCATCCTTGGAGCTTGAACCCCGCGCCTTCGCGTAGCGCCTTCACTGCGGCCGCATAACACCAATCGTCATTGAGAGGAAATTCGCCTCGCGGATCGATCAGGAATGCTACAAGCAACCAGATGCCGACGATCAGCAGAACCACGAAAACCCCGGGGATTTGAATCCTCGCCCACCTGCTCTCCCGCAACCGCTCTGATGCTTGAACAGGACGCCAATTTCGCGACAACAAGGGTTCTGGTTGCGAGAATTCGATCAGCGGCAAGAAACCAAACCTCCTATTGTTAGCAGCAGATTCTTTCATGACACTACTTGTTAGGATGGCGGCTGTTCCTAGAGCTTTGGTAAGCGAAACAGGGTGGTCGCGATAGAATTTTGTCGGAGTTGCAGCGGTGTGTCAAGCAAGGGCCTGCGGCCCCATCGAAAAAGTGCAGATAGTGAGCGTGTTTAGATACAAGTCCGATCGGGCGGGAGGATAACTGTTGTAATCAGGCGTTGTCGTAACTTTGCGACCGCAGTCTCAGTATGCACCCCGCCCGGAAAGCACGACGGGAATGGTGCGCAGGAAGATCTTGAAATCGAGCCACAGCGACCAGTTATCGATGTAGGTTAGGTCGAGTTGCATCCAGCGGTTGAAGTCGACGTGGTTGCGGCCCTCTAACACCCAGGTGCACGTCAGGCCGGGACGCATGCGCAGACGGCGCCGCTGCCAGTCTTCGTACTGCTCCACTTCTTCGGGAACGGCGGGACGCGGGCCGACGAAGGACATGTCGCCCCGCAGAATGTTCCAAAGCTGCGGTAACTCGTCAAGGCTGAAGCGGCGCAGCCAGCGTCCAACGGTCGTGATACGGGGGTCGTCGCTGATCTTGAAGACTGGCCCATCGAGCTCATTCAACTGATGAAGCTCGGCGCGCATCTGTTCGGCGTTGTTGATCATGGAACGGAACTTGTACAGCATGAAGCGGCGACCGCCCAACCCACAGCGGGTCTGGCGAAAAAGCACCGGGCCAGGCGAGGTCACCCTGATCATGGCCGCGATGCAGAGCAACACCGGCGAGAAGACAATCAAGGTCGCAAGCGAGAGCATCACATCGAAGATGCGCTTGAAAAACAGCCGCAACTCGCTGTCGGGCGCACTCGACAGGCTGAGCAGTTGCACCTCACGAAACTTTTCCAGATAGATCCGCGAGTAAGCAGCCGGCAAAAACTCCAGTTGCACGCGAGTCCTCATTCCGACATCAGCGCAGTGCTGCATCACGGGTTCGAGCCGAGCCAGTTCCTGCATATTCACCGCAAAGACAATCTCATCGACCACTTCCTGTTGCAGAAGACCGGCCAGTTCCTCGATGCGATGAACTCTGTAACCGCCCAAGTTCTCAGGCTGAGCACCGGTCGAGTTGGGATCGACAAAACCAATCAGCCGCAACCCCATGCCTCGGCTCTCCTCGATCAGGGCCGCCATTTCGCGAGCGCGCGGGCCACAACCAACGATGAGCAGGTAGTAATAACGCTTAAGCCGATCGCGCATCCAGGAAACGCCTGAGTGCGTCACCGCACGACCCAACACCAGCAGAACAAAATCCACCGCTCCGATCAGCAGGACGTAGGTCCGGCTTATGTCAACACGCCGAAACAGATATAAACCGGCGTAGATCACCACCAGCACAACGCCCAGTTGGCTCACAATGTTCAGGATGAGTTGGATCGGATTGCTGAGTTCGAGGTCACGGTAGAAGCTGGAGAAATATCCGACCACCGCCCATGTAATTAGAAAAGCGGCTAGCAACGGCAAATAATGGGTGAAGGGATAAATGCCCGTGCCCGTCAATCGCCGGCGAAGAAAGTCAAAGTGCACCAGCTGAGTGCGCAGCAGATACGCGACCACAAAGGAGACACACGTCACCCCGAGGTCGTGCATTAATGTGACCGAGCTTAATAGCTTGGAACGACGATCAAACACAGTAACTGCCGTTGGTTACAATTGGACGTTGTGATCTGGGTATCCGGCGCATAGCGCACGACGACGTCAGCGAAATTGGCGCAGAAACCAATGACGTAAGGACCCGTGCCTCTTCTCTACTGTAGCAGCATTTCTAAGCTTTATACCATTGGTGTAGGCTACTTGATTAACCCGGAAAGCTTGCTCGATGGTGCCTGGACAGCAACCCTCCATAACCGAAATCGCCCGTCCGCCGGATGGGCCTGGTCTATCCTCCGAAGCGGCAGCTTGGGTGCGGCGGCTGCAAGGCCTCATCTTTTTCTTCCTGATTCTGTTTGCTGTTCTTCTGCCGCATTCGATCAAAGGAGCACGCCACGCGTGGATGGCTGCGGGATTCCTGTGGCTTGCCAAACTGGCGATTGAGCGCAAGCGCCCATTTCGGCAGGCCCTTTCCGCGCCACTTCTGGCCTATATCGTTCTGAGCGCGCTTTCGACCGCGCTCTCCCCCGATCCGTACTTGAGCTGGCCACGCATGAAAGTTGTGTGCCTGGTACTGGCTGGAATCGTGCTCGCGCAGAATCTGAAACGGTTGTCACAGGTGCGCATCCTGGTATGGCTGTTACTGCTTTCAGGGCTCGCGGCGGCGGCTTTCACTGCGTGGCAATATACGTACGGCGTAGGCGTGCGCGTGAAGTACGTCGCCCCGACGGCAGACTTACATCGCGCTGGCATTCGCGGTAGGGACATCATTACACAGGTCAACGGCCGCTCGGTACATACTCCGGAGAGACTGGCCAAGATCGTGGAACAAAGCCCACCAGGAAGCATGCTTCGGATCAAGTATCTGCAAGGCGAGCCGTTTCACAAACGGGAAACGTTTCTCACTCGTGAAGAATTCCTGAAGAGCGGACTGGGCACTCCGAACCTTCCATTGACTCGTGGCAGGCCAGGCCGCGCGCAGGGCACGTTGGGGCACTACATCGTCTTTGCCGAGATGCTGATGCAGCTTGGCTGCCTGGCATGGGCCATGTTCCTGAGCACGCAACCGCAGAAATGGGGCATACGGGCATTCTTCGCGATCGTGTTCTTGGCGCTGACGGCGACGCTGATGGCCACTCAGACGCGTGCTGACATTGCGGGACTGGCAGCCGGGTGCGTGGTCGCACTCGGGCTGCTGGGAGCAAAGCAAACTCGGATCTGGGCGCTCGTGGGGCTGGTTCTGTTACTACTCGTTGCGACGTTGTGGATCCACCACACCCGCAGGTTGGACTGGATCAGTGCGGGCGACTCGGGAACACATTTCCGGGTGTTGATGTGGGAGGACGGAGTGCGTCTGATCCGGCAACATCCGTGGTTTGGGGTTGGAATGGATACCATCTTCAACCACTGGCAGGAGTGGAACATCCGCGGTTTCTCGCGGTATCACGTGATCTATCACTTCCACTCCGATTACATACAGATCGCGGTGGAACGTGGTCTGCTCACCCTGGCGGCGTGGTTGTGGTTCGTCGTGGCCTACCTGATCTTCCTGTTTCGCCTGCTGCGACGAACCCGCGAGCATAGCCGCTTTGCGACCGGCGTGGTTGCAGGTGTGCTCGCCGCCTTTGTCGGCTACCTGGTTCCCTCGACGGTGCAGTATTGCCTGGGCGACGATCCGCTGGTGATGATTATGTTCTTCTACTTCGGGCTGGCCGTCGCAATGGATCGCATGCTGAAGACGCCGGGAGCGGTGGACGTTGCGTAGCGCGCGAATAACCAGGATGTGGTCGCAGCTACTTCTTCGCACCAATCGTATTCCATTGCCATTCGATCACGTCGCCGAAGTGGCCAATCACAAACTGCGCGTCGTGGCCTCCCGGATAGATATGAAACTCGTGCGGAATGCCGCGCGACGTCAACAATTTATTCAACTGCTGCGCTCCCTGTTCGAAGCCATAGTCGTCGTTGCTGCCTACATTGAAGTAGATTTTCGTGCGCTTCAGGCTGGCGGCGCTATCGCTTCGAGCGAAGTAGAAGACGTTGTTACGCTCGAAGTACGTACGATTGAAAGGCGAACCGAAAACGTCACCCATCAGCGATCCCGGAGAGCCCGGCCCGCCAGCGGTGAAGTCTCTCGGCAAATCTGTAATGAGGGCAGGCATCTGTGCGCTAACCGCGGCAAACTCGTCCGGATATTTGAAGGCCAGACGTAAAGCTCCGTAGCCACCCATCGAAACTCCGGTGATGCCCCGCGTCGCCCTTGTACCCTCGGCACGATACTTTTTCTCCATCTGTGGCATAAACTCCTTCATGAAGAAGTCTTCGTAACGAACCTTGCCGTCCGCAGAGTTGATGTAGAAGGTATGTCTGGCGCTGGGGGCAAGCACAATGAAGTCGCCAATCTTGCCTTGGCGCCGCAACTCAGAAATCACGTCCCAGCCGCCGAAGTTCAGCAACGACTGCTCGTTGTCGCCGAGGCCGTGCAGGTAATAAAGCACCGGATAGTGACGCGTCTTGTCCTGATCGAAGCTATCCGGCAGAAAGGCGCAATAGCGTACCGGATGAGACAGAATTGCCGACTTGATAACTGAGCACTCGGCGCGGCCTTGGGCGTGCAAACACGGTGCAAGGCTCAGGGTGAGCAATGCGGCAGCAATCGGGGTGAACAGAAACCTGGATTTGGATGGGCTCATTCGTTATTCATACTTCAACGTCTGCACCGGATCGAGCTTGGCCGCACGGCTGGCCGGATACAAGCCCGCCAGCAGGCTCACGACAATCGAGAACGCAATCGCCGCGCCGATCAACCACGACGGCAGGATCCACACTGCCTCTGCTGGCAGTTGATGCCGGTGCAGGTAAATACCCGTCCAGAAGTTGATGCCTTTGCCAATGACGAATCCTAGCCCGATGCCGAGCAGGCCGCCGAAAAAGCCCATCGCGCCGGCTTCTGCGAAGAACAGGCGCTTCACGTCGCCATCGCTGGCGCCGATCGCCTTCATCACGCCGATCTCCCGCCGCCGTTCCAGCACGGCCATCACCAATGTATTGATGATCGCCAGTGTGGCCACAGCCAGCGCTAGCGAGCCAAATATGCCGAGGAAGAGATCGAGCACGGTGAAGAACCGGCGCAAGCTCTTGGTAGCGTCGAGCACCGAGAACGTCCGAAAGCCCATCTTGTTGATGGCATCCTGGACCTGAGCGACTTTGCCAGGATCCTTCACGCGTACGGTTAGCGTCATGTAGGTCTTGCCGCCACCGCCCCGCAAGGAGCTGCGCACGTCGGTGAACTGCGCCATGTTCAGCTTCTCGGTGAGATCGACCGGCAGGAAAATGCGGCCACGCGAGACCGTCCTCATGCCGCCGTATGGCTCTTCGTCGATGATGCCGACCACTTTCAGCTTTTGGGTCTTGCGCACCACCGAGAAGCCATAGTCATCGCCCGAATTTGAACCGCCTCCTTGCTCATGAGCGCCCGAAAGCTGCGGCCGACCTGCTGATTCTTCATCCCGCGCCAGCGCCTGGTGTTCTCCATACCGCAGCGTCACCTCCTGCCCGATCAGCCCCTTGGGATCCTTCGGATCGATCTCCTTGGCAAAATCGTTCAGCAGGATGACTTCCTCCGCCGATGGGCCGGAGAAAAACTTGCCTTGCAGGTTATCGAACGCTTCGTTCTCGCGCGCCGACATCGGCAAGCCTGTCACGAATCCGAAGTGCGTCTGCCCGTCCGAGACGATCTCTCCCATCACGCGAATCTCAGGTTCGACTTCGGTGACGTACTGCAAATGCGTCATCTTGTCCCGTGCGGCTTCGTCAATGACAGGCGCATTTTCCGGATGTTCGTCCTTCTTGTCCTCTTCCCGATCAAAGCCGCGGAAGTCCTGCTTGGAAGTAACGAAGACGGTGTCGAACATCCCTGAGCCAGCCAGACGCCGAGTCGCCAGTTGCTGCAAGCCCACGCCCAGCGAAAGCATAGCTACGAGCGACGCCACCCCCACAGAAATTCCGACCGTCGTTAGCCCATTGCGCAACTTTGATTGCCTCAGGTTGCGCACAGCAAGTTCGAAAAGATCGTAGCCCTTCACGCCAGCGTCTCCTGCGATAGCAGTTTGCCGTCTGCGAGAAAAACGAGCCGCTGGGCAAATCGCTCGGCCAGTACGCGTTCGTGCGTAACCATCACGACCGTCATTCCCAGCGAAATGCTTAGATCGCGAATGAGGTTCAGAATGTCTTCGCCGGTACGACTGTCGAGATTTCCAGTAGGCTCGTCGGCCAGCAGGAGCGACGGACGATTGGCCAGCGCCCGCGCTAGCGAAACCCGTTGCTGCTCACCGCCCGATAGCTCCGAAGGCCGGTGCTCCATGCGATTACCCAGTCCCACACGCTCCAGTGATTCACGCACTCGCTGCACCCGCTCAGTACGGTCGACTTCTGCGAACCGCATCGGCAGCTCAACGTTTTCGGTAATGGTCATCGACGGAATGAGGTGAAACGCCTGAAAGACCATGCCCACGTCATTGCGACGGTATGTGGCCAACTCTTCCGACGACATCTTGGCCAAGTCGCGGCCCTGCACAATCACGGAACCTGAGCTGGGACGGTCAAGTCCCGCCAGCAAGTTCAGCAGCGTGGATTTTCCTGAGCCCGATTGCCCCAGCAACGCGACAAACTCGCCGGGTTCGATGATGAGCGAAATGCCATCGACCGCGCGGATGATGCCGCCGCCCATCGGATAGAAGCGACGGACGTCTGACGTTCGCACTGCCGGCGTCTGTTTGGAACTTGGGAAGGAATTCATGTGTACTTGATTCGATGCTACTACGGCACGCCACGGCACAACGCGCAAGTTTGCTTTCACTTTTCTGAATACGAAAAAGGGAGCGCATTGGCTCCCTGATTTCTGTAACGATTTGTAAACGTCCAGCCGGGCTGCGTTACCGCTCCACTGCCAATCCCACCGCGTTTCCACCGCCCAGGCAGAGGGCAGCGATTCCTTTGTGCACGTCCCGACGAATCATCTCGTACAGCAAGGTCGTCAGGATGCGCGCGCCGGTGGCGCCAATCGGGTGGCCCAGCGCCACTGCTCCGCCGTTTACGTTTACATTGTTCACGTCGAGCCCCAACTCGCGAGTCACCGCGATTGCCGCCACCGCGAACGCCTCGTTGATCTCGTAGAGATCGACGTCTTCATTCTTCCAGCCGGTCTTCTTCCAGAGCTGGCGCACCGTTTCCACCGGCGCCATCATCACCCAAGAGGGTGCAATGCCACTGGTGGCCTGCGCCACGATACGTGCCATCGGTTTCAGTCCCAATTCCTTGGCTTTCGCCGCCGACATCACCACCAACGCCGCAGCGCCGTCGTTGACTCCCGGAGCGTTCCCCGCGGTCACAGTGCCATCTTTCTTGAACGCAGGTTTCAGCCCACGTAACACCTCGACGGTGGTGTCCTCACGCGGCCCCTCGTCTTTGGTAAACCACGTAGACGGCTCGCCCTTCTTCTTCGACGGCAGTTCCACGGGCACAATCTGTTCTTTGAAGCGGCACTCGCGAATGGCGCTAAGCGCCTTGCGATGCGAATTGACCGCGTACTCGTCCTGCTCTTCACGTGTGATGTGGTACTTTTCGGCGACGTTCTCGCCGGTGTTGCCCATGTGGTAGTCGTTATAAACGTCCCAAAGGCCATCATGCACCATCGCATCAATGACTTTCTGATCGCCCAATCGAAAACCCTTGCGCGCTTGCGGAAGAAGATAGGGAGCGTTGGTCATGCTCTCCATGCCGCCCGCAACCACGATCTGGGAATTGCCCGTTTGGATCGCCTGCTGAGCCAACGCGACCGCCTTCAGACCTGAGCCGCACACTTTGTTGATGGTCATCGCGCTGACGCTGTCAGAGAGCCCGCCTTTAAGCGCAGCCTGCCGCGCCGGATTCTGCCCCAACCCTGCCGAAACCACGTTGCCCATGATGCATTCGTCTACACTGTTGGGTTCGATACCGGCGCGTTTGACCGCTTCCCCTACCACGATCGCGCCCAGTTGCGGCGCGCTAAGATCGGAAAGCGAGCCCTGAAATTTTCCGATCGGCGTGCGCACCGCCGATACAATCACCACGTCTTCCATAAATCCGCACCCCAATCAGAATCGAAGATGCCGAACATTATAAGATGGGTTTGCCTTGCTCCCCGACGCACAAATCCCGGCTGAAACCGGAAATGCTCCCGCTTCCGAAAACCAGCAACTCGCGCCATGGTGGCACACTGCACTGCTGATTTTCGTGCTGCTGGGTGCCTCGCTGAACGGCACACGTGGCCGACATCCGCTGGCTGATCACAGCAAACTGCCGCAATATCTCTGGGGCATGGCGTGGGAGTGGATCCTGCTTGGCTTTACCTGGCTTGGCGTTCGCAAACGAATTTCGCTGCGCGCTCTGATCGGAGGCCGCTGGCGGACCACGGAAGAATTCCTGCGCGATGTGCTCTACGCCGGAGTGTTCTGGATATGCGCGTTGTGCGTCCTCGGACTCGGCGCCAAGTTCATGCATCTCGACCAGGCCGGGAAGATCGAAAGCATGAGGAAGGAGCTCGGCTTTCTCACTCCCGGATCGCATCTGGAACTGGCCGTCTGGTTCTGCCTGAGCGCCACCGCCGGCTTCTGTGAGGAGATTATCTTCCGCGGATATCTGCAGCGGCAGCTTGCCGCGATCACCAACTCGACGCTGATTGGTGTGCTGCTGTCAGCTGCCATCTTCGGCGCTTCACACGGCTATGAAGGCGTCGCCCGCATGCTGCTGATCGGAATTTATGGATTAATGTTTGGGCTCCTCGCCTGGTGGCGAAAGAGTCTTCGTCCTGGGATGATGGCGCACGCGTGGCATGACGCGTTCAGCGGTGCGGTTTTGCGAATGCTGAAATGACCAGTATTCATGCGCCTTCCATGCGTATGCAAAATTCGCGATCGCCAGTGGCGAGGGAGTCGCCGTCAGAGTTTCTCGCGACCCGGAAGCCGGCGAGCAGCCTTCATGCGTCGCCGAGTTCTGCACATAGCTGTGCGTTTTTTGCTTGACTATTTTTTTCAATGACTCTATACAACTAACAAATTGCGATGAAAGTTTGAATCGCAATGTCCATGACAAATGGAAGGGAGAATAGAACAATGGCAACTAAGAAAAAGGCAACCAAGAAGGCAGCGAAGAAGAAAAAGAAGTAGCTGCTTTTCCATCAACCAGGGGGCGCGCAAGCGTCCCCTTTATTTTTGCGCCGCACCACTGACTCCCCCTGCAGTTCCTTTCCCATCCTGACTTGAGATTACGGCGTCGGCGCTCAGCGCGACATGCCGGATAAATCGCAGGCGCCCGAACGTGGCCTTTCGGTGAGCTCCATAGCAAGCTTGATACGATCCGCTACGCGACGAGAAGAGCGAGGCCCCGCCGGGCAGGGCCTCCGAAATGTAGCCGGCCACAATGCGTCAGCGACGGATTAGTGTCCGCTATACCCGCGCGGAGTTCCCGATTCCCGTGCACTGGTCCCATCCGGTCGAGACGGGGCAGCCGTTGGTGCCGGCTGAGCCGTCGTAGAAATGTCGCGACTTCGGCGACTCCTACGCCGCTGGCGGGATTCGCATCCGCGGAGACGTCAGGGGTACTGCCGAGCGGTGCCCAAGGTCCCGCCAAACCGAGCATATTGAAAATTCATCTATGGTCCTATTCCTGTTGGGAATGCAGCTCCCCAAGTTTCCTCGCTGCTCACACCGCTTTCAGAGCCGTTCCAGCAGCTCTCGGTGGTGAGGGCCCAGGGCCATCGCGATTAATCGTGGTGCCAGCTGCGGAAGGCTCGCACGCCTCAGGTGCTTCCACAAGCGACTGAGGTTTCCGCACGTGCGTCTTCACCAACAAGCAACTGAGCGGCAGATAACGATAATATCGGGCCAATGGAATTGAAGATAGAGGGAACGGTGTTACCTGCCGCATTGTTCCATGCGCCCATGGCAAGTGCGGCTGTCGCGCCAGCGATAGAAGCCCAAATCCACGGCGCAGGCAACTGACGCAGTCTTATGACGCCGAGCGGTAACGCCCAGATAAACGTGTACCAGAAATACCGATCCCTAAAGCAGCCAATCAGCCCACGCAGCAGGCTCACATCCGAATGACGCAGACCTCGAGCAAGCTGCCAAGGCCACACGAGGCCGCCAGTCACGCTTGTTTGAAGGAGGACGACGGTACTCAATCCCATCAGAACCATCGCGATTGCCCAGATTGTCTGATTCTGCTTCCATCTTCCCCTTCGGTAATCACAGAGAGCCCAACCTGCTGCGGCAGCGGCACACATCGGAACAAACGACTCTTTGGCGAGCGCACCCAGGAAACCAATAATCGGCAGGAGGTAGAATTTCCGCTGGAAGAGCAGGAAGAAGAGGGCCAGCATGAAGAAAGCCTCACCCGAATCCACCAGTCCTAATCCGAGCTGTCTGTTGGGAATTGTGAAGTTGAGCAGGTAGAGCAGCGTTCCCACAAATGCAGCCCGTCGGCCTACGAGTTTTGTGCCGATCAGCAACAGAAGTACAGCCCCGGTCGCCGTGAAGAGACAATTGGACATCAGGAGCCCAAACGGGACGGCATGCCATGAGCCAATGTGACCCTGACTGACCCAGGCGAACGGTTTAGCGACCCACGGCACGAGCAATCTGTAGCGCAGCAGATCCGCCGCGTCCGACGGCTTGCCAGCTACCAGTTTGTAATATTCGACCGCGTCAGGGCTTACCGACCGCGCATCAAAACGGCCGACCGAAGGGTATCCCAGCCCGAAACAAATAACGAAAAAAAGAAGCCAGTGTAGGATGAGCCCAGACCGTTCAGGTGCGCTAGTCCTCATTCCAGCTTCCTCCGACTTGCTGAATTGCCATCGCGATTATCGCCGAAATTACTACGAGCGCCACATACAGTGGTGGAGCGACGGACTCCGTACCTGACCCTGCGAGAAACTCAGCGTGGACGAGACCTTAATCGCGGCAATACCGCATCCGCCAAAGGTTGCAGTAGGCCATACAGGTCCACTTCGCCCTGTGCGGCCACGAATACCAGACCGTCGGCTATCGTTGGTAGTGTGAACTTGACGGCAGGACCCGCTCCGTCACGCTGAGGGCTTTGGTTAGAATCATAAAGTTCATTCGCTAAATCCTCAGCATCATAGGCCCGGAGAATCGCTGGTCCTGACGAGCTATAAGCATCGCTTTGAATGACCCAAACAATTCCGTTGTTCGGACCATTTGACGATACGGATGGGGTCGGTCCCGGATAGTTAAAGTATTGAGGAGAATGAGAGACGGGACCAACAGAGATCTGCTCTGCGGTCGAGTTGAATCGAAACGCCTTCAGATAATCGCTATAAGCGCCGAAATAAATGTTGTTTTTCCAGAATGCCGGGGCACCCCAGATGCCGTTCATGACATGAGGGATTGTCTGCAGTACCTGACTGTCATCGCCCGCGTGCCAGTGACCCATGTTGTCGCGGTTTAACAGATCGATCGTACCTTCCTTGCCTGCCTGGACTAATAAGTATGGATAGGTTGTTCCTGGCTGATCGGGAAGAAGCATGACGCCGCCTGAGCCAAGATCCGCGTCGAAATCCCACAGAGGCTGATAGTCCCAAGGCGTAAAGTAGTCCTCAACGGTGAATAAATCATTGGACCAGTTTAGCCTGAGTATGCTATCTCCAAAGTCTTGTCCACCTACGTTGGCAGTGAAATCGCCGTTACCTGTAGGAACATAAATACGACCGTTCGAGTCGAGCGCTGGACCGGCCCCACTTCCCCACATTCCCCCTTGGTACCCATTGGGCGTTGTTACAAACGCGCCCGTGGGTTGAAGCGTGGTCTCGTCGAATGCGAGCACATATCCGTGATAAAAACCTAAGTCACAGAGAGAGGCGAAGGTAGCAATAATCTGGCCGTTTGCGAGCAGCAGAGCTGGGCGCTGACTTTCTACCAATGGATCGAAGGTAAGAAAACCACCTTGCGAGCCTCCTCCCGTACCCGGAACTGTGGCGGTAATGACCTGTGGGGCTACGATGTCCGCTCCAGTCCTGAGATCGAGCGCATGCAGAGTCTCGTAGAACTGCTTGTGCCCGGTCTGGGTGTCTGTCACCTTGGTCCGGGCAATCACGTACAGGGTATTTCGGCTGAGATCGATAACTGGCGTTCCGCTGATTCCGACCTCGGGAACAAGATCGTCGCAGCCCAAATCGTCATCACTTGAGAGAGTGGAAACTATATATCTTCCGTCATCGCTGAGAAAGGAGGTCTGCCAAAGCATGGCAAAGGTATGCACATCAAAGGCCGTAACCGCATCGTGCTCATCCGCTACGTAGAGAACATCGTGCTGCATGCCCTGAATATCCACTCCTGGTACAAACAGCGGCTGAGCGTAAACATAACCTTCTACGGGAAATGCTTGCAGCTTGCCAAATGTCAGTACATTTACGTTGGATGGAGTCAGCCTAGTTTCTTGGAGGTTCGCACCGGTACGATAGTTGTCATTGTGATAGGTAGTAACTGCGATTTGTGCATAGGCGGAAGAGCATATCAGCGCGACAATCATGACGTTTAACGCAGCTTTACAAGGCTCGGGATGCGGACGCTTCATTTAGAATCCAACCACCCTTCTTAGTCGGTGACAGCGGTGGCCATTGATCTTTGCTTTGGGTAAAAGTGGGCGGATTATCTCTGATGCGGCGACGAAATGCAATAGCCCACACGCAGCTTCGAAACCATGATGTATGACTTGATTATTAAGCCCTTGATAAACTCTGGCAGACCCGTTGAGGGTGCCGTCCACCTTTAGTGGCAACCGTAGATGGCTCTCGCAATTGTTGATGCCGGCGATAACACCACCTAACGTGGCGTATCGACTTTTCCCCGGCTGAATGCGAAACAAGAGTCGGCGTGAGGAGACAGGATTTAGCGGCCGAGGATCGTTCCATCCCGGACTTCGGTGGACGGAAACTGCAACTCATATAGGGGCGCGGAGTGCTGAATGCTGCCAAATTTTCCCTTGACCAAATGAGTAACTCGTGCCAGTATGTGTGTCCATAAAAGTATCTCCATTTGTGGGCCGTCTTCCAGATCAGAGATGGGATGGAGAGTTGTACCTGTTGATGGGTGGATGACATTTCCAAAACGCAGTCACAGTTAAATTTCCGGCCCGTTCTGAGGAATAAATACAAAACGCCTTGCTAAGCGAGGAAGGCGGAGCCTCGCCTGATTTGACCTGCCGATTGCGACCGGCGTGCCTCCCCGTGGCCGGTCTGAATGGTCGGGCCGCGCAGGAATTAACGCCAAGAGTTACGATTTCAGTAATATACGGCAATGCATCAGCGAGGGTGGGCGACCTAATGTTAGCTCCCAGGAGCTTCGATCGGTGAAGCCCAAGTGGCGCCCCCGGCGATGAGGATGCTTTAGCGGCAATCCGCGTTCGGCACGAATTCGTTCCCAACAACAAACGGGTGGACTGGTTTGAGGAGCGGTCAACATCTACCGTGAGCCTACGGGTCGCGCAGAATCGCGAAATCCGCAAGTGAGACAAATCGCGCGCGGGATCTCAGCATGGTCGTGAGTTTCAAGAGCAGGCTGA
This sequence comes from uncultured Acidobacteriaceae bacterium, assembly GCA_963720135.1. Classification (GTDB taxonomy): domain Bacteria; phylum Acidobacteriota; class Terriglobia; order Terriglobales; family Acidobacteriaceae; genus Bog-257. The sequence goes on from CAVREJ010000022.1 coordinate 360,239, forward strand.
TCCTGACTGCGATCTTATGTTGGTCTACGCTGTCTCCTGATGGCGGGATGGCCCAATCAAGCCAGCAGAGTTCCACCAACGACCGGTCACAGTCGACTTCGAGCTCGGCTGATGAGAGCGAACCTCACGTCAGCCTGCGCTCGTTACCGAAGAACTTGCTGGAAGACCAGCAGGCGTTCTGGACGACTCCCTTCCGCATGCGCGCCGACAACTTATTTTTCCTGGTTCCTGCGACCGCGATGAGCGCCATTCTAGTCGGCAGCGATACGGCCATCGAGTCCCATTTGCCAAAGAGCGCCAACACCGTCAATCTGGCCGTCAAAGCGTCAGATGCGGGAATGGGCGCCCTGTTGGGCGCCGGTGGAGGAATTTTTCTTTGGGGACAGTTCACTAAGGATGAGCACAAGCGCGAGACGGGCTTCCTGGCCGGGGAAGCAGCTCTCGACGCCTATATCGATTCCTCAGCGTTGAAATATATCGCGGGCCGAGAACGCCCTTACACTGGCAATGATCGTGGTAGTTTCTTTCAAGGCGGGGATTCTTTCCCTTCGAGTACGTCGGCTGTAAGTTGGGCAACAGCTAGCGTCATAGCTCACGAGTATCCCGGTCCGCTGACTAAACTGTTGGTATACGGAGTAGCTGGTTCGGTAAGCGCGGCGCGCATTATTGGGCAGAAACACTGGGTTTCAGACTCCGTTCTTGGCAGTGCTTTGGGATGGTACCTTGGCCGTCAGATCTACCGTGCGCGCAGTAGCTATCCGGAGATCGACGGCTCGAATTGGGGAACATTCGAAAAAGCACCGGAAGACAAAATACGCAATCCCGGCTACATGGGATCGACCTTTGTTTCACTGGACAATTGGGTCTATGCGGCGCTCGATCGCTTGGCGGCGTTGGGATACTTGCCAACATTTATTACCGCAATTCGGCCGATGGCCAGGATGGAATGTGCCCGCTTAACCCTGGAAGCACAGCAGGCGATCGGATATCCCGAAGTTTCGAACACTGAGTCGGCCACAGTGGTGTCAGAACTGCGAACCGAGTTCGCACCTGAACTAGCGAAGCTGGAGGGCGCCGCAAATGTCGGCGTCGAGTTGGAGTCGGCCTACGCGCGAACTACTCAGATCGTTGGAATGCCTCTGCGTGACAGTTACCACTTCGCGCAAACCATCTTCGATGATTATGGCCGCCCCTATGGGCAGGGGCTGAATGCTATCGTGGGAGCTTCGGGCCGCGCAGAAGCCGGACCTCTCGCCTTCTATGTGCGTGGAGAGTATCAACATTCGGCTGCAATCGCCAACTACAGTCCGGCCACGGCACAGGACATTGCCAATACCGATCATCTTCCACTGAATTCGGTTCCTACATTCCCAAGTGTCAATCAATTTCGTACTATCGAAGCATACGTCGCCTTAAATGTCGCCAACTGGCAATTTTCGTTCGGCCAACAAAGCCTGTCGTGGACGCCAGACGCCGGCAGCTCCCTGATGTTATCGAATAACGCGCAAGCAATGCCAATGTTGCGTGTGGGACGAGTCACCCCGTTTCAACTTCCCAGCGTGTTTGGCTTGCTGGGAAAGATTCGAAATCAATTTTTTGTTGGTCGTGTCGGCGGATATTACTATCTTCGTGGACCGTTCCCGGAGTTTCCTCTCATTGGAAACGGCATTCAGACGGTCAATCCACAGCCTTACACCTGGGGTGAAAAGCTTGGCCTGAAGATGACTCCTAACTTCGAAATCGGAGTTACGATTATGGTGATGTTCGCAGGGCAAACCCGCCCGGCAACCCTCGCCACCTGGCTTCATACTTTCTCTTCCCACGGCAATGCCCAAGCCGTCGATCCCGGCAAACGCTTCAACGGATTTAATTTCTCCTACCGCCTTCCTGGTCTCCGTAACTGGACCGTCTTGTATGCGGACGGCATGACGAATGACGAACCTAACCCTATCGCGTACCCAACCAAGGCAGCATGGGACGTGGGCTTATACTTTCCGCAAATACCCAAGCTCCCGAATCTCGATCTTCGTGTCGAGGGCATCTATACTAACGTTCCCAGCTATCCCGGAGTCGGGCCTTACTATTTCAATACTCATTATGCAAATGGATATACAACGTACGGTCAAATTATAGGCAGCTGGATCGGACGTCAGGGCGACGGGATTCAGGCCTGGACCACCTATTGGTTTTCCGGTCAGAGAAAGATCCAATTAGGTTATAGAAGACAATACAACGATCCCATTTTCCTGGGAGGCGGTGGCTTGAATGACGTCTCCGCCACAGTAGATTGGCTGGTAAAACGCGACATTCAGGTTTCCCCAATAGTACAGTACGAACGCTTCAACTTCCCGCTAGTAAGTCCCACAGCCAAGACCGACGTCGCTGTCGGACTACAGGTTATGTTATGGCCGACGCATGTTAAGTGACGTGAACGCAAAACGAATATGACAGATAACAAACTTCAATTAGGTGTCATCACGCTGCTGCTGCCGATGTTTGCGGTCATGATTTTCGCACAGACTCCATCTATAAAGCCTGCCTATCTTCAGGGAATGCAGGCCGTCATCGCCGGGGGTACGACCCCCGAGTCCGCAACTCCCGCTAAGATAGAGGGACTCAAGCGGCTCGGGATACACAGGTTGAGACTTATCAATGTAGACGTGGGTAATCTTAAGGCGATCGCAGCCAATGGCAGTCAGACAGTGCAATGGCCAGTCACCCTCACCTACAATCTCAAGCTATGCCGTCAGAACAACTGGATTCCTCACATCATTATCGGGCACGTCGTGCCGCCTCCCTTGGCGAAAGTAGGACCCGGCGGCAGGAAATACGGACCCACGTCGTGGACGGCTTACGACCAGTATATCGACACGTTCCTCAAATACGTGGTCGTCGACCAGGGCTTCACCGAGAGCGAATGGGAAGTGGGCAATGAAATGAATAGCCCCTCGCAGAATTGGGTCGCGTCGGCATTGCCATCTGCCTCTACTGACGAAAGTGGATTCAATGCTTATGCAACGTTGTACTCCCATATCGCGAAGGATGTAGACAATTTTCGCCATCAGCATCCTGGTACAACTCTCCGGGTTGGCGGCCCCGCAGAGGCCGAAGATGGGCATCTCCCACCCCAGACTGACTGGACGACCCGCTTTGTTCGTTACGTTGCAGCTAACCACATCCCAGCGGACTTCGTTAGCTTCCATGTGTACGGCAATGCCATCACGGGCGCGGTTGTGGAGAACATTATCAACGCTATACGGAGTGACGCGACTGGCGCTCACAGCAGCGCAAACGTCGCCATCACGGAGTGGGGCTCCAGTTATGAGAACACTCCTGGACTGAATTACGACCCCATAGCCGGAGCTTTTGCTTTAGACTTCGCAGCTAAGATGGCCTTCTTTGGGGTCCACGACACGATGTTTCTGTCGCTTTCACAACTCCCTAATTCGAATTGGCCAGCACTCTACAAACTCGACGGTTCCCCTACCCACATTATGCTTGCATTCCTCGCGATTGTGGGTCTTAAAGGCTCACCTGCATTATGTGTCGGCGACGCCAGTACCTCTTGCGTGGCGGTTAAGAATAGTGATGGTAGCGTCGACGTCGTTTTCTGGAATTACAACTGGCTAACCGATCGATTTCCCAGAGTAATGCCGGCTACGAAGCCAACGGCACATACTTTCATTGTGACTCAAGCGCAAAGCGGCTCGACTGTTTCTTACGATCTAGCCTCCGCAAAAATGAACTCTGCGCCGTGGCAGGGCACCTCGCCTGCAAACTTCGCACACAGCGATCACTCGGGACTAACCTTCTCTCTAGTTGTGCCATACGGAAACTACGGCCAAGTCACACTCAAGCCACATGCTGCTGGAACGCACTAGCAAAGTGCGGTCCGAGGCCAATTTCTAGCTAGCTTCGCCAATATTCTGAAGGCTGGAGATGACAAGATTGCGGTGTATCAAATGACGTTTCGTGCCAGAAGAACAAGATCCATCTACGGATTTCAGTCCCTAATCGTGGAATCGGCGCACAAGCACACGAGAAGGCGCGCCACCCGTTTGGTCAGACGGCTGTTGTTTTCCGTTCTGCTCGCGTTCCCGATTCTTGTTTGGGGGCAGAACGATAGCGATTTGCAAGACAATCCTTTGCCTCGCGCGCAATCGCAATGCGAGGTTGACGGGACTTGTCCTCCTACGGAGTATCCTAACTCCATAACAATGGATGATGAGACTCAGGTTTCTCCCGAAGTGAATTCGCAAAACAGGGCGCCACAGTCGCAACCCAATAGTACGACATACCCAAATATGCCGCAGCCACAGCCTGAAACTACGACATATCCAGGCATGCCACAGACGCAGCCGGGGAATGTAAACTACCCGAACATGCCGAGGGGCGCTCGGCAACCCGAAGTGCCAACAACTCAGATGCCTCGAACGAGGAGAGCTCCCGAGCTAACAGATTTTCAGGAATTAGTCTTTTCATCAGTTGGGCGAGTGCTCCCGATTTACGGGGAAAACCTGTTTCGAAATGTGCCGACTACATTTGCTCCTGTCGAACACATACCGGTGACCTCAGACTACGTGATTGGACCGGGAGACCAATTACTGATTCGGGGATGGGGCCAACTTAGTCTGAACGTTCGCACGCGCGTCGACCGAAACGGAAATATCTTTATCCCAGAGGTTGGCAATTTTTATATAGCCGGGGTCAAATACGATCAACTGAGACCATTCTTAAAGGCCCAGATAGGGCGTGTCTTCCAAAATTTTGACTTAAGTGTAACCCTGGGCGAGCTGCGCTCGATCGATGTATTCGTTGTAGGGCAGGCACGCCGTCCCGGCCGCTACACGGTGAGCTCTTTGAGCACGCTGACGAACGCAATATTCGCGTCCGGAGGCCCCTTACCCACGGGATCGATGCGGCGAATACAGTTAAAACGCGGTTCCGGAATCGTGACCGAGTTTGACCTCTACGATCTCTTGCTGAATGGCGACAAGTCGAAAGACATGATACTGAGTCCCGAGGATGTGATTTACATACCGCCGGCCGGACCTCAAGTCGCGATTAGCGGGCAGATAAATGTACCTGCGATTTATGAGCTCAAGAAAGAGACGGACTTGGGCGAACTATTGCGCCTCGCCAGCGGACTTTCCACGACAGCGCTGGGGGACAAGGTTTGGATTGAGCGTATCGACCAACGACATAGTCGTCGCATAGAAGAGCTGACGCTTGATTACAACGGATTGACTCACTTGGTCAAGGACGGCGACGTGGTTACGGTGGATTCCATATCCCCTCGATTTGAGAATGCCGTCACACTACGGGGAAACATTGCGCGACCCGGGCGCTATCCATGGCGGCCGAATATGCGAGTCAGCGATTTGATCCCAAGTCGCGACTTTCTTATTACCAAGGAATACTGGAATCGCCAGAACCTAATTGCTAGCCTGGCGAAAATTGAAGTTCAGGGTGGAAAAGAGACGCTTCAGAACGACGTTAAACAGAATGCTCCCGAGATTAATTGGGATTACGCTGTCATTCAGCGAATGAACCCGGACAATCTGTCCACCCAGCTTATTCCATTCAATCTGGCACAGGCGATCCTCAGTCACGACGACAACAGCAATTTGCTGCTGCAAGCCGGCGATATCGTAACCGTCTTCTCGCAGGCTGATCTTCGCGTGCCCAAGGAGGAACAGACAAAGTTCATCCGCCTGGAGGGCGAGTTCAAGGCTGCCGGGGTTTATCGTGTCGAGCCGGGCCAGATGCTTCGTGATGTTGTTGAACGTGCCGGAGGACTAGCTCCGTCGGCATATCTTTATGCATCGGTGTTTACGCGCGAAACCGTCCGGATCGATCAGCAAGAACGTTTAAAGGCGATGATCGCGGGGATGGAGCGTGACGTTTTACGCCAGGCTGCGCTGCTTTCGCAAAATATTAAATCGGCGGAGGAATCGGCTGCTGCGAAAGTCACGCTTGAGGCCCAACGCGCGACCATCGATCAGCTTCGCCAGCTGAAGGCCGACGGCCGAATAGTCCTCGATCTCTCACCGACTGCTGGCGACGTCGACCTGATTCCTAACATTGCCCTGGAAGATGGAGATCGTTTCTACGTGCCCAGTCGTCCGGCTGTCGTCAGTGTAATCGGTGACGTGTACAACCAGGGAGCCTTTCTCCAGAAGAATGGCAAAACCCTGTCCGCTTATCTGCAAAACGCCGGCGGCCCGACGCGCGATGCTGATAAATCGAGAGAATTTGTATACCGTGCCAACGGAACTGTAATCAGTAAACAAGCCACATCCCGTATGTGGACAGGCGGCTTCGACACTATGCACCTTATGCCCGGCGACACCGTTGTCGTTCCGGAGCAGGTCAACAAAGGGGCCGCCCTAAGAGGCTTCAAAGATTGGTCGCAGATTCTGGCGAACTTCGGTTTGGCAGCCGCCGCGATCAACGTGCTGAAATAACGGTTTTCGCAAACCAATTATTTAGGTTTGTCAACGAGTGAGAGCTGTGATGATCGAGCGGCATTCCGGTCAGAACCAACCTTTCTGCTAATGACCAGTCTTCAAGACGCCAAAGAAACTCTTCGTGCCGCGTGCCCCGAGTGGGTGGTGGCCGTCTGGCGGCCGTTGCGTAGCGGATGCCAGGCGCTCTTCCATAAATCTAAGCCCATTGAATCGACCTTCTCTCAGATTTATGAAAGGAGAGCCTGGGGCGACGGCGAATCCGTATCGGGGTTTGGCTCAGACCTTGGTCAGACTGCGGCCGTTCGCAAAGCGTTGCCGGCATTGCTAAAACAGATTGGCGCAAGAACCATGGTGGACGCGCCTTGTGGCGACTTTCATTGGATGAAGGAAGTAAAATTGGAATTAGATCGTTATATAGGTATAGACATCGTTCCGGATCTTGTCGGACGCAACCAACGGCAGTATGCCGACGGAATCCGCGAATTTCGGACGCAGAATATTACGAACGAGCCGCTTCCAAATGCCGATGTAATTTTTTGCAGAGATTGCCTGGTGCACCTTTCCTATTCAGATATTGCGGATGCGATCACGAACTTCAAGGATAGCGGGGCCGTTTATCTGCTTACAACTACATTTGTCGGTCCGCGAAAGAACCGCGATATTGTTACCGGCGATTGGCGTCCATTGAACCTGCAACGGCCCCCCTGGAATTTTCCGGAACCCATCACCATAATTGACGAACAATGCACGCAATCTCGTGGTAGGTATCGGGACAAAGCGCTGGGATTGTGGCGCTTGTCAGATCTCGCCATATAACTTGAAATAGGGTGATCGAATAATGGTGAATCTTTGAATCGATCAGCACCGCCGCCCCCGGCCATCGATAACGAAGTCGGAAGCGCACACATTGGAGAGATCGGCAACGATCCTGACAGAGATATCCTGGCGATCGACCTGCTGTTGTCGGTTGTCAAACGGAAATGGTTTATCGCGAAAGTCACCCTCGCGGTAACTATATTAACGATCATTGTTACTCTCTTCATCTCTCGCAGCTACGTTGCCAAAACGAGCATCCTTCCGCCCGAGCAAAATCAAAGCTTGACGGCAGCGATGATGGGGCAACTTGGCTCAGTTGCAGCACTCGCCGGTAAGGAACTTGGGCTGAAGAATCCGAGCGATGCATACGTGCTTGTTCTGAAAAGCAACGCAATTGGCGACCAGTTAATTCGCCGTTTCGATCTGATGCGCCTTTACAAGAAGAAGAACCTGGTAGATACGCTGAAGGCGTTAGCCGACCACACTGAGATCAGCGACGACAAGAGCGGTGTGATCACTATCGAGTTTGCAGACAAGGACCCGAAGCGCGCCGCCGAGATCGCCAATAGCTACGTTGACGAACTGCGCCAGGTGATGAAGAAACTTTCGGTGTCGGAAGCCGCCCAGAGACGGGCCTTTTTCGAAGCAGCAGGTGGGAGAAGCAAAACAACAGTTAGCCGAATCGGAAATAGGCCTGGAGGGGGTGGAAGAAAAGACAGGCCTCATACAACTGGACAGTCAAGCCAGAGCTATCATTCAGCAAATAACGAACGTGAGGCAGCAGATTGCCGCGCGCGAGGTCAGGTTGCAGGGCATGCGAAGCTATGCCACCGCCGACAATCCTTACCTACAACGTACAGAGAGAGAGTTGGCGGCACTTCGCGGGGAGTTGAGCAATCTCGAGCGGCAGAGGAATGTCGGCGCTGGCGACACGCAGATTCCCACCGCCGGCATGCCCTCGGCAAGCTTGGATTATCTGCGAAAGATGCGTGAACTGAAGTACAACGAGATGGTATTTGAAGTACTCTCGAAGCAGTACGAGTTGGCCAAGCTAGACGAAGCCAAAGAAGCAACCAGTATTCAGGTGTTCGATCCGGCTACGCCACCGGACAAGCCGACCAAACCCCATCGCAGCCTGATCGTACTGGGTGCTTTCTTCGGAACGTTGCTACTGACGTCGATGTGGTCGATCGCAGTCGATTTGCATGCCCGCGCCAAGCAGGACACGCGATATGCTGCCAAGCTAGCACTGCTCCGGTCGTACGCGTTCGCCAGGCGGTCGTCTCATTCCGCACCTGACAAGGGTGAGTTCTAGTCTTGATATCGCGGCTTCGTTCACTACAGTTTCGCTTGAGTTCGCTGTTAGGACGAGCACCGGTGCGCCACGATGCCAGGAGCGCGTTCTACAATGTTCTTGACTATGTTTCCCAGCCTTTCCTGCTGCTCGTTGCTACTCCTGTTGTCGTTCACCGTCTCGGCTTGGAAATGTACGGAATCTGGGCTGTGGTAAATGGTCTAGCTGGAGGTCTGGCAGTCTTCGGTCTTGGCATCGGCGATGCGGCCATCAAGCATATTGCAGCCTGTCGCGGCCGGTCAGATTACCCTGGCGCGGCGCGAGTTTTTGAGGCGACCCTGAGCCTTAGCATCACGACAGCCCTTTTCGGCGGCGGAATCGTGCTGCTGGCAGCCAACCTGATTGCACGCTACGCCTTTCACATGGAAGCCGGAGGCTATGCACTAGCAGCCACCGCCGTGCGTGCCGGCGCTGTAGTACTTGCCTTGCGCTGGATTGAGTCGGCATACACCAGCACCTTGAAGGCTTACGAACGCTACGATATCTCAGCCAAGATCTGCATTGCAATTAAGAGTCTCGCGATCATCACCATGATAGTCCTGGCTCTGTGCAGCTATGGGGTCGTTGCGATTCTGCTTGCTACGGCGGGCTGGACCTTAGCAGGTCTGCTGCTGCTGGCGTGGCAAGTCCGTCGGCTCGACGCAAACATGTCATTCCTGCCCGTGGTGGACTTTGTAGAGTGGCGTAAGCTCGCGAGCTTCGGCGCATTTTCCGGCATTCAGTCCATCGCCAACATAATCTTTACCCAGGCAGACCGACTGATTGTTGGCGCGACGATAGGACCCGCCGCCGCCGGTGCATACTCGATTTGCCTACAGATCGTGCAGCCGATCCAGACAATCTGTGTGCAGGCATTCAATTTTGTCTTCCCGCGCATCAGTCACAAGACTGAAGCCGGAGAACATGCATCCGCCCAACACTTTGTGCGTACCATTCTGACAATAAGCGCCACCCTCACCTTGTTATTATCGCTGCCCTTATTGCTGGCTGGGAAACCATTGCTTTCTTTCTATATGGGGTCTGAGTTTGCTAAGGCCAATTATTCGATATTGCCAGTCCTCACGATCGCATTCGCCATCGTATCCATCAGCGTGGTTCCTTATTACGCGCTGTTGGGAACGGGTCAGGTACGGTTCGTTTCCCTGCTGAACCTGTTCGCCGGAATCGCTGCCGCCGCCTGCGCCGCCTGGTGGACACCACATATTGGGCCGCTGGGAGCCGCTTTCTCGCGCCTTCTCTATGGATGTATCGCTTGCGGCAGCTTCTTGCGCCTGGCGAAGACATTTAACCTGCCGGCGCCCTCGATTATGGAGCCAGCATCGAGCGTCGTAAAACCATGATCGATCGCATATCTCGTGGCTACGCGATGTCCCTCCGTACCCTTATTGTGGGTAGCACGATGATTGCTCTCTTCAGCGAGGCGGCGCGTTACAAGGCCGGCGTTGACATCAAGGCGTTCTACTTCGTGATGCTATTTAACACCCTTGTGCTCCTGTCATTGGGCCAGTTCGTCCTTAACAAACCACTCGTCCTCTTCTACACTTACCTGGCTTTCTCTGGACTGGTGAGCATTGCCGCGGGAACCAATACACTTCGAGCCTTTTCCGAACAGTTTGTCGGCATCACCTTCACGTCGCTGTATTTTTACAACTTTTTCCGTTTTGAGAACTTCGATTTCCGACGCCTGTTCCTCCTCTACACGCGCCTTGCGTATTATGTGTGTTGGATTGGCATCCTCATGGTACCTTTCCAGCGTGCTTTCCTTCTCACCCAATATTCTCGCGCTCAGAGCGTGCTGACTGAGCCGGCACAGTTCATGATGATCGTGATGCCGGCAATCTACTATTTTTTTGAGGCAACACTCTTCCACGGCAAGCACCGGGTAGAGTCAATAATTGGTCTGCTGTCGATAATCCTTGCTGACTCTGCGGTCGGCTACATCGGGCTCCTTCTTATCCTGATCTACCTCATTGCCAAGTCGCGGCATAAGTCTCTCCTTATCACGGTTCCCCTCATTATTGCCCTGGGCATTAGCGGATTGCGCCTGCTTTCACAGAACTTCCGGCTACGTTTTGACGACACGGTTAATGCTGTTACCGAATTGACTGTTGCCAACGTCAACACGAGCACCTACGCCACAATTTCAAATGCCTTCGTATCTGCCCAAGTGCTGCAGGAAAGTCCGGTCTTGGGAAATGGCTTGGGCTCGCACGAAAGCTCGCACAAGAAATATCTCCCGGATATTCCAGGCTTAAGCGGTATAAGTGAGGAGAATCAGATCCTGAACGAGAAGGAGGCAGCTTCGATGTTTTTGCGGTCTGCCTCCGACCTTGGTTTTCTCGGATTGTGCTTAATCGCTGTCTTCTTATGGAAGTTTCGCCTCTCCACTCCGGACGAGTCCGGCACCATCAATACCGCGGTCTTGATATATCTCATTCTGAAGCTGATCAGGGCGGGCCACTATTTTCCTCCCGAGTTCTTCTTCTTCGTGTTCACATATGTCTTCAGCTATCTGCATCAACAGGCTCGGCAACGCAATGGCCTGTCGCCAGTAAGACTCAGCCACTTATATCCCACCGCATAGAATCTCATGGTTGATCGAATGCGCGCCAACGGAGACCCCGATACCACGATGAGCAGAAAGCCCACCATCGTCGTGTCCGCCGTAAACCTGACCGAGATGGGCGGCCTTTCCGTCCTGACGGACTGCTTGCAGCACCTCGCGCAGCGGTCTGACGAATATAGTATTGTCGCCCTGGTCCACCAAAAGGAGTTGGTCGGTGTGCCGGATATTTGCTATTATGAATTCCCACTTTCCAAGAGAAGCATTTTCGATCGGATGTATCACGAATACTGGGTATTCCGGAGATTATCTCAACGGCTGAGTCCCTCTCTTTGGCTTTCGTTACACAACACTACGCCAAATGTCCGTGCCCAAAGGCGTGCAGTTTACTGCCAAAATGTCAGCAGCTTCTATGACCTCACTTGGCGAGAAGCCTTCACGCAGCCGCGGTTTGCCGCGGTAAATATTTTCTTAGACTTGATGTACCACGTGAACCTTCGCCGGAATGCATCGGTAGTTGTTCAACAGGAGTGGGTCAGGGAGGCATTTCGAAAGCGTTTCAAGATCGACAATATTGTCGTTGCTCATCCGGTTTCGCCGGAATTACAACTTGCTTCGCTAAGGCAAGAGCCCCGATCCTCCTCGTTTATATTTTTCTATCCGTCTCATCCGTCGATTCACAAGAATTTTGAAGTTGTTTGTGACGCAGCGAAACAGCTTGTGGCTGGTGGCACGACTGACTTTGAGGTTTGGCTGACATTTGCAGCATCAGACAATCGATATGCCAAGCAGATCAGTAAACGCTGTATCGGATTACGGCAGATTCGGCTACTAGGCAGACTACCCCGTGAAGAGGTCTTCAGGCGATATGCACTTACCGATTGCCTGCTATTTTCGTCCAAACTTGAGACCTGGGGCCTTCCGATCAGCGAATTTCGGCCTTATAGCCGGCCGATGCTTGTTGCCGATGCGGCGTACGCGCGCGAGACAGTTGGCGACCATCCCAGTGTTGCCTTTTTCCCTCCGGATTCTGCTTCGGAGCTGGCAAGCTACATGAAGGACGCGATGCACGGAGCAGAGTCCTTCACGACAGTAACGAAGCCAAAGGTTGACCCGCCATTTGCAGGCTCGTGGGCTGAGTTGTTCGATATCCTGCTTGATGCAGAGCCGATTGTGTCGGCAAACGACCCGGCAGCACAGACCAGCGGGTCTTTGCTTCGTACTCTATAAACACATGCGCCAGAATACTATTCCATGGCAACGATAGAGTTGATGGCGAAGCCTTGAAATCGCTTGGCACGTTAGATGTCCGTAACTATCGTAGCGACGCGGGATTCGTGTCTCCAAATCGTCGCATTTTGCTAATAGCGGACTCCTTTGTTCCCACAATGACTTCGACCGCCAAACTCGTGAAAGATCTCGCGGATGAACTGGCGCGACGCGGAATCATCGTTACAGTCCTTGTACCGTCTCTCCATGCCACCAAATCGTGCGAACGTCTCTGCCGAAGATGGTCTTGAGGTGGTCAGAGTTAGAACGAGTAAAACAAAAGGCGCCGGCAAGCTGCTTCGCGGTCTCCGTGAAATAAGATTTTCCCAGCAGATTTGGCGCCGGGCACGACCCATTCTGTCTGGACGTACATTCAACCTTATTATTTTCTTTTCCCCCACAATTTTTTTTGGCTCCCTGGTTGAGCGTCTAAAGAAACAGTTCGCTTGCTCTGCCTACCTAGTGCTGCGCGATCTGTGGACACAGTTCATGCTAGACGTAGGAGAACTCAGACCAGGATTGGCCTACAGATATTTGTTGCGGTTTGAGCAGAATCAGTACTCTGCTGCGGACGTTATTGGCGTTCAATCTCCTGGGGACTTACACTACTTCGCCGATCTTCATATCCCCAACTCGCCTCAAACGGAAGTTCTGTTCAATTGGTACGTGGCGCGCCAGTCGGAGCACCACGGAAGCAGCTATCGCGAGCGCCTTGGACTGACAGATCGAATTATATTTTTTTTTGGAGGCAATTTTGGCGTTGCACAAGACCCACTAAATGTACTGAGGCTTGCAAAAGCTCTTAAAGGAAAGCCGCACGTACACTTTCTGTTGGTAGGATGGGGCAGCCACCTGCCTGAGATACGTGACACCATATCCCGGTGGGAACTGACTAATATCACCTTACTCGACACCGTCCCCCAGGACCATTTCAAAGCGATGATGTCAGAAGTTGACGTCGGCCTGATTTCACTTGATCGGCGATTTAAAACTAACAATGTACCCGGACGCTTGTTGGCATATTTGGCTGCTGGACTACCAGTGCTCGCCAGCGTTAACTCAAGCAATGATTTGTTCGCTATCCTTAACCAGAACGGAGTTGGATACTGCTGTCGGAATGGCGACGATGAGTCGCTTCAGGAATATGCACTTGCTCTCGCGAGTGATGCAACGCTCCGCGCAACCCTAGGACAGCGTGGCCGTGTCTTGATCGAGGCCCTTTTTTCGCCCCGTCATGCAGCCGAGCAAATCCTCGGGCACTTTTCCCTAGACGAGACCTCCTATCCGGCCGGCCATAAAGGTACGCAACAAAGGCGCTTCTGATCATTAGCACGCTGCTTGTCAACCCCCTCCCATTCACATATAGAGCACGTGGCAATATTCAGCTGTTTTCCATAGATCCGCACTCGATTGGTTCCACGAGCGCTTCCAAGGACTCCAGACATGGTCTTACGACTGAGTTATTACCGTTTCCTAATACGACTTTGCTGTTACCCGCTTCCGCTATTTGCATTTATCACAGGCGCCTATGTTCGCTTTTTTTCCAACAAACTAGGGCTCGCCCCGTTTGCTTATGACTTATCGTTTTATATAGCTTTGCTGGGCTTTACGACCCTGACTTGGATCGTTGCGGTAGAGTACTATCGCCTATGCAGCATCGAGGAATTTTTTCGCGAATATACCGGCCTCAAGAAGGCGGCGGCGGCATGCGCAGCCACCTCCATACTGCAGCTGTGCGCTCTTTTCTTTTACCGCGGACACGACCTATCACGTGTCTTTTTTATTGCTACTGCGGTCGCTCTATTTCTTGGAACCGTAGTGATTCGAACCGCGTTTCGGCTTATTCTGTGGAGTGACGACCGACCCCGCCGTCCACTTTCCCTGCTGATAGTCGGCGCCGACTCTTATGCCACTCGCATAGCATGCCAGCTGGCGCGTGTTCCCTTCGCACCGGCCACTATTGTCGGCCACATCTGCTTACCTGGCCAAGACGTGGACGTAAAGGATGTCCCCGTCTTTGACTTAAGCATGCTGGCAAGCATGGATCGAGATATAGATGACATAGTCATCGCGCTTCCTGCCGACCGCCTCGCTACGATTTCAGCCGTCGTTAGACCACTCCAGATGCTGGGAGCGCCGATCCACGTCGTTGTGGACACGGGCGACATGCCCTTGGTCCGAGAGCGGCTTTTTCAATTCGGGCAACTACACATGCTGGATCTAGCGACGGCTCCAGCAGAGTCGCTATACTATGCGCTATCCAAGCGGTTTTTCGACATTGTTTTTTCCATCGGCGCGCTTATTTTAACTGCCCCGGTAATGCTGCCGATCGCTCTGTTAATCAAAGCAACTTCTCGCGGTCCTGTCTTCTTCCGACAGGAACGGGTCGGACTAAATGGGAAAGTATTCGTCATGTATAAGTTCCGTACGATGCAGGTGGACGACTTCTCAGATAGTGACAGAGTTTGGACGGTGCAAAACGATCCCCGCCGCACGCTCCTTGGTTCACTTTTGAGAAAAAGCAGCCTCGACGAACTTCCGCAGTTCTTGAACGTCTTGAAGGGCGATATGAGCGTTGTCGGTCCTCGCCCTGAACGCCCCTTCTTCGTCAACGAGTTTCTAAAGGAGATTTCACATTACAATACGCGTCATCGTCTTAAGGTTGGCATAACCGGGTGGGCCCAAATCAATGGTTGGAGAGGCGACACATCCATCCATAAGCGCGTCGAATGTGATCTTTACTATCTACAGAACTGGAGTTTTTGGTTCGATATTCGCATTATATGCCTCACATTATGGTTTGGGATCTTTGGCAAGAATGCGTACTGAAAAATAACATCCTCTCATGCGACTGCAGTTCACGTCATTTCCGATATTTGTTACTGCAAGATTCTGTTTTTGAGAGCCTCACCTTGCTTCTAATTTTTTATGTACGACAACATCGTCGTTGCAAATAACGCTCAGATGCTTCTTAGGAGTGCCCGACAATGAATGTGCTCGTCGTTGGTGGCGCCGGGTATGTTGGTGGCGCGGTTACTGATGCACTGCTGACTACCGATCACCGCATCCGGGTCTACGATGCTCTGCTCTACGAAGAATCGTATCGCAAGCCTGTTGATTTCATATTCGGCGATGTTAGAGATGAAGACCGCCTGCTGCCTCATCTCAAGTGGGCCGATGCGGTGATCTGGCTCGCAGCCATCGTGGGGGATGGCGCATGCCAACTAAATCCCGAGATCACTGTCGAGGTTAACCAGGAAGCGGTGGGCTGGATGGTACGGCGCTTCGATGGCCGTATTATTTTTATGTCAACGTGCTCAGTTTATGGGGCCCAGGATAATATTGAGCTTGATGAACATTCGCTGACAGGTCCGCTGTCGATGTACGCCGCAAGCAAGCTTGCTGCGGAAACCTACCTCCGCGCCACGAACGCCATTGTCTTTCGGCTTGGCACTCTTTTCGGAGTTGGCGATCAGTTTTCCAGGGTCAGGCTGGATTTAGTAGTCAATACGCTCACGGTCCACGCTTGGCAGAATGGGAAGATCAGTGTCTTTGGCGGCGATCAATTCCGTCCCTTACTCCATGTCAAGGACGCAGCGCAGGCTGCTGTCGACAATCTAACCACAGCTGACACAGGCGTGTTTAACTTGCACCGGCAGAATGTAAGAATTGTTGACTTGGCCTATCAGGTGCGTAATCACTTTCCTGATCTAGTCATTGAGCAGACGCCAATGAAGTTTCAAGACTTACGTAATTATAGGGTGCGCAGCGATAAGGCGAATCAGGTTCTTAACTTCAAAGCGACTCACTCCATCGACGAAGGCATTGAAGAGATGAAACACCTGGTTGAGGATAATCGGATCAAGGACCTCTTCAATCCTAGATATACGAATCAGGCCTTTCTTTCCATGTTCAATACCCACAAGGAGCTAGCAAGGGGCACGGCTTCGGGAGCGATGCGATGACCCTGCAGAAACCTCTGCTAATACGTGGGAGTATCGCCGTCGATGACCGCGGCACGTTGGCTTTTGTAAATGACTTCACATTCCAAGATGTAAAGCGATTCTATGTAGTCAGTAACCATCGAGCTGGTTTTGTACGCGCCTGGCATGCCCATCGCCGTGAAGCCAAGTATGTGACGGTCCTGGAGGGCGCGGCCGTAGTTTGCGCTGTCGCCATCGATGACTGGGACACACCGAATCGAGAAGCTGAAGTGAACCGCCATGTACTGTCCGCTATGCAACCATCCCTACTTTTTATCCCTGGCGGTTACGCCAACGGCTTTATGTCGCTTACCGCGCACAGCAAGCTCTTGTTCTTCTCGACCGCAACCATTGACGAAAGCCGCAGCGACGACATACGTTACGACGCTCGCTACTGGAATCCGTGGGAGGTTGTTGAACGGTGACTTCCCATGATCTGCGCAGAGCATGAGCCGGGTTAATATCACAATTCTCGGTGGGAGCGGTATGTTGGGGTCCATGATTGTGGATGTACTTAGTCGCGATCCTGAGCTGAACGTGTCGGCTACGGTGCGCAACCAGATGTTGGCGGACCGGTCGAGGCGCATCCTGCCAGAGGTGGGGTGGCGGCTGCTCGACGCAGCATCGGCCGGTCGGGACTCAATCCGCAAAGCGATCAATGGCTCACAATGGATCATCAATGCTATCGGCATAACCAAGCCCTACGTGCATGATGACGATCCCGCGGAGATAGAAAATGCGATGAGAATCAACAGCTTTTTCCCCTATAAGCTTGCTGCTTGCGCGCAAAGTTTTGGAGCCAACGTGATTCAGATCGCAACCGATTGTGTCTATTCCGGGCGAACTGGATCCTATTGCGAGACCGATCTCCACGATCCATTGGATGTTTATGGGAAAACGAAAAGTCTGGGAGAGGTGCTCTACCCAGGCACTCATTGTCTTCGCTGTTCCATCATCGGGCCGGAGCCAAAGTCTTATGTCTTTCTAGTCGAGTGGTTTCGCCGGCAGGCGAACGCCGCAGTATTAGATGGTTTCACTAACCATCAATGGAACGGCCTCACCACCCTGCACTTTGCCCGCTTGTGCGGCGGAGCCATTAAGTCCGGGCTTCCGTTGTCGCGATTGCAGCATGTTATTCCGAGCGGATCGGTGTCCAAGTATGAACTCCTGAAGATTTTCGCCGCACAATTCCGACGTACGGATCTACATATTAATCCCACCGAAGCCAAAAGTGTCATCGACCGTACCCTTTCAACCAAGCACGAGGATCTCAATCGAAATCTGTGGGTTAAAGCAGGATACAATGAACCTCCAACGATACCGGCGATGGTGGCGGAGCTCGCCACCTTCAACTATCGCTTCGGAAGCGCAAGCCTATGAAGGTTATGACTATCCTGGGCACTCGCCCGGAGATCATACGCCTGTCCAGGATAATTCCTAAGTTAGACGAACTGTGTGACCATGTCCTGGTACACACGGGGCAGAACTTTCGATGCAAAGCTGAACGACATATTTTTTCAGCAGCTAAGCGTCAGAAAGCCGGATCACTATCTTGGTGCGAGAGGCAGTTTTGGCCAACAGATTGCCACGATCCTTTCGTCTATCGAAAAGATACTTTTGGACGTCAAGCCAGATCGGTTCCTTGTTTTAGGCGATACCAATAGCAGCTTAGCGGCGATCATTGTAAAACGAATGGGTATCCCTGTTTTTCATATGGAAGCAGGTAACCGTTGCTATGATGACCGGGTTCCAGAGGAAACAAATCGGCGGTTGATCGACCATAGCAGCGATGTTCTGATGCCTTACACGGAGCGTAGCCGCAAGAACCTACTGCGAGAAGGTATTGAGGGACAGCGGATTTTTGTCACCGGCAACCCTATCTACGAAGTACTAGGTTTTTATCGTGCTCAGATTGAGCAATCTAGTATTCATGAAGACCTTGGAGTTATATCGGGGAGATACTTTTTGGTCACGATGCATAGGGCGGAAAATGTCGACATCGAAAGCCGGCTTCGCTCGCTGACTATGGCTTTGCACTCGCTTCATTCAAAGTACGAACTTCCAGTTATTGTCAGCACTCATCCCCACACGCGTCAGCGAATGCAGGGGGCCGGAGTTGCCATGCAGGACACTGGTGTTCGTTACATGGATCCGTTTGGATTTTTTGACTTTATAAAGCTGGAGCAAAATGCCTTTTGTGTGTTGAGTGATAGTGGGACTGTACAAGAAGAATGTTCCATTTTCAGGGTACCCAATGTCACCATACGGGATACTACCGAGAGGCCTGAGACCCTGGAATACGGAAGCAACATTCTAAGCGGGGCTGAGGAGGACACTATTCTAAGCTGTGTACAGGTGATTCTCGACAGAGGAAACTGTTGCGGCACCCCACCTGAATATTTGTGCGACAACGTGAGCAGTACGGTGTGTCAGTTGGTGCTTGGGTATCATCTGAGGGGCATGTGCTAATCACACAGTAGAATCTTGGGTAAGAAATATTGGTCGTGCAGCCGCCACTCCGGCGGCATTTTCAATTATGGTCATGTTGCGAGCGCAGAAAACCAGCTTGGCCGTCCTCTAAGCGTCACGAACGATCCCTCGCATTTTAGAAAGGAAAACACATAATGCACCGCTTTACCGCAAGTGTAACTGTGATCGTCTGCCTCTTGATGCAGGCTTTGCTTTGCGCAGCACAGCAAGTATCCGGTACCGCCGTTCCGAATCTTATCCGCTATGGTGGGACACTTAAGGATACCAGCGGATCACCGTTGGTAGCGACCACCGGAGTTATCTTCGCCATTTACAAGCAGCAGAACGGTGGAGCACCCATTTGGCTGGAAACGCAGAACATAACACCCGATGCAAGCGGTCAATACAGCGTATTGCTGGGCAGCGGCACAGCCGGTGGGGTGCCGGCTGACCTGTTCTCACAAGACGAGCAGCGTTGGCTCGGCGTGCAGGTACAAGGCCAGCCTGAGGAAGCGCGTGCATTACTAGTGAGTGTGCCCTACGCGTTTAAGGCCCACGAGGCGGAAACCTTGGCGGGAAAAAGCATTTCCGATTTCGTCCTGGCCAAAGACCTAAGCGTCTCCCAGACTGCGTCCGGTATTAGCAGCGGCAACCAAATAGGGTCTCCCAGCAGCAATACTTTGCCTTTCACCCAAACCGAAGGCAACCTCACGCAGGGAAGTCAAGGTCCGACTAACTTCACTGGCTCGACCGCCGACCAGATCGTGAGCGTATCCCAAACGGGAACCGGCAATGCCATCTTCGCCAGTACAACGAGCACAGGCACCTCCAGCGCCGTCCTGGGGGCCATCCAGGGCTCTGGCGCTGCAATCTTCGGCCAAGGTAATTCGACCTCCGCGCAAGCGTACGGGGTCGAGGGCATCACGGCCAGTAACATAGGCATCGGCGTTTTGGGATTTGGCACTGCCAGTGCCGGCTATACGTACGGGGTAAAGGGATACGCGAATAGCATCACTGGAACTGGCGTTCGAGGACTGGCGCTATCGCCTACGGGCAGCACTTATGGCGTGAGTGGAGCGGTAGCAAGTCCCAATGGAACCGGACTGTGGGGACAGTCGCAGGCGAGTTTTGGCGGCACGGGAGTCTGGGGCCAGGCCCTGGCGACGAGCGGCCCGGCGGCGGGAGTGCTCGCGAATGCAGCAAGTAACGCGGGAAGCGGCGTACTTGCGACCGAGTCCTCCAGCATCGGCTCAACCTATGGATTGAAAGCAATGGTGCAGAGTCCAAACGGAACGGCTGCATGGCTACAGAACACAGCGGGCGGTCCTCTGATCACCGCGACAAGCGGACCGATCAATAATCCGATCACAAAGTTTTCCGTTGATGGCAGTGGCAATGTGACGACGGTTGGCACGTTCACCGGGAATGGGTCCGGACTTACGGGTGTGCCTCTGGCTCCCGGATCCACCTTTTATATTCAGAACGGCACTGCTCTACAGACCAGCACGAGCTACAACATTGACGGTAACGGGACAGTGGGAGGAACGCTTACGGGACAGATGGTCAACACGCAGACCAATTACCGAATCGGCGGAAACGCTGTACTGAGCGTTGGCGTTCCCGTTACCTCTCAGAAGAACCTGTTCGTCGGGCGCTATGCCGGCGCCAACAATACCGGAGACTTGAACTTGTTCGTGGGTGAGGATACCGGGTACTCAAACACTAGCGGTACAGGTAATACATTTGTCGGCGTGGAGGCTGGGTACAGCAATGACACCGGCAATGACAACGTCTATCTAGGCTTTCAATCTGGCCTCGTAAGTGTAGGAAATAATAACGTCTATCTGGGTCCCAGTGTGGCTTATGGAGGATATCCGGGCGATTCGGGCAACAACAATACCTATGTGGGTTACGCAGTTGCTTATAACAACACCACCGGTAGTAACAATGACTATCTTGGTTATATGGCTGGCTTCAATAATGGCACCGGATCCAGCAATATCTATCTGGGCAGCCAGGGCGCCAGCGGGGAGAGCAATGTAATTCGCATTGGCACCCAAGGAAGCAGCGATGGCCAGCAAAGTTCCACTTTCATCGCCGGAATCTACGGAGCGACCTCATCGTCGGGAGTGCCGGTGTTTATCAATTCCAACGGACAACTAGGCACGCTTACGTCATCGCTCCGCTTCAAAGAGCGCGTGCGCGACATGGGTAACACTACGAACGACTTGATGAAACTACGCCCCGTGACATTTTTTTACAGGCCGGAATATGAGAATGGGCCGCGCACGGCCCAGTATGGCCTGATTGCGGAAGAGGTAGAGAAAGTCTTCCCGCAGCTAGTGGCCTACGATAAGGACGGCAAGCCATACACTGTGCGCTATCAATACCTTGCACCGATGCTGTTGAACGAGCTACAAAAGCAGTATCATCGCGTGGAGCAGCAAGCTACAGTCATCACGGCCCAGCAAGAGCAACTTCAGACACAGCACCAACAGCTCAGCACACAGCAACAGCAGATTGATAGCCTGCGTGAACGGTTATCGCGGCTAGAATCCCTCATTGGTACGCCAGTAAGGGCCAAGGAGAGCAAACCGTTCGATGACACGACGGCGGGTAGTAACAGAGCCCAGTGAAGGCAAAGCTCCTCACAACTTATTCCTGCAAGCGGGTTTCCCAGGCGTGAAAGCTCATCCTCGAACCTTGAGCAACCCAGAGGATCGTCTCGACAATGAGCGGGGTTGTCGCGACTTATTACTTCCGATTGGACTAGTCAGATTAGGTTCGGTGTCCTCATCGTCCGTCGAATACAAGAAATCCTCGATTTCATCGATTCGTTCGTCGGCGTCGTTGTAACCGATGTCAATGAGATCGTTCGTGTACTTTGGCGTGAACAGAAGATAACTCATCAGGTCCGAGCAGGATGCTGCATCCCGTCCTAGACCACTTACAAAGTACTGGATAAGATAGGGCATCTCTCGCTGATGTTGCTCCGCTAGCTCCGACAGATCGACAGAAGGTGTGACCAGAAATGTTTTCAGCGGTCGCATCCTTTCACACCCCTCAATGCCAGTCTGGGTGATGTGGCCGTCTTGGAGCAGTTGATTCAGCCGTTCGAGGTGCTCCACATCTGCGGCAAGATGGTCCAGAAACATCACATTAAATAGGACTCCCATCACTTGCGCCAGCGAGGGTTCCTTCTGCGTGGCGGCCTCCACTTGATGTTCCTTATTTTCACAGCGGACACCGATGGCAAAAACCTTTCTTGCCCCTAGCCGGATGATTGGGCTAAGTGGCTGCTGAAGACGCACGCAGCCGTCCCCAAAAAAAGCCGTTCCCTTCGCGGTCTTGAGTCTTACCGGCTGAAAGACCAAAGGAATAGCAGCCGATGCGCAAATGTGATCCACGGTTATCTTGGTAGCCAGGGTCACCCGCCGGCTGCGGTTCCACATAGGATGGCCTTTGGCGCCTTGGATGAAGAGGTAACTTTTCCCTGAGTTGTAGTTGGTCGCGGAAATGGCAAGCGCGTAGAGCGACCCACGCTTGATGTTGTCCTGGATTCGATCGCAGTTGAGGTGCGCGTAGAGATAGCGCTGCAAAGGGGATGCATCCAATAAAGAGCGGGCATTACCTCCGCCGAGAACCGCCCCGAAGGATAGGTCTAAGATCCAGGTAAGCGAGTTGCGCGCTTGGGAGAAAACATCGCAGCGAAAGATGTCATTGGGCTTCAGACGCGACCAGAGTTCTGCAAGAACACGGGTCGCCAAAGTAAAATTGTCGCAACCTGCGGCAAGGGCAGCACCATTCACCGCTCCAGCAGAAGAGCCTCCGATGATGGGAAAGGGATTGCCCTGGCTCTGAACCCGTCTTATCTCACCGATGCGTTTCAGAACGCCAGCCTGATAGGCACCGCGTGCGCCGCCTCCCGTCATCACTAAGCCGAGTGTGTTTTCCATCTTCCTCCTGTGCTGCTAGAGACTAGTACCTGGACGATGGAAGAATCAAGTGTCAAGAATTCTTGCATTTGTCATCTGGACGCCCGGCCAAGTGAGTCCCCAACCATGGCGCGGCCGCGGCGCGGCGCGTCTTAATTTATGCCGGATTCCGCAGCACCGTACACACCGAAGCACATAGGGCACCACCGATGTTGAACGTCGCTGCCACCTTCGGATCCCCCCTCTGAATCTCCTTCGACGCTTTTCCTTTTAGCTGCCGGAAGCATGAGCCCAGCATTGCGACTCCGGTCGCGCCCACGGGATGTCCTTTGGCAATCAAGCCGCCAGACATATTGATGGCGCAGTCTCCATCTACATTGGCTTTGCCTTCAACCCAGTAGCGTGCGCCTTTGCCAGGTGAAGCTTTCCCGATGACCTCGGTCCCAATTGCCGCTGCCACGGTGAAACAGTCGTGGATTTCCGCCACGTTCACATCGGCCGGCAGCGCGCCTGCCATTTCGTACGCCCTTCTCATCGCCCGATAAGCGCCAGCAGGAACCAGCGTATTGCGCCCTTCCTTCTGCAAGGGATCAGTGGCCTGGGCGTAGCCTGCGATCTCGACGCACTCCGATTTAGGCAATCCAAGCTTTTGCAATCCTTGTTCCGTGGCCAGGATGAGTGCGGCATAGCCGTCGGTAATCTGTGAACAATCGTAAGTCTTGAGCGGCAGGCCGTCGACAACGTAACGATTGATGCCCTCGATCTTCGTAGCCTGTTCAAGCGTGATCTGGACCTTGTTCATCTGGGCCCAGGGATTGTATTTTGCATTCCCGTATTCGTTGACCGCAATCTGCGCCAGATCGCTTTCTGTCACGCCATATACCTGCATGTAGCACTGCATGATTTCCGCGAACAGATGCGGGAAGATAAAGACCTTGCCGGGACGCTCGTCGGGATGCGAGTAGTATCCGAGCACCTCGCCGATGAGCTTGCCATCCATCTTCCCTTCCCGGTCGCGCATCTTCTCGTAGCCGATTGCAATTCCCACGTTGCCCACACCGCCCAGGAGCTTATAGATCACCGACAAAACGGCCTGACCCCCGGAGGCGCAGGCGTTCTCGACGGATTCGATCGGCTTTCCTTCCAATCCCGGCACTGTAGCCAGCAGGCCCGAGAGCAACCCCTGCTGATTCAATGTGAAGTTGCAGGCCGAGCCGACCGACCCGGTATCGATGGCCGAAGGCTCAATCTTGATCTCCTGACAGACGCCGGTGACCGCATTGCTCAGGATCTGAGGCACAGTCATATCCAGTAGCTTGCCGAACTTGGATTGGCTAAAAGCGGCAATATAAACCTGCTGTGGCATGGTTCTCCTTGCGATACTTCTTTGGAATCACTGTCTGGCGAGGGTAATTTCCAACGCCAGAACATTTCACAACTCCTTGATAATCTCTGTTATCACGCTAGCACTTCATCTGTATGTGATTCAAATCACCGGCTGATAGCCCATGAAAAAAGTCGCGCCACGTCGACGCGACAAGACAAGGCACAAAAAACCGGAGCGCTGTCGCCCCGGCTTTTGGACTCTATTTTTGAGCCACGGAGGAGGGTTAAACCTACAGGTTCATCTTGCGACGCAGAACACCAGCCAGGCCGAGGATTCCGGAACCGAACAGCAGGATGCTGCCGGGTTCAGGCGTGGTGGAGCTAAGCGTTCCCTGACGCAGTTGGGCTATGGCGAAATCGTCGCCCGCCAGATCGTTGATCACGATCTTGCCAAAGGCCGAGTTGTCGCTCGCTGCAAACAGCAATGCGCCGGCGGAGCCGTTCGGGAACAGATCAATCGTTCCCAGAATCGTCGTCATGTCTGTGGCGTAATAGGTTGCGGTGACCTCATCCGTCTGGAACAAATCAGGCTCCAGTTCGAAGCCCGCAATATTGTCGTGGGCGGTAAGGGTAAGCGTTAAGCTGGTAGCCCCATTGGAATATAGCACGTTGGGAGTGCAGCTCTCGGTCGCTGGAGGACAATTCCAAGTCGCCCACGAGTTGGGTACATTGTCTTCCACCAAAGGGCTGCTGAAGTTGAAAGTGCCCAAGGACGAAATGGTGCCCCCGGATCCATCTCCGCCGCCGTAGTTCGTGGTGTTTGTGACGTAAACACCCCCAGGTGTCGGCTGAGCATACGTTGTGAAACTGGAATCCGCAAACGCAGGCAAGCTGAGCAGCAACAGCGCGCTTAGTGCAACCAGCGTTGTGATTTTGAGCAGTCGCATAGCTTTTTATCCTTTCGAGAAAGCTTTCCGTTTCGTTTAGACGCACGAGCCATTGGCGGCTTGTCCGCACACGTGTAAGCGGGATTTCCAATGGAACCGGGCTATTACCAATTCTGCAATCCAGCGACCATCCACTAGAAGATGCTTCGTTGAAGCTAGGCTATTGATAACAAACCTGCTTGACAGGAAAGTTCGCTAGGTAACGCATTTTAACGGATATCCGTTGCGCAGGAATTTGCATTTATGGGCGAGGCGGTTTCTCTTTTTTGATTAGCACTTTCGTGTCTGGCAAATGGCTTGCGGACGGTCACAGAACGCATTGGCGGGCACGGTTCACAGGCCCGCCAGCCTCTCGATGCGGGGCGTGGTTGGAGATGTAGTCTCCCCGTCCCAAGGTCTGGCTGCTCCACGCACAAGAAAAGCCGGAGCGTTATCGCCCCGGCTGTCGGCTCTTTACTGCTAACCGACGGAGGAGGGTCGGACTAAAAGTTCATCTTGCGACGAATGGCGCCAAGCGCGCTCAGAAGACCGGTGCCAAGCAGAAGAAGTGTGCTGGGCTCAGGGGTGGAAATTCCCTGACGCAGTTGGGCGATGGCGAAGTCATCACCCGCGTTATCCACGATGCTGATGCTAGTAATATAGGCACCGGGAGTGTCGTCCTGCACAGCAAACAATAGTGCGCCAGCGGAGCCGTTCGGGTTCAGCGTAAGAGGAAAAGACGCTCCGTCGTTCGCGAAAAAGGTCGCGGTCACCGATTCCTGCTGGAACTGATCCGGTTCGAGCTCGAAGCCAGCGGTATTATCGTGAGCCGTAAGGGTAAGTGTTAGGGTGCTGAACCCCGCGTTCCACAGCGCGTTAGGCGTGCAACTCTCGGTCGCGGGAGGGCAACCCCAAGTGGCCCAAGAATTGGGGACATTGACTTCTGTCAGCAGATTGCTGAAGGTGAAGGTCCCTAAGGATCCGATTTGGTTTAGGGAGCCATCTCCGCCGCCGTAGTCAGTGGTGCTCAGTAAGTAGACGCCGCCAGGGGTTGGTTGCGGGAATACGGTCCAGCTGTCCGCAAATGCCGGTGGACTGAACAGCAGCAGCGCCGCAATTGCAATCAGTGTGAGAAGCTTCGTCAGTCGCATAGTTCCCATCCTTTCGAGAAATTCCTCGGTTAGGGTTGAAAACTCGCGCCATCTACGCGTCGCGCGCCCACACACGCGTAAATCGTTCCAATAAGGAATGGAATGCTTATTACTATGGGCGCAATCCACGTACCATTGAATTCGAGAACCTCTTGCCAAGCTTGATCATTGATAACAATGTCGAATCAAGGAGCATTCGCCGAACGATACCAGTCTGGACAGTGCTCGATGTGCAGCAGTTTGCATTTAAGCGCTAAGAGGTTTCCCATCCATCGGGCAGGAACCAAGGCCGCTCGTCCCACTTCAGGAACATGGATTCGAGTGTAGGTGAGTATCTTCGGTCTCTTCGCCTTCTGTCCAGTAGTAAAGCCAGTTCGGGCGCACAGCAACGCCGATCGCGAGTGCAGTCGGCGTTGCTGATAGATATCGGGGCGTTCCAAACGATCGCTTGAGAAGCGCCACGCGTTTTGCGTACCTCGTATGATCAAACCAGTCGCTACAACCTGCCTCCAAAACTGAATAGATCCGTTAAGTCGCCAATCGCAGGGCTGTTGGAAGGAGCATACGGATTGGTCAGGCCAGGTACTGGATTGGGCAGGTTGTCGCGGCTGCGGTCCGTCAGCGGCGGCAATCCCCAGTTGTATTCGATGAATTTCAGGATGGAGACGTGGTCGTTGTACTGATGTGAAATGTGTCCGGGATGTAGTGTAAGGCGACACGACAATCATCGGGATTCTGGTGCCATCGCCGAAGTAATCGACCGGCTGGACGTAACCGGAGTCGTAGTATCCGCCGCCCTCATCGAAGGTGACGAAAATCGCCGTGGTCTGCCATAGTGCCGGATTCGCCTGCACCCCGTCCACAATCTTCTTCACAAATCCTTCGAACAAGTCCAGCTTCGAGGAAGCTGGATGACCGTCGACGAAGCCGCTCGGCTTCACGTACGACACCGCCGGAAGGCTGCCGCTCGCGATGTCGGCATAAAGATCGGTAGTGTCCTTCAGGTGGGCGGTGCGGACCGCCTGGTTGGTCATGATCGAGGTGGAGTACTGGAAGAAGTTGCAGATGTTGCAGTACTCATCCAGCGGGCTCTGGTCGTATTTGTCTTGCAGATAACGGTTCCATTGATCGCCGTAATATTTCCACGAGATATTGTTGGCGAGCAGTTCGTCACCGATGTTGCGGACGTTCGACGGCGGGATCGTGAAGACGGTGTTGTTGTTGTTGTTGTCGGTGTAGGCGTTGCTGCCATCACCGAAATAGCCGGGGTTGTAATTGTTCAGAATGTACCAGTGTCCGGGAGCGCACTTCGGATCAACCTGATAGGGTAGGTTCGAAAGGTAGTCCAGCACCGGGAAGATGCCAGGAGCGTCGGAGTCAGAGCAGTTGCTGTAGCTGCCACCGCCGTACGAAGGACTTCCATACGACCCGCCGCCGTAGCCGTCTTCGGCGTACCAATTGTTGGTGCCGAGCTGCGCATTTGGGTTCTCGATTTCATCGACGATACCCTGGTTTTTCGAACCAATTCCAACCAGCTGATTGTGCGGCGGCATCTTGGGGCGACCTTGGCCGTCGCTGAACCAGATGGCGTCGCCAGTTCCCATCATGATGTGGTTCGCTCCGGTGCCACCCATCACAGCCTGGTGGTAGTTGTCGCTCATAGCATAGTTATCGGCAAGGGACTTCAGATACGGCGCATCGCCTTGCAGGACGTTGTAGAACGCCATCGAGGTCGCGCCTTCACCCGTGGTCGTTTCGGTGAAGGGATTTGGCCTCGGTTTACCATTGGCTCCGGCGCCGACGCTAACCTCAACCCAGGGAAAAAGGTCAGCATTGCAGCCGCTCGGGTTGTCGATGGTCGCGTAGTAGGCGTTGCAGTCTGACTGTTGCCACATTTGGTAGAAGCGGTGTACCGGGCTGTTGGCGTATGCGTCGTAGGGGAACGAAAAGGAGGTGAGTTGGAAGGGTCCAGGAGGAAGATTGAACACGCCGGGAATGCGTGTATCGATGTCGGGTTTTTGCAGCGGTGCGGTCCCTCCTGTGAGCAGGTACTGGTAGTAATCCGGTGCCAGTCCGTTTTCGGCTTGTTCTGCCGCCGAAAGCGTGCTGAAGGGCGGATTGTAATAGCCTCCCACCACGGGAGGCGGCAATTGAGAATACAGTGACTCTCCGCCCGGGCTGATCTGGTATTTGTCGGCAGCGTTATCCACCGCTGAGAACTGCAGGGAAAGTCCGTAGTTCGGACCTGGGCTTCCATCCTCGCGGATGATCCCTTTTGACAGAAGGTTGTCGATCGTCTCACCTTGGATGGTCGGCTTGTAAGTTGCGAAAATGTGATCGAAGGTTCGGTTTTCACCGATGATCACGATCACATGTTGGATGGGAGTTTTCGTCGAGGAGCGCACGACCGCGGCAGGGGCTGTCTGGGCGCTCATCGGCATCGTTGATGTCAGCAACGCCAGCGCGCTGGCCAAGGCCGTGGCGCGCCACTTCGCAGGGGCGACATAATTCAGGGACATGTAAGTTCCTCCGTGGAGGGAAACTTACGGCTTGTGCTGACGCCAATGGTGAACACCCCATAAAAAGCAGGTGAATTAATTGTCGCAGTATTTCTAACCTGTGACAGGGCCACTCGAGATATACGGCCCCGAGAATTTCTCGCCGGGACGTGCACGGAGGCGGTGCTTGGTCTGGAGTGTTTTTGGAGTTGCGGGGTTTCGCAGCCGATGTTGACAGACACCGTGGAAGTCGGTCGGGAGCGACGCGGGCCCGGCTCTAGCCGAGCGCACCCACCCTTGATCCCGTTAACCTACCGGCTGCGCTTGCCGCTCAAGCGATTCCATGGTCGCCAGGATGGTCTCGGTTACGAGTTCAATTCCCGGGTCCGAGTTCAACATCAGGTGGTAAAGGCGACGGCAGGGCCATTCGGCGTTGAAGTATTTCCGGATGAAGCCGGCGCGTTCGCGGTCAATGGTATCCACCATCTCCTCGGCGTATTTCTCATCCATCTTCAAATTGATCATGCGGCGGATTTTTTCCTCGCGCGAGCCATAGACGAACACGCGAAAAGTGTCCTGCCGGTTTCTGAGGATATAGGGCGCACCCCGTCCGACTATAACGCAGTTCCCTGCTTCGCCCTTCTTCTCAATGATGGTGGTAGCCAGTTCCACCATTTCGTCGGCGCCGAAAAGCTTGTCGTCGGAGATGGGCAGCGATCGCTCATAGCTGCCGCGCCAGAACACCTTGGCGAGACGATGCGTCAGTGGATCGCATTTCTCTTCACGGCGCGCTACCGCTTTTTCGTCCACGGCGGCGAGTTTGGCGATCTCGCAGGTGAGTTGCTGATCCAGAAGCTGCCATCCCTTGCGCCGCGCCAATTGCGCCGCGACCAGGCTGCCACCGGCCCCGTATTCGCGTTCCACAGTGATGACTCTGAACATCGATTGCCACCCCATACCTGCGCTGACACAATCATAGCGCAAGCGCCGCCATCCGCACCATCGCAGGATTCAGCCGGACGGAGAACCCAATGAAAGGAACGTCGCGCTCGATAAAGGGTTGCCTGCGGAAACCCGGGGAGGACTGTTAAGTCTTGTAATGCATGGAGAGTCAGGCGAGCCTCGCGGGTTTGTAATGACATCAAAAGAGGTAGCAAAAACAGGTAGCAAGAGGAGAACAACATGCGAAAATTACCCCTATTCAGCCTACTGCTGACGCTCAGCACCGGCGCGGTGGCTCAGACATCTTCGGCGACGTCGATGAATCAGCCGTCGCAAACAGTTTTGATTTCGAGCAACGGCCCGGTGGTGGCCGATTTCGGCAAACAGCCGCAGTCGAGCGATCCGGTGGAAAACCACATCGCCAAGGAAGTTCGGCATGAGTTGCTGATGCTGCCGTATTACTCACTGTTCGACGATCTGGAATACACCGTCCAAGGACGGACTGTGACCCTGAGTGGCAGCCTTACCAGCATACATGCTGAAACTAAGTCCGAAGCCGAGAACGTAGTGAAGCATATCGAAGGCGTGGAGAAAGTGATCAACAACATAAAAATCCTGCCACCGTCGCCGCTTGACCAGCAGGCGCGGGTTCAGGTCTATCGGCGGCTGGCAAACACGGGAGATTTGTCCCGGTATTTCTGGGAGGCCGCGCCCAGTATCCACATTATTGTCGACAACCAGCATGTAACGCTGAAGGGTTTCGTCAGCAGTGAGATGGACAAGAACCTGGCAACCATTGCTGCCAATCAGGTGCCGGGCATCTTTCAAGTGACCAATGAGTTGCGGATTGTAAAGTAAGCCGTTGGACCGTGGACAGCGGCGGCGCGGTCCGCCGCTGAATGTTCTGCTTCGGGGTAGCGGTACTGAATCGGTCACGATTCCTGGCACCCCCCCATTCACGATATCCAAACCTGTTACAATTTTTCCCTCGACTTCGTGCTGGTAGGTCACAGAACATCGAAAACGACCCTATGCGCAACGGTCTGAAACCCCTTTGGTTAGGAATTGTTCTTCTCCTAATCGTTCTGGCTGTCAACGGCTATGTAACTTTCCTATCGTTGGAGCGTGTGGAAAGAGACAATTCCCTGGTTGAGCATAGCCAGCAAGTACTGCTCGAGACAGAGCGGCTGAAATCGTTGCTGGTGGATGCTGAAACCGGTCAAAGAGGTTATCTCTACACCGGTGATGTGCATTACCTGGAACCTTACAACCGGGCTTCTCAACAGATCGACAGTCAACTTGACCGAGTCGCCGCCCTTACCGCCAACATTGCGCTGCAACGCAATCAGTTGCAGCAACTCCGCGATCTCTGTCATGCCAGGATGAAGGAACTTGCCGACACTATTGCGCTGGCCAATTCCGGTCAAACCGAGGAGGCCAAGGCAATAGTTTTGTCGAACGTCGGGATGAATCGCATGGATGACATCCGCACAGCGATCTCGGAAATCGAAGGGGTTGAGGCTGGTTTGCAGGCAAACAGAGTTTCCGAGGTGAAGGCAGCTACGCGCTCCGCGAGGTCGGCGTTTGTTATCGCCACCGCTATTGCGGCCGCGGCGTTGCTGGTTTTCGGCGGTCTGTTGGCCCGCGAGATGCGAAAGTCGGAGGAGGCCGCAGCAGCGGTGCTTGAGCAAAAGGAGTGGCTGGATACCACGTTGCGCAGTATCGGCGATGCTGTGCTCGCGACCGATACTTCTGGGCGCGTCGTGTTTCTCAACGAGGTGGCGGCAACGCTCACTGGCTTTAGCAGCGGCGAAGCCCGAGGCCGCGCGCTGAGCCAGGTGTTCCCGATATTCAACGAAATCACGCGTGAACAAACAGAAGATCCCGTGGCGAAGGTGATTCGCACCGGCACAGTCATCGGTCTTGCCAATCATACGGTGGTGTGTAGGCGAGACGGTTCCGAGATCGCCATCGACGATAGCGCCGCCCCCATCCGGAATGCACAAGGCGAGTTGATCGGCGTGGTGCTGGTGTTCCGGGATGTCACCCAACAGCGCGAGGTGGAGGCCGCGCTGCGCAATGCCGAGAAGCTGGCTGCAGCCGGAAGATTCGCCGCTACCATCGCCCACGAGATTAACAACCCCCTGGAGGCGGCCATAAATTCGCTGTTCTTGTTGAACCACGATTCCGGACTGAGCAGCGAGGGCCGTGGCTATTTGTCGTTGGCGGAACAAGAATTAAGCCGCGTGGCTGCCGTGGCCCGGCAGACGCTGGGTTTTTATAAAGACAACTCGTCTCCCACGCCGGTGAATATCCCAGAGCTGCTCGATGAGATCCTGGCGGTTTACGGCAGGCGGATCGAAACCCGGAAAATACATGTTGTCCGTAATTATGGGGAGCATTCACAGTTTGTGGGATCGGTTGGGGAGATGAGGCAGGTATTCGCCAATCTCATTCTGAACTCGCTTGATGCCCTCCAGCCCAATGGCGTGCTTACGCTCAACGTAAGCAACCAGAACGACGGGCAGCCACTGGTGCGCGTCGAGGTTGTGGACAATGGCAGCGGCATTCGACCCGATCATCTGAGCAAGATCTTCGAACCATTCTTCACGACGAAGAAAGATGTAGGGACGGGATTGGGCTTGTGGGCAGCGAAGACCTTAGTCGAAAAGCACGAAGGTCAACTGCTGGCCGAGCGACTTGAGGGCAAGACCAGGCTGACTGTGCTCCTGCCGATCGCGCACGAGGCGGCGAACGAAGCCAAGGTGAGTTAGGACATATCGAAACAGGCCGCACCTCCCCTGATCCTTATTTGCACCTGCGTCTCGATCTGAACTTGTCGCGATATTACCCACTGCAATTTTGGCGAATGGACGACCTCAGGAGCCATGCTGGGGAAGTGGCACAGCGGCCCGCGCTGAGCCGGCGACCTTGGAGCCGGCCGGATTCTGTTGCGCCAACATACGCCGTTTGAGGCTCTCATAGATAGGCTCGCTGTTGAGCAGCATTGCCACGACCATAGCAATTAGAGACGCCACTAGCAATCCCAGAGTCAAATCGCCGCGGCCCGTCATCTCCACCGCGAGCACGACTCCGGTCAGAGGAGCGCGAACGCTGGCTGAGAATAGCGCTCCCATTCCAACCACCGCAAACGCGATAGGAGACAGCGCCAACGTGGGCAGGAAGTGGTTGAGAGTCCCGGCGAACAGCGCACCAGAACACGCCCCCAATACCAGCAGCGGAGCGAAAATGCCTCCGGGTGCGCCGGCAGCGTAGGACCACGGACCAATGAGGAAACGAATGAGAAATACGGTCGGCAAGGCTGCAACTGCGTAGCGATTCGAGAGAATTGCCTGGGTCAAGCTCTCGCCTCCGCCAACCAGCGTAGGCGCAAACCATGCGACAATGCCGACAACCGCCCCAATAAATGCAGCTCGCTGCACCGACGAGAACCGCATTAAGCGATCGCAGAACTCAAGCGACCATAGGGTGATGAAGTTATAGAGGGCACCAGCGGCTCCTAATAGTGCCCCGAGCGCGAAAAATGGGGAGACCTTCCAAGCCTCGGTCAGACTGACGGGCTCCACCCGGAAGACCAGCGTGTTGCCCAACATATATCGCATCAGCCATATCGCCATCGAGGCCGCGGCGAGGGTTGCGACCAGCAGCCACGGAGTGAAGTTGCTGGTCAGTTCCTCGAAGACGAATACCGATCCACCGATGGGGGCATTGAAGGCTACGGCAAGGCCTGCGCCCGCCCCGGCCGCATCGATAACCTTCCGGTCCTCCTCATGCCGCGCGACAAACCCTCCGACCAAGGAGCCAAGCGAGGCGCCCATTTGCACGGTTGGTCCTTCGCGGCCCAGCGCAAGGCCGGATCCCATTGCCAGCAAGCCGCCGAAGAACTTAATCAGGACGATTGAATGTGGCGCAGGCTTTACTTCCCCGTTGAATACCGCTTCCACCCTCTGAACACCGCTGCCTTCGGCGGATGGCGCGAAACGAACCACCAGAAGCCGCGCCAGAGCGGCTCCCAACAGTCCAAGCGCGAGAGGCGCGAGCCAGCCAATATAAGGCCATCTGTGCGACCAAAGTACCAACAGGTTACGCAAGTTGTCGGCTGTGATGAGGAGGTAGCGGAAGGCGCCACCGACGATTCCGATCAGAATTCCCGTGAGAACGCTGGCCGTAGCGAGGCGGATCACGCGCGAATTCAAGAGCTTCATGGAAGACGCCCCCTTGCGACCGCACCCGAGGCAGTGTCACGCCCGCCATACGACGAATTCTACTACGGCTGTGTCGGGTGCCAGTGGCCGCGGCCGGCCCAGTTGTCCGAGAGCGGCGATGGACAAGAGATCGCCGCGAGGTAAGTAAAATCGGGTGCACAAAACCTCTTGACAAACCACTCGGGGGCAGCAATCATCCCGTCACAGAAGAAATCTCGAAGTTGCCCGTGGGGGCAGAACGCTAGCTTTCGATTTCCACAGTTAAACCTGACGATTCATACGTCACCGACAGCCGGGAGACTAGTGTTTTGAGCTTTAATCCGGGAACCGGAAAGTTGTTTCGCGGCGCTTGCGCTTGGCTGTGCCTGGCAGTGGCGGACTTGGCTTGGGCGCAATCCGGTACAACGCCGGTGCCGGCGAACATCTTTTCTCCGGTTTCGACGCCCGCTGACTCCATCTACCATCTGTCACTGTTCGTGCTGGCTGTCTGCGCGGCGATCTTTGTTACGGTTTTCAGTTTGCTGGTGTACTCGGTGGTGAAGTACCGGCGGCGCGCCGACGACGATGGTCGCGAGCCGCCGCAAGTCTATGGCAGCAACCAGGTGGAACTGGCATGGACGGTGATTCCGGTACTGATTGTGGTGGTGCTGTTTCTGGCCACGGCACGTGTTATCCATGCGATAGAGGATGCGCGCTTTCCAGCGGGCACCACGGAAGTCACGGCCGTGGGTCACCAGTTCTGGTGGGAGTTTCAGTATCCGCAGAAGGGCTTTATAGCGGCCAACGAGTTGCACGTTCCGGTCAGCGACCCGAATCATCCCACGCCTACTCACCTCACTTTGTTGTCAGCGGATACCGATCACAGCTTCTGGGTGCCGAAACTGGCCGGCAAGACCGACTTGATTCCCAACCGCACCAACAGCATGTGGATCGATCCTCATGAAACTGGGGTTTACGTGGGCCAGTGCGCGCAATATTGCGGCACCCAGCACGCCAAGATGCTATTACGAGTAATCGTGCAATCGCGCGCCGATTTCGACCGTTGGGTAGCCGAACAGCAGCAGCCCGCGCAGCCTGGCGACAACGTCGCGAAAGGCCGGCAGGTTTTCGAGTCGACGGCGTGCGTCAACTGCCATACCATCTCTGGCACTAGCGCCCACGGAACGTTTGGCCCCGATCTGACTCACCTGATGAGCCGGGAGACGATCGCAGCGGGGGCGGCGTTGAACGACCGGGCCAACTTGCGGCAGTGGATTCAGAAACCCGACAGCTTCAAGCCGGGCGCGCTGATGCCCGCCATGCAACTGGATGAACACGATGTGGATGCCGTCACGGACTATCTGCTGACGCTGAAGTAGGAGATCAAGGAACGACCGATGTGGGATGCTGAACCGATTGCGAAACCGCTGACGGTGCCGCCTGTAGGCGAAGCCGTTCAGCCGCTGTTCGACCGGGTGCATGAGCTGGGTCACTACGGTCGATCACAAGCGGCTCGGAATCATGTACATCGCATATGCCCTGTTTTTTCTGGTGATCGGCGGCATTGAAGCCACGATCATGCGAATCCAGTTGATTCGCCCGCATAACGATTTCGTCTCTCCGCAAGTCTTCAACCGGATGTTCACCATGCATGGCACTACGATGATTTTCTTCGTCGCCATGCCGCTTGTGTTTGGCTTCTCAACTACGCGATTCCGCTGATGATCGGCGCGCGCGACATGGCATTCCCGCGGCTGAACGCCTGGGGATTCTGGATGACCGCGTTCGGCGGCATCATCTTGTACTTCAGCTTTTTCGGGGGAAGCGGCCTGTATGGCGCCGGCAGCACTCCTGACGTGGGATGGTTTGCCTACGCACCCCTGACCTCGCCGGCATTCTCCGTGGGACACAGCACCGACTACTGGATAATCGGACTGCTGATCAGCGGCTTCGGCAGCATCGCCACGGCAATCAATATTTTGACTACGATTTTCTGCATGCGCTGTCCGGGAATGACGTTGGGCAAGATGCCGCTTTTTGCCTGGCTGAACCTGGTTACCGCTGGACTGGTGGTGCTAGCCTCTCGGACCGCTGACCGCCGCACAGACTCATGCTGCTGATCGATCGCTATCTGGGCGGCCACTTCTTCGACACCCAGGCCGGCGGCTCGGCGGTCATCTGGATGCACTTCTTCTGGATCTTCGGCCATCCCGAAGTTTATATCCTGGTAATGCCGGCGTTCGCTGCTCGTCTCTGAGATCATCCCGGTTTTTTCACGCAAAGCCGATCTTCGGCTATCCGATCATGGTGGCAGCCACGGTTGCGATTGGCTTTATCAGCCTGAGC
Source organism: uncultured Acidobacteriaceae bacterium (assembly GCA_963720135.1). Lineage (GTDB taxonomy): Bacteria > Acidobacteriota > Terriglobia > Terriglobales > Acidobacteriaceae > Bog-257. Next base: position 396,492 of record CAVREJ010000022.1, read on the forward strand.
GTGTGGGCCCACCACATGTTCACGGTCGGCATGACCTCGTATGGCAACGCTTTCTTCGTAGCGTCAACCATGGCGATCGCAGTGCCGACGGGGATAAAAATATTTAACTGGCTGGGCACCATGTGGGGCGGGCAAGACTGATCTTCAAGGCGCCGATGCTTTTCTGCGTCGCGTTTTTGTTTCAGTTCCTGATCGCCGGGCTGACCGGCGTCATGCTAAGCGTGGCGCCGTTCGATTGGCAACTGGGCAATTCCTACTTCGTGGTGGCGCACTTCCACTACGTCATCGTGGGTGCAATTCTGTTTGCGCTTTTCGGCGCTTTCTATTACTGGTTCCCCAAGATGTCGGGCCGAATGTACGACGAAACACTCGGCAAGTGGCACTTCTGGCTGTTTCTCATCGGCTTCCACCTGACCTTCGACTTCATGCACATTCCCGGCATCCTGGGCATGCCGCGCCGGATTTATACGTACGAGCCGGGACGCGGCTGGGACATCTGGAACCTGATCATCACCATCGGCGTGTTCTTTCAAGCCGTCGGCATTTTGATTTTTGTTTACAACCTGATCTCGTCGTACTTCAAGGGCAAGCTGGCGGGCAATGATCCCTGGGACGCGTGGACGCTGGAGTGGAGCACCAGTTCCCCGCCGCCCGACTATAACTTTGCAAAGATTCCCGTGGTGCGAAGCCGTCGTCCGCTGTGGGACTTGAAGCATCCGGAAGATCCTGACTGGAAGTACGAGTAACGCCCCGGGGCCGCGCAGAGCAGCGCGGTTTCGGACCGAAAGTTAAGGAGACTCTCGCTTGGCAGCTACAACCATCGCGTTACCACAACCCGAAATGCCGCTCTCGTCCGAATTACGCGGGCGCGTGGGCATGTGGTTTCTGATTGCCGCCGAGTCGGCGATCTTCAGTATCTTCGTGGTTGCGTATTTGTATTACGCGGGCAAGAGTCTTAGTGGGCCAACGCCACGCGAAGTTCTTCACGTCCCATATTTCAACTCGATCTGCCTGTTCTCCAGCAGCTTCACGATCGTGATGGCGGAGCACGCCATTGTGCGGGGCAAGACTAAGCTGTTCGGGATCTGGTGGCTGCTGACAATCGTGCTGGGCGCGATCTTCATCCTGGGCACAGCGCGCGAGTGGTACGGCCTGATCTATCACGATGGCGTGACCATCAGCTCCAGTCTGTTCGGCACCACGTTCTACTCGCTGGTGGGATTACACGCCTTCCACGTGTTGGTTGGCCTCACCGGGCTGTCGATTATTCTGATCTTGACCGCTCTGGGATACGTGAAGCAGGAACATGCGGAACGGATCGGAGTGTTTGCCATGTACTGGCACTTCGTGGACGCCATTTGGGTGGTCGTGCTGTCGGTTGTGTACTTCATCACGCGCTGAGTGAAACGGAACAAACGAGCGAAGAAAGTATACAGATGCAGGAATCGCAAATCGATAATGCGGAGCCCAGAGAGGTGATGCTGCCGGCGCCGACTGCGTGGCCGTTCGCCTTGGCGCTGGGACTGGCATTGCTCTTCGCTGGCCTGCTGACCAATGTGTCGATTAGTGTCCTAGGTGCGCTGTTCTATCTGGGAGCGGCTGTGGGATGGTTCCGCGAGGTATTTCCCCACGAACATCACGTTCGCGTGCCGGTAGAGCGCGAGGGAGAGCCGGGACTGGTTCCTACTCGCGAAGTAATGCGCTTGCCGGTGGCGCAGCAGGTGCAACGCGCCTGGCTGCCCTTGAAGATCTATCCCGTCTCCGCCGGAGTGAAGGGTGGATTGGCTGGCGGCGTTGCCATGGCAGTGCTGGCCATGCTGTACGGAGTCGTGTTCTTTCGCAGCCTTTGGTATCCGATCAACTTGATCGCCGGCAGCCTGTACGACGCGCCCGCAATTCCTTCCGTCCCGGAACTGCTGCGATTTCACGTGGGATGGTTCTTTTTCGCGCTGGCCATGCACCTCACGATGTGTGTACTGGTCGGCCTGCTGTACGGCGCGATGCTACCCATGCTTCCCACTCGCCCGATTGTTCTCGGAGGAATCATCGGACCTCTGCTGTGGACAGGCTTGCTGTACTACATTCTGGACTACATCAATCCCTTGCTGGACCAGCGAATCAATTGGACCTGGTTTGCGGTGTCGCAAGTGGGCTTCGGAGTAGTGGCCGGGCTGGTAGTGGCGCGACAGAGCAAAGTTTGGACTACCGAAAACGTACCGCTGGCCATGCGAGCTGGTATCGAAGCGCCGGGCATCATCGATGAGCGCGATGGCGAGGAAACTCGGCGATGAAGGTTCGCTCCGCAATTGGGGCAGGCGTGTTGGTCGCGCTGCTGGCGATTACCGGTTGTTCGCTGCACGGTAAGCCCGCTCCCGGCCCTGAGGTGCCCCGGCCAGACTCCGTGCTGGATCCGGTGGTGCTCTATCGCGAAAACTGCGCCGGCTGTCACGGCGCCAAGGGCAAACATGGACCCGCTATGACCTTGGCCGATCCAGTTTATCTGGCCATCGTTGACGACGACACACTGCGTAGCACAATTTCCAAAGGCCGCACGGGGACGGCGATGTCGGCTTTCGCGCAAAAAGAAGGCGGCATGCTGACCGATCAACAGATCAATGCCATCATTCACGGCATCCGCGAGCGTTGGAGCCAGCCCAATATCTTGAGTGGGGTGATGGCTCCGCCGTACGCGGCCAAGGCGCCTGGCAATCCGCAGACAGGGCAAGCTGCCTACAACACTTACTGTGCTTCGTGTCACGGCAGCGGCAATCAGGGCGGACCCAAGGCTGGCTCCGTCACCAACGGTGCCTATCTCAGTCTGATCAGCGACCAAGGACTCCGCACGCTGGTCATCACCGGCCGCCCCGACTTCGACGCGCCGGATTGGCGGAATAATGTCCCCGGACATCCCATGAGCGATCAGGAAATTTCCGATGTGGTGGCTTGGCTGGCAGCACAGCGTCCGCAGCCGTCAACCTCGCCTTCTACTGCGACTTCGTCTTCGACCGCGAACTCGTCTTCGACCGGAGGTGTGCATTGAGTGAGGCGACCGGCAAGGCAAAACAGCCTGACGCTCCCGACACCAAGGCTGAGATTTCACGCCGCGATCTGTTCGCCAAAATCGGCATGGCGCTGAACGGCCTTGCCGTTGTGGTGCTGGCCACACCGGTAGTGGGTTATCTGTTGGCCCCGATCTTACGCGCCGAGCGCGGTCAGTATCAGCACTGGGTCACGTTGGGTGATCTCGATGAGTTTCCCGAAGGCCAGACCCGGCTCGCCCAGTTTCGGAACCCGATCTCCAATGCCTGGGACGGCGATACCGATAAGATTCCCTGCTGGGTTCGCCGCCTGACCGGCGAGCAGTTCCAGGTGTTCGCGATTAATTGCGCCCATCTTGGCTGTCCGGTCCGCTGGTTCGCGCAGTCGGGATTGTTCATGTGCCCCTGTCACGGCGGAGTGTATTACCAGGACGGCTCGCGCGCTTCCGGACCGCCTCCGCGCGGCTTGTTCCAGTATTCCTACAAAGTGGAGAGCGGCAAGTTGATGATCGAAGCGGGACAGATTCCCACCCTGTCAACGACCGCCAGCCTGCAAACGAGGAGCGGCGGATGTCAAGGCTGAAGCAGATCGGAGACTGGTTTGATCAGCGTCTGCAGATCGCTGGAGCGGTCCGCGACACGGCGACGCATCGGGTGCCACGGCAATCAGCGAGCTGGTGGTATGTCTTCGGCAGCGCCGCGCTGACGGTTTTCATCCTGCAAGTCTTCACCGGTATCATGCTGGCGCTGATCTACGTGCCGTCGGCCGGCGAGGCTTGGAACAGCCTGCAGTATCTGAATCACGGTGTCACCCTGGGATGGTTTCTGCGCGGAGTTCACGGGTGGGGTTCCAACTTCATGGTCGCGCTGGTGCTCATCCACATGGCGCAGGTGTTTCTGTTCGGCGCCTACAAGTTCCCTCGCGAGCTGACCTGGATCGTCGGCGTATTTCTGCTGCTGATGACGCTGGGAATGGCATTCACCGGCCAGGTCCTGCGCTTCGACCAAGATGCGTATTGGGGACTCGGGATTGGAGTGGCCATTGTCGGCCGCGTTCCGCTTTTTGGCGGCGCTCTGGTGCACCTGCTGCTCGGCGGACCCATTATCGCTGGCGACACGCTCTCGCGATTCTTCGCGCTGCACGTGTTTGTGATTCCTGGGCTGCTAATCGGCTTCGTCTGCCTGCACCTGCTCATGGTGCTGAAGCTCGGCATCAACGAGTGGCCCATGCCCGGGCGCATCGTGCGCCGCTCGACCTATATTCAGGATTACCACGAGATGACCCGCCGCGACGGCATACCCTTCGTGCCCGACGCGGTGTGGAAAGACATGTTCTTTGCCGCCGCCATCATCGTCAGCGTGATGGCGTGTGCCGCCTACTTTGGGCCATTCGGTCCCAGCGGCTATCCCGATCCGACCATCGTACAGACTATTCCTAAGCCTGACTTCTTCTTCCTGTGGATCTATGCCATGCTGGCCTTGCTGCCGCCACAGTTGGAAACTCCCATTCTGCTGATCGCGCCGGTGGTTGTGCTGGGCTTTCTGATTCTGTTGCCTTTCTTGTCGGGTGAAGGCGAAAAGAGTTGGAAGCGGCGTCCAATTGCCGTGATCACGGTGCTGCTAACCGCGGTGGCTCTGGGGACCTTTACCAAGCTAGCCACCTATTCCCCCTGGAGTCCCGTGATGGACGGCTGGAGCGGCGATCCGGTGCCCGTGGAGTATCTCAAGGGACGATCGCCGCTGGAGCGGCAAGGCGCGCTGGTCTTCCAAGTGAAGCAATGTCGCAACTGCCATTCCATCGGCAACTCCGGCGGTAAGCGAGGTCCTGCACTTGATAGTGTTGCCAACCGGCTCACCCGTGATCAACTGGTGCGGCAGGTCATTCAAGGCGGTGGCAACATGCCGGCCTACGGAAAGAACCTGAATCCGGCGGAGGTAACCGCACTGGTCTCCTTCCTGGAAACTCTGTATCCCCCCGGCCATCCACCAGCCCGTGACGCCGCCCAAGCCGTCGTGACTAAGCAAGAAGCTCCTCCGCCTGCCAGCAACCGCTGAGGGTTCATGCAATCGGTCTATCAAGCCGTGCTGCGTTCCTGGTCTGTTCCTCCAGCCGCAACATTCTCACTGCTGCTGACGGCGCTGGTTTATCTGCGCGGCTGGATCAATCTTCGCCGTGCGGGCTCTACCGAGTTACCGCCGCGGCGCGCTGCCAGTTTTCTCGTCGGACTGTTTTCGTTGTGGGTGGCGCTGGCTTCCCCGCTCGACACCTTCTCGGGGTTCGTGCTGACGGCCCACATGCTGCAACACATGCTGCTGATGATGGTGGCGCCGCCGCTCATTCTTCTGGGTGCGCCTCTTATCCCCATCGTGCGCGGATTGCCGCGCTTCGCCGCTCGCGAATTTGCTGGCCCATTCCTCAATTGGCCGCTCGCCAATCGGGTTGGGACTGCGCTGACGAATCCGATTTTCGCGCTGACACTGATGGGTGTGGTGATGTTCGCCTGGCATACTCCGAAGCTCTACGAGCTGGCGTTGGGCTCCAGTTCATGGCACGAAGTGGAACATGCTTGCTTCTTTTTCACCTCGATAATTTTCTGGTGGCCGGTGGTGCAACCGTGGCCGAGCCGGGCACAGTGGCCGCGATGGGCGATGGTTCCGTACTTGTTCGTTGGTGATCTTCAGAACACCATCCTCTCCGCCATTCTGGTGTTCTCCGATCGAGTGCTGTATCCCTCCTATGCCCAGACACCTCGCCTGTTCGGTCTCTCGGCACAAGCAGATCAAGCCGCAGCTGGAGCCATCATGTGGGTTCTGGGAGGATTTGCCTACGTGTTTCCGGCCGTCGTCATCGCTGTGCAATGCCTGTCCAAGCGCTCCAAGCACTGCCGGATTGTGCCGACTCGCAGCCAGCAATGTGCTCCCGTGCATGATTCTGGGTCGCTTCTCGGCAAATTCCCATTGCTCGGCGGTTTCCTGCGCCCGCGGATTCAGATTAGGACAGCAGAGGCAGTTTGGTTTGTAATTGTGTTTGTCGCTGCCGGGTTGTGCTTCTCCTTCCTGATCGCGACCTCGTCCGACGATGATGATCAAGCTCTTCGGCTCTGGAAGCAAAGCGGCCCGTTCACCATTGCGGTCTTTGCTCCGTCGGGTGACCTTCAAACCGGTCCCGCAAGCTTCGGCATTCTAGTGCAAGACCGAAACACGGAAGAGGTACTGCTGGACTCGGTGGTGGAAGTCAGCGCCCGATCGGTTGCTGATGGAGGAGCGCCGCTTCCGCCGGTTCGCGCATCTAGCGAAGACTCCGAAAACAAGCTTGTGCAAACCGCGGAACTAGAGCTACCCGCACCCGGCGACTGGATCGTGAACGTCTATCTAAGCCGTACTTCCGAAAGCGCTGACCTGTCGCTGCCCTTGCATGTGGTGAAAAGCGAAAGCGGTCCGGGCGATCTCTGGCCGCACTTTCTCTTTCCGGCGTTTGGTATGATCTTGTTCGGGGCGTACGTTCGGCGCCATTACAAGCCCACTGCTTCTCCACTGGAACAGCATGTGTCGCCGTGACCTGCCGTGGAAGAACAGCCTCTTTGTCCATCCGGAGCTGCCGTCATGCATTTCATGCACCGGGCATTCTTTGTATAATCAGAAGCGCGAGCACACGTCCCATCGACGCTCGCACTTCCCCGTGTTCCCAACCGTCGTGGGGCTATAGCTCAGCTGGGAGAGCGCATCGTTCGCAACGATGAGGTCGTCGGTTCGATCCCGACTAGCTCCACCAAAACTCTCTTTTGCGGGGCCGCGTCTCAGATCGAATCTTTCAGCCCTTAAGCAGAAAGCGATTTCGAGGTGCGCTTCGACGCGGGACGGGCTGTCGCGGCGGCGGCGCCTGCGCCTACTATGGCCTATGGATCGCTACTCCCATCACGTGGAACTCAACCACGGAGGACTTGGGAACATAAACCAGGATATTGTTGCCGGTGCTGTCAAACGGTCGCAGCCAAACTCCCGAGTCGAGCAGGAGCCGGGTGTCGTTCTGCGTTTGTCCTTCCAGCACCTCTCCATCGGCGAACCGGATGCGAATCCACAAGTCGGTAGCTGCGACGTCGGTGAAAAACTTTACCTCGTCGTGATCGAGAGTTCCTTCATGTTCCTTCACGAAGAAGACAGCTTTCGTGCCGGTTGTCTCGATCAGGAAGCGTTCGCCCGAGGTCTCGCCTCGGACATGCAAAATTTGCGGCAGCGAAGAGAGCGGGACGACATCTTCCGTGCCGACATCCCACTCTAGTAGGCCTTTGACCAGAGCGCCGTCCCCTTTGTGTACTACAACCAGTTCGGTTGAGATGGCACTACCAGCGAGAACAACGGAGTCTTCACTTCTCATTAATATCAATATCGGCTGGTTCTCGCCATGACTCTATGTCATAGCTTAGAGAGTTTCCGGAACTGGCCCGCACTGGTAGGGCGGGCCTTCAGGTGGGAGTATACGTGCAGAAAGAAGCGCCGCACTACCGCAACAATCGGACACACCAACTGTGGAAACCGCTCCGGTAGGCGGCATTAATATAGGCGATATTTTGGCTACTCCGCAGCAGTGACAGCGTGCCCTGACGAACAGCAACGCAATGACCTAAAACACAGTCAGGGGGCTTCGGGGAGCGTCCATTCCCAACTTTCGCAAGCGGTTCAGCAGCACTTTGTAGCTGATGCCCAGTGCTTTCGCTGCGTTTCGCCTGTGTCCCCCCGAAGCTTGCAGGGCTTCCGAGATCGCCTCCGCGCTGATCGCCGGGGACTTAGGTCCGAGCTCAGAGATTCCTTCTGCCAGCTCATCAATCATCGATTGCTCATCGCCTAGGACAAGATACCGCTTGACAAAGTTTTCTAGCTCTCGCAGATTGCCGGGCCAGTCATATCGAAAACAAGCATTCTTTAACCGCGACGACGCAGTAGTCTGCACATCGGAAAGCCCGAGTTCGCGAGAGCACCGGCGCAGGAAATAATCAATCAGCATCGGTATCTCTTCCCGGCGTTCCCGGAGCGGTGGCAGGTTAAGGCAGAACCCGTTGAGTCGATAGTACAAATCTTCACGGAAAGTTTTCTGAGCGATGGCGGCTTTCATGTCGATGTTGGTGGCTGCCAATACCCGCACATTTACCTTTTCGACTGCCCTGCTTCCTAGCGGCGCGTAAGTTCCATCTTGCAAAACCTGCAACAGCTTCGCCTGCAAACTCGGATGCATCTCGCCGATTTCATCCAGAAACATTGTGCCGTCGTTGCACTGGCGAAACTTTCCTGGCTTGGAGCGTGCCGCACCCGTGAAAGCTCCCGGTTCATAACCAAACAGTTCGCTCTCCAGCAACTCCGCGGGTACCGCCGCACAGTTCACCTTTAGGAAAGTATCGTTGGCCTGCGGAGACAAGCCATGAATATAGCGAGCCAGGACCTCCTTTCCGGTTCCGCTTTCGCCCAGAATCAACACTGGGACATTGACTCGCGCTACCAGCGCAGCATGTTCCTGAAGCTCGCGCATAGCAGGGCTGGCTAGAACAAAGAATGCGTTTGGTCCGATGGGTATTTCTGTCCCAAGATTTTCCGCTTTGGAGAGGGGCGCCAACCGGGCCAGAAGATGCAAGAGATCCTGCGGCATAAACGGCTTCACGAGAATGTCGCGCGCACCTTCCCGAACCGCAGGCAACAAATCAACATATTCGCTGACATGAGCCATCAGGACCACATTTGCGTGCTGATGCGCCTTGCGAATACGCCGTACCAAGTCAAGACTGTCCATATCAGGTAAGTTACTAGAAGCGAGCACAAGATGAGGACGCATACCATTGTGCAGGCAGTCCAGCGCATGTTCTGCGGAATCGCAGGTAATCACCTCCTGCTCACCATTCTCCACGATCGCGGATACGTAACGAAGCATGCGAGGGTCGCTGTCAATCACCATGACAGAATGTGCAGATTCGGCCTTTCGCCGCTTAATAGAATTTACTGCTGCGGAGGACGGCGGCGAACACGCGTCCTCAAGGTACTCGACCATAATTTCAGTTCCGATCTCGAGGATTCTTGTCGATAACCTGCCTAGCTAACAAACTCCGCCACACGAGACGCTCGAGGGCCATGGCGGATGCACGAAGTGTAATCGGACGACACTAACTTATTCCTGCCACACCGGAAGATCAATCCTCTTTCATGGCAAACGCAGAAATTGGCACGCCCTATTCATCCCGATCTGGGCCTTCCCAAAAGGAACTCGCCCACTAAGTCTCACAAGGTGAAAGAAGTTTCACTCCACAGCGGAACTCGGCCATTCTCTTTCGACAACGCCCTTACTTCTAACTGGTTAACCTCTTGTTCTAGTGGCAATTCCTTTGGTCCCGTAGTTGCACTTTAGGGTACGGCGATGCCGTGGTGCCTAATAGGATGAATCCTAATCAGCTTCCAGATCTACCCCCAGACTCGGTGATCTTTGGCAAGTCGGCGCTGATGTCCGATCTCGAGAGTAAGATAAGGCGCATCCTCAGCATCAATATACCTGTACTCTTGCAAGGTGAAAGTGGGACGGGAAAGAGAGTTCTGTCCAGGTTTATACACAATCATTCTGATAGGTACATCGGCGCGTATCTCAGTGTGAACTGTGCACGCAATTCTGGAGCTTTACTAGAATATCTGGCTTCCATGTTGGTGGAGGCCGAAGAGGAACCCAGCGGGACCACTCCACTAGAGCAACCCTATTCATCCTCCATTGGCACTCTTTTCTTAGACGAGGTTGGCGAGTTGCCCCCAAAGAGTCAGCTACACCTAGTGCATCGCCTTCTCGATCACGACGGCGACCATGATCAGCCGAATCCCCTGGCGGCAGCAAGGATCATAAGTGCGACTGCTCGCAACCTTCGGCAAGAGGTCAAGGAGAACAAGTTTCGCAGAGATCTTTTCTACCGCCTGGCGGTAGTAACGCTCGAAGTACCACCCTTGAGGAATCGGCGCGACGACTTATTGATTATTGCGAATCACCTACGCCAACGCTATAGCGAGACTTTCGGCCTTCCAGAGAGACCCTTTCCGGACCGATTGATTCAGGGCATGCACCGTTACGAATGGCCGGGAAACATCAGGGAGCTAGAGACTTTCGTTTGCCGTTATGTCACTCTTGGGACCAAGGAGTGCGCCATTTACGAGCTTAGCAGCAGCAGCGAACCTGTTCCGCCGATAGGCACAATCACGCCCGGAAATATTCTTCTAAAGGAAGTAACCAAGCGGACCTTGGCTAGCGTAGAGCGAGAGATGATCGTGAAAGCCCTCGATCTCCACGGGGGTAGCCTCAAACGCGCCGCCCGGACTCTGGGAATCAGCTACCGCACGTTGATGAACAAGATGGACCAGGCAGGCTTGCCACGTGTGCGGCGCGTGTCAAGATCGCACGACGACCTCTAACCTTGATAGCGATGAACGTTTAGCTCATTCATTTTGACCATCCCGGCAACGGATCTCGCCACTCCAAAGGCAGAATATCCTGTACTGGGTCAACAGACCGTGTGCAGGATCTTGCGGCAAATGAACCGTGGGGTTTGTAGTCGCTCGACACTTCGGCAGCTACCGGCGACTTAGTTTCCCTTAATTTTTTCCAACGACGTTCGAATTCGCTGTCTAGCCGTTTGATAACACACGCCGAATCAAGAACCGGTATTGGAAACTCCAGACGATTCACAGGTTGGCACCTGCATTGCAATATCAGGGGTACTGCTCAGCACAACGCTTATGTCTTTAGTCTTAAGAGCCGATGGTAGCTTTTAGAAAAGCCTTAAGTCGCTGCTGCAAAACGGGCAGCAACTATAGGAGAAAAGGAGCGCTTCAGAATGATTAACATGTTGAAGAACCTGCACAAGGAAGAGTCGGGCCAGGACCTGATTGAATACGCCCTGATCGCGGCCCTGATCGCGGTAGCGTGCGTCGCTGCGATGAATGGCCTCGCGACAGCACTCACCGCCAAGTTCGCGGCAGTTGCGGCCGCGGTGACCGGAGGAGGAGCCTAAGCATTTGGCCGTGGAAGCAGGCCGCATTAGCTTGCTTCCTTTTTTTCTTGGATCGGGGGCCGCGAATTCCGGCCGAGTTCTTTGTTTTCAACCGAGGCCGGCATCGAGCTGACCTAACCATTAGTTTCTTGTTAGGAAGTAGGCCACTAGTTTGCAAATCAGGAAGCAGGCCCCGGTAGGCTTGCTTCCCATTTTTTGGTTGGCCGAGTGCGATGAATACGGACTTAGTTCTCGGGCTTGATGCGCTGGCAGTGGCCGTAACTGCCGCCTTCACTGACGTGCGACAACACCGCATCCCGAACTGGGTAACCTACCCAGCAATAGCAATGGGCATTCTGCTGCGATGCTCGTTCTTGGGATGGCGGGGACTCGCCAGCGCCTTGGCGGGTTGCCTGATTGCAGGCGGCCTGGTGTTGGTGTTTTACCTGGTGCGCGCCATGGGGGCTGGCGACGTAAAGCTGCTGGCTGCCATCGGCAGCCTGGTTGGTCCGTCCCATGCGGTGATGGTGGTGATCGCGACTGCGATTGCCGGCGGCGTGCTGGCCCTGGTTTACGTGCTCTTCCGTCGTCGCTTCGCCACAACCCTCAGGAATGTTAGCTCGGTGCTGATGTTTCATTCTTGCAGTGGTCTCAAGTCTCATCCGAAATTGAATCTGGATAATCCTTCCGCACTAAGGATGCCATACGGTTTGGCGATCGCGACAGGGACGTTGTACACGTTCCTGACGACTTGGTGGAGGTGATTTACGAAGAATCGTCGGCTCGGTTTAGCTCTCTTGATGGCGCTGGTGGTTTCAATCGTAGTGACCTTCTTTCTCTACACCCGCGTCAAGCGGCAATATGCGATGACGACGCAGCCCATCAAGGTGGTGGCCGCTTCCAAGGCGTTGGAACCGGGAAAGCAGCTCGCACTTGAGGACATGGCGCTAATGGATTGGCCGGTGAACGTTCCGCTCCCGGGAGGCGTAAGCAAGCCCGAAAACGTGCTCGGCAGGATCGTCCTGTATCCCATCGCCGCCCAGGAACCGATTCGTGAACCGTTGCTGGCAGCACCCGGCGCCACCATCGGTCTGACCACCAAGATTCCGGATGGCATGAGGGCGGTGGCGATTCAAACCAACGAAGTGAACAATGTCTCGGGATTTCTATTCCCGGGTTGCCACGTCGACGCGCTGGTCACACTCCACCCGGCCGATAACCAGCGGTCGCTCACGGCGACGGTGCTGCAGAACGTCGAGGTATTGAGCACTGGCGAAAAGACGGAACCTGATCCCTCCGGCAAGCCGCAGAACGTGAAGCAAGTGACCGTCTTGCTTACGCCCGATGACGCGGAAAAGCTGGTGCTGGCGAGTAATCAGGGAACCGTGCAGTTTGTTCTGCGCAATGGTTCCGACCAAGTCCAGCAGCAGCGCCGTCCGGTGGAGCTCAAAGACCTGCAAGGAAACGCCCCCCCGCCAGCCGCGGTTGCGATGAAGAAAGCTCCCTCCAAAGTGGCAGGCATGTATGAGGTGGAAACCTACGACGGTACCAAGAAGGGTGTCGTTAAGTTCTAGCATGAGGAAAACGGAGCGTCCTGTGGAACCGAAGCAAAGGAATAGGAAAAGGTTATGGTGCCAAATCGTGGCCCTGGCAGGCCTGACGTTTGGTTTGGCCACGATGGTTGCTGCCGTGGACCAGCCTGCCACCTTGCACTCTTCGACCACGGTACAGGCTCCGGCATCTGCCCAGCAACCCTCCGCTGCTCCAGCACAGGTGAGTGACGAGGGAGCTGAGAGTTTGCACGTCGTTGTGGGTCATTCGCTGCTGATACGAACCACTTCGCGGGTGAAGCGCATTTTGACCGGTAATCCCGCGGTGATTGAATCGGTCCTGACCTCGCCGCAGGAGTTGGTAGTTACCGCCAAGCAACCGGGCGGTAGCAGCCTGATGCTCTGGGAAGAAATGGGCCAGAACCGCATGCTGGATGTATTTGCCGACGTGGATGTAACTCCGTTCCGCAATACCCTTGACCAATCGTTTCCCAACAGCGGTGTGGAAGTGCAATCGCAGGAAAACAAGGTGCTGCTGGTCGGCGTCGTGCCCTCGGCTGCGATTGCGGACCAGATGTTGAAAATGGCTTCCAACTACTCCAAAGAAGTCGTCAATGGACTGCAAATCGCGGTGCCGCCACGGCAGAAACAGGTGATGCTGAAGGTGCGCTTCGCCGAGGCTGATCGCTCCCGCCTGTCCGCGTTCGGCGTCAATCTGTTCAGCACGGGCGCGACCAATACCATAGGCACGACGTCCACCCAGCAGTTTGGTCCTACCAGTCTGAATACCCAGAACCAGAGCTCCGGGAGCTTGATTGACCGCTTCACGCAATTCAACCTGTCTGACCTGTTAAACATCTTCCTGTTTCGCCCCGATATTAATCTGGGCGCCACTATCAAGCTGTTGCAGCAGAATCAGGTACTGCAGATTCTGGCTGAACCCAATCTGATGGCGATCAGCGGCCAACCGGCACATTTCCTGGCAGGTGGCGAGTTTCCTTATCCGGTGATACAGAACAATGGTGGCGGGGCGGGTTTCGGGACCGTGACCATCGTGTTCAAGCCCTATGGAGTGAAGCTGGAGTTCGTGGGGACCATCCAGGATAACGGCACCATTCGGCTCAAAGTTGCTCCCGAGGTCAGCTCGCTCGACTATACCAACGCGATAACCATCTCCGGCTTCGTCATGCCGGCCATTCAAACCCGGCGCGCCGAAACCGAGATTGAGCTGAAAGATGGCCAGAGTTTCGGGATCGCTGGACTGCTGGACCAGCGGACCACGGTGCAGCTGAGCAAGGTCCCGGGCATCGGGAACATACCCATCCTGGGAGAGATCTTCAAGTCAAGGAACATCAATAAGACCAACAGCGAACTGATCGTGCTGGTAACGCCTACTATCGTGGACCCGGTCTCAGGATCCGTTCCCGCGGCACAGCCGGAGGTAAACATGCCAGTACAAAATCTCAATACGGATTCATTCGACAAAAACCTGCCGCGTCCGGCCAACCCTGCGGGTCCCGCTAAGAGTCCGGAGGTTTCAAAGTGAGTACGAGTGAAGTTACGGTGATGGTCCATGGCTCGCGGCGTTCCGAGCTACGCATCGGCATCCTCTGCGTAAACATGGAGCCCGTCTCGCGGGAGAGCCTGAGCGTGCAGGTTGCACAAACTCCCGGGGCCTACGTGGTGGACAATGTGGACCGGCACATCACCGCCCGCGAGGTGACGAGGATGTTGGAGCCTTTCCAGAATCGCATTTGCATCATCGATTTCGACGACGACGGGGAGGAGAGCGACCGGATCGGACAGCGGCTGCGTGACGGCTGCGATAACGCGCTGGCCATTTTTGCCGCTTCCCAAGACCCGAGCCCGGAGCGGATCATCCGCGCCATGCGCTCCGGCTGTTCGGAATATCTGCTGAAGCCGTTTCAACCGGACCGGGTGTTGGATGCGCTGGCGCATGTGGAGGCACGGCGCCACGACCAGCTACAGGTGCAAAAAGGCCGCGTCATTACCCTGATGGGCGCCAAGGGCGGGGTCGGCGTTACCTCGCTGGCCTTGCATCTGGCATTGAACCTGATGCTAAGACATCAGCTGAAATGCCTGCTGGTCGACCAACATCCCACCCTGGGGGATGCATCCTTGTACCTCGGCTTGGCCCGTCACCAGTACAGCTTCTACGAATTGGTCCATAACACTGACCGGTTGGACGTTGATTTATTGCAGGGCTTTCTCTCCAAGCACGCCAGCGGCTTAGATGTTCTGGATTCTCCCGAAGCCGTCCATGCCTTTCCCCACGCTTCCGCGGAGGCCATCGAACACACCCTGGCGTTTCTAACGGAAAACTACCAGTTCGTCGTGATTGATGCTCCGCCAGGGCTGACCGAGGACACCTGCGCGGCCATCCGGCAGTCGGACCGGCTGGCCATCGTCATCACGCCGGAGCTGCCAGCGATTCGTAACGCACTCCGGTCCATCGAGTACCTGACCAGCTTGCATTACCCAGGGGAGAACATCGACATCGTGCTCAATCGCTATTCGCGAAGAAGCACGCTGAGCGAACCGGAGATCGAAGCCGCCCTGCACCGCAAGATTGCCCTGAGGGTCCCCAACAATTACGCCCTGATCATAAACGCCATCAATGCCGGCATTCCGCTGGAAGCGGGCCAGAAGTCCGACATCCCGGTGGCCTTCGATCAATGGGCAGACCAGTTGTTGGGCGCAGAAACGGCGGCGCAACCCAGCCATGGGTCTCGGGGACTGCTGGGCTGGTTGGGATTTTGAGTTGAGGATACGCCATGGCTAGCAAAACCTTTGCCCCCGATGTGCGCATCGGCAGTGCCGGAACTTCAGTACGCAGTCTGGGAGTCTCCACCCGGATGTATCAGGAGCTGAAGACTACGCTGCATCGCGAGTTGCTCAGCCAGATCGACCTGGAAAAACTGACATCGCTGGAAGATTCCAAGGCCCGCTTGCAGGTGCAGGAAGTGATTCAGCAGCTGATTGTCAAGCTGAATACACCTCTCAGCACCATGGAGCGCGAGCGCCTGTCGCGCGAGGTGCTGCACGAAGTCTTCGGACTGGGGCCGCTGGAGCCGCTGCTTCAGGACGCCACGATTAACGACATCCTGGTTAACACTTATCGCAGGGTTTACGTCGAGCGTGGCGGCGTTCTGGAGAAGACCAGCGCGGTGTTCAAGGACGATGCTCATCTCAGCCACATCATCGACAAGATCGTCTCCAAAGTGGGACGGCGGGTGGACGAATCGTCGCCCATGTGCGACGCCCGTCTGCCCGATGGATCGCGCGTCAACGTCATCATTCCGCCGCTGGCGGTGGACGGTCCAATTCTGTCCATACGCCGGTTTGCGAAGATCCCCATCGGCGCCGAGCAGTTGCTGGCCAGTCGCACCCTCACCGGTCCCATGCTTGAGGTCTTGAAGGGCGCGGTGCGAGCCAAGCTCAACATGGTCATCTCCGGCGGCACCGGCGCCGGCAAGACAACGCTGCTGAACGCGATGAGCGGCTACATCGGGGAGGCCGAACGCATCGTCACCATCGAAGACTCGGCCGAGCTACAGCTACAGCAGGAACACGTCGTCCGCCTGGAGTGCAGGCCGCCTAACGTGGAAGGCAACGGGGCCGTCCGCCAGCGCGAACTGGTGATCAATGCCTTGCGCATGCGGCCGGACCGCATCATCGTCGGCGAGGTCCGTGGGGAGGAGGCGCTGGACATGTTGCAGGCGATGAACACCGGCCATGACGGGTCGCTGACCTCCATCCACGCCAATACCCCGAGGGACGCCGTGGCGCGCCTGGAAACCATGGCCTTGATGTCGAACCTCAATCTTCCCGAGCGCGCCCTTCGACTACAGATCGCGTCCGCTGTCGCCATCGTCGTACAGATTGCCCGCCTGTCTGACGGTACGCGCCGCATAACCCACGTGACGGAAATCACCGGCATGAACGGTGAGGTGGTCTCCATGCAAGATATTTTCGTCTTCGAGAAACTGGGAATCGATGCCGCCGGACACGTGCTGGGAAGATTCAAGGCGACGGGAGTATCGCCCAAATTCGCCGAACGGTTGAAAACGTCAGGCATTGTTCTTCCTCCCAGCATGTTCGAGCACTCCTTCGAGGTATAGGCGGAGCCAAACTATGTCGATGATCACCATATTTCTGATTGTTCTGGTGGCTGTGTTCGCTACGGTGGCGTATTTTACCGAGCCTTCGGAGCAAGATAAGCGGTTCCGCGAGCGTCTTGACGCCATAGATCGACGCCCTGCAGATGAAGATGGGATAGAAGGAATCATGAAGCGGGTTACGTTCAGCAGTATTCCCGCGATCGACCGCTTCCTTCGCCGCAGTAGCCTGGCGCCCAAGCTCCAGTTGATGCTGGAACAAGCCAAGCTGCCATGGACGGTTGGCCGGTTCTTCTTCTTCTCGTTATGCATGGTGGTGGTGGGCGCTATCATCGGGAACTGGAAGATACCAGTGGGTTTCCTGGGATGGATTCCGGGATTGGCATTGGGTTTTCTTCCCTTTCTCTGGGTGGGTTATAAACGCGCGACCCGTTTTCGCCGCTTCAATGCACAACTGCCGGACGCCATCGACTTGATCTCGCGGGCCTTGCGCGCCGGACACGCTCTGCCCAGTGCACTGGTGACGGTCGGCGAGGAAATATCTGATCCACTGGGCCCGGAGTTTCGCCATACCGCCGACGAACTGAACTATGGTTTGCCTTTTCGCGAGGCGATGCTGAACTTTAACCGGAGATTTCCGATAAGAGATTTGCAGTTTCTGGTGTCGGCCATCCTGGTACAGAAGGAAACGGGAGGAAACCTGGCTGAGTTGCTGGACAAGACCGCGGCGGTGCTGCGCTCGCGTGTGCAGTTGCAGCAAAAGGTGAGGGTCTACACGGCGCAAGGGCGGATGACTGGCGCCATCCTCATGGCGTTGCCGATTCTGTGCTTCATCATGCTCAGCATCGCCAAGCCAGGTTACGGAGACCCGCTGTTCCATAGCGAAGTTGGCCGGAAGATGGCCTACGGAACCTTGATCAGCATGACGATCGGGTTCTTCGTGATTCGCCGGATTGTGAAGGTGAAGTACTGATATGAGTTCGTTGCTGCTTGCGGTTTTCGTAGCCATCGCTCTGTTCGCTGCCAGCGCACTGGTCATCTTCCTGGTCGCGAGAGAGCCTTCGCCGGCCGAAACCCGGCTCGTCGAGTTGGGAGCTCTGCCCGTAGATGATGGCAGGCTTCCCTTTAAGTATCGCGTCGGGGACATGATCTCGGTTATTTCCGGTCCGCTGGCGCCGCTGCGCAACTGGCTGCGATCGAATGACCAAGAACTGGCATACCGGCTCAGCATCGCTGGCTTCCGGCGGCCCCAAGACGTTGAGACCTATCTCAGCAGCAAGGTGCTTGCCCCGGTCGTAGGAGTCTTGCTGGCCACTTTTACTGGAGGGCAGAACCTGTTGGTGTACGTCCTG
Source organism: uncultured Acidobacteriaceae bacterium (assembly GCA_963720135.1). GTDB lineage: Bacteria > Acidobacteriota > Terriglobia > Terriglobales > Acidobacteriaceae > Bog-257. Next base: position 414,577 of record CAVREJ010000022.1, read on the forward strand.
GTGCTGGGCGCAGCCGCCTTTTTTGCTCCGGACGTTTTCCTGTTTCATGCCATCAACAAGCGCAAGACGAAACTCAACCTGGTCCTGCCCGAGGCGACGGACCTGCTGGTGATCTGTATGGAAGCAGGCTTGGGACTGGATCAGGCGGTGTTGCGGGTGGCCGAGGAAATGCAACTGGTATCTCCGGAGTTGAGTGAAGAGCTGCTGATCATCAGCCGCGAACAGCGGGCCGGCATGCCGCGGGTGGAGGCGTGGCGGACCATGGCTAACCGGGTTGACCTTGACCCGGTGCGACAGTTTGTGGCCATGCTGGTGCAAACCGAAAAACTTGGAACTCCCATTGCACGCGCGCTGGGGCAATTTGCCGATTCGCTGCGCAGCAAGCGAATGTTGACGGCGGAAGAAAACGCCGCCAAGAGCACCATCAAGCTGGTTTTTCCCCTGGTGTTCTTTATCTTCCCCGCGATCTTTGTAGTCTTACTTGGCCCCGCCGCTATCACGCTGATGCAGGGCCTGGAACAAACCGCTAAATAAAACGACTGGAGGCTGTAGTTATGGACAACATTCTGATGATTCGAGTGGTAGCTGGAGTGGTCACGGTGATTCTGCTGGCCGTCATTATCGGCCGGCGCAAACGCATGGCGTCGGCAAAGCGCCTGGGCACCAAGTAGTAGAAGTAATTGCTCATGGAGACGGTTGCGGTTGTTAACACCACCCGGGAGACGGTGCTGGGTGAGCGGATTGCTATAGCGGAAACGAGTTGGAGCCGGATGGTCGGGCTGTTAGGCCGATCCGGTCTCGAAGCTGGTACGGGTCTGCTCATTATTCCGTCACAAGCGATCCATACCGTAGCCATGCGCTTTGCGATCGACGTGGCTTTCGTCGATCGCAGCTGGCGGGTGGTACATGTGCGCGCAGCGATGGCCCCTTACCGACTGACCGGGATTCATTGGAAGGCGCGCTTCGTCCTGGAATTGCCGACGGGGACCATCGCCCGGACATCGACTTCGGGGGGAGACCAGTTGGCAATCAAGGAGCACGGAACCACGACGGTTCTAAGCTAACGCCAATAGCAAACTATGGAGGCAGGAAAGAAGACTGCAATGCGCTTGATCTGGGCACGTAGTCCGTGCATCTTTACAGAAAGGGCAACAATATGACAAAAGCAAATGATTCCGGCGAGACGCTGGTGGAGTTTGCCATATCCATATCGCTTTTTCTGTTGCTCATACTGGCCATCATGGACTTTGCATCTCTGTATTATACAAAACTAACCCTCCAGAGTGCAGCCCGGCAAGCGGGACGATACGCCATCACAGGACAGTGCGTAACAAACGGTAGCGGCTCCTGTACGCTTAGTCGATACAATTCGATTATCCAAACCCTCCAGAATGCCTCAAACGGTCTGCTGAATAGCTCCAACGGCAGCGACATTACTATAACCTGCACGCCTAACGGCAGTGGATGTCCGAACCAGGCTGGTGGTCCGGGTGACATTATCACCATAACCGTAACCTACACGTATGGTTTTGCGACCGCGCCCATAGCGAAGTTCTTTACTGGGGGCCAGTATACCTTCACCGTAAGTGTGGCATTTAACAATGAACCCTTTCCGCCGGCTGAAAGTTAGAGAGGCCGTATGAGGATACATGCAGAGGAGGCAGGCCAGGCGCTCGTAGAGTTGTCCTTAGTACTCGTGATGTTGTGTGTTTTTATTTATGGGATCGTTGACTTCAGCCGGGCCATTTACGACGTTGAAGTAATGACGAACCTGGCTGGAGAGGGATCCAGCATGGCTTCGCGCGGGGTCAGCCCTGCGAAGACAGCAACCGCCGTAGTCAATTATGCAGGCCAAGACCTAAGCATGAGCACCAATGGCTGCGTTATTGTCACCGCCGTCACCTGTACAACCAACCCATGCAATGGCGGTGCCAGCAACCTCCAGGTCACAGCTCAATCATCTCAGTGCGGAATTACGGCCAGCAGTAAAGTCGGTTGCCTGAAAGGCCAAGGGAATTGCGGTAGTTCGAACGCCGTGCTTCCTGCCAATGCAGCCCTGGCATTACAACTTAACCAAAATCTCTATGTGACGGAAGTATTTTACACCTACAGCACGATTACACCTATAGAGGCGTTTTTGGGTGCCAGCGTCTTACCCGGCCAGTTATATAGCGCGGCATATTACTAACGAGGCAGCTATGCGTCACCTCAATATCATAAGGAACGAGCAGGGACAAATCCTAATCATGCTGGCCGTCGCGTTGCCGGTGCTCATACTGTTCTCAGGGCTGGCTATTGACTCGGGCCTTCTTTATGTCGCGAAGGCGAAGTTGTCGACGTCGGTGGATGCTGCTTGCCTCACGGGCATGAAAAACCTGTCACAAGGACAAGCGACGGCGAGCACCCTTGCCACCCATATATTTAATGCCAATTTCGGAGCTGGCGCACCTATACCCATAGTTACGTTCCCCACAGACGCCTATGGCGACCAGCAGGTAAATGTCGCGGCCACCGCCGCGGTGAACACGATCTTCATGAGGTATGTGCCAGTATTTGCAACCATTAACGTAAGCGACACCGCCATAGCAACCCGGGGCAAGCTGGTAATGTCAATTGTATTGGACCGTTCAGGCTCAATGGATAGTAGCCATGACAAAGGAGGCGCCGCTCTTCAAGTTGCAGTTCCAAGTTTCGTCAATGACTTTAGTAATGCAAATGACGAAGTCGCAATGATTAGCTTCTCTTCCAATTCAACAGTAAACTTTCCAATGAACTACAACTTCATAACACCGATAACAAACGCCGTCAAAGCCCTGACCTTTAGCGGGGGCACATTTGGTACAGGCGCGGGTACTAATCCAAATCCCAGTGCCGCAGTTGGCCCACCCCTCTCACTTGCCCAACAGCAGAATGACAGCGTTACCCCACAACCGGGACAGAACGTTACTAAGGTTGTAGTCTATTTCACCGACGGCCTGATGAATACGGTTCAGGACACATTTAACTGTCCGTCCGCAAAGCTCATCAATTATGGGGGATACGATACAGGTAGTACCACCCCTGATTTTGTCGATCCAACGAATGGAAGCGACTGGGGCACGATTAGCACAAGCGGTGCATCGAAGGGCGCCTTGCCATACGACAGCGCGCGCGACTATTGCAAAAGCGCGTCAGGTGTATACGTAACTACGTTTTATTCTCAGCGGGATCAGAAGCAGGAAGCATTTCTACAATCTAGCGTTACTGGCGAAGCGCAATACCGCGCTATTCTGACCGCCGCGGCCCTACGTACCGAAACTCCCATCGCAACCTATATCTATGTCATTGGCTTGGGCAGCGGGGTAAGCACATCGACTCAGGCTTTTTTGGGGCAACTTGCCAATGACCCCGGCTATCCCGTTACCTACAATCCAAATCAACCGGCAGGGTTGTTTTTGTATGTACCGAACTGTCCTTCGGCAACGTGTACGGCCGACCTGAACACGGCCTTCCAAACCATCGCAGCCAAGATTCTCTTACGGTTATCCCAATAAGGGAACTTGAAGCGAGGCTCGCGATGCACGTTTCCGAGTCGGCTCCGAAGGCAACCGGCTCATACCGCGATCATATGGAAAGCTGGCAATGAAAACACTGCTAATACTAGCTGGGATCTTTCTAACCAGCCTACTCGTGTGTGGACAATCGCTTTCGAGCCCAGCAGACTGTCCCAAGAACATTTCCTTTGCTGTAATTGCGGGCGGTCAGCCAGTCGCCGCCATTCCCAGCTTCGTTCTTCATTCGATTGGCAACGACAAGCATCAGCAACGATATCCGGGACTTTGTTTCGTCCAAGCTCCCGACGCGCGCGCCAAGAACTATGTCGTGGTGTTCTCAACCCAGCAGGAAAGTTTTACCGGGCTGGTGCCGTCGGTTCTGAAATATGTGAATGCGGCGCCGATTTCTGAAAACAGCGCGCTTAGCGCCATTTACGGAGAGATGTGGCATTTCACCTCGAACCAACCTGCAGCCGCGAACACCACGACCCTGAACTTGCTGCACATCGAGACATCCACCGCGCTGTTTGTTCGCGCCTACAACGAACAAGGCGGCATCGTTTCACAACTTAGTTTGAAAGAAATATCGGGCTGGCTGCACACCAGGGAAAAGCTGATTGATCGCGTATTGGGAGACATTCGTGCCGATTCCATGCAGTTGACGGCATCCCAGATTCCGCTGAAAATCTCTCTGCCGGTTTACTACGTAAATTGCGACGTGCCGGTTAAATCTCTGGCAAGCCAGGAAACTGCGGTGACGTCGCCGCCCGCACCCGCTGCAGCCGCTCCTCCTGCGGTTCGATTGGCCACACTCGAGTTCTGGTCCAGTCCGGCAGGCGCGGATGTTTACGTGGATGGCCGGCTCGTGGGAAAAACCCCATCCGCCCTTACGGTGTCGCAGGGAGAGCATACCATCACCATGCGTAAACAGAATTTCGGAATGTGGCAGCGGAAATTGCAAATCACAGAAGAGAAACGCAAAATCAGCGGTTATCTGGAACAAAAGATCGTCACGCTCGGCTCCGCCCTGCAGTAATTGCTTCCTCCGCAACCGTTACTTGCACAAATCAGCCGGACCAGCGACACAGTTTGGCCGTCGGTGATTACGCTCCAAAACGTCCTATCCGAACACGCCTGGCACAACTCCCGGTCAGACGCATGTGCTTGTAGTATTTGTATGTACAACACAGTAGATTGGCGACTCCCTTTGATCGCGCCCATGGATCTTTTCGGAGTTGAAATCCGCGCCATTTGCCGCTGCGCGTACTGTCATTTTTGGACTGTGGGATTGGGCACAAAAAATGTGCCGGGAAAGTTGGCTGACCCTTTTCTGTCACAACATTTTTTGTGGCGATTGCGGGTTCCCATTGCTGGACGCTCTGCGGCAATCGCGTTTAAATTGAATCTCTGGAGGTAATTCGTGTCCCAATCTGTCGTTTCGAGCCGATCACAGTATGCGGAGTTCGTAAACCCACAATGGGTGCGTCTGCTGGAACTGCTCGACATGGACGTGCGCTACGAGCGATGCGCAGGAGCCGAGTTGTTTGGCGAGGCTGGAGAACGCTATCTGGACTTTCTGTCCGGCTACTGCGTCCACAACACCGGACACAATCACCCCCGAATCGTCGAGGCCCTAAAGCACGAGCTCGACCGCAACGGCCCGGCGATGCTGCAAAGTCATGTGCCCGAACTGGCGGGGGAATTGGCCCTGCGCTTGTGCAAGCTGGCGGGCGGCGGTCTGCAGAAGGTTTTTTTTGCCAGTTCGGGGAGCGAGGGCGTCGAGGCCGCCATCAAGTTCTCACGCGCGACCACCAAACGAACCGCTCTTCTCTATTGTCAAGGAGCGTTTCACGGACTTACATGTGGCGCGCTTTCCCTTATGGACAATGCTTTCTGGAGGGAAGGCTTTGGCCCCCTACTACCTGAAACGGAAGCCATCCCCTTCGGCGATATCGGGCGCGTCGAAGAGGAGCTGCGGACCCGCAAGTTCGCCGCTTTTTTCCTTGAGCCGATCCAGTCCGAGGGCGGTATCCGAATACCTCCGCCCGACTATTTACGCCAAGCACAAATGCTCTGCCGGAAATACGGGACCAAGCTGGTGCTCGATGAAGTGCAGACTGGAATGTTTCGAACCGGCAAGTTTCTAGCTGCGCACAGCTATCAGGTAGAGCCGGACATGATTATCCTCGCCAAGGCCCTCAGCGGCGGACTCGTGCCGGTGGCAGCGGTACTCATGACCGACGAGATCAGCGACGCGGTATACAGTTCCCTGCGACGCGCGATTGTGCATACTTCTACCTACGGCGAAAATGCTTTGGCGATGCGCGCCGGCTTGGCGACTTTGGACGTCCTCGAGGACGAAGGACTTGGTAACCGTGCCACCGACTTCGGGGAGTTGCTGCGTACCCGCCTGACAAAGGCCCTGGAGCCGTACGAGATGTTTAAGTCGGCGCCTGGCTTGGGTTTGCTAAGCGGTGTTGAATTTCGCGCACCGTCCAAGTTGATGCTGAAGCTCTCTTTCGAAACCTTTCGCGCGGTCCACCCCGGAATGTTCGGGCAGATGCTGGTCATGAGATTGTTTCGGCGGCATAAGATTCTGACTCAGATATGCGGCAACAACTTCATGGTGCTGAAGGCGGCTCCTCCGCTGATGGTTGACGAGGAACAGATTGACCAGTTTGTGCAGGCTTTGACCACCGTTGTGGATGACGTGCACAACTCAGCGGCATTCTGGACTGAATCTTTGGCGCTGGCCCGTCGCGCCATGAACATCTGACGCTGACTGGAGTTGCTGACCATTCGGGCCGATCGCGCAGGCTGGTTTTGGACCCCTTATCCAGGCCACGGTTTCGGTGAGACAAACCACGCGGTTCACAAAACGTATACAGTGTGGTCTGCGGTTTTGGAGAATCTTTGTGACACATTCGTTCTTCTATCGCCGGTCCGCCACGGTGCTTTTCGTGGCTATTTGCTTAGCTCTAACCACAGCGATATATTCGCAGAATGCAGTCGGCCCACAGCCCGTCCCGCTGCCTCCGCCCATTGCCGCGCCGGTCGACACGCCTTATGCCGGAACAATTTCCCTTTTCGTCGATCTCACGAACATCACCGATCGTGTGTTGAATGTGCACGAGACGATTCCTGTAAATGGCCACGAGATTACGCTGCTCTATCCTCAGTGGCTTCCCGGAACGCACTCCCCGTCGAACCCGTTGATAAACATGGCAGGGCTTATGGTGTCGGCGAACGGCAAACGTGTCGACTGGGTCCGCGACCGGGTGAATATGTACGCCTTCCACATCGACGTCCCGCGTGGTGCATCGACGCTGGAGGTGAACTTTCAGTATCTGGCTCCGCTGAAGCCGAAAGACGGTCGTATCTCATCCAACTTCGCCGATCTTTGCTGGAACACTGTGCTTCTCTATCCGGCAGGACACTTCTCGCGGCGTATCGAATTTTCTCCTGAGCTGCGCTTGCCGCAGGGCTGGAAATTCGCTACTGCGCTGGAAGTGAAATCGCAGGACGGAAACCTGGTGCAGTTCCAAGAGACTTCGCTGAATACACTGGTCGATTCGCCGGTTTACGCGGGCGTCAATTACAAGCGCGTCGACTTGTCCGCAAGCGCGGACAACAAAGTGTATCTCGATGTTTTTGCCGACAAGCCTGAGCAACTCGAGATCACTCCGGAAGAGTTGCAATATCACAAGAACCTGGTGGTGGAGGCGCAGAAGCTTTTCAACTCCCGTCACTATGATCATTATGATTTCCTGTTTTCGCTCAGCGATACGGTAAGCGGCAAAGGCCTGGAGCATCATCAGTCCAGCGAGGACGGCACCCGTGCCAACTACTTTACCGATTGGATTGCAGGCGTTGGCGGTCGCGCTCTTCTGCCCCACGAATACACGCATTCGTGGAACGGCAAGTTCCGACGGCCGGCCGACTTGTGGACACCCAACTTCAACGTGCCGATGCAGAACGACCTGCTATGGGTTTATGAGGGCTTGACCGACTATTACGGCAATGTGCTGACAGCGCGTTCCGGATTGCGTACCCCCGAGCAGGCACGCGACGTGATCGCGCTGATCGCTGCCAACTTCGAGATTAGCCCGGGGCGTACCTGGCGTCCCCTGGTGGATACCACCAATCAGCCCATCATTTCGTCACACTTCGCCACGCCGGAGACCTGGCCAAGCTGGCAGCGTTCGTACGATTACTACCCGGAGTCGGATCTCATCTGGCTCGATGCCGACACGAAAATCCGTGAGTTGAGCGGCGGAAAGAAATCTCTCGATGATTTCGCGAAGCTCTTCTTCGCGATGGATAACGGGAGCTACGTGACCAAGACTTATACCTTCGACGACATCGTCACGGCCTTGAACACCGTGCAATCGTACGATTGGAAAGGATTCCTGCGCGCACGGGTTTACGATCTCGACCCGCAGGTTCCGGAGAACGGGATTACGCAAGGCGGCTATCGTCTGGTTTACAACGACGATCAGCCGGAATGGATGAAACACGCGGATAAATCTCGCGCGACAAGTTTTGCGACCTCACTAGGATTCTCGGTGAACGGAGAGGGCAATCTTGAAGGAGTCTGGTGGGACAGTCCGGCCTTCAAGGCAGGCGTCACGCCGGACATGCACCTGGAAGGCGTCAACGATCAGAAGTTCAGCGTGGCGAATCTGCGCGAAGCCATCCTCTCCGCCGAGAAGAGTAAGGAGCCGATTAAGCTTTTGCTGAAGCGCGAAGACCAGTTTGTCACGGTCACTCTGGATTATCATGGCGGACTGCGGTACCCGCACCTGGAAAGAGTAGAGGCCGTGCCTGATCGCCTCGATGCGATACTGGCGCCGTCGAAGTAGGCAGCAGCCGAGATAGAGGGGCTCAGGGTTACCTCAACTCGGCAAACACGCTCGGGCCGCACTCAGGAGGACAGTGAGATTTGGTGCACTCTACTCGGCGGCTGCGGCGGCTGACGCGGTGGCCAAGGCACTCTTGCGTGCTCCATAGACGCGAAGAGGTATGACTGCGACAAGCGCCATGGCCGCACTGCCCGCTGCCAGCAACGGAGGCCATTTCAGGTCTCCGGTTAGGTCGATCAGCAGTCCGGCGAGCGGCGGTCCGGCCACGGATGCGACTCCCAAAGCGGTCAGGAACAATCCCAACAGTTCACCCAACCCTTCCACCCCGAAGAACTGTGCGAGCATGGCGGGCGACATGGCGACAATGCCTCCATAGCCGATGCCGAGCACCAGGCAGAACCAAAACAAGGACGTGTAGGAATGGCCTCCCACCCAGAAAATGAAGCTCGCCAGCAGCACTGCATAGGCGACCTGAAATACGGAGAGCAAGCCAAATCGAGGTGCCAGAGCGTTCAGTCCCAGGCGTCCAACAACGCTGGACGCGCCGATGTACCCGATAAGCCGCGCGGCACTAACCTGACTTGCACCATCCTTAATCGCATACTCTGCAAGGTAAACGAATGTGACGTAGATGGCGATGCCAGAAAAGAAGAGTGCGGCGTAAAGTAAGCCGAACACCGGAGTGCGAATCTTGGCCATGACACCAACGCGCGCCTTCGAGGCGGCAATCGGCGGTGATGCTATGAGTCTTGTGCAAAGCAAGAGTAGAGCAGCGCTCACAATCCCGAAAATCTCAAAGGTGGCTCGCCAACCGTAACGGCCGATTAGCGTTGCAGCAACCGGAGCGGCGACCAGAGTTCCACAACCGATTCCACTGATTGCAACGCCGAGGGCAATGTCTCGGCGAAGTTTGAACCACTCTCCCACGGCCGCGATCGATGGCACGTAAACGCAAGCCACAGCCCCACCGGCGCCCAGCCCGTAAGTCAGAAATATCAAGGGAAAATAGTGAACTCTCGCGGTCAGAAGCAGCCCGGCTCCCATCAGCACAGCGCCCGCAGCCATCACCGGACGCGGGCCGATGTGGTCGGCTATATCGCCGGTCAGCGGTGACAAGAAAAGCGAAAGCACGGTCAGGACCGAGAAAAGGCTCGACATCACTGCGTGGCTGACGCCGAACTCGGTCGCCATCGGCTTGAGAAAAATGCCGAAGCTGTAGCTAACGCCGAAAGCGACGAAGGACGCGAAAAAGGCGGCAACTACGATGAGCCACGCGCGAGGCGAATCAATTGCGGCGTTCTTGTTTTCCTGCATAGGCAGATCTTCGCAAACAGGCTGGGCATTTTCTTTAGAAGTCTGTTGGGGAAGGATACAGCCGCAGCAAAGATGTGCCAAGGGAAATGCGGGAGCTTTGCAAAGCGAATCTGCAGATTCTCAGCCCCGCAGTTGGAGTGGAATGGCCACCCCAAAAGTTATCGCTTCACAATCGGGTTGTAGCCCTCGCCGGTTAGCTTCAACTTCATCGCCTCAGCGTCTTGCATCGAGGCGAAAGGACCAACCTGTACGTGGTAGAGCTTGTCGTTGGTGATGGGATTGTTCACCACGAAGACGTTGTAGTTCTTCTTGCGCAGCGCCCCTGCAAGAGCGACAGCGTCGTCCTCACGGGAGACCGCGGCGATCTGGACAACGATGGTACCCGGACCAGTTACGGGACTAGAGCGGGCCCCTTGAGGTGCCGCAGGGGAGGCCGGCACACTCGCAGGAGTTGTGTTTTTCACGGCTGTCACTGGCGGACTAGGTTCTGGAGTTGTCGGGGTTCTCTCCGCAGCCGCAGTACGTGTTTCCTTAGTGGGAGATTCAGTTCCGTCACCGCTCTGCTGTACCGCTTTGTAGAAGGTAAGATTGCCCTGCGGATTAGAACTCGCGGGCTGTTCCTGTGGCGTTGACTCCGCCTCTGTCTTCACGGTCACCGCGGCGGACGGCTTGTTCTGGCCGGCGCCTGACACGGCTACCTCGGGCATCGCCGCAGCACTCGTCGGCTGGTCGTTCAATGCTTGTTCGCGGCCGGTGCTCTTGCCTAATGAGTAGCCAATCGAAAAGAAGACCGCGCAAATGGCTGCCAGCAAAAAAAACAACCCCAGCAGCTTTCCCATACCCAAGGTTATTTCTGTGTCGTCAGAAGCCATGTTCGCTTACGTTCCTCGCTATCTTCTCTGGCGGTCCGGAGCCTGCAATTTCGGCCGTGTCCATCTTGCACCAGGTTCTGCAATCCGGCCAGCAAGTCCACCGGCACCGGGAAGATGATGGTCGTATTCTTCTCCACGCCGATTTCGGTCAAGGTTTGCAAATATCGCAACTGAATGCTGATGGGCTCGCTGGCCAGCAGGTGCGCCGCATCGATCAGAGCGCTGGGCCGCGGCAAATTCGCCCTCGGCGTGGATGATCTTGGAGCGCTTCTCGCGTTCCGCCTCGGCCTGCTTGGCCATGGCGCGCGTCATGGTCTCCGGCAGATCCACCTGCTTGACCTCGACGTTGCTTACCTTCACGCCCCAGGGATCGGTATGCTGATCCAGGATGGACTGCAACCGCAAGTTGATCTTCTCGCGGTGCGCCAGCAGTTCGTCGAGATCGACTTCGCCCAGCACCGAACGCAGCGTGGTCTGCGCAAACTGCGATGTCTGGTACATGTAATTCGAAACCGCGACCACCGCTTTGTTGGGATCGACCACGCGCAGGAAGATGACCGCATTCACCTTCAGCGTGACGTTATCGCGGGTGATGATGTCTTGCGGCGGAACCTCCAGCGCCTCCTGCCGCAGCGAAACCCGCACGATGCGATCGATCGGCGCGAACACGAGGATGATGCCCGGCCCTTTCGGCATGCCCGAGCAAACGCCCCAGGCGAAAGATGACACCGCGCTCATACTCGGCCAGGATCTTGATCGAGTTGATGAGGTAGAGAGCAACAATGACGATGACAACAATGCCAGCTATACCGGGCACGAGGTGCCTCCAGCTACTTAGAAGTGTAGAACGAGTGCTACTGCGGGATTGTAGGCCCAAGTGGTGAGGAACCCAAGTTGGTAACAGGAGAGCTGTCAGCTGTCGGCTGTCAGCCGTCAGCCAGAACGCCGAGCGAGAATTATTGGAGTGTATCGATCCTATGAAACGATCATTTACAAAGGCACCGCCCTTCATGACTTGGCTGACAGCTGAAAGCTGACAGCCGACAGCTATTTTCCCTTCTCCACTTCCAGCTCCAGACCATCGACCTTGCGCACCACGACCTGCTCGCCGATGCCGACTCGTGAGGGGGCGTGCGCGTTCCACAGCTCGCCCTGCACGAAGACCTTCCCTTCCGGGTCGATGTCGGTGCGAGCTTCACCCACCGCGCCGATCATGCCCTGCAGACCGGTCACGACTTTGCTGTGTCGCGCCCGCAGGGCAATCGTCATCAGAAAGACCGTGATGACACCGAACGGCACGCTGACTGCAAGCGCTGTCCAGAGCTGCACTCGCATTTGCGGGATGGGGCCATCCACCAGCAGCAGTCCACCAAGGGTGAGCAGAACAATACCGCCGAGGCCGAGGATTCCGTGGGTGACAAATTTAGCTTCCAGAGCAAACAACACGAATGCAGCAATGATGAGGGTGAACGAAGCGTAACGCGTCGGCAGCAAGTTGAGCGCGAACAGCGCCAGCAGAATAAAAATTACGCCCACCACTCCGGGGACGATCGCCCCCGGATGGCTGAACTCCATGTAGAGCGCCAGGGCGCCGATGGCCAGCACGATGAAGGCGATATTCGGATCGACCAAGAAGTCGAGGATGTGTTGCCGCAAGGTCATCGACATTTCGTCCACCGAGTCCCCGCTAAGATGCAGCTTCACCGTCTTGCCATCAAAGCGCTTGATGGTTCGGTCGTCGATCTGATGAAACAAGTCGTTCTGATCGCGAGCAACGATCTCGATAAGGTGCTGCTGCAAAGCTTCCTGGTCGGTCCACGACTTCGACTGGCGCACGGCAGCCTCGGCTAGCTGCACATTGCGGCCGCGCGGCCCGACATAGGAACGTATGAAGGCGGCAGAGTCGTTCTCGATCTTGGTCTTTATGGTGTCGTCCATCTTTTCGCCGCCGAGGGTAACCGGGTGCGCCGCGCCGGTGTTGGTGCCGGGAGCCATGGCTGCCACGTCGGCTGCTTCTAGGATGAAGAATCCAGCGGAAGCTGCGCGCGCGCCGCTGGGAGCGACGTAGATGATGACCGGGACAGGCGAGGCCAGGATTTTCTCGATGATGGTACGAGTGGAGTCCAGCAAACCTCCCGGGGTACTTAGTTCGATCAGCACAGCGTCGGCATTGGTTTGGCGTGCGTGTTCGATGGCGCGATCAATGTATTCGGCCGTAATGGGCTGGATGGTGTCATCAACACGAATTTTGACGATGCTATTTGCAATGGCAAGGCTGCTGGTGACCAGCGTCAACAGCCCACAAGACAGAATGAAACAAATCCTGGACATCTATGCCTCCTTCCGGAGGATCGTTGCAAGGTTGCGCTACTTCGAAACTGTCTGCTTGGCTGCGATGTCGCGCTTCAGCGCCTGCGCGGTCTCGTCGGCCGGCTGCAAGGCCAGTGCGCGGTCCACCTCGCCGGCAGCGGATTGCAATTGGCTCTGCTGCAGATCCAGCCGTGCGAGCACCAGCAAGCCATCAACGTTAGGCTGCAAGCGCACCGAGGTCTGCGCTTCAGCCCGCGCATTAGCGACGTCGCCTTTCTTCTCCAAAACCATCGCCAGCTGTGCGTGCGCCGCGGCATCGCCGCGGTCGGCACTAATCGCAGAACGGAATTCGCTCTCCGCCTGGCTCGCCATGTTCCGGGCCAGCAATTCCTTGCCGCGCTCCAAGTGATAGGAAGCCTGGGTGTGCCCGTCGGTCTTGGCCAGCTTCGCCTCGGTGAGATTGTTGATCTCCATCTCAACCTGACGATAAGACGCCTCGTCGTAGTTGCGCTTGATACGCTCCATCGGAATGCGCGGCTGATTTGGCGGCAGCAAAGCGTTACCTGAGGCCGCGGTTGCGTTGGGGTTCACCGGAGGAGGCGCAGCTCCGCGGTTGATCATATCGAGCAGGGTCCTGGCTTCGCCGTCAGTCGGATTACGCTGTAACTCTTCGCGCAATTGGCGCGCCGCCCCAGGGCTGTCGCCGTTCTTAAACAATGCTACCGCCAGATTAAAACGGTAGTCGGGATCGTTTGGGTCCCCACTGACAGCCTTCGAAAAGTATTGCACCGCCGACGCGCGCCGGCCTCGCCGGGCGTCAACGACACCCAGATTGTTGTCAACCTCGGTAAGCGGCAAGCGCGTGGCCAGGTAATTGAACGCGGCGAACGCCTTCTCGAAGCTTCCACGATAGAACTCCGACATGCCCAACAAGAAGTTGGCCTCGCCAGCCACCGGATCATCCTTTGGTATGCGAGCGAACCAGGCCGCGGCCGACTCGTACTCATGGTCGCCGTAGTAAGTTTTGCCCAGCTGTAGCATGGCCAGAGTGTAATTTGGGTTGAGCTTCACAGCCGTGCGCAGATAACGAATCTTCGGCTGCTGATCTGTGGCCAGAATGCCGCGGACATAGTTCTCAAAAGCATCAAGACGAATCGGCGTGGATGCCTTCAGAAATTGGTCGCGAGTCAGCGCCGGTGGCGGCGCCATCTGCCGAAGCAACTCCCACGCCAACATCGTCTGCAAATCGATCAGGTTAGTCAATGCCCCGCTGCTATGCACCTCCGGGTACAGATGCAGCTTCTTCATGTCGAGAAGTTGTGCATTGGCAGTGAAGGTCTTGCCGTCGAAATTATAGTTGCCAAGCACTACGTAGTCTGCGTCCATTTGTTCGGCGACACGGTAAACCGTCGCCCGCGAAGGCCGAACGGTAAGCGGAATGCCGGCATGATCAAAGGCGTAGGTGCGATCGTCGCGACTGATAATGTACAGCCGCGGCGACTGCATGCGTTGTGAGAGGACTTCGGGAAATGCCTCGCTGATCCACTCCAGGCCAGGCGCGGTCGTTTGATTTTCAAACGGCATGACCATGACGGTCCGCGTCCCGGAAAGCATCTGGGCCGCTCCCGGATGACACAGCAGGCCCATCGTGGCTAACCAAAGAAGACTACGGTAAGTGAAACGTAAGACAGTGCGTGGCAAAGTATCTTGATTATAAATGCTGGCAATCGCCCTATTTCGACACTGCCGCAAACAGGTCCGACTTCAGCAGCGCGGTGAAGCGCTGATCGTCGGTCTTAAAGTGCATTTGCAGCATGTCGTGGGAGTTGTCCACCGTGGTGTTGTCGAGCGCCAGTTTCTCCGTCGGAGTCGCGGACATCTTGCGATACAAGACCCCCGCCTTCAGCAACGAAGCCATGGTCGCCGCAGTCATGGTGTCAGAGGTCTTGACATTCAGGTCGAAGGTGACACCATTGGTAAAGTTCATGGTGTAATCCGACGCCAGCAGCCGCTTCTTGACGACGTCGTAGTCGCCGAGTGACGCTGCCTGCCCCAGTGCTGATCGCATCATGTTCTGCGTCCCCGCCTGATCGAGCACACTCCAAATCGGTGCAGTGTCCACGCTGGTGATCAGATCATCAATCGTATTGTTCGATTCCAGAGACTCCGCGCCGTTGTCGCGCACGTCGATCGCGCCTTTAATGGAGGCACTCTCGCCAAACAGGATAGTGCTGGGATCGAGAAATACCAACTGCATGCCCGAGCCCATGGGATAGAGGTAAGAAAGCAAGTACTTCTGCGGCTTGATTTTCTTGAGGCGCATCTTCTGCAGAAACTCCTTCTGCTTCAAAGAGCCTTGGGCAATGCCGATGCTAGCCAAGCCGCCTTTGGCCGGGCGATAGGTGACGAACGTGAGTTGCTCCACGTCCTTGTCGATATCAACGCCCGCTCCCTTCAGAGCGGTTTCGAACTGCTTCAGGCTGTCGGGCAAGACGCGGTCCTTGAGAGCGCGCGCGGTCGACGAATCCCGCAGTGCACTGTAATCGACCGAGATGATCTGCTGAATGGCCGACGGAACCACGGTGCGGGCGTTGCTACTCAGGGGCGCCGCGAACGCGGGTAAGCACACGACAGCGCACAAAAACGGGATTGTAAGGAACTGCTTCATGCTCATAATTTTACTCGACAATGACCAAAGAGATGCGGGATTGCACGCACCCGTTGCTTTTGGGTTGCTCCGCATGACCTAGATTGGACGTGCGACGACATGAGAGATCACCAGGCGCGCCTACGATGGTTATCGATTCTGCTTTAATGCTGCCACCCTCTGCCGCACATCCACGATAAAAGCCTCGTCCTTGATGTCCCCGAGATTGATCTCCACATTTGCCAGTGCACCCTCGACGGCGGCGCGCGCCAAACTCACACTCACCGTCAAATCCGATGCCATCTTGGGATTGGTAATCGGCCACAGAGATTCCACAATATCGCGCACTTCCCTCGCCCGTTCGGCAACGGTCAGCGGAACCAGTGTCGCCTTCCTGGTCGCCGCTTCGACCTGCGCCTGCGCTTCGGGATGATCTTTTGTCTTCTTGAATGCCGCCATCACCTCATTGAACGACTCAGCGTCAGCGTCAATTGAAGCTTTGAATTGCTCGCGCAGCTCGGCGAGCCGCGCCAGAGCTTCGCTCAGTTGGCGTTCGTGCTGGAGGTAGGCCTTCTTCCCCCGCGACATTCCAGCTACCATGCTGCCCAGCGCCGCAGCCATTGCAGCCGTCGCCGCTGCCGCAGACCCGCCTCCGGGAGCAGCCGTCGGCGCAGCGAGCTGCTCGATGAACGGCTCGACTCCGGCGCGAATTCCGCCGACCGCCATCTTCCCGCTCATCACCGCAACCAGCCGGTTCTCGAGAATCAACGATGAGTCGAAGTTCTCGATCTGAAGAAACCATTCCGCCGCCTCTTCCAGCGCTTTCTTGGGAATCAAGCCGACGATCTCGCTTGAAAGAGGCATAACGCCATAACGCCCCGCCTCGCGCTTCACGTACTCAAAGACCCGGGCAATTGGAGTCTGGTCGGTATCGGTCAGATTCATCGAAACTTGCGCCAACCCGTGCACCGGCACGCCCATACCCTTGACGTAGCGCAGACCGCCGTTGGAAAAGCGCACGGCCTTGGCAATTTTTTTCGCGATGTCCACATCGGGCGTGTTGAGATAGACGTTATAGGCGACTAGGAATTTGCGCGCGCCCACGACGGTCGCGCCCGCCGTCGGATGCAATTCCGCATTGCCAAAATCGGGCCTGCGCGCTGGATTTGTCTTCAACTCTTCTCGGATGCCTTCGAATTGACCGCGACGTACGTTCTCCAGGTTCTGACGCTCCGGTGTCTGCGCAGCCGCCTCGTAGAGGTAAACCGGCACATGATGCCGCTTCCATATTTCTTCGCCAACTCGCAGGGCAATGGCCACGCAATCTTCCAGCGTCACACCTTCGATCGGGATAAAGGGAATCACATCGGCTGCGCCAAGCCGGGGATGCGCCCCCGTGTGTTTAGTCAGATCAATAAGCTCGGCGGCCTTGCCTACTCCGCGGATCGCCGCTTCCGCCACATTCACCGGATCGCCAACCAGCGTGATGACACAGCGATTGTGGTCGGCATCCATCTCGCGGTCGAGCAAATAGACGCCGTCCATTTTCATGGCTTCGAGAATGGCATCGACCCGGGACTTGTCGCGTCCCTCGGAAAAGTTGGGCACACATTCTATGAGTGCGGGCATAAGAGATGAGGATAAAGCAAGGGATTAGCTGTTACCTAATCTCTCTATGCGACAGCTGCCTTGGAAGCCGATGGCGAGGGGTCTAGGATTGCGGTCGAACTAGAATGAGTACTTCTGCGGTGCTCTTTTTCGCTACGCGCTTTTCAGCCCGCGCGCGCGAACGGGCTCCGCTTCGCCCAGGTAGGTCTTGATCTTGTCCAGCAGCGCAGGAAACATCTGCTCTTTCGGGAGACACTCCTTTACGTCCCGCCCGACGTCGATCGGTCCGTAGCCAGTCACGAGGATGACTGGGATTTCAGGACTCTTGGCATGGACCTTTTTGGCCAATTCCAAGCCGTTCATACCCTCCATGCGAAAATCCGTGACTAGAAGATCGAACTTCTCATCTTGCAATTTAGCCAACGCATCCTGCGCATTGTAGGCGCTCACGGCCCGGTAGCCCTGCATCTCGAGGATCTCGCAGCTCAATCGAGCCAGCAACTCATGATCGTCCACAAAGAGAATCGCCTTCATCGCGCACCTATTCCCGGATTTCGACCTTTGCATTTGGTTTCGAAAAACCCCGGAAAAGATGCCTGTAACAGCAGATTTTTTGTCGACTGAGGGTTCCCGGGCAGCAGGTTTGACCGTGTTGAGCGGGTCATATAGAGTTAATTTTGCTCTCCAGTATTGCGTCGTAAGTGGCGCGTACCACGGGCGGTTAGCTCAGTTGGTTAGAGCGCCTGCCTTACAAGCAGGAGGTCGCAGGTTCGAGCCCTGCACTGCCCACCATCTTTCGGCCTTAGGACTGAGCCCACCTGAGATAGCGTTCATACTCGGCACCTCCAGGCTAATGCATAGCGCGGGCCGCAAGCACTTGATCGCCGGCGCGAATAATGGCCCCCTTCGCTTTTGACACCAGCGGAAACCGCGCAGTTTCAACCAGAAAAATGCCGGGCAGCGAATGTGCCCGGCATGTTCAGACCTTTCAACCCTCAAATTTCAGATGTATCTAGTGGCACTGGCCAGTTGAGCTGCCATCGTCGGCGTAGAAACCCCCCGGTCCCTCGCCGTAGACGAAGTCCTGGCTAGGACAGGGATGTCCGTTGTTGAGCGTGTTGGTATCGGGCCAGCTGTAAACTCCGGGCCCCGGCCCAACTTGGGGACCTTCAGGGTTGCGGGTAAACCATGGCAGCAGCGCTTCGTTTTGAGTATGGTAGGTATACGAGCCACCGCTGGTCGTCAATAGCACATGGTAGTCGGAATCCGCATCGTTCATGCCTTCAATGACGTCGCCGGTTTCGAGGTTGCCTTGTGCGAACGACACGCTTCCGTCAATCCACGGTGAAACCAAGGTATCCACGAAGGGATCGTGGTACAGCTCGCTGGTCTCGTGGCTCAAGACGAAAGTATCGTACCCGAAAGGTGCGAAAGGGTTATTGCTACTCTGCGCAATGTAGGTTGCCCACGTCCAGACCAGAACGGAGTTACCGCCCTCGTTACCCGGCTGGGCGCTGTGGTAGCCGAGAACGCAGCATCCACCACCCGGACCGGGAATAAACGCAGTGACGAAGTCGGTAAGGATGATGGGCACTTCGGTGCTGGGAGGATTCTCATTTGCAGGACTGAGAATCTGCTCGAAGATGTTGGAGATCGAGTTGATGTTGACAACCGGGAAGTCGCCGGATGTCGAGCAGGGCGGGGTCAACCCGCTGATACAAGCCCAGTCGCCGTTGTTGTAGAACAGTTGCCCGATGTAGTGATTGTTGGGGAACGTAGGCGGATTTAGTATCGTGTGCCAGTTTGCCGCCTTCACGCCATTGAAGGATGCGCGGATGACGGTATCCACGAATTGACCGGTATCGGGTGGCAGATTGGCGTCACCGGGGTAGGTCGTTGTGGCGTTCCAAAGAGGACCCTGCGTCTCCAGGGAAACGTCGCTCAAGCCCAGATCCTGGGGCGCGCTGGGATTAAAATCGTACAGAACAGTGGACCCGTCGGGACCGATGAGCTGGAGTTCCAACGGAATGACCTCATTGGGGATGCCGGTTGTTCCTCCAGCCCTCGGCGACTGCCCGACCATGGAGTAGCTGTAAACACTATCTCGGTAGCCGGTAATGAACCAGCTGTCGAAACACGGAATGCTGATGAAGCCGCTGCAATTGTGATACGCGGGTCCTCTCTGCTGCGTCTTGATCAGATTATTCATCGCCAGGCTGAGGTGGTTCTGCGCCTTATACGCCGCGAAGCTGTGGTTGTCCGGGCCTTTCAGCTGGATCCTGCCTCTTGCCGGCACGCCATGAGTGGTTGATCTGAGGACGACGACTCTGGGGACGGCAAAGCCGGCCATCGCTCCAAAAGTCAACGCCAGTAGGGTTAGCAATACAGAAATCTTTCGCATATTTTTGATTCTTCCTCTCTCCGGAATTGGGAGTGGGCGCAACGCGCGTAAGGCGCATGGCGCGATGTTGAGGGCATATCCATCTGCTATAGCTATCTAGGCTTAGCTGGAGTCACGATCCCAAATCCGACTTTGCAGACTCCGCAAAAACCTACAGCTTCAGCTTGCGACGCACCATGCCGCCGACCGCAAGCAGTCCCGTACCCAGAAGGACGAACGAGCTGGGTTCAGGAGTAGTTGCGTTAATGCCGATGCTGAGTGCGTTGATGGCGAAGTCATTAGCATCACCGGTCCCCTGATCGCTGATAACGATTTTGGTGATGTTCGGACCCGTCAGGTCGCCAAGCCCCATGAAGATGGCCGAACCATCGTTGTTGTCGGTTACTGACACCTTCCATCACCAGGGTGTCCAGCAGGGTGGATCCGTTGTAAGCCTGCAGCGTAGCGGTGAAGGCGCCAAAGAACGCGTCCTGAATCTGAAACCCTACCGAGGAAACTCCGGAAGCGAATGCTATGGTGAGCGGGCCAGGGCCGCCGCCGGATATGTTGCCTGTGTAAAGCAGATTTTCACCGATCTCGAAATTGCCATTCCAGCTACCTTCGCCGCACCCGATGCAGGAGTCGACGTAGGCATACATGGTTGATCCGGCGATAGAAACCGTCGCACCCAAACCATTAAACGACATTGCAGCCGCTGGGCTGGAGACAGGAGTACCGTCGGGCCCGAATTGTCCCCAGTCATAGATGTCTGTCGGGTTCTGCTGGGAACGGGTGGAGTACGTGGTAAACGAGTCAGCGTAGGCTAGTGTGCCCAGACTAAACAGCACCACAACAGCGATTAGCAGTATCTTCTTCAAATTGTCCTCCTTGATACAAGTTGGTCTGAACTGCACACGTGCAAGCTTTCGAGCCGGTTCCTTTGGCACGAAAGTGCTTACGAAAAACGTCGGAAGAAGTAGGCCGGGGAGACAGTTATGTGGTTTAGCTCACGTGCATTTCTGATTCCAACATGAAACTCTGGAATTTCAGTATTTACTGGGAGGATTGCAAGTTTCGTGTGCAAGAATTTGCAATCGTTGGGGCACTCATTCTCCACTTCACAGTTATACGGAACGCCAGCGACTGTGCTGGCTACCACTTCCGTGGATGAGTGATGGGGCCGCAACATCGTAATCGATGATGCGTGTGAGCTGGCACTTTGGTAGGGCGACCGCCAGCAGTCATCTCAGCGGCTTTCAAATCCAGAGGAAGGCCGATTGGCGTTACGCCTTGATGGGCGCGCGCAATTTGGGAGTGCCGGTAACTGCCGATTTCAGTTCGGATTCGCTGTCGATCACTTCCATCAGCTTGCGAGTCATTTGATCATCGATCTCTGCTGCGCGATTGAGTTCCACTGGATAGCGCACGACGAACTCCAGCCCAGTCTCCACAAAGCGGAGCTGTGTCTTAGGAGTTGGCGCCAGGATCGGCGTGTCAATCAGACGCCCTACTAAGTGCTGCTGACGTTCGAGGTTCTCGCGATATTGGTCGTACACCTCGTTCACCGCCGCGAGAAGTTTACTTTCGGCAAGGGCATAGTTGGTCGCAGGCACCAGAGTGACTGCGACTTCGTGCCAGGCGAAAGAGGTGCCCGGAAGCTGCTTATATAGCGGCGTCGCCTGAAAGAGCACCGAGTTGGCAAACACCACAACCCGGCCAGTGGGGTAGAGATCGATGCCAGTACCGGCCAGCTCCATCAGGTAGAGCCGTACCATGCCAACCTCAATGACATCGCCGGTGACATTGGAGACGGTTATGCGATCGCCGACACGCACGCCGTAACGCCCGACCAGGAAAAAGTATGCCGCGATGGAAAGGATTACGGTTTGCAGTGCGACCGCCAGGCCGGCAGTAATAAATCCGGCGAAAGTCGCCAGCGAGCTAAACTCGCTGACGAACCCGAGGATGATGACCACCCCCATGAAGAATGCGGTGACAAATCGCCGCACCAGTAGAATTTGGCGCCGTCGCCGAGTGTCGTGAATGTAGCGGTAGGCAGCGCTGCGCCAAAGATGGGATAGCAAGAACACGGCCGCCAGCGCTATCAGTATCCCGGCCACTCTTGTCAGTAGCGATCGCAGCACACGTCCGTACTCTTGCAGCATGGAGTTGCGCCACTCCAGGAGCTCGGCGCGACACTGGTCTAAGACCACCGTTTCCTCTCGCAGTGGAACTGCGGCCGCCGAGACTTGTTTGAACCGTGCTGTCAGCATTTCCAGATTGCGCCGCGTCGTCTCCGGAGGCAGCGGGCCATTGGCCTGCTGATTCACTGCCTCTCGTCCTTGCTGGAGCAGACTCCTCAACTCGTCAACCAAGGGGGCGCGAAGTTTTTCGGCGGTCTCACGCAGGTTCTTTGTCTCGGTGATGATACGGTCAAGATCGTGCAGGTCGCGCATTTGACCGAACAGGATTGAGACCTGGCCGAAGAGTCCTGAATTGTCAGCCCGTGTAGCATTCGCAGGTCGCGACGCCGCCGCAGGTTGGTTCTTTTTCTGTGAGGAAGGTGCAAAAATCTCGGGCACTGACTGTTTCAGTTGATTGATTTGGCCCTCGAGCCCGGACTTACTTTCGCCGTTCGCGTTTATAGAACTGGAGATTTTTTGCAGCGCGTCCTGTATTGCCTTATCCAGGTCAAGCTCGCCCTGCAGCGCCTCGCGTTGCGATACCAGGTCCTGGCGCTTTTTCCCGCGAACTTTTGCGATTTGTTGGTTCAACGCGTCAATCTGCGATTGGGCCTGGGTGATGCGGTCGTTCGTGTCGGATAGCGCCTTCGCTAGATTCTGCTGGTCGGAGCTTACTTCCGTATTCGAAGTTTGGTCCTGGCTACCGCTTTGCGATAAAGAAGCCTCCGCCTGGGCCGAGTCAAAAGCGAATTGCAGTGCTTGATGCGCCAGGTCCCGCGCATTTTCCAGATAGAGAACATCGCTCGGCTGACCGGAAGTTTCATCAGCTGCACTGAGATGACGGTACCAACTGATTGCAACATTGAGGTGGTTAAGGATGGCATTGCCGTCAATCTGGAGAGAATTGGGAGCAGCGGCCCAGACTGCACACACAAATACAATGGTCAGACACCAAAGGAGACCCGCGCGGCGACCCGGCAGGCTCTTCAGCCTAATCGCTAACAAGATTTTCCTCGCCAAGATTAGTGATCTCAATTATGGGATGCACTTATCGAGGTCGATGCTGCCGCAAGCCTCGTCCCAGTCGTTTTCCTCGGATACGAGTCCCCGCGTTTTCGAAGCAAAGCTTGAGGATGCGTGGCCCAACAAATGGCAAGGCGATCTATGCGTCCGGAATGCAGTTCGAGCCGGCCCAACTACAGCGGCCAGACATTTCTGCCTGGACAAGTGAACATCGAGGTGGGACGTGGCTTCGACGATCGTTCGGGTGACCCGATTAACATCAGCCACTACACGTACCTCTTCCGCGGGGCGCTCCATCTGTACCTCTTCGTCGAGCACAGGATTCAGCAGCACTTGGTTCACGCCAGCGTCTTCTAGACGCCTATCTCGTCTGCAATCATCTTCCCTGCCCTCTTCGAATTCTTGAGGAGACGCAGCAAAATCTGGCGCTCCTCTTTTGAGAGGGCCGCTGGCGGCCTCTTCCATCGCGGGGCCGTTGGATTCGAAGACCACCGGACTGCCAACCACACACAAAGCGACCCGCGCCTGCATCATGTGGGCTGGATCGCCCCACGCGCGTGTGCATATCATCGGACGACCATAGAATATCTATGTCGGTAGCGCCACAGACTCGTCTTAAAGATGGAACTTCACAAAAGGAGTAATGCTATGTCCGACGCCACAGCCACAACTCAACGTCCTCCCTTGCCGCCGTTTACTCGCGAAACGGCTATTCAGAAGGTTCGACTGGCCGAAGATGCCTGGAACTCTCGTGACCCGGAAAAGGTGGCTCTCGCTTACACCGTTGACTCACACTGGAGAAACCGCTCCGAATTTGTGAGCGGAAGGCAAGACATCGTCGCATTTCTCAGACGAAAATGGTCGAAAGAGTTGGACTATCGGCTCATCAAAGAGCTTTGGGCGTTCGAAGGAAACCATATCGCCGTACGCTTTGCCTACGAATCGCACGACGACTCCGGGAATTGGTTTCGCTCGTACGGTAACGAGAATTGGGAGTTCGACGAGAACGGCCTTATGCGGTTGAGGTTCGCTTCTATCAATGATCTGCCAATCAAGGAGACGGAGCGCAAGTATCATTGGCCACTGGGGCGCCGTCCGGATGATCATCCGGGACTAAGCGATCTTGGACTCTAGGGGGCCGGATAATCTCGGCAAGAGCATTCGTCCTAGTGGCGGCCTAAGGCCGCCGGTGTCTAGATTTATGACTACAAAACGATGTACCTGGGTCAGCCTGAACAATCCGCTTATGGTTCAGTATCACGATGGCGAATGGGGTGTGCCAGTCCACGATGACCGCAAACATTTTGAGTTCTTGGTGCTCGAAGCGGCGCAGGCCGGGCTCAGTTGGTCAATCGTGCTGAAGAAGCGCGAGGGTTATCGCCGTGCCTTCAGCGAGTTCGATCCTGAGAAGGTGGCGCGATACACCGAGAAACGAATCCAGAAGCTCACGTTGGATCCGGCGATCATTCGAAACCGGATGAAAATCGAAGCCGCCGTACGCAACGCGCGGGCATTTCTGGCAATTCAGAAAGAAATGGGGAGTTTTGACGCTTATTGCTGGCGCTTCGTCGATGGGCGCCCCAAAGTTAATCGGTGGAAGGCAATGCAGCAGATTCCCGCTAGCTCACTTGAATCGGACGCGTTTAGTAAAGATCTCAAACACCGGGGATTCGGTTTTGTTGGTTCGACCATCGTTTATGCGCACATGCAGGCGGTAGGCATGGTAAACGATCACCTCGTCGATTGTTTCCGATATCGAGAGATTCGCAGGCTGGATTCTGTCACCTAGGATTTTCGAAACCATGCCGGATTACTAGTGTTTGAAGAATAACAAGGAGATTTCGGATGAAATGGTTTAGCGGGCTTTCGATACGAGCAATGGTCCTCTTTACAGCGGGTTGTCTTTTGGCGATGGCAGGCGTGGCGCACGCTGGAGATACGGCCCAACTAAGTGGTAGATGGAACTTCAACCCGGATCAGAGTGACGATGCCCAGCAGAAGGTGCAGCAGGCGCAACATGCAGAGCAGGCACGGCAGGGGAATCAACGCGGAAGCGGCACGGGTTACCCCGCGGGCGGCGGCTATCCTGGAGGAGGTGGGGGCTATCCCGGAGGCGGAGGTTATCCGGGAGGCGGTGGCATGGGCCGCGGCGGAATGGGCGGCAGCGGGATGGGCCGTGGCGGCATGGGGAATCCGGATGGAGGAGTAAGCGGTCAGGAGTGGGCGCAATTAGCGACAAACCCCAAATACCTCAATATCACTCAGCATGACGAGCAGATCGTGATCACCGATTCCGACCATACTCGCACGCTTTATCCCGACGGCAAGAAGCACAAGGGTACAGATGAAAATGGAAACAAGATTTCAACCAAAACCGAGTGGAAGGGCAGCGAACTGGTTGCCGAGACCAAGATGGGATCCGGAAGGGCCACTGACACCTATCAGGTCAGTTCTGACGGCAAGCAGCTCATCGTGGTTTCGAGTTATGAGAACTCGTCGCTACCCGAGCAGCTGAGCATCCGGCGTGTGTACGACTTGGGAAACGCGGCGCGTTAGAGCAGTTTCACATATGGGTATGGACGACGGGTGGCGTACGCCTTTCAGGCGTGCATAACTGCTATCAGTTCTTGGATCGCGCTTCAGCGCCTGCGGTAATGTTTCTGTCACCTCCGCGGCTCGCGTCTGGGTTCAAGGCCGAAGGCCTTCCGAATGGAGGACGTCAAGATCGCGGCCGAAACGCAAGTAGGGGAAGTTGCCTTACCAGCCGCCGGCGATCATCTTCGTTTCCGCGATATGGCCAGCCCAGAAGCCAAGTGAGCCCGGCATGAACAATGGGAGCGATGAATCGATTTCGGCGCTCGTAACCTCGGATTACGTTCATGGCTTCCCCTTCACCAAGAAATCGATGCGAGGCTGCGAAATGCCGCGATCCGACGGCCACCTCTTCGTCTGGCTTGGCTTCAATATTGCGAAGCCAGTCAGAATCGGGGCCAAAACCGTTCACCACTACGACCTCGGGGCCTTCCTTTCGATACTCGACAACTTCGAGGACGGTCTGACGCCGCAGGCCGGTACGGCGGCCGGTATGCGTCAGCAGCAACAGCCGCTTCCCAAAGAGCCAGCCTAGCCGCCAGCGTTAAAGGTACACGGGTGCTCGAAATAGACACCACAATGGCCCTTTTTTCTTGATCGCAGCCATACCGGATTTGCCTGCATCCCCCTCTTCATTATCACAGGTTCCGATGTCGGCGAAGCCGGACTCTCTATACGCGACGAGTGCGGCATGCGAAATTTCTCTCGCACTGACTTATGCGCGGCTTATCCTGATTCCCGTTGAGTGGCGATCTTGTTCGATAAACTGGGCGCTTGCATTCCTTGGAATCATCCCAGAAGGTCGACTACTGCTTCACGCGGAATCTGAGGATTGTTCTTGCGCCGACTTCCTACACATTGATTTTCTCGAGTTGCTCCGATTTGCTTCTTCAATTTCCTGTTTCGGTAAACGGTAGGAGTTTTCCGGCTAAATTCACGCCGCGTCGCCCTATACTGAAATATGGAATCTAGTTTGACCGTCCGCCGCGACCCAACCCTTGTAAACTCCCGTTTCGATCATGAATCGTGCGGGGTAGGATTTGTCGCCACCCTGCACGGTGCGTCGAACCACAATATTCTCTGCCTTGCTCTTACCGCGCTGGGCCGACTGGCACATCGCGGAGCTGTAGCTGCCGATCACAAGAGCAGCGACGGCGTCGGCATTCTGACCGCGGTGCCTCGAGCATTCCTGCTCAAGCAGGCCGGAATCGATCTCCCCCCGGAGCGGCCACTCGCAATCGGAATGCTGTTTCTCCCGCCGGACGAAATCTGCGAAACCCGCGCCCGCATTTGCTTGCAGGAGTGCATTGCGGGCGAGCGCCTGCAATGGCTGGCTTGGCGGAATGTCCCGATTCGTCGCAAAGCTCTGGGTGAAATCGCGTCCGAATCATTGCCGGTCATTCGTCAGGCGCTGATCGCCGGGCCCGAAGAGGGGAAGTGGACGGAAGACGAAATCGAGCATCGCCTATATGCGGCGCGCAAATCCTTTGAGCGGCAGGTCGCCGACAGCTACGTGTGCTCGCTTTCCACGCGGACCATCGTTTATAAAGCCCTGTGTGCCGGCCGTTTGCTGCACGAGTTCTACCCTGACCTGCAATCCGAGGAATTTGTCACCCCGTTCGCAATCTTTCACCAGCGATACGCGACCAACGTGCTGCCGTCATGGCATCGGGCACAGCCGCTGCGCATGCTGGCGCACAACGGAGAGATCAACACCATCTGGGGCAATCGCGCGCATATGGAAACCCGGCGCGCCACTCTGCCGCTGCTATGCGAACCCCTCCTCAGCGCCCAAGCTTCCGACTCGATGAGCCTGGACGAGGTTGCCGAGTTGCTGGCGAACCATGGCCGCAATGTGGCCGAGGCCATACGCATGCTTCTGCCAGCCGTTGCTGCTGGAAAAGAAACTGTCTTCCACCGCTATCACGCCGATTGCATGGAGCCGTGGGATGGGCCTTCGGCGCTCGTATTCACCGATGGCCGGTTGCTGGGCGCGGCGCTGGATCGCAATGGCTTGCGCCCGTGCCGTTACGTAATCACGGATGCGGGTCTGCTCGTCGCCGGCTCCGAAGTCGGCTTGGCTGATGTCAGCGCAGAATCCGTCGTCCGCAGTGGCCGGCTCGGACCAGGCCAGATGATCCTGCTTGATTTGGAGAAACGCAAGCTGCTCGAGGGCGAGGCGCTCGACCGTTACTTCGATGGCTTGACCACCTATGGGCCGCTCATCGACGACATTCCGCTGGAGCCCGCGCCGGGGCCAGTCGCGACGCTATCGGAGGAAGAGGTCAGACGCCTGCAGCACGGTTTCGGGTATACGCGCGAAGACCTTAAGCTGGTGATCGCGCCGATGGCGCTGGAGGGCAAGGATGCAACCTGGTCGATGGGCGACGATACGACAATCGCGCCCCTGGCCCGCACTCCGCGCCCACTGTACGCCTTCTTCCGCCAACGATTCGCGCAGGTCACAAATCCCGCCATCGACCCTATACGTGAGTCAGTGGTGGTTTCGTTGCGTACGCGTCTCGGACCGTGGCCGCACCTACTCGAAAAGCATGCTCCTTTGCCCGGCTTGGTATTGTCTTCGCCGTTCTTGTCGTTGGGGCAGATGGCGGCCCTGCGTCAACGCACGTACTCGTTATCTGAAGATCTGCCGCTGGCGTGGATCGATTGCGTCTTCGCGCCGGACAATTCTCTGAAGAACGCGATTGACAGCTTGCGCAGGAGAGCGGTTGAACTTGTTCGTGCAGGGATTCGTATCCTGCTGCTGACGGACAGATCAGCTTCGCCGCAGAGCTTGCCTATTCCTATGGCGATGGCGACAGGCGCCGTCCATCAAGCCCTGATGAAGGCCGGACTGCGCACCGAAGCGGGTCTTGCGGTAGAGGCCGGAGATTGTCGCGATGTTCACCATGCCGCCGTACTGGTCGGATACGGTGCGGGCGCGTTATGTCCATGGCTTGCGTTACAGACGGCACGGGTCCTGGCAGGTAACGGAGGCGAAGCGGCATTGCTCAAGGCAATGCAATCCGGCCTGGCGAAAGTGATGTCGAAGATGGGGATATCTGTCCTGGACAGTTATCGAGCCGCACAACTGTTCGACATTCTTGGCCTCGATGCGCCGGTTGTCGATTGCTGCTTCGCGGGCAGCCTGTCGCCATTACGCGGTTGGGGTTTTGCCGAGATCGAGGCGGCAGTGCGAGCATCGTGGGCGGCCGAACATGGCAGCTCCGAGCTGCCCGACTATGGTTGGGTCCGCTTTCGCCGCGACGATCGTGCAGAATCTCATCTTTGGGAGCCGCAAAGGACGCGTCATCTTCAGTTCGCTGTTGGCGCGGCCAGGGGGACTATGCAGGTCGCCGCAACTGCGCCTGCACCCGCTGAGGCATGGTCCGCCTATAGAGAGCCACGAGACGCAGCCGAGCCGCTGGTTTTGCGCGATCTGCTCGAGGCTCTTCCCGGGGGCCCGCAATTGTCGATTGATCATGTCGAGAAACCCTCCAGCCTTGTGCGTCGCTTTGTGTCCAGTGCGATGTCGCTGGGCTCGCTAAGTCCAGAAGCGCACGAGACGATCACGCTCGCAATGAACCAGCTGGGCGCGCGCTCCAATACCGGCGAAGGGGGCGAGGACCCCATTGCCTATCGCCGCGAGCCTGACGCGCCGCCGGACTATCTGCCCCGCAACAACAAGATCAAGCAGATTGCTTCAGGACGCTTCGGCGTGACCGCCGAATATCTCGCGCACGCCGAGGAGTTGGAGATCAAGATTGCTCAAGGCTCGAAGCCTGGCGAGGGCGGGCAGCTCCCCGGCCACAAGGTTACTGAACTCATCGCCCGGCTGCGCCACGCGCAACCAGGAATCTCGCTCATTAGTCCGCCGCCGCATCACGATATCTACAGCATCGAGGACCTGGCACAACTGATTTACGATCTGAAGCGCATCAATCCGCGCGCGGCAATCGGCGTCAAACTAGTCGCGCAGTTCGGCGTCGGCACGGTCGCGGCAGGAGTCGCCAAGGCTTACGCCGACTACATCCATATCGCCGGACACAGTGGCGGCACGGGGGCGTCTCCTCTCAGCAGCATCAAGTATGCGGGAAATCCTTGGGAGCTTGGACTCGCTGAGGCGCAGCAGGTGCTTCGGCACGATGGCTTGCGGGGCCGGGTACGGCTGCGTGTGGATGGCGGGCTGGCCAATGCCCGCGACGTGCTCGTGGCTGCGCTGCTGGGCGCGGACGAATTCTCATTCGGTACGGCAGTGCTGGTCTCACTGGGCTGCGACATGGCAAGGCAATGTCATCTCAACACGTGTCCCACAGGAATCGCGACGCAGCGCCCGGAGCTGCGGGCAAAGTTTCGCGGCAAACCGGAATACGTCGTCCGCTTCTTCTCCAACATCGCTGACGACCTGCAACGCCTGCTGGCCGATTTAGGATTGCCATCTTTGGAATCGGCGATTGGACGAACGGATTTGCTGCAGCAGGTCCGCTTGGATGGCAATCTTGATTTGGAATCGGTGCTGGCGTCAACGGGAGATGGCCCGCTCCATTGGGAAGGTCAGCGCAACATACGTCCTGAAGATCATGATCCAGTCGACGAGGCGTGGGTACAGCCCGCGATTGCCGCCACCTTGGCGGGCGAGTCCTTCGAACGCAGTCTCGATGTAAGAAACCAAGACCGAAGCCTGGGAGCGCGTCTGGCTGGCGAGTTGGCATTGCTGCGGTGTCGTCAAGCCGCGCCGAAACCCAACATCCGCATTCAAATGCGAGGTGCGGCGGGACAGTCGTTTGGTGCGTTCGCCACCGAGGGCATGTCGCTCATCCTGAAGGGCCAGGCAAATGATTATGTCGGCAAAGGTCTTTCTGGCGGCGAAATCATCCTGCGTCCGAGCGGCAAGCTGGCAGAAGCCGCAGAGCCCCACGTCATTATGGGCAATGTATGCCTCTACGGAGCGACTTCGGGTTTCTTGTTTGCTGCCGGCAGCGCCGGGGAACGTTTCGCCATTCGCAACTCAGGCGCAACAGCGGTAGTGGAGGGCGTGAGCGAACACGGGTGTGAATACATGACCGGAGGCGTGGTCCTCGTTCTTGGAGCAACGGGCAGAAATTTTGGTGCGGGCATGACTGGCGGAACCGCGTATATCTGGGACCCGCATGCAAGCTTCGTAGCTGAGGAGAAGTGTCATCCCGACTTCGTCGAAGTCATCCCGCTGGCCGACTGGGACCGCGAAGAGCAAACTGCGGTGTGCGAACTGCTACGCCAGCACGTCCTTAAGACCGGTAGCCGACTGGGACAACGGCTCGTGGAAAACTGGTCGAAGACTCTGCAACAGGTCGTCCGCGTCGCGCCGAAGGGCGCCATGGTGTAAGAACACACCGGCGAAACTCCGCACTTCGGGCGGTAAGACGTCAGAGGGTAGCGTGGGCATCTGAACCCACGCCGCCCAGAGGGCCGTGCGCCAGCGACTCGACACGGGCCGCCAATCTCAGCACGCAGGAATACAGTTACCAGGTACGTGCGACGTTAGAACTTCCCGTACTATAAACGAATTTCGAGCAAAATCCCGAGAAGTCCGGTTTGAAGAAATGTCGTGTTGCGGACCACTGCTTACGCTCCGATCCTCGAAGCCCATTTGCAACGGGCGAGGCACTTCTACAAGTCGCCGACTTATAAGGTCATTTGGCGGCAGGTCTGCCCTGCAACTATGGGATGACTACCAACCTGCGGCCTTGTTGGTCGCGTTGCCAAGCGTCCTCAATATCCGCGAGTGGAACACGTTCCGTCTCCACACGAAGCTCCCCGCTGGCAGCATGCGCCATGACTTTTTGTAGAGCATCGACCAGAACGTCGCGAGGTGGAATCCCGGCAGTCCCGAGAATTGTCAGCGCTGTGCTGCGCAGCACGGCCGCTGCAAGCGCTATCGTCGGGCCAGCGCTTTCCCCAACTTGAACGAAGCGAGTCTCAGACGCAATGAGAGCAAACTCCTTGTTTGTTATCGCAGCCAGAAACGCTTCTGCGGGACGACCCCACACGTAATCGATCACGACCTGAAAACCTGAATCGCCACCCTCACGCGCAAATGCCTCGCCAAGGTCTTCCGGAGGCGTGTCAAGGTGAATGGTCGCGTCAGCACCGAGCTTAGGAAGTGTGCTCAAGACCTGTTGGTTGCGGCCCGCAGCGACCACGCGACCCGCGCCGAGAAGCTTTGCTATCTTTACCGCCAGCTTGCCAGTGACTCCGGTCGCACCCAAGATGAGGACGTTTTCGCCTGGCGCCAGCTTTGCGCGGAAAGCGACCGAAAGCCACGCGGAGACACCCGGGTTGGGCAGGGCGGCGGCGGTTTCGTCATCCACACCTTCGGGGACCGGAAAACAGAATGCTGAGCGCACAACCGTACGTTGTGCCATCGCACCGTAAGGCGCTCGAGTTCCGCCGAAGAACACCCGCCGCCCGTCGCTGAGATGCCCGACGCCGTCTGAGCCGCAGACAACGGGGAGTTGACGCGGGCTGGCATAGTGAGAGCCGCTGGCCAGTTGCTTGTCGATAGGTTTCAGCGCTGCGGCGTGGACATGCACGACCGCCTCGCCGTCACTAGCGATTGGTTCGGAGAATTGCTCACATCGGGGCGGCTTACCAAGCGCGCGCAGAACGGCAGCATCCATCGTGGTCTCCTTGCGACTGGATCGACGTTTCCTGGATTCTACGATTGGTCATTCTCTTTCCTCAAGGAGCGCGTTCTGTAAGGCGTGCCACTTGGACGTATAACCGGCTACTCGGGCGTGATCGCAGGTAAATTGGAACTCCGCCAATCCGAGCTCATCTCAAGCTCGTCGAGTAAAATCTTCGCTATGCCTACAGAGCAGGAAGCAGCTGCGCTCGCCATACTCAAGCGCGTATCCATATTCTCCACCTTGTCGGAGCAGGAGTTCGCGTTCCTTACCTCTCATGTTTTGCAGCGCAAGTATTCCTCTGGTGAACTCATCTTTAACGAAGGCGATAGATGCATCGGCCTATACGTCGTTCAGTTCGGGAATTCGCATCTTTAAGAGCTCGGCTGGTGGACGCGAGCAGGTGCTTTCAATTGACGGGCCGGGCAGCTCAATCGCCGAACTGCCTGTCTTCGACGGCGGAGACTATCCTGCTTCTGCCCAAGCGGTTAGTGACAGCACGCTCCTCTTCTTCAGCCGCCAAGATTTCCAAACACTCTGTGTGCAGCATCCCGAGGTTGCACTCAAGGTCTGCGAGTGGTGGGTGCACGTCTGCGTCGGCTTGTCGGTATTATCGAAGAGCTTTCGTTCACGACCGTCCGACATCGACTCATCGCACACGGCTGGAGTTCAATCGTGGCGGCGCGTCGCTCAAGTCCAGATCGATGACAGTCTCCGA
Organism: uncultured Acidobacteriaceae bacterium; assembly: GCA_963720135.1. Taxonomy (GTDB): domain Bacteria; phylum Acidobacteriota; class Terriglobia; order Terriglobales; family Acidobacteriaceae; genus Bog-257. Next base: position 447,284 of record CAVREJ010000022.1, read on the forward strand.
TCTCGTGTCCCATTACCGCGTACGTGAGCTCTATGCTGATACGGTTTGGAAGACATTTTCCACCAAAATTACGTATGAAGGTTATCCTAAACAAATGGATACTGCCGCGTTGGGGGAGTTATCCGTTAGTACGCGTCAACGCTGGAGAGGTAGAACTCTGGTTGAGATCGTTGCCGCTGGCAAGATCAAGCTGCGCAAAATCCGGAATCTCATGAGTGTAGTCTTCAATCACGGAATCCGACATGAGATCTGCGATCGCAACCCGATTCAGCTCGTACGACAAAGTGCAAAGCGAAAAGCTGTGCCGGTGATCCTCAGTGCAAACGAAGTTCAGAGACTCATTGCTGTTCTCGCCATCCGGGAACGCACTCTTGTGCTCTTGGCCTTCGGGACAGGATTACGGATGAGCGAGCTCTTTGGTCTCAAATGGCACGATATCGACTTCCAGAAGAACGAAATCAGCGTCACACGGTCCATCGTGTTCCAAGTAGTTGGTCCTTGCAAGACAGAGGCTTCGCAGAAACCGATTCCGCTCGACCCGCGCTTGGCAGAGGCTCTCAAGGTGTGGCGTGGCCACACGAAGTACAGCGACGCGGAGGATTGGGTATTCGCGAGCGCAGCGATACGAGGCCGGAGGCCATATTGGGGGCAGTCTTTGATGCGAACGATAATCCGTCCAGCTGCCGCCAAGATCGGGATCACACAGCACATCGGGTGGCACACGTTCCGGCACACGTATTCTTCATTGTTGAGAGCGAACAAAACTGACATCAAGGTAACGCAAGAACTGCTTCGTCATCCGTCGAGCCGGGTTACGTTGGACACGTATACTCAGGTAGTGACGGCACAAAAGCGGCGAGCCCAGAGCAGTGTCATTCGTCTTCTGCAGGCATCCACAACAGTTGCCGATTAAAACCGGATTGATCGGGACGTGTTCCTACTTTGTGCCTACTCGAAAGGGCACGATCAGTGCGAAAATACTGGCTCTTCAATGAAATGGATCTGCGTTGACGACACGATTTGTGCCTTTTTTGTGCCTATAAAAGAGGAGGGGAAACTGTAAGTTGCTGAAAAGATTTGGCGTCCCCGACGGGATTTGAACCCGTGTTACCGCCGTGAAAGGGCGATGTCCTAGGCCAGGCTAGACGACGGGGACGCTTGCTGGAGGGAGCTTTGCGTTTAAACAATCGATAATAGCAGTCGCTCAGAAGCAGTGTCAAAAAGGATGGTGGCGTCGGCGCACCATGAACAACAAGATTCCTTAGCTTTTCGCCGCAGATCCTATTTCCGGTAGACTTCGACAAGGAGCTACCATGTGCGCTCCAGCGGAATGCGCGAACTTCTTGCGACACAGCTGCGAAGAGCCGTTCGACTTGCCGCCCTTTTGGCGGCAGCGCTGTATGGACTGTGGGAGCATCGCAAACTGCGGCGTGACGCGTCTCGCGCGGAATGCGCCGAGTGGCTACACCAAAGTTGCGCGCGCGGGTTAGCAGCTATTAACGTTCAATTATCAACAATTGGGCCACCACCCTCCCACGGGTTAGTCGTAAGCAATCACCTCAGCTATCTCGACATTCTCGTCTTCAGCGGTGCCGTGGCTTGCGTCTTCGTCTCCAAAGCCGAGGTCGAACGCTGGCCCATCTTTGGCCGCTATGCACGATGGGCGGGAAGCGTATTCGTGCGGCGTCACGACCGAGCCGATGTCGCACGGGCGAACATCAGTGTCGCCGAGAGCTTGCGGAGCGGGGTGCCAGTTGTACTCTTTCCCGAGGGCACCACGACTGATGGAGAAAGCGTCCTCCGTTTTCACTCAACCATGTTGCAACCCGCCATTGACGCGGGCACAAAGGTAACACCATGTGCCGTCAGCTACGGACTAGACGATGGCGTGGTTAAGCGGGAAGTCTGTTGGTGGGGCGACATGCCTTTGCTTCCTCACGCCTTCAATCTGTTAGGCAAAAAGACCATCCGAGCAAATATTGCGTTCGGTGAGCCCATATTGGCGACCGGCGAGCGTAAACAGTTCGCTGAGTCCCTGCACCAGGAGGCACTTCGCCTTCATGATCAGTTTCGCTGGAGTAGAAAAGACGGGTCAGCTGACTCCACAGCCCTTCCGCTGCATCGAGCATGACGGCAGAAATGCTGATTGCCTCAGACCTTAGCGCTGTCTGCGGACTCGTTAGTAGTAAGCGGCAGGTCTCGTACTGCTTCTTCGCCTTCCTGCCAGTCGGGTGATTGCAGCTGGAACGGAGTCTTGTCCAATTGATCGAGTTCCGGCAAGGCTGCCGCCGCCAACGAGCGATCAAGGTCAGAAAATTTTCGCGCCAATGGAAAAACACGACTTTCCATCGAGCGCAACATGTCGTTATAGGCAGCCACGGTACCACCAAGCTTCTTGCCCATCTCCTGCAGATGCCCAGTCATGGTAGACAGCCGCTTGTACAGTTCTCTTCCTGCTGCGCTGATGTTGCGGGCGTTGTCTTCCAGATTTTTCTGGTTCCAGCCATAGGCAATTGTTTTCAGCATTGCGATTAGAGTAATGGGCGAAGCCAGAATCACTTTCCCGTCGCCATATTCAAGCAAGTCTGGGTCGGCCATAAGTGCTGCTCTAAAAAACGCTTCGCCCGGAATAAAAAGCACGACGAACTCAGGCGTCGGTTTGAATTGCAGCCAGTAAGCCTTCGCAGCGAGTGAATCAATGTGTTGCCTCACTTGTCGCGCATGATTCATCAGGCAAACACTGCGCTCCTCTTCCTCTTTGGCATCAAGAGAATTTAGATACCAGGAGAGCGGCACCTTGGAATCGACCACGACATGCTTCTCGCCGGGCAGATTCACAATCACATCGGGGCGATACCGGCGTTCCTCGTCGCTGGCTGTGAGCTGCTCCTGAAAGTCGCAGTATCCCAACATGCCGGCGAGCTCGAGGACCTTTCGCAACTGCACTTCGCCCCAGCGGCCTCGAGTCTGCGGGTCGCGTAAGGCCTTCACCAGATTTCCGGTTTCTATCTGCAGGGCCTTCTGGGTGTCGCGCAGCGACGTCACCTGACTGGTAAGGACCCCGTAGGCTTGGGCGCGGCTCTTCTCCAGTTCCCTGACTTGCTCATCGACCTGCTTCAGCGTGTCGGCGATGGGCCTCACCAGTGTCTCGACCGCCTTTTCGCGTTTCTCAAGCTCTCCTTTGGCTTCAGACTGGTATTTCTCTAGCGTGCTCCTGGCCAATTCAAGGAAATTTGAATTGTTATTTTCTAAAGCTGTGGCCGCCAGCACTTTGAACTGCGTCTTCAACTCTTCACTGGTTTCGGCAAGGAGCCGAAGCTTTTCCTCAGCGCTACGGCGTTCACTCGCCAGAGTCGCATCCAAACCAGCCTTCGATTCCGCCAAGGCTCTGAGTTCTGCAGCCTGATGGTCTGTGGTCGCTCTCGCATTGGCAAGTTCCAACTCGTGCGCCATCGCACGCTCTGTCAGCGTGGCAATCTTAGAGCTGGCTACCAGCGTCGCAGCGATGTAGCCGACTAGCATGCCTGCGATGGTAAGGAAAATCACAACCGAAATGGTCATCACTTGGCCCCAGGGGATGCTGTATTGTATGTTGACGGAGTTCTAAACGAAAGCCCGCGATCCCCTTCCGATACTAGACCGAATGCGCCTCTATCAGGATTCCGATTTGCCCCGCGTCTTCGCCCTCGCGCTATTCGTCACCTCCCTGCTCATACACTCCTCCGTGGCCCAGGCTCAATTCGATGAGGCTGGCGAGCAGCAGCTGATTCAGCTGATCAACCAGGAACGCACCAGCCATGGGATACCGCCGCTGACCCTGGATCAGCGTCTCACCCAAGCTGCTCGCAAACACACCTCGCTGATGGTGGAACATAAAGCTCTATCCCACCAATTCGATGGCGAGTCCACTATGGAGGTCCGCTTCGCCGACGAGAATCTGCATTCGGACCAGCAAGCGGAGAACGTTGACGTCAGTAAGGATGTGCCCTCCGCTGACCAAGGCTTCATGCACTCACCAGCGCATCGTGCCAACATCCTGAATCCCAATTACAACGTGGTTGGAGTCGCGGTCATGCGCAGCGGCGACCATGTGTATGTGACCGAGGATTTCGCGCACCGGATGACTGCATATTCCGAGCCCGAGGCGGACGCGGTGCTGCAACGGGCCATTGAGAATTACGCTACCGCCCATGGAATGCCACCACCGGTGCGCAAGCCGCAAACCCAACTGCGGCACATGGCTTGCGACATGGCGCTCAACGACTCGCTACAGAGCCCGAAGGCGGCTGATTTGCCTGGGGTTCAGGAGGTTGCGGCGTGGACGGCGGCTGCTCCCGGGGACCTGCCCAGCAGCGCCAAAGACTTACTGTCGCATCCGATGTCCTCTGGGTATTCGCTGGGAGCTTGTTTCGCTCCCAGCGTGAGCCAACCTGGAGGGGTTTATTGGGTATTAATGGTGGTTTATTGATATGAAAGGACGCCGGCTCTGGCGCCCCGGGACTTCGCTGTGATGCCGTTACTGAGCCAGACGCGCTTGCGATGCGGCCTGTTTTACTCGATGAATACTAACCGTGTTCGCTTCCAGGCTCGCCTTGATGTATTCCTCGCCGGCCTGCATCATGTGCGTCCAGACGCCTTGCGCCCGGCCGTTCTGGTTGAGGAACGCAGCCACTTCGGCAGCGCTCATGTTGGTGCCCAGCTCTCTCGCAAACTGAAGCATATGGGCCACGGTAATTTCCGCGGTCACTTTCTCACGCCAGCACTTCTTATTAAGATCAATCATTTCTGCTTCCCGACAGAATGAATTTGGATCACGAGAATGAAAATACCGCGAGCGCGAATTTGCAGCGATGGCGACTGTCACCGGACCATGTGATGGAAGTCACACCCCATTGTGATCACCTAAACTCACCGCTCTGCGATGATAGGTATACGGCCGTTGTGCTAATCTCGCCTTCGAGCATGGACAGGCAGTCGAAAATCTATGTGGGCACCGCGGGCTGGTCGTACAAAGACTGGGAGGGCATCGTCTATCCCGCGCAGATCAAGAAATCGCTACATCCGGTGGAATACCTGGCGCGTTTCCTTGACGTCATCGAGATCAACACTTCGTTCTATGGCCATATCAAGCCGGAGTGGGGCAAATTGTGGTGCCGGAAATCGCGTGCGGTAAATCCCGAGTTCATGTTTACTGCCAAACTGAATAAGGCCTTCACCCACTCGCCGATCGCGGTCGTGGAGAGTACGTCCTCGGAAACCATTGTTGCCAACGCGGAGGACGAACGTCTCGCCAAGGACGGCCTTGACTCCATCGCCGCCGAGGATATGCTCGGCGCCGTACTGGCGCAGTTTCCCATTTCCTTCAAGAATACCAATGCGAACCGCGACTATCTGGAGAGCATGATTGAAAAGTTCAAGCAGTTTCCGTTAGTGGTAGAAGTACGGCACAACAGTTGGACCAACGAAGGGACCCTGCGCTACTTCGCCGAAAAAGGCGTGGCCTTCTGCAATATCGACCAGCCGCGTCTGGGAAAGGCAATTGCTCCCAGCGAACATGTGACCGCTGCATTTGCCTATGTGCGCCTGCACGGACGCAATTACGATCAATGGTTCGACAGCGACTCGCGCAACGACCGCTATAACTATCTCTATACCGATCCCGAATTGCAGAGATGGAAGACGCGCATTGACACAATTGCCACCCAGGCGAAGAAAACTTTCGTTATCGCCAACAATCACTTCGAAGGCAAAGCAGCTGTAAACGCGCTGCAGTTGAAGCACATGCTGAGCGGCCAAGCAGTCAATGTGCCCGATACTCTACTGAAGAGATATTGGGAACTGGGGGAGATTGCGGCGCAAGGCGAGAAGCAGAGCCAGTAAACCACGAAGGCACGGAGATCACGGAGAAGAATCTTTAGGAATAAAACCTTCGTGCCCTCTGTGTCTCCGTCGTGAATGATTTCCAAAGCAAACGGTGGCAATGGTGCCGCCGACTCTTCACACCACCTCAAACTGCCTTTGCCACAGGATTCTGCGACTGGCCAGCATTCACCAAATCGTAATGGAACCATTCTGGAGTTCGCCCGTATATAGCAGCAGAACATGATCCGGTGACGCCGCAGGGCACGCCGGGCGCAACCTCCGGGTCCCCGATAGCGCAGTTGCGATTGTCGAAGTGGAAGCCGGCATATCAAGGAGATGATTATGGACGCGAAATACAATTGGCTGATCGACAACGGCGCCATTCGCCTCACTCTCAATACGGCAGCGTTTGCGCTCTGGATTGCCGTTACCGTGGGTTTGATGGAACTAGCGACAAAGCTCTAGCTGCAACAACCCCTACCTGACTACCCGCAAAGAACGCGACAGCAGGTCGCGAAACGAAACCCCGCTTCTTCCCAAGCGGGGTTTCGTCTTGTAAATGCGAGCCAAAGAGGATTGACGGCGGGAAGTTTAGCGACGCCTTACGCGCGCTTGGTATCTACTTCGCGCAGCCGGGCGGCCTTGCCACGCAGCGCGCGCAGATAATACAACTTGGCGCGACGCACATGTGCCGAACGCAGCACCTCAATCTTGTCGATGACCTTCGAATGGGTGGGAAAGATGCGCTCGACACCCTGCCCAAAGCTCATTTTGCGCACAGTAAAGCTGGGCTGATCTCCATGGCTTTTGGAAATGACGACCCCTTCAAACGCCTGCAAGCGCTCCTTGTCGCCTTCCTTAATCTTCACGTGTACCCGGACGGTGTCGCCGGGCTTAAAGTCTGGTAGATCGGTGCGCCGCGTCTTGGCGAGAAGCCGGTCAATGATAGGTGAGTTGTTCGACATTGTTCTTTTCCCTTCCGTGTCGCACGCCTCGCGGCGGCCAAAATAGCAGCTAGCCATTAGCTTTCGTTCTCCAACCTGTGTCATCCTGCGCGAGCACATCGAGTCGAAGGACCTTTATGACTGAAATCACTTCGCTCGAACTTCAGGCCCTTTCGGCCTTAACCTCGGCCAGGAGCTTTTGATCTTCTTTACTCAATTCGGCGTCGCGCAACAAATCGGGACGATTGCGCAACGTCTTTTGCAGCGCGCTGCGCCGCCGCCACTTTCGGATCTCGTCGTGGTCCCCGTTCATCAACACCTCGGGAACTTGCATCCCACGAAACTCCGCGGGACGCGTGTAATGTGGATAATCCAGCAACCCGCCCGAACCGCATGTTGAGCTCGGCGGCTCGCCTAAAACCTGTTGTTCTGCCACAACTGACGCGGTAAACGATTCTTGCCGCCTCGAGGCTGCGTTGCCAAGCGAGCCCGGGACTAACCGCGTCGTCGTGTCCACAATAATGGCGGCGCCTAATTCCCCGCCGCTCAGCACAAAATCGCCAACTGAAAGTTCCCGATCAGCGAGGTGCCGGCTTACTCGCTCATCGACGCCTTCATAACGCCCGCAGATAAGCACCACACGTTCGCGCTTCGTCAATTCCTGCGCCACAGCCTGCGTGAACAACTCGCCCTGAGGCGAAAGCAGCACCACAGTCTCGCGCGAATCATCGCGCCTCCGTTCTTCACGCGGCAAGGCGGCAAGCGATTCGAGACATTCGAAGATAGGCTCAGGCTTGAGTACCATGCCTTCGCCGCCGCCGAATGGCCGGTCGTCCACCGTGCGATGCCGATCGTGCGCGAACGCCCGCAGATCGTGGATGCCAATTTCAATGAGCCCGGCTTCGCGCGCCTTGCGCACAATGCCGTAATCCAATGGCCCGCGAAAAAAGTCCGGAAAAATCGTTAGAATCTCGAACTTCATTCGGGCCTCCCCAGTTCGCGCCTGGGCGCGTGGGGATTTTTGTTCTCACTTCCCTAGCTTGCGGCGAACCCCCGCCGATCGTACCTCGTCAGCTTCGGTCTTCTGCCGCTGCTTCTCTTCCCCACTCAACGGTGAGTCCAACGTCAGCAGTCCTTCGGGCAACTTCATCTCGATCCGCCTATGCGGAAAATCGGCCGACTTCAGAAACTCTTCTGCATACGGAAGCAAAATTTCTTGCTTAGTGTCGATCTTCGCTTGCACAACCAGCAGCGGAGCCTCGCCCGCCCCGAACTGAACTTCGCTCACAGTGCCCAGCAGCCGCTGACCATTTGTATCTTCTATCCAAACCTCGCAGCCGACTACGTCGCTTACGTAGTTCGTGCCTGCTTCCAACTCGGAACGCTGCTCGAAGGGAACCTGCAATTCCAGTCCGGCAAGCTGCTCGGCGTCGCTAATACTCTCGATGCCGGCAAACTTCAGTACAACGCCGCCCTTGTGAAACCAGTGCTCTTCAACTTGCAGTTCACGGCGCGTACCGTTGGGTGCCAAACCTGACAACTGGCGCCGCTCTTCAAAGCGCTCCGGAAAATCAGTGTGAAGCTCGGCCATGACTTCACCACGCCGCCCTTGCGGGCCAAGCACACGAGCGATCGTAATGAAGTCGCCAGCTATTCCACGATCTCCAATTGATGACGCTTGCGAGTGCGTAAGGCGGCAGCGTTCACAATGGTACGCAGGCTGCGGGCCATGCGTCCCTGGCGGCCAATTACCCGCCCCAAATCGCTCTCAGCCACGATCAGCTCTAACACCGTTTGGCCGCCCTCTTCGAAGGCTTCTACGGTTACCTCGTCAGGCGCTTCCACCACGGCCTTGGCAAGGTTTTCCACCAATGCAAGCATGTTCACGGTGCTGTCCGTCATCGCTGAGGCGCTCCTCACTCCGGAAGATGCTTGAACTTTAAACTTCGGCAGCAGCCGGGGCTGGCGTGCTGGTGGCAGCTTTGTCCACCAGCTTCCTGACGCGATCAGATAACTGCGCTCCCTTGCTGGTCCAGTAGTCGATACGCTCGCGCTTCAATTCCACGCTGGCGGGATTGGTACGCGGATTGTAAGTACCGACCACTTCCACCGAGCGGCCATCGCGCGCACGGTCTTTCTCAATTACCACAATGCGGTAGTAAGGTTGTTTACGCGCACCGCGACGCGATAGACGAATCATCAACACAGAAGCAATTCCTTTCCGCTCGTCAATGTCCACACATGTAGTGCATTCCCTGCCCAATCTGGAACAACAAATTTAGTTGGGAGCGCTGGGAAGCGCCGGTGGCACAAATTCCCTCAGGCGAGATAATCGGAGTCGCCGATCGCGATAGTCGCGCTTTCGGACGGGTGCTCCAGCGAACTACAGCTTCGCTCCACACCCCAACAAACACTGGGAAGCGTTCGTTGGACCCCCATTATCTAAACTCCATCAAGCTCGCGCTTGCCAGAGCTCGCGACTGGAGGCAAAAATCCATTATTGCTTACCGTTACCTCTTTGGCAAGCACGACCCTTCTTAGCGACGAGCCAAGCCAAAGCGCAACCACGCGGGCAGACGCTCCCTCAAGGTTTACTTGGAACTACCGCCCGGCTCCAAACCACGATACTTCAGCATAGGTTGAATGCAGGGCTTTGCCCCACGCCATGCAACGTACAACGTCTCAAGGTCTTCAGTATTGCCTCGCGACAGCACCATATCGCGAAACCGGTCACCGTTAGCCCGAGAGAGGCCGCCATGCTCCTCGAACCATTGAAATGCATCGTCATCCAGCATCTGGGTCCAAAGATAGGCGTAGTATCCGGCCGCGTATCCGCTGCCCCAGATATGGCTGAAATAGCTGGAACGGTAACGTGGAGGCACATAGCGGATGGAGAGATGGGTTTGCTCCAAGGCTTCGGTTTCAAAAGCATCCGGCTTCTGTAGTGGAGCGGTCGCCGGAAGGGTGTGCCACTTCATGTCAAGTTCAGCAGCGGCCAGGAGTTCAGTGGTGTCATAGCCCTTGTTGAAGGTGGCCGCCTTCTTGATCTTCTCCACCAGCTCCGCCGGCATGGGAGCGCCAGTCTTGTAATGCTTTGCGTAATGCTGGAAAACTGCAGGGTAAGTCGCCCAATGTTCATTAAACTGCGACGGAAATTCCACGAAGTCGCGCGCCGTTGATGTACCCGAAAGGCTGGGGTATTCAGTGTTAGCGAACATGCCGTGCAGAGCATGACCGAATTCATGGAACATGGTCCTGACGTCGTCTGAAGTAATCAGCGCCGGCTCTCCGGCGGCGGGCATGGCGAAATTCGTGACGTTCACTACTACCGGTTTTGTGCCCAACAGTTTGGACTGTTCAACAAAGTTGTTCATCCAGGCGCCGCCCTGCTTGTTGTCACGCTTGAAGTAATCGCAATAGAACAATGCCAGCGAACTGCCATCAGCGTTGAACACTTCAAAGACGCGCATGCTCGGGTCATATACCGGAAGGTCCTTGCGTTCCTTGAAGGTGACGCCATAGAGCTGGTTGGCGGCGTAGAAGACGCCATTCTGCAGCACATTGTTCAACTCGAAATAGGGTTTCACCTGCTCTTCATCGAGATCGTACTTGGCCTTGCGAACCTGTTCGGCGTAGAACTCCCAATCCCACGGCTGAAGCTTAAACCCGCCGTTTTGCTGGTCAATCACCGCCTGGATGTCCTGGGCTTCGCTGGCGGCCCGCGCCGTTGCGGCGGGCACGAGAGCGTCCATAAACTTCAGGGCGGCTTCCGGCGTCTTGGCCATCTGGTCTTCAATCTTCCAGGCTGCAAAGTTTGGATATCCAAGCAACTTGCCCTTTTGGGCGCGAAGTTGCGCAATCTTGGCGATGGTGTCGCGGGTATCATTGGCATCGCCCCGCTCGGCGCGGTCCCAGGAGTTGGAAAACAGCGCCTGGCGAGTTGCGCGATTGCTGAGAGCAACCAGATCGGGCTGCTGTGTGGTGTTCTGCAAAGGAAGGACGAATCCTTGCACCTTACGACCCTTCGCTGCTTCCGCAGCAGCGTTGATTTGCGCATCAGGCAAGCCAGCCAGGGCCGCTTTGTCCGCTGTCACAAAAGCCGCATCCTTGGTGGCGGCCAGCAACTTAGTTTCGAAGACATTGGAGAGGGTCGCTATCTCTTCGTTGAGCTTCTTTAGCTCGGTCTTATCCGAGTCGCTGAGTTTTGCGCCTGCATGCACGAACTGGTCATAATCCCATTCCACCAGGCGTAAAGACTCCGCATCCAGATTGAGCGAGTTGCGCTGTTTATAGATCGCTGCAACGCGCTCGAAGAGCTTCGGATCGAGGAAGATTGCGTCTCGGTGCGCCGAGAGTTTCGGCGCCTCGATCGACCTGACTTTCAGCAATGCCGGATCGCTGTTCGCGCTGACCACCGCGAAGAACGTCGCCTCCACCCGCTGCAACAACTGGCCGCTTTTTTCCAGCGCAACAATTGTATTTTCGAAAGTAGGCGGTGAAGGATTAGCCGCAATCGTCTGAACTTCCTGGAGTTGCTTCGCCATTCCGGCTTCAAGCGCAGGCTGATAATCTTCGTCCTTGATCTTGTCGAACGGAGGCGCCTGAAACGGCAACGGGCTGGGAGCGAAGAAAGGATTGTTCGGACCAAATTCGCCACCGGAGGCAGCCGCCGGAAAGGTGATTATGCCAATCACGAAAATTGCAGCAAGAATTAGAATTTGCATGATTCACAGTGTAATCGGTGGGCCCAAACCATGACCAACAATTTTGGGGAGCTGCCAGACCCACCACATATTGCGCGAAGCGTGAACTTAAGCGAGAGGGTCCTCCATCCGCTTCTATGGCCCAACGCCGCCGCTGTGGCAGTCGGAGCAGTTCGCCGCTGTCAAGTCGCCGATGTCAACCGGATGCTTGAACGTTTGGGTTGGCAACGAGGCGATCTGCGTACCGCTTTCCTGCTGCTCTAGCACGGTATGGCAGGAGTTGCAGTCCTTGCTGATGACCTTCCCGTCCTTGCTCACGTGATTACCATCGTGACAACGGAAGCAACCCTGATAGTAGAAGTGCCCAATATTGTTGGGATGGGTCTTCCAGTTCACCTTCATGTAGGGAAAGAACGTGGTGCTGTAGATGCGCTGGAGTTCGACGACAGCACCCTTGATGCTGTCCGCCTTGGTCGATGCGACCTGCGGGTACTTTTCCTGGTAAAACTTCGGGATTTTCTCGCCAATCGCTTTCAGCGCTTCGTCTGACGTCTTATAGTCGGCGGTTAGCACTTCTACGCCCTGTTGCTTGATAAACGGCAACGTGGCATCGATGGAGCGTCCAGATATTCCTCTGTCTACCGACAGATCGGGCGGAATATAGGCATGCGACGGGCGGCTATGGCAGTCAATGCAATCCATGCGGCGCTTGTCGGCCTTGTCGATCTGGGACTGGGTGGGTGCGCCATCTTTTACAAGGTACTCGGTCACCTTGCCGTCCTTGTCCTCTATGCGCACCCACGGAATTACCTGCCGCTGCTCGTCGGTGGCAAAGTAGGTAACCTTGTTGTTAATGTTCATGTGCCAATGAATGCCCTCACCAGCCTGCCCAAGTGAAGGATCTCCGCCGCCAGTCTTGATCAGCATACGGATCACCCGCGGCGTATTTTGCTCATCGGAGCCATAGTGAGTGAAGGTCTTAAGCTGCGCACCCCAGAACTTCTTTGGCCAGTGGCATTGTTCGCAGGTCTCGGCCGCCGGGCGCAGATTATGCACTGGCGTGGGAATCGGCCGCGGATAAGTACCACGCGCGTTGTAGTAAACCTGGCGGATGCCCGACAGCTTGGACTTCACATACCAACCGGCGCCCGAACCAACGTGACAATCGACACATGCCACACGAGCATGCGGCGAGGCCTGGTACGCTGTGAACTCGGGGTGCATCACGGTGTGACACAGTTGGCCACAAAAGTCCACTGAATCGGTAAACTCGTAGGCCTTGTAGCTGCCGACCGCGCTCACAAGCGCGAAGATCACGACGAAGCTGAGTACAAACGCGACTGTGCTGCGTTGCGCCGGATTGTTGAGATCAAGCTTCGGGAAATGGGGCGGCGCGCCTACAACGTGAAGCCGGCGACGCCGCTCGATCACCATTCCGATCGGTACCAGGATGAGGCCCAGCACCAGAAATCCCGGCGCCACCATGTAGGCCAGAATGCCGATGTAGGGAGACGGATGACTGGCCAGAACGTCAATCAGCACAAGGAAAACGATATTAGCAAAGGCAACGCCGGCCAGCGCCAGGCCGATCAGGCTGATGGGATTCCTAATGAGATTTCGTGAAACGGGCGGATGATCGCGTAGAGGATCCACCCTCTGCGTGTCCTCAGTCATTTATTTAATTGTCCCTTCTTCGCCTCACCCAGTGCAGATCACGCACATTCAGTGTTGCAAAAGTTACCACAACAGACTTGCATTGCAATCAAAAAAACCGAACGTGACGATTACCTCACCCTAAAGTTGCAGACACTCTCGTGCCGCTCACTAGTTCTTGCTTGCGACGGTCTCGTCTTCCTGTTTTGTCGGCATCCCGACTGGCCCGGCTTCTTCTTCCTCTGAGCCCTCGGCCTTCTCGATCGCCAGCAGATCGAGAGGATGCTCATGCTCATAAGCCTCAACCGACATCTTGCCGTCGTACCAAGCCCAATTCATGGGATAGGAATCGGGGTCGAATATCACTCCATACAAATGCCACACGATAATGGCCAAGGTGGCTAATACCGCTTCGTACCAGTGGATGGTGATCGCAACATCGATCCACCAACCCGGCACTCTTTCACCGACCCCCACTTTGAACCAGGCCATCAATCCGGTGTTGGCCATCACGAACATGCCCCACACTAACGCCCAGTACTCAGCCTTCTCGGCATAAGTGAACCGGCGGAAAAGCGGGCGTTGCTCGCTATAACCCAGGTAGTAGCGGAATGCGTCACGTGCGTCTGTGACGTCCTTCCAGTCGGGCAACATGTCTTTGATCAGGCGCCGGCCGTCGGGGTTCTTGATGACATACCACAGATGGAACAAACTGGCGGCGATCAGCACCACTCCTGCCACTCGATGGATGACGCTTCGCACCGCTTCCTTGACGAACACGTCAGCCAGCCATGATGACGGATAACGCAAGGCAAAGCCTGTCAGTACCAGCGTGAAGAAGCTGGCGAGCAGGATAATGTGTTGCACGCGCTGTCCCCGGGTCATGCGGAACAGAATGCGAGGCTGACCAACGCGATGCAGAATCAGCTTCTTGCGGAAGACGATCAGGTTGTGCAGCACCATGCCGCCAATCACGCCGATGATCATCCAGATATAGAACTTACTGATATACCCAATCACCTTGCTGCCGAAATCAGCTTTCGCCAGACCATCGGAATGCACTTTGAAGCTGATGAATTTCTCGTTAGCGCCAGGATGACATTGCCCACAGGTCTTGGCCAGGTTGGCATGATTGATGGTAGAGCGCGGATCGGTGGACGGAAGAATATTGTGCACACCATGACAGCTGGCGCAATTCGCCGCCGTCGTGGAACCCATCTTCGAGGCCATACCATGATAGCTGGACAGGTAGGTGTTCACTTGGCCGGAAGGCATTCCGAACTCATTGGAAAGGCGTACGCTGCCGTGACATTGTGCACACGCATTGCCCACATTCGCTGACGCAACGGAAGAACCTGGGTCAGAGGGAGCTTTGATGGTGTGAATACCGTGACAGTCGGTGCAAACCGGCGCTTGCCAGTTGCCGCGCGCGATTGCCTGACCGTGGATGCTTTGTACGTACTGCTGCTTGACGTTGTCGTGACACTTGGCGCAAGTTACCGGAACATTGAATTTGTTGATTGGCGATTTCGGATCGGTAGCTGCCAGGATGTCATGCTGACCATGGCAATCCGTACAAACGGCGGCCTTGTCGGAACCCGCAGCCACCGCTTTGCCGTGAACACTCTGCTGGTACGAAGTGAAGGGAGCGGAACTAATTCCGCTCGATGCCATCACAAATTTTTGGCCATGGCAGGCGCCGCAGGTTTGCGGAATGTTGCTCCGAGCTACTTTTGACTTCGGATCACTAGCCGGCAGAATTTCGTGGACGCTGCCGTGGCAATCCTGGCACTTCGCAACATTGGTGTTGCCGGCCGCAGCCGCCTTGGCATGAACACCGTGATCGTAGGCGGTTTGCTGATCAGCATGGCAGGTCGCGCACACGGGCTTGGCCGGCGTGGGATCGTGGGGAAATGCCTTGATATCTTTGTGACAGTCGGTGCAACCGAAGACACTATGGACGGAGGCTTTGAACTTCGCATCGTCCACATGCAAACTGACTGGTTTGCCGTTCTCGTCTTTGGTAAGACTGGCATCGTTATGGCAAGCCAGGCAGTCATCATTGCTCAACTTGGGCACAGACTTGGCCAGCCCTCCCGTACCGAGCAGCAAGATAACCAGGAAAACCCGACTGCAACGCTTCACCGCAATCCTCGCTTTCGCTGACGCGGCAGTAGCGCCGTGTCCCTTATAAACATCGCCGATGAGATCGCAGAGGGGCAGTGAGTGTACTCACGCGCGGCTGTGATTGAGGTCACACCCTCAAGTGCTTCTCACCCTGGGATGTGAGCGCCATCACCTAAAGCAGGGCCATCGACCGCCGCGCTCCGACAAAAACAAAGGCCCGCGAGACAGCCGCGGGCGATGGGCAATATTATGGACTTAAACCAGTAAAGCACCGGTGCGGAATATCATGCGTGGGCGGCGGGTGCGTATCATGCCGATGGTGCGGACCCGCTCGTAGGCGCCATGCAAATCCTGACTCAACATACGAACCACTTGCAGGCAGACTTCGCGGTTCTCCCGCAGGAATTTCAACAAGTCTTTTCTGCGAACGAACACGACCTGTGAGTTGTCCAACAATTCCGCTGTGATTTCGTAGGGGCTATTCGACAAGGCGGCCCCTAAACCCAGTACTTCTCCAGGGCCGGCGATCCGCAGGGTCAGCCGTTTTCCAGTATCGGAGCAAATGGACAGCTTGGCCCGTCCGTCGCACAAAATGTAAATGCCGCGGACCGGCCGCCCCTCGGCGAACAAGACCGTACTCCTAGGGTAAGCGGTGAGCGATTTGATCTCGTCGAAAGATTTCAACGAATCCGCAGGCATGTCGCAAAAGAGCCGGTCGGGACGGAAATCGCAGGTCAAGCAACTCGACGACTGAATCATGCTCTCCATGATCGAGGTAATACGTCTCCGCACCGTTGCAATGCAGTGATTGCAGTCACCGATTTCCGTGACCTTGTTCACACTGTGCCTGCGCCTCGGCCTTCAGAGCACAGTCTGGAGGAGCGACAGATTTATTCGATCCCAACGCGTGCAAGCCCGGTGCGAATGCGGTAACCAACAGCAATCACAACCTTTAGCTCACTGCGTAATCGCCAGTGCTTTCAGAGCTGCCTTGTTGCGAATCAGTAGAGTCGAGCCTTTTGCTTGAACAATCTGGCGCCGTTTCAAATCGGCAAATAAGCGCGTAACGGTCTCGCGGGAGGTGCCGATCATCTGCGCAATCTCTTCATGGGTCAAGGCCAGCTTCAGGCGCGGCTCCGCCTTCGAAGCTTCGCCGTTCTTGGCGCTCCACTCCAACAACAGCTTCGCTAGTTTCTCCGCCGCCGAGTGCGAAAGGCCAAGCGAGCGAATCTCGCGGCACGCGCTGTTGTACTTTTCGCTCAACTGTTCGGCCACCCGGAGGCAGGCATCGGCGTGTTCTTTGAGAAAACGCAGGAAGTCTTCGCGTTTGACGAAGTTCACCTGACAAGGATCCACTGTCTCGGCGGTCAGCTCGTAGGGCTTGCCGCTCACCGTGGCACTGAGGCCCAGAACTTCTCCTGGTTCAGCAATCTTTAAGATCAGTGTCTTGCCGTCGGTCGAGCAGATGGAGAGTTTTACGCGGCCCTTGCACAGCACAAAAATGCCGCGCGGCGTCTGGCCTTCGACGAACAGAACAGCGCCCTTGGGATAGGCAGTAGCGTACTTGACGGATTCAAATGTCTGCAATGCAGCCGGTGGAAGATCGCAAAATATGTGCTCGGCCCGCATCTTGCAGGCCAGGCAGCTTTCTATGATGTCCAAGCCATATGGTGTAAGCACGACGACCCCCTGTAGTTCGATTCGTATCCCCGCGTCATACGGCCGGATTGCGCGTACAAACAGCGCCTCCGGGTCGAAAGCCTTTTCCTGCCGCCGAAATCGCTATCGCACTTGCACGCGTGTCGACGGTCACCTAATGAGGTGATCCGCTAAAGCGCCAACCCGCTTAGGTTTACCTGTTCCGTGCTTTCGGGGAGATTAGCGGCAGTCAAGCTTTTACTCCGGATACAGTCCAGCGGAACACTCTTACCGCACACACAACAAGTACATCGATCACAATCGCTTGTGACTTCTGACAGTAACTAACGGGCCGCAGTGGTTTTTTGGGGCAGAAGTAGAGCTTGGTGCCAACGTTCAGCCACGGGGGCGCCCTGGACACTAATTCAATACGGCGCCCAAATCGCCGATAATCAAACCCTCAAACGAGTGCAGGCTGCCGGGCAACGCTTTCCGTGTCGAGCACAACTGCGATAGCGTGAGCTACAGAGGCGATACGGACCGCAGCCAGAATCTTCTCCTCGGTGACGCCTTTGTCCCGCAATATCTTCTCGTGCGAGTCCACACACGCCCCGCAACCATTGATCGCCGAGGCCGCGATCGACCACAACTCAAAATCGAGGGGATCGATGCCGTGGGTGCGGATAACATTCATGCGTAAACCCGCCCGCATAGTGCGGTACTTCTCGTTCGAAGACAGGTGCAGGAAGCGGTAAAAGATATTGTTCATGCCCATGATGGCTGCGGCTCCCTTGGCTGCCTCAAGCGCTTCTGGCGTGAGATGGATTGTGGCTTCGTCCAGGGCAGCCGCAATCAATTCTGGGTTTCGCGAGGTGATGGCCGAGGCAACCACGGTTCCCCATGCTTGTTGCTCGTTCAACTCAGTCTGTTGCCGCACCACGCTGGAAAAGTTGAGCTTCAGGTCCTTGGCGTATGAAGGGATGGCGTCAATCAACGTATCGAGATTCATGATATTTCTCTTTCGAGTGATTACGGGAAAACAAATAGGAAGAATGGCCCCGCGCAGAGGGGCGGAGCCACTGGAATATCAACTAGACCTGCAGAGTCTCTTGCCCCTTTTGCCAGTTGCAGGGACAGAGTTCATCCGTCTGAAGCGCGTCGAGAACGCGCAAAACTTCCTGTGGGTTGCGACCGACCGAGAGATCAGTCACGTAAACAAAACGGATGACATTCTCCGGATCGACGATAAACGTGGCACGCTGCGCCACGCCTGCCTTCTCATCCAGAATACCTAGTGTGGACGACAGGTCGCGTTTAATGTCGGAAAGCATAGGGAACGGCAGATCTTTGAGATCAGGATGATTGTTGCGCCACGCCAGATGGACAAACTCGGAATCAATGCTGCCACCCAGAATCTGCGCGTCGCGGTCCTGAAAATCCTTGTTCAGCTTTCCGAATGCCGCAATCTCGGTCGGGCAGACAAACGTAAAATCCTTCGGCCAGAAGAAGAAAATCTTCCACTTGCCTTTGTAGTCCTCATTAGTAATAGTTTTGAATGCGTTGTCTTTGTTGTTGCTGACGGTGGCAGTAAGACTGAAATCGGGGAATTGTTCTCCTACGCTTAACATTTCGTATCCTCTCGCTTGGAATGGAATGAAAAAATTAATGCTTGGTTTCTGCAGCTGTGCAGGCCTTACAGATGCCTTGCACCTCAATAGTAAACTTTTCCAGTCTGAAACCCGAAGGAAGTTTGCCACGCAATTTCACCGGACCAAGCGAATCAAATTCCAAATCGGTAATGGAGCGGCAAC
Source organism: uncultured Acidobacteriaceae bacterium (assembly GCA_963720135.1). GTDB lineage: Bacteria > Acidobacteriota > Terriglobia > Terriglobales > Acidobacteriaceae > Bog-257. Next base: position 466,022 of record CAVREJ010000022.1, read on the forward strand.
GCGTGCAAACCAGGTGGTGATGGGGGTGGTGGTTGGCGTCGATGCGCCAAGAGCCATGGTGCGGACTGACTTCGCGCAGCATGCCGGCGTGCACGAAGGTTTTGAGGTTCTTATAAACCGTCGCAAGCGAGATCGACGGCAAGTCTTGTTTTACCTGCTCGTAGATCTCCTCCGGCGAATAATGCCCGGGTCGTGACACCAGCGCCTCGTAGATTTTTTGCCTCTGGTGTGTCGCCGCCAGCTTGTGCTCTTGACATAAGCGGCGAAACTCGTTGTAAGTCTCCCGGCGCATAACTATCAGATGATAAAGATTATCAAACGATTCGGATTCTTTGCCAGTGGGATCTCCGCCGGGAGCGCGGCTGAGCCAGAGTTGACGTTCGGCCTATGCTTTGACCGAGCTGTGGCGCTTACTGAGTTGCCGACGAACAGAATGCCGGAACCGCAAGCCTCTGCGACAGAGGTCCGTTGGTATATGCGGAACTCGATTGCGCAAAGCCCTCCCTGATTTGGCAACCCTGTTTCAATGCCTTTTCTGCCTTGGCGGAATCATTGAGTGTCCGATACATTGAGGCGGCAGAGAAGCAACTCGACGCAACCCCGCCCTTGCAGGCCTTGTCGAACTCTTCGACCGCGCGGGAATTATTAACCGGGGTGCCAACTCCAGCGCGGTAACATTCAGCCAGCCCGGCGCATCCGCGCGACCAACCCGATGAGCACGCGCGCCGGAGCAATGAGAAGGCGCGGGCGGGATCTTTGGGAACGCCACTTCCCGCGTAATATAGCGATCCCAACAGGAAGCAACTCTCGCCGTCACCCCGGTCGCAGGCATTCTGGAAGGCGCTGCCGTCGTTCTCAGCTCCTACCCGTAGGACGCCGGCGCAGCCATTCGACAATCCGAGTTCGCAGGCGTGAGCGAAGTTTTTTCCCGCCGCAGCCGCGTCGTGCGGAACAATTCGTCCCTCGCTCTGCGCTTGACCCAGCATCAAGCACGCCTGTCCACCGCCGTGGGAGCAGGAGATATCCATCGAACGATCCCACGTCTTGCAAGCGGTATGGTTTCCTGCCACGCACTTGTCGCGCCAGAATTCGGTGTCAGCGCCGGGATGGTGGCCGCCCAGAAATCCTGTCGCAGACATGACACTAAAAAGGCACACCCACACTCCCATAAAGGCAAAGTTCGCCTGTCTCGGAGTCCATGTGAGTTTGGGAAGACGCGACTCCAGCGCCGCGCTTGCACGGTCGAGAGCTCGGACGGTCAAGTTGAGCGGCGGAACGATAAGCAGTTTGTCATAAAACGTCGGCACACCGAGCCATGCCAGCAGCCAATAGAAACCGAATACTCCAGCGCCGTATAGGCCGCCGAATATTACTTTGCCGATATTTTTCTTGGGTGAAGTGGCTGGATCAGTAATCAGGAGGTGCAGGCCAAGAAATACCGCCGCTGGAATGTTGGTGTCGATAAAAAAGTACAAACCGGTTGCATGTGTGTACACCAGATTCAGCGCGTAAAGCGCCGCCGCCGCTGAGAGTGTCACCAGGGTTACTGAGAATAACCCTTGAACCACGAGACCCAGTAGAAAGATCTCGAGGTAGATGTAGGGCGGTAGCTGTTGACTGACCGCAATTTCATCTCCCCAGCTAACGTGCGTGCCATGCGTGACAATCAGGCCCACCGAAAACAGGAAGAGCGCAATCGCAGACGGATTGAATATGTGCGCCCGCCGTCCATCCTTCTGCCAGGTAATGAATTCCTTGCAGAGGACGCCGGTAGCAATCATGAGGAACTGTAGAAAGAACCAATCCGGCTTGAACCACAGAAACAAGTTAGCGCTCAGCACTATGGGAAAGGGCCCGAAGCCTAAGATCCACTTATCACGACGCGACCAACAAACCAACATGTCCAGCGCGTACACGAAGACGATTTGAGCGAGGATCAGCGGGATCTCGTGGTATACCTCGCGCCAGTACCATCCCCAATACGCAAAGATGGAGGCATGCATCGTAAGCTGCACATAGTGGACGGGCTTGGCGAGGAACTCATAGCGCAAGTTGCGCCCGGTCCGGATAACTTCTCGACGCAGAAAGAATAGAAACACCAACAGCCCGCCTGCGGCTGCCAGGAAAGACCACGTAAGACGGACATTGGCATTCACTGCCGGAAGAAAAACAAAACAGCCGAGCAGCACACTAAGTGCGAATGGCAACCATAGGGGCGGGATTCGATTCCGAGAAAGCTTTTCGCTTTTCCGCCGTTTCGGCATTTGCAATTGATGACTCACACTCATGTCGGGTGTACCCAGTGGGTCGGTTCTAGGATAATTTCAGGATATCCGGCTATTCCAGTTGTCAGCGATTATGCTTCAGTTCGCTTCGCAAAACAAACCGCGTGCGATTGTGTAGTGATCGTCGGCAGAGTGATGTCCCGAGGGCGGGAGTGAACGTGCTTAAGCCGGAGGGTTTGGCCTTCTGCATCGTATGTCTCAGCAACTGAGCGCGACTGGATGGAACGTTCTTTGTAAGGCAGGCAGAGATAAGCCTAACTCGCGGACAGCGATCCGCACCACTGCCGCCGCGTTTCGGAGTCGGCTTCACCGAATACACCAGGGATACGCGTGCCGCAATTGGTGCAGCAGCCGTTCTTCAGCCGGTTCGCCATCACCGAGTGCCAGGAGCGCGTTATGACGACCTGCTTGCATCCCGGACACATGGTGTTGCCTCCGTCTGAGAAGATATTGCCCTCATAGACGTACTTGAGCCCCATTCGCATAGCCAAATTGCGCGCGCGATGCAGCGTCTCCGGAGGAGTCGCAGGCTTGTCCTGCAACTTGAAGTCGGGGTGGAATGCAGTGAAGTGCAGCGGCACTTCGTCGCCCAGATTTTCCAGCACCCAGTCGCACAGCTCCTGAAATTCCGCATCGCCGTCGTTCAGCGTTGGGATGATAAGGTTGGTGATCTCAAACCACACGCCGGTTTCGTGACGCAGCCATTTTAGGGTATCGAGCACCGGCTGCAAGTGCGCGAGCGTGATCTTCCCGTAAAACCCTTCGGCGAACGCCTTCAGGTCAATGTTGGCCGCGTCGATGTAGCGATAGATATCGAAGAACGCCTCGCGCGTGATGTAGCCGTTCGACACCATCACGGTATTCAGGCCAGCATCGTGGGCCTCGCGCGCGATGTCGATGACGTATTCGCCCCAGATGGTCGGTTCGTTGTAGGTAAACGCAATGTGGGGCGCATGGTGCTCCAGCGCCACATCAACCACGTTCGCCGGACTAAGCGTCAGGGCATTGACCTGATCGGACTTGGCCTTGGAAATGTCCCAGTTCTGGCAGAAAGAACAACCCATGTTGCACCCTGCGGTGCCCATGGAAAGGATTTTCGTCCCAGGAAAGAAATGGTTGAGTGGCTTCTTTTCGACGGGGTCCATCGCGATGGCGGCAGGCCGCCCGTAACCGAGTTGCAACAGACGTCCGCCTTCATTCTTGCGAATGAAACAGAAGCCGCTTTGGCCTTCTCCGATGTGGCAGTGCCGCGGGCAGAGGTAGCAGTGGAGACGGCCGTCGACCATCGTCTCCCACCAGCTCGCTTCGTGAACTTGGGGCTGTAACACGGTTAACTGCATGGTAACTGCTTGTTCTTATTGTAACGCGAGTTAGGGCCTTCCCGGAATCAGGACAATGTTGGATCGCTCTTTCGCTCTTCGCCTTTCGCTATCCGCCAGATCTCCTGAATCCCTTGTCGGCGATCGCGGCGGTGCGCGAGATGGTCTGGCGAAAAGCGAATAGCGAGAAGCGAAAGGCGAATCGAGGAAGCTAATACTCTTGCGTTACCACGGGGCAAGGATTTGGCGCGGGAGATAGCCGAGTTCTTCATCTCGGATTTTGCAAACTGGAAAGACCACGATTCGTTTCAGAACGGGTTCGAGCGGTTGCTGAAGGACTTGAAGTCGCCGGATGCAGGAACGAAATCCGCGCCGAACGGCTGAGGACTGATGGCTGAGATGTAATGGCTAGAAAAACGGTGGGCGCCGATTTGCGTATGTGTTGGGTTGCGGCGCCCACCTTGGATTTGGGTTACCGGTATAGACGGATGGCGGCGCGAAAAGTTCGTTGCAGCGAGGAAAATCAGGCTCGTTTTTACAATTCTTCACAATTGCAACGCAATCCTTGGATGTTCTGCCGTGCCTTACGGCACTGGGATTTAATTTATGCGTATACCCCAGACTTACGTCCGGGCTCCGTTTGTGTCGCGCCTTCGGCGCTGCGTTGTGATTCCGATTGAAGCTAAGCTAAATCCTAAGTGCTAAATGCCAAGTGCTAGCTGCCAGTTGCCGCCTTCCCGTCGGGCAAAATGATTTTCTCCAGATACTCAATCGGCAGCGGCCCCTGGTCGAGCGCGCGGTTGTGGAACTCTTCCAACGTGAAGCTGCTGCCCTTTGCGGCCTGATATTTCTTGCGCAACGTCCACCACTGGCGAGTGCCGACAAAGTAGGTGGGAAGCTGCGTCGAGCTGAGCTTGGCACGCACCAGTTTGCCATCGGCTTCGGCCTGCGTCTGGAAACATTCTTTCGTCATCAGGTTGAGGGCCTGCTGGTCCGTCATGTTCATGGTCTGCAGGCGAATGTCGAGAATCGCATTCGCCGTTGCACGCAGCCAGATCTTCAACCGCACCAGCTTGAACTTAGGATTGAAATCGAGATAGCCTTCCTGCGTCATGACATCGGCCCCATATTCGGCCCATCCCTCGACGTATGCTCCATTGCCAAAAAGGTTGCGCAACACCCGCCGCGTCGGCGGCTCCACATCGTCGGCATGCTCAAACTGTACATAGTGTCCCGGCAACGCCTCGTGAATGGTGAGCCACTTCAGCGCGTAGTTGTTATACTCGCGCAGCTTGCTCTCGGCCTTAGCCTCCGGCATCTTGGGATCGATGGGCGTCACCCAGTACTGAGCTTCAGCAGTGGGCTCCAGCGGCGGTGCGCCGTGAAATCCCGCCACCGAATAAATGCCGCGCTCGAACTCCGGCGTAGGGATGACCTTCAGGTTGTCGCGACTGCTGAGCGAGACGATCTTTTTCTCGCGGATGAACTGCTTGATGCCGTCGAGATCCGCCTTGACTGCTTCGATTAGCTGATCGCGTTGCGGATGCTCGTCGCTGATCTTGTTGAGCACGGCCCCAATGATCTTGTTCTCGCGCTCTTCGGCAGGCAGATTGCTGTAATCCGGCTGACCGGGAAACATCTGCTTGTAGAGCGGCAACGCCAGTTGCAACATTTCCGCGCGAGTCGTCGTCAGCGCGGTCTCGGCTTCGGCCAGCAACTGCGCAGGGTCGATGGAAGTCTCCATCACATAGCGAAACTTGGGCGCGTACCATTCTTTGCCTAGCCGCCAAGTGCGGCCATTGGTGGGACGCTTCGCCAGATCGTTCTGCATCCACGCATTGAAGCCGGTCAGAGCCTTCTTGGCCGCAGGAGCGACTTTGTCATACTGCGCCTTAAGTGGCGAACCAGCCGGGATGTCGGAGCTCACCGAATCCAGCAGATTGATGTTGCCTTCGTTCTCTTCCACGGCAGTTGAGATGAAGATGGGATCGGCGTCCGTGAGTTGCGACTTGGCCTGATCGAGGAAACGCGGAATCTGGCCAATGCGCGAAATCACATCGCCCACGCGAACTTCCGTCGACGCGTACTCCTGCGTCAACGGGAGAAAAAGCCCATTGCCGATGAGCTCCACGTAGCCTGTGGGATTGTGCTTGTAATTCTGGATCTGGCCGAACTCAAGCAGGTTGAGGGCGATCTGGTCATCGATCAAACGGTAATCGGCAGCATCTTGCGCGTTCAGACCCGCGACCGGTGTTTCCGTTTGAAAGCGCTGCCGCCACTCACGATAGAACTTCTCCTGTACGGTTACACCCTGCGCACTGACGTCGTCGAGTTGCGCGTCGAGATCGATTGTCTTGCCGGTCTTGGGGTCGAGATGCTTATGATAACCAGCTTGCGACGCATTGATGGGGGACAGCGCCAGTGAGTCTTTCACGAATTGGTCGGTCATCTTGGCAAATTGGGCGTTAACTTGATTGGGATTGCTCATGTGGCTCGTGGATTGTGCCATGCTGAAAGTAGAGATAAGCGAAAGAAGCAAAAGAATGCGCAAAGCGTATTTCATAACGCCTCGGGAGAAGAAGAGTTTGAGCGGGCCAGTATAAACCCGCGCTATGACGTTTTCAGAATTGGCGGAGTCAGGGCAGTCCTGCCGCAAAGCTGAGGAACTCATGTGCGACTTTTTGCGGCACATCTTCGCGATTCGACTTCTGCAGCAAACTATGTCCCGCGCCTTCTATTGTCAGTAACGTCGTGGGAGCAGGTATCAGCTTGATTGCAACCTCAAGCTCTGGAACCGCTCCAAACGGGTCGCGTGTGCCGCTGACAAAGAGAGTTGGGGCCCGCAGGTTGGGGAAATGAGCGGTCCTCAACTGCGTGGGCCGGCCCGGCGGATGTAGTGGGTACGACAGTAAGAGGAGGCCATCAACCAGAGTCGGTTCTGTGGCAACCAAAATGCTCGCTTGGCGTCCACCGTAGGAAACGCCCCCGAGAAATGCCCGTCCCGCAAATTGCTTCTTCATTAGCTCGACCGCTCGCCGCAGTCCGGCCTGATCATGCTTCGCGTCAGAAGGGGACGGCGGCCCATGCGGACGCCGCTGGCGAAACGGCAGATCGCAGCGCAGTGTGCTCACTCCCGCCGCCGCAAACTCGTCGGCCAATGCAACCAACAACGGCGCATTTCCATTGCCGCCGGCTCCGTGTGTTAGGACGATGAAGCCAACACCGGCATCGGTCGCACGGTGTAGAAACCCGCGCACCGGAGCGTCACCGCCTGTGTCGTCGAGAAAGGGTTCGGCTGTACGGCTAGTCACCATTGAACACTCGTGGTCGGTGGGCTCACCCTCCTCGCTTTAACGAGAGGGCGAGACAGGTCTTACCGCCCCAATTTCCTCGCCTGACAGGCCACCACGACCTTCGACGGGTCAATGGCGTCAGAATCCAACTGCATCTCGATCACTTTGCCATCTTTGTCGATCAGGTAATTCACCCGGCGCGCGGCCTTGTATTTGGGATTGTAGAGACCGTACTCCTTGGTCACGTCGCCGCCCCAGTCACTGAGCAACGGAAAGGTGACGCCAATTTTTTCCGCCCATGCCTTGTTCGAGAAGGGAGAATCCATACTTATACCCAGCACCTGGGTATCCGCAGCCTCCAGCTTGGCGAGGTTCTGCTGGAAAGCCTGCATCTGCTTTTGTCAGCCACCGGTGAAGGCGAAGATGTAGAAAGCCAGGGCGACGTTCTTTTTCCCCTTGAAATCGTGCAGAGAAACTTTGTTCCCGTTCTGGTCCTGCAAAGTGAAGTCGGGCGCCATGTCACCTACCTTGATTTTGGGCGGCGGCGTTTCATCCGACTTGTCGGCTGCACGGCTCGCAGGCAACAGTGACGCTGAGAGCAACAGCGCTAGTAGAATTTTGCTCATGAAGACTCTCCTCTGGGTTCGACGCCAAGCCAATGGAGATTGGCGTTCGAGGCATTGTGACATCAAAGGTGGTTGGTTCGCCACATGGCTCTGCGTATCGGTGACGTAACTTCGATTGTGTAAAAGGCGAGGGGGTGTAAGTTGGCTTTGGCCTCACAAGCTAAAGCCCCCTTTGGAAAGGAGACTTACACCCATGGCGAAGGTTACACCTATCACTGAGCAGTTCCAACATTTCGTAAGCGAGCTGAAAGAGAGTTTTTGGGGCGACCTGCAGGGGCAGGTGCAGCACAGTCTGCGGAAGCTGTTCGAGTTGCTGTCGGAGCGGCAACGCGACCTGTACATGGTGAACCCGCGGCATAGTCGGCAGAAGCCGCGGCGGGATTACCGCAACGGCTACTATGAGCGCGATTTTGTAACCCGCTTCGGGACCTTGCGGCTGCGCATTGCGCGCACCCGCAAGCGGGGCTTTCTGCCCGAGGTTCTGAACAAGTTTCAGCGCCGGGCGGAAGAGGTTTCGTTGCTGATCCGGGAAGCATTTTTACGCGGCATCTCGACCCGGCAGGTGGGACGGCTGGTGGCCATCCTTACGGGTGAAGCGGTGAGCCCGCAAACGGTATCGCGCTTAACTCGCGATCTGGACCAGGCAGTACAGCAGTTTCATGAGGCGCCGCTGGCCGACGAATGGGCCTATCTGTTTCTGGACGGGGTCAGCTTGCGCATGCGCCAGCCCAGTGGTCGGCAGCGGGTGCACATGCTCGTGGCCTACGGGGTGCGGCGGGATGGCACCCGGCAACTGCTGGCCTTCCTGCGCAGTAAAGGCGAAAGCCAAAATGCCTGGGAGGGGCTGCTCCAGGATCTGTACCGCCGCGGCTTGCGGGGCGAGAACTTACTGCTCATCGTCACCGATGGTTGTCCCGGGCTGGCGGCGGCGATCGAGACCGTCTATCCCCGGGTCTTACATCAGCGCTGCTGGGTGCACAAGATGCGCAATATCTTGCAAAACGTTCGCCGCCGCGATTATGACGCGGTCAAAGCCGATGCGCAGGCGATCTATCGTGCCGACAGCCAGCGTCAGGCCGAAGCGGCGTTTCGCGGCTTCCGCCGCAAGTGGCAGCCGGTGTACGGCTCCATGGTGCGGCAGCTGGAGCGGGACTTGCCGCAGTTGCTGTCCTTCTTCAGCTTCCCCCGGCATCTGTGGAAGAAGCTACGCACTACCAACATCATCGAGCGCTGCTTCGTAGAAGTGCGCCGGCGTACTCGGCCCATGGTATGTTTCGTCAACGTAAAAAGCGTGGACCGGATCATCTACTCCATCTTCCAGCACTTCAACCTGGAATGGAAAACCCGCACCCTCCGCGTTTTTACACAAGCAGCTTGACGTCACCTGCGTATCATTTCGGAAATCGTGGCTCCCGTTGCGCAAATCCAACCGTAGCTATAGATTTACAAATGAATGAGCGTTCATTCGGCGGGCAGCGCTGCCCGCTGCGCACGACGTTCAAGATGTGTGTGTAGGCGAGTACCGCTGCTTCTCTTGACGAGCCCACGATGAAGCAAGAATCTCAACCTCCTTTGGCTGCGGCGGCGAACGCCAGTGTCGGCGCCAACCGCAACGCAGAAAAATACCAGCGCATCCTCGACGCTGCGGTCGCCGTATTCGCCGATAAAGGTTTTTTTAACTCGCGAATTTCCGACATCGCCGATCGCGCCGACGTTGCTGACGGCACCGTCTATCTCTACTTCAAGAATAAAGAAGAGATCCTGATGACGGCCATCAGCACGGCCTTCGACGCATTTATGACGCACGCGCGCATCGAGATCGAGAAACTCCCCAGTCCCGTCCAACGCTTGCGGCGGTTGGCCTTTCTTCATCTGGATGCACTGGGATCGAACCGCAATTTGGCGGTGGTGTTTCAAATGGAATTGCGGCAAAGCACGCGCTTCCTTTCCGAGTTCTCGCACCATCACATGGTCGAGTACCTCAGCCTGGTGCGCGCCGCCATAGCCGAAGGACAGGCGAGTGGGGTTTTCCGCCGCGACCTGTCAGAAAAAATCGCGGCCAACTGTTTCTTTGGAGCGCTTGACGAGATGGTGACCTCCTGGGTGCTAAGTGGACACGACTATCGTCTATCTAACGTGGCGAACGCAGTGGTCGACATTTTTCTCAATGGGATGCAAAGCAGCGGAGGTCAGGAGGCAGATGCCACCGGGATTCCGTAGGCGCCCGGATCGGGTCGGTTTTTCCAGTGCTGGCACAACGATAGATGTCATAGATCACAGCCTCTTGGGCGGCGCAACATTAACATTGGGTTTCGGACAGCCTGGGCTGTGGGAACGCGGCCGGATCGCATTGGTTCGAAAGCAATGAGCATCAAAACCCTCAACGAGATTTTCTTCGCGGTCGTGGAGCGCAACAGCGATCGCGTCATGCTGACCCGCGAATCGGGCACCTGGGTGCCGATTTCCTCCGCCCAACTGCAGGCGCAAGTCTTCGCCACGGCACGGCAGTTGCAAGCTTGGGGAATTGGCAAAGGCGATCGCGTTGCCATCCTGAGTGAGAACCGGCCGGAATGGGCGATTGCTGACTTCGCCACGTTACTGCTGGGCGCAGTTGACGTTCCTATCTACGCGACCCAGATCGCCGAGCAGTGCGTGTACCTGCTGCAACATTCGGAGGCAAGCATCGTCTTCGTCTCCACTCGCCAGCAGTACGAGAAGATCGCCTCCATCCAGCACCAGACAAATGTTTCTCGAATCGTTATCATGGATGACACGCCCGACCTCACTGACGCAGTTCCGATGCAGAGCTTTCTGCGGAATGCGACCCCAGCATCGGACCCAGAACTCGAAGACTTGGCGCGGGCAGTCGAGCCCGACGATCTTGCAACGCTGATTTATACGTCGGGAACTACCGGCACGCCCAAGGGAGTCATGCTGACACACGGTAATCTAACTGCCAACCTGAGCGTCTCGCTCGACATGTTCGACATCGGTAAAGACGATCTCTGCGTCTCGTTTCTGCCGTTATCGCACGTCACGGCACGTCATCTGGACTACGCCATGATGAATCGGGGCGTTCCCATCGCCTATTGCCCAAGCATTGACGACCTGCCGCGCACCCTCGCCGAGGTGCATCCCACGGTATTCGTGGCGGTGCCCCGCGTCTACGAGAAGATCTACAACTCGGTCCAGCACAAATCGCAGGGCCTAAAACGCAAGATTCTCAACTGGGCCACATCCGTCGGAAGCGCCAACCGGGAAGCTATCCTTCGCGGAGAAACTCCGACTTCCCTCTCGTGGAAGCTGGCTAATAAACTCGTGTTCACCAAAGTCAGACACGGAATGGGCGGGCGCCCGCGCATCTTCGTTTCCGGAGGCGCGCCGCTCGGCCGCGAAATCGCCACTTGGTTCGCCGATATCGGAATTCGTATCCACGAAGGCTATGGCCTGACGGAAACGTCGCCGGTCATCGCGGTGAACAATCCGATTAATCATCGAATTGGAACTGTGGGCAAGGCTTTGCCAAACGTGGAAATCAAAATCGCCGACGATGGGGAACTGCTGGTGCGAGGACCGTCGGTATTCAAGGGTTACTGGAAGATGCCCGAGGAAACTGCTGCAGCCTTTGAAGATGATTGGTTCAAAACTGGCGATGTCGCCGCCCTGGACGAGGACGGATATCTTTCGATTACCGACCGCAAGAAAGACCTGATCAAAACCTCGGGGGGGAAGTTCATCGCTCCCCAGCCCATCGAAAGTTCTCTGAAGGCGAACCTGTTCGTAGGTGAGGCGGCGTTGCTCGGTGATAAGCGGCGCTTCCCCGCTGTGCTCATCGTTCCCAACTTTCCGATTCTGGAAGAATGGGCGCACAGCCACGGAGTGAAGTTCTCTACCCACCGGCAACTGGTGAAGTCCGTACAGGTGCAATCACTCTACGAAGAGATTGTCGAAGAGCTGAATCAGAACCTTGCGCAGTTCGAAAAGCTCAAACGGGTGCTCGTAATTCACGCCGAGCTCAGCATTGAGGACGGAACGCTCACCCCGAGCATGAAGCTCCGTCGCCGCCATCTGGAGCAGGTCTACAAGAAAGAGATTGACGCGCTCTACGCGGATGCGCAGCCCCACGCGCGCACCCCAGCTCCGGCGAAGCGGTAGCCAGGCAGATGAATATACTTGGCAGATGAAGCAGCATTATTGCCACACTATAGCGCCAAGTTTGGTAACCGGATCATGGCATAGCGCAACCTCGACTCTTGCGCTCGGAGGACAAGCCTGGTGGCGAGGAGGTCCTGATGATCATCGAAATGCGTACCTATAAAACCAAGCCCGGCAAGCGGGCCGAGTTCCTTGAAATATTTCGCCGCAAGTCGATTCCGGCACACGCAGAGATCGGGATGAAAATACTGGGCCCGTTGCTCTCTGTTGAAGATCCTGACACCTTCTTTTTTATGCGCGGCTTTCCCGACATCGCTTCGCGTGAGCCCATGAAAGCAAAGTTCTATGAAGGCGAACTCTGGAAGAGCGAACTTGAGAACATTCTGATGCCTATGCTGGAAAGGTATGAAGTCGTCGTGGTGGAAGACGCCGACGGTTTGGTCCAGTGGTAGCTGAGGTCGGTTTTGGCCAACTGCTGAATGCTGAGTGTGATCCTTTGAGCTTTACAATGGTGTTGTGACCAACGCGTATATTCTCGGCATCGAGAGCTCCTGCGACGAAACTGCCGCTGCTGTGGTGCGTTCGGGTGAGGAACTAATCTCCAACGTGGTCTATTCGCAGTACGTCACGCACCGGCCGTACGGGGGAGTGGTACCGGAACTGGCTTCTCGCGAACATCTGCGGGCCATCGTTCCCGTTGTGCGCCAAGCGCTCGACGACGCCGGAAAGTCTTACCAGACGATCGATGCCATCGCGGTCACCAAGGGTCCTGGACTCGCCGGCTCACTGTTGGTTGGTTTGAGTTACGCCAAAGCGCTCGCCTACGCCGTTGAGAAACCGCTCATCGGAGTCAATCATCTTGAAGGCCACATCCACGCCGTCTTGCTGGAAGAGCGTCAGAAAGCCAATCGCAAGATGGAATTTCCAGTGCTTGCTTTGGTTGTAAGTGGAGGTCATACTCATCTTTTTCTCGTCGAAGGTCAATCAGGCGCCTGGCGGTACCACGATGTGGGACATACCCGCGATGACGCCGCCGGCGAGGCTTTCGATAAAGTCGCCAAGCTGCTCGAGCTCGGATATCCAGGAGGCCCCGCCATCGATTTCCTGGCGAAGTATGGGAACCCGCTGGCGATAAAGTTTCCCTTCGCCCAGATCAAGCACCACGACCGCAACCTGCAAAACCGCCATCCCGACGAGGAATCGCGCGTGGATTTCTCCTATAGCGGGATCAAGACGGCGGTCTTGCGTTATGTGGAGACCCATGACATGCGCGAGAACATCACATGCCGTCGGCAGGCATTGGCGAAATCGGCAAGCCCGTCGCGCGAAGATTATCTCGCCGCCTGTGACCAGGCCACGCTCGACCTGATTGCGTCATTCCAGCGTGCGGTGGTGAATGACCTGGTCAGCAAAACGCTGCTGGCCGCGCGCGACCGCGATGTCGCTACGTTGCTGGTAACAGGCGGCGTTGCCGCCAACAGCGAGTTGCGAACGTCATTCGAACAGCGCGCCGCCGAAGAAGGTCTGGCGGTCTACTTCCCTTCCCGAAAACTATCCACCGACAATGCCGCCATGATTGCCGCCGCCGCTTATCCGCGATTTCTGGCAGGTGAGTTCGCGGCGCCAGAATTGTCCGCAGACGCGGCCTTGCTCCTCCGCTAATCTAGAGACACCTGTGCGCTCTCCGGCGCTTTTAGCATCGTTCGAGCTTCGCGCTATTCGTCTTGGGGAGGGATTTTTGACTCGATGTCCATGTCGCGGAACTCACTCGATTCGAAGACCTCGCGGCATTCCATGCACTCGACGTATTCCGCGTCTTCATCACGAGCGACAACTTGGACACGGGCATGCCGACATGGCTGATCCATGGATTTGCTCTGCGGGACGTTTGGAATTCTATTGCCGGGTTGGCTAACGTTCATAACTTCCGCCCTGACTCCAGGGCCTTAGTGAAATTTCCCGGTATTTTAGACGGGAAACGCCCGATGTCAAAGCTTTTCCAGCAGGCGGACGTGTTAAATCTCGATGTACCCTCCATCCGCTCACCCCTCATGTCCGGGTGGCCGGGCACAAGCAAACCTCCCTTATCTCTTACGGCCAGCAGATTGGCGACAATGATATGCGACTATTTTTATCGCCATTTATTAAACCGTTCCCTGCCTGTTAGTTACCAATAACTGCTTGGGCTTGCCTTTCGCTGACAAGGCTTGCACAACATCTCCTCCGGCAGTAGAATCAAATTGCGACTGAATTGGTCGCATATTCATCTGACTGATGCGGTGTAACTATGCTAAAGCTGACCAAGAAAGCAGACTACGGCCTGATCGCGATGCGCCATCTGGCCGAGCACGCTGACTTGGGGGCCTGCAGCGCCAAGGACCTAGCCGAGATGTACAGCATGCCGCAGGAAGCACTGGCGAAAATCCTCCAGAAGCTAACCAAGGCTGGCCTGCTGGTTTCGCAGTACGGCACGAATGGTGGTTACATCCTGGCTCGCGATCCGCGCAAGATTAGTGCCTTTGAGGTGATCCGGGCGATTGATGGGCCTTTGTTCATCACCTCATGCAGTTCGGCGACGGAAGATTGCGAGCAAAGTGACCGTTGCACCGTCCGCGGTCCGCTACGCAAAGTGGGACGCAGCATCGAAGAAGTTTTGAACCGGTTGACGATTTGGGAGATGACCGAACCGGAGCACGAATCCGCACCGGAACTTGTCAACCTGGGCTGGACACCAAACAAAATGGAGCAAGTTTAGGAGACGCCAGACGCAATGAGCACTCATGTGATTTCGGGCAATGGGAACAAAGACGTGAAACTGCCTATTTATATGGATAACCATGCCACGACGCGCACCGATCCGCGCGTGGTGGAAGAGATGCTGCCACACTTCACCGAGAAGTTTGGCAACGCTGCCAGCCGTAACCACGAATTCGGTTGGGTGGCCGAGCAGGCAGTGGAGCAGGCCCGCGAGCGAATCGCCAAGCTGATTGGCGCAACGTCCAAGGAAATTATCTTCACGTCGGGCGCAACCGAGAGCGACAACCTTGCCATCAAGGGCGTAGCCGAGATGTACAAGGAAAAGGGCAACCACATCATCACCCAGGCCATTGAGCACAAGGCGGTGCTCGACACCTGCAAGCGCCTGGAAAAGTACGGTTTCCGCGTCACCTATCTGCCGGTGCAGAAGGATGGCCGCATCGACCTTGACGACCTGAAGCGGGCGATGGATGACAAGACCATCCTGGTGACCATCATGACCGCCAACAACGAGATTGGCGCGTTGCAACCGATCCGCGAAATTGGCGCTCTTTGTCACGAGCGCGGCGTGCTATTCCACACCGATGCGGTGCAGGCGATCGGCAAGGTTCCGTTCAACGTGATCCAGGACAATGTGGATCTCGCGTCCCTGACGGCGCACAAGCTCTATGGACCTAAGGGCGTCGGTGCTTTGTATGTTCGGCGCAAGAACCCGCGCGTTCAACTGGTGGCACAGATTGATGGAGGCGGCCATGAGCGCGGCATGCGCTCGGGCACGCTGAACGTTCCGGGAATTGTGGGCTTTGGCAAGGCATGCGCGTTGGCAAGCGAAGGCATGGCTGAAGAGGCGGTGAAGCTCGCGGCTTTGCGCGACCGCTTGAAAGACGCCATCATGAGCCAGCTCGACGAGGTTTACATTAACGGTTCGGTGGAGCACCGGCTACCCGGCAACTTGAACATCAGTTTTGCCTATGTCGAGGGCGAGTCGCTGCTGATGGGCATCAACGATATTGCAGTTTCCAGCGGATCGGCATGCACCTCCGCGACGTTGGAACCATCTTATGTATTGAAGGCCCTAGGCGCGGGCGATGACCTGGCGCACAGCTCGATCCGGTTTGGCATCGGACGGTTTAATACTCAGGCCGAAGTCGATTACGTGGCCGAGCGGGTCATTGACACGGTGAAGCGTTTACGTGAGTTGTCGCCGTTGTACGAGATGGCGAAAGAAGGAATCGATTTGACCAAGGTTCAATGGGCGGCGGAGCCGACTCATTAATCCGCGACAAAAAGTTTGGAATTGAGGAGACAACAGCATGGCTTACAGTGATAAGGTTTTGGACCACTACAACCATCCCCGCAATGTCGGCTCGTTCGACAAAAACAGCGCCGAGATTGGTACCGGCCTGGTGGGCGCACCGGAGTGCGGCGACGTCATGAAGCTGCAAATCAAGGTGAACCCCACGACCAACGTCATCGAAGACGCCAAGTTCAAGACGTTCGGCTGCGGTTCGGCAATCGCGTCGTCTTCCCTGGCCACCGAGTGGGTGAAGGGCAAGACTGTGGACGAAGCGCTCACCATCCGCAACACCGACATCGTGAAGGAGTTGTCGCTACCTCCGGTGAAGATCCACTGTTCGGTGCTAGCCGAAGACGCAATTCGCGCCGCCATCGGCGATTGGAAAAAAAAGAACGGGCAGCATAGCCAGGCTCAGCCCGCGCCGGTGGAACAGCGGGCGTAAACTATTTTTGAGGCCGGTGTGCCGCGTTGTCTCACGACGAGGAACACGGGAACACAACCATGAGCACGGTCAACATTGAAAATCCGGCCCAGGCAACCGCCCCCGCTGCCAAGGGCATTCAGGTGACGGACAAGGCGCTGGCCCGCATTCGCTTGGCGATGGCGAAGGAAAACATCTCGCCAACTGAGGGCGGACTGCGTCTGGGTGTGCAGGGTGGTGGTTGCTCGGGACTGAGTTACAACATCCGTTTCGACACGCAGCCTCGCGAACGCGATCGCGTCTTTCAGTTTGAAGATGTTCGCGTCTTTGTCGATCCCAAGTCCTTCATTTACCTGCACGGCATGGTTCTCGACTACGAAGAGAGCCTGATGCACCAGGGCTTCTCCTTCCAGAACCCGAATGCGAAGAAGGCTTGCGGCTGCGGCACTTCGTTTTCCTAAAACATGGTCGTGGCGAGCGAGCGCGGCCTGCCGAACGATGTGAATTCCGCGACAGTGGAATTCTTGGCTGATTAGTTCGCTCGTCGTGCTGTATGAGTTGTCTATGCATTGGAGGAAGTGAAGATTCGATGGCCTTGACTGACCACAAAAAGACGGAGCAACCGGACTCCGGCATCCTGGTTGTGCAGCAAAGCCGGTCGACCAAAGCAAATTGCTGGTCTTGCGGAGCCATGCGCGCAGCTCATTTCTGTCGGGAGTGTGGCAAGGTGCAGCCGCCGGCTCCGGTGGACTATTTCACCTTCTTCGGACTTCCCTTCAAGCTGAACCTGGAGCCGGAAAAACTGGAGCGGGAATTCTACGGCCTGAGCCGGCATTTGCATCCCGACATCAACGCCGTCAACAGCGATCGCGAACAGCAGTGGAGCCTGGAGAAGAGTTCGCAGCTCAACGACGCGTATCGCACGCTGAAAGATCCCATTACTCGGACCGAGTACCTGCTGCGATTGCAGGGCGTCCAATTGGAGGAACAATCCAAGGCCGCAACTGAGGAGGCGCGCCGCACCGGCAAGCTTAAGAAGCAGGTGGTTCCACCCGACTTGCTGGAGCAGGTTTTCGAGCTGAACATGCAGCTCGAAGAGATGCGGATGAATAAGAAAATGGGAGAGCCTGATCGCACTCTCGAGCGCGAACTACAAGACACAAAGAAGCAGTTACAGGGTAAATACAACGGCATGCTGGAAGAATTGCGTGCAGCCTGGAACGAGTGGGACGCCTTGGTCGATCGCGCAGAACAGGGAGAAAGTGTTCTTGACGATGATCGCGTAGCAGTGCGCGACAAGATGGTGGACGTGCTGAATCGTCGTAACTACTTGCGAAACCTATTGCGCGATATCGATGAGGTACTGGAGAGCTGACGGAGCGCTGGTCGCTGTCCGCCCTTCGCCCAGACCGATTGTTATTTGAAGAAGCTTTTAGCGAAAGGCGAAGAGCGAATAGCGCAGCGATAGGGGGCCTTCGATTCCTCGCTTCGCTCGTCGCTCAGGATGACACGGCAAGAACTTAGCTTAATGCTAGTTGCTAACCGCTACACATGACTAACGAACGCATCGTCGGAATCGATCTAGGCACTACCAACTCGCTGGTGTCTTACATGGAAGGCGACCACCCGATCGTCATTCCCGGCGAGGATGGACTGAATCTGGTGCCTTCGGTCGTCGCGCTGGACGAGAACGGTCAGATCGTCGTGGGCAGCGCGGCGCGCAAGTATCTGATCGAGACGCCGGAGCGCGCCGTATATAGCGTGAAACGCCTGATGGGCCGCGGCGTCGAGGATGTGCAAGACGAATTGAAGCTCTTCCCGTTCCGCCTGGCGGACGATCTCGCTCCCGGCGAAGTGCTGCGCATCAAGCTCGGCGATAAGACGTTTACTCCTCCGGAGATTTCAGCTTTCGTCCTGCGCCAATTGAAGCGCAATGCCGAGCGCTACTTCGCGGCGCCGGTCACCAAAGCGGTTATCACCGTTCCTGCGTACTTCAACGATGCCCAGCGGCAGGCCACCAAGGACGCCGGCCGCATTGCAGGCCTCGAAGTGTTGCGCCTGGTAAATGAGCCTACCGCGGCTTCGCTGGCCTATGGCCTCGACAAGAAGAATGCGGAAACGGTTGCTGTGTACGACCTGGGCGGCGGCACGTTTGACATCTCGATTCTCAAGTTGCACGAAGGCATCTTCGAAGTTATCGCCACTAATGGCGACACTCACCTCGGTGGCGACGACATCGACAACCTGCTGATCACGATCGCGCTGCACGACATCCAGGGCGATCTGTCGATTGACGTGCGCCGTAACGCCGAGATCGTGCAGGCAATTCGCAAGGCAGTGATCGATGCGAAAATCGCTTTGTCGACCGACGAGAAGACAACGCTCGACGTAGAACTTCCCGGCGGCGAACGCTATCAGCGCGAGATCACGCGCGCGCAATTCGAACAGTTGATCCAGCCGGTCATCGATCGCACGGTAGCACCGGTTCGCCAGGCGATGAAAGATGCCGGCCTGACGGCGAAGCAGATCAACGAAGCCGTGCTGGTGGGCGGCTCGACGCGAATTCCGCGAGTCCGTCAACTGGTGGAAGAGCTTTTCGAGCGCACTCCTCACAGCGACTTGAATCCCGACGAAGTGGTTGCGCTGGGCGCTGCCATACAGGCTCACATCCTCGCGGGTGGCTCGGAAGCGACCAGGGACATGCTGCTGCTTGACGTGACGCCACTGTCGCTCGGTATCGAATCGTTGGGCGGAGGCGTGGTTAAGATCATTCATCGCAACTCGACGATTCCGGCGTCGGCGACCGAGCACTTCACTACCGGTGTGGAAGGACAGACTAATGTTGCCGTCCATGTGGTGCAAGGCGAGCGCGAACTGGCAAGCGATTGCCGCTCCCTGGCGCGCTTCGACCTGAAAGGCATTCCGCCCATGCCGGCGGGGCTGCCACGCATTGAAGTGAAGTTCTTGATCGACGCCAACGGCATATTGCATGTCTCGGCGCGCGAGCTGCGTAGCGGCAAGGAAGCTGAAATTCAGGTGCAGCCCAGCTACGGTCTTACTGACGAGCAAGTTGAGAACATGATTCTCGACTCCTTCGACAATGCGGAAGAAGATTTCCGGCGGCGCCAGGTAATCGAAGCGCGTAACGAAGCTGAGACGATGCTCACGGCGCTGGAGAAGGGCCGCGAGAATCCCGCGTGGAAGCAGTTGTCGTCGCAGGAGCGCGGCAATGTCGGCAAACTGGAAACCGCTCTGCGCGTGGTCGTGAAGGCGGACGATTACCAGGCCATCCGGACGGCGATCGACGCACTGAACCAAGGTACGATGCATCTCGCCGAGTTGATGATGGAATCCGCGGTGGGCACGGCGTTGAAGGGACAAAACATGGATACGGCCGATGTAGGCGAGGGGCCCGCTTCGCCGCACCCCATCGCGCAGGCGGAGATCAAGTCAGGAACTAGGGGCTAGGGGTTAGTGTCTTGGGGCTAGTGAAAAAGAGCCGCCGCCGCCGCTGGCTGTTGACTGTTCGCTGCAAGCGAGGGTTTTGAAATTCGGCGATCCGTATTCCGGTTCGCAAAACGGCCGGAGCCACGAGAGCCTAGCCGCGAAGCGGCGGGATGAAGTTAGCCCAGGGCGGAAGAGCCTGTGTGAGTACTCGCCTCGAGTCGGCGCGGTGGAACGAAATTCGCAACATCCAGCCCCGAAGGGCGAAAGATCTTAGCCCAGCGCTTCAGCGCTGGGTGGCGCGGGAGATAAGACCGAGTCCCGTAGGGACGACAGAACCTGAGGAATTATGCCAGAAGAAAAAACACAGGGCGGTGGAGCCGCAACGGCGGAAGCTCCGGGACCGAACACGGTTCGGGTCACCTTCCTTCCCGACAACAAGACATTTGAGTTTGAACACGGCAAGCTTCCTTACCAGGACCATGGCAAGCCGGAATCGATCCTCGATGTGGCCATGAATTTCGGGCTGCATCTGGAGCACGCCTGCGGCGGCAATTGCGCCTGCACGACCTGTCACGTCGTTGTGAAGAAGGGCAAGGAGTTGCTAAATGAGATGGACGACGACGAAGCCGATCGTCTTGATATGGCTGCCGACCTCCAGCTCAACTCGCGCCTGGGATGTCAAACTGTGATCGAGAAGCCCGGAGAAGTGGTAGTCGAGATTCCGTCCTGGAACCGCAACTATGTTTCGGAGGCGGCGACTCACCACGACTGAGTTTGATTTGGATTGTCATTCCGAACCGGCTTTTAGCCGTGAGGGATTTGCTTTTGGGCCTGCCGGCCCGGACTAACTTCATTTTTGAGAGACCTATGCCTGCTGAATTGAGATGGGACGACGCGGAAGATATCGGCATTGCACTGGCCGATAAATTCTCGGACATGAACCCGCTGGAGGTCCGCTTTACCGACCTTCATCGCTACGTCACCGAGTTGCCGACCTTCGTCGATGACCCAAAGTTGTCCAACGAAGGCAAACTCGAAGCCATCCAAATGGCCTGGCACGAGGAGTACCAGGACCGCACACAGTGAACAACCATTTCGCTGACGTTTCCGGGACGACGCGCTACACAACGCTTGCGATCACACCCTTAAATCAACGGCGCGAAAAGATGCCGGCGGTACTGTAGCCCACGAGCAACCCGATCACGGAAACAGTTGCGGCTGCCGGCCAGAAATACTTGCGCAGGTGGCCTCTTATGTCGAGTTGCTCGCGTAGTGTTTCGCGGACGCTCGACTTCAGTTCGCTGACCGAGTTGTGCAGCTTGCGCCGTTGTTCTTCGGCGCGCTCCTCCAGCACCTCAACCGGCATGTTCGCAGGGTTCATCATTGCGTCTTCACCTCCGTTTGCAGCCAGATCTGATCTTCCCTGAGAACACGAATTGTGTGCTCCGGCTTGACCCGTGTTTCCTTGATCTGCTGCCAGGCGAAAGTAATGGCGATTGATCCGAAGATGCAATAGAGGCCGCCCACGATCGCCAGGGCGATGGGATACCTCCACGCTGCGCTCTGAAATGCGTTTGCGATGGTGCACACCAGGAAGACCGTTAAGACCAGCCAACCCGTGGCAACCAGCACCAGCCCGGCAATCAATCCCGGAGCCGCCAATTTGAAGGCCTGCAGTTTCTCGCCAAGCTCTGCGCGCAACATTGCCAATCGTGTGGCGACGAAGTCTTTCAGTTCATCCTTTACTTCAGCTATCAACTCGGGCAGTGTCTTTGCTGGATTCGTTAGTCACTTGCGGACCTCCAAACTCTGAGCATTATTCCAACGGCAAAAGCTACTCCAGCAATAGTCCAAAGGACCTGCCCGGGATGCTCGTACTGCCAGTGGTGCGCTTGGCGACGCAGATCACACCAGCGAAATCTTGCTCGTTCGCGCACAACTCTGAGCCAATCGGGGGCTGAGTATTCCGGCAGATAACGCCGAACCTCGGGCGGCATTCCAAGCGTTGGTTCGCTGTTTTCTGGCAACTGCCTATCCGTAGCCGGCAGCGACGAAATCTCTGGACCCAGTGGGTATTCTCTGCTTTCCCGTGAGGCTTTAGCGCCTATTGGTTCGGACATGTCGTGCCCTCTCTTCCAACGTCATCTAGAAGTATTCCTATTGGTGGGATGCCCGGCAGGTACGGGGTGTTTGATGCTTGCAGGGCGAATTATTGCGAAGGATTCCTGTGGTCGCGGCGAATCACGGCAACTCACGATGCGGAGATCGGCCGAATCACCGGCAACCGAGAGACCGCGGAATCCGCCAGTTAGATGGCTGCCGATATGAACAGCGAACCAGCAGCCATGAATCTGGGACTCATTGCTCGGGAAGTACCGGCAATACCGCCCGATTCACGACCGACGGATCGTCCCTTAACTTAATGTAGAGCAGCGTACCGTTGGGACGTGGCACTTTAAGCGTCGAGTCCGCAAATCCCTCCGGCACCGGGACCTCGATCTTGAATTCCGGGTCGGAGGCGACGGAGTCAATGAGGTAGAGATTGGCTCCGCTCAACGTACACTGCTTGTCTGGACTGTCGGGGCAGCGCACCTCTTTCAGCGTCGGCAAGCGCACCAGGCTGATCAGCGGCTGCCAGTCACCATTGGCGTCATTGGCACCCACCGGGCGGAAGCGCAGTTGTCCGAAGGCCGCCGGACCCAGGGTCTTCAGCGGATCAAGCACGCCCATCACCGTCTTGGGATCCTGAAAATTCAAGGTTCCGTCGGCGACGCTGAGCAGTGCGTGCACGGAATTGTCTTCTGTGGCAACCTCGATTTTTTCGTCCCTCGGGAATGTGTCCGGTATCTCGCTCTTCAGGAAGAAAGTGAGCTTGGCGTCTTGCGGAAGCACGTCTTGGTTGGCCATTCGTATTGCGGAGGAATCTCCTTCAGCGAACTGGATACTCTTGCTGATCAGCACAACCTTGGGACGCGGCGGTTCGACGGTAGTTTGCAATGCCAGATCGCGGCCATCCTTAAGTGCGACGTGGGCAGTGATTTTCTCCTGCGGCTGGAACGGAGAGGTAGGAGTGGCCGCGGCCAGCAGCAACTGGTCCTCGTCGCCCTTCCGCGTCAACTTCGATGGGGCGAAATGCACACCGTTCATCTCGACACTGGCCACTTCGTCGAGGCGCGTGCCTTTCAGCAGCCCCTGCCGATCGCCAGAGTTAATGACCAAGCCTTCGAGGTGTCCGGCTTCGGCGTAAGTTTGCAGAGGTACCCGGTCTGTCTCAGACAGGCCAGCTTGTTTCACTTCCATGGTCGCCGCACCCGGCGTCGCATCTTTCAGAGAAACCTTTACTTCGATTTGCTCCGGTTTTGACAGCTTCCAGCTGCTGTCGAGTTTCTTGCCGGCGGCATCGCGCACCGTAATCTCATCTACGCAGGTGGCAGCTTTGGATTCGAGATGCAAGGTGTCCTCACGGCCAACAATGAGCGCACTCCGGTCGGCGGACGCAAGCGTCCATTTCACCGGATGTGAACTCTGCAGGTGAAAGGTCGGACCGTCAAAGGGCTCGAATCCCCAGAAACCGCGCAACGTTCCGGAGATTTCCGAATCGAGATCACGGCCTTTCAGGCCGCGCGTGTCTATTACGAAACCGCCCTGCAACGCGTCGGCATGGGCAGGCAGATCAAATGCTTCACCGGACTGGCTCGCCAAATGCAATACGAAGTCGTGACCAAGCGTGGTCGAAAAAACGAGCGGTGCGCCTTCCACCGGCAGGACGAGCGACGCTTTCTCCAGACATGAAACCAGCTTCGGATCGACCGGCCGCAAAGGGGGCAGCTGCGCCGATTCGACTGCGGGCAGGCCGATAACCAAAACAGATTTTGGATTGCGAAACGATGGCGGCGTGTTCAGCTTCAGGTTCAACTCGTTATCCTGGGGAAGCGCCAATGCTGGAATGTATTGATATGTCGCGGTGTGCAGTCCAGTCAGCAGCTTGGCGACATCCACGACGGTTCCAACGTAAGCGCTGTAGTAACCGCCGCCTGCCAACCGGGTGGCGCTGAGTTGTCCGATAAGATCGGCGGACGGCCCCGAGGTAAGCGCCGCCACCATGGACTGGGTGTGTGGGTCGTCCAGCACCAGTTCGTCCGTGTGCTGCATCAGGCAAGGCCCCTGCTGCTCGCTAGGCTTGTCGAAACACTTCGAATCGAGCTTGATATTCAAGCTTCGTGCCAGCAGTATGGACTCCTCATGAAGTTCTTTAGGGTCCTCGTTTGAGGTCTGCTTCACGGCGGCGAGATAGGCATCGAGCCGAGAGCGGTCGAGACTGGCCTGATTCAAGTCCTGCGAGGCGCGCACGAATGCACCCGGCCTGCCCCGCACCGCAGCTCGCAAGGTGCTGAAATCCCCGCCCGTCTCCGGGGCCAGGAATAGCAGAACTTGCTCCGCTTCCTTCGGCACCGTCACCAGGACTCCTTTCTGGCGAATCTTCTTGTTCCAGGTCTCCACTCGGGTGAACCAATCTTCGGGTGGCGGGTTCGTCGAGCCACGCAAAAAGGTTACGATGAGCAGATAGTGCTCAGCTTGGCTCTCGGGAAAGTTGGGATGTATCCACAAGCGGTCACCGGTCTGCAGATTCGGCACCTGGGCGATCGGCAGCTCCTTGCCGGCACGATCCACCATCACTTCCACCTGCGGGCCTGGGAGGTCAAAGGCGGCGCTATCGGCACGAGCGATGGATGCAGAGATAAGAACGAAAAGGACCATTTGAACGAATAGAAATCTAGAACGCATACCTCTATTTTAGAGGTTTAATAGCCATGCGAAGAGGCCCCGGGTGCGCCGAATGGCTGTTTCTTGGAAACCACACGACAGAGTGCGCGTGGGCCGATCCAGCGTCCCGTCGCAAATTTCATCTGGAGGTGGGTTCAGTCTGGATTCATTTGAAGGGGCACCGCTTCAGCCATGCCGTAAGATGCTCTCGTTGTGATGGCTTTAGCCACCGAGGGCATTCGATTTTGTCAGACGAAGTGCGAATTCGTCAGGGGCTGAAGCCCAACTCTCCATCACAGGTAACGAGCATGGCTGAAGCCGTGCCCGCCAAAGATCATTGTCTTCAGGGGGCGATACTGGTGAATAATTCAGCTCAAGAGCCGCCCTCCCGCTCCTACTACTTCGCCTTCGTTCCGAAGGTTAGTCCCAACCCTGTGGTGAGGAGCACATCGTTGTCCTTTTTCCCTGCTACCGGCCGGCTGTTGTAACGGTCGCCGAAATTCAAGTTCCACGTGAAGGCACGATAGAACTTGCTGGCCACCCCGAAGTCGAAGACTCCTTGATAACCTCCGATTCCGTTCAGGTAGGGGTAGAAATAAAAGTCCTGGACCACAGAGGTGTTGGCCGTAAACTTGTGGCCAAATTCGTCGCCGATCGTCGCATTGATCAGATTGTTAGTGACCCCGGCGGTTGAGCCGTTATAGCCGGTCGAGTAGTTCTCGTAGGTGTAGCCAAAGCCGCCCAGAAGATCGAGCGTCGTCACCTTGCTCGCGATCAGATGATACCCTAGACCGCCGCTGGGACTAATGCGTGCATTGAGGTCCTGGGCATGATCGTACGCCCCGTTAAATAAGCCAAATATAAAAATCTTCTTGGTCAGGTTGCGATCATAGCGGATGAATCCTCCCAAGGCGTTAGCGCTCGTGGAACTGATGTTGTTGGTTACGCTTGTCGAGTAGATTGAGGCTGCCTGGATGGTCCACTTGTCGATCGTAGTCGGACGCTCGGCGTTGAAGCCTAGTGCCACGTTGGTCGTGTCGGAGTTCCCTCTCGCTAGTGCGAGACCTAAGTTGCCGCCACCGTCCCAACCTTCCAGCATTCCGGGATGCAACGATTTCTCGTAGGCCGCCTGGTCAGCCGGCGAGCGCATCATCGCGACGTCGGCCATCGGAATCTGCTGCGTGCCCGAAGGAGTGGTCACGGCCACTTGCGAGTCCTCTGACTTCACCGGACCGGAAACTATTTGCTTGTTGGTGCGAGTCACGACCAGCGGTTGCTCCGAAGAAAACTGAGAAATCGCGTCGAAATCAATAGTGATCGTGCCCGCGTGCTCGGTCTTCAAGACCAACTTCTTGTCGCTCATGCTCACGATGCTGCCGGTAAACCGGTCTCCGTTCTTCAGGGTCACTTGTTCGGCGCATAGACAGCCGGCGAAATAAAATACCAGGACAGCAAAGACACTGCTT
Source organism: uncultured Acidobacteriaceae bacterium (assembly GCA_963720135.1). GTDB lineage: Bacteria > Acidobacteriota > Terriglobia > Terriglobales > Acidobacteriaceae > Bog-257. The sequence goes on from CAVREJ010000022.1 coordinate 491,852, forward strand.
CTCAACATAACCCGGGGCCTCTCTTTCTATCTGTTCAAGGTTCTGGTCTAGACTGCCAGCTTGTTGTATTTTTCTGCGGTTGAAGAAGACTACGGGTTAAGCGCCGACAATGCAACCCATCGACCGTGGAATCTGCGGTTGCGGTTGGAGTTTATTCAGGCAAGCGGAACATCGGTTCCCCGCATAACACCGGGCGAGCTATGCTTAATGAGGCCACACTCTTTCAGCCGGAATTGACAAATTTTGTTTTAACGCAATGCGAAGATGCAGTACTGTAATCAGCGAGGAAAATTATGCCGCCACAAGTCACAATGGAGCATGGCCGTCTACAGGAAGCTCGTGAAAATAACATTCCCTGGCGCAAGTGGGGTCCGTATCTTAGCGAACGGCAGTGGGGTACGGTTCGCGAGGACTACAGCCATGATGGTAATGCCTGGGACTACTTCACTCACGACCAGGCCCGCTCCCGCGCCTATCACTGGGGTGAGGATGGTCTGGCCGGCGTCAGCGATGATCAACAGCTGCTGTGCTTCGCCGTAGCCCTGTGGAATGGTAAAGACCCCATCCTCAAAGAACGTATGTTCGGCCTGACAAACAGCGAGGCCAACCACGGCGAGGACGTCAAGGAATACTACTTCTACCTCGACAGCACGCCCACGCACTCGTACATGAAGTACCTGTACAAGTATCCGCAGGCGGCGTATCCCTACAGCAATCTAATTGAGACTAACAAGAACCGCACCCGTAACGACATGGAGTACGAGCTGCTGGATACCGGGGTCTTCAATGAAGATCGCTACTTCGATGTCTTTGTGGAGTATGCCAAGCAGTCGCCCGAGGACTTGCTCATCCAGATCAGCGTCAGTAATCGCGGGCCTGAGGCCGCGAAAATAGATGTGCTGCCGACCCTGTGGTTTCGCAACACCTGGACTTGGTGGCCCGGTACACCCAAACCGTCCTTGAAGCAGGTCGCTGGCCAAAAAGGCACGCAGGCAGTTGCGGCCTCACAAGCCGAACTGGGGCAGCGTTATCTGTACTGCGAAGGAGATGTTTCGCTGCTGTTCACGGAAAACGAGACCAACAACGAGCGGCTGTTCGGCACGCCCAATCCCACTCGCTACGTGAAAGATGGAATCAATAACTACGTGGTCCAGGGAAATAAGGGCACGGTCAACCCCGAGAAAACGGGCACTAAATCGGCAGCGCACTATCAGTTGAATGTGGGCGCGGGAGAGACGGCTACCATCCGTCTGCGTTTAAGCAATCTTGCGCCTTCGGCCATGGGCGATCCTTTCAAGAGCTTTACCGAAACCATGCAAACTCGCCAGCGCGAGGCAGATGAGTTCTATGGAGCTATCACTCCGAAGACTGTGGACAAGGATCGGGCGCTGGTCATGCGCCAGGCGCTGGCCGGCATGCTCTGGACCAAACAGTTTTTCTTCTTCGACGTGGACAAATGGCTCGAGGAGCACGGTGTCGATCCAATGAAGCCGGGCGGACGCTTCATGCGGAACCGCGAATGGTTCCACATGATCAACCAACACGTCATCTCCATGCCCGACAAGTGGGAGTACCCCTGGTACGCCGCCTGGGACCTGGCTTTCCACACCATCGCGCTCTCCACGGTCGATCCTGATTTTGCCAAAGGACAGCTCGACCTGATGCTGCAGGAGTTTTTTATCCATCCGACGGGTCAGATCCCGGCCTACGAGTGGAACTTCAGCGACGTCAATCCGCCAGTGCATGCCTGGGCGACGATCTTCCTGTACCGCACAGAGCAGGCCTTTACCGGAAAAGGTGACATCGAGTTCCTCAAGCGATCGTTCGCCAAGCTGATGCTGAACTTTAGTTGGTGGGTAAACCGCAAAGACCGCTTTGGCAAAAACCTGTTTGAAGGCGGCTTCCTCGGGCTGGATAACATCGGGGTCTTCGACCGCAGCGCGCCCCTGCCCACCGGCGGCAGCCTGGAGCAAGCGGACGGCACCGCCTGGGTGTCCGTGTTTGCCCAGAACATGTCGGAGATCGCCGTGGAATTGGCGGCCCACGATCCCTTTTACGAAGACATGGCCCTGAAGTTTATTGAGCATTTCATTTGGATCGCGGTCGCCATGAATCAGACGGGCCCTGAAGGTATGTGGGACGAGGAGGACGGCTTCTACTACGACGTTTTGCGACTTCCGGACGGAAGTGCCAGGCGGCTCAAGGTCCGCTCCATGGTGGGTCTGCTGCCCTTGTGTGCCACCACCGTGATCGAGCCGTGGCAGCGCGAACGGGTACCGCGAGCGGTGAAGATCCTACAAGAGCGCTGGGAACGTATGCCCGAACTGCGCAAAAGCATTCATGTGACTGGGCCGGGCCATCGCGGATACGCCGACCGCGGCATTGCTGCGCTGGTGAACGAGGACCGGTTGCGCCGGATTCTGACGCGCATGCTCGACGAGAACGAATTCCTCAGTCCTTATGGCATCCGGGCATTGTCCAAGTACCACGAAGACCATCCGTATGTCGTCAATGTCGAGGGCCAGGAGTACCGCGTGAACTATCTTCCGGCAGAATCGGACACTGGCATGTTTGGCGGAAATTCCAACTGGCGCGGGCCGATATGGATGCCGGTAAACGCGTTGCTGATCCGCGCCCTGCTGTCGTTCTATCTCTATTATGGCGACAAGTTCAAGATCGAGTGCCCCACCGGCTCGGGCAAAATGATGAACTTGTTCGAAGTCGCCCATGAAATAGCCAATCGGCTGGAAGGAATCTTCCTACGGGATAAATCGGGCCGCCGGCCGGTATACGGAGGCACGGAGAAATTCCAGACCGATCCGCAATGGAAGGATTACATCCTGTTCTACGAGTACTTCCACGGGGATAACGGAGCGGGCCTGGGAGCAAGTCACCAGACCGGATGGACCGGCATAGTCGCAAAACTGATCGAGCTATTCGGCCGCCTTGACCCGCAACAGCTTTTGGATGCCGGCAAATCGGGTGGATTTGCCAAGGGTGGAGACTAATGAGTAGAGACAGCCTCCAGGCCGCCGTGTAGCCGCATAAGACAGGAAGGCGCCAGGCGCTCGTCGAATGAGCGCAGTCCCTGAATGCTGTCCACCATGGAAAAGCTTAGGCAATTCTGGGAGTCTCTGGCAAAGTCAGACCGATAAATCAAACGAATGCCAGAAGTTGAGCGCATATCGGACCATCATTTACTGCCGTTGATGTAAATTTTAGAGGAGATGCATGCAGTCGTTCTTGCGTCAAATTTCTATTCCGCTCTTGCGGTTTCTGTTCTCTTCCTCCACGTTCTATTCATTTTGTGGGTCGTTTTCGGTGCCTTGCTGACACGGTCGCGCCTGATCTTGCGCTGGCTACATATCGTGTCTCTCATCTGGGGAATCCTTGTGGAACTGCTCCCGTGGCCGTGTCCTCTTACCGTGCTCGAGAACTGGCTAGAAGGCAAGGCCGGCGTCCAGCCTGAACAGGGTGGCTTCCTCCTCCATTATCTGGAAAGGCTGGTCTATCCGAACATTCCTCCCGCCGTATTAACAATTGCGGCGGTCATCATTTGTGGCCTGAACCTTGCGATCTATGCCCGCCAAATCCGAGTCGTTCGGGTGCGATAACGGCGCGGCGCCTAGTGAGTGCGCCGAATAATTTGCTGACTGGTCGCTGAATGGTTCGCGCCGGTCGGCCTCGAACTTTTTCGAGGCAAAAAGCGGGAAATTCGGCCTACAATAGGCCTACAATAATGGTTGTTGCCGCCGTCGCGCGCAACTGTGGAGGGAGAAAATGAATCGGCCTGGCGTCCTGCGGGTTCTTTTCCTTAGCCTGGTATTGGTAGTGTTCGGATGTTCGGCTGAGTTTGCCGTTGCCGGCGTTCATGGCGGAGGTGGGGGCGGATTCCATGGCGGTGGCGGCGGATTCCATGGCGGAGGCGGCTATGGCGGGTGGCATGGCGGTTACGGCGGCTGGCATGGCGGTTACGGCGGCTGGCATGGGGGTTACGGCGGGTGGTACGGGGGCTACCGCGGCTACTATGGTGGCTGGGGTGGCGGTTGGGGATGGCCTTGGGGCTTCGGCATCAGCTTCAATTTCGGCTGGCCCTATTACGGATACCCCTACGCCTATTCCTATCCGTACTATTATCCCTCTTATCCGTACTCTTACTATGCTCCGGGCTACTATGCTCCGAGCAGCGGTCCAACAGGCTATTCGGATCCCGCTCCTCCAGCGCAAGCTAGCGGTAGCTATCAGAACAGCGCCCCTCTTCGCCAACCGGCGCCCCCCGCGGACAGCGTGACAATGCATGAAGCGGTAAATCGCCATCCGGCTGCAAACTACGGTGCGGCAGCGGCTATGAGCGGGGCGAGCTACCGTCCGGCTTCGGCTCAACGCCAGTTTTCGTCGATGCGTCCTGAGGTGCAGAACGTCATCCGCGCTTTGCGCGCCATGCCGCCGGAGGCGCGGCAGCAGCAAATCGATTCAGGCCGATACAGCAATCTCTCACAGCAGGAAATGAAGCTGGTGAGGAATGCTGCGGGCGTCGCGTCCAGGGATTTCTAGCGCGACTTTGACGGTGCAATCGAGGCGAGGAGCACCACTCGCGATCTCTCGCGCCAGGTAGGCCTGCCAAGCGAATCGGCTGAGCGAAGGAGCCCGTGGACTCGCCTACTTGCACAGCCAATGGCTAGTACGGCGGAGGCGGTGTGCCGGGGACTGCTACCGCCCCGTAGGGATATGGTCCGTATCCAACCACAACTCCAAAAGGCGGCCGACTAGCTCCCAGTCTCTTGTCGCGAACGCTGGCCCAATCTTCGAATCCGTCTGGAGGAGGTGCCTTCTGTGCCGTATGCTGCAATGAGTTGCCATTTAGAAAAGACACCTGCTGACCAGAATTTATCGTGACCGCAGGCCCACGACCCGTCGCCACAATGGAGCCTTTGCGTGTGGTGACCAAAGTCTGCTCCTCCTCGGGTTTGACCACGACGCGATAAAACCCCGTTTTGGTTACAGTCAGTGTGGCGTTCGGAGTATCGATCTCGTAAATCTCTCCCGGAGGCAGGCGGAAAACGGTCAGGGTGACTTCTCCCTGATTGACGCTGACTTGCACGTTGCTGAGGCTAAGGGCGACAACCGTCAAGCTCGCCTCAGAATTCATGCGGATGAACCCATCGCCGACATTGATTTCCGCTCGCGAGTTCGTCGCCGCCCATACATATTCCGACGGCGTCAGGGACTGATTCAGCCGCGCCGCTGTCCACTGGCTGGTTGCACTCGGTGCGACTGACACCTCGCCCGACATGTACTGCAAGACGGCTGGCCGTTCCGGAGCGCGTCCAGGAGGCATCCTGACTTGTCCAGTCGCTGATACCGTCAGCCCCATGAACATGAGTATTGCGGCAGGAAGCAGGTTTCTCTCGTGTCTTGAATTACGAAACATGACACTCTCCACTTACAAGACTATCTCTTACAGCTCCTCACAAGGTCAACAAAGGACGAGCAGAAGGGAGGCTCTCGGGGTAGCTCACGGACAAGCCGGGTTTCGCCGCGGCGGTTAGGGGGCTTCCATCGGGAGGCCGTCCGGAAGTCTTGCAAGGAGGCTCATTTCAGCCCGAGGCACCGGAGTGCAGGGCAGGCTCTGGGGCCCCACCTCAAGTTCGAGCCCGAGAGTCCGCCTACATCTCCGCCAGCACCTGATGCACGAGGTGGATCGCGATCGATCCCTCGCCGACGGCCGACGCCACGCGCTTCACATTACCGGCCCGGATATCCCCCACCGCAAACACCCCCGGCAGGCTGGTCTCGAGAAGCTGCGGCGGACGCGACAGCGGCCACGCCTTCTCTTGCAGCGTCGCTCGGTCGAGATCGTGGCCGGTTAGCACGAAGCCTTTGTTGTCGAGCGCCAAACAGCCCTCCAGCCACCCCGTGCGCGGCGAGGCGCCGGTCATCACGAACAGATGGCGTATGTCGTGGGGGACAATCTGCCCGCTATCGCCATCGGGCCAACTGATGCACTCCAGGTGTCCGTTCCCGTCGACGCCGGCGATCTCCGTCTTGTAATGCAGCTCAATCGCCGGGTTTTCTTCGATGCGCCAAATTAGGTACCGCGACATTGTGTCCGACAGCTTGCCCGAGCGCACCAGCATGTAAACCTTGCGCGCCTTTCCTGACAGGTAAATCGCCGCTTGTCCCGCAGAATTTCCTCCTCCGACGACCACCACATCCTCGCCCACGCACAACTGCGATTCCATAGCGGTGGCACCGTAATAGACGCCGTTGCCCTCGAACTGCGATAGCTTGGGAATGGGTGGCTTATTGTATTGGGCGCCGGCGGCCAGCACGATGGAGCGCGTCGTCAGTGGCGTGCCCTCATCGAGGATGACCTGATAGGGACGGCGATCACATTGCAGGCGCACGGCGGTGCGCGCGATCATCATGTTCGCGCCGAACTTCTGCGCCTGCGCCAGCGCGCGCCCGGCCAACTCCTGGCCCGAAATACCCATAGGGAAGCCGAGATAGTTTTCGATGCGCGAGCTCGATGCCGCCTGTCCGCCCGGGCTCCCCGTCTCCACCACCAGCACGTTGAGGCCTTCGGATGCCGCATAGACCGCGGCGGCCAGCCCTGACGGCCCCGCGCCCACGACGATCAGATCGCGCACCTGCGATTCGTCGATGTTCACGTTGAGCCCGAGGCAATCGGCCAGCTCGCGGATCGAGGGATTCCGCAAGACGCTGCGCGCGTTGCAGATGACGACCGGCACTTCCTCCACCTTGACCTGGAAGTGGTCGAGGATCGACTGCGAGTGCTCGTCCGTGTCCAGATCGATGAACTTGTAGGGATAGCCGTTGCGGCCCAGGAACTCGCGCAGGCGTAGCGTGTTGGCGCAGTTGAGCGAGCCCAGCACCAGCACATTGCTCGCCTCTTCGCTGATTAGCAGCATCCGGCGCAGGATGTATGCCTTCATCAGGATATCGCCCAGCTCCGCATCTTTGGCGACGATGGCGCGGAACTCGCCGGACGCGATCTGCAGAAATTCGCCGGACGCGATGACCTGTCCGCGCAGCAGCGCGCGCTGGCCCGAGATGACGGCAAACTCGCCGGTGATGCTGCCGGGAACGTGCGTGACCAGGGATCGCACACCCTGGGGACAGGGTTGGAGAATGTCCAGGCCTCCCGACAGAACCACATAGACAGGAACGTTGCTGTCCCCCGGTTCGAACAGCACCTCGCCCGCTTCCACGTGCCGCAGCTTGCCGTGCGGGCGCAGCCGCTCGATCTGCGCGGGCGTGAGAAGAGGAAAGGCCTCAGAGCCTGGTTCGACGGAGATGTGGTTGGCAACAGCAGACATAAGCTTGATTTTAGCTCCGCAAAAAAATGGGAACCGATGCAGGTGTAGATGAGGCGCGAATGCAGGAAGGTGCAGCGATCGCCTCGAAATAGGTTGCGGCGCACGGCCAAGCTAAGTTGAAGGCTGTCCGTCTACACAAAACTAAGAGAAACGCCCGCGGCCAGAAGTCTATCTGGCGGACGACTTCTGTCAGACTCTTGGTCAGCGCTTTATTCTGTATCGACTCATCAGGCGCTCAGTTTGTGGTAAGGCGATCTTTCATTAGCTGACATCGGCGACGCGGTCAGCTACCGAACACCGACCCACAGCATCAGAGCGTCACGCAGTGAGCGCCGCCATGTTCGTTGACGGGCCGTTCTCGACGAGTTTGCAGACTCATTGGCGGTTTGCTGCTGGACGACGATAAGCTAACGACATGACAGAGCTATCCCCCCTCGTATGTTTTTCAAAATATCGTAGCGTTGTATCAGAGGGGAGCCGTATCTTTGGGGCCCCTCGCTTTCGGGGCGGGTCTGGCGCTCGTGTACCTGCTCGTGGCTTCGTGGTTTTTCTCGCGCATGTATCGCCACGCTGTTCGCACAGGCCTGATCGCCCGCTACAGCTCAGAGACGCTCAAGTAGATGCATTTTGCGAACCGATCGTGACGCGCAAACCAGAAACTGGCCGCAAGAGCGCACAAACGAGTACCGATAAACGCATCGCGATCGCTTGGCAGTTCGCTTCGCTTTCGGGATCACAACCTGTATGCCGACTTGAACGAAGCCGCTACGTGGCGGACCTACACCAACACCATCGGTGCCGCGACACTGTCGGCATATCGGAAAGACCCGGCGTTCGATGCTACGCAGCATGCGTTTTATCATGTTCGCGTGATCCAGATCCCGTCACCACGCTGGACCGCCTATGACCAGAAGCGTTACGGCATCAAGATGGCCTCGAACGTTCTGATGACGGTCACCGACCGCGCTACACCTCGCCCATCTGGTAATACGCCGGGAAAATGAAGATAAGGAATTTTCCGAAGGAAGTCGCGCACGTGCCACTGGCCAAATTGCATTGTTTGGACTGGTGTACAATCGGCCAGCCCCACAGCTTGCAAAAATTGCTCCGTCGTCCATTCCGCACGGAGCTGACAGACGTGCGTTTTTGGTGTTAGCGGGAGAGACTGATGCTTGCAAGAAAAGCTTCTCTGACTCTATTGGCTTGCGTAAGCCTGGCTTTTTGCCTCCTGGCTTGCACAAAGAAGAACCCCGAAACCGTTGCCGCCGCGCAGCCGAACGGCAAGCCGCAGTCAACCCAGGCAGCTGACCCGAAGCCCGCGCCCAATCCACTCAAGAACGCCTACTTCGGCGACCTGCATCTGCACACGGGCTATTCCATGGACGCATTCGCCTTCGGCACGCGGACCACGCCTGAGGATTCATATCGATACGCCATGGGCGAGACGGTCGAATACATGGGACGACCGCAGAAGCGCAATGTTCCGCTGGATTTTCTCGCAGTGACTGATCACGCCGAGTACTTGGGAGTGGTGCGCGACACGATCGACCCGAATGGCCCGTTCGCAAAGTCTGAGTGGTACACGGTGATGACCAACCCGGACCCCAAGGTCTCAGGTGCAGCGTTCAAGAAGCTTATTGCGTCATTGGTTGTTAACAAGCCGCTGCCGGAGTTCTCCGACCCCCAACTGCTGCGCTCCACATGGCAGAGATACGCGGCGATCTCCGACAAGTACAACGCGCCCGGAAAGTTCACCACCTTCATAGGATTTGAGTGGACGTCAGCTCCGGACAACCAGAACCTGCACCGCTGCGTAATTTTCGCGGACAAAGGGCCAGAGATTCCTTTCACAGCATTCGACTCGACGGACCCCGAGGCGCTATGGCGCTATCTCGAACAGCAGCGCAAGCTGGGGCTGGACGTGATTGCGGTTCCTCATAATGGCAATGTCAGCAACGGATTGATGTTTAGTACCAAGGACCTGTCCGGCAAGCCGCTGACGCGCGACTACGCCGAGCGCCGTATGGCCAATGAACCGTTGGCGGAGATCATTCAGGGCAAGGGACAGAGTGACACGAGCCCAATGCTTTCGCCGACCGACGAATTTGCCAACTTTGAGCTGTTCAGCTACCTGATCGGCACCGATATCAAAGCTAAGTCGGCGACCGGAAGCTACCTACGTCAGGCCTATGGCGTCGGCCAGGAGTTGCAGACAAAGCTTGGCGTCAATCCCTTCAAATATGGTATTGAGGCGGGCACGGACTTTCACTCCGGTATCTCCTCGACCGAGCCTAGCAACTATCCGGGCTCACACGGCAATCAGGACAGCGATCCTAAGACTGTAATTGAGGCCACCACGTCGGTCAGCGGCGAGCCTCCCACGGGAATAGGCTCGGGTGGATTGACTGGTGTCTGGGCGGAGGAGAACACGCGTGAGTCTATCTTCGCCGCTTTCAAACGAAAGGAAACTTTCGGAACCTCGGGCACTCGGATCAAGGTCCGCATGTTCGCGGGTTGGAACTATCGCAAGGAACTGACGCAAAAGGCTGACTGGGTAAAGGCTGCTTACGATGGCGGCGTGCCCATGGGCGGCGACCTGACACCACAGGCAGCAGGAACAGCTCCCACGTTTGTCGTTGACGCCCTCAAGGACCCCGAGAGCGGCAATCTGGATCGCGTGCAGATCATCAAGATCTCGACCAAGAACGGGAAGAGTCAAGAGAAGGTTTACGACGTGGTGTGGAGCGGAAACCGCAAGCCCAATCCGAAAACCGGGAAGGTCCCTGCCGTCGGCGATACGGTTGACGTGAAGGCCGCTGCCTACACCAACTCGATCGGATCGCCGGAACTGATTGGCCAGTGGACCGATCCATCATTTGATCCCAAAGCATATGCAACGTATTACGCGCGGGTGCTGGAGATTCCCACTCCGCGCTGGTCAACCTATTGGGCAGCGAAGCTGAACTTGCCGCCCAACCCGACGGTGGCGGCAGCTGTGCAGCAGCGTGCCTGGACGTCGCCCATCTGGTATACGCCGGCGAAATGATGACTGATTTTCTGAAGAACCTCGTGGAGACTCCGCTCGGACTTTTCATCATCGTCGCTAAACTGTCGTAACGTCGCCATTGCACAAGTGATCCAAGGGCGCGGCTCCAGTTGCGGGATTGGTTGCGAAAGCGGCTCTTTACAGCACCTGTTTTACGCACCACTAATGACCCCGGCGACCAACCGGCCGGCCGCAGCGCCTGACGCGGTTTTACACTTCGGTTAAACCCGGCGCTGAAGCGCTCCCTACCGTCCTGCTTCTATTTATTTTCCGCCGCCACTGGCTGCGAAATTTCAATCTTCGCCTCACGTAGATACTTCGCCGCTTCTTCGGGAGGCGTAGGGTTCTGGTAGAAGCCTGTTCCCCGCTCGAAGCCCGCCGTCTTCGTGAGCCGCGGCATGAACTCGATGTGCCAGTGGTAATGATCCATGGCCGATTCCTGGATGGGAGCGGTATGAATCACCAGGTTATAAGCAGGGTTATCGAGCACCTGGTCGGCGCGCACCAACAGGTTCTTCAAGGCCTTCGCCAGTCCTTCGTAAACTTGCGACGACGAATTCTCAAATGCCGATTCGTGCCGCTTGGGTAGTATCCACGTCTCGAATGGGAAACGGGGCGCATAGGGGGCGACGGTTAGGAAACCTTCGTTATCCGCAACCACCCGCACTCCCGACTCGGTTTCTTGCCGGATAACATCGCAATACACGCAGCGCTCTTTGTAGATGTAATATTGCTTCGACCCTTCGAGTTCCTCGATGACGTGCTTGGGAACTATGGGTAGTGCGATGAGTTGCCCATGGGAATGCTCCAGCGTTGCGCCCGCCGCCGTCCCATGATTCTTGAAGATCAGAATGTATTTGAAGCGCCGGTCCTTCTTCAGATCGACGATGCGGTCCCGGTACGCCCACAGAACGTCTTCAATTCGCTTCTCGGGGAGGGTGGCCAGCGTGGCGTTGTGCTCCGGCGTTTCGATGATGACCTCGTGCGCCCCAATGCCGCTCATCTTGTCGAACATACCTTCGGCCTGCCGGTTCAGGCTTCCCTCAATTCCGAGGGCAGGAAACTTATTGGGGACCACGCGTACTGTCCAATCCGATGTGTCACGCGCCGTGCCGTTCGGCCGATATGCCAACACCTCGGATGGAGTTTTGCTTTCGTTGCCGTAGCAGAACGGGCAAAAACCGCCCTTCATTTTCACCGGCTCGCGGCTGAAGTCGGTGGGACGCTTGGCACGATCGGTGGAAATGATTACCCATCTTCCTATGATTGGATCTTTGCGTAACTCAGGCACGGCAAAACCTCAGGAAACAATCTCAATATCTTACGCTAGAGCCCGTGACGTTCGTAGCAAAAGGTGGGTGCGCCGAAACAGGGGCACATTCCAGAGGCGATCATGTAGGTGCGATCGTCCCCGGAATGTGCAACCGCCAGTTAGCCCAGGTTTTTTCTCACTCTTCCGCTAGCTGGCCAAGACTGGGCGGACGGAATGCCGGCCGGTCTCCGCCTGCCGCAGTTTCTCCAGTGATGCCAGGTGCAACAAGATGGAGAGAGGCACCATGAAGACCGGGATCATCGCCAGGGGGAACGTGCTGATTAGTTCATTGGGTGCGTCCAGAGCCAGCCTTTGCAGTTGCGAAGGCGAAGTTAAGAAACCAGTTGCGACGGCAACAACGAGATCCGTGATGCCCAGCCAGTTCCAAGCACGGACCAGGCCTGCCGCATTCGGCGATCTTCGACCATATACGATGGCAACCGCTGGCGCCAGCAAGCCAACCGCAACGTCGCCAACCCCTGCCGGCCAAGCGAAGGCACCTGGAAGTCGACCCTGGGCATACAGCACGAGGAAGATCAGCCCCAAGGCGCGATAAAGCTGCACGCCCACGACCCATTCCTGCGGCACGATCTCCAGGACACGTCTGAGAGCGGGCCAGTAGCGATATAGCAGAGCACCAACGACGATCGGCACTAGGATGCCATATTGAATTGTCGGAATGCGGGATGCACTGCCACGGTAGAATCCAGAGGCGACGAGCATGAGCGCGCTGAAAAGCCAAGCCAAGAGCAGCGCCACGCCACTCCACATCGCACGCCTCTTCTCTGAATCCTGCCACTGGGCGCGCTGGATCGCGCGGTTTAGGCCGACCAGCAAAACAATCACGGCCCCAAAGGTTCCGCCCAACACGAAGGCGGGCAGGTAATTCGGGTAGTCCATATTCAACCTCCTGTAGTTTTCGGTCACCCAATAGATTGGATGTATATGCATGTATTTTAGGATTCAAGACATGTTGCCATGCACGTGCCAGCCGTGATATAGATGTAGATACATCGAAATGCATGCCCGCACAGAAACGAGAACGCCCTCAATGTCAACCATTCTGCTGCCGTGCGCATGCGCCAACTTACGCCGGGCCGCGCGCATGGTCACTCAGTTTTATGACAAGGCACTTCGTTCCAGCGGCCTCCGCGTGACCCAATTCACGCTCTTGCAGGCCCTGACCCGCGCTCCGGAAATCTCGCAGAAACAACTAGGGGAACTGTTGGGGACCGACAGCACAACCCTGACTCGAGTGCTGGCCCTCCTGCGCCGAAGGGGATGGGTGCGATCCCAGCCGGGAAACGACCGCCGCGAGCTTCGGCTTTCGCTGACGGAAGCAGGACAACTGGAATACAAGCGCGTGCTGCCCTATTGGCGGTCAGCACAAAAGCGATTGCGGCGGTCCCTGGGTGAGGCCGACTGGAAGCGAGTCCTCGATGCCGCCGTACGCAGTGCCGAAGTTACCAGCCTGCCGTAAAGCAAAAAAGGCCTGGACACGTTGTCCAGGCCTTTCGTTCTGTCGCAAAAAGTCGACTATGCGCCGACTGGCTGGCCGGTCGTCGCTGCATTGGCATGATGCTCCTTGCCAACGATGGTGATGCACTCTTCCAGCACATCCATCGCGATGTCGGCTTGCTCGCTGCTCACGATCAGCGGAGGAGCGATGCGAATGCTGTTCGGCCCGCATCCCAGCAGCAGGACGCCGCGCTCGAAGGCGAGTTCGACGATGCGATCGCGCTCCGCGCCACCTTGGGTCTTGGCTTTCTTGTCGGTGACGATCTCGACGCCAATCATCAAGCCGCGTCCACGAACATCGCCAACCAGATCGAGCCGCTGCGGCCAATGGGCGATGCGTTCCATGATGTGCCTTCCCACTACCTCGGCATTCTTGATGCCTTCACCTTCCAGCACGTCCATGGTGGCGAGGGCAGCCGCGATCGATACCGGGTTACCGCCAAAGGTCGAGGCATGCGAACCCGGAACCCAATCCATGATTTCCGCCTTGGACATCATGATGCCGAGCGGCATCCCGCTGGCAATGCCCTTGGCGCTGCAGAGAATGTCGGGCTCGACGCCGGTGTGTTGGATGGCCCACCATTTCCCAGTGCGGCCGGCACCGGATTGGACTTCGTCCGCCACTAACAGGATGCCGTGGCGGTCGCAGATACGACGGAGTTCCTGCATGAATACCGTAGGCGCAACAACGTAGCCGCCTTCGCCCTGAATCGGCTCGACAAAAATCGCCGCCACTTCTTCCGGGGGCAGTGTGGTCTTGAACAATTTCTCCTCGATAAAACGGGCGCAGCCCAGAGCAAATGCTTCCGCTTCCTGGCTTCCGCCTGCGCATCCGCGATACACATCGGGATAACGCACATGGGTCACACCGGGAACCATCGGGGAGAAACGACGCTTCTGTTGCGGCTTCGAAGCTGTCAGCGAGAGAGCGCCCATGGTGCGCCCGTGAAATGCGCCATAGAACGCAACGATATTCTGCCGCTTGGTGTGATAGCGCGCCAGCTTCAACGCGGCTTCGATGGCCTCCGCACCGGAGTTGCCGTAATAAACCTTGTGCGGCCCTTTCATCGGAGCGACCTTCGACAGACGCTCGCCCAGGGTCACCATGCTCTCGTAGTAAAAGTCGGTACCCGACATGTGGATCAATTCGGCAGCTTGCTTCTGGATGGCGGCGACGACCACAGGATGGCAATGCCCGGTAGAGGTCACCGCGATGCCGGCGGAAAAATCGAGAAACTCGTTGCCGTCAACATCCTCAACGATCACGCCGTGGCCCCGCTTGGCGACCATGGGATAGGAACGAGTGTAGGACGGCGAAATGTAGCGCTGATCGCCTTCCAGAATGCGGCGCGCATTGGGGCCGGGCAGGCTGGTCTTCAGGTTTGGACCGGCAACTTGAGTAGGAGTAGTGGTGGTCATGATGTTTCTCCTTCGAATGGCTTGCGGCATGAGTTGATGCCGGAGCTTCTGTCAGCCCGCGTGTGAGTCTGGTTAACCTGGAACGGCGCGGGAGGCCGACGGAAAGAAGGGAAACTGGCTAGTCGCCGGAGAAAAGATTGGGACGGGCCATGCAGGGAGACAATTTCGACTCCGCACGGCTGGAGAGCCGGGGTCCACAACAAATCCCGTCTTTGGACTTGGTGAGCTGGGGAATCGGCCGTGCCCAGGGATTGCGCAGACCAATGCCGCACACCGCTTGTAAGGCGCTACCCGATGTGTTTAGCTCGTTCGCACAGCTGGTCAAAATTATACTCCTAGCTCGATTATAGGCGCTTCCGGACTGCGGCGTAACCCCAAAATTAGCCCACCAAAGCCGGGCTGGCGTCTCTTAAGGCGGCTCCCCCCTCCCAGACAACTTTTGCTCATCTACTACCGTCGATAGTAGTATGGCCCTGAAGGGCCTCTTCTCCCCGGCAGTACACATCTAACAGAAGGCCAACCGACGCTTGCGGGCGTTGTGAAGTTGAAAGGAGCATTAACGATGTCGAAGTTAAAGAAAGCGCTTTTGTGTTTGGCTCCCCTTGTGTTCTTCAGTCTGATACCCGTCCTACTCAGTGCACAAGACAACATGAGTATGGGCGGCAAGCAGGCGATGTCTGTCACCGGTTGCCTGAAGCAAGGCAGCGACACCGGCGGGTATTACATTATGGGACAAGATGGCAAGATGTACGAACTGATGGGTTCTGGTCTAGCTGCCCATGTCAATCACACAGTAACCGTGACCGGCCACGAGACGAAGCTCTCGCATTCGGAAGAAGCGAAGAAGGAGGCAAGCGAGAAAACGGAGGCCGGTGCCAGTTCCTATGTGGACATGAAGGTAAGCAACTTGAAGATGGTGAGCGAGAGTTGCCAGTGAACGCGGTCGAGTGAGTCGTATCAATCAAGCGAAGCAACGGACGAGCACAGCGATGGGGGGACTGTGCTCGTGGCGTCTAAGTTCTACTGCAGAGGTTGTGATCTCGAAGGCGCCGCGTCGTGCTCCATCGCCAGGTCTTCAACTACAACTTGATCCTTTGGCGTAACTCCGAGAAGTGGCTAGCGAAAAAAAGCCCACGCCACCTCGGTTAAGGCTGGCGTAGGCTATTTCGGGACGAGTGGTAACTCGTCCTGTCGCGCCGATGCTTGATGGCAATCTCCTGGATTGCCAAGTGAGACGCGTCGTTGACCAAACTCGAGGTGGTAAACAGCACCAGCTTTGCTGGCAAGCTACTCCAGATCGGCTATCGCCAAGTGACGTCGATCCCGGATGATATTCACCTCGCGCGGACTGCTAAATCAAATCGCTACAAACGCGTAGCGACTAAATCTGGCACATTAGACCAAAGCTCTTTAAATTGCCGAGTTACCCGCCTTCAAGAGGTGGAATGTGACCTCTGCCGCAAAGCTGACGGCATCGGTCACACGAACCACGGTTCCTGTACCACTCAGGCGACCATTCGCTGTTATGCCTTGGCTTACCGGCGGCAGCATCACCATCACTTCAATCTCGGTGCCGAGCGGCGGGGCTTCCGGAGCCAGAATCAACGCGCCGGCGGCGCTAATATCATGAGTCACTCCGGTGCCTTGGTACCATGTCTTATCGGATCCCCTCCATTCGAAAGAGACCTGTACAGCTATCGTGTAACGTTTTTTAACTCTCGCTTCGTTCTGGTCCTGACGGCGGCACTGGCGGCCTTCGCTCATATGCTTTCCCACGTAGAACCAGCCGATTTTATATCCATGGATTGGAACGACAAGATGATACTTCCCTGTTGACTTACGCTGGCAGGTATTCTTCCAATTGTCTGACGGGAGCTTTGCATTTTACCGCCATCACGAAGGATGCACCCTCTTCCTCAGTCTCGACCCGCACCACCTCGCCCTCGCCCATCAGATGAATAGGACGGATCGCACCCTCTCCATGAACACTCAATACAAATGAAACGGATGCGTTCTGCGGAATCATAAGAGCGCTTTTAACCAGGAGGCCACCAACACTGACGTTCTTGCTGACAGCCTCGATCTCGGTAATAAGCGAGAGGGACTGAACCTTCATCTGTAACGGAAATTCCAAGTTGAACCGACGATATTTTCTACCCTTCCAATCCGATAACCGCAGGGCCGATTCGAGTGGGTCCATAAGTAATTGGGGTGTTGGATCGGGAAAACTATACTTGAACCGCACCTAGAACTCTATCCGCGTCATTACGCGGTCCTCCAGGATAAGCAATACGATGTCCCTCTTCAGCACCGGGATGCCGTTGCAGAACCTGCCTGTGCTTCTTGACGGGGCCTTACAGGCCACGCAAAACCGCTGGTATCCTAAGATTTTGAAACTCTCAGCTTCGGGGAGCCAAATCAGCACCACAAACGTACACTGTGGATGCCGCGTTTTGCCTCTAACCGGCTCACGCCGCGACCTTGATAGCCGCCGAACTCAATCGAGATATCGGTGACACGGCGCGCAATCATGGAGGCGTTCTAAACACCAGCCGGCGAGGAAGCGCTAGGCCAGAGCCTCACCAGGACGGAATCGTCGCTTTGGCCACATTGGACGGTTTGCTAACCAAGTTTTGTGCACTGACCGCAATGGTTTGGTAATCGTACGTCTGTCCGGCTTTCACAGAATGATCGACGCAGGTCGTGCCCAGGATAAGCTCGCGGTTGATTTTCTCGTACTCCTTACCTGGCTCCCGACGATATATGTTGTATCCCTTGATCGCGTCTGCGTGCGAATTGCTCGCCGGAACACTTGCATTCCATGAGAGCGTCACGCCATGCACCTGGGGGGTTGATGTAGTGTCCAGATCGGAACGTCCTGTGGTTCGAGTTGGGCCGTTTGTTTGGGCAGGCACGAGAGTCTTCGACCCGCCGCGGCAATCTTGGCTTTCATGATTGTCACTGGCGTGCGAAATGCCCGCCATCAGAATGGCGATTCCCAAACAAGCGTGGAGCATTTTGATCATGTTGCTGCCGCTCCTTATCGCGGCTATCTCCGTCGCGGCCTTGACAAAACGACGGTTTCTCCAGCGTTCGTCAAGGCGACAGATCAGCCCCTGTGCGGTTTTAATGGGCAAAGATTGCGATTAGGTATCAACTCCTCGCGTCACCGCTACACACCATAGGGTGTAGCTTCCCCTCCTTCGTCTCAGAACCGGTGAGCGCTTGCCGCCCGGTCTTAACACCCAAGGGGCCCGCGTCTTTGAGCGTCGGCCGAATCGCCTTGCGCTCCGCCCATCCGACAAGCCAAATCAGGACAAACAAGCCCCCTAGAGATAATAGAAAGAACACTATCCCACCTTGGCGGTGCAGGCGGCCATTTAAAAATCCACGATCTACATAAACGCCAAGCACCGACAAAATGAAAATTCTCAGCCCGTTCTTGGCAATAGAAAGAGGAATCGCGACGAGAGTGACCAGCGCTTTTCCCCAAAATGAACGAAGCAGCAAGTGGGTCATCACCATGGTAGTGACCACCAACATCGTGGTAGAACGAATACTACTGCACTCCTTGGCAACCTCGAGCGTTAAGCCAGGAATAGCCAAGACGGCACCATTTTGGGCTACGGGTATGCCTGCCATTGTAAATAGGATCCCGGCTGACGACGCGGAGCCTTGTTGCAGGAAGTGCACAATGTAGTTCAATGCTAAGGTTGGTATGGGAATCAACCACAGTAAGAAACACAGCGGGAAAATGCATGTTTCGGAAACACGGCCACCGAAACAAAAGACGAACGACCCAATCCACCACATGACAACAGCAGACATACCCAAGGTCAGGCGCAGGTCGGCCGTTATGATCTCCATCCTTCCCCAGTGAGACGTCGCAAGACCGGCCAGAACGACGGCCGAAACCAACAGACCGGAACCAGCACGGAAACTCGGTCTAGGCCTCAATCCCTCCCGATTCCATTCTGCAACGGTCAGGGCCACGCTAATGGGAAGGATCAGCAGTATGTGCGTGTAAGCATCTTCTCGCAGGCCCAATGCAACCGTTGCTGCCAAGATTCGCCAACCTGCAACAAGGGAGACCGCGCACAAGACAACGAACATTCGATACGAAAGATGCGGAGTCATTGCGAAAAGTTCACTACGCGCGTGCTGCCTTCCATCACCTTAAGGGTGGTGCTCACCTCATACTCCAGGTGGTTCCCACCGGCTTTGGCGAACGCTAGTACGGCGCGCTCCGCCCCTGGCCCTTCAATCTGCCATTGCCCGGCGTGATTTACTACCCGCATTTTGCTTCTGCCCCGCCACCACTGGTCCACCTCTCTCGGAAGGGCGAACCACAACCGCTCTTGCGAGCCAAGGTTGCGCAAGAAGCACAAGAGATCTCGAAAAACGCCGCGCGCTCTCTTCTCTACTACATAGTCCGGGTGAACTAAGAAGCTGATCAGGCCATTCTCCTTTAGAATCGCCTCCGTCTGAGCTTTCCACAGGTTCAGCGAATAATCCCCCAGGAGATGAAACAGCATATAATCCTGGGTCGTCGTTAAGGGAATTTCCAGAATGTCGCCGACAAAGTATGGCATCACCGTGCAGCAACCACCGCGCTGCGGGTCGAGGTGCGCGACATTAGGCACCGACATGTCATACGAGAAATCCAGAGCGTGGTACCAGTTTAGATTCCTGTACAATACCGCAGCGCGAAAGCCTTTGGCGTCGTACCTCTGTCCATACTCGTTAATCTTTGCGGCCCTTCGCAGGAACTCCCGCCGGTTGCTGAAGAGACGTCCATCGTGGTTCAAGTCCTGGATGTTAAGCTCGAACCCTTTGTCACGGATGTCGCGAAGCAGCGAGTCAGAGACGTTATAAGAGCCTTCCGGCACAACCTGAAACGATGCTTTGAGGCCAAAACTATCATCGATTTCCATCAGTTCGCGGCAGAAGGCGTTGCCCGCTTGTGCTTCGACGTCGTGTGTCATCACAACGCAACTTTGGGCGCCGTCCGGCCAAAACCAGACAAATGGCACTGTATCGATATCCCTGGCTCTCATGGAACTGAGCAGCACTTGGTCGCTGATCCGCTCCACAGTCGTGTCAACCGGCCAACACGGAAAAGCGATCTTCTGCCATCCTCTTACGTAGGCTCGTTGAATATGCTTACGAATATCGACACTCATCCATGGCCGGGCGGAGTAGTACAGGTCTCTGAGAAGGCGCGTCCCAGAACGTAACTCACTCCAGCTATAATGCCTGGCATAGCGCTCAAGACGGAGGTTATCGATGACCTCTGTGGGATCAAAGGGTAATAGAACAGTGGAACCATCGCTCTTTACGTCTTGTAACGTGCCATAAAGCTTAGACCGAGCATGGTCCGCACGATAACCAGAGGCAGACCGTCCGTAGCAGATCGCATCGTGTTCTAACCGGAAGTACCCCGAGTCGCCGGAAAGCCTACCCGTAAGGGCAAACTGCAAATAGTCGTCGGGACAACGATAGCGGTCCCTCAAAGCGCTGATCATACCGCTGCGAGTATACGCCCCCTCGCGAGGCTCGATGTCGCTAGTCAAATATTCGGCTCTAACTGCCATATTGTCTGAAACTGAATACGCCTATCGGTATGATTTGCTGATGGCAAACGACTTCTTGGCTTCGTTTGACAGGATCCGTGCCCCCGCAGGGGTCTAGCGCTCTCGGAAGCGAGCCGCTGTCAAAGCCGTTGTAATTGATAGGGAAAGAGACTTGAGGGGTAAGATGTCGAGACGCAGCTCAGGATTCGCGACCAGCACTGAGTTGTGGTTTTGCCATGGTGGGCCGCCATGAGAGAACTTCGCCCGCATTCACTTCAGGTTCAATGGCGCGATTCCGGCCCATGTCCACGTACTCAAAGTCGGCTGAGCGAACCGCCTCAGGATCAAGCAGATTCCGACCGTCAATGATCACTGGAACTTCCATTACTTTATGTAGGTATTCCAAATCCAATTCCCGGTACTCCTTCCACGGTGTAAGGATGAGCAGGGCATGGGCCCCTCGGGCCGCTTCGTAAGGCGAGGAACAATATTCCAGTCGACCTGCCTGGGGCGGCATTTCCCGCTGGCTAGCTTCCATCGCCTGTGGATCATGCATTCGAAGCCGGGCGCCTTCTTCTAGTAGCGCTTTGACGATGCGCAGCGCTGGAGACTCACGAATGTCGTCAGTTCCGCCTTTGAAGGCCAGACCAAAAACTCCCATCTGTTTGCCTTGCAGGACCCACACCGCCTGCCGGACTTTCTTCACAAATGCCTCGACGCGTTGCAGGTTAATCTTTTCCACTTCTCTGAGCAGACCGCATTCGACCCCGTACTCGCGCCCCAGATGCATGAAGGCGCGAAGGTCCTTGGGGAAGCAGTAGCCTCCGAACCCAACACCGGCATTCAGAAACTCAGTCCCAATGCGAGGATCCAGTCCCATCCCGAGTGCCACCTGGCTGACGTCGGCGCCGACCGCTTCACATATATCGGCCACCATGTTGATGAAGGAGATTTTGGTCGAAAGGAATGCATTTGCCGCGTGTTTGGTCAACTCGGCCGTGCTGATGTTTGTAAACAAGATCCGGCAACCGAGTGGTCGATAGAGCCGCTCCAACAGAGCGCGAGCTCGCTCTGTTTCAACTCCCACGACAACGCGGTCCGGATGGAAGATGTTCTCGATGGCTCTTCCTTCTTGCAGAAATTCAGGGTTCGAGGCTACGTCGAACGTGCCTGACCCATCGCCTGGCTTCGCAAACCGGGCCACGGTTTTCTTGATCCATTGGGCCGTGATCGCGGGCACGGTGCTCTTCTCCACGATCAGCTTGTAACCGTTCAAGTTGTGGGCGATCGTGCGGGCGACGGCTTCTATCTGGCGCAGGTCGGCTTCACCGCTGTCTTTCTGGGGAGTGCCGACGCAGACAAACAAGATCGTGGCGTCACGCACGGCCTCCTCGACGCAATGGGAAAGCGTCAGGCGACCACCAGCCAGTCCCCGGGCAAGCAGATCGTCTAGACCGGGCTCGTAAAATGGCGCCTTTCCGGATCGGATCATCGCTACCTTGGAGGCGTCGTCATCGGCGCCGATCACGTCCCAACCTAACTCAGCGAACCCAAGAGCCGTAGGCAAGCCCACGTGCCCGAGGCCTAGCACTGCAAGGCGCGGTCTTTCGTTACTAGATTCGTCGCTCAAGTCAACCTCCGTAGCTTCTAGATTCCTCATGGTGTCAGCTGCGATCCGAGAGTAGAGCTAGTCTGGTGGTTACGTGAAACTAGGCAAAATCAGCCTGCGGTCTGCAATTCAACCCTTAGTCAACTAATTGTCGGACTCAATGTCTCGGTGCCCATCGTATCTGGGCCTTGCCGTAACCTGCTATTGCTGTCACGTTCGTTAGAATCGGCACAAAGTTGCGCAGGCATGGGGTCTTGATAAATGACTCCACTGCAATTGCATGGCTGCCGGGTAGTCGATGCCAAAATTGTCGCTAGTTGTCAGATTCCTCGACGAATGCGGGCATGGCAAGCCGCTGCTATTACATTCCTGAAGTTACTGCGCCTCTTAGGGCAACAGTCCATATACAATAAATTGGGTCTGTCCAGCGACGAAGACCTTTCCGTTCGCAACGACCGGAATCATGAACTTTGCTGCGAGGTCAAACGTGTCACGACTCCCCGCCTGACTGCTATTGTAAAGTTCATTGTGAAGATTGGTAGCATCATAGGCAAAAAGCACGCCCGCAGCTCCCGTGTCATTGTCAGGGCTCGCGCCATTATTTTGTACGGCCCAGATTATCCCGTTAGTGGTGCCATTGGCAGAGATTGCGAAAGATCCACCACGGATCGGATAAATCTCAGGCGATTGAGAAGTCGGTGACACCGACAACAACCCATTGTTCAATTGAAATGCTTTCAGATAATCATTTACAGCAGCGAAGTAGACATATCCGTTGAAGTATACCGGCGTACTAAAGTTGCCGATCTCGAAATCTCCGTGAGGCAACACACCGGGCAGGGATTGAATAATCTCGCTATCATTATTCGGGTTGTAGTGGCCCATGTTATCGCGATTAATCACATAGATGGTTCCGCTCTTGCCAGCACTGATCAGCTCGTGGGGATATTGGCTACTTGGTTGGTCTACGAGCAGAACGGGACCACCAGCTCCTAAGTCAAGGTTGTTCACACTCATGTTCTGCTGGTCGTAAGGAGTGAAGTAGTCGACGACAGCGCCGGCAGGAGAGATTTTTTCAACAGAATCACCGTAATCGACGCCGCCGGTATTGGCATCGAAGGTTCCATTGCTAGTTGTGAAATAGATATTGCCGGTGGCGTCCGTCGCCAGCCCTCCGCCACCTTGCCAGACGCCGCCGCCAAAGGCATTTGGTGTCACATTGTAGATCATCGTCCGCTGTAGAGTAGTCGCGTTGTACCCCAAGACCCAGCCGTGGTACGGACGGTTATCGCCGTGCGATCCGAATCCGAGATAAACTACGCCATTGCTCAGGAGAAGTCCGGGCCGTTGGCATTCTTGCAGGGCATTGAACGACACCATGCCGCCCAATGATCCGTCACCCGTTCCCGGCACGCTTCCGGAGATGACTACGGGACCTCCGAACTTCTCCGCACCAGTCGTGATGTCAAGAGCATGCAACCGCTGGAAATAGTTCGTACCATTTTCTTTTGTATTGACAACGACGTACAGCGTACCAGTGGTCGGATCGATGACAGGGGTACCCGTTATTCCAACTTCCACAGGGATATCGCCACATTCTCCGGTGTCGCCACAGGGAATGGTTGTGACTCCTGACCCGAGGAAACTGACATGCCACAGAGCAGTAGTGCTCAATCCGTCGGCGTCAAAGGCATACACGCTGTCGTGCTCGGTCGCAACATATACAACGTTGTGGAAACCCTTCCCGGGGATGCTCACACTGGCCACATAGAGTGGGGATGCAAACGCAATTCCGTCCAACGAATACGAGAACAGCTTACCAAACTGGGCCTGGTTTACGTTGGCCGTAGTCAAGACTGTCTCGTTGTTATTCTGACCCGTTCGCAGGTTATCGTTGTGATATGTGAACGTACCAGGATAGTTGCTGACATAGACGGTCGCGTTTGCCGGCGGCTGCTGGCTGGCCGTCGCCGTCACGGTGTGAGTGCCTACGCTGCTTGGAGGCGTGTAAAGGCCGTTAGCCGTGACGGTTCCCGAAGTCGGCGAGCCACCAACCACACCGTCCACCGACCAGGTCACGCTGCCAAAGCCAGACGTCGCCGTGAACTGCTGCGTTTGGGTAAACGTCACGACAGCAGCCCGCGGACTAACAGAGAATCCGGCTGTAACTGTCAGGCTGGTAGAGCCGTTGATTAAGCCCACAGCTGCCTGGATTGTGGTGCTACCGGCCGCAATGCCTGTAGCCAAGCCGGTGGTGTTGATGGTCGCTACCGACAGGATACTCGAAGTCCAAGTTGCCGAATTAGTCAGGTCCTGGTGACTGCCGTCACTGTAGGTTCCGGTCGCCGTGAATTGCTGTTGTCCGCCAACCACAATCGAAGGATTCAATGGTGTCACTGCTATGGACTGCAGCACTGGACCACCTGACGAGCTTGCTCTGAACGCGACCATCTGCATAATCCACGCTCCAGAAGAGAGCGGTGCGGTGGCACTGTAGCTACCCGTCGCCGTTACCATCTCGTCCTCGGCAATGTCAGCATCGGGTGAGGTGAGCAGGCGCTGGGTAAAGCCGCTGCCCGGACCACTAGTAGCGCTGGTGACCGTGTTCGCTCCAAACAGCAGGTCACTCGGGTAGGTCGTGGTTACTGATCCGCTGCTGCTGGTCGTACCGTTCCCACTGTTCGCCGCCGTTACATCCACCGGAACATTCGGATCTGCCCCACTGTATTCCAGAATGCGAATGTCCGGATAAACTGCCGCCGCCGAAAAGGTCACCGTGACCGTGTTCGTCCCTGCGGCCGCGGACACAATGTTCTTGGCGTAATAGACGGACTGTGACAGTACGCCACTTACGACCGTGGGGCCGACGGCGGGTGTATAGACGTTGCCTTTGGAATCTGTGACCGAGCTGACGCTGGCCGTGCTGTCGTTCCATCCCACAACCACCACGTTCAGGTCGCCAGCAACCTGTGCGGCGTTGAACACCACATTCACCGTCGTCTGCGCTGTCTGCGGGGTTGCGTAATTCCCCTGGACATAGCTGATCGTTGTAGACGATGCGGTAACCGTTACGGTGACCGTGGCGTTTTGCTGGACTCCTCCGCCTGTGCCCGTGACCGTAATGGGATAGGTGCCCGTCGGTGTGCTCGATCCCACTGTAATGGTCATGATCGAGGTACCTGAACCCGGCACCGGAATCGTACTCGGGTTGAAGTTCACCGTCGTACCTGTAGGTGCGCCCGTCGCGGACAGATTGATTGGGTTGTTGAATCCACCGCTGACCGTCGTAGTGATGGTCGACGTTCCCTGGCTCCCTTGGGCAATGCCGAGACTGGCCGGCGAGGCCGAAATCGTGAAAGTCGGCGTCGCAGTGACGGTGAGCGTGACAGTTGTATTTTGCTGGATGCCACCACCATTTCCCGTCACGCTAATCGGGTAAGTTCCTGCCGCAGTGCCCGCTCCCACCGTAATGGTCATGGTCGATTGCCCGGCACCCGGGGCAGGAATCGTCTGTGGGTTAAAGCCCACAGTGGTGCCGGAGGGTATTCCCGAAGCTGACAGACTGATTGCACTGCTGAAACCACCGCTGACGGTGGTGGTGATGGTCGACGTGCCCTGATTGCCTTGAGCGATGCTGAGGGTAGTCGGCGAGGCCGAAATGGTAAAATTGGGCCCGGCCGTCACAATCAAAGTGACGGTCGTGCTTTGCTGCGTGCCTCCGCCATTGCCGGTCACGGTGATGGGATATGTGCCTACCGCCGTGCTCGCTCCCACCGTAATAGTCATGGTCGATTGCCCGGAACCCGGGGCCGGAATCGTCTGCGGGTTAAAGCCCACGGTAGTGCCTGTGGGTACTCCCGAAGCTGACAGACTAATTGCACTGCTGAAACCGCCACTGACGGTGGTGGTGATGGTCGACGTGCCCTGATTGCCTTGAGCGATGTTGAGAGTAGTCGGCGAGGCCGAAATGGTGAAGCTCCCTAGGGATGGAGTTCGGAAGGCGACCATCTGCATGATCCAGCGCCCGGATGGACTGACCGGAGCGGTCGCGCTATAGCTGCCCGTAGCCGTAACCATGCGGTCTTCCGCGATGTCGCCATCCGGTGACGTGAGCAAGCGCTTGGTGAAGCCGCTGCCCGGGCCGGTAGTTGTGGTGTAAACCATGTTTGCGCCAAAGATCAGATCGGTTGCATTGGTCGTGGTTGCCGAGCCGCTGCTGCTGGTGGTGCTGCTGCCGGAATTTGCAGCCGTTACATCGACCGGGTTGTTCGGATCCGCGCCTTTGTATTCAAGAATGCGGATATCGGGATAGGCCGCAGCAGTGGAAAACGTCACCGTAACCGTGTTGGCTCCAGCCGCTGCCGCTGCGATGTTCTTAGCATAGTAGATGGATTGCGACAGGTAGCCGCTAACGGTCGTTGGGCCGACGGCGCGCGCATAAACATTGCCTCTTGAGTCTCGAACCGTACTGACAGTAGCGGTGCTGTCGTTCCATCCCACGACCACAACGTTGAGATCTCCCGCAACTTGCGCGGCGGTGAACGTGACATTCACCGTCGTCTGCGGGGATTGGGGCGTCGCGTAGCTACCCTGGACATAGGTAATGGTTGAAGCAGCAAGCATTGCAACCGGATGCAGGCAGCAAGCGCCTGCCACAATGGCCAACCATGCAAGGCGCGCAGCCTTGCAATCTCTAAGACCAGCACGGAACAAGAGTTTCTTCATTGTCCACTCCACAGATTTCATCTCAAGTATTTTGGGGAACCGTTTATAGGCAGGCTATCGGCAAGGGAAGGTCGTCCGCCATTACTTACCCTCTCGATCGTCAAACTTATGAGATTGTTTTGGAGCACTCTACTCTAGTTTGTTTTCCGTGCCAAAATTTGTATTCTTTACTACCGACGAACGCGCACGGATTCTCGGCCCTATGGAATCAGCCCTCTGTTCGAAGCATCAGGCAAGAAAAAAGGTCGGCTTGGGACCAACCTTGCACCTGGAAAGAATCTGGATTGTGCGCTGGCACTCGCGAACGTGCGAACCGGGCAGTCCGCCGGTCAAGACACGGTGTTCGTTGTCGTAGGTTCAGTTTATGGCATGGCCTGAAGACCACAAACGCATTAGTAGTCCCGCCGAGTCGATGTGCCGTAAAGATTGCCGTTCGGATCGCGCCCAACTCACTGACCGGCATTTTCTGATTCACCGTTGCTTTCGCACCTTGCGACGATGCGTTTTGGCCTGTAGTGGCCGGTTGTTCAGCGTTATCATTTCATCCATACTTGGAACGCGGAGCCAACCAAGCGCGCCACTTCGGAATCGAGCGGATTCCGGCCCATGTCCACGTATTCAAAGTCAGCCGAGCGCACGGCCTTAGGATCCAGCAAATTGCGGGTATCAACGATCACAGGAACTTCCATCAGTTTATTCAGGCGGCCGAGATCCAAGTCGGCCCTAATCAGAAAGCTGAAGAACTGCTCCGAAAGTTAGAAAGAAGAATGCGAACACCTCGGCGTATATGACAAGAAGTGGTCGAGCCAAGCTTCTGTTGCTCAGTTCGGCCGAGGGGGAGCAGAAACAAGAAATTCGCAGACTTTGGGTGAAGCGCTTCGACGGTTACAGCAGCCCAATTCACTGCGCAGTAGCCGTCAAATTCGTCGGTGGCGCAGGCGGTTGCAATGCAGGTTTATAGGCATCTGCTTCGGACGCCCAGATTCCGGCGCCGTACGATCCGACTTTCGTTACGGTCCACGTGTTCGATGAGGTATTGGGGTTGTAGTAGTGTCCCCAAGGATTGTTGGCTGCGCATCCTCCGCCGTCTAAATTCTCTCCCGACCAGAAGCATCCATCAAAAGCTTCCCCTGTTGAAAAGCCCGATGCTGAGTTTGAAAAGATGCTACCGGACAGTGTAATCAGCCCGTTTGCTGTGTTAGGAGTAATGCTCAACAGCGTGAATGACCCGCTACCAGTGTCGTCCCCGGTGTTTACCGATGTTTTATCATAGGCTGAGGTGGCTGCTCCCGTGACACAATACAGTTGGATGGAATCGGACATGTTGCCGCTGTAAGTAAGTGTGATCGTGGTTGAAGCGGCAACACTAGCATTGGAAGCCGAGTAGTTGTGGACGCAGGTATTGTTTCCCCCGTCGCATGTCTTGGCATGATTCGATTGCCAGCTATTGCTGGCCGAGTCCGAGACGTTCGTCAAATCCAGTCCTGGGCCGCCCCAATCTGCAATCAGCAGGTTGGTGCTGGACGGACAGGCAATGTGGCCGGTCAGGGGGCTAGGAATCCATCCGGTGGTTAGCATCACGTCTTTGCGTTTCAGGACGCGGATCCCGTTGCCAGGGGCCGTCCCCGCTGAAGCTGCCTTGAAAAAGACGGAAAGGCTGACGAACCCCGAGGTGCTGCTGGTCATCGCGGGATTTAATGCGGAGGTTGAACTGTAGACTCCCCACTGCGCTCCATACATCCAGTCAAATGCGTTCAGGAACATCTGCCATGTAATGTTCGACTGGCTGCCTGCGGTGTAGTATTTTCCCAACCCGCCGCCGCTTCCAATGGTTCCATACCGGTCGTTCCACGCGTATTGAATGACCAAGTCGCCGGACTGGCCTGGAGTCGCTGAGCCTGCCGTCACTGTCGAAGATGATCCGTTGTTGCAGGAGGTGGTATCTACCGGACTGGAGGTCGCGAGATTTGTCCATTCGGCTACCGCAGGCACTGCGGGTCCGTTCTGGTTCGTGGCCGCATAGGTGACGGTGATCTTGCGCGCTCCCGCCGTCACGTTGGCGGCTGCATAGAGAAGCATGGTGGTGTTGTTGCCCGAATCCGTGCAGGACTTTGCCACCGAATACCTGTTGCTCTGATCGTCGGTTACAGTGGGGAAGTTGCCGGTTCCGTCAATGCCAAGCAAGACCGTGACAAGGTTTCCCGAAAGAGTCGCATTGGGCAAGTAAATATCAATGTGGTCTCCGCTCCCTATGCTTTTGGCTGCCGCCATCCAATATGTCGCCCAGTCCTGTTCGTCTGCTACCTGTACCAAAGATGGAACTTGGGCAAGCGATAAACAAGACAAACAGACAATGACGACGAAAGTATTGATCCAGGCTCGCATATTCATGGCACGATGATCCACGGCCCACTATTGAAAACACTGACGCAGCTGCTGGTTTTATAGGCATCAACCGCCGCTGCCCAATATGGATGTTCCAGATGCCAATTGTTGCCTCATCTCTTTCCAGTGTTGTCGGCAACAATCGGGGAACACTTGCTCAAATAATTGCCGTGCGATTGCATTTCCTTTCAGATTTCAGCATTGAACCCCGATTTCCATTTTGGCAGGCCGGGTCGCCAACACTATACAACCGAATCGCCTCCGCTTCTGAGTTTTTTTCATCTTTCTTCCGGATGTCTCCCGAAAAACCCCAGAAGAGGCTAGGCTTACCCTGCCGGGGCGAAGATGAACGAAGAAGCGCCTCGCTCTAAAGCGATTTCTCTAACACCTCTTTGTCTTCCTCTCGATTTCCAGCGATTTGCTTGGCCAGCCGCTCCTACCCAGTCGGCAGCGGCGGCACGGCCATCCGCCGCAGTATGCGGCACGTAGTCTCCTTGATTTTGCCCCGACAGACCCACCGCCTTCTCGGCACGTTGATCTTGAAGCTCTCTCAATCTTGGCTCTGGAACTGAGGCAGAACCCTACCTCGGCCACCTCGCTGAAGGTTACCCAAATGTGGCCAATGTCCAAAAATGCTGCCTGGTGACCGAGGCCGATTAATACGCAAGAAAGCTTAAGATAACTTGCGCATTGACCGGATGCTGATATCCGTCACCTCCGCGGTGCCGGGAAGTGCGAGCGCGCTAAGAACCACCGAAGCAATGTCCTCAGGTTGCAAAAACACTTCCGGGTGATAGACCTTTCCTTCTTGTTGGTAGAGAGCCTCCTGCATCGGTGTAGCGGTGCGCCCCAGGTAAACCGACAGAACTCGGACTCCTCTGGGGTTCACCTCCTCACGGAGGCTGTCAGCTATCGCTCGAAGGGCATGTTTTGAGGCTGCATATTGCCCAATATCTGGTCGTTTCGCCGTCAGCCCTACGTTGGAGTTGATGAACACGATCTGCCCGCGCGCATTGACCAGCAGTGGCAACAAGCGCTGAGTCAGCAGGTAGGGGGCCCGAACGTTCGTAGCATATTGAACATCCAAGTCCTCGATGCGAGCACGGTCCATTGGATCTTGATAAATGACCCCAGCACAGTGAATGAGTATGTCGACCCTGCCAACTTGCACCAAACGCCGAAAAAGCGGCTCTAGGTTCTGCTCGCTAGTCAAGTCGATCTGGAAACCCACTACCTTTGAAAACGGTCTGATCGCCGCAATCGTTTCCTCCAGTGTAATGGCATTCCTCCCGACGACGCATAATTCCAACCCTTCGCGCGATAACGCCAACGCTATGGCACGCCCAATCCCGCTGCTCGCACCCGTAACTACAGCGATGCGCCCGGCCAAACCAGAACCTGCTCGCATGCCCTGGCACTCCACTGTGTCTCACCTCGGCTGCTCGCGGCTTGGCGTTGTGGCCCCGCGGTCCATTTGGTCGGATCGCTCCGTACATTCTTCTATCCCGCAATCAGGGAATAGCATGACGTCGACTGTAGCAGAATCGTCGCACAGTTGCGCGCAATTCTTCCACTTGACACACGCCTAGGGACCTCACAACGCCACTCAGGAACTAACAGGCCCTCCGGCCTTATCGGATCGCCGTCGGCCGCCCCGGATTGAAATTCACGAGTTTGCTTCGAACGTCGAACACGGATGAACTTCTATATTTGCTTAACTTTTGCACAGTCTCGTAGGGACTTAGCAGGGACCGACACAACCTTGCCAAGATCGCGCCAGCCAAGCGGCTCCGATTGAAGCCGATACCGGCTTCACTGAGCTTTCTCTTGTGATAGTCCCAAAACCTACCGTCACGCCGACCTCGCATCAGACTGACCCCGAGAAAATTATAGTACTCAGAAACAAGCTGCCGTAAGCGTCCATCGAATTCTTCTCTTGTCAAGAAATCTTTGCCATGTGTCACCAGATTGTGCAGATGGGCAGCTAGGAACGTATTGATGTCTTCCGAAAATGCGCCGAGTGATGCTGGTCTCTGTCTCTTGAAGGTAAGAACTTGGTGGACAAAGCCGAAGTCACAGCTTTTAAGAAGTACGATACAAGCCTCCATGTCAGCATGTAGGTTTCCTTCATTATAGAATGGGGTGCGTTCCCTAACAAGGTCAGCCCGAAAGAGAACGGAGGTTGACGTCCCGAATACATACGTCCCCTCAAGAAGAAGCCGGCGAGAGATGTCGCGACCCGCGACCAAAGAGGAGGAATATGGAAGTCCAGTCCACATGACTTCACTTTCTTGGAGTCCGTACGCTCCGACAATTCCGACGGATGGGTGCCGTTCGGCCAAGGACACCATTTCTTCAAGGCATCGTGGAAAGATCCAATCATCCGCAAACACGATCTTGCAATACTTGCTCTGGGGTGAAATCTGACTTAACGCCACATTGTGGTTGGCAACCGCACGCAAGAATTCCGTGTTGTCGTGAACCCTGATCCGTGGGTCTTTTGCAGCATACCGATGTGCGATTTCTTCCGACCCATCTGTGCTGCAGTTGTTCACAATTGTGCAGTCCCAATTCTCATAGGTCTGCCCAAGAATGCTATCGATGCATTCTGCAAGATAGTCGCAGTCGTTATACACCGGCGTGACTACGCTTACTCGAGGCAGTTGTTCGGAGTGCATTCGCCCTTCCTCCTATTTGGCGACTTCCAATCTACTAAGTGGCGCGCCTGCACCACCGCGACCGTGTCCACAGAAGACCTCACCCAATAATCCTGCCTGGCCGATACCGGCAGTGTCTCAGGGTTCGCTAGTTTAACTTCTCTGCCACAGAGGCTCGCGAGCTGCTGCGCGCAGCGACCGAGTCTGCCACCAGCCGGAGTGTTGCTAACGACTCTCTACCCGTGAGTCTATCAAACTCTAACCGCAGGGCATCCGCATAGGCCAAAGTGGTCTTGCGGAACAACGAACTGAGATCCCCTCCTTCGGCGACCGCCGATTCAAATTTCGCAATCAGCGTCTCGACCGTGAAATGTTCTATATCGAGGCAATATTGCTCGTGCCCAACCATCCGCATCAGATGTTCTATCTTAGGAAGGTAACTTAAAGCAATCACCGGCTTCGCCAGGAGATGTGAAAAAATCACGCCATGAAATTTTGAAGTGACTACGTAATCGAACGTTGACATCTGAAGGAGTAGCTCTCTTAATGTCAGGATCGGCCGGACGATCACCCTGTTTCCTGGGCCTGATGGATTGCGTTTGAAGAGTCGGCTCTTAAGATCTTCGATAGCATACACGTCTACAATGATGTCGCTTGTGAAGATCTCTATGCTATAACCTTTCGAAAGTAGCCACAATGAGAACCTCTCCACTTTGTCAAGATAGCTAAGATATATAGCTTGGTCTTTCCGTGGCCAACGGCGAGGATCGCAGAAGCCCATTGGGTTCAAGCCAACCTTAATAGCACTGGGCTCCGGAGATCCAACACTAAGGTTTTCGGCAAAGCCACGAGGAGAGACCGCACTTGAATGGATCTGGGGCTCAATCCTCACGCCCAGCTTACTGAGCAGGATTTCCGAGTCGGCAGGAGTGAGTGCGTTCTCAGGCTTGGCGGTCGCATACTGCTCGATGTCCAGGGCATAGGCGGGATCCGGACACACATGGATTTCCGACTTAACGCCCAGGCTCCGAATCAGGACCGCCGACTCAAAGGACCGAAGAGAAGTATAACCGGCCCATCGCACGGCCCACTTCGCGAAGAACCTATTCCAAGGATCCCTCAAACGGTCGGCACCGACCCCGACGATGAATACTGGCACGGCTGCGATCTTCGCAAGAAGACAAAACTTGAATACGTTGTAGGGCAGACCTGGATGTAGGTCACAGAACTGACCACCACCCGAGAGCACGAGAAGATCCAGGGATCGCACGACACGGAAGGAACGTACTAAATGAGCTAATTCGCAGGCGAAGCTGTGAAGTGGTTTCATCGTAATATAAAAAGGCCGGCACTTCTTTACGAGTGTCTTTAATCTTGATGATATCCCGATTGAAGTGCGCTGTTCCCCCTCTTGGTCATTCAACTGTGGATAGCACCAGCTGATCGGATAACATGGAATGTTATGTCTTTTTCGTGTGTCGTCTGGAAATAGCGAGAACGCAATTAGAGTGCACGATGGCAAACGCATCCTAATATTCTCAATGAATGCCTCCTGGATAGCTGCATCGCCCATATTGCCCCAGCCCATGTGGTCCATTAGGCCAATAGCTAAATAACGTCTATGCATGGCGTTCCCCTATTCCGCTTTTAAGCATGCCAAGGCGAGAGTTAAAACGGGATACCGCACTACTATTGCAAAGAGCGTAGGGAGAAATGTACATAGCGGTTCGCAACGGCCTGCTAAGCCGATGCTAGAACGTTTTCTTTAGTTGGTGAGGAGCTCCGCAATTCACGCAGCAGCCCCATATAGAGTGGTCCCTGACCTGTCACAAACAAGAGCATCACCAAGAACGTAGTAAAAAGGATGGCGCTTTCCATTATAAGTCGTGGAAGGGGGGACAAAAAGTGGCCGTACATCAACCGCGAGGCAAAGGCAAGTCCTCCTGCCACAATACTCGAAACGAGCGGCCGGCTTAGTTCCACCAGAATGTCCCGCGGTGAAACCACCGTACCATGCAGAGCCCAGAAAACCAGCGGGATGAGCCACAGAGTCATGACCGCCGAGTATGCAGAAGCAACACCCTTCGGGCCGTAAGGGAGTCCCATGACGTAGGCACCAATCATGATTGGCGCGATAACCAACCCCATCTTCAAGAGTCGCTTAATCATTCCGAGCGAACAGAGCAGCCACGAAAGGGGATTGGCTATCCCAAAGACGAGGATCGTCGGAGCCAGCAGGCGAAAGAGGATGGCCGCATCTTTCCACTTCGGCCCCAGAACAACATGTATTACGTCATCGGCGAAAAGCGCGCAGGTAATCGTCAGCGGCAGCGTCAATGCAAGAATCAGAGAGTAGCCCTTGAGGAAGTAGCTCTTCAGCCGCTTTGGATCGTCTTGCAGGCGGGAAAGCGCTGCAAACGCTACCTCCCCTGCTGCCGAGTTTAAATTGTCGGTCGGAATATTGCTGAGTTGGTAGGCTCTTCCATAAAGCCCAATCGCGTCAGCTCCCCAATAACGACCTAGTAAGACCTTCTCAAAATTAGTCGCGACGTAGATGATGAGGCCATTCAACGTTATTGCGCCGCCAAAATGCATCATGGAGCGAATTCCGGCCTGCCTGCGGGGTTTACCCGGAACCCAACTCGTGGCCAGCCAGAAGCCGATCGTGCCGATAAGGGGAGACGTTACGGTCATTGCCACCAGCGCCCAATATCCATAGCCCCCCAACGCACCTCCAATAGCGATAATCGTGCCAACGATCAAGGCGACCGTGTTGATCACGGCCAGGGCCGTGAAACGCATTTGACGTTGCAGAAGGGCACCGTGTTGCACGCCTGCCGCGTTAAGAAGAAATCCGACCGCTAGAGCCATGGTCACGGCCGATAGCCGTGGCTCGTGATAAAACGCCGCAACAGCCGGGGCCAATACGATTGATATACACGTGAGTAACGCCCCGACAAGCAGATTCACCCAGAACAAGGTTGATACTTGCTCGTCTGTAACATTCGCACGCTGAATTGCAGCAGATGAAAGCCCAAAGTCTCGAAACAAACTCAGCACGCCAGTGAAAGCTGTGACCATACCGACTAAGCCGAAGTCCTTAGGGTCCAGTAGTCGCGCTAACACCATCAAGGACCCCAAGCGCAATAGAAAATTCGCCGCCTGTGCGGCGAGTCTTGCGAAGCCACCACGAATCGTTTTCTCTTTTAGATCTTTCATCCTGACTCATACTCCCAGGCGGGTCTGGTTCTTCCGGCCGGAGTCGATACTTCTCTCCTAGCTTCAAAGAACTAGCTTGCGGCAGTGGAAGGCCTCGGCGTAACCGCTGATAGAGTTGCACTCCATCCCTCGCAGCCGCATAAGAGAAAGAAAGGTGCTCTCTTCAAACCAGTGCTTTGTTCGCTGCGACTGGAATGCATCCGTTATGTGCTGAACCTTCTTCTGGTACAGTTCAGCCCCGAGCGGGACGAACACGTTCGGTTGTCCGAGGTCGCCGTCATACTTGGGAATTTCGTACTCGAGAATCAGGTGGTTGCGAAAGGTATTCCACGTCAACTCTGATATCAGCCTGTGATCTTGATGTGCATCCTTGCGCCATGGACAAAGGACAAGGTCCGGGGAGACTGACTGCTTCAGTTCCTCGAATACTGCCTTCACCTCCGCTCCGACAAAAGGCATGAAGCCGTCGGGAAAAGTCTTCAGCACTGGCCCACGGATGGCTGTGCCTCCGAACAAACTCGCCGCGCATCGCGCCTCAGCCTCTCGTATCCCAATCGCACTGAAGACGATCCAGTGAAATACTGTTTCCGGATACTGCTTCGCCAACTGAAGAATGGTGCCACCGCAGCCAATTTCGATATCGTCGGAGTGAGCGCCCAGGCACAAGACATTCAATGGGCCGTTGGCTTGCGCCCTCAGGCTTAACTGGATCATATTGCGGCCGAGACCAGCTCCTTGGAGCTCGGGCTCAGCGTCCCCAGATGGTTCCAGACTTTCCACGGCGCCGAGGTCTGGTTCAGCTCCTCAAGATGCTGCTTGTCCTTAAATGTATCCATGCACTGCCAGAATCCGGTGTACTTGTAGGACAGCAGAGCCTGCTTCTCAATCAGCCGCTGAAATGGTTCGCGCACGAGTTCATCGCCAGGCCGAATATAGCGAAAAATCTCGTTCCGCATGACGAAATAGCCGCCGTTGATCCAGATAGCGCTTCCAGTCAACGGAGACACGTCCATCACAAATCCTTCGGACCCGGCAGTAACAATGTCAAAGCTTGCCGTGGGCTGTACTAGGAGCAAGGATGCTATGGCGTTAGTCTGCCGAAACTTCTGCAGCATGCAAGGAAGTGGGAGGTCACTTAGTCCGTCTCCGTAGTTCGCCAGAAATATCTCCTCGCCCTTCAGGTGCGATTCGACAGCTTTCAACCGTTCACCAATCGTGGCACTCGCTCCGGTCTCCACGAAGGTGATCGTCCAGTCGTCAATATCGCGGTTCATGAACTGAATCTTCTTTCCGCCATGCGACCATACAAAGTCGTTGGAGACGGACTCGTCGTAATGCAGAAAGTAGTCCTTGATGCAGTTGCCCTTGTAGCCAAGACAAAGGATAAAGTCCTTGTGGCCGAAGTGCGCATAGTACCTCATCACATGCCATAGGACCGGGCGCGAACCGATCGTCACCATCGGTTTCGGCACGTCATCCGCATATCCCCGGAGCCGCATGCCCGCTCCACCACAGAAGAGAACTACTTTCATTCCCTCACCTCCATTCCACCTGTTTCAGCAGACAGTCACTTCAGGGATCGGCACGACGAAGCGGCCGTCCCACTCCCGGATGTACTGCAACTGCTGCATGATTTCGTCTTTCAGATTCCAGGGCAGAATCAACACATAATTCGGCTTGGTTTCGGCGATCCGGTCAGGATGATAGATCGGGATATGACTGCCGGGCAGGAACCTGCCTTGCTTATGAGGACTGCGATCCACGGTGTACTCAATCATGTCTTTTCCAACCCCGCAATAGTGCAGCAGCGTTGCGCTCTTGCCCGGCGCTCCATACCCGGCCACTGACTTCCCCTCTCTTGTTGCTTTGAGTAAGAAGTCCACCAAGGCCAGCTTGGTTTGCTTAACCTGCTGGCCAAAGCGCGTGTAACCTTCTGCCGTATCCAATCCCGCTTTCTGTTCTTCCTCGATCACTTTGCGGACGCTAGGCTCGAGGAGGTGCGTCTGGCTCTCAGCACGACAAGCGTAGACCCGAAGCGATCCGCCGTGCGAAGCCAATTCATCGACATCGAACACTCGTAGGCCATGGTGTTCCAGAATTCGCGCGGTAGTGAGCATTGAGAAGTAGGAGTAGTGCTCGTGATAGATTGTGTCGAACTCATTACGTTCGATCAACCGAAGCAGATGGGGAAACTCCAGGGTCAGGATCCCTTCAGGTTTAAGCACGACCCTCAGTCCATCTACGAAGTCATTCAGATCCGGAACCTGCGCCAAGACGTTATTACCGGCGACGAGGTCGGCGGTGTGCCCTTTGAGAGCAAGTTCTCTCGCCAACTGCGCTCCAAAGAACCGCACTAGCGTAGGAATTCCTTTTTGGCTCGCTACCTTGGCGACATTAGCCGCTGGCTCAATACCCAAGACAGGTATTTTGGCCTGGGCGAAATATTGCAACAGGTAACCGTCGTTGCTCGCAACTTCGACCACAAAGCTCTTCTCGTTCAGGCCAAAGCGTTTCATCATTTTGTCGCAGTACTTCTCACAGTGCTTTAGCCAGGAATCGGAGTACGAGGAAAAATAGGCGTAGTCGCTAAAAATATTCTCGTCACTTTCAAACTCCTCTAACTGCACAAGCAGGCACTGCGAGCAGACATAGACGTGAAGAGGATAGTAGACCTCCCCCTGATTCAGATCAGCCGCGGCCAGATAGGTCTCGCATAGTGGAGACATTCCCAGGTCAACAAATGTTTGCTGTAGCTCGGCACCGCAAAAGCGGCACGGCTGGGTTGCAGTTTGTGTTTGAATAGTGGCGGGCAGTGTCATCGTGCTCATGCGTTTAACCCTCTTAAGTAGAGATCAGGCACGCAGGTGTCTCGGCCGAGTGATGAGTCCAGCGTAGCGAAGCATCTATTTGCCCGATATTCAGCAGGTGCTGAATCTGCCGAATTCGGATGTAACGTCCACATTCAACATCTTCCCGGGTTAGTCCAATCGCCCGATAAGCGTCGTAGAGTTCTTGTGCACCCTTGCGAGCCGTCCACTGCGGGCGAAACCCCGGAAGCCTCTGCCGGATCTTGTCGCAATTCACGCGATAGCAGCGCTTGTCTGGACCGCCATCGGGCGCACATTCGACCCGGGAACCAGGAACCGTCTCGGCTACGATGTCGGCCAATTCGCTGATGCGGTAGTTTTCGTCGGTCCGGCCAACATTAAAGATTTCGTTATGGATGGCTTCCTTTGGCGCCTCCAACGTAGCGAGAATCGCGGCGACGATGTCGCGAACATGTACAATCGGCCGCCAGGGTGTGCCGTCACTCTTTATGTAGACCTGCCCCGTTGTGAACGCGGACGCGACCAAGTCGTTCAGTACTATATCCAGCCGCAGGCGTGGAGATACTCCATAAGCGGTCGCATTGCGCAGATAGGTTGGGCTGAAATGGTCATCTGTCAGCGCCGCAATATCGAGCTCAACCATTACCTTAGATTCACCATACGGAGTGACTGGGTTCAGCGGAGCGTTTTCGTCGTGAAAAGCGTCTCCCGCGGCGCCATAGGTGCTGCACGATGAAGAGAAGACAAAGCGCTTTACGCCGGCAGCCTTCGCCAGTTCCGCCAGGCCGACCGAAGCCACATGGTTAATGTCATAGGTCAGACTTGCATCGAGATTACCAAGAGGATCGTTTGACAGTGCGGCCAGATGCACTACTGCGTCGAAGCCGTCGAGGTCTGCGATCGTCAGGTCGCGTATGTCTTTACGAATCGCTGGAATGTCCGCAGCCGCCTCTCCGAAGTCGCAACCCGCGAACAAATCAGCGTCAAGTCCTACGACTGCATGTCCTGAGGCTCGCAACACGGGCCCGGCAACAGCACCGATGT
Source organism: uncultured Acidobacteriaceae bacterium (assembly GCA_963720135.1). Classification (GTDB taxonomy): domain Bacteria; phylum Acidobacteriota; class Terriglobia; order Terriglobales; family Acidobacteriaceae; genus Bog-257. The sequence continues at coordinate 530,527 of CAVREJ010000022.1, forward strand.
ATCCCATGTGGCCAGTGAGAAGTATTCTCATAATTGTGTAACTCCCTCGGCGAGCTTTTTTTGACTCAGAAGTAAAGTCAGACTGCGTTGGATTTGAGAGCTGGTACGACGTCCATTGACATGGATCCAACTCTCGCGGCTTTCGCGCCATGATCGTCGCTAACGAGCGCTAGCAGACCATTCTCTCGTAGCACGTCCGCGGCATCGCGGATCAGAGGGAACGAGATACCTGACCGTTCCGCAATATCGAGTAGAGAGTGTTCTCCGTCGGATAGGTTCAGCACCCAAAGGCGTGCGTTAATCTCGTCCCCGATGGGGTGGGCGCCGCCGGTCGAGCTATAAAGGTCGCGCCGGCCGAGTTGCGGCTCGCAGTAAGGATTCAGGCTGCGGTATTTTCGATTGTTTTCCAGCACGTCCGCGATCGATAGGCACACGCTAAGCGATTCGGCAAGCTGCTCTGGACGAATAAACTCGAGGTTGTCAGCCGAAGTGTGATACTCCGGGAAGGTTCCCCAGACGCTTCGCATGAGACAGCCTACCGGAAGATTGAAACCCGGAGAGCAGTATTGGCGTTCATCGTAGCCGTAGGGAGAAAATTCCATCACCTCGGCGGATTTGCTCTCGTGCTTGAGTACGACGGTGGCCGCCCTATCAACATCGGCATTTCCCTGCCGGCTCTTCTTGTAATGAAAGCTACCGCCATCCCCAAGGCAGGTTAGCACCAGCCCATGACGAATCCGTTCTACGTTTTCTTTGTTGCGCGCAAGCCATGTGATCGCTCCGATGGTCCCCGGAATAAACAGAAATCGGTATGAGTACCGTAGATTCTGTTTCGATAGAACTTCCGCCAGAAACGTGGCAACTGCTATACCCGACAGATTGTCGTTCGCCAGGGACGGGTGGCATACATGACATGAGATCAGAATCTCGTCGGTCGTCTGCCCAGGCAGGTAATATTCACCGTAGTTCAGGAACCCATCTGCGAGCGTCGAATCAATGCACACCTCGTATTCTGCTCGATCGTGGAATGCCAGCATCTGGTTGTGCGAGAGACAGAATCCCCAATCTTCCTTGTAATAGGACGTACGGTACGGAACCCAGTCGGGATGCTCGGGAATCGTAAATAGGTGCGGCCTAAGCTCACTAAACTGCATCGTCGCGTGAACCTGCGTGCTGTAGTTCATGGCGTGCAGGTTGCACTTGCAAAAATCGACTATTCGCGTCCCACGGGCATCAGCAATATAGGCATCTCGAATATTCCACTCTTTGGGCACTGTCCAGTCGAAGACGGGAGTGCCGCTGCGTACTTCGAATGTTTGTAGCGGAACCTGCTCGCCGATTATCGCCAGCGTCCGTCGAATTCCGTCGCCAGTGATGCTTCGGCAAATCGGATAGAGACTAGCGGCGAAGCTGTGCATCTTCTGGCCGAGTTCTGCGGAGTCTGTCGCGTCGACGTTGCTGGACAATGTCATTGCACCTGCTCGAAATCCGGATATGTCCGGTCACGCTCCGAAATCACTTCAACTGCATCCGGCCAAATGATCTGGAAGGCCGGATCGTCCCACCGCACCCCCCGTGCCGAATCGGGGCTGTAGAACTCAGACATCTGATAGAACACTTCGCTCTCGTCGGCCAGAGTCAAAAACCCGTGTGCACATCCCTCCGGAATGTAGACCATATTCCGCTTGTCAGCTGTAAGAAGCACCGCAATCCATTCTCTGTAGGTGCGCGACTCGGGCCGCAGATCGATTACAACGTCGTAAATCGCGCCCTTAATGCAGCGCACGAGTTTTGCCTCGGCATGTGGGGAAACCTGGAAATGCATGCCCCGCAGCGTTCCCTTCCGCGTGTTGAACGAAACACTGCATTGCACCAGCCTGGAATTCAGCCCGCTCTCTTCAAACTCCTTCTTGCACCAGGTGCGGGCAAAGAATCCGCGCTCATCAGGCGTGGGCTCTAAATTAACTTCGCGAACCCCTCGTAGCTTGGTGTCCTGAAAGATCATCGCTGACGGCTGACTTCAAGGGCATGACACAAGTTATCGTATCTGCTGCCGACGAAACACAAGCGACGCCCTCCGCTTTTGTGATCCGGCTTTACGGCCGTTTTCCGAACAGATGAAGAAATACTCAACACCAAACCACCGGCTGACCAGAGGGATATTGAGGTTTATGTGTTTTTGGACTGCCCACATAAGCCGGCCCCTGGGTTCATCATGATACCAACGGTGAGAGGTCGGGAAATATCGATCGATCTGAAAGAATTGCGTCAAGCTGCGATGAAAGGAGCTGAACGACTGGATATTGTTGTAAGGCCAATAAATGTTTTTATTGCGATGGTCGAAGTTGACATAGGTCGCGATGAACGTGCCGCCTTCGTTCAGGAGATCGCGGATCTCCGAGAGTTTTTGTTCCTGCACACTGCCGATATACTCAAACACACCCTGCGCAACTATGATGTCAAAACGCCTTCCAGCAAATCTGATAGGACCTTCCACAAAGTCGGCTTCAATCAGGTTTGGTGACTGCTCGTGAATAGCGATATCGATCCCATAGTAGTGTATATTGGTGTTAAGAAGGCGCCTTAAGGTCCCTGGGCCACAACCAACATCGAGAAGATCGCTAACCCTTCCTTGTGCAATTCTGTTGACGATTCGCGCCGCCTTTTCGAGTCGGAAATGAGGCTCAACATAGCTGAGGTTCTCCTTGACCCAAAAGTCTCTCTTATGATAGGCGATGTTTGCTTGTTGCATTATGTAGTCTCCACTGGTTCAATACGTCAAGAGTCGCGTCATAGTGCGTTGCCTTAAAGGCGAATCGAACGTTCCGGTGAAGGCAATAACGACCGGTAATGCCGTAGAATCTCACGACCTTCCCCGAATGCTGCCTCCTCTCGGGCCAGCGAAGGCGGGCACCCAGTTGCCGCAATCGTCCCGGATACTACCTTAACTGGTCGAAGCTCCCTGGATGGTCTCGCAGAAACAAATGAGAGAAGAACTTACCACGGATATCGTCGAGGCAATCTGCGAAGTGACAACCCCGCCCCTGCAACGTCGTCGCGCCTCCGGAGCTAAGTAATATTCTGGTACCCACTGCAGCTGCTGTGCCAGCTTGAATGTCGGACAGTTTGTCTCCGATAAGGATGCTCTGCGCTAGATCCAAATTGAGGTCTACCTGCGCGCGCAGTAGCATACCCGGCTTCGGCTTTCGATCCGGAGAGTCATATTTGTACCTGCCAATACCATAGACCGGATGATATGGGCAGTAGTACACACGAGCGATAGTGGTTTCCTGGCGCGCAAACTCCTCGATCATCCAGTCCGTCAAGTCGAGGAACTCCGATTCTGTATAGTAGCCCCGTGCGATACCGGCTTGATTTGTAACTACCACCAAGAGATAACCGAGACTCTGCGCCGCTCGGCACAGTTCGAAGATACCCTCTTGGAAGTGGAAATCCTCGCGACAATGAACGTAACACCGTTCGATATTGATTACTCCGTCCCGGTCCAGGAAGACTGCCTTGTTGTTGCGCACGCTCATAAGGCCTTAGGAGCAGCCGTACCCTTGAAGCGCACCGACAGCTGCATAGAAGACTATTTTTGGGCCACCGCATGGACAGTGGAGAAGGTATGCTCAGTTGCAACCGCTTGCTCAACGGCATCGCAGAGCGCGTGACCGGCCAGAATGTGGCACTCTTGGATGCGCGGCGTTTCCTGCGATGGAACGGCGATCAGCACATCGACAAGACCCCGTAACTGGCCTCCCGTGGCGCCCGTCAGCCCGATGGTAAAGAGCCCCAATCGACGCGCGAATATGACGGCCTGAGTCACGTTCGGGGAGTTCCCCGAAGTGCTAATGGCAACCGCCACGTCGCCTGGAGTGGCGAGGGCCTGGATCTGGCGCGCAAAGACCTCTTCGTATCCATAGTCGTTTCCGATCGCTGTGACGGCAGAGCTGTTTGCACTGAGCGCCAACGCCGGCATTGGATCCCTCTCACGTAGGTAACGTCCGAGGAATTCAGCGGCCAAATGCTGTGCGTCGGCGGCACTACCGCCATTCCCGAAAAACAGTGCCTTGTGGCCAGAGCGGTAAGCTGAAATGAGCGCACCAGCCGCCGCAGTAAGCGATGGCAAGCACTCCACAATAAGGCGATTGTGGACTTCGACGCTACGCTCAATATTGGTGCGAAGAATACTGCTAGTCATCGCAGCCGCGTTCGTAAGTGCTTCACACATGAGATAGGTCTCGACCAAAAGTGGCTGGCAATAGCTTGTCGGAAGTAATCACACCCGGCTCGAACGAGGCGATCTCGCCGTCAAACCGGCAACTCCGAGGGGCGGCTATCCATCACGAACCGATCAGATGTCGATGCTGAGGTAAGTCGGTTCCTCCACCAATCGAGCATGTCGCGCAGGGTTCTGGCCAACTCTATTTCCATCTTCCATCCACTGCAGCGCTGGAACTTTGTGATATCGCCGGCGATAACTGGTTCGTCACAACCGCGCACTAATGACAGATCCTTCTCCACGGAAAATGGCACCTTTACATGGGCTTGGATCGTTTCGATCACTTCTTGAATTGAGTAAATCTGGTCTGTGCCCAGGTTGTAGACGTCACCGGCCACACAGCACTCTGCCGATAGCCAAAGGCCCCGCACAAGGTCCCGCACATCAATGATCGCCCGCTTTGTGAGGTTACCGACCATAAGAGATGGAGGCCGCATTCCGAGTTCTATCTCCACGGCCCTCCTCGTGAGATCCGAGCACACATCACCGATTTTGCCCGGTCCCGTAGTGTTGAAAATCCGAATTCTTACGGACGGAATTGCGTAGTTCGCGAAATATTGTGCCGCGAGCAGGTCCTGGGCGACCTTACTGACGCCGTAAGGATGCAACGGACAAAGCGGATGATCCTCGCGGACTGGCAGATCCGCGGCCGCAACTGGTCCGTATTCCGCACTTGAGCACGCTACAACGACAACAGGCATTATGCGCGCTGCACGCAGGCACTCGAACAGATTTACGGTCCCCCCCACATTAATGTCGATGGTCTCTCGCGGCTGTTCAAGCGATACGGTCGGGTAACTCTGAGCTGCCAAATGAAATATACGATCCGGCCGAAACGTCGACATGAGGTGCGACAAACGCGTTACGTCTCGAATATCGCAGTGTTCAAAGGCACCACCAGGCCATTCATCGAGGGGTCGGCTGATGCCAAGCCCTAGCACGGAACAACCGGCTTCCTGACAGTGCTTCGCCAAAAACCCACCGATGAAGCCAGCGGCTCCCGTAATCATGACCTTCATAATTGACTCTCGCATTGAGGGGCTCTTGCGTCTCTTTCGACATTGGCCAGAATATCCTGTGCACTCTGATAACGCTCTGGAGTACCGATATCTATGCACTTGCTCAAGCAGACGAATCCCTTGATGTACTTACCTTGCCGTAGCCACCGGGGAACAAGCTCTCGTTCCAACGAAACCTCCAGTCCCGACGGTATTTCGTAAAGCAGCTGCCGCGAGGTCGTGTAGATGCCTGCATTAACGTAGGGCGCGTGAAATGGGTCTTGTTTCTCCGCAAAACTCGTAAGCTTGCTGCTTCCATCTATCGCTATCGATCCACAGTCGCCGCGTCCATCAGCAGGCACAACAACTATAGAGAGATCGGCCTTCGTTTTGTGGTGGTCGACCACAAATTCACAGAGGTCGGCATCGGTGTAGCTGTCCCCGTTCATGATAAGAACGTTCTCCGATTCAATTAGTTCTACAGCGTTGCGCAATGCGCCGCCCGTCCCGAGTGGGGATGACTCGCTTGAGTACACCAGGTCGATGCCGAACGCTCGCTCGCCAAAGTGTGAGTAGATCATGTCGTTCTGGTACCCGACAGCCAGAATGACACGCTCGAAACCGTGCCGGCCGAGCTGCCGAAGCAACAGTTCCAGAAATGGGCGGCCAGCAACGTCGGCCATTCCTTTGGGAGCATTTCCAAGCACGCTCCGCAACCGAAGGCCAGCGCCGCCACACAGCAATACGACATCGGCGATGTTAGGCATAGACCGCGTCCCGCTCGATGACCAGCGATTTGTCATACACCTCGTCTGGCTCATAGACCACGACATTGCTACCTTTATTCGAAAAGGAAAACGGGACGCACAACAGCTTCTTCAGCCGCTCCCTCAAGTTCTGCCGCCGCTCCGGTGGTACGAAAAACAGCATAAAGCCGCCGCCACCGGCACCCAGCAGCTTGCCTCCCAGAGCACCGGCGCTAAGCCCGGCTTCGTAGATCTCGTCGATGCTGGCATTCGTGATCTTTTGCGTCAGCGATCGCTTGATTTGCCAGCCCTCGTGCAGCAAATGGCCAAACTCGTCTAGCGAGCGCGGCGCCGGTAACGACGGACTCGGCCTCGTCCACTAATTGAAGCATGGTGTCCAGCTCTTGCTTCCGCTGCGGCGTCATTCTGACTTGTTCTTGGGCGATCTCGGAAGCAGTCCGGGCGAAACCGGTAAAGTAGAGCGCCAGGTGCTGCTCGAGTTCTGCCAATCTGCTTGGCGCGGTCAGCACCCGCTTTACCTCGATCGAACCATCGGTATGGAAGTTGATGCGATTGAAGCCTCCATAGGCGGCGCAAACCTGATCTTGCGCGCCGACAGCCTCTTGAAGCAGTTCCTGTTCAACTTGGATGGCGTCAGCGGCAAGGGCCTGTTTGTCACGCATTCGGTTTTGGAGGGCGTAGAGACCAAGAAGAAGGCCTACCGTAAAAGCCGAACTCGTACCCAGACCCGTTCGAGCAGGCAGGTCAGCCACATGGTGAATTTCGAGACCCTCGTCGATGCCTAAGAATTGAAGACAGCCACGCACCGATGGATGTTCAATCGCATCATTTCGGCGGACATTTTCAACTCTTCGTGTAGGAGATACGGCTGTGATATTCGAAGAACGGTGGCAACCGTCGACAAGTAATATAACAGCACTTGTTGATGGTGGTCGCCAAGACGGAGCCGCCGTACTGACGGTACCAGACAGGATAGTCGGTGCCGCCACCGAAGAATGAAATGCGAAGTGGAGTACTAGTGATTACCATTTATTCGGCTTTCCTTCAGAAAATTGTCGACAGACACAAATGAGGTGTTGGATGTGGCGCAGAGCGATTTATTCAGGCTATCGATCCGAATAACGACGAGGGTCTCTGCGCGGCAGGCTAGGCGGTTTGGTTTGACACCCGCAACTCGCCGAATAATTTCCTAAGAGACACGGCCTCTTGTCGTACTGGAGATATCAGGGCCGAGAGTAAATAAGCTACTGCAAAACCAAGAGCGGCCACAAAAAGCTCCGAAAGCGTGCGTTGCGGAGCGATCACATACAGGGCCAGTTCTGCCAAGAAAACACCCGCAAAGCACAGTGAAACCGGGTACAGGATAGCCTGGCCAAGACGCTGCAAAGTCAAGTTGGTGCCGCGGAAGGCGACTTTGAGTATCCACGGCAGAATCGAAAGGAGAACCAGAGCGCTGGATAGGGCAACCCCCTTAATGCCGAAAGGTAAGCCGATTGCAAAGCTGGCAACTATGATGGGAGAAATGATTAGCGACAGTTTCAGAAGACGCCGCGATTGCCCGCGACTCACAAACAACCAGACGATAGACTGAAGAAGGAGTTGCCCTAATCCAGAAATAACAAGGATTTGGAAAACAGGCGTTGCCTCCCGCCATTTATTCCCGAGCGTAAGGATAATCACCGGTTGCGCAGCAACGAAAAGAAAGCCGAAGATCGGGGTACAGATCCACATTATCAAGTTAGTGGCGCGAAGGTAGTATCGCGCGAAACGCTCCGGATCATCTTGGATTCTGCTCAGGGTAGCGATAGCAACGCTACTGGCGGGTGCACCGAGCTGGCGCACGGGAAGCATAAGGAGATTGTAGGCTCTTGAATACAGACCCAATGGACCGGCTCCCCAATACCAGCCGATCAGGACGTTGTCGACACTACGATTCACATTGAATATGAAATAGGAGCCGGCAACGTTGCTGCCAAAGAGGACCATGGAGCCAACTTTGGCCTGGCGTCGGGGTAGGCCTGGTACCCATCTGACCATCAGCCAAGAAAGCACCATTTGAGTCAGATTCAATGTTAGGGGAAGAGCGACTAATGCCCAGTAGCCAGCTCCTTGCCACGCCATCGTGATGGCAACAGGGACTGCTACAGCGGAGGAAGTCACATCTCGAATGGCAAGGGACCTAAACCGCATCTGGCGCCGGAGAAGGGCATCGTGCTGCACCCGCAGACCGCAGATGAGAAACGTGAAAGACAATACGAATGTGATATTTTCGATTTGCGGTTGTCGATAGAACCAACCGAGCGCGGGACCCAAAGCCATTGTGGCCACCATGAGCATTAGCCCAACAGCCGCATTGATCCAAAAGAGCGTAGTGATTTGATTATGATCGATCTCCCGGCACTGGATGGTTGCCTCAGACAGCCCGAGATCCGCAAAAGCTTGGCCCAGTCCGGTTATGGCGGTGACCATGGCCACTAGTCCGAAGTCGGTAGGGGTCAGCAGTCGGGCCAGCACCACGGTCGAGATTGATTGGATGAGGAACTGAGTTCCCTGCGAGGTCAGTGTCATCAGTCCGCCCCGAATAGACCGACCTTTCAGATCTGCCTGCAGATGTTCGGTGCTAAGTGCGTCTAACAACTGTTGCGTGGGCATGCCGGTCCCTGAGACTTGCGGAGGATCAATTAGCAAGAATCTATGAGTTAAAGTGTGTCGATAGAATTGGCGATGGAGTTTTCAGGAATGGCCTTCACGTCGTGGTGAGCGCTCGATGCGTCAGTGTTCGCATGCAGGCTAGCGGCCTTTAATTCATACATTGCCTTATCGCAAAACCTGATGCATGAAGCCTTCAATTCCGGGAATGTCTGCTGAGCCCACTTAGCGGTTCTCCATCCAAAGGTCGGTTTCATCCAGGCGTATTTCCAACTCAAGCGGGGCACCTCCAGATGACCTTGAAGTTGCGCAGCCAGAGCCTGCAACTCCGAAACGATGTCGGGTCGCTCCGGATAGAAAGTTTGGTACCAGGTTTGCAAATAGGTCAGGCAGGCTTTTCGGACCCGTTCGCTTTCTTCAAGTGATCGGAGGTATTGAACGTGCAGTTTTATCGAAAGCAGCCGCGAGTCTTTCTTCTTATTTGAGTTACCAGTATAGCTGATGCGGCGTCGGCCGTTGGCTCTGTAGAAAACACCAGTTCCGGCTGTAAACCGGGTACCTTCGGAGCCCATGAGCACGCGGGCAAAATATTCGCCGTCTTGATCACAAAAAAGGCGCGTGTCCCAAGGCCCTGCCGCTTCTCTCAGTTCTCGGCTCGTCAACCAGGTTGCTGTCTGCATATGCAGGTTTTCGCCCATTTTCTTTAGGAGCCACTCGACGGGAGAAAGGTCTTGCCACAGGGAGTTGCGAACAAAACGAACACGTTGGGTACGGTAGTAGAAGTGGGCCCATGGCGAGGAGAGCAGCAATCGCCTGCTGTCACCTTCCCGCCGGGCGGCAAGCTGCCTTTCGATCTTGTCCGGTGCCAAAATATCATCCGCGTCCAAACATTGGATGTAGTCCCCCTGGCTAAGCTTAAAGGCATGATTTGCTGCCGCAGGATGGCCCCGGTTCTCCGTGGACACCACAGTGACCCCCTTTAAGGCAAATTGGCGTGCCACATCGGCGGTGCGATCCGTAGAACCATCGTCCACGACGATGATCTCTTTGGGTTGCCAGGTTTGAGCAATCGCAGACCGTATAGTATCGGCAACCAAAGATTCGACGTTATAAGCGGGAATCAGAATCGATACCAACGGCTTCATCGACGACTCTCCGTGTTATGCCAGGACTGACGCTAAAGCTCGTCCGCCTCAAGCCTAACTTCATCGCAACCTCCGCTAACACTCACCGACGTTGAAAGTTTCGGTGCCTTCATCACCAGATATCAGTCAGACCCTAGAATCTTCCCACTAGTCGTCGTGCCTGGTTACTCTACTATCTGATAGTGTTACCACAGTCAGACTATGGCCCATCTGTTATTTGCTCATACTCCGATTAAGGCACGCTGGCCTTAAGACCAGGGCTACAGTAAGTTCTGAAGCCCGTATAGCCAGGCTCCGCGATCAGTCCTACGGACATGTGACCTGTAATCTTCGAAACGGAGATGCCGTTTTGTTCAAAAAGAGCGGCACTCGCCGACAAGGAATATAGCATCGCGTGTTGACGTGGTGGTTAATACCAAGCCACCCGTTGGCGATACCGATCGGATAAGCGATGCCGCGGAATGAAATACGTGGGACCATACGTTCGCTTCTAGTTACTAAAGCTCTTGAAGCGACCGGATCGTTCTTGGAATTCTCAAGAAGGGGCCTTGACGCCACGCGCAGCAGCCGATGGATCGCTGCTCGACAGATTCTCCGCCGACAGTAAGGCCGCGTATACACTCAGAGTCATTTGCCTTACTAAGTCCCAAGAATGCCGCGCCGTTGCGTAATCGCGGATTTTCTGTCGGCGGGTACTTAGTTCTTCGAAAAGCTTGCTGCTAAAGTAGCGTTCAATGGCCTTCGCCAAGTCAATGGGATCTTCAGGCTGAAATATCGACCCTGTTTCACCCTCGACGATGTCATCTTGTAACGAGCCCACGTCAGCTGCGAGAACCGGTAGCCCAAAACTGTATCCCAGGAATAAAACACCGCTCTGGTAGATGTGCTTGTAAGGTAATACCAGAACGTCTGCTGCTTTGAAATAAACCTCCGTTTCCGCATCTGGAATGTACTCCGCCCTGAGCAGCACTCGTCCATTCTCTATGTCCTCCCGAATCGCTTCCCGGATTGCTCTCCAGTAGCTTTCGCACCGCACTGGGCGGCCAGCGACAATCAGCTGATATTCTACGCATCGTGCATAGATCTGCTTGAATGCGGCGATGAGGTATTCAAGTCCCTTGTAGGGTGTGATGTTACCGAAGAATAGAACCGTCTTCGTACCCTCCCGGATGCCCAATCGCTGCCTTGCGTCGGCCCGCGTGAGACAGGTATTCGGAACAACATTGTTGATCCCGAACGGAATGACCGTGATCCGCGACCGATGCTCGCCAAACTCCTCGATGAGCTCGGCCTTCATCTTTTCTGTATGAACAAATAGATGGTCGGCAAGCCGATACTGGATTCGCAGCGTAACCCGATTGAGGACTGTATCCTTAGCGTCGCGCCTGCCGGCGTTTACGTTGTGAAGCGTAAGGACGATCCTTTTTCCCAGAAGCCTGTAATAAAGCATGAGCAGCGTTCGATCAAAGAGAGCGAACTTGTTATTCCATAGGATGTGAAAGATTCGCGGCTTGGCTGTCGCAGCGTATCGAATCAGTCTTGCATAGTACTTGCACACCCTGAGCATCTTGCCAGCAAAGCTGGCGTTTGGCTCCTGGCTGCCGCGCAGATTAAGAAAGGTCACTCCAGGATTATTGTGGAACTCCGGGCAGTCAAGGTCATCGCTACCAACCAAGTCTAGGGCGACACCCTCGGACAAAAGAGACGTCGCCACGCCAAACGCATAGGGCCTATCGCCACCGCCGGTAAGCAGTGCCACCGCAATGGGGTGTGACATTGTTGACGTTGTCAAACTATATAACCCTCTGCCCGCCATCCTGCGATGCAGGCTGGCTGCCGCTTGCGGCACCTAACTGATACAGAGCTTTGTCACAATATCTGAGGAATGAAGCCTTGAGCCCCGGGAGCGTCCGCTGGGCCCATTTTGCAGTTTTGAATCCAAACACCGGCTTCATCCAGGCGTATTTCCAGCGCAGGGGTGGCGCCTCCAAGTGCCCGTGTAGCTGTGCGGCGAGAACCTGCAGCTCGGCAATGATATCCGGTCGCTCCGGATCGAAGTTCTCGTACCAAGTCCGCAAGTACGCAAGGCAAGCCTTCCAAACGCGTTCGCTTTCTTCCAGCGATCGCAGGTACTGAAGGTGCAGTTTCATCGAAATGAGCATCGCGTCCTTTTTTGTGTCAGAGGCGCCAATATGGCTCAACCTGCCAGAGGGAGTGTCTCTGTAGAACACTCTTGCCTCTGGCACGAACCGTGTCCCTTTGGAGGCCAACAGCACACGACAAAAGTATTCGCCGTCATCGTCAGAGAGCAGTCGCGTATCCCACGGCCCGGCCGCTTGGGTCAATTCCCGGCTCGTTAGCCAGGTTGCCGTTTGCATATGTAGGTTTTCGCCCATCTTCCTCAGGAGCCACTCCACGGGAGATAGATCCTGCCACAGGGAGTTGCGAACGAAACGGGCGCGGCTGGCGCTATAGTAGAAGTAGGCCCAAGGCGAGGAAAGCAAGGTCCACCGGGCATCCACTTCCCCAACAACGGCAAGCTGCCGCTCGATTTTGTCAGGCGCCAGCAGATCATCCGCGTCCAAATACTGGATGTAGTCCCCTTGGCTTCGCTGCAACGCGAGGTTGCGAGTGGCCGCGGCACCTTGGTTCTGGCTCGCCACAATGCTCACTGACTTGGACTCGAACTGCCGTGCAACTGCCAACGTTTGGTCGGTCGAGCCGTCATCGACAACGATGATCTCTTTCCGCTTCCATGTCTGGGCAACCGCCGAACGAATCGTGTCCGCGACCCATTTGTCGGCGTTATGCGCGGGAATGAGTATTGAAACCAGCGGCATGCTCATAGCTCGTGTGATCATACGTCTTCGCTTTTCATTCGTTGGTACTGGAATTTGCTGCCTTCCATGGGTGGAACCGGGGTGTCTGAAGGGGCCATGTCCAATGGCCTCTTTAGTAACCTCGGCGTTGGTTACCCTGGTGCTAAATTTCGGTTATTTCAGTGGCGGACGTTAGTCCTTTCCTCGTAGTCTGGGTTGCAGCGAGCACGCGAGTAACTGTTCCGGGACTGCCTCCGACAGTAAGTTTTGATCGCGAGAAGGAGGAAGGGCATTGATGACGAGAATTACAAAAGGTCTCTTACTTGCACTTCTTTCGAGCGCAATCGCGGCCCCTTTGTGGGCGCAAGGCGCCTACACGGCCGCGTCCTGCAACTACAGCGATGTAAACGCAATCATTAACGGGCCAACGCACATCGCTGTTAACGGTGACACGATTATTATTCCAATGGGCACCTGCACTTGGACCAGCAATCTTTCCGTATCAGTTGGGATCACGCTCACCGGAAGCGGAATCCCGAACACGGGGCCTAGCACTTTTGGATCGGGCACTCTTGACACCGTTATCGTTGACAATGCGGGAAGCTCCAACCCACTCATCAGGGTTTCCGGCATCACCTACGGGGAAACCTTCACTCTCTCTTTGCTCGACATCGAACCGAACTCCGGCAGCACTCCGCTGTGGTCCCCCGTCAGCATTGCGGGAACCTGTACTGCGAGCGGTTGTCCCAACGCCCGTGTCGATAACATTGGGTTTGGGATTACTACGCAATGGACCGCAGGCGGCAATGGATCTAATGCTACGTGGATAATTCGCACCGACAACGTGTTCGGTGTGATCGACCACTGCACGCTGCCGAGCGGCAGCGATGCCGTGTTTCTCGACGATGAGCTATCTGCCTACCTTGGAGTGGGTGCGTATGGCGACAACTCCTGGGCACAGCCAGACTCGTTTGGTGGAGCGAACAATATCTACATGGAGAACAACAGCATTTACGTGACTCGATCCGTCAGCGATTGCGAAACCGCTCCGTTTGGAGGTGCCATCGGCGGCTGTCGAAGCGTGGGAAGGTACAACCAGATCACGTCCTCGAACGGATTCGGTCTGTTCGGGCTTCACGGGCTTGATACCGATGGAAGGCCCCGGGCCGGCAGGCAACTGGAAGTTTACAGGAACAACATAACCTGCATACGTAGCAGTTGCAATATCTTCGCAGGCTACCGGGGGGGCACGGGATTCACCTTTGGCAACACTGGCAGCAACTTGAATGACGGATTCTTCAACAGCTTTATCAACATCTCCGTTTACCGCACCGTCTTCACGGCTGGCGGCGGATGGGGAGCCTGCGGAGGCAGCAGCGCTTACGATACAAACGACGGAACTGTGTACTTTTCAGGAATTAATTCTGGAAGTTCCGGCTCCAGCACCTTGGCCGATAGTACAAAAAGCTGGACAACAAACCAATTCATTCCGAATGGCGCTCCCTATTCCGTTTACGACGTAACTCAAGGTTGGTGGGCCGAGATCGCCAGCAACACTGCGACTACCTTGACGATCCAAACGAGCATCCCCGAGCAGAATAATCTTTTCAACAACGGCGATAGTTATCAGATTCTCCGCGCTACGGTATGCGCTGATCAGGGAGGCAGGGGGCAGGGGAATTATGTTTCTGGCTCAACACCTTCTCCAGCATCAGCCTTGTCGCAGGCTCTCGACCCGATCTACGAATGGGATGACTCTTTAACCCCTGTGCGCCTCAATGGCAACGTCGGCACAGACACAGCGAGGACTATTGCTAATCGCGACTGGTATACAGATAATTCTAATGGCACGCCGAGGGCACAAAGTTCGCCAACATCACCGTTTAATGGAAGTAGCGGGGTGGGATGGGGAACGCTGGCAAATCGCCCAGCAACCTGCACACCCCGTGTGGGCTATTGGGCTACGGACCAAGGAAACTGGAACAATGGCGGCAGCGGCGGACAAGGAGAACTGTTCGTCTGCACCGCACCGAACATTTGGACGGTCTACTATACGCCGTATACCTATCCTCACCCGCTCACCCAAGGAGGTCCTCCCGGCCCCCCGACGAATCTTCATGCAATTCCCCAATGATCTCTTCGAGCGTTGGCCTCGTCGCTGCTCATTGACCTCGACGCAGGGGCTAAGCGGCTTAGTCCAACGACGGGTCTATCCCACTCAAGATCAGCTAGCTTGAATACAGCACCTTTGGCGGGGGAAGATCTGGTTTGGCCCCCCGCCGCAAAGCCCAATTCAGGACTCGAGTCGTGCTCTGTGCCTTTGCATCCCAGGTCAGGCGTTCCCGTACGTAGGACATGCCTTGCTGTCGTAAGCGATTAAGAAGATCCCGATCCTGTTCGAGACTAGCCAGAATCTTTTCCATTTGTGATACCACATCGCTCTCATTAGTAAGGGGCACCTTGTACCCTACCTCGGGATGAACTATATCTCCGGGTCCGCCGAAGTCCGCGACCACGGGTACGGCGCCAGTCGCGAGAGCTTCAAAGACTACGCCCGCACCGAAGTCACGAACCGATGGGAAGACCAGCACATCTGCGGAACGTAACCGCTGTAGGACTTCCGCATGGCTAACCCAACCACGGAAGGAGACAGCCTTCTCGATTGCAAGGGATCGCGTGAGCTGCTCAAGGCGGCTCCGCTCCGGGCCATCGCCGACCACGGTGAAGCGAGCCAAGTCGCTTCGCAAAAGGGGAGCGGCCGCGCGCAACCCAAGATCGCAAGCCTTACAGGGGATCAGCGACCCGACGAAAATCAAATCGAGCTTTGCGCGTGGATCCGAAGTGCGCGGCTCATCGGAACAAACGGAACGACCCACGCCAGGTTCCGGAACGAAAAATACTTTGTCCCGATATGCGGCAAACTCGGCATACGTTTGAGATGAAGCTGCTATGATCGCTGCCGCGTCGCGGTAAGTGGATCGAGCAAAAGGCAGGAAGCGGTACAGATTCCTGAACCTGGAGATCCATTGCTTCTGTTTAGTGGCCTGGCTGAAACCCTGTACAAAAGGTAGTCCGCCATTAAGGGGCCCAATTACGAAGGGTATAGGTCCTTTCCGTAGAAAAAAAGCGAAAGGACTCGGGAACACCGCATTCATCGGGTAGATGCGCAGAACGACATCAAACTCGCCCGTAAAGATCCGATGCCGCAACTGCCGCCAAGCACGCCATTCGAAGGCAAGAAAAAAGGGATAACTGAAAGCTGTGAGTGCCTGGTTGTTAAAGTTATATTTGAAGATCCGTCGCAAACTCCAGGCATAGATTCTCTCGAGCCAAGGCTGCCTGATCACCTCGATGGTGCAAAACGGCGCCTTTGCGCGGCGCACAGCGTCCTCAACAGGCGACCGAACAACCAACGTCACATCATGGAGTTGGGCGAGCGCTGCCGCATGAGAATAGGTGACAAAAGGCATGCTGACCTGCTCCGGATTACAGTCTGGCCCCAACACCAAAATACGTAACGGACTCATAAATTCCTTTTGTTCGGAGGGTCTGCGAGCCGAAGGAGGCTTTCCAGAAGATCGCCAGAACAATTAGGACACCTCTGAACGCAGCCTTTGACCGGATGGCGGAGAGGTTTTTCTGTCATTGGTGGCTACGTTGCCTCTGAGTCGTAGAGCTGATTGTTAGCTCAATGGGAACGGCTGTGCTATCGCGGCCCTTGGCTCGTCGCTTGTAAAAGCAGATGGGAATTGTTCCGTTGTCTGCGCACTATGGAGCGCCGCCATCTCACTAACATTCTCGCGGGCAACTTCGGAGACGGCCAGGGCTGCTAGGACAAAAGCGACCCACATCAGACTGCTTCGGAAGTCTGCCTCGGTGGAATTATGGAAAAGGAAAACGGTCCAGATAGCCAGGCTGAGCGACGCGATGCTAGAAAAAGGTCTAAGCCTTTTGCAGATGTTCCGGTACACGGCGACCAGAAATGAGAGCAGTAGGAAGAGTCCGACGTAACCTAAATTGAGATAAACCTCCAGATAGCCGTTATGTGACTCATTTAGTTGCCCCATACCTGCCGCCCATATCCGCTCAAGTCGCGGACCCAGCCAGAAGCTCTCGTACCCGGCACCCAAGAGCGGATTCGTCTGCTGGCTGAGAACGATGTTCCATATTTCAGTTCGGCCCGACAGGCTTGTCCGGCCAACGGCCGTGGCGAACTCTCCACTCAACCCCAAGCCGAAAAACAAGAAGACGTATATTAAGAAAACGACCGGAATTGCCACGGTCAGGATTCCGGGCCGGCGTTGGGCCACCTTACTGTGAGCCGCTAAGATCACCAGCCAGGCGATTATCAGGCATGTACGGGAGGTGGCGCTGTCGCAAACATTTAGCAGCCACCAGATCATGCAGATCAACCCAGCGTTTGCCAGGATGATCCGTTTCTGCCGCTTGTCCTTATGATCAGGCCACCTGACTACGGTATCCCAGAAAAAGTAGATACCGCACACCAGGCATAATATACCCAGCATGTTCTTGCTCGTAGTGGCTCCGCAGTAGGTGGCAAAGCCTGTCCAGGGATCGTACTGCCTAGCGATCGCCGGGAAATATTTGATGAGCACTATGGAAAGCGGAATCAGCAAATAACCAAGGCGTCGAAGTAGAGTACGGATAGCCTCCAGCGGTTGAGGATCCGAGAGGACAACCAGAACCATGGCATAGTTGCCGAGGTCCCTGAACCACTTCTTGAAGGCCGGAAACGGAAAATCGGACCAAAGGACGCTCACCAGAGCGAAAAGAAGGTACGCCATGAGTACCCGATTCCGTACAAAGAGATCGCCCCAGTGGAAGGACCGTGACACCAGGATGGCTACGGCAAGGAAAAACAAAACAAGCTCAGCCGTGCGGTTGAGGGGGTTTCCTTCCATAAGAGCCTCGGCCACCGAGGCTTCACCCGTCGCAATGTTCCCGTAGAGCCACTGCGCGGGCTGCCGCGAACCCATGAAGAACATCCAGGTCAGCGGTATCCACACTGCCGCCGAAACCTTGGGCTCGTGGGCGGAGTCAAACCAGAACAGCCACACCAGCAGAACGAACCACAGAAGCAGCGCTAAAGATGGAGGCATCTTATCAATCCGCGTAAGATACAACCCTACGGCACATCACGGTGGGGCAGCTTCTACTTAAAAGAATCAACTGGCCGCGGCCGCTGCCTTTGCGGAGGTCCCCCTTGCGTATCGGCCAATTGTCGCAATGGCTGCCCCGGCATCTTCTTGAAAGTTTTCTCGTAGGCTGCGAGTAGATTCTCGACCGAATGCTCCCAGGCCAGCTTTTGTTCAACTCTTCGGCGTCCAAACTCACCCATCCTTTTTCTTTCATCGGGATGCTCGACCAGCCAAAGGATTTTGGAGGCAAAATCCGGCACCTGGTTCTGGTTATCGGCGTATAGAGATGCTTCTTGCGCACTGAACCTACCTTCCTTCAGATCGAATTGCACGATGGGCTTGCCCAAAGCCATGTATTCCATGATTTTTATCATTGTTGAAATATTATTCATTTCGCACGGCTTGTCCGGGTTCACGCAGACGTCGGCGGTCGAAAGAATCTCCAACAATTGCTCGTCGGGAATCCTGCCGGTGAAGTTCACCATGTCCTCCAGACCTTTGTCTTGTGCCATCTTCCGGAGTCCAGCCAGTCCTGGCCCCCCGCCAATGCAGGTAAAATGAATGTCAGAGCGTCCTAGGTTTTTGATGTGAAGGGCTACGTCCAACAGGATGTCCAAACCTTCCTGGGTACTCATGGTTCCCACATAGCCCACGAGGTATGACTTGCCATACTTCAGAACAGGGTTCGGGAGGACGGCTTTGAAGGTTCTCAAGTCGGGTCCATTGCGGACGACGAACACATTTTCCAGAGGGAGGCCGCCTCGGCCTATGGCGAGGTCTCGGTAACTGCGGTTGGTGACCATGACGACGTCGCTGAAGTGGTAGGTCAGTTTCTCTAGCCAGATCTGGGCCTTGTAGAAGACTCCCTTTTTGCCGTATTTCGAAAGGTATAGCTCCGGGTTCGCATCGTGATGGTCGAAGATGTACTTGATCCCCAGGAGTTTGAACGGCAGGGCAATCAAGAAAATATCGTCAGGAGGATTACAACCCTGAACGACATGAAATCCGCGCGACAGATAGATCCACCACGTGTAGAAAAATTCCCAAAACAGAGCAGTGGAATACTCGCAAAGATAACCGAGTGGGCTGCCTCCTTCTTTGGGCATTGGATGCCGGTAGATATGAACCCCATCGATGACTTCATGCCGTTGCTCGTAGCCCTTACCCTGGGGAGATAGTACGGTCACCTCGTACCCGTTCCCGTGCAGTGACTGGGCCTCCTTCCAAACGCGCGTATCGAAAGGCACGGGCCCATTTTCTACGATGATGAGAATCTTTTTCTTCATGGGAGGGGCCTCTCGTCCTGCAACACTTGGTAGAGTCCGGCGAGGGCGCAAAGCATCGTCCCCTGCCCCCAGTGCAGCGTGGGGGTTTTGTTCACCAGCCACCTTGAATACCGGCGATAATAGAAATAGCCGGTGCGATCTTGCATCTGCTCAATGGTCCACTCGGCAATTTTCAGCGCCAGCGGCAGGGCTTCGGGATCGCGGTCGTGGAAGAAAACGAGAGTGTCGATCGCTTGTGAACAGCACTGGATGTCGATCGGCAGTGTTTTGTAGTTGTAGTACCTAGGGGTTCCATCCGACAAAAAAAACGTAGTCTTCCAGTATTTGTATCCGTTCGTCAGGGTCTTTTCGAAGCGATCATCGCCTGTGCCTTCAGTGTAATGTTTGAAAGAGTCTAAGACATAGGCTGTATGAAAGTTGTCCACCCAGTGCAGATTTGCCGCTTCACCGTAATACCAAGATGAATCACGCCTCCGGTGCTGGGCCGTGTATTCAATCGCCTTCTGCGCCAAAGCCCTATAGGACTCCTGCCGGGTGCATGAATAGGTGCGCGCCAGCAGGCCGGCAGCGAGCGTATTGGCATTGTGAACTTGATGGTGGTGGATCGGGGTATAGCTTATGCAAAGAGACTCTCCTTCCGCAGATGTGTCCACATCGCGTAGGATGTGCTCGCACGAACTGGCGGCGACCTTCAGGAAGCTGTCTTCTTGGAAATGGCTATAGGCGTCTAGGAACGCGTGACCGATGAGGGAGGTCCAGACGACGGTCGGCACGCCCTTGGGCAGATAAAAATCCCCGCGCGCCTGGTAATCGAAATGGTTGCCCCAGCAAGCACCGGAGTAACCCTTGGATTGGTTTTCCATAAGCCATTGCAATGCAGACTCCGCCTTGTCTCGCCAAGCTGTATCACCAGTAGCTTCGTGAAGACGCATAAAGCCCCTAGCGAGAAAGCCCATACCCTTAGTGGAACGGGCCGTGGCAATCCCCAACAGGGGGCGCATGTTGATGGGAAAGCGGCGTACACCTTGCTGGAGCACGGTACGTAGAAGCTTGTTATTGAAGGTGAGCGGGCGCAGCAGGCTTGAGTTCAAGCCGTCGAAGGTATCGTAGCCGCGGTAGTCACTCTTTTCCAGCCAATCGGATAGTCGACAAATAGATTCGTATAACCGACTCTTCTGGAACCGTCTCCCGCGTTGAACCGCAGGCTGCTTACCAGCATATGCCATCGTACTTGCCATTATTTCTCTTTCCATCGGTTATCCGCACGAAATCGACGAGGACCTGATCATCGCGCAGTCGCTCAGGCACGTTCCGGAAGTCCGGATCCTTATTGCCGATCACGACCGTTTGCGCGTGATCCAGGACCGCATCGATACAGTCGACCATGAGCCCAGATATGTGTGGAATGCGGTTGAGAATGAAGTCCCGGTTAGCGCCAATCAGGCTGGCCATATTTACGTTCTTGTCATAAAGGCGTAAATCATAGCCTTTGCCGATGAGGCGTTCGACGACTTCAATCACCGGGCTCTCCCGCAGATCATCTGTTCCCGCTTTGAAGCTGAAGCCCAAAATACCCGCCCGTTTGTGGCCTTTCTCCATGATGAGGCGCAGCGCCCTGGTAACCTGTATTTCGTTGCTGGGTAGGATGGAAGTAATAATCGGCAATTCCAGATCGCGCATTTTGGCCTGATAAGCCAACGCTCGGAGATCCTTGGGTAAACAGGAGCCACCGAACGCAAACCCGGGCAAAAGATAAGCGGGGGAGATGTTGAGCTTTTCATCCTGACAGAAGATCTTCATGACCGCATGCGCGTCGATGGCGAAAGACTTGCAAAGATTGCCGATTTCATTGGCGAAGCCGATTTTGAGCGCATGCCAACTGTTATCGACGTACTTCACCATCTCGGCGGTTTCTAAATCCGTCCTGATCAGCGGTGCATCGATTTTTCCGTAGAGCGCAGCTAGCATATCGCCACTGGCCTGCTCGAGCTCTCCGATAACCGTCTTGGGAGGCGAATTGAAATCCTTCACTGCCGAACCTTCACGCAAGAACTCGGGATTGTGACACACGCCGAAGTCATGCCCCGCCTGCTTCCCGGAGGATTCCTCCAAGATGGGGATAACGATCTTGTGCATAGTTCCCGGCAGGATGGTACTGCGCATGACGACTACGTGCCGTGCGGCTTTGTTTTTGAGCGCCTGGCCGATTTGCTCGCAAACGCGCTTGATGTACCTCAGGTCGAGGTTGCCATTGGCCTGACTCGGGGTGCCGACGCAGACGAAAGACAGCTCCGTTTCCCGGATGGCTTGAGCTGCGTCGTCGGTGGCATGTAGTCGGCCCGCTTGTGCAGTCGATGCGATGATCTCAGCAATATCCGCTTCGATGATGGGCGATTGCCAGCTGTTTACCAAGTCGACTTTGGTGCGGACAGGGTCGACTCCTATGACTTCATGTCCGTCATTGGCGAGGCACCCCGCGGATACCGTACCGACGTAGCCCAATCCGAAGATACTGACTTTCAAAATGAGTTCCTTTCCCTGTGGTCAATGAGCAGTTTGACTTTGAGGCTGTTCTGGGGCCAATCGTCTCGGCGCGCGGCAGCACACCCCAAGGTCACTGCCTTGCACATCCAGCCGCAATCCGGGCCTGAATTGAGCGCTTTCAAACGTTAGCTGCGGTAACTCACAAGAGAACACATATTATGGTTGCGGCTTCTACCCGTCGAGGCTGCCAGCAGCATCGTTTTCGAGTGACGCGGACCTTCTTGAACTGAATCCGCTGATACTGCTGTGATCGCCAGGAGAAAGGCGAACATGCGGAGCATTACTTGTGCCTCGCTTTTGACCCTACGCGTCGATAAACAGCCGGTGGAGCAGCTCCAAAGTCAGCAGCTTATGGATCTCGGTGGTGTAGTTCTGGTCTCCTTTAAGGTGGCCACGTACCACAGTTTCCAGACCCGTTCGCTCGATGTACGGCCGGGAGAGTGCCCGGTTATCCAAGAGCACTTCACGAACGTATTTCGAAAGCTGGTCCCTATACCAGATCCTGAAATGCAGCAGCTTATGCCTGCCAAGGAAGAGTCGTTCAAGGCGAAAAGGGGAGAAAAGATGATCGATGCGAGCGACCCACTGCGGCATGCCGTAGTCATAGGCATATTCCGCTTTAAAAGTGAACTCCAGGAATGACCGGGTAGCCGCGGCGGTTGGTCCCGGCCCGCCGCCGACGCCGCGATCGCTCCGCAGCCGTGCGAGAACGGGGTCGCCATCCCTGATCAGGCGCAGACGGACGTCGCCATTCGCAGCGCTATTGAACGCCGGGGCGCGGTAGACCGTTCGGATGAAATCGTTGTCCAGGTACGGCGACCGCACGCTAAGCTGGGTTTGCTCCAGAGCGCGAATACTGTAGTGATACCAGGCTGACTGGCGAAAGGCCGCGAAAGTCACCGGGTGCTCGTGCCGGACTCGCGCATAAGTGTCCGACGCTTGGCGAACGTACGGCAGGAATGCGGAACGAAACAGTCCCGGCTCAGGCTCCTTTGGTTTAAACATCACGGCTTGGCGGAGAACTTCGCTGCCGTAGGTCCCCGTTATCCTGACCGGCGCGATTTCACGGGCTTTCTCGCTGACATACAAGTCGGAAGCGCGATATACATCCGCTCCTCCCTCAGTCAGGTGCACGGTACGCTCGGCATACAAGGGAAAGCGCGAGAGGAACTCATCCCCGACCGTAATCACTTCGTGCGATTGTTGGCGAAGGCCGGCGATCCGCCGAGCTATTTGGACGTCCTGACATTCACGGATCATCCCGCCGAACGTGTAGCAGGGGAGTGAGTCAGGGGGCGCCTTGTGCCACGCCATAATCGCCCGGGTGTCCATTCCCCCGGTAAGTGCGATCCCAATTCGCTGCCTACCGTTGAAATACCGCGGGAGGTTCCGCGAGAAGACGCGCCGGAGTTGTTGGTAGTAGGCTTCCGGCTCCAAGGGAGCCTGGCTTTCCCACTCACTCGGGCAAAAATAAGTGCCCTTGCGCTCAATCGAGCCGTTCCGAAATAACCAGGCTGAAGCAGCGGGCAGTACGTGGACGTTCTCAAATACCGTTCGGTTTTCTAAGACGCAACTGTAGGCGACAAACTCACCTAAACCTGTTGGATCCGCCACTCGCAGCTCGGGAAGAACGGCTAAAATGGCCTTGGCTTCTGCGCCGAAATAGAAGGCTTCGGTCGACTGGTGGTAGCAGAGCCGGTGCATTCCGTACCGGTCGTTGAACAGCATCGCCGTGCCGCGATTTCTGTCCGTCAGAAGCCCATGAAATTGACCGTTCAAACTGGCCGGGAACGCCGGGTCCTCTTCATAGAGGTGGACAAGATAGGAGGGCCCTCCGTCCTCGACCGCATGCCCGCGGTCTTTGAGCCGCTGACGAGTGTCCGGTTCCGGGAACTCTTCTCCGGAAAAGACGAGACACACGTCAGCCGACTCGTTACGGAGTGGCATTCCGGCAGAGAAGGAGTTCTGCTGCGCGACCCACCCCACATAAACTCCCAAGGACTCATCTACCCAGGTTCCAGTCTCGTAGAACGACTCATGGCGAAGCGCCTCAACCATGCGCAACAGTTTCGCTTCGGCACGCTCCCGCGGCAGTCTTGTGATAAGTCCAGCAATACCAGGCATGAGAAGTTTCTCTTAAGCCTCCGTCAGATGCTGAAACTTACGGCTGTAAAACACTCTGCGGAACTCGCGAAGCTGTGCCGCTACAGATTCGGGAACATGGTCAACCAGTCCGCGGTGCAGGCCGAGTCGCAAGGCAAGCAGGCCTCTACTAGTCAATGGGACATAGTAGCGGGGTAGATCGATGCGCTGGAATCCGTTTACTTCTTTGAAGTGGCTGAGGCTATCGGCCCGTTTCTTACCATAGGAAAAATTCTCGTATACGAGATATGAAATACCACGGTCGGCGCAGGATCGGACGGCTTGGGCGATCAATGCATTCGTCGGAGCCTTGTCCTTGTGCTGGATCATCGAGAGGATATGCACCAGGCACGCCTGCGTCCGGGTTTCGTCGCTTACCAACTTGACGAAGCCAATCATGCGCTTGCCGAGGAATGCCCCAATCCAAATGCTTCGGTCAAGAAACGTCCCCGCGTACTCGCGTGCCTTGTCAACACTCATTCCGTAGTGAGGAAAGCGCTTTCCTTGACGCACAGGACACTCGTTATAGATTTCACAGATTCCCTGAAGGAGAGTGTCGTCGAACGGTACTTCCCGAAGCACCACCCCCTTCTTTTCAGCTTGTCGCGCCCTATTTCGTGGATAAGAACGGATTTGCTGGGTCCACCAATATTCGAAAGTAGATACCGGCAGAACAGCCAGGTTATCCCACTCCATGGGGTAGGTGTACTTCGGGGAAGTCTCTGGTAGTTTTTGCAGAAAAGTAAAGAGGTCGATCCGGGATTTGGATTTCCGTAGGCCATCGACCATCGTCTTCGGATCGTCGGGAAATGTGTACTTCTCTCCGTCGAGGCGGGCGACGCGGATAAGCCTCCCTTGGATGCGTATTTCCTTGTTACACGCCTTGTCAACAGTACTTCTCGCCATCGAAAACCCCCTTGTGCGAAACGTCGTTTCCCGTTTAGCTGGTGGTCTGCAAGACGGTCAGTCGATGTGCCTCGACGGCCGGGTGCTGGGCGTCGAGTTCGGCGAAGATGGCGTCCATAATTCTTGCAGTTAGGAGAATTTCACGATATGGGATCGGAGGGGGGGCGTCATTGACAATAGAGTGGTAAAAAGATTCGATCAAGTATTTCATCCCGGACTTCATATGGAAATCCCCAGCCAGAAAGGTACTCAGATTCGTGCGCAGGTTGCCCAGATACTGCTTGGCCATAGTAACAGGGGGAATGAACTTCGCCGCATAACTCTTGAACCGAGCGCCGCGAAGCCTTAGGAGCGTCTCCTGATCTTGATCAAGGACGAGACCGTTGCGGGCGCCGTAGATACGAAACTGATGGAGCAAAGGTCGCATTTGGGACGAAAACGTGAAATAGGCCGTGGTACCGCTTTCTTCGCTGAGGATTACCCTGAGTTCATCGATGATTTCGCTCTCGCCCATCCTCTTAAGGAACGGACTGGCAAATCCATACGCCATCACGTGAGGTGAGTCAGTAGTTAGAAACTCCGCAATCCTGGCAATTCCGTGGCTGATGATGTTGTGGAGCAGCTTCCCGGGTAGTCTACGCACCCAGTGTCCCCGATCCCCCAGGAGCGCCCGCGCATAAGCTTGCTCAAGCTCATAACCGTAATAGCTCTCCATATGTATCAGCTCACTGCCCAGAAAGCCGCTCTGGACAAGCCTACGCATGCGCCGCGCCACGTGGCTGAATTGATCATCGTGTCCTGCGGTTATCTTAAGGCGCTTTTCGTCCGCGAGTGCAATCAGCTCCCGCGCCTCGCCCTCGCAAAGCGTGAATGGCTTCTCCACATAGACGTGGCATCCAGCCTCCACGCAGAGCTTGGCAATGTCGAAGTGGCTTTGCGGTGGCGTCGTGACGTGAACAACATCTGGTGCAGCAGCGCTCAGGAGTTCTGCCACGTCGCCAAAGCAGCGCTTCACCGGAAATCTCTCGTGGAACTGTCGCGCCATCAGCGGCTCACGGTCGCAGACCCCAACGATCTCACACTCCCTTATCCTCTGGATCTGTGAAGCGTGCTCGTCGGCAATTTTGCCGCATCCTATGATGGCGACCTTAAGCATTTTAACCTCTGGTGGCCCGGCAGGCGTCGAAATAGCGCCGTAATCCCTCTGTCATGGGCAGCTTTGGCGTCCAGCCCAATCGTGCCTTCAGCTTTTCGTTGCTGTAGCGCGTACTCTTCCAATTGGCGTGCCACCTTCTACGATTGAAAGCGGACGGCAACTGCCCTTCAGACCAGAGCACATATCGCTCCCACAGGTAGCACAAAGCGTAGCTGAGGAAATGAGGAACATAGATTGACTTGATGGGTCTGACATTCTTTTTGTAAAGACGCAAGAATTGCCGGCTGGACGGGGAGCTCGTCATCAACAATGTTGAAAACTTCGCCCTCGATGCCCCGTTTTAGTCCGGCGAGTGCAATCGCGTCAGCACAGTTATCGACATAGGTAAAGGGCATCCTGTTCGAACCGCCAAGGTGAAGAAAGACACCAAAAGTATCGATCCCTACTCGGCCACTGATAGCCTGTTTGCCGGGTCCATAAACATACCCAGGCCTGACGATGACGTATGGGATCCCGAACTTCTGGCCATAGTCGCTGACGATTTCGTCTTGTCTGACTTTGGCGAAGGTGTAGGCGTCACCGCGTAGTTCCGGATGCTCTTCAATGGGGCACGATTCATCTAACCGCTTCCCCTGAGGTTTTTGTTTGTTGGCATAAACCGCGAACGAACTGACGTTGATGAACCGCCGAAGGCACGGTTGTGTCAGCGATGCTTCCAGAAGCTTCCATGTTGTGACCACAGAGTTCAGGTATGCATCAGGATAAGACTTTTCGCCTCGGCCAGCGGCCAAGTGAAAGATCACCCTAACACCGGTAGTCGCAATCCTGCAGTCCTCCAGAGAAAGAAGATTGCCGTTCATTAGTTCCACTCGCGCTCTGTCGCGGTAGCGGCCAGAGAGAGCTTCTACCTTAGCCAGGTCACTGTGGGGCCTGACAAAACAGCGTAGATTCCGAAATCCGCGATCCAGTAGATTTTCTACTAACCTGGAGCCAATGAAACCGGTCGCTCCCGTTACCAGGATTAGATCGTCTTGTCCGATGATGAAATCGTTAGATTCCATTTAGTTGATCGTTACATCCAATGGCAGGCCGGCTATATCTAGACTCGATTTGTCCCTGCGCTTTTGCGATGGGTACAGACTGCGAAGCAGGCCACAACGCGGAGATCCTGGGCCCAATGGACTATCTCAACTTCCACCAACGACTGACATTGTTTCCGGTTGACGGGATGTGTCTCTATTTCTGTCAGAAACACTCGGGCGAAAGACAATTACCGTGGCCCCCGACTGGGGGTAATGACCCCTCTCCAAGACATCGAAGCCCGTCTCGATAACGCTTAGCATCGCCGTGGGCCTGTGTTTCGTCTTGCCATTCTCAGACGTAATTAGCCTGACGATGAGTACGCCGCTGTCTTCCAAATACTTTGAGTACCGGTCCACCGTCGCCTTGATCTTTCCTAGTGGAACGTGGTAAAGCGATTCGCGGAACAGGATCACGTCGAACTGCCGGAGCGGCACGTAGCTGAGGAAATCGCCCTGGGCAAAACTATTCTTGCCTGCTCGACCAGTCGCCTCCGTCCATCTTCTCGCCTTGTCAAGGGCCGACTTGGATATGTCCACACCGAGGTAACTGCCGTATGCGCCAAAGACTAGCTCATTGGCCGTATTGCCTGAACCACATCCAAGGTCCAAGATGCTTCTGTTCTTGGCATACTTTTCCAGGTACAGGTACACACAGTCGCCGGCCGTGTTATCGTTGAAGCCCCACTTGCCGTTCGAGTACTCCCTATTCCAAAAGAACTTCTTGACCGTTGAAGGGCCGTAGCTCAGGAGTGCCCCGCGCACGAATCTTAAACTACGTTCCACAACATACATGTTTCTAATCTCCTTCTGCAGTTGCTCGTCTATGAGCGGGTTGTTTGTCCAGACTCCATTTGCACATCAACGCTGGGTTTGCCCGCAGCCATACTCGGGACAACCCCTACGCCACCGGTCTGGGTTTGAGCCCTGCCGACCAGAAACCGAACAAGCCGCTGCATCTGCTCCCGCCGGTGGAACGTGACCAGCTGAGCAGAAACGGGTCTCTTTACCCTGCGCAATGCGGACCAGGCGTAGCCAGACCCGAGGGCGACCCCCCCCAAGATGAATGGCCGATGCTTCATCTGATAGAACATGCGGAACAGTTCCCAAACCGGATGGTTCCCCACTGAGTGGTCCTTGGCCCCCGTTCTGAACTTGGCTGCTAACCCGCCGTGCTGTGCTGTCCCCATCTCCCGATGGTGCCGACACACCTTATCCGGAAAGGTCCTGGTCTTCCACCCCTTCATCCTCGCCGAGACGACCGCAATATGATCGATACAGCCGCCTCTCACAGGCAGGTATCCGCCGATATCCTCAAAACACTGCCGCCGGAATAACTGGCATCCGCCCCACACATTCTCGATGTTAGTGAAGCGGTAATCGTACTGGTATGTTCCTTCCCGAAAGGGTGCTCCCACCACGCCCAGTCGCGGATGCTCGGCGAATTTTGCTACGAGGAACTCAAAGTGATTTGGCTCAACCGACACATCGGCATCCAAGTTTCCGATCACATCGAAATCCAAGCCCGCCACCCTGTCGCGGCCGGTGTTGAACGCGTGCGCCTTCCCGGCGAAGTGCCTTTCGCGGCGCTCCGGCATTTGAACCAGTTCGATCCACGGGTGGTCAACCACATATCTGTTCACTATGTTGTCCGTGCCATCAGTCGAACCGTCGCTGACTATGACCCATTTCATCGGTGGGACTGTCTGTGCCACCACGGACTTAATGGTCAGCTCGATGAACTGTGCCTCATCGCGCGCTGGCGTGATAAGGACGTACGTAGGAAGAGTCAGCATGCTTGTACGAATGACAACGCGTTATCCGCGTGTTGCAAGAACAAAATATTTACTCGGCCTACTATCCCATGTGCTTGTAAAGCGCCCGTCCGGCGGCCGCGAGTACTCCACTGGGCGCGTGAGACCAGACATATTTGCTGAGAAGGACCTGCCTCGCTTCAGAAGTCCTGCGGGAACGTGTCAACGGATATCGGAGATAAGTCAATTCTCTGCGAGTCGCGCCCCAACGATCCTTGAAGGCTAGGAGCCCAGGGTTGTCACCGTCACTGCGGCCCAGGTCGAATTCGGAAAGCTGCTCCCTCTTGGCTTCCTCAATAGCCTTCCAGAACAGGAGGTGGGTGGCGCCCAAATTACTAAACTTGCGATCCGAACACCCATATTTGTAAACAAGTACCCGCTTGTGACGGAGAGTGAGAATGCTGGCAATCGGCCGCCCATCTTTCGAGGCCAATCGGATCTTGGCCTTCTCCCCCATACAAACCATGAGATTCCGAAACCAGGCAACTGGCTGCGCTGGTACGCCGTGCCTGCGGCGGGTCATCACCAGAAGATCATAGAACCTGTCGACCAGTGAGTCTGATCGTCCCTCTTCGCAGGTGAGTTGCTCCCGACACGCGCGA
This sequence comes from uncultured Acidobacteriaceae bacterium, assembly GCA_963720135.1. Lineage (GTDB taxonomy): Bacteria > Acidobacteriota > Terriglobia > Terriglobales > Acidobacteriaceae > Bog-257. Next base: position 559,878 of record CAVREJ010000022.1, read on the forward strand.
TGGATCTTCCGTTGCACGCAGTCTTTGTGGAACTTGCGGAAAATGTCATCGAGTCCGGGGCGTAGGTCGAGCTTGTGGAGGCAGAAAACTTGGCTTTTCGCAAAGGCGGTGAAGCCATTACTCATTGGCTCAGCAAGTCGGATCTCGATGTAACTCCACTTTTCGCTACTTAGCTTTTCTTGCAAATGCGTCAGTAAGTGGATCATTTCGTCGGAGCTTTCCACCAATGGCGTACAGTGATCCGAGAATGGCAGGGACACTAAGCGATGCCCGCTAAGCCAGCTCGAAACCCGGCAAAAGGGCATAGCATTCATTAGCGGGCGTCCCGGCGATGAGGTTGTAAACGCAACCGGGAAATAACCGTAAGTCTGTTGCAATGCTTCGAGCCAACCGCGTGTATGAAATACCGAAGCTTGTGAGCGCGTCTCGACAAATTCGTCCCAACGCTCATCACGGGTAGGGTCAATCTCGTAAACTCTCACGCTGTAACCGCCGCCACGGTGTGCTCGGGTTGCCGTCAACCCGTCAGGAACAAAACAGAGAATCTGCTCTGGTCGATTACGAGGAGCGCGCAGGGGGATCTGGATTCACAAGATACAGTCGACGGTGGCTAAAGATTCCTTCACCGTTCTGGCGACAGTATCGAGTTCGGCACAGGTCAGCTGTGGATACATCGGCCATGAGAGGATTTCGAGCGCGACTTTCTCTGCCAGTGGAAAGTCTCCCTTTTCATATCCGAGGAAGCGATAGGCCTTTTGCAAATGAAGCGGGATAGGGTAGTGAATACCCGTGCCGATGCCGGCCGCCTTAAGATGGTTCTGCAGTCCCTGGCGATCTTGCACCCTGATCACGTAGAGGTGATAGACGGCCCGGGCCCATGACGGCTCGCATGGAAGAACCACGCCACCCATTGAGCAAAGCAACTCCCGGTAAACCTCGGCCTTCGCTCGACGTTGACTATTCCATTCTGACAAATGATCGAGCTTTAATTGCAGAATTCCTGCCTGAATCGCATCCAGCCTGCCGTTGTAGCCCTCTATGTCGTGGTAATACTTTTCCGCTTGACCATGGTCGCGCAGCATGCGTATTCTCTGCGCAAGGTCTGGATCGTTGGTTGTCACCGCTCCGGCCTCGCCGCAGGCGCCCAAGTTCTTGCCAGGATAAAAGCTGAAAGCCGCTGCCTTGCCCATGGATCCGGCCTTCCGCCAGCGCTGCTCTTCACGCGAGAAATACTCAGCCCCGTGCGCCTGGCACGAGTCTTCCACCACTATAAGATTGTAAGTGTCGGCCAGCTTCAAGATCGGGTCCATATCAGCCGTTTGTCCGTAGAGATGAACGGGCACAATCGCAGAAATCGTTCGGCCAGTCCGACGTGAAATCGGTCTTCCCGTGCGTTGATCCCGGTGACATTTCGTTTCCAAGTATTCGCGAAGCTTTTCGGGGTTCAGGTTGTAGGTGCGCTCATCAATGTCTATGAATTCCGGCTGGGCACCCGCCTGCGAAATAGCCTCGGTGGTAGCGATAAAGGTGTTGGGTACGGTGAGCACGCTGTCCCCAGGGTTGACGCCCGAAGCCATAAGTGCGAACCGCAGCGCATCGGTTCCGCTGCCCACACCAATACAATGATCGACGTCGCAGAACTTCGCAAACGCAGCTTCAAAATCGTGTACCGCTTTCCCTCCTATGAATGCGGCGGCCTGTAGTACAGTTCGGAAAACGTTGACTAGCTCCTCCTCCATCTCCAAGTGAGGACTAATCAGATCCAAAAACGGAATATGAGTACTGTTCATTACCTACCCCCATTTCGATGAGTATGACCCAGCGCTTCAGCGTTGCCCGCGACATATCTCAAGATCTTGGCCGGGTTCCCCGCGACGATCGCGCCTTCAGGTACGTCTTTCGTGACCACGCTTCCCGCCCCGACGATGGCGTTCTTGCCTATCGTCAGCCTGGAAAGGACGGTGGCACCGGAACCAATTGAAGCCCCAGCCCGGACCACAGTGCGTTCCACCCTCCAGTCCGCTTCGGTCTGTAATTTGCCTTCTGCGCTCGTCGCCTGCGGATAACTGTCGTTGATGAACGTTACCCCATGGCCGATGAAGACGTTGTCTTCGATGGTTACTCCCTCGCAGACAAAGGTGTGACTCGACACTTTACAGCGTTTACCGATTTTGGCATTCTTCTGCACTTCGACAAATGCGCCAATCTTTGTTTCGTCTCCGATTTCACAACCATAGAGATTGATAAACTTGGACAACTTCACATTGCGACCAAGCTTTACGTCTGACGCTACGCAGATATGAGAGTTTTCTGGCATCGCTGCCACCTCTTTTTGAGGGTTGTGTGGAAGGGATGCGGATCCGCTTGGGAAAGCCACGGTCTCTGATCGAAATGACTTAGATATGTACGGCAGCGCCCCGATTGCGAAGCGATTGATCTGCGGCCTCTAGCATCTTGACGACCCGCAGCCCAGCCTTACCATCATTGAATGGAGTTTGATTTTTGACGATGCATTCGACGAAGTATGCCAACTCCAGACGCAGTGCCTCAGCCGGCTCTAAATGCGGGGCCCACATGTCTCCTGAGCGGTAGTTGACCAGCAGGTTATACAGACCCTCGCGACTTGTGACTTGCACCCCCTTGTCGTAAATCTTGATTTTCTCGTCGGCTTCCAGGTCGTTCCAGACAAGCATTTTCTTTTCCCCACCGATTAGAGTCGTCCGGACTTTGACGGGCGATAGCCAGTTGACGTTGATGTGCGCAATGACCTCGTTGGGAAAATAAAGCGTGATAAAAGCGACATCTTCATGCCCGTTCAGATGCGTCTGACCCGTGGCGACGACTTCCTCGGCATCGCCCTCGATGAGGTGATCCATGATCGACAGGTCATGAGGAGCAAGATCCCAAATAACGTTTACGTCGTGCTGAAAAAGTCCCAGGTTCACGCGGGTCGAGTCGTAATAATAGAGTTTGCCTAGCGTGCCCTCCTGAAGGAGCTGTTTGATCTTTTTTACCGCCCCAGTGAACAGAAAGGTGTGATCCACCATGATCTGGAGGTTCTTTCTAGCGGCAATGTTGATCAGTTCTTCTGCCTGTGCCGTGTTGCTTGTGAAAGGCTTCTCTACGAAAACGTGCTTGCCGTTCTCAAGGGCGGCTTTAGCAAGCTCGAAGTGCGTCCAGACCGGGGTTACTATCGCAACTGCGTCAATTTCTGGCGACGAGATCATCTCGCTGGCATCAGCCATTAACTTGATTCCGTGGGTTGCTTTTTGCGCCCGATGTCGTGCGGCTGCGGAATTGTCAGAAATAGCCAGAACAGTGGCTCCTTCCAACCCATCAAGATTCCTTACTATGTTTGGGCCCCAATAGCCGTAGCCAATCACCCCAAAGGTCACTATATTCTTTGCGCCTTCCGAGACGGATACCGGCTGGCAAATAGGTAGCGACGTGGATAGCGAAGTGACCATAAGAAATGATGCCTCCTTGATTGATGCGAACTGAAAAGCGGGGCAAAGCGGAGTGTTGGCTTAATGCGCTCCATCGCCTACAAGCACAGCTAAGGGCGTACGCAGAAGGATTTTCATGTCGAGCCAAGGCGACCACGCTTTGGCATACCTGAGATCAAGTCGAACCATTTCATCGAACTTGACCCTGCACCGGCCACTCACTTGCCAGAGGCCGGTAATGCCTGGCTTCACTTCTAACACCCTTTGCCGATGCCATGTCTGGTAGGCCGCTACTTCGTAAGGAATCGCAGGACGTGGTCCGACCAGTGACATTTCTCCCCTGAGCACATTCAAGAGTTGCGGAAGTTCATCCAGGCTACTCCGCCGCAAAAAGGCTCCTACACGCGTGATTCTAGCGTCGTTCGTAAGCTTGTAGACTCCAATCCCTTCGCCATCGCTCTTACACGGATTGCGCTGGGCCTCGCCAGCGATCAATTGGGTCACATATTCTCGGTGAACACTGGAGTCGTTGCCCGCATACATCGACCTGAACTTAAGGAACATGAAGGGCTTACCGTATTGGCCGACTCGCCTTTGCCTAAATAACACCGGACCTTTCGACGATGCTTTAATCGCCAGCGCGATGATCAGGAAGACAGGCGCAAAAATGACAAGCGCCAGTCCGCTGCCGATGATATCCATCACCCGTTTTGTCACGGACAGAAGTCGGGTGGCACTGTCGGGTCTCGACAAATCGGGATACAGTGTCGGATTGCTCGGCCGCTGGGGTAGGTCATGGTCCCACCTGTCAGGGAAGAAGTGAAACGAGATGCTGATCTGATTGAATTGCTCGAAACTCAGACTGTCTCGCAGAATGTCACCCACCCTAGCTAGCATTGCGCTCAGAATTGAATTCTGGTCAAGAATGACGAGCTGAGTAAACATCACCCCCACCGACGACTGGTTCTTGTACCAACCGATAACATCGGTTTCCCTTGTGGCTGGCAGCAACGCGGATATGACGTTGGCAAGAACTTTGCCGTTCTTTTCGCCGCTCTTATGCTCTCCGGTCTCCAGCAGCATAAGCAGAAACGGCTTGGCAGAACGCTCTGTCCTCTTGCGCTCGATAGCGATCATTCGCTTAAACGCTTCTTCCTGCAGGATCTCCCGCTCTGCGACGGATACCGGCTTCCATGGGCGAGAATCCTGGCTCGAACCATTACCCGAGTTTTGTAGAGTCACGATACCCTCTGCAGATTCGTCGCTTCGTTCTTGGCGCGCAACGCGCGTCCGGAGTGTGTGATATGGCGGGAATTGCCCATGCAACCACCGATTGGTACGTGAAGCGATGATCGATAGAAAATAGTAGGCCGAGTTGGAGTCACTTATTTTGCTGGCAGGCTCGCAGTCTGCGGGACAGCAGAACGAGCGGAGGAATAGTAATAGTAGTTGTTGGCAATAGCTTCTTTAGAAGCATTGAGCACGGCGCCAAGCAGCTTGGACTGTTCGATTGCTTCCAGACTTCGTTGCAGCTGTCGTTTCGCAGTCGTCTCTGGTCGTGTCACGAGGAGAATACCGTCTGCCAGGCGCATCCAGACGCTGGTATCGGCCAGCGGTAATACGGGAGGACAGTCGATCACAATCCAGTCAAATGGGGCTTCCAAGTGATCAATAAGCGCAGAGACTTTCCCCGGCTGCAAAATCTCCAAGGGGTTTTTTGATGGCCTGCCGGCCGGCAGGATCCAGAAGCCCAACCTTTCAAGCCGATAGATATTCGTCGGCCGGTCAAAGTCGCCCTCCAACAATTCACTGAGGCCCGGAAGCTCTTCCAGGCCCAGCTGCTGAGCTAAAGAAGGTCGCCGCAGGTCTCCCTCCAGTAGCAAGACCTTCTGCTGCTTATTTCCAGCCAAAGCGCACGCCAGGTTCCCCGCAATGGTACTCTTTCCTTCTCCCGCCACGGAGCTCGTAACCACCATGGACTTTAAGGGGCGTTTTTGCTGGAGATATCGCAAGCGGATACCGAGAAAACGAAACTTTTCTGCCGCCAAACTTTCCGCATCCGTAATAGATACGAGCTTACTTTCGGGAGATAAGAGCACTCGAGCTGTCTGGAACTGTCGGTATGGGTCTGGGGAAGTGTCCGTTTTCTGGTGTCTGCTCGAAATTGGGGATTGCCCAACGTTGCGCTCCACAACCTCCAATAATTCCTTCGCCCCTGACAACTCAATACCGGAACGGTCGGTCTCTGTTCGCCGCAACGCGTCAAATATTTGGCTCATCTTCGCTGGTCCCCGGTGTTATGGCCGTTCATGTTCTGCATCTCGCGACGGTGGCGCCTTCTTCAGATATGTGAACAATTCAACTAAGGTCTTTGAGGCGCGCCGGGCAAATGTTTCGTCGAACAGTTCGGGCTCTTCCGTTGGAGGAATATGTACCACGTCCAAGCGAAGATCCTCAGCGGTGCTTTCTATGATGTCGGTAGTAACGCTTTTCATCCTGCGGGCGTACGCGCTGATCAGCGCATTCTCGCAAATCGTATTAATCAACCGAGGAATACCATGAGAGTGGCGGTAAACACTAGCAATGGCGGTCTGAGGGAATAAGGAATCCCCATTCGGGCTTGCCCCTGCAATTCGCAAGCGCTGTTCAATGTAGCCCTTGGTTTCATTCACATCCAACGGCGCGAGCTGAGCGCGATGAGCGATCCTTTGCTTCAGCTGTCGCAGCGTCGGCGAATCCAGGATGTCATCGAGTTCGGGCTGCCCAACCAATAATATCTGCAACAGCTTTTCGCGGGCGGTTTCCAGGTTCGTCAAGAGACGAATTTCCTCCAGGATGTCTGCCGAGAGATGGTGTGCCTCGTCGAGTATCAGCACAGTTGTTAGATTCTTCAAACCACGGGTAATCACGTAGTTACTAAAATCGAGAAGAATCTCACTCTTATTCTTGCCTGAAACGGAAAGCCCGAAGTCGCTCGCTACGTACTGCAAGAACTCGCATGGTGACAAGCGGCCGTTGAATACATATGCATAGGCAACGTCATCACTCTTCTTGAATAGTTCGAGCAAACAACGAAGTAAGAGAGTCTTCCCAGTGCCCACTTCCCCAGTGAGCACAACAAAGCCTCTATGCGCTCGTACTCCGTGATAAAGCGCCGCCATAGCCTCATTGTGTTTGGGCGTGGGAAAAAGAAAAGACGGATCCGGACTGATGTCGAATGGGTTGCGCTTAAGGTTGTAGAAAGCTTTGTACATCGGAGGTGCAATCAACCTGCCAGGTAGCTAAACGCAGATCCGGCAAGAATAACCGCAAAGACCACGGCTGCGGTTGCCCATCCAAGCCACACTCGCTTCTGCTGAGCCCTTTCGTTTATGGGGCTGTCGATAACGGGCAGCTCCGAGATAACTGCTACAGGCAGTAGCTTCCTCAGTTCAGATTCGTTGTATACCCGATCATCCAGCGTCTCGAAGAGCCAAACCACACCCGCGCCTAGTGCCAGCCCAACAGCCAGCCCCATGCCACAGAACTTCAGGCGGTTGGGGAAGCTGGGCTTGGTAGGCAGACTGGGAGAATCAAGGACCCGAAAGCGTTCGCCCTGTTGAAGCAGCTCCATGCTGGTGGCCATAGCCGAGTCATTCTTCTTCTTCAACAGATCGTCGTAAGATGCTTTTGATTGATCGTAGCCGCGGGTCAGGTCGGCAAGCTGCTGCTCGCGCACGGGCTCTTCATTGAGTCGAGCCTGGTAGTCGTTGATTCGTGACGTCAGGGCGGCAATGGCTTGCTCGCGGTTCTTAATCTCGATCTGATTAGCTTGCAACTGGCTCTGCAATTGAGGCATCAGGGATGGGTCCTTGACTGCGGTATGGTCGTACGCAGGAGTCGTTGCTTTTGCATCGGGCTGAGTGTTATTGCCTTTCGCCTTCATGTCCGCCAGAAGCCGATCGCGCTGCGCCTCCGCCTTGGTGATTTGGTCTTTCACCTTACGAACCTCCGGATACTTATCTCCGTAGGTAGAGCTAAGGTCGCGCAACTGCGATTTCAGCTTGTCAAGCTCCTGGTCGATCTCATCGAGTCCCATCTGGGCACCCTCTGGAGTCGTGGGTGATCCCTTAAGCGCTCGGTATTGGTTGAGCAGCGTCTCCAAATAGACCCGCTGTTGTCGGCTCGTGTTGAGCGCGGTGGTCTCCGCTTGCAGCTGCGACTGTAGCCCACTCAGTATTTGCAGATTACTTCCCAACTGAGTTGGAAGTTCTCCGATGTGCTGCCCTTTGAACTCGCGAATTTTCTCTTCTTGTGCTTCCAGACCTTGCCGGGCAGTATCCAGTTGGGCCTCGAGAAATTTAGTATTGCCCTCGGACTCCTGCTCTCGCACCTCCAAGTTTTCATTGATGAAAAGATTCGTCAGTTTGCTGGTGACCTGTTGAGCGATCAAGGGATTTGGGGCTGAGTATTGGACCTTGAACGAACTGATTCGGCCGTCGGCGCCGCGCACCAGCTCGATTTCGATCTCCTTGGTCATCCGCTCGACGATTTCGTCTGGCGACAGCCGGCCACGATCCTTCGGATACAGATTGAGCTCATCAACGATATGCAGCAAACGCGAACGACTGAGGATTTGCTGGGTGATACTTTGCAGCCGCTCTTGTAAGTTCTCGCTCACGTTCGGCACGACGTAGTCCTTCGGCATGGTAGGCTGTTCCACCAAAATCAACGTGCTTGACGTGTAGCGTGGTGGCAAAATCCAGCTTGCTCCCCAGACCGCAAGCCATGCGAGAAACATGGGGATCAAGAAGTGCATGTGGCGGCGACGAATGATGCCTAGATAGTGTTGGAGGTTCAATCTCTCCGGAGCTTGCGGTTGAACAGTTTGCGCCATGACTATCTTTGCAGCGGTCTAGTAAACTGATAGTTAATAGAAACAAATGCGCGACTCAGATTCGGGTCGGTCGAGATCGCCGGGATCCCGGCATAGATCTGGTGTGTCCAGTTATATCCGAACTGCACATTTAGATGGTCGGTCAGCGATCGCTGGGCTGAAGCGGTTGCTGATATGGTATGGCCTCCAGGATTGGACTGCACAAATAATGGAGTCAATGTGTCGTACACCGAATAGCTCGATGAAACTCCTATTTTCCAATTGCGCGTGGCCTGCCACGTTCCTGAAACATTTGCGCTATTAGACTGGAATGCTCCATTCAACCCGCCACCGCCGCTAACGACTCGTGCGTAGCTGGCGGCTAGAGTAGTCCGCTCGCCCTGCCAACCGAGACTCGCCATTATCATTGGCTGCCACGATGCCGCAGCCGGTAGCGGCGCCTGGGTAGCTCGATAGTGCTGTGGCCCCCCGGAGACCGACAATGAGAGCGTGGGCTTCAGGTAAAACGTCAGGAAGGCAAAAATCGTCTCAGTCTGGGTCTGTGTGCCAGACGCGGCAACCTGATACGATGCGATATTCTGGTATTGGAAGGTGCCGCCGATGTAGTATCTCTCTCCGAAGCGAGTCGAATAGTAGGCTGACCCTCCGGTGGAATGCGAATTGAAGAGGCCAGAAACTTCCTGTGGGTTTGGGTAGTAGAGCCTGTTGAAGTCCCCTGTCAACCCCACCATACCATTCGCGCTGACCTGATATGTAAGCTGCGCCGCCGTGACATTGCTGAGTAGGTCCGCAACTGGGGTCACTACCGCGGCACTCGGGGTCGGTGGTGAGCCAGACACTGTCGTAGTTGAGAGGGCATTGGACTGATTGAATATGTTGGAGGTCTTTTCAAACGTGTCCTGCACGCACACAGTCAAATTAGGGCTCAGCCGATACTGGAAATTTATGCCAAGGTTCTGGGTTGCCTGGTTATAAGCGTTGGTGTGCTGATAAAAAGTAAAACCAGGACTATAGTTGAGGATCAGGTGCAGCTGAGAAGTCGTCTTGTCGAGAGCAATCGTAGGCCAGATCGAGTAGGTCACATCGCTTACGGGAGTGGTGCTGCCTGCTCCCCAGACGTTGCTCACGTACCCGCTACTGAAGCCAAAGCCACCACGCAGGATATTTGACTGGGTGTCGCCGGCGAATTCGGACGAGTACGCCTGTCCGCTGACTGGCGGCGGTACATGCAGCTGCACTTCGTCTGTGGAATCGACAGCGGTTTCTGTACTGCTGGTGTCCACCTGGGCCCATGCCGAGGCGCACGCCAGCAACAAAAGTCCAAAACAGGCTCGGGCCACCATGTCTACTCTAGGGGACGACAATCGTGTCACGCGGTTGGAGGGTTATGTTCTGCGCAGTGTTCTTTCCCTGAACCACTTCCCGATAATTGAAAGGCAATCGGGTCTCGCTACCATCCGGGTTGCGGCGCAGAATGTAAATTGATTTTTGCTTGGCAAAGTCACGACAACCGCCGGCCAGTGCAATTGCATCCAGAACCGTCGTCGGATTTGCCAACGGGTAAGAACCCGGCTTTGTCACCCTTCCCAAGATGTTAAATTTTTGGCTGTTAATCTGCTCGACTATCACCGTGACTTCGGGTTCCGCGAGATAGGGTTGGAGCTTGCTAGTGATTTCCTCCTCGAGCCTCAAGGGAGTCTGCCCAGTCGCTTGCACTTCTCCAATTAATGGCAGGGAGATTCTCCCATCCGAACGCACCGGAATTGACTTGGAAATATCCGGTTGCTTCCACACACTGATCGCCAACACGTCGCCATTTCCAATTACAAAGCCGTCATCGTGTGGCTTACTGGCCGGTATCTTCGTCGGCCCCGCTACCGACGCCATCTCGGCGGGAGGCGATTGAGAGGCAGATTGACTTGCGATTGGGACCTGAGCCGAAAGGCCACAAGCGAAGAGGATGCAAAGCAACGCTGCTCCCAAGCATCTGCTCCGTGGTTCACAAACGGTAATGCTCATGATCAATCTCCTTGCAGACCTCGCAGGATCGGTACAACTCGATCAGCCGTAACCGTTATCCCCCGAATCCGTTCCCGTTACTTCTGATTCCGTTGCCTCCCGAGATGAGAGAGGAATCAGGAGATCGCATCTGATATTGCTCGAGTTTGTACAGCAAGGTTCGATAGCTGACTCTGAGAAGGCGCGCAGCAGCCTTTCGATTCCAGCCGGTTCTTTCCAGGGCGGCGGCAATGGCGTTTTTCTCGGCTTCCAACTTTACCGTTTGCACCAAGGATTTTAGAGAGTCCGAGCCAGAAATCCCGATGTCCGGTCGTATAGCCGGCGACGCGGCTTGACTCGCTGCACGAGACAACACCAGCGTATCCTTTTCAATGGTGCACGCCGGCTCTGCTTCACCAGCGGAAGTCAAATCCTTACCTCCCGCCAGTAGAAGATAGCGCTTTACGAAAGTTTCCAACTCCCGCAGATTGCCCGGCCACGAATACCCTTGGCATGCTTCCAAAACGGGCAAGGAAAAGGTCCGGGGCGAAAGGGCATACTGATTGGCGAGATGGCGCATGAAATGGTGCATCAGGAGTGGGATTTCCTCGCGACGCTCGCGCACGGCCGGTACGCAAATCGTGTAGGCGCTGAGGTGGTGGTAAAAGTCCTCCCGCAGTTTGTTTTCGGAGATGGCAGGTTCAACGTTGGTCGTGCTGGCGGTCAAAATCCGAACGTCAACTCCGACCAATGCCCCACTCCCCGGCCTGGCAAACTGCTTGGCCTGCAAAACCTGCAGCAACTTACCTTGCAGGGTCATGGGCATTTCGGTGATTTCGTCGAGAAGAATCGTGCCCTTTTCGCAGAGCTCCAGTTTGCCTGGTTTGGATTGGGAAGGTCCGGTTCCATTGCGTTCGCATCCGAACAGTTCGGTTTCCAGCAAATCGCTGGGGAGAGCTGCGCAATTAATTTTTGCGAACCCGAATCCGGATCTGACGGATAGTTGGTGGATCAGGCGGGCCGCGGTTTCTTTGCCGCTTCCACTCTCCCCGCAGATCAGCACAGGAGCATCGATCTCGGCCAGCAACTCAGCCTGTGCGCGAAGCTTTCGCATGATTGGGCTGGCTCCGACAAAGAAAAGATCATCACCGACTTGTTCGACATCTTCACTGGTAATGTCCACTTCGACGAGATCGCCCGCGGTGGAAAGGTGAGCCCTGATTGCCCGTTCCAGTCCCCGATCTTCTACCGGCTTGAGGATGCAATCCCGGGCCCCAAGCCGAAGAGCTTCCTGCTTCGTTGGGGAGTCATTTTTATCGCAAATGACAAGGATCGGAAGCTCGGGACGAAGGCGGCGGAGCCAGCGCAAGAAGTGTAGAGCATCAGTGTCGGCTCGCGGCAAGTCCAGGATGAGCATGTCTGGGGAAACCCCCGACTGCACCCGCTCCATCGCTCCCCATCCACTGGTCGCACTCTCAATTTGCCAGCCATTCGATTCCCCGACTGCCCAGAGCGGACGCAGAATCGCAGACTCCCGGCTTACTACCAGCAGCCGTAGTGTTTCGGTTGTTTTTTCCAACACCGGTCTAATAGCTCCTCGGAATGGCACGGGAGATGAAGGGTCTAGATTGGCTCGACGTCATATCCTTCGATGCGCACACTCAGAGATCTCTGAATCGCGTCTAGGGAGATAACCAGGGTACGTTCTCCACTTCGAGAGACGAGAATTCCTTCGACGCCGCTAAAGGCACCGCTACGGATGCGCACACGTTGGCCGATCTTGAGAAATGGATGGGAACAGAAAGGTAGCTCCTCTTGTAACAGCGTTTGAACCGCGTGGATTTGTTCATCCGGAATCGAGATTCCCATTCCGTGAGTTCCAACGAACCTCAGTGCGCCGTTCACACGAAGTACTCGCAAGCGGTCCTCGTTCCTGGGCACCAGCTTAACGAACAGATAGCAGTTGAATAACGGTGATTCTACGACCTTCCGCCGATCGCTCCATCGACGCACCTCCCTGACCAGCGGTAGGAAGGTTGTTACTCCCCGATCACGAACCTCTTGCGCAACTACTTTTTCGTGCCTGGGACGTGTCTGTACTGCAAACCACTTTTCAACGTCTGCATCCGCCCCAACACCGGCAAATGCAGGCAATTCGCAAAAGGCCACGGATTGACTGCTGGTGTACATAGCTTCGCCCTCTCAGTCACATTGCGACTTACCCTAATAGAGTTGCGTAATCATGGTTTCCTGAGATTCCAAAACGGAACCTCAAGTAAGCCTGTGTGTCCGAGGTAAGTGGACTGTAGGGCAGGTTGCAGTTCACTGCAAGAGGCACAGAGTCTCCGCGAACCATTTCTCTCTTCCTGAGGGGAAAACATCTCTTCAGTGGGGTAGTATGCGCTCAGAGAAGGTCTTCTCAAGGGCCAGGAACATAAAATCACTATCTCCAACGAAGCCAATCGCTTAGGGCCTTTTTCGTCGGCTTTGTAACCCTCACACCTATTAACACGTATGTGCACTGCAAAACGACACCACAATATGCAGGGCGATAGCACCATTGTCCTCTTGTTTTGAAGGCAAAGCTGCTGTACTCTCTTTGCACCCCTGAGAAGCTGTTGGCCGATCGTTATGCTCGAGTGGGAGAACCCTACCCAAGGACTTTTCCCGCGGAGGCGAGGCTTCTCATCCGATTGCACAAAACTTCGTGTGGAGAAAGGGACACTACATGCGCCACCAGTCTTCTGCTATCTCTATTCGCGTACTCGTGAGCGATGATACGCGGGTGCACACTGAACTGCTCGCTGACGCACTCAAACGCGACGGCTGTTTGCAAGTGACGACCTCGGCTTCCGGTTCCGAAAGCCTTACCGGACGTCCTAACCTTGGTGACATCGACGTACTTCTTCTGAGTTCAAACTTGGATGAGCGGCCCAGCCGCGGCTTCGAAGTCCTACGAGCTCTGCGAGCCTCGCATATGGATCTTAGGGCTGTGGTGCTGCTGGACTCCTCAAAAGGCGAAACGATACTAGAAGCTTTTCGCGCCGGCGCGCGAGGGGTCTTCAGCAAGAATGACTCTGTAGATACGTTGAGCAAATGCATACGCCGGGTTTACGAAGGGCAGATTTGGGCCAATACTGAACAGGTCGCAACCCTGGTGCAGGCTTTGGCTTCTTCGCACAACATCCGTGCCGTAGATGCGCGGGGATTGAATCTACTTTCAAAACGCGAGACGGAGGTTGTTCGGAGCGTTGCCCAGGGGCTGTCGAATCGCGAGATCGCCGCGCGATTGCACCTCAGCCAGCATACGATAAAGAATTGCCTGTTTCGAATCTTCGACAAGTTGGGGGTCTCCAGCCGCGTTGAACTCCTGTTCATGACTTTGAGTCAGGAGCGCCACCCGGAATCGGTCTTCCAGCATTTCCTCAATGAACGAGCCTATGAGAGCTTGCAGGACGAGGCTACGTTGATCTCTGCTCAGAATGGCGCCAACCAAGGAGTCCTGATGGCCCAACTCGCGCTGGCTCAGTTTTACTCGGCTCACCGAACGAATCTCACCAACGCATTAAACTGCTACATGTGGTACTCGATCGTCAGTGAACAGATATCACAAGCGTACAAGGATGCAACCAAAGGGCTCACCATGGATCAACTGCTGCAGGCCGAACAAATGGCGGCTGAGACGCTTAAGAAGAGGAAAACCCCTTTCGCGGTTGACAAAAGGAAGGGCGCGAGCGCTCCCAACGGAGCGACTTCGCATGGTGTCGCCCTTCCGGTGTAGTTGATTAACTGGAGCCCAGACACTTCGTAATGCCGAGGCAAGAAGAAAACGCTCTCCGGGGCTGTCAAACTCCAACCGGCCTCCGGTGCAAAGCCGGGGACTCGTATTCAGGCCGATCGGCCCATTGCGGTCTCGCGTCGGGAGTAGAACATCACACCGAAGCACGTGATACCAGCGAGGAGCAGGTACATCAACGGCGAACCGCCCTCGGGCACAGGAATCTCGCCCCACATCTCCTGCGGTCCAGTCGGGACGAAAGGTTGTGTGTAGAGAAAGAGGCCAGCATAAGTACTCAATGCTGGGTCATTCTGTATGTTCTCTACGTAGTTAACTAAGCCTTGCGCGGTGGAATCCAAGCCCCCAATGGGGCGGCCGATGGCAGCCGAAGTGAGGTACCACATTGCCTGTGAGATGGAAGACTGTAACGCTGAGTTTCCGACACCGTTGCGGAACATGTCGTTCGCCAGATATGCCAGCGCCTGATATCCCTGAATTGCCGTCCAACCACTAACGACGGCAGACCAATGTGAGTTGGCGTTCCCAAACAGGGTCTGGCCTATGTTCCCTGCGTTCAAGGTCGACACCTGGTACCCAGTAGCCATCCAATGCTCGCCGGTAGTAATGTTGTCGTAGTAGTCGTCGCAGATCATCCCGGGACTCTGCTGTCCGGGCCCTACGTTTACGTTGTTGATTGAGCCGTCGTAGAAACCGGTTGCAACAGAACCTTCCGGACCACCACTCCAGACGGCGCCCTGATACCCTCCGTTAAAGTACATTGGGACGTTTTGAGCAAAGGCGGAAGACAGGGAAAGCAGAAATGCTCCTCCAACCACCAAAAGTAGAGTTCTTTTCATTTCGCTCTCCTCGCCCGCCTTCCCACAAATGAAGGAACACGACGAACTCGTTCCGGTTCGTGCACTTCGTGGCACCGATGATCACTCTAGCGAGAAATCCGTCGTTGTCAAGAATGATAATTTCTGCGACCCGTTGCAAGCTGTTGCAACCCTTGGACAAACCCCTTGTTATCAGCCGGATAGCATTTCGATATTGAGTCTGATCCGTCAAGAAAACCCTCTGGAGATTGAAACCTTAAGGAGGCATCACTTATAGTCTCGTAGTCTCGCTCGTGTGTCGGCTCGTTCCAGCCTCGCCAGCCTCGGGAATCGAAAATCATCGCCGACGATGCTCCGATTTCGAATTTCGAAACTATGTTTGTTTCGCTAGCAATTTTCCCCGGCGTTTCTTGCAGCCCGACACGCACAAGAGCCGTGTGGTTTTATCATTACCGCTGGAAATATTTTTGGTTTATAGTGCAGTAAAACGGGCAGTTGGCCAGCGCACGCCAACCTCGGAGGTTTCAGTATGACGCTTTCTTCTGGCCAACGTCTGATCATGTTTTTGCTTTTGGTCGTGTCCCTTCTTTTTTCTTCTTGTTCCCGAGATCCCAACGTCCGCAAGCAGAAGTACTTTCACACGGGCCAACGGTACTTCGAACAGGGAAAGTATCGTGAGGCTGCGATCGATTTCATCAATGTGATCAAGATCGACCCCGGCTATGCCGCAGCACATTATCAACTGGCTGAGACTTATCTCAAATTGCAGAAAACCCAAAGCGCCTCCCAGGAATTCGCTCGCACGGTCGAGCTGCAGCCGGAAAATTACCAAGCTCGTATCGAGCTGGCGAATCTGCTGATCCTTGGCCAAGAGTTTCAACAGGCGCAGGAACAAACCGATCTGCTACTGCAAGAGCGTCCGAACGATCCCCTGGTGCATTCCACGGTATCCAGTCTCCTCGCCGGACAAGGAGATCTCTCGGGAGCAATCAAGGAAATACAGAAAGCCATCGCACTCGATCCCGGCCGCTGGGGTTTCTACCTGGAATTGGCAATTTTACAGCTCAAGAGCAATCAACCCGATGCCGCCGAAGCGAGCTTTAAGAAAGTGATCGAAGTAAATCCGGGGGCAACGCAAGCACACCTGTTGCTGGGCACTTTTTACCAGTCGCGCAGCCGCTACCCTGAGGCGGAGCAGCAGTTCCACACCGCCATAGAGATGGATCCCAAGAACTCGGAAGCGAGGGCAGCGCTCGCCCGCCTCTATCTGGCGGAAGGAAAGAATACCGAAGCAGAGGAACTTCTGAAACAAGCCAAGCGCGACTTTCCGGACAACTCCGCCGACTACCGCATGCTAGCTGACTTCTACTTCACCACCGGGAACCTTGACAAAGCCCTCTCCGAATACGGCACCCTCTATCAGGAACATCCCAACGATATCCAGGTAAAGAAAAACTACATTCAACTTCTTATCGAGAAGAACCGCTTCGACGAAGCACGCAAGCTCAATGATGAACTCTTGAAAGCCAACCCGCACGATAGTGAAGCTCTTGTTTCCCGCAGTGAGATGCAGATCAGCACCGGAAACCTGAACGATGCTACCGCGACGTTACAAACCATAATCAAGAACGACCCCAACAACGCCCAGGCGCACTACATCCTGGGCATCGCGCTCGACAAGTCGGGCGATCTGAAGGGGGCCGAAACCGAATGGATTGAGGCGGTGCGTCTAGGTCCCGATTTGGTCGATGCCCAGCGCGCACTGGCGGGCGCGGCCCTGCGCAGTGGCAACCCGAGCAGACTCGCGGAAGCCGCCACCCGGATCATCAACTTACGACCCAACTCGCCCGACGGCTACGCGTTACGCGCCCTTTCTGAAATCAATCGCAATCAGCTTGTCTCCGCTGAAACAGATATTCGCAAGGCTATCGACGTGGCCCCGCAGAACTCCCTGGGGTATGTACAGATGGGGAACCTGAAATTTGCTCAAAAGCAGTATGGCGAGGCAGAAAGAGCCTACCAGCGGGCGCTTGGCCTGAATGCCAATTCGAAAGACGCTCTCCGTGGCCTGATGAACACCTATATCGCCCAGAAGCAAATCGACCGTGCGATTGCCGCGGCCGATGCCCAAATCGCCAAATCGCCTACGAATAGCGGGTTCTATGATCTGCTCGGCAACGTTCTGTTTTATGTCAAGCAGGACCTTAGCGGCGCCGAGGCGGCATTTAACAAGGCGCAGTCGCTTGACGGAAAGAACTCTGATGCTCTGATCAGGCTTACACAAGTGCAGGCGGCGAAAGGGGACGTGGAGCAGGCGATCGCCACCTGCCAGCAGGCGATTAAGAGTCAGCCCAGTGTGCCCCAGCTTTATAACCTTTTGGGTGGGCTGTACGAGTCGAAGCAGGATTGGGAACAAGCGAAGAGCGCATTTGAGAAGGCGCGCGAGCTTCAACCGAATGATCCCATGGCGACACGCAATCTTGCCAATGTCCTGCTGCAAAGCGGTGGCAACCTCGACGATGCTCTGTTGCTGGCCCAAACCGCGCAACATAGTATGCCGGACTCTCCGAGTGCGGCTGACACTCTGGGCTGGGTTTACTATCAGAAGGGAGCATACTCTTTGGCAGTGACCCTGCTGGAGCAAGCCCTCAAGCTGCAGCAAAAAAATAATGTACCAGACAACGCTGATGTTCACTATCACTTGGGTTTAGCGTATGAGAAGACCGAACAACCGGCCCTCGCCCGCCAGCACCTGAAACGTGCGTTGCAGATCAATCCCAACTACAGTGCCGCCAGTGAAATAAAGAAGCAGCTTAGTAGTTTGAAGTCGTGACCAGCGTAGCCACCATAGATATTGCCAAGCGATGACTGCTTCCATTGGATAATGGCAACGGACCAGACAAGCGGAATCGAGTTCTACATTAGCGAGCCACAGTATAGGTAGTCTGTGCACCCAACCTCTGAAGAGAAAGACTTGCCGCCCCCCAGTCACCGAATCAAGACGCAGCCGTTTCGCGACCTTCATCTTTCGCGACCGGCCATAAAGATTCTTTGTCTCTTCACGCTATGTGCGACCTTAGTCGCGGGCCTCTGGCCTTTCCGTTCTCCAACCAATGAAGTGTCCTGGCTAGAGAATGAGAACGCTCTTCGTTTCGGCGACCACGGCACAGCATTGAGCTCGCGCGCATTCGGGTTTGGCGGTTACGGGCCACCTTGTAGCCTTGAGGTTTGGTTGGAGCCTGATCGTACTTGGACCACTGGTTCGGTTCTTACATTTTACAATCCCTTAAAGGCCGAACAATTCTCGATGCAGCAAGACTACACCGACCTTGTTCTGCAACGTGAGGTTGGGAATCCGGGCCATGAGACGAGCCAGCCGCAAATACTTGTAAACGATGTCTTTCGGAGGCAGCAAGCATTTATAACCATCACGTCAGACGGCCAAAATACGTGGGTCTACCTCGACGGGCATTTGGCATCAAAGTCACCGGGATTTGGCCTTTCCGTTAGCGACCTAGCCGGTCAACTTATACTTGCCAATTCTGCCTTGCGAGGCCATAGGTGGCCTGGTCGACTGGAGAGCTCTGGCAATTTACGCAAGTGAATTGAGCCCGGAACAGGTCGTCCGACATTATGAGGACTGGACACAGAGACATGAACCTATGCTGGTTAAGCATGAGCGGGCGCTTGCATTCTATCTCTTTAATGAGGGTGGAGGCAAGGTCATCCACAACGCGATCGGATCGGGAATTGATTTGGACATACCAACGCACTACCTGGTTGTAGATCAATTACTGCTCGAACCACCGTGGCAGGAATTCTACACACAGCGGAACTATTTGAAAAACTGCGTCATCAACATTGCAGGTTTCGTTCCTTTAGGGTTTGTCTTTAGTCTCTATTTCGCGGCGGTCTGCAAGATGAAGCGAGCATCGCTCGCCGCCATAGTTATAGGAGGAGCTGTCAGTCTCGTTATTGAAGTTTGGCAGGCGTATCTTCCAACCCGATATTCCGGCATGACAGATATCATTACTAACACTCTCGGGACCGGTTTTGGAGTCATGCTTTACCGCGCTAGCGCAGCGCTGCTGGCGCGGCTGCCTGTGTTAAATCGCTAAGATCTGCACTCCGGAGGTGGTTCGCAATAACCGGTTTCTCCCGCCTGTTTGCTTTCGTCTAGTTCGCGCGTCGGCAAGATTAGGGCACGGTTGCGGAAGATTCGTTCGAGTAGCTACTTTCCTCCTGTTGATTGTTGACTGCGGTGGTTACGTAGTAATACGTGTAACCACTTTGCACCATCAGGTCATCGTAGTTCGTGGTGGGAATCAGGCTGGAATTAAGTTTCGTGTAGGGCCCGCCTGAAATCGTACTTCGATAGGCGTTGTAACCTTCGATTCCAGGCGATATGCTCGGGCTCCAGGATAAAATCACCTCCGCTGTCACCATCAGGTTCACTGTTACCCGCTGCTGAATGCCACCCCCGTTGCCAGTCACCGTGATGGGATAAGTCCCCATCGAGGTATTTAACCCTACCGTAATGGTCATGGTCGATTGCCCGGAACCCGGGGCCGGAATCGTCTGCGGGTTAAAGCCCACGGTGGTGCCTGTGGGTACTCCCGAAGCTGACAGACTGATTGCGCTGCTGAAACCACCGCTGACGATGGTGGTGATGGTCGACGTGCCCTGGTTGCCTTGCATGACAGAGAGAGAAGAGGGGGAGGCTGAAATGCTGAAAGTGGATGCTGCAGTCACAGTCAAGGTGACGGTCGTGCTTTTCTGCGTGCCTCCGCCATTGCCCGTCACCGTGATGGGATACGTTCCTACCGCCGTGCCCGCTCCCACCGTAATGGTCATGGTCGATTGCCCGGAACCCGGGGCCGGAATCGTCTGCGGGTTAAAGCCCACGGTGGTGCCTGTGGGTACTCCCGAAGCTGACAGACTGATTGCACTGCTGAAACCACCGCTGACGGTGGTGGTGATGGTCGACGTGCCCTGATTGCCTTGAGCGATGTTGAGAGTAGTCGGCGAGGCCGAAATGGTGAAGCTCCCTAGGGATGGAGTTCGGAAGGCGACCATCTGCATGATCCATGCCCCCGACGGATTGACGGGCGCGGTCGCGCTATAGCTGCCCGTAGCTGTAACCATGCGGTCTTCCGCGATGTCGCCATCCGGCTGCGTCAGCATTCGCGTGCTGAAGCCGCTACCCGGACCGGTGGTCAGGGTCTGAACCAGGTTCGCGCCAAAGATCAGATCGGTCGCATTTGTCGTGGTTGCCGAGCCGCTGCTGCTGGTGGAACTGTTGCCGCTGTTGGCAGCGGTCACATCCACCGGGTTGTTGGGATCGGCTCCGCTGTACTCAAGGATGCGAATGTCGGGGGACACCGCAGCCGTCGAAAACCCCACGGTAACGATATTGGTTCCCGCCGCCGCCGACGTAATATCCTTGGCGTAGTAGATGGATTGCGACGCCAGTCCGCTCTGAACCGTTGGACCCACGGCGCGCGCATACACATTACCTTTTGCGTCTCGAACCGAGCTGACCGTGGCGGTGCTGTCGTTCCATCCCACGACCACCACGTTGAGATCTCCCGCAGCTTGCGCGCCGGTGTAAGTAACATTCACCGTCGTCTGCGGCGTTTGGGGCGTCGCGTAGTTACCCTGCACATAGTTGATTGTTGTGGTCCCCGTCATTACCGTCAGTGTGACGGTGGTGCTTCGCTGGATCCCTCCGCCATTGCCCGTCACCGTGATGGGATATGTTCCCGGCGTCGTGCTCCCCCCCACCGTAATGGTCAGGGTCGATTGCCCGGAACCCGGGGCCGGAATCGTCTGCGGGCTAAAGCCCACGGTGGTGCCTGTGGGTACTCCCGAAGCTGACAGACTGATTGCACTGCTGAAACCACCGCTGACGATGGTGGTGATGGTCGACGTGCCCTGATTGCCTTGAGCGATGTTGAGAGTAGTCGGCGAGGCCGAAATGGTAAAGTTGGGCCCGGCCGTCACAATCAAAGTGACGGTCGTGCTTTTCTGCGTGCCTCCGCCATTGCCCGTCACCGTGATGGGATACGTTCCTACCGCCGTGCCCGCTCCCACCGTAATGGTCATGGTCGATTGCCCGGAACCCGGGGCCGGAATCGTCTGCGGGTTAAAGCCCACGGTGGTGCCTGTGGGTACTCCCGAAGCTGACAGACTGATTGCACTGCTGAAACCACCGCTGACGGTGGTGGTGATGGTCGACGTGCCCTGATTGCCTTGAGCGATGTTGAGAGTAGTCGGCGAGGCCGAAATGGTGAAGCTCCCTAGGGATGGAGTTCGGAAGGCGACCATCTGCATGATCCATGCCCCCGACGGATTGACGGGCGCGGTCGCGCTATAGCTGCCCGTAGCCGTAACCATGCGGTCTTCCGCGATGTCGCCATCCGGCTGCGTCAGCATTCGCGTGCTGAAGCCGCTGCCCGGGCCGGTGGTCAGGGTCTGAACCAGGTTCGCGCCAAAGATCAGATCGGTCGCATTTGTCGTGGTTGCCGTGCCGCTGCTGCTGGTGGAACTGTTGCCGCTGTTGGCAGCGGTCACATCCACCGGGTTGTTGGGATCGGCTCCGCTGTACTCAAGGATGCGAATGTCGGGGGACACCGCAGCCGTCGAAAACCCCACGGTAACGATATTGGTTCCCGCCGCCGCCGACGTAATATCCTTGGCGTAGTAGATGGATTGCGACGCCAGTCCGCTCTGAACCGTTGGACCCACGGCGCGCGCATACACATTACCTTTTGCGTCTCGAACCGAGCTGACCGTCGCTGTACTGTCGTTCCATCCCACGACCACCACGTTGAGATCTCCCGCAGCTTGCGCGGCGGTGTAAGTAACATTCACCGTGGTCTGCGGCGTTTGGGGCGTCGCGTAGTCGCCCTGGATATAGCTGATTGAACCCGACGGCGAAAGCAATCCCGAACCGTTGTAAATCCTCTGGATCTGCGAAGCCGTAAGGGCTTGGCTGTAGATACGGAGGTCGTTCATCGCGCCAGAACTAAATTGCGACGCCCCGCCCCGAGAAAAGAAATAAATCGGGTCGTTGCCAAAATTGTTTGTGTTCGTCGACGCGGAAACACTCCAACTCGGGGTTTGCAAAACCCCATCTACATAAAAGGCTACCTCACTCCCTCCGGTCAGACCTTTGTCCAACACGACAGCGAGGTGGTGCCAAACTCCTGAAGATGGCTGACTGTAGCAGTTGGCGGTCTTTCCCTCGTTGCCCCGTAAAGCAACCTGAATCCCATGGCAGAAATCATCGTCAGGGAGGAAGACGAACCCGGTAGTCGAATTCTCATAGTTCCTGGTGGCCTCAAACAGGACGTCATCTCCGGCGGTCGAGTAGGTCCGCTTTGCCCAGAACGCAATGGTAACGGCACCGGTGCTATGGAGATCAATTGCGGGAATACTCAGAGAACCTTCATCTGCGGCATTCGCAGAAATCCCGCCTCCGTCGATTTCCTTGATCCAAGCAACCCCATTGGACAAATGCGCCGTATGAGCGCTGCCTGAGGAGTCCATTGCCGTGGCGCCAGATCCCTCTTCAAGTTTCCAATAGCCCACTGGTGTTTGGGCTAGTAGAGGTGTCACCATGACCAGAATCAAGGGGAAAATTAACCAGATGAGCCAAAGCGAATGATGGGTAATGACTTTCTTCGTCTTCACTGGCGGGACCCGCTTCGAGAAAAGTTTGTCCTGTCGTCGACGTAGTTGTTGCAACGGCGTCTGAACCGACAACGACATCAGAGTAACTTCGCGAGGTGTCGGTTTCGATAATTTAGGTGCAGAAGTTATGACGAAAGTAACCATCTGGTAACCGTGTAAATTATTCCGCAACCGTTTGGGTATCGATTCCGGAGCGAAAGCAGACGGCATCTGTGGAATAACGCACCGCGATCCCCTTTGGGTTCGCGAGGCGTTGGCCCTGGTTTGCCGCGGATCGTGCTCCCTCCTCCTGTGGCATCAAAGGGTCGGTGTTTTAAATGGTCTTCTCCTCTGAGGGTTTTGGGTACGGAGTGCGGCCGGGCACTCCAGGAACGAGCGACGCTGATTAGCGACCGGGCTTCGGCATATATGTGAACTACCGCCGGAGATCGCCGCGCTCGCTTTAGCAATTCGGAGCCGCCAATTACACGTTCAGGTAGCACACTATATTTTTCAACCGGTCCGTATCGCTTCCCGAAGCACTTCTCCCCTCGTTGCCGGAGGTAGTAGGGAGGAATCGACCGGTTGTACAAAGTCGCAACCACGCTAGCCGCACTTGCCAGTTGCGAACTGAGGGGTATCGCATATCGAACGACGCTCGATCCACTGCCATCGCCGTAGTTGGAATCATTTTTGACCCCAATCGGTTTCGTCATATCAGCGAACGGGACCGGTGGCGCTCCACCCCTTCGGAAGAAGGTGGTGGTTTGTTACGATTTCATCAAGAGCCAGGAAGCTGATGGTGATCTGCCCTTCTGGATTTAACGCCAGTTCTTCGTAGATCTGCACCTGATCGTCACGTGTGATCGGGTTCGCCTAATTGTAGTGAGGTTGATAGACCTGCTGGTTGGGCGCGAAAAACTCCGTGACGGGCGGATCCCGTTGTTATCAAAAATGACGCCATCGTTCGATGCCTGGCCCGAGACCCACAGCGTGTTGCCAGAGCCGTCAAGTACACGGAACTCCAGGAACGCGCGACGAAACCCTACTCCAGACGGAAAGCTGTGACCCGCCAGATTAACCACTTGAAGGTCAGCTTGCAGTGCGCTGCCGGTATTTTTGCAGGGAAAGAATATTCACCGTAGCTGTCGTAAGCACAAATCGCCTGGCCTCGAGCAAAAGCTGCGAACTTTCTGCCGCTGTTGATGGTTGCAAGGAATGTCTCGTAATAGAATTAAATGCGCTTATGGCATGCACTACCGCGCCGTTTTTATACTTGAGAGGACATCGCAGTGGGGAGATGTTGCGGTGGCATAGATTCGAATTAATCTCGCTAAGATTTGGCCGTTATGGCCTGTGGCGAGATTGCTGCTGGGCGTCCGGTCCTATAGTATATTTGTATTATCGGTACCTGTTGATGATTGGAGTGCTTGACTTCCTGCTCCAACTCATTTCGCTTGCTGTATTCTTATCATCATTTAGATTATATAACTCTCTTAGGGCCCCTGCCAGATGTTTGCACACAGGATGGCAACCTTCCGTAGGGTAAGCACCGCCCGATAAGTGATCTTCAGCTAACCGACGAAGTAATTGGCGGCCGTCATATCATTGTTGAAGGCTCCCTCCCGTATGATCTCTCCGCGTCCTAGTAGTTTTATACTATCGGTAGCTGCCGACGATAGTAACTCCTGACTTCCAACTTATAAGTCGTTTGTCTTGGTCTCGCTCGCCATTGGTTGTATCAGCCCTCACTAACCTCCGACCAAATCGTGCGCGCAGCAGAAGAAGTTTCTGCGGGCATGAGCTCTCGGGTGGCAAAAATAGTGCGAGCAGTTGTCTATTCCTAAGACAGATGGAGAAATGCAACTAGGTATACACCTAGTGAGAATGGGAATCCTAAAGCGTCTAATTAAGGAGATGCTATGAGAATACACCTAGTGCCTTGGCTTGTTGGAGCGACTTCTGTGCTTTGGGGTGGAATCGGCTTTTCCCAGCAGGCGCCCCCTCTTAGTCCGCAAATTGCAATACCGCAGCAAGCGCAGCTAAACGACCTGAATACTGCTGGCAGCACCTCGCCTGCCACGCAGCCTGAATCTGGCTTCTTCACAAGTTGGGACAATCGCGTGCGCGACACGCTGGCGCAGCAACCCTCTTGGACGATTCCATTGGTCACAGCCTCGTCGGGACTGATACAGGTCTTTCGCTACGACTTTGTCCGGCAGATAACCCCGCAGGCACCGACACTGTGAACTATGGAAACACCAAAGGCCTCAACCTGGTGCCGTGGTACAACGTGGAATTTGATGCGCTGATCCCACCTTATATCCAACACGACTCGCCTGCGGCGAATGATGGCTTCGGGGATTTTTCGATGTTGCTGAAGTACCGACTGGCGGCGGGAGATGCAAACCACGGCAACTATTCCTTGAGTGTTTCCTTTGGCACCACCTTGCCGACCGGTAGCTATAAGAATGGGAGTCGTTATGCGACAGTGTCACCTACCGTTTACGCAGGCAAAGGCTTCGGTCGATTTGATGTGCAAACGACCGTGGGTGCAACCCTGTCGACGCAGGATACGGTCAAGCTTGGGGAGGTCGTAGTGTGGAACACGGTTGCGCAGTACCACATCGGCAAGCTGTTTTGGCCTGAGATCGAAAACAACGCTGCCTTCTACCACGGGGGAAAGAGTGATGGTCTCATGCAGAATTTGTGACTCCTGGCCTGATTTTCAGTAAGTTGAAATTGGGCCGCGAATCTCGCAACCGCCTTGCTCTCGTGTTTGGCGGCGGAATGCAGATCGCAACCTCTCACTTCCATACTTATAACCACGCGCTTGTATTCAGCACGCGGACGCTCTTCTGATCGGGCGTCCACGAATTTTGGTCGCCTCACCGCTACCGCGGCTGAGGCTGAGGGCTTCGGGCCACTTTTTGGCGCTTCAAATTGGACCGCGAGTAAAGCTCTCCAAACCGCGGACGGTATCGGTAAATGGAGGTAGTGTAATATGCCAGCTCCCTACTCAAAACCCGCAAAATCAAAGGTCGCGCGGCTTGATCAGTGCGTTCGGATGGGTAGGAAAAGATTGCGGCGATCTGTGATTGGCTTCGATGGCTAGGTTTTCTCAACCGTTGACATGCGAACGGAATGATGGTCGCAAGGCCTCCACACTACTCCGTGGCCGGCTTCATTCTTGTGGCTTTATGGCTAGCAGCCGCCGTCGAAGCGGGCTGCACTCGTGTGTTTCCGTAGGGCACTTGCTGCACGACACCCGCACCCTCACGGACTGTGATCGTTCGCCCGGCGGAGATTGCCGATAGGCGATCTACCTGCCCGCTCGGCCAGTCAAGTTCAATTTCGTCCACCTGCTGGCGCTTTCCCAGACCAAAGGTCAGCACCAGTTCGCTGGCAGAAAGGTAGCCGGAGCCACTACGCAACGTGAGCGATTGTTTTTCGCCACCATACTTGACAGTCACCAGCGTCCCGATGCCATCGCGATTGGAGCGCGCTCCCTCCAGCTTGATTCGCAGGCTGTGGTTGGTTACGCCCTCGTTGCGAAACAGCACCGCTGGGCCTCCGTTGGTCGTCATCAACACATCGAGGTCGCCATCGTTATCGATGTCCGCGTAGGCCGCTGACCGACCCACGCGTGGAACGCTAAGATCAGGCCCCACCGAGTTGGTGGTCTCCACAAATTTGCCGCCGCCTTGATTGTGAAACAGGTGGGGAGACTGCGCGTACTTCACTCGCTTCTGGATGCGCTCGATTCCATTCTCGATATGACCGTTGGCAACGAAGATGTCCAACCATCCATCGAGATCGTAGTCGAAGAAGAAGCAAGCGAAACCGAGCGTGAGCAGGCTTTTGCGGCCGACCTCGGATTGCGGCGCCTCGTCAACGAACAGTCCGTTTCCCTCATTGTGGTACAAGGCCATCATCTGATTGGAAAAGTTTCCGATGATGATGCTTGGCCTTCCTGAGCGATCGTAGTCAGCCGCGTCAACCCCCATGCCTGCGCGCGCCACGCCATCTTCGCTGAAAGCGATTCCCGCCGAGACTGCGGACTCGGTGAATGTTCCCTTGCCAGTATTGGTGTAGAGCTTGTTCGGTTGGGTATCGTTGGCCACCACGATGTCAGGCCACCCGTCCCCGTCGGTGTCGAGTATCGCCAGGCCGAGCGACTTAGAGGTGTTATCGAGTAGCCCAGCCTTGGCTGTCGCATCCTCGAATTTGCCGTTGCCGAGATTGTGCCACAAACGAAGCGACGCACCTTTGTACGATTCGGGCGTGCAGTATGACTTGGTGGTGCCATCGAGGGTGCAGTAGATATCGCTTTGCGGACTCCATTGCACATAGTTGGCAACCACCAGGTCGAGCTTGCCATCGCGGTCGTAATCCACCCATGCCGCGCTGGTGCTGAATTCATTCGGTCCCCACATTCCCGCGGCCTTGGTCACGTCGGTAAAGGTACCGTTTCCGTTGTTGTGAAACAGATGGCTCTGCCCCAAAGCGGTGACGAAAATGTCGTCGAAGCCGTCGTTGTCGTAATCGCCCACCGCAACGCCGAGGCCGTACATGCTGATCGCAAGCCCCGCCTTCACGGTCACGTCGGTAAAGGTTCCGTTGCGATTATTGTGGTAGAGCTTCAGCGTCGATGGCCGTCCGGAGCCGGACCAGTCCTGGCCGTTTACCAGAAGAATGTCGGGATATCCGTCGTTGTCATAGTCGATGAACGCACATCCCGGGCCCATGGTCTCTGGCAGCCACTTTTTCCCGGTAGCGCCGTTGTTATGCACGAAGTTGATGCCCGCCTGCTTGGTAATGTCGCGAAAACGCACCTGCGCGTTGGCGGCGCACACGAACCCAGCACAAAGCAGCAGCAGGAAGAAGACTCGTCTCATGTAGGTCATGGCGTGGTTCATTGGCCCTGGTTCTCGTAGTGCATAGAAGCCGCCACGGGCCTTGTTGGTCCGAGTGGCGCCGAGACATGTTCGTGGATCGCTTGCCGTTCGTTATTGTCTTCGGGATGCAGCCGGCGATACGGACCGGTTATGGTTTGCGCGGACTCGTCCGCCTTGAAGCGGAGGTACCGCTTCTGATATTGGTCTGCCTGCTGGATCTCGCCCAGCCCTCGGTGGCAAAGCATCATGTTGTAGTTGGCCTGCAGATCTTCCGGATCGACCGCCAGGGCTTGCTGCAACTGCGCGATGGCGTCGCTGTATTTGTGTTGCAAAAAAAGTATGCGGCCCATCTCGTTGCGCACGACGCGATCCTTGGGATATTGCGCTGCCGTCTTCTGTAGATGTCGCAGAGCGCCATCGTAATCGCCGTCTGTGCGCAGCACGCGCGCATAGAAAAAATTGGTGCGCGCCAGGTCAGGGTTTAGAGACAGTGCGCGCTGCAAGACCACGCGGGCGCGCTCCATGTCACCTTCCTGCACGGCCACTCGGCCGAGATTCACCCATCCATCGGGATTCGACGGGTCCGCCTCGGTGACATGGAAGAATGCTGCTGCCGCGCCCTTCAAGTCGCCTTGCAGAAACAATCCAATGCCGTAGTCGTTCCAGCGTTGCCACTCGGATTTCTCAGTGATGACCTTGGGAGCCTCTGCCGGTGCGCCCTTGGGAAGTACCCGCAGCTCGGCCGAATCTTCGGCCAAAGCGACAATCGGCAAATCGGGAATTGTTTTCACCTTGCCGGAGACGATCGAAGTGTTGCCATCGAATGTGAACTTGCGGTCATCGTAGGACCGGGTGGTTTGCGGACCGCTGGCATCCTGCCGGGATTCTCCCGCGTAAGCAAAGTGCGTATTCCACCAGGAAAACTTGCGATAGCACATGCGCGCGGTAAGCGTAATCTTGTTCCCTGCATTGGGCGGAATCTTCAGCCGGTAATGAATGGTGTCGGCCGCGCCCGGCGGAATGAGGTGGACATAAACCACCGCGCGCGTCGCCCAGGCATTGCGTTTGTTGATGGGGTTGCCGTGCTCGTCCACCTGCAGCGAGCGATAGAAGTGTGCCCCGGGATCGACAGGACCCTTGCCATCGTCGGCCACGCCGCCGCTCCAGAAAATCGTCCGGCCCTTGTCGTCTACTCCCTTCAATTCCACCCAGGTGTCGAAAGCGTCGACGGTGCCACCAGGAAAGAAGTGTCCGACCTTGCGCGTGCGTACCACAACGTCCACTCGCACACTGTCGCCGCGGCGAACGGCCGCATTTACTTCATTCAGCGGAGCGGTTACCGGCGCTGCCGAGCCGATGGCCTCGCCTGTAGTTGGCATCTCGGCTTCTTCGCCGACCGCGAAAGTGGTTTGTAGCTCGGGATGCGGTGTAGCGCCCGCGCTCTCTTTCGGCGCCGCCGTTGACATCGCGAAAATATCGATCGACACCACTCCGCTCTTCAGGAAATTCTGCTCCAGGTCCATCTGGTGCTGGTCTTGGTTGGCAAACGGAAGTGCCGTATTCGCGGCAGGGAACGAGTGCGAGTGCACCTGGCCCGCGATGTTGCCGAGATCATGCGAATCCGTGAGAGGCATGTGGCAGTCCTGGCAGCCCATCGGCTTCGGCGGATAGTAAAAGGAGCGCGCTCCCAATCCCGATACACCGCTGGCCTGCCAGTTGTCATACTCGTTGAATCCGCGGAACCAGCGATAGTTATTCACCGGGACATCCAGGTGCACCTTGTGGCACGAGGAGCAGAACTCCGGCGTCTGCGCACGCATGAACGGTTTGAGGAACACGCGACGATGGGGCTCGGGATTGAGCTTCACGCTGAAATCGTGCAGCCAGCGAATCACCGGATTCTTGCTGGCAGCGAGCTCGTGCAACTCGGGATAGTCGAGGACGAAGTCGCCCTGTCCCATGGTGCTCTTCACCCTCACGATGGAGTGGCACATCATGCAGCCAAGCCCCGCCTGGGTTTCAGGCCGATCCATGATCTGCTTGACCGGCGTGTCCATCATGCCGCTGTAGAGCAACGCGGGATCGTGACAGCCTCCGCACCATCGTGAGGGGTGCGTTCCCTCGACGTCTTGCATGTATTCGACACTCTTGCGATACCACTGATTGTTGAATGATGAGAAGTGGTGTGCTGAGCTCTGCCACTGCTTGTAAAT
Source organism: uncultured Acidobacteriaceae bacterium (assembly GCA_963720135.1). Classification (GTDB taxonomy): domain Bacteria; phylum Acidobacteriota; class Terriglobia; order Terriglobales; family Acidobacteriaceae; genus Bog-257. The sequence goes on from CAVREJ010000022.1 coordinate 589,597, forward strand.
GTCCTGATGGCAGCGCTCGCAGGCGTCCGACTCCATGAAGTATTTCCCCGGAATTTTGCGATGGCCCGCAACCTGGGCCGAGCTAGGGAAGAAAGGGCCCTTCGCTCCGTCACCTTCCAGGTTCATGGCGGTTGGTGCCGTCTCTGGATTATGGATCCTGAAGTGCTTGCTCCAAGAATTCCGGCTGTAATAGACACCGCTTGAGATCAGAACAGCGACCAGCAGCACAGCCAAAGCGGTGGCCCAAGCGCTACGCCAATCGTAGCGTCTTTCGTTAAGCCACCAGGCGGCGAGCAGCACGACCGCGAGCGCACTAACGAAAATGTGCTCATAAAATAGCGTCGTATGAGAGCGTGATGTTCCGGTGTAGATCAGCCCCAATCCGAGGACGGCACCAAGGCCTAGAACGATGGCGCCCAGTTTTGCAATGAAGGGCTGGCGCAGTGCGTACGGAAGCAGGAATAATCCACCAAAACAGAAACCTACTCCGACGCCAACGTGCAATAGCACCACGGCCGCGTAAAACACATTCGCTGCTGGCCATGCGTACAAATAAACCGCCGAAGCAGTGAGTGTGGCAATCGATAGCAGTGCAAGCTTTCTCATCGCGTCGCTCTTACAGAGTTGGAATCTTAACTAGCTGACTCTTCGCTGAACAGGTTGCAGTGTCAGCGGCTTAGAGTCGATATTTCGAGGCTTGTACCAGGAACTGAAGCGCTGCCCCTTGTCCAGCCATCAATAGCATTTCCTCGTAGAAGTCTATGTCGGTCAAGAAACTTTGACGCGCCCGCCTCTATGCTCTGAAATGGACACCACGCTACGCTGAACAGTTCCGCACACCTAGGTTCCTTTCCAAACAACTGATCGTGATTCTTACTTCAATATCAGAATTTAAGTGCGCGAAAGCCTCGTATATACCATTGCTTCAGAACAATAGTTGCTTCGCTACTAAGATCAACCCAGCGACAACCAGGAGGATAGCTCCCAGAAACAAAAGAGCAGCATGAAAACACATTCTTGCAAACTAATTAACCGGCATCATACTTTCCCCCACTGCATGTGGTCGACAAAATGTCTATCGCCTCCAGCACCTCCGACCAGTATGCCAATCGTGACTCTACCAGGTAGTCAACATCCCCCGAGCGTTCATTACAGCTCTAAAACCCGATGCTATGGAGTAACAACCCTACCTCTCAGGAAATGTGATCTCAGCACGTACAAGATTATGGTGAAGATAGTGTTGCATAATGACCATCTGTCCACGCCAATGTTCAATTCGTTTGTCACCCGGTAGCTTCGCAATCCAAGGAATATGAAGCGCCTGTTCAGCGTCGGTGACTAGCTCGACTCGCGCAGGCATCGCGCGTGAGACAAAGCTCAGTAAATGCTCAGTGACTCGTAGCGGGTGGTTATTAGCAGTGCTGCTGGACTGAACGAACTGCAATGCCATTTCCGAGCTAAGGAAACTCTGAATAAGCACTGCTTCTGAGGCAGTGCATCACCAACTTGTCGATTCCGAATCGTGAAACCAGTTGTTGAGGGCGTATTCTGTCGCTTCCAATCACGCAACCTGCGCAGAAGATCTACTTTCCGTGGCCTATACTGCCGCCAAGCGCAGCAGCTTCTTGCGAACCAGAAACAGGTTCACCAAGGCGCAGCTGGCAAACAATCGATTGGCGTTCTTCTGCAGTCCTCGGTAGCGTACCTTCACGAAGCCAAACTTCAGTTTGAGAATTTGGAACACATGCTCCACTTTGGAGCGCACGCTCGACTTGGTCCGGTTCTTGGCCCGCTCCACTTCGTCGATGCGGTCTTTATAGCGATACCGGCGATGGGTGCAGTCCCGGGCCCGCGGCGCTGCTTCATGGATGGCGTCGGTCTGCCCGACATAGCCCTGATCGCCCCACACCCGCGTCTCCTCTCCGTGCAGCAACTCCGGCAGCACCTTGGCATCGGCCACATTGGCCGCCGTCACTACGGCCGAGTGGATGATCTTGGTCTTGCTGTCTACGCCTACATGCGCCTTCATCCCGAAATACCACTGCTTCCCCTTCTTCGTCTGATGCATCTCCGGATCGCGCTTCTCCTCGCGGTTCTTGGTCGAGCTGGGCGCATGAATGATGGTGGCGTCCACAATCGTACCCGTCGTGATGCGCACTCCCTTCTCCTGCAAGTGCACGTTCACCCTCTCCAGCATCTCTCCGCCCAGCTTGTGCTCTTCCAGTAAGTGGCGAAACTTGCACACCGTGGTCTCGTCGGGCACCGGCTCCTGCCCCAGATCAATGCCCACGAACTGCCGCAGCACCACCGAGTCGTACAGCGCCTCTTCCACCGCCGGGTCCGACAGGTTGAACCACTGCTGCAAGAAATAAATCCGCAGCATCCGCTCCACCCCTACCGGCGGCCGCCCGTTGCCGGCTTTGGGATAACAGGGCTCGATCAGCGCACACAACTTGCGCCACGGCACCACCTGCTCCATCTCTTCCAGAAACAATGCACGCTTGGTCTTCTTGCTGTACCGCTCAAAGCCAGTCATCATCGCCAGTGTCCTCTGTTTCATGCTGGCGTGACTTTAACCTATACTCCTGTGGAAAGGGAGAGCTTAATCAGAGTCTCCCTAACTGAAGATGATGCCATTTTTGGGGTCTCCTGCATTAGACAGTTGTATAGACAATGGTTTGAGCTTGTTTTGCGATTTCAATGCTGGGATTTGCGGCGCTTCGTGGGTTAGTGTCGCAAGTTGGGCTTCCGGCACACTTTCGCTTCGCCACAATAGTCCTTATGTGCTTGCAAATGTTGGCTGGTCGCCACGCGTTCGCTATCGCTATAATTGGTCACCATCTTGCATTGCGACCGGAGGACTTCACTATGTTTGGGGTCGTGCGGGCTTTTCTGCTGGGCACTATTGTGTGCCTGATTTCGATGAATGCGTGGCCGGCTGACAAGCCGTCGGACCGCGCCGCTGCTGCCAAGCTGAACAATCTCGGCGTCGCTTACATGGACCAGCAGCGCATGGACAAAGCAGTCGAGGAGTTCGATCAAGCGCTGAATGCAGACCCCGGCCTGACGGCGGCCGAACTGAACAAGGGAATCGCGCTATTGAATCTGCAGAAGCTAGCTGAGGCAGAGGCGGCCCTCAACAAGGCCGCGGCCCAGGAGCCTTCGAATCCGCGCGTCTGGTACAACCTCGGCCTGCTGCGGCGCAGTCAAGGCAAACCGGTCGAAGCCATCGACGCATTCCAGCGCGCGGTTAAGATCGATCCCAACGATCCCGATACCCACTACTTTCTGGGAACCATGTATTCGCAGCTACAGGACTACGCGAAAGCCATCGCGGAGTTCGAAGCTACGCTGCGTTTGGAGACGCTGCATGCTTCTGCCGAGTTTGGGTTAGCTCGCGCCTTCCAGCGCTCCGGCAATGCCGAGGCCGCACGCCAGCATCTTCAGACGTTCGAGCACCTCACGAAAACAAAAGCCTCCGCACCCATAACCCTCAGCTACGGCGAACAGGGCCGTTACTCGACGGCGCAAGATGTAACTACGCAGGAGCCGAAGGTTGGGCCGATGATTCCGGTGACGTTCGTCGCCCAGCCACTTGGCCGAACAGATTCGTCGTCTGGTGCGACAAGCGGCAAAGGAGGTGGTGGCATCTGCATGATGGATGTGACCGGCAGCGGCCGTTTTGATTTGCTGGTCATGGGCGATGGGGAACATGCTATCCGCGTGTACCACGATGTGGGAGATGGCAAATGGAGTGAGCTGCCGTTCAAGCAGACAGGTCTTGACGTCAGCGGCGCTGCCATTTCTTGTGCGGTCGGCGATTTCGACAATGATGGCCACAACGACCTAGCGGTAGCGCTGGAAGACCGTGTCGTTCTGTTTCGCAATCTCGGCGGCGGTAAGTTCGCGGATGTAACCAAGTCGGCCGGCATTCTGCCGGTCAATCGTCCGGCCGGTCTGACGTTTGTTGACTATGACCACGACGGCGATCTTGATCTCTTCGTCACCGGCCAAGCAGCTGAGGCGAAGTCCGGAGCAGGCAGTAATGTGCTTTGGCGCAACAACGGCAATGGAACATTCACCAACTGGACGGCCGAAACCGGCTTGGGCGGAGAGGGCGCAACCACTGGCGTCACGCTCTCCGACATCAACAACGATCGCGCCGTCGATCTTGTTGTTACAGGTTCGGGCAGCGCGCCGACGGTTTACCTCAACCCGCGCGAGGGTCATTTCAAGGCTACCCCGTTGTACGACGTTGTGGGACTCCCTCCCACGGTTGGCGTCTACATTTTCGACTTCAACAAAGACGGCTGGATGGATGTCGCCCTCACCCATGCAGGAGCGCCCGGGGTCACGCTATGGCGCAACGTCGAAGGCAAGCGTTTCGAGCGGGTGCCGCTGCCCATCAGTGACGCCACACGCGGCTGGGGCATAACCGCGATTGATTTCGATAATGACGGCTGGATCGATCTCGCGGTGATTGTGGAAACCGCACACGGCCCCGAGCTACGTATGCTGCGCAACGTGGGCGATCAGGGCTTCGAAGATGTTAGCGCCAAGCTTGGGCTGGACAAGATCAAGCTGCAACAACCGCGCTCGGTAGTTGCAGCCGACGTCGACGGCAACAACGATTCCGATCTGATCGTCTCGCAACTTGGCGCCAACCCGGTCATCTTGCGCAACGATGGCGGCAACAAGAATCATGCGCTGCGCATCGACTTGAAAGGCCTCGCCGATAACAAGACTGGACTGGGGACCAAAGTCGAAGTGTTCGCGGGCACGCTATGGCAGAAGTTCGAGGTTCCAGGCGGCGCCGGATACCTGAGTCAGGGTCCGCCTGAAATTCTTGCCGGCTTGGGCAGCGCCGATCATGCCGACATTGTGCGAATGTTCTGGCCGACCGGAGTTCTGCAGGACGAGATCGAGGTTGCTGTTAACAAGCCCGTCACCTTCACCGAGATTGATCGGCGCGGCAGTTCATGTCCCACCTTGTTCGTTTGGAATGGGCAAAAATATGAATTCATCTCTGACGTCATCGGCGCTGGAGTCATAGGACATTGGATTTCGCCGACCGCGAAGAATACCCCCGATCCCGACGAGTGGATCAAGGTTGACGGCTCGAAGCTCAAAGCTCGCGATGGTTATTTCAGCGTCCGCTTTGGCGAGCCCATGGAAGAGGTCAATTTCATTGATCAGCTTCGCCTGGTCGCCATCGATCATCCCGGCGGAACCGATGTTTATCCCGACGAGCGCTTCCTCGACGAGCCACCCTTTGCCTCGGGCACTCCCGTGTTGACATCGCATCCACACGCTCCCGCGGGAGCGTGGGATGACCACGGACACGACGTGCTCACGCTGCTCAGTGCGCGCGATCATCAGTACGTTCGCGACTTCACCAATCTATCGTTTGCAGGTTTCGCGAACATGCATTCGCTGACGCTCGACCTGGGCGCGTGGGCGGCGCAGAATCCGCTGCGGCTCTTCCTGCACGGATTCATCGAGTACTTCAGCGCCAGCTCGATGTATTCGGCCTGGCAGGCCGGCCTGCAACCGATTTCGCCGTACGTCGAGGCACAGATGCCGGACGGCAGCTGGAAGCGCGTGGTCGATGACATGGGATTTCCCGCCGGGTTGCCGCGGACCATCACCGTCGATCTCACCGGCAAGCTGCCGCCCGGGACGCGCAAGATTCGCATCACCACGAATCTACAGATCTACTGGGACCAGATCCTGGTTGACAATGGACCGGAACAATCCAACCGCATTCGCACCACTGAGCTGCCGCTGGCATCGGCGACGCTGGCCTTCCGCGGTTATCCGCGGCAGGTCGAGGGCCCAACCCCCGGCGACCTCACTTATTACTACGATCAAGCCAGCACGACGGGGCCGTTCTCGCAATTTCGCGGCAGTTACACCCGCTACGGAGATGTCACTTCCCTGCTGCGGAACGTTGACGATCGTTTCGTCATCTTCGGCACCGGCGAAGACATCGACGCGGAATTTACCGCCGCCCCGTTGCCGCCGCTCCCGGCCGGATGGACGCGCGATTATTTCTTCTATGCGAACGGATTCGTGAAGGACATGGACTTCTACGAAGCCACTCCGTTTACGGTTGCGGACATGCCATTTCATGCGATGACGGCGTATCCCTACCCGCCGGCACAACACTATCCGAACGATGGCTCAGCGACCGGTTATCGTCTCGATTGGAATGATCGATATCAGCGTGGATCGGCCAGCGCCAAGGGCTACAGCTTTTACTACAGGCCGCGAACCATCGACCCCGAACCGCTGACGCCGCAATCACCTCAGCCTTGATCGTCGGTTTGCGACGTTCAACCTCTGGTGGGAGTGAATATTTTCAATAACTGCTACGGTGTGGCCGGCATTCCTGGAGCAGCCACTTCCGCATCCAAGCCTTGTGAACTTAGCTACCCAAGGATTGCGTTGAAGCGCTGCCAGCAACCTGTGCACACGTGTGTTGAAGGATAAGAGAGACGCTGTCCTGGATGCTGCGGATGTTCTGCAATTCGTCTTCGCTTGCCCCAACCTTAAACGTATTCTCAACGTCGATCGCTATTTCCAAAATGGCGAGCGAATCCAACCCAAGATCGTCGACAAACGCAGCTGAATCGGAAATAGTATCCGGAGCTATTCCAGTAATCTTACCAATGATTTCCTTAACTTCAGCGGTTATCATCGCGGCGTCCATTGCTCTTGCGTCCTCTCGCATAATATTTTCGTACTATAGAGTAAGACAGGCCGCGCCCGAGGATTTGCATTCGTGTACTTGTATTTCTGGAGAGGGAACGCGAATGATCGGGTAGCTGCCCTGGCACGAGGCTGTCCAAACGGTGCTGTGTGAATCTTGTCGGCCGATCGCTCAACTCGTAAGACTTGAAAGCGCTCAGCATCTGCCAGCAATGGTCACAACCCTTTGCGAATTTCCGCGTCCAGTCTCATTTGCCGTTCTTCGAAGAGTAGCCTTCGGATGGAACGAAGGTCATTCAGAATGCGGGCACTGGCGCTCATATGGAGCTGAAGCTTATCTAAGTGGTACGATGCCAACCGGACCGCATCGACCCTTCGTGGAAATCGCGAGTTGTCTATACTGGCGAGGTCGTTTTCGAGATCTCTCTTAGCATCCCTTACGACCTCGGTCAATAATGCTATGTAGTCGTGTGCGCTCTCGATACTGTCGAAGAGGTCATCGGGTTGGTGCTGCACGATCTCTCCTCTTCTTGCCTTTACATATCCATCTGAACACTTACGACATGTAAGATTGGATAACCTCTGCTGACGACCTAACTTTCAGCTCCGCAGCCTCCACCGGTCTTAGTCGATTGAAAGCAGGCAGGGACTTTTTCAATCCCTCGAAGCTTCCTTCGTTGCCCTTACTCTTTGTTCACCATTGACTTCATGTGCCTTGGTCAACGTCTTCACTTCATTTGCCGCCACTGCTTGCAAAGACCGCGCTGACGAGCCCTCGGCCTTCTTCTATGTAGCTAACCTTGTTGATCGGTACATCCAACACATCAATGTGCCCGCTTGGCCACCGCACCTGGAGGTGGTCAAGTTTAGACGCCGAACCGATACCGAAATGCACCCTCCGGCTGCTTTGTCCCGAGTATCCGTTGCCGCCGTCAAGCTCTCGGATTTGGGTCAACCCGCCAGCCTGCACCTGGACTCGGGCGCCAATACCGTCCCGGTTCGACTTTGTACCGATAAGTTTCAGCGTAATCCAGTTTCCGACATCCTGAGAGACATTGTGATACAGGATTGGCGGCTGGTTCGCGTTTGTTTGAACCAAGTCCAGCCGGCCATCGTTGTCTATGTCGATCACCCCGATACCCCTCCCATCCCGATCGTTGTCCACTCCCGCTTGTGCTCCAATTTCGCGAAAACTCATGTCACCCTGATTGCGGAAAAGACGTTTTTTCTGGAAGCCACTCCAGCTGCGATCCCCAATGTCCGGCCAATTGTTAATGTCACTGAAGTCGATCCCTGGAGTAGTAAGCATCGGTAGCAGAATTGGCAGATAGTTCTCACTACCCGCTGACCGCAATCCGTTCACCACGAACAGGTCCTGCCAGCCGTCGTTATCAAAGTCCCCAAACTTTGCCGCCCACCCCCAACCTGTATCGCACACGCCGACTTCGGCAGATACGTCGGCAAATGTTCCGTCTCCCATGTTCTGCCACAACATCGCGCACTCTTTCATATAATCGTCGTAAATATTGGTCACGTAGATGTCGAGCCATCCGTCATTATTGTAGTCCGCAACGTCGACGTTCATGCCTTTCTTTGTGTCCCACCCAGTCGCCTTCTCCGTCACTTCTCGGAAAGTACCGTCACCATTATTTAGAAAAATGTGGTCGGTTCCAAAGTCACACGCCAGATAGATATCCTGCAGACCGTCATTGTTGAAATCACCATGACCGACATCGAGAGTCCAACCCGTTACTTTGCCGAGTCCCGCCTTTTCGGTGACATCTTCAAAGGTTCCGTGCCCGGTGTTGCGCCAAAGCGTAACGCCGCCTCCATTGGTAGCAGCGTCCAGATTGTTCGGTAGGACGTGCGGATCCTTAAGGTCAAACAGATTAACAGGGCCGAAGTAGTTGCCGAACAACAAGTCCAACCTTCCGTCGTTATCGTAGTCAAAAGCAATCACCGCGATGGTGTTGGCAAACTTGGTCAGCCCTGACCCGGCGGTCATATCCTTGAACTTGCCATGCCCCTCGTTGTGGTAAAGAATCGGAGTTCCGAAGCGCGCAACTAGTAAGTCAAGAAGCCCGTCATTATCGTAGTCGAACCAAATGGCATCGGACACGATCGCCGTGGGTTCGTTTCCGCCTGCTACACCCGCCTGAACTGCAACATCAGTAAATGTGAGGTCGCCATTGTTGTGGAACAGGTGGTTAGGCTTGCCAGTCTCGGAATCGGTGATAAACAGGTCTTCGTATCCATCATTGTCGTAATCGCCGACCGCAACGGCTGCACCACCCGACGTAAACATCCGCAGTACATCACCATTCTTTCCCGGGTACGTGCGCGTGTGATGCCGGATGTTAATGCCCGCTTTGGAGGTAATATCCTCGAAGCGAAGGTTCGTCCCGTTACCGCCAACCGCAGGGATCGCGGAGTTGACGGCCATCCACAAGGCCAGCGAAAGGTGTATTCCTAATCTCGCATGTCCGACCATATTTCCCTCAAATCGGTGTTGACACGCTTGTTTGGGTCGAAGTTATTTGCGATTACCATGGCGAGTTGGTCACCCTGCAACGAAAGACGATCCTTGAGTTCCGAATTGTCGGGGAACTGGCGAAGACCCTCCTGCCAGATCTCACGAGCTTTATCCATCTTCTCCATCTTGCAGTAGCCGTCCCCCAAGGCTATATAGGTGCGCACATAATAGGGCTTCGTTGGTCCTTGGTGTTGCATTGCGAGCGCTTTCTCTAGATCCGCTACTCCCAAGGATGCCTTGTTGAATATTTTGGGCCAGAACAAATAGCTCGCACCCCTGGTGTAGAAGGCGATCCAGGTTGGCCTGAGCTCAACCGCCTTCGAGAACTCTTGCAATGCTGTATTCGCCAGGATCACCTGCGTGATGGAGCCGGCTGTCGGGATCTTGTCCACGTAAGCGAAGCCGTAGTTCAAGTGCAGATTCGCGGAATTGGGATGTTCGGCGATCAGCCTTGCAAAATAGCTGATTGAACGGTCGAATTCTTTGTTCCGAATGATTGCCTGCCGGTATTCACTGGCATAGCGTAAGTTGTCAGGTTCGTCGGCGAGCGCCAGCTCCAAATAATGGAGGCCTCTGGGGACGTCATTCGACTGCAGGGCCGACATAGCCTCTCGGAAGTAAGGCTCGGCCGCCGCCTCGGCCAGACTCGACAGACACACTGCCATCACTAGGATGCCAACCGTTGATAGGAACAATTTCTTCATTTCTTAGGCCTCCAAGGGGTAAGCTCGCTTGGGGATTGCCCCTCCACGGCTTTGTAGATATGGTCCACGTCCGGGCAGGAGAAGGTCTGCTTCAATCCTGATGGCCATCGCACCTCCACGGAATCTACTTTTGTGGCCGTGCCGAGCCCGAAATGCACTCGGGTCGTAGACTGAGCAGCAAATCCGTTTCCGCCATTGACATACTGCAAGTACGTTTTCCCTCCAGTAGTCAGCCGGACTTGTGCTCCAATTGCGAACCGGTTCGACTTGGTTCCCTCGAGGACAAGCGTCACCCAATGTGCACCCGTCGGCAGCACATTGCGGTAGAGATTGGCCTCCTCGTCGGCATTCGTCACAAACAGATCCATCCGCCCATCGTTATCAAAGTCCGCCACAGCTATGCCACGGCCGTCTTTGATAGAGTCGAGGCCATGGCGGGCCGCCTCTTCTTTGAACTCGCCGTCGACATTGTGAAATAGACGTTTTCTCTGATAGCCACTAAGCGACTTATTGCCGATCGGAGGCCAGTTCCGCGCATCACTTAAATCGATGTTTGGACGCGTGACCATGGCAAAAATGTCCGGCACATAACTCTCTTTGCCTGCGGACACCCAGCCGTTCATCACATACAAGTCCAGCCATCCGTCATTGTCATAATCGACAAACTTGGCGCCCCATCCCCACCCTGTATCGCAGGTTCCAACTTCAGACGACACGTCTGCAAATGTCCCATCGCCCATGTTTTGCCACAGCATGGCGCACTCTTTCATATAGTCGTCATAGATGTTAGTAACGTAGATGTCGAGTAAACCATCGTTGTTGTAGTCGCCCCAGTCAACGTTCATTCCCTTCTTGGTGTCGAAGCCTATTGCAGATGCCGTTTTATCCGAGAAGGTTCCATTCCCGTTGTTGAGGTAGAAACGATCCGTGCCGAAATCATTCGCCACATATAAATCTTCGAACCCATCGTTGTTCGCGTCCCCGTGCCCCAGATCAAGCGTCCAGCCAGTGGTGTGAATGCCCACCCTATCTGTCACGTCAGTGAACGTGCCATTTCGATTGTTATGAAATACCGTGACACCTCCACCGTTGTTAGCAGTCTCGAAACTCTCCGGGAAAAACCGTGAAGTTGTAGGGTGAAAGATATTCACCGGTTGAAAGTAGGAACCGAAGAAGAGATCCGGATAGCCGTCATTGTCATAATCAAAAGCAATCGCTTTGATCGCATTCATGTAATGTTGTAATCCCGCGGCCTTTGTAATGTCCCGGAATTTGCCGTCACCCAGGTTTTCGTAGAGAATGCTGTATCCAAAACGCACTACCAGTAGGTCGGGGCGTCCGTCATTGTTGAAGTCGAACCACAGCGCGGCCGTTGACGCATTCTCGTCGTCGTTGCCTTGGGCTACCCCCGACTGTTCGGCAACATCTGTAAACGTGAAGTCTCCGTTGTTGTGATACAGGTGGTTCTTGCAATCCGAACACGAGTCAGTGACGAAGATGTCTTCGAAGCCATCGCCGTCATAGTCAGTTACCGCTACAGCAGAACCCAGCCGT
>CAVREJ010000023.1:0-52987 GCA_963720135.1 uncultured Acidobacteriaceae bacterium
TTGTTCTGTTCGGCGACGTTCACCAGCTCCGACAAGCTATAAAGTTTTGCCGGATCAAGGTTAAGAGCTGGCGTGAGCCGCGGGGGCGCTTTGAATGGCTGCTTCGCCAGGGTCGCGTCCCAGGGATGGTCGGGAACGGGAGGCGCCTTTTGAGCGAACACAATACCTTCCGCGACCAGCATGCAGAGCATGATGACTGTTGGTCTGCGAAAACGAGACATTCGTTAGCCAGGATGCCGTATTGGCGGCCGCTCCTTTATAGTGACTGGATCATAACACGCGAAATTTCGACCAATTTCTTCCTCTAGTCTAATGGGACAGGTCCGATTACCCTGCTACTTACCGTTCCCATCTCCATCAGAGAACTGGCCGCAGGAAACGGATTGACGGATACCTCAAGGTGCTCATTAAGTTTGGACAAAAGCCGCGTAGGTAAGCCACCTTGATATTAAGTAGCCCCGCCGCGAAGGGCAATAGGGTGCATCGCAGACTGCGTTTCCTCTCTCGTCTGGCAGAATGTTCGCCCCTGATATTCCGGTGGCCAGTTTGCGCTTCGTTCGGCGTCTCCCGGCATCGAAACGTCCATGCCGGCGCTTGCATCGAACCACGGTGGCAATATTCTCGGTCGAGAATCCGTTGTACAGCGAGTTGAAGGGCCTGGCCGCGATCGACAGCATGCGCCGCTTCGGAACGTCAGATAATCGATGATCATGAATTCGCCCGCTAATGTGACGTGGTACAAAGACGCCATCATCTACGAAGTGCACGTGCGTGCCTTCTTTGACAGCAACGCCGACGGTATCGGCGACTTTGCGGGCCTGACTCAAAAACTTGATTACCTCGAGGATATTGGGGTGACCGCGATTTGGCTCTTACCCTTCTGCCCCTCACCGCTACGCGACGACGGATATGACATTGCCAACTACACCGATGTCCATCCCTCGTATGGGACATTAAGGGATTTCCAGCGTTTTCTCCGCGAAGCGCATCACCGCGGCCTGCGCGTGATTACAGAACTGGTTCTGAATCACACGTCCGACCAGCATGCGTGGTTTAAGCGCTCTCGGCGGGCCGCGCCCGGCAGTCGCTGGCGCAACTACTACGTGTGGAGCGACACTCCCGACAGGTATCGTGACGCCCGCATCATTTTCAAAGACTTCGAAAGTTCGAACTGGTCTTGGGACGCGGTCGCAAAGGCATATTACTGGCATCGTTTCTACTCGCACCAGCCTGATTTGAACTGGGACAACCCCGAGGTCCGCGATGCCATGTTCGCCGCCATGGATTTCTGGCTCGATCTCGGGGTCGATGGCTTGCGGCTCGACGCTGTTCCATACTTATTCGAACGTGAAGGTACCAATTGCGAAAACCTGCCGGAGACTCACGAAGCGCTGCGCGAACTGCGCAAGCACGTTGACCAGAAATACCATGACCGCATGCTGCTGGCGGAAGCCAACCAATGGCCGGAAGACGCCGTGGCCTACTTTGGACAGGGCGACGAATGTCATATGGCCTTTCACTTCCCGGTCATGCCGCGGATGTTCATGTCGCTGCGTATGGAGGACCGCTATCCCGTCACCGACATTCTGAAGTTGACGCCTCCCATCTCTGAGAACTGCCAGTGGGCGCTGTTCTTGCGCAACCATGACGAGCTGACACTGGAGATGGTGACCGATGAAGAACGCGACTACATGAATCGCACCTACGCTCGGGACCGAGAGATGCGCATCAATCTCGGTATTCGCCGGCGGCTGGCGCCCCTGCTGGAAAATGACCGCCGGCGCATCGAGCTGATGAATGCCTTGCTGTTTTCCCTGCCCGGTACGCCCGTGATTTATTACGGCGACGAAATCGGAATGGGCGACAACGTTTTCCTGGGCGACCGAAATGGAGTGCGGACTCCCATGCAATGGAGCTCCGACCGCAATGCCGGGTTCTCGCGCACGAATCCTCAACGCCTGTATCTGCCGGTCAATATCGATCCTGAGTATCACTATGAGACGGTCAACGTCGAGGCGCAGCAGAACAATTCTCATTCGTTGCTATGGTGGATGAAGCGTCTCATTCAACAGCGCAAGCGGTTTCGCGCTTTTGGCAGCGGCAGCCTGCAGTTTCTGTATCCCAGTAACCACAAGGTGCTGGCCTTCATTCGGCAGTTCGGGGACGAAAACATTCTGGTGGTCGCTAACCTCTCGCGATTCACGCAATGCGTGGAGCTCGATCTTTCAGCCTTTCAGGGCTCTGTGCTGGTAGAAGTCTTTGGCCGGACCAAATTTCCCAGTATCACCGAGCACTTTTACCTGCTATCCCTGGGGCCACATGCTTTCTATTGGTTCCATCTCCAGCCGCGAGAGGCGACACAGGAATCCCTGAGTACAAGCACGGCGCCACAGCAATTGCCGGTTGTACAGGTCGAATCGGCTGCTAACGTTTTCTCCGAGACGACCTTCCGCGACTTGGAGCACATCATTCCCAAGGCACTGCAGAGCCGGCCCTGGTTTCCCGGCAAGAATCGTTACATCACCGGGGCAGAAATCCACGACATCGTCTCGCTGCCGGACACCGCAGCGCATCTCCTCTTTCTCGATGTCACCTACGGGGATGCTGAGCCCGAAACCTATCTCGTCGCCTTATCAGTTGCGACCGGGGAGAAAGCTGACGCATTGCTGCACGATCGGCCAGATGCCGTGCTGGCGCGGTTGGAAGGCATGGGCACCGAGGCGCGCGCGATCCTCTACAGCGCAACCCTGGACCGCGATTTCAGCGATTCTCTGCTGCGCGCGATCGTTCGCCGGCGCCGTATTCGGGGAGGCTCAGGCGAACTGGTCGGTGCTCATACTCGCGCCTTCCGCAATGCATGGACATCGGTGCACTCCAATCTGGAGCCGCAAGCGCAGCCCACAGAGCCGTGTTATACGGTCATCAATTACGGTGACGATTTCGTGCTGAAGCTATATCGCAAACTGGAAGAAGGCATCAACCCCGGACGCGAGGTTCCCGAGTTCCTCACCGAGCAGACAGAATTCAAGGCCGTGCCGCGGGCCTTGGGCTCGCTGGAATATCGCCGTTATCACACCGACGCTTTACATGAGATTAGCCTGGGCACGCTCAGCAGTTTCATCCGCAACTCAACCAAGGGATGGGATTACACCCTGGACCATCTCGGACTATTTTTCGAGCAGGCATTGGCAGTCCCGCAGGAGGACCAACGAGTGCATGATCTGGCACTGACCGATCCTCTGGCGCAAGTGAACTCGCCAGTTCCCCAACTCATGGCCGAGTTGCTGGGCAGCTATCTGGATGGCGTTCGAGTGTTGGCGAACCGGACGGCGGAGATGCACATCGCTCTGGCCAGCTGTCCTGATGTACCTGACTTCGCGCCTGAGCCGTTTACCACGTTTTACCGGCAGGGCATTTACCACGGGATCATCGGTCAATTGAATCGTTCCTTCGATACCTTGCGGAGCCGATTACGGCTGCTCCGAGCGGATGCACAAGCCGATATTTCAGAGGTACTTAATCGTGAAGGCGCAATTCGCGGTCAGTTATTGCTGCTGCGTGACAAACGGCTGTCGGGCAGCCGGATTCGACAACACGGCGACTATCAGTTGAACAACGTTCTGTACTCGGGCAGTGATTGGGTCATCACCAACTTCGAAGGCGATCCGTACCGGCCGTTGAGCGAGCGGCGCATTAAGCGTTCCGCGCTGCGCGATATTGCCACCATGCTGCGCTCTTTTCATTACGTTTCCCATGCTGCGTTGTTCGGTGACGTTCCTGGTATCGTTCCCGGACCGGAATCGCACTCTCAGTTAGAAAGGTGGGCGAAATCCTGGTATCAATGGGTTAGCGTCATTTTTCTCGCGAACTACCTAAAGGCCGCGTCGAGCGGTCAGTTCCTGCCTCAGCATGAGGATGAGATGAGGATCCTTCTTGCTTCCTACATGATTGAGCGAGCCTTAACTGAGATTGAATACGAGCTCGAACACCGGCCAGAATGGATCAGCATTCCCATCTCAGGGATACTGGAGCAGCTCAGGCCCTTAGACTCGACGGAAACAACACAAAAACAGAGCCGAAATGACTCGCGCTAAGCCGGAAATATCTGGGCGACCAGGCTACTTGTTGGGGACGAGCCTGGCATTCTCGTACTGGCTGAAGACGGCATTTGCGCCTTCATGCGCGGGCGTTCCGGCCAGTAGTTGCTCTTTCCGGTAAACCAGGCTGCTGGCGTTGTAGGTTGCCAGCTCGAAGCCATGGCCGTGCGTGATTGCGTCCGTGGGACACGCTTCCACGCAGTAGCCGCAAAAGATACACCGGTTGTAATCGATGTTGTAAACCTTGGCGTAGCGCTCGGCGCCGCTTACGCGTTTCTCCGCCGTGTTTTCGGCGGCTTCGATATAAATGCAATTTGAGGGACAAGCCGCGGCGCAAAGGAAGCACGCAACACACTTCTCCAGTCCATTCTCGTCGCGCTGCAGCACGTGCATTCCGCGGAAACGCTCCTGGAAAATCGCTCCCCTGGTGGGTCCCGGACCGTCAGGATAATTCTCCACGATAGTCGGGTTGAGCATTTCCCGGAAGGTAACGCTCATGCCCTTGGCGATCGCCGCAATGTTCTTAACGATTCCCATGGTCGTTTTCAGTATAACAATCCAGACGATGTGATTGCTGGGAGAACAGCCGCTACCGTCCTGTTCCCACCCGCTGGATAAGACCTGTTTTCAGCGACTCAAAGTGATGTTGCGCATGACCGGCTGCAATATACGCCAGCGAGCGGACGGTAACTGGATTTCCGTTGGCGATGCCAGCGCGCATCTCCGCCTCCGGAGGCAATGAGCCGAAGAGGGCGATAGTAGAGTTGCGGATGTTTTCGAGTTCGGTGAGCAGGTCGTCCACACTGCGTGAGTTGGAGTGCGCTTCGCGCACATAATCGTCCTGCTCGAAGCCGCGCAACTCGCCCGCATCGCCGCGCGCGAATCGCAACGCCCGGTACGTTATGACGCGTTCGGTGTCGCACAGGTGCCCAAGCACCTGCTTGATACTCCACTTCCCCGGTGCCGGCGCCCCGGTCGCCGCCTCATCAGACACGCCGACTAGGAGTTGCCGGTAATCTCGAAGCTGCCGGGCAAGGAAATCGAGGACAGGGCCTTCGGGAACGCTGGCAATGTAGTTCTTGTAAAACTCAGCGTATTCGGTGATTTCGGGGCGGGTAAGCATAGCAATACTTTGCCACGATCCTCGGTCAGGTGCAAAATGTCGAGAAAACGCAGCAGCGGCCGACAGGCTAGCCTCCCGCCGGTCCGAGGCTAACGGCCGACAGCCGACGACCGGCAGCTCTAATCACTCCAGCCCAAACTCCTTCCACCGTTTGGTCACTTGCGCCTTGGTTTTTTCATCCATGCGGATTTCGTCGGGCCATGGGCGGGTGAAGCCTTCGCTCGGCCATTTGCGAGTGGCATCGACGCCCATCTTCGAGCCGAAGTCGGGCAAGCGTGACGCGTGGTCCAGCGAATCCACGGGGCCCAGCGTGAACTGAATATCGCGTTCGGGATCGATGTTGTTCAGCACCTTAAGAGTGACATCGCCGATGTCCTGCACGTCGACGTCCTCATCCACCACCAGAATGCATTTCGTTGACATCGCCTGCCCGAGCGACCAAATCCCGTTCATCACCTTACGCGCCTGTCCCGGATAGGATTTCTTAATCGAGACGATCATCAGGTTGTGAAATATGCCTTCGATCGGCAGGTTCACGTCCACAATCTCGGGAATGGTGACTCGCATTAGCGGCAGGAAAATTCGCTCCACCGCTTTGCCCATCCACGCATCCTCCATCGGAGGCTTGCCAACGATGGTGGTCGAGTAGATCGGGTCCTTACGATGGGTAATACACGTGACATGGAACACGGGATACAGATCCTCCGGCGTGTAGAAGCCGGTATGGTCGCCGAACGGGCCCTCCATGCGCAGTTCGTCCAACAGCACGTAGCCCTCGAGCACGATCTCCGACGTGGCTGGCACTTCTAGGTCGACCGTTTCGCACTTCACCAACTCGACCGGCTTCTGCCGCAGGAACCCGGCAATCATGTATTCCTCGATGTCCGGCGGCGCAGGAACAATGGAGGAGAACATCATCGCCGGATCGGTGCCGATCGCCACGGCCACGTCCATCTTTCCTGCGACCTGCTTACCTTCCGCTACCCGCGAGCCTCCACCTGAACGCGCCATCATGTCCAAAGCCGCGGTGGCAGGATGCGCCTCGCCGACTGCGGCGGCCCGGCGCATCTGTTGGCGATAGTGCTCCGCTCCCTGCTTCTGGCGCTGCCAATGCATGCCGGCACTGCGCTCGTCATACACCTGCATGCGATAGGTGCCGGAATTGCGTTTCCCTGTCTTGGGATCTTTAGTGATCACCGAGGGCAACGTGATGAAGCGTCCGCCGTCCAGAGGCCAGCATTGCAGGATGGGAAAATCGAGTAACGAGAAATTGTCGCGCTTGATCACTTCCTTGCAGGGACCGCTGGAAACTTCCTTGGGAAAAAACTTGCCCATCTCCGCCAGCATGGGGAGCATCTTGATTTTGTCCAGCAGGCCTTGTGGCGACTTCACGTCCATGAAGTACTTAATCCGCTCGGCAATCTCGTCGAGCGAATCCACGTCCAGTGCCAGCCGCATGCGACGTTCGGAGCCGAACTGGTTAATCAGCAGCTTGGCGCCGGGATAACCCTTGACGTTTTCGAAAAGCAAAGCGGGTCCGCCGGAACCATGTTTGCCGCGAGGCCCCCACTTTGAGACCCGGTCCGTGATCTCAGCAATCTCCAGAACCGGATCTGCTTCCGCCTTAATACGCTTCAACTCTCCCGCTTTGTCCAGCGCGGAGATCCAATCTCGCAGGTCGTAATAGGCCAAACCATCCTCGTTTCGGTGGCGACCGCAGAAGCGGCCTGAACACCGTTGCCATTGCAGAATCGGAGTACCTGACGATTATAGAGGGCACCAGCTTTGGAACCGCTGCTAACCAACTCCTCTGTCACAGTCGTCATCTAACTTCCGAGAACCATGAATGCCCATTCGCGGGCAAATCGCACGGTTGCTTAAGGATCCCACAACAAAAATGCCCCACTCAGACAAGGTCGGCTCCGCGGAGATTCACGCCCTTTCGCAATTAACGCTTGCTCCGCAAAACGCGGAAGAAGCGATTGCCTTTGTCGCCGGTCTCAGCGATGTGCAGCGTGACAGGTTGGTCGCGCTGGCTGACGCCAACCATGTTGTCATTCGGGCCTTCAGGGTCGTCGCTCAGCATTCAGGAACAGATTCGGCGTTGGCAGCATGGGCAAGGGGCGTGGCCGCCAAAGAGAGCGACCGCATCCAGAACGCGCTCACCTTCCTGCACCACATCTGCGGTGAGTTGGAGGTCGGCGGCTGTCCGACGACGGTAATGAAGTCGCTTGATCACTGGCCCGATCTCGGCAATGACCTTGATCTCTATACCACGGCGGACGAGCGTCGGGTGATCCACGTAATGTTGAACCGCATGGGGGCGCACATCGAGGCGCGCAGTTGGGGCGATCGCCTGGCGAATAAGTGGAACTTTGCCATTCCGGGGCTTCCCGAGTCGGTAGAAGTCCATGCCAAGCGACTGGGCCAGACTGGCGAACACACGGCGATGGCGAAACGGTTTGTCTCTCGCCGCATCCCGAAGACGCTGGTGAACCTCACCTTTATGGTTCCCGCTCCAGAAGAAAGTCTCATTGTTGCGACGTTGCAGCGCATGTATCGCCATTTCTATTTCCGGGTCTGCGATATCGTGAACACGGCAGCATTGTTGGAGTCGGGACAACTGGATTTCGACGAACTCAAACGGGCGGCGGACCTTGGTGGAATCTGGTCCGGCGTCGCAACCTATCTGAAAATCGTCTGTGACTATGTTCGTGAGTTTCGCGGATCGGCTCCGGCCTTGCCGGACGAAGCGATCTCTGCGGCGCGTTTCGGAGGAGAGGTGATCCGGGTTCGCGGAAAGTTCTTGCGCGTCCCCATCCTCCCCAACGGCGCTGATCTCTACACCCGCCAGGTTACTCAGGTCGCGTTGCGCGGAGATGTTGCGGCGACGCTGCGTCTTTCCTTGCTTCCATATCTTGCCTCCGCTGCCGCGGTGGCATTTAGAATCACGGGCAGCGACAAAGGGGTTTGGTAAAGTCCGCCGCCGGTGACCGCCATCACCCGCAGGTGAAAACGGGGAGAACATCTGACAGTACGCCTGCTAGTGTCTGATGTCGGACACTGGTACTCCCCCGCTGGGCGGGCAATCCATTACCAAAAAAAATTCCCTGTTCCCCTTGATTCCCAGCGCGTAATTGCATAATCTTGAGGTCATTGGGGAGAGCGACAGCGCAAGTCTTTTGTCGCTCATCGGTGTTCGCAACAAAGTAAGTCCGATTTTGCAAAGATAGTTTTTGCCGTGAGAGTTTTCACCTACTTCGGCCGTCTCTGCAATCCTCATGCCCCCCGTCTGTCTTTCTGGTCTCCAACGGCTCACAATATAATCAAGAACAGGCCAACTGCCAAAAGCAGCCGAGAATCTACTGCTCACAACAGAGGAAGGTTACTATGCCCGTGACTCGCATCGATTTCCCCATAGACGAATTGACGCGCTCTCAATCCGAAGAGGAGATTCAACGGAAGGTGGCGCAGGAACGTGCACGACTGGCCAGCATGATGGGCCTGGATAGTGGCCCGGTTCGCCACTTTCGCCGCCCTGTGGAGCGGCCATTCGGCGCCGAAGAGCGCAACAAGGTGACCATCCTCTTCGGCGGCCTGACTTGGAAGCACGAACGCGTCATCCAGGCAGTATTCGAAGGTTGCGGCTATCGCTGCGAGATCATGCCCGTGCCCAATGTCTCGGCGTTTCAACTGGGTAAGGAATACGGTAACAACGGGCAGTGTAATCCCACGTATTTCACAGTGGGAAACCTGGTGCAACATCTACAGGGTTTGGAGGCGAAGGGCCTCACCAAAGCGGAGATCCTTAACAACTACATCTTCTTTACCGCCGGCTCGTGTGGCCCGTGCCGCTTCGGCATGTATGAGTCGGAATACCGGTTGGCCTTGCAGAATGCCGGCTTTGACGGCTTCAGGGTCTTGCTGTTCCAGCAGAATGACGGCGTGAAGGCCGGCTCGGGTGAAGCCGGACTAAAGTTTACGGTTGATTTTGGGCTCGGCATGTTCAACGCCCTCAACCTGGGCGACATCATGAACGAGATGATCTACCGCGTCCGGCCCTACGAGGCCGAAAAGGGCAAGACCGACGAAGTCTTCCAGGCATCCGTGGACACCTTGTGCATGATGCTGCGCGAACGCAAGCCGTTCGAAGATCATGAAGATCTGCCGGAGTGGATGGCGAAAAAGATTCGTGCCAACAAGGGCAAGAAGTGGGAGCTTTGGGTCAACTCGCTGGGCAAAGTCCGAGAGCAGCTTTATGGCAACCCTTATAAAGAGGCCCTGGGTGCGGTCCGCCAACAGCTCGCAAGCATCGAGGTGGA
The DNA here is from genome assembly GCA_963720135.1 of uncultured Acidobacteriaceae bacterium. Taxonomy (GTDB): domain Bacteria; phylum Acidobacteriota; class Terriglobia; order Terriglobales; family Acidobacteriaceae; genus Bog-257. Next base: position 9,543 of record CAVREJ010000023.1, read on the forward strand.
CCGTCTCCGCGTGAAGCCGGTGGTCAAGATCATTGGCGAGTTCTGGGCGCAGATCACCGAGGGCGATGGCAACTTCCACATGTTCGAGTTTCTGGAGCGTGAAGGCGCGCAGGTGTTGGTCGAACCCATCGGGACCTGGGTGATGTACATGATGTACCAAGCCAAAGCGCGCGCCGCCGCCCGCCGGTCGCTCGATGCTCCCTACAAGAAAGTTCAGTGGTACGAGCTGCATAAGAGAGCGGTCAACGAGTTGAAGTTCCGCCAGAAGCAGTGGATGTGGGGTGTGGGCGAGCGTATCTACGCACGTCAATATCATCGCGTCGTGGAGGGCCTGGGCAACATCGCACACCACCTCATCGATCAGAAAGAAATGGCTGACATGGCGAATCCCTTCTACAACCAGTTCGCGCGCGGCGGTGAGGGACATCTCGAGGTCGGCAAGAACGTCTGGTACACCAAGAATCGTCTCTGCCACATGGTGCTGGCGCTGAAGCCGTTCGGGTGCATGCCGTCATCGCAGTCGGATGGCGTACAGTCGGCTGTGGCCAATCACTTCAAGGAGATGATCTTCCTGCCCATCGAGACCTCGGGTGAGGGCGAGATCAATGCACACAGCCGCGTGCAGATGGCGCTGGGCGAGGCCAAGGTCAAGGCCCGCATGGAGTTCGAGCAGGCGCTGAAGTCCACCGGCAAACGGCTGGAGGACATCAAGGGCTACGTTGCTGAGCATCCGGAGCTGCGCAACCTGTTCTATCCGGTGCCGCACGTTCATGGATACGCTGGCGTGGCAGCCAATTTCGTGCTGCATGTCAACGACCTCATGAATGGCAAGAAGCGCCTGGCGCGGGTACCGGTGACCCCGCAACGTAAACTTGAGGTGGCCGCCGCCTACGGCGATTAGTAGCCAGTCGAGCTTTCGATGAAATTTACCAGGAAGGAAGGTCACAGACCCCATGCCGGAAGTGCAGGTACCGGAAGGTACGCAAGCTGCTCCGACGTATCGTCTCGACGTTCAGTTACACGATCTGCTCATGAAGCCGCCCGAGCAGCCGCGGCTACTGCCACCGCCTTCGAACGGCAAAGAGCAGAAGCTGCCTATCCCTGTGTTCCCGCAGCATCCCGAGTTGATGTCGGCGGCGGACGAGGATTTCTTCCCTAAGAACGGCCGCCGCAAGTACAAGGCAAAGTACGTTTACCGGGCCATGAAGGGGTGGGCATTCCCGTTCCTGCGCTCGCGCGTAATGCCGGGAGAGTTCCACCCGATCATCGCTTATCTTTTCAACGAGTGGAAATGCAACCTCGACTGCCATTACTGTTGGGCGTTCGACAACAGCGTACGAGGAATGACCGAAGACGTGGCCAAACGCTCGATCGACTGGCTGCACGACACCGGATGCCGGGTCCTGGCTCTCATGGGTGGCGAGCCCCTCCTTCGTCCCGACTTCGCGCATAAGATCGCGTACTACGCGGCCAAGAAGGATTTCTGGATCTACCTGCCAACCAACGCTCGCTTGCTGCGCACTGACGTAATCGACAAGTTGGCCGACGCCGGTGTCGCCACCTTCAACATCGCGGTGGATGCATGGGATGTCAAGCCCGGCCTGCCCAAGGCGATGGTTCCAATCCGGCCGTATTTCGACTACCTGGTCAAGAAGCAGTACAAGTACGGTTACAGCGTCTTCCTCAACATCAACATCTGTCACAACAACATGGACGATGTGCGCCAGCTAACCGAACTGGCGCACGACAGCGGCATTGCGACCGACTATCACATCTGCGAGTCGCCGATGACCGAGCAGCCGCACTTTAAGCACCTGTACTCCAATCCGACGTTCATCCGCGAGGAAGATCATCCGATGGTGTGCGAACTGGTTGACTGGCTGATCGCGAAGCAAAAATCGGGATATCACATGGTGAACTCGGTGGAACGGTTGGCGCAGATGAAGCAATTCATTCAGGGTGAACTGGAAGACTGGAATTGCCGCGCCGGTCACAATTCGCTCATCGTGCGCGTCGACGGGACACTCGCGCCGTGTTTCCCCATGTACTCGGCGGGGTATGATTGGGGAACGATCGAGAACCATAAGTTCGAAAGCAAGCAGTTGAAAGACATGAAGAAAGAGTGCCAGAAGAGTTGCTTTTCTACCCTGAACCATATCCTGGCGTTTTGCTACAACGATCAGCGCGTGATTCGTTGGATGTTCACCCAGGCCAAGAATGGTTTTCAGGGGGTTAGCGGGAATTTCGGCGACTGATGTTTTCCAGCGCCGATTCGTTTTTTTGGGAGGACTAGTGGCTTCGCATTCTCACCAACACGGCTCCTGCGACAACGCTCCGGACAAGGTTGATGTTCAACTGGATACTCTGCTGAATCCTGCGCCGGTTGCGGAGTCACTTCCTGCCCGCATTCTCGCCAAGTCGCGCGAGGTTGCCGGGCAGTCGGGCTTCAAGGCCGTGTACACGGTCGGCATGGATGTTGGCTCAACCACCGTCAAGGCGGTCATCGTCGACGCCGCAACGGACCAAATGATCTGGCAGGATTACCAACGCCATGAGACTAAGCAGCCCGAAAAACTGCTGGAATTCCTCAAGCGCATGGAGCAGGAAGTCGGCATTGCTCCGCACAACTGCCGCATCTTCATCACCGGCTCGGGCGGAGGCGCGCTGGCTAACCTGGTCGGCGCCAAGTTCGTGCAGGAAGTCACCGCGGTCTCGCTCGCGGTCGAAAAGATGCACCCGGAAGTGAACTCGGTCATCGAGTTGGGCGGGCAGGATGCCAAGATTATCGTCTTCAAAGAGGACGAAAACACTGGCCGCAAGAAAAAAATCCCTTCGATGAACGATAAGTGCGCCGGAGGCACGGGCGCCGTCATCGACAAGATCAATGCGAAGCTCAAGATTCCGGCGGCGGAACTCTGCGACCAGGGATACACCGGCATCAAACTCCATCCCGTTGCGGGCAAGTGTGGCGTGTTCGCCGAAACTGACATCAACGGGCTGCAGAAGCAAGGCATCCCGCCCGATCAGTTGATGGCTTCACTGTTCGATGCCATCGTTCTGCAGAATCTCACGGTCCTGACTCGCGGACACACGCTGCGTCCGCACGTGCTGCTGCTCGGCGGCCCGAACAGTTTCATCCGCGGCATGAAGGAAGCGTGGCAGCAGAACATTCCCCGCACCTGGGAAGAGCGCAAGGTACAGCTTCCCGAGGGTGCCAAGCCGGAAGAGCTGATCAAGGTTCCGGAAAACGCGCAGTATTTTGCAGCACTCGGCGCGGTGGAATTCGGCAAGGATGAGGAGGCCGAGGTCGGCATCTACATGGGCACCGAGTGCCTCGAGGACTACATCTCAGTCGGCCGGCAAGTAGAGAAGGCGAAGTCGGGCGCTGCTGGTCTAAGCACCTCCGAGGAAGAACTCGCGGAGTTCAAGCAGAAGTACACGATCCCGAAATTTGTCGGCGCCAAGTTCGGCGTCGGCGAAACGGTTCGCGGATTTGTCGGGCTTGACGGCGGCTCTACCTCGACGAAAGCCGTGCTGCTTTCGGAAGCGGGCGATGTGGTCTGCAAGGCCTATCAACTGTCGGGCGGAAATCCGATCCAGGACACCATCGACATGTTTGTCGCGCTCCGCCAGCAGGTGGAGTCGCAGGGAGCGACGCTGGAAGTGCTCGGGGTCGGTACCACGGGATATGCGAAGGATGTTCTGAAAGATGTGCTCAAGGCCGATGTCGCCCTGGTGGAAACCGTGGCGCACACTGAATCGGCCATGAAGTTCTACAAGAATCCCCACGTTATCGTGGATGTCGGCGGACAGGACATCAAGCTGATCGTCTTGAAAGACGGTCGCGTCAAGGATTTCAAACTTAATACGCAGTGCTCCGCCGGCAACGGTTACTTCCTGCAAGGTACCGCCGAGTCGTTGGGCTACAAAGTTGAGGACTACGCCGATATCGCGTTCGCCGCCAACACCATGCCGATCTTTGGCTACGGCTGTGCGGTGTTCATGCAGTCCGACATTGTGAACTTCCAGCGCCAGGGTTGGCGCGGCGAAGAGATCCTCGCCGGGCTGGCGAACGTTCTGCCCAAAAACATTTTCCTCTATGTCGCCGGCATTCCGAACCTCGCGAAGCTGGGATCCAAGTTCATCCTGCAAGGTGGGACACAGAAGAACCTCGCTGCGGTAAAGTCCGAGGTGGACTTTATCCGCTCTCACTTCCACGGGGTTGACCACGAGGCTGAAGTCATCGTGCACGAGCACTGTGGCGAGTCGGGCGCGATCGGCGCGGGAGTCGAGGCCATTCGTCTCTATAAGAACGGACAACACACCACGTTCATCGGACTCGATGCTGTACAAAACATCGGCTACCGCACCACCCGCAACGAAGACACCCGCTGCTATTTCTGCAAGAACAATTGTCTGCGCACGTTCATTGACGTGACCGTGGGCGAGGTGGAAACTCCTCCGTCGCCGCTGCCAGTCTTCAAATCGAAGGTGCCGCTGCAGACGGGCGAGCGGCGCTTGATCATCTCGACCTGCGAAAAAGGACAGGTCGAAGACGTCGGCGCAATGCGCGGTATTAAGGCGGGTTTGGACGCAATCAAGAACGCGAACCCGAATTTTGTGGACATCGCCGCCCGCGAGGTATGGCGCTCGCGCAATCCGCAAAAGGTTGCCGATCCCATTCCCAGCCCCAGCCGCTGGAAGCCCGTCCGTAAACCAGCGCATCGCGCTGATGAAGAAGCGCTCGAGCTATCGCGTTGGCATGCCGCGCGTCTTGAACATGTACCTCTACGCGCCACTGTTTAGCGCCTATCTGGAGAGTTTGGGACTCGAGCCGGAGAACCTGGTGTACTCCGAGTTCACCGGCCAGGACATGTATCGCGCTGGCGCAGGACGCGGCGCTATCGATCCCTGCTTCCCATCGAAGATCGGCATCCCGCACGTCTACAATCTGATCTTCCAGAAGCATCAGAAGAAGCCGCTGGACGCCATCTTCTTCCCCATGATCGACACCATGACTCAGCCGCTGAAAAACTGCAGCGGCAGCAATGCGTGTCCTACCGTGACGGCGACGCCGAACGCGGTGAAGGCTGCCTTCATCAAGGAAAATGACGTTTTCAAGGAAAACGGAATTCAGTATCTCGACCCCATCCTGAACCTCGATGACAAAAAGATGTTGACCTTGCAGATGTTCCAGGCGTGGGCGCCCGTGCTGGGGCTTTCCGAAGAGGAGAATGAGCGCGCAGTCGAGGCCGGCTACAAGGCCTTCGTGGATTTCGACGCCAGCATGCGCAAACGGACCCGCGAAGTGCTGGACACGCTGGAGCGCGAGAACCGCCTGGGCATCGTCATGCTCGGCCGTGTCTATCATCACGATCCCGGCCTGAACCACGAGATCATGGAGGAATTCCAGAAGCTTGGTTATCCGGTGTTCTCGCAAAGTTTCCTGCCGACGGATGAAGACATCCTTGACCGGCTATTTGGCGACGAGCTTCGCGCCGGCACCATCGCCGATCCACTCGACATCCGCGACGTGTGGAAGAACGCCTATTCCGGCAGCACTAATATCAAGATCTGGGCGGCGAAGTTCACCGCGCGCCATCCGAACCTGGTGGCGCTGGAGATCAGCAACTTCAAGTGCGGACACGACGCCCCCATCTACAGCGTGATTGAGGACATCATCGAGAATTCGGGCACGCCGTATTTCTCCTTCAAGGACCTCGACGAGAATAAGCCTACCGGGTCGATCAAGATCCGTGTCGAAACCATCGATTACTTCTTGAAGCGCTACCAGGAAAATCTGCTGAAGAAAGCGGAAATGGCTACGGACCTCGACCACCAACTCGCCGCGTACGAACGCTCTTTGCGAATGCCATTGACGCAGGACTCGCGGATGCAGGAAGATATTCCGATAGGATTTCCGCACCCAGCGGCCGAACGGCAACCTGCCTCAGCGGCCGGAGACGATTAGTCATGCCCCTGGCGACCGATACCAAGAAGGTGATGTTCGAGATCTATCGTGAAGCCGACTATAGCGGCCGTTACAAGGTGGTGTACTTCACCGAACTCGGAGAGCACGACAAAGAAACCGAGATCCAGGATGCCATGCGTGGCGAGCACGTCTACGATGGCTTTCTGCTCCATCGCGAACGGAACCAGGCCAAGCAGGTTGTCGACGAGATTCTTGAGAGGCTGAATCGCGGGGAGGACGTTGACCAGTCCACGATTGAACAGAATCTACAGCCCTATCTCGCCTGAAGGTCGCTAAGCTGTCGAATGCTTTAGCCTACGATGCATACCACCGGATAAGCGAAGCCGCTCTTGGGTCGAAAGAGTGGTCAAGAGGGTACAAGTCCCTGGCACGCTCTGAAGCGATGCGACTTTATCCGCGAACAGGGATACCACGCTTATCGAAACCGCTAAAGAGATCTGCTCTTAATGCTGATTTTGTGAGTTATCGCCGGCAGAGGACGCCGGAGGCTGGCTTGCGTTGTGATGATGTGGCTTGGCGGTCTTTCCTTGTGACTTCGAAGCACTGGTCGCCCAATCCGAAAGTGCCTGCCACTGCGAGCACGAACCGCCCGACTGCTTCACGCAAACGTCGAAGGCGTATACCGGATGAATCTCCCAGCCGGAGAGCCGGTGAGGGTTGTCGGTGGGAGAGAAGCCCTGCTCCCCGCAAATCTTGTGGTCCGCGTCGTACATAAGCTGCCCCGACACTCGAACCAGCGTAGTGTGACCGACCTTATCGAGATTGGCGACCGTCCAGCTTGCGGGCCGGTAATGCGGTATCATCTCTGCGCTGTTGCTCTGGCATTCGTCGATGGTTCCTGACTGCGGTACCAAGGCGATGTGAATGTCATTGGAAGCTTCGTCGTCCTTTATGTCGCAATTCACACTCTCGCCACTGGTGAGATCGGCATAGTGGGACTCCAGCGCGTAGCCAACAAACTGCACAGGCGTACCTTCGCCCAGAGTCACAAAGTCCGAGCGGCTGCCCGGCACGTTTTCCGGAGACCATTCCAGGTATCCAGGAAGCGCTGCTACCTTTTCTTGTTTGCTCAGCAAATCTTGTTGCGAAATCGACAGATAACTTGTACCCGCGCAGAAGTTATTCTTGGTCCGGTTTTGCAGCGCGGATCCCTCCTGTCCTTTACCGGTCAGCCCGCATGTGCTATCGATCGGGTGTGGCAATTCGATTGCCTTGAATGGGTGGCAGGTCATAGGAAATTTTCCCTGCCCAAGAGCGAACGTGCAAAGTGCCATCGTGATTGCCGGCAACCACTGCAACCTCATATAGCCTCCTAAGACAAGGCCGGTTAAGCTTCTTGTTTGTCGACTTCCTTGTTCACCAACCGAGTCGCTCAGCAAATACCGGTACTTCTCAGTGGCCCAATCTACTATGAACAGAGTTAAGTCACCAGCAAGAAATACCAATGAGACATGATGCCGATGTAATCGTAGTTGGGGCTGGGGCTGCTGGCTTGGCGGCGGCCTCCGAACTGGCCGAGAGCGGACTATCGGTCTTGGTGCTGGAGGCACGGGATCGCATTGGCGGCCGAATCTTCACACACCAAGATCCGCGATTGGAATTTCCTATCGAACTCGGCGCCGAGTTCATTCATGGTCGTCCTCCGGAAATCTTTAATCTGCTTCGAAAGCACAAAGTTACAATCACCGAGGTGGAAGGAGACGACTGGTGTGTTCGCGACGACCGCCTTTCTCCTTGCGATTTTTTCTCAGAGGTCGAAGATATCCTGCAGCGGATGGACGATCGCGGGCCTGACGAGTCCTTCCAGAGTTTCTTGCAGCGTTGCTGTCCTGAGGCTTGGCCGGAGGCTAAGCAACAGGCTCTCAGTTACGTCACGGGGTTCAACGCCGCGGACCCGGCGCAGGTCAGCGTTCACTGGCTTGTTCAGGAGATGAAGGCCGAGGAGGAAATTGACGGTGACCATGCGTTCCGCGCACGTAACGGTTATTCAGCTTTGCTGGAGATACTTCGCGAGCGGTTGGCGGGAACAAGCGTCAGGATTAAAACCAACACTGCAGTTGAGCGTGTTGCATGGAGTAAGGACAACGTCTCAATCAATGCCGTCTGCCTGGGCAGTCCCGTTTCGTTCCGCGCAAGGCGAGCCTTGCTGACGGTGCCTCTCGGCGTTTTGCAAATGCCCGCAGGAGAGCCAGGCGCGATCGAATTCCATCCTGCGCTTCCTGAAGAAAAAATGAAGGCACTCGGCGGATTGGAGATGGGAAACGTGATCCGTATTGTCCTTCGTTTTCGAGAACGTTTCTGGGACCAAGTCTCTCCAGATAGCAGCCGGACCAAGACGCTGGCCCGCATGAGCTTCTTGTTCTCCAAGGACGAGTGGTTTCCCACTTGGTGGACCGCAATGCCCGAGCAAGTTCCATTGATTACCGGTTGGGCTCCTTTTCGATGTGCCGAGCGGGTGGCATCAGGGGAAATGTCGGTTGTCGCACGTAGTTTGCAGAGCCTCAGCGGACTGCTGAAAGTGAGCATGAAGAAGCTCGAGCATCTATTGGAGGACGCATATTTTCATGACTGGCAGAACGACCCGTATTCGCGAGGAGCATACAGCTACGCCAAAGTAGGAGCCGCTCATGCATCAGAGGTTCTAAGCCGGCCGGTGGAAGATACCCTCTTCTTTGCTGGTGAAGCCACGGATGTTTCAGGGAATACCGGCACCGTGCATGGTGCAATCGCAAGCGGTCAACGCGCCGTTGCTGAGATTATCCGAAAGGACAGGGAGGCTGATCGACACTGAAACCTGTGCTCCTGTTGTAACTGAAAATAGCCCACGCGCGCTTTTTCCCCCGTCCATGCAACAACGTTCGATGGCATTTTCTTCATCCAAGTTTGTGCTGTGGCGTCTGAAACTGAACTACCGGTCAGTACCTCCCTGCATCCGGACTTCCCGCCAGAGATGCGCGCACTCTGCTGTGAAGTGCTCGGTCACTTGAACCGCGTAAACCTGCCTTACGTCGTCGCAGGCGCATTTGCGTTGCAGCAACACACTGGCATTTGGCGCAACACTAAGGACCTCGATCTTTTCCTTCCGGCGCAGGCCGTGCCCGAGGCGCTTCAGCATCTTGCGGAACAGGGCTTCGAAATCGAGATATGTGATCCAGTATGGCTGGCTAAAGCGCACCGCGACGGATACTATGTCGATCTCATCACGGGCATGAGCAATGCCATCATCACGGTTGACCAGTCGTGGATCGATCGGGGCGCCGAGTCGATGGTACTTGGTGTCAAGGCGCGGGTGCTGGCCGCCGAAGAGCTGATTGCGTCCAAGCTGTTTGTGAACTTCCGCGAGCGTTTCGACGGCGCCGACATAGTCCACATAATCTATGGAACGAAGGGGCGTCTTGACTGGACGCGCCTACGGCAACTTGTGGGTGAGCACTGGGAGCTCTTGCTATGGGAATTAATACTGTTCCACTATGTCTATCCGTCCCAGCAGAACTATGTCCCCCGCGATGTCTGGAGCGACCTGCTTGCACGCCTGTACTCTCAGCTCGACTCGCCTTTGCCGCAGCCGGCATTCCGCGGCAGCTTGATCGACGAAAAAATGTTCGCCATCGACGTGCAGGAGTGGGGCCTGGAGAACCTGCTGGAAGAGGAACGCAAGCGGCGAGAACCAAAGATAGGGAAACCTGGCAACATGCTTTCGGTGGATGAACCACCAAAACGATGAGAATTGCGGCTATCGCCGATTTGCACTTCAGCCACCAGGGATATGATCGCTTTCGCGATCAGATGAGCCACGTGCGCGATGAGGCCGATGTGCTAGTCCTGGCTGGCGACCTCACCAACTTTGGCGAACCCAACGAGATGGAATCGCTGATGAACGCGCTGGTGCGCTTACGCATCGCCACCGTGGCCGTGCTCGGCAACCACGACTATGAGAGCGGACGCGCCGCTGAGTTGATGAAGATGATGACCGACCAAGGCGTGAAGGTACTGGATGGAACAGCCTACGAACGCGACGGCGTTGGCTTTGCCGGTGCAAAAGGATTTGGCGGCGGTTTCGGGCGAGGCGCACTTACAGCCTTTGGCGAGCCTGAGGTGAAAGCCTTCGTGCAGGGAGCCATCGATGAGAGTTTGAAATTGGAGCGGGCGCTGTCGCAACTGCGCACGCCCAAGCGTGTGGTGGTGTTGCACTACGCGCCTGTAGCGGCAACCGTTACCGGCGAGCCGCCGGAAATCTATCCTTACCTGGGCAGTTCACGTTTGGCCGAGGTCATCGACCGGCATGGTGCCGATCTTGTCGTTCACGGTCACGCCCACTCCGGCAGTCCTGAAGGCAAAACCACCGCGGGCTGTCCGGTTTACAACGTGGCCATGGGACTCAATCAGGCACAGCCTGCTGGCCGGGTGTACCGCGTCTTTGATGTGTGACATCTGGAGCGGCTTTCCCTGAGGTGAGGATGTGTGTGCCGACGTTAGTGGAAGTCATGCGAGCGGACATCGGCATCGGTGACATCGACCGTCTCAACAGCATAAGCGTCGCGCATAGGCGCAAGCCGTTCGACCTTCACTGAAATCACGCCTTCCTGATTCTGCAGCGCACCTTCCAGCAACAGAAACTTTTCCGACTGAATCAAAATGCGGTTCTGCTCCATCACATCGGGCGAGATAATCGCATTGCTGATTCCGGTTTCATCTTCAAGGCTGAGAAAGACAAAGCCTTTGGCGGTGCCCGGCCTCTGCCGCGCAATCACACATCCAGCCGTGCGCACATATTGACCGTGTGCGACTTGCGTCAACTCCTGCGCGGAGAGCACTCGCGCCCGGCGGAGGGCGGCCCTGCGGTACGCCATGGGATGAGGACCGACGGTGAGTCCGGTGCCATGGAAGTCGGCAACCAGACGCTCCTCAGGTGTCATGGGCACAAGTGGCGAAGCTGTATCGTTCTCTGGAATGCTCTCCAGTAACGGGCCGGCAAAACGTACGGCGCGCTCTACCTGCCATAGTGCGTCGCGGCGATGCAGGCGCTGCCTGGAACCAGTTTTGCGCGCGGAATTAAGATCCGCGGGTAAATCTTCTTCCCGAGCGCAACCAATCGAATTGAGCGCTCCAATCGAGGCCAGCAGCACGAGTTCCTTGCGACGCAATTCGGGCACGCGATGAGCAAGGTCCACGATGGATTCAAATGGCCGCTTACTGCGCTCTCGCACAATGGCTTGTGCCGTCGCTTCCGGCAATCCTTTGGTATAACGAAACCCCATGCGCAGCGCGAAGCTCGGCTTTATATGGTTTTCAGGTTTGCTGTCAGAGCCTCTGATTATAGGATTATGGTTTTGAAGGGGCGCGTCTTCAGGCGCGCCGCCAAACCCACCACCACCGAATGACTTTAGCCACGGAGGAACTTCGCGATTCGATGTACTGCGAGTTCCCTCCGCGGCTAAAGCCGCACCTACTGTGAGTTGGGTGCGGGGCGGCTGAAGCCGCGCCCCTTCAAAACACTCCAGGAGAAGTGGTGTCGCAACTTCGTCATGAGAGGGGTTGGTTTTTGAAGGATGTAATAGCCGATCGGTTCCATCTGGCCTTGTAGCAGTCTCTTCCTCCTCCAGCGTGCATGGCCATTCCGACCGTGTAATATCTACCGGCTTCACCCGTAACCCGTGTCGCTGTGCGTCTTTCACGATGGTTGAAGGGCTATAGAAGCCCATGGGCTGATTGTTAAGCAGCGCTGCTGTAAAAGCCGCCAGGTAATGACACTTGAGGTAGGCGCTGGCATAGGCGATCAGCGCGAAGCTGGCGGCGTGCGACTCAGGAAATCCATAGAGCGCGAACGAAGTAATCGAAAGTATGATTTGCTCCTGCGCTTCCGGGGGGATGCCGTTACGCTCCATGCCCGCGCGCAGCTTGACCTCGATATCGCGCATGCGTTTTTCGCTGCGTTTGAAGCCAAAAGCACGTCGCAATTCTTCAGCCTCACCGCCGCTGAAGCCGGCGGCAATCATCGCCATGCGCAGCAGTTGTTCCTGAAAGAGCGGCACCCCCAGCGTGCGTTTCAGTACCGGTTCCAGTGACGGATGCGGATAGACGACGTCCCGCCGCCCCTGCCGGCGCTGCAGAAAAGGGTTCACCATTTGACCGACGATAGGCCCCGGACGGATGATTGCGACTTGTACCACAATGTCGTAGAAGCGTTTGGGATATAGGCGTGGCAGGCACGACATCTGCGCCCGGCTTTCGATCTGAAACATGCCCACCGTATCGGCCTTCTGTAACGTGTCATACACTGTGGGATCGTCGGGCGGCAATTTTCCCAGATCGATCTCTTCTTCATAATGATTGCGGATCAGAGTGAGGGAATCTTCCAGCACGGCCATCATCCCTAGTCCAAGCAGGTCAACTTTGACGATACCGAGGTCAGCACAATCTTCCTTGTCCCACTGCACCACGACCCGGCCGGGCATGGTCGCAGGTTCTAGCGGGACAACGGCATCCAGTTGTCCCTGGCAAATCACCATGCCGCCGGAATGCTGTCCCAAATGCCGGGGCAGGTCCTGTACCGCCAGGCAAAGCTCGAAAAATTTGCGCATACGCGGATGCCGCAGGTCGAAGCCGGCATCACGAAACTGCCGCTCCAGAGTGTCACTCGGGTCCTTGTATTCCCAGGAACTCACCAACCCGGAGAGGCGGTCGAGGGATTCGCCATCAAAACCAAGCGCCTTGCCGACTTCGCGCGCCGCCGAGCGTCCGCGATAGGTAATGACGTTGGCCGTCATGGCAGCGCCAAGTTTGCCGTAGCGCTGATAGACGTACTGTATGGCGCGCTCGCGCTGATCGCCGCTGGGGAGATCGAGATCGATGTCGGGCCATTCGCCGCGCTTCTCCGACAGAAAGCGCTCGAACAGTAGGTCCATGCCCACCGGATCGACGGCGGTGATGCCGAGGGAATAACAGACCGCGCTATTGGCCGCCGATCCTCGTCCCTGCACCAGGATGCCCTGCTCGCGGCAGAAGCGCACAATGTCCCACACAATGAGGAAGTAGCCCGCCAGATCAAGCTTCTCGATGAGCGCAAGTTCGCGCTCGATCTGGCGTTGCGCGCGCTGCCACAATTCGCTTTGTCTCGGGACGCAGATAGCGGTCGCGTGCGCCTTCCATGGTTCGCGTCCGCAGAAACGAGTCCATGGTTTCGCCTTCGGGCACGGGGTAGCGCGGGAACTGATAGCCCAAGATCCTTTAGCGTGAATTCAAGGCGCGACGACAGCTCCAAGGTGTTCGCAGATGGCTTCGGGCAAGATCGGCAAAGAGACGCAGCATCTCTTGCGGCGTCTTGATATAGCGCTCGCTGTTGCGCGCCAGCAGACGTCCGGCCGTATCGAGCGTGCGATGGTTGCGAATGCAGGTGAAGACATCCAGAATCTGGCGCTCTTCTGGCTTGGCATATTGCGCACCTTGCGTGGCCAGCAACGGCAAGTCGCAGGCTGCGCGCCAGTTCAATCGCCGCCTGATTGCGGGCCTCCTGCGCACGGTTGTAGTGACGTTGCAGTTCGACATAAACATTCTCGTGGCCGTAGATCGCGATGAGTTGTTCGAGCGTGCTACGGCCAGCTTCCAACGCCGCCGTTGGCCAGCGCATACGCAAGAGGACCTTCGTCGCCGCCGGTCAGACAGATCAGTCCAGCTCGCATACTCACTCGAGGTCATCGAGACCGAAGCGATGGCTTGTGAGCGCAGGACGAGACCTTGTCCTCGGGTGCTGCCTTCGCGCGGCGGGGCAGTGCAGCCGGATACTTGGGCGCACGCAACTTCATGCGCGTCAGCAGACGGCAGAGGTTCTGATAGCCTTCGCGCGAGGCGCACAATAGAGGAGACGTGGAGGTTACAGGTTCGCCGGTCTTGGCATGGCAGCAGAGGAAGTGATCTCCGCTCCGATGTGCGCCTGGATTTTGAGCTTCTTCGCCGCCAGATGAAAGCGGGGCGCGCCATACACTCCATCGCGATCGAGCAATGCCATTGCTGGCATCTGGTGATGCGGCGCACATCTCAACTAGTTCCTCGGGAATCGAAGCTCCTTCGAGAAAGCTGAATGCAGAGCGAGCGTGAAGTTCGATGTACATAAAAAACAGTTGTCAGTAGTCAGTGGTCAGATGCCAGTTACGAATTACATCTAGTTGCTAAGGCCTCTCCTCAGTCGTAGCTGGCATCTGCGAACCAATGTCCGTTCGCTGAGATCGCGATAAATGCAATAGAGCGCTACAGTGCCGCCGTTTCCCTCTAGCAAGCGCTACATCCCATTCTTCGCGGTCCCACGGGCATGCCCGATCTTGGCTTGCGCTTTCCTCTTTCGCGTTCTCCGTCCACCAGTCGCCGGAGGAGTGCCACGGTCCTGCCGACCACAAAATTTTTCCTTGTAGTTCTGTCTCGACTCTGCGCTGGTTTCGTGCCGCTTCAAGGTGAGCAGGACGTCCTTCTGCCAGCCTGACTTGGAGCGGCAATGCCGGGCGGAAACATGCGCAACGCCAGCGAGGCTTGCTCCTCAGTTGTCTGACATTGTAGGCAGCTGTGCCTGTTTCGATTCTTCTCGGTCGAAGCCACAAAACGGTCCATGCGAAAGCTGTCTCGCCGGTGGGTATCCAGCAGGCGGGCGATTCCGGCCCGCCGCTCGCCCACGATGCCACTGATTCGCGCCAGCGTGATCTCCAACTTCTCTGCCTCGGGCGTAACTGGCAGAAACAGTCCGCGCTGCGCCGAACGAGGCGGCGCTGGCTTCGGCTGTAATCCATACTTTTGTGATAGGAGCGCCCGGCGGATGCGCCGCCAATTCCAACTGCAGCAGCTTGAGAAACACCTTGGTATCGCGCATGGCCACCGGCAGGCGTAAAATGCGCTCTACTGTGTTGTCGTCTCCCACATTGTGGGATGAATCGCCAGCTAATTCCTGTGCAGTCGTTGTCTCCTCATCAGCGACTCGCCGTTCCAGCTGTAAGCGCAAATGCAATTCCTGTACAGCCAAGGCCCGGGCCTCCAGTCGGGCACATAGTTGCTCCAGCAGCCGGTTCAGGACGAACGACAGAGGTTCAAGCGTTTCCACTGGAGATTCCAGTTCCATGGCCTCTTCAAAATGCGAGGAACTGGCTCGCACAACACCAGCGTGCGCAGTGACCGACTCCGCGCGCCAGGCGCTGCAAACGCGTTCCCGCTTCGCCCAGCCGCGACGCCAGCGCGTGCTCGGGCAGCAGCGCCAGGGTGCGAAAATCGCGTACGCCCCATCGCTCCAGGGTGTCGAGCATCTGCTCGCGCAGCTTTTCGCGTTCGCGCTCGGCAGCGGAACTGTTTTTCGGCGAGATATCGAATGCATCCAGCAATACCTGCAACGGCAGCACTCCCAGGCGGTGCGCCTCTTTTCCGGCGGGAATTACGGTAGTCCCGCTGAATCCCCGTGCAGCATGCAAGGCCGCATCAGGATTGGCGGCCAGCGCAATGTTCGCCTCCAGCGCGATCGCGCTTACCCGCGACGCCAGATCGCGCGCCATGGCTGGAGGCGCACCGTAAAGCCGTTCCAGGCCCGCCAAGTCGAGCAGCAATGTGTCGCCGGCGGTATCTTCCACACGCGGCGTAAAAGCGTGAGCAACGTCGAGCAGCGCGGCGTGTGCCGAGTTCTCCTGCTCGGTCGAGCGCTGGCGCAAGATTGCCGGACCAGGCTTCGGCTTACTGGTTTTGCGCCGAATAGAAAGTTTGTTCTGCGTAAGTCTTGGAATTTGCCATCCTGGCTTCGCTAGATTGGACGATCCCATTCGCAGGAGCCGAGAAAACAGCGGCCTGCAGCTTGGTCATGCCCACTTCCATTCCCAGGCAGCGCGCTTTTTCGTTCAGCGCAACCACGCGCACCAGTGGCGGTTTGCCTTCCAGCACAGCTACCGCCCGTTCGCGCAGCCAAGGCTCCGCGCGCACGATGGCTTCCACCGGAAAATCGGGAATGTAGATACAGGCAAACATTCAAACCTCAATCGAAGATGAAGATCACCTAGCGGCGTACAAATCAAAATAGGTGTTGGCTCGCTGCGCTGGTTTGCGTTGCGTCCACGAGCCGGAACACCCATCGAGCGCCGATTTTGTACTCGGCGGGATGGAGGAGCGCAACTACCTCGGCCCGCAATTGCATTCCGTGCAATAACGTGGCATGGCTTACGACAGTGTTCTCAGGAATTCCTGAGCCGCCCTCGCGACATAATTTGCCAGCTTCCCGTTCCAAGGCGTGGGGAGGCTGTCACCGAATCGCGCGCACACACCTGCTTTGCGTTCCAATCGCACAACCAGGGAAGCGCAGGTCTTCGCGCAGGACTCCTGTTCGATGAGCAACAGCACAGTTGCCGTAGGTTCCACCGCACGGCGAAAACGAAACCACGAGGTGAGCGGCACGCGCCGCACACTTTCGGTAGGAATATCACCGAGATCGAGCACTACCATGCCAAAGCCACCTCCTTGCAACAGGAGGTCCGTCACCTTTAACACTTGTTCGAGGCGTCGCCAGTGCAGCCGCTCGGCGGATGGTCTTTGCGCGATGACAAACTCGAGCGCTCACTACAGCGTACCCACAGCAACCGCTCGAGATCTACGCCAGCGGCTGCCGCTGAAGCCGGATCGAAGCTGTCGCTGGCGTCTACCAGCGCGCACACCTCCCGCCGGCGAGTAGCTTGCGCCAGCGCTGCCAGCATTACCCCAGTACGTCCCGAAGAAGCCGGCCCGGTAATTTCGCTGAGCGCCCCACGCGGCAGACCTCCGGTGAGCGTCATCGAGCGCAGCCAATCCCGGTCGAGACCGTCAGCGGCGATGGCGCGCTCGCGCAGCAACAGCGTGGAGGAGAGGCGCTCGCCTAGCGAAGACTCGAGGCGAGCACGAAGCATGGCAACAGACGGCATAAGGAACCTCGAGCGAAGCAGTGCATGGGGCGGGAAGTTACTTTCGCTTTTTATTCGCCTACGATGAGATTCTGCTACGGGGGACCAAGGTTGTCAACCCCTCGTGGAAAGTCGCTCTGAAAGCGGAGTTTCACGCGTTGGAAGAGAAATCCACGAATTAAGAACAGTGTTATCGGCAAACTCGATGGTAGGCGGCACGGTATCCCTTCTGCTGCGCCTCCAATTGTTTCATGTAGACGCCAGACTTCGTCGCTCCATACCAGTGCGTGTGCGGACAATGATAAACGCCGGAGTGTGTGTTGACCCAGACTTGGACATCAGGATTGCTTTGGATCGAAGAGGGTTCTTGAGGCGCAATTGGTTTTGCTGGCGACGTTTGAGGGGTGGGTACCGGAGCGGATGGTGCTTGCCCTCGCATTGTCGCGGGTACGAATAGCGCGAACCATAAAACCAAGAGCGCAATCGGCCACCTCATTGCGAGCCTCTTTCTCTTAAAAACATTTGGATCGTTGCCATACTTCCTCAATGCCGAACGAAAGAGGCTAACACTCTAACACTCGTGGACGACGTTCGCGGTGATGCAATGCACCGAATCGTGTGTTCTGGCAAGACGCATGAGCACTGGGTAGTGTCCTAACTTTAGGACACTACCGAGCACTGCGGAACACCTATAAACGCTAGCGATTTGTTATAATTCAGAAGCTTTCCGATGTGGCGCTATCGTCTAGGGGTTAGGACGGAAGATTCTCAATCTTCAAACCCGGGTTCGATTCCCGGTAGCGCTACCAATACTGCTGCAATCACTTACGCCATCTCTGAACACAGCCTATTTTTGCCACTGTGGCCATTTTTGTGGCCACCGCTATTGCACCGTCTCGGACAACTGCTGATTCCTGCGCTCGATTGCTTCCCTAATCAGCGTCACGTTCGAGTGGTTGTAAATGCGCGTGGTATTGACTGATTGATGCCCCATCGCATCCATGACCGCCATCACGTTCCCGGTGCCCTCCATCGCGTCGGTTGAGAAACGATGGCGAGCACAGTACAGGACGACCGCTTCGGGAATACCTGCCAACCGTTTGGCTTCAAGCCACTGGAAACCTCGCGATCGGTGATATGGCCGGATTGGGCTTTCTTTGACGAAAACACCCATCCTTCGTTTACGCCCTCCTTGCGCATCAGCAGTGCTGCCTTGACGCGCTCGGTCAGCGGAACGTAACGCCGGGATTTGCGGGACTTGCCGCGGGGGTTGAAGATCAACCCTTTGTCCCAATGGATGTTCTCCCACCGCATTCGGAAGATCTCGCCAGGGCGAAGACCAGAATCCAGCATGATTAACAGGACCGTTCGGAACGGCTCCCAGCCCACACGCGACTTTCGGCCTTTCGCCGTCAGGCGCGCGCCTGCGGTGACCGCTAGCAACAACTGCTCCATCCACGGCTCCATAAGTTCCTCCCGTCCGTACTCCTCGACGAGTTTCACGACTGGCACCGTGGATAGAAGTTGCCACTCGTGCGCTTTTTTCAGCATCCGGCGAAGCGTGCGCAGAGCGTTGTTCGTGTTCGCGGCTGACGATCCCTCGATGATCGAGGCTTGATCAGTCGTTATGTGGTTCAGTTTCATACCAGCGATGGGTGTGGATTCCAACATCCGCCAGCCGACTCGGTAATACTTACGGGTTGCGCCTTCGGTGGACGGTCCGCCGGCAAAGCTTCCAACCAGTTGAAGAAGCGATTCGAGAAGTCGGCCAGCCTCGGGATCTTCTTGTTTCCCGGGGCGCGACCGTCTTCCAGTAACCGCGCAAGCACCAGCGACTCCACTTTCTTGGCTTCCTGCTCTTTCGAGGTCTTGCAACCCGCCCGATAGCGCTTGCCATTCCAGCGAAACGCGAAGTGCCATACATTGCCCCTTTTAGTGAGCGACACGTTTTTCCTCCGTCGTCGCTCTCGCCTTTGAGACACGCAGTTGCGCCCGATGAAATTCTCAAGCGCGGCAGCATCATACCTCACCAGGCGACCGAGTTTTACATAATTCGGGCCGTCGCCGGAGACGCGCCAGTAGCGCAGCGTGTTGACGCTGACGCTCAAGCGCCTCGACACTTCCTGCTCGTCTAAAAGCTGAATGTCTGTCATTTGCTGTACCCTCAACAACTCCGAACCGCCGATCGTTTGAGTGAGCGCGCCAAAAGACCACCACATCGAACTTTGCAGCCGGATCCGCGAATCCTGGCAGACTTTGAAAAGGCTTTCCTGTCGATCGCCGAACTCGTCGCGTTGTCGCAGCTGTGTTCATCAGCAACCGAGTCGGTCCAGAACGGTCGCCAGCCGGTTCAACAGATGCGGACCCGGACACCGACGGGCTTCGCCTCTTTAAGGAGGATTTAGCCGCGATCCAAGATCCAGTCAAACGGGCCTAATCGAGCAAAAACTGATTGGGCAAGTTGGCGGCGGCCTGCGTCACCTGCGCCTGCTGAACCTTTGTGCCATCAATATGGTTCCACTTGGCCGAGTAGTCTGTGGGAGACGCACCTTCGATCCTGATATTGTCGCTGACGAAGCCAGACGGCTCGCCGTCCCCATTGTCGTCAACCATGCCACCGATTATCGAGTTTCCGATCATACCTGTCGGTGGCAAGTAAGGGAACGTACCCACGTTTAGAAATTTTACGGTTCCATCTGAGACAAGGGCGTGAATGCTCTGTGTCCAAATTGGAGGTGAGATTCCCGCCGAACCGCCGCGTTAACGCTTAGGAAGTAGTACCCTCCGGGATTGCCGTTCAGCGGCTTGATTAGCATTGGCACAATATAGCGCTGGCCCGCGGCCCAATCCGACCGGACGCGCCCATCAAGAAAAACCCCGTGCAAGACGTTATGGTCAGAATCGATGTCTGTGAGCCGGCTTCCACTCAGCAACGTATGCAGCCCAACGCCGCCGTTTAGGGCAATCTGGGTGTTTCCGTCCATTACAGTGTCGTTGGCAAACACGATTCCGTCGCCGCCGTTATTGTTGCTCATCAGGTCATGGAAGGTGTTGACGCCTCCCAAGGCCACCACTCCCGCATATTGGAAATTATGAACATGATCACTCGTCCATACCATTCCTCTAGCCAGGGCCCCGAGGAAGCCGAAGGTTCCGATGCCATTTCCGTTCAGTTCGAGATTGTTAAGCTGGCTGCCGGACGAACCTGCATCGACGATCAGGGGGGCGGCGACCCCGGAAGTAAATACTGTACCTTCGGGGTTTGTGGGGTCGTAAGCGTAAACGTGTGCTGCGCCGACCAGTGTGGACTGGGCGGAAGATGCAATGCTGATGCCTGGGTTCCCATTGAACGTCCAATTGGCATAACCGAACTCAATACTGGATGCTTGCCGAGTTTTTTTGTTTGAGACTCAAGGGCCTCGGCGATGTTTCACAGCTATTTGATGGGTGGACCGCAGAGGAGCTGCTTGACTACGCGGATAAAGGCGAAACTCCGGCCCGACTACATCCTCCGACGAACCGAAAACTCGTGAATTCCATCTAGAGTTAAGGCCCACGCCAGCACTCACTGAACGTTTACGCGGGGTCCGGGACGACCGAATACTCTCTGTTGAAGGTGCGCTTCTTCCGGCCCGGCCTTGTGTTTTTCCCTCTCCAACAGCCGCCCTGACGCGACAGCTTGCACTAAATCGCCTTAGGGTTCGTGATCCGCACCACAGGCCAGTGTCACGATTAGTTGTGATATGGGCTTTTGATTCTGAAAATCGCGAAATACCTATTTTAAAAATAGGTATTTTGGATGTAGAATCCATCCCATGGCCAATAACCCCGAACATCGCGATCTTTTCCCTGGCGCGCTGGAAGTGATGATTCTCCAGTCCCTGCGTTTGAAACCTATGCATGGCTATGCGCTGGTGAAGCACATCAAACAGGTTTCCGATGACCTGCTTCAGGTGGAAGAAGGCTCTCTCTACCCCGCGCTCCAGCGGATGCTGAGGGAAGGCTGGCTCGAAGCAGAAACCGGAACCTCCACTAAGGGTCGCCCCACGCGCATTTACCGGCTTACCGACGCGGGCATCCGCCACCTTGAAAAAGAAGTCATCAGCTTCGAAAAGATGTTCGCCGGCATTACCCGCGTGCTCGCGGTTGCCAAAGTATAGGAGGACTACGATGCAATGGTTGGCTCAGTTTTTCTCTCGGCATCGCCGCTATGAGGACATTTCCATCTCGATCCAAGAGCACATCGAGGAGCGAATTGAGGAATTAATGGCCGACGGCATCTCACGTAAGCAAGCCGAGCAGACGGCGCGGCGCGAATTTGGCAACGTGACTCTCCTCGAGCAGCGCAGCCGTGAAGTATGGCAGTGGCCGGCGTTCGAATCCATTCTGGCCGACCTGAAATTCGCCTTCCGCCGGCTAGGAAAATCGCCGGGCTTTGCCGCGACCGTTCTCCTCACGCTAGCCATTGGCATCGGGGCCAATACTACGGTCTTCAGCGTGGTCAACGGCGTCCTTATGAAGCCCCTGCCGTACCCCGATTCAGGACAGCTTGTCTCCCTGTGGCTCAACGCTCCCGGCGCCGGAGGCCTTGCTAATTTTTCCAATGGCCTTCAGCTTTCGCCGTCGATGTACTTCACCTTCTCTGAACAGAACCGAACCTTCCAGTCGATGGGTATTTGGACGCCAAGCACGGCAAGTGTAACTGGCGTAGCTGAACCGGAAGAAGTGCGAACCGAGATGATCAGCGACGGCGTGCTGCAGACGCTCGACGTTTCCCCCGCGGTCGGCCGCTGGCTTGCTCAAGCCGATCAGGATCCACATGGCGGGAAGACCGTCGCGTTGAGCTACGGCTATTGGCAGCGGCGCTTTGGCGGAGATCGCAGCGTGATTGGACGCGCCATTCAAGTGGACGCGCAGACTAGGGAGATTGTTGGCGTCATGCCGCGCGGTTTCCGGCTGGTTGATCGCGACTTCGATCTTTTGGTACCGCTGGCGTTGGATCGCAGCAATCAAAAGCTGGCCGGCTTTGGCTATTACGGAATCGCCCGTCTCAAACCAGGCGTCCAAATCGCCCAAGCCGACGCCGACATCGCGCGCCTGCTTGCTGTATGGATGGATTCCTGGTCGAACGGCCCCGGCACTAATCCGCATTATTACGAGAGGTGGCGAATTACCCCCGGCTTCCGTTCTTTGAAGCAGCAGGTCATCGGCAGCATAGGTGGTGTGCTGTGGGTGGTCATGGCGACTGTCGGACTTGTCATGCTGATTGCGTGCACCAACGTCGCCAATCTCCTGCTGGTTCGCGCGGAGTCACGCCACCAGGAGCTTTCCATTCGAGCCGCGCTAGGCGCCGGCCGCATGCGCATCGCACGCGAACTGCTGATCGAGAGCGTCGCGCTCGGACTCTTGGGCGGCGTGATTGCCATCGGGGTGGCCTCTGCGGGCTTGCGTCTTCTGGTCGCCATCGGCCCAGCCGATCTGCCGCGCCTGGGTGAAATCTCTCTCGATGCGCGCTCGCTCGGTTTCACTCTCGCTCTCTCGGTTCTTTCGGGATTGTTGTTCGGATCCATATCGGCGTTAAGATACGCCCGGACACAAGTCTCCGCGATACTAGGAGGCACAAACCGGACGGCCAGCGCAGGCCGTGCGCGGCAGCGCTCTCGCAATGTGCTGGTCATAGCGCAGG
This sequence comes from uncultured Acidobacteriaceae bacterium, assembly GCA_963720135.1. Classification (GTDB taxonomy): domain Bacteria; phylum Acidobacteriota; class Terriglobia; order Terriglobales; family Acidobacteriaceae; genus Bog-257. The sequence goes on from CAVREJ010000023.1 coordinate 32,110, forward strand.
TATCCATGGCACTCATTCTCCTGGTAAGCGCTGTGCTTATGATTCGCACGTTCGCAGCGCTACGCAATGTCGAGCCCGGCTTTGCCGATCCCCAACACCTGCAGACCTTGCGCATTTGGATTCCCGACTTGCTGATCTCCGATCCGCAAATGGTCACGCACGTTCAGAACAACATCGCCGACAAGCTTGCTGCCATTCCGGGAGTCACTTCAGTTGGGTTCGCTGGCTCCGTGCCCATGGAGAACATCGATCCCAACTGGGACGAGATTCGCGTAGAAGGGAAAAGTTACGAAGGCGGGGAGCCGCCCCTCAGGCTCTTCAACTTCGTTTCACCAGCGTATTTCAATGCTATGGGCACTCGTCTCGTAGCAGGTCGCGACTTTACATGGACTGACCTCTACCACCTGCGGCCCAGGGTGATCGTGTCTGAGAATTTTGCGCGCGAGTCGTGGGGTTCGGCCTCCGCCGCCGTCGGCAAGCGTCTCCGCCAGTTCTCGAACACGCCCTGGCAAGAGGTCATCGGTGTCGTCGAAGACGTGCGCGTACACGGCGTCGACGAAAAAGCGCCTGCCATTGTCTATTGGCCGGCGATGCTCAACGATCCGTACACACCGAAGCCGACCATTGATGCCCCGCGCTTCGTCACGTTCGCTATTCGCAGCACCCGTGCCGGAACCGAAAGCTTCCTCAAGCAAGTGCAACAAGTTGTCTGGTCAGTGAACGCAAGCCTGCCGCTCGCGTCGGTGAACACCATGCAGGAGATCTACAGCCAGTCGCTCGCACGCACCTCATTCACGCTGGTCATGCTGGCGACTGCCGGCGCAATGGCGCTTGCCTTAAGTCTCATCGGCATCTACGGAGTCATCTCGTACGCTGTTTCGCAGCGCACCCGCGAAATAGGAATCCGCCTTGCCCTCGGGGCACAGAAAGGTGTGCTGCGATGGATGTTCGTTCGTTCCGCCCTCGTGTTGACTGGAGTTGGCCTCGTGATTGGCCTCGGAGCGGCAGCCGCACTCGTGAGACTCATGAAAACGCTGCTCTTCGGCATCAGCCCACTCGATCCCCTGACTTTCCTCGTGGTGCCGCTCATGCTGGCCACCGCGGCTGCGCTTGCAAGCTATCTGCCGGCTCGCCGCGCTGCCGGAGTCGATCCAGTTGAAGCGCTGAGAGCGGAGTAACTGAACCGCTGCTGCAAGGAATGTTTGGCTTCCAGCCAGTGTTCTTTCAATTCTCGAATACGGGCCGAGTCGCTCATTGAGACAGATCTTGATCTTATCCGTCCGAATTCCGGACGGATGGTCGGCAACCCTTACCTTACGGGATTACTTCAGGGTAGCTCGTCATCTGACCGGAATGCACCGGAGCGCCTCTGAACCGGTTACCGGGACCGCAGCCTGCAAGGAGCACTGGCCAGTCACAGCCGGAAGAGTTATGCTTCCAGCGACACAGGAGCTACGTAGCACCTTCGGCTGTTGGCGGGGGTGGCGGATCTTGGCAGTTGGTGTCTTCTCTCAGCGCTTCCCGCAGCCCTCCGGAGTCGTGCCGTTGCGGCTTTCTTGTCGCAGTCGCGACTGCGACAAGCTGTGCCAAATATTGGCCGCGCGGTGCTTCACCGTAACTCTTGCCAAAGGAGGTATGGATATGTCCTTTACACCGGATCCAACCTTTTACCCGTCGCCAGGCCTGGCGATGAAGGCCGCGCCGGAACGTATCGCTTACCTAACTCTGCTCAACGTCGGCAAGAATGGACAGCGTGACGCCATGGGTGTGATCGACCTCGAGCCGAGTTCCTCCGAATATGGCCGGCTCGTCGGGCAAGTGGATTTTCCGCAGGGCGACAATGAGCTGCACCATTTCGGCTGGAACGCGTGCAGCGCGTGCCTCTGTCCGCAAGCCTCGCACCCACACGTGGAGCGTCGTTACCTGGTTGTGCCGGGCATCACGTCGTCCCGGATTCATATCATGGATACGAAGGCAAACCCCAAGCAGCCGAAAATTGTGAAAGTGATCGAGGGCGAGGAGTTCATCAAGAAGACCGGCTACACCTCGCCTCACACGATTCATTGCGGCCCCGATGGCATCTATGGCAGCGCGCTCGGTTCGGCCAGCGGAGACGGTCCCGGCGGCATCTTCCTGATGGATGCCGAGACGTTTGAGCTGAAGGGCCAGTGGGAGAAGGACCATGGCCCTCAAAATCTCGCGTACGACTTCTGGTGGCACCTCGGACACGACACCATGATCACCTCCGAATGGGGCACTCCGAATATGGTGAAGGACGGCCTCAACCCAGAGCTGCTGCTGGGCGGAAAGTACGGTCACAAGCTGCACATCTGGGACCTCGATAAACGAGGCCATCTGCAGGAAATTGATCTGGGTGCGGAGCAACAGATGGTGCTCGAGCTTCGGCCCTCTCACGATCCGCAAAAGACCTTCGGATTCGTCGGTGTGGTCGTCTCGCTGAAAGACCTCTCGTCCTCCATCTGGATGTGGTATCGCGAGGACGGCGGTAAGAACAGCAAATGGGCAGTCCGCAAGGTGATTGAAATCCCAGCAGAACCGGCCGATCCGGAGAACCTGCCACCGCTGTTGAAGGGCTTTAAGGCGGTGCCGCCACTCGTGACCGATATCAACCTCTCACTCGATGACCGCTTCCTCTATGTTTCGTGCTGGGGGACAGGTGAGTTCATTCAATACGACGTCTCCGATCCCGCGAATCCGAAAAAGACCGGCTCGATCCACCTCGGTGGCATTGTGCGCCGGGCCGCCCACCCGAAGAAACTCGCCGAGGCTCTCAATGGCGGTCCGCAGATGGTCGAGATCAGTCGCGACGGCAAACGTGTCTACTTCACCAACTCGCTTTACTCCCCGTGGGACGAGCAATTCTATCCCGATGGTGTAAAGAGTTGGATGGTGAAAATCGATGCCAACCCAAAGGGTGGGATGACACTCGATGATAGGTTTTTTGTCGAGTTCGACGGCTTGCGCGCACACCAGCTTCGGCTGGAAGGAGGCGACGCATCGTCAGACTCCTATTGCTACTCGGACGCGCAATGACTCATGCGGGGCTGACTTCGACTACGTTGTGGCTGATGCTGCTGCTTGGCGCCTACCACGGGCTCAACCCTGGGATGGGCTGGCTCTTCGCGGTGGCACTGGGGATGCAGGAGCAAAAGGGGAGCGCAGTAGCAAGATCGCTCGTCCCCATTGCGCTGGGCCACGCCCTGGCCATCGGCAGCGTGGTGCTGACTGCCGCGTTTCTAGGCATGACGCTGCCGCTTATGGTCATCCGCTACTTCGTCGCCGCGGTCCTGATCGGCCTTGGAATCTATTGCCTGGTGCGACATCAACACCTGCGGTGGGTCCGCATGCAGGTGGGCTTCCGAGACTTGACCGTCTGGTCGTTTCTGATGGCCTCTGCGCACGGCGCCGGTTTGATGGTGGTGCCGGTCTTACTGCCCGGCACCACTGTCGAAGCCCAGAGCGGAATGGCAGGCCACCATCACGTGCCTCCGACCGTCAGCCCGCTAGCTGGGATGCTGGCCACCGGTGTTCACACGATTGCCTATCTTGCAGTCACAGGGCTGATCGCCTGGGTGGTCTATCGAAAGCTCGGTCTCGCCCTTCTCCGCAAGGCATGGTTCAACTTCGACTTGCTCTGGGCAGCCGCGCTCGTGGCTACGGGTCTTATCACCCTCCTTCTCATATAGCTGTTGTGGCTTCTCTTCTCTCTGCCCAGCGAATAGTCGGCCAACCTTCCTTTACCGGATTAGGTAAGAGTTGCTTTGGCCTCCTTGCAACTGGTTGAACTGCCTATGGCGAATTTTGGAGGCGTGGGCAGTCTGGGGGATTTGCCACTGGCAGTGATCACGCATGGCCAGCCTTTTCCGGGACCATTTTTCATTCTCGAGAACGGCTGGAATGAAGGTCAAACCCGACTGGCTGCGTTATCAACAAATAGCCTGCTCACCCGGGTGAACAATAGCAACCACATGATTCAGGTTGATGAGCCCGGACTCGTTGTGGAGGCAATTCGTCGCGTCCATGGAGCTGCCCGTAACAAGCTGCTGCTGGCTCAGGACGGAACTTCACAGGAGTTGTCCGCTGTTCGACCCTAAGGTCGCCACATTATTGGCCGTGGGCGACGCTCCGCCCGGCGGCTGATGAGCTTCGCGTGGCGATGAACTGCGCTATGCGAGGCGCCCTAACTAAGCCAATAGTTTCTCGAGCGGCTCCCAATAGTGCGCCTTCCATCCAGAAGCCAGAGATTCCGCCTCTCCCTCAGGAAAACCCGTATGGTCAAATATGATCCTGGTCCCGGAGCCCTGCTCCTCGAGTTCAAACCTCGCAATCGAATAGATGCCCGGACCCCAGCCGCCCGTTCGCCAAGCCTGGACGATTCGCTCGTTCGGCACAAGTTCCACTTGCCGTCCTGTGATGTACCCGCCGAACAGCTTGAACGCTCCCCCCGCTTCAGGGCTGATCTCCGCGGGGTTGTCGGGCAAGTGCATGGTCTGCATGGCGCCACTCAACTGTATGACCTTGTCGAACTGTTTGGCGTCGGTGAGCGCATCGTAGACGCGCTTACGGCTTGCTGTGAAAATAGGCTCCTGGTGAATGGACTCGCATGTAGGAGAAATCCCGTCCTCTGTTCCCGCCCAGGCGTTAGTCGGACCCAGGCTAGACCACCCAATGCAATCGCAACCCCGGCGATCGCTTGCCGTCGCGTAGGCCGATCGGCCAGCGCTTCCAGAGTCCTTCCATGGTTCATCATCTGCCCCTCGTTTCTCTTGCTTGTCGCGATAGATCGGCGACTCCTGATCTGACATCCCTACTGAGTTGTTCGGGAGCCTCACGACTTCCGTAGACTCGCACGCACGTCAGTTCCCCATCACTGCAATGCCATACCCTGGTCGCATACCAACCATGTCCCTGATCTCCGAACCTCTGCACAGTATCTTCGTTATTCAAAGTCCCAAGTCCTCCTTGCGGTAGATCACGTGCCTTTAAGAAACCCCAGGATAATTCACTCGACGTTCATGATTAATTAGTCGTCCTAACCTGGTTTACGATTGCGAGCGTACGCGTCCTTAATGCCAGAACCTGAGCAAGGCATGGTAGCCTCGCGAAGTTGCTATACCGGTGACGCATGAGCCGCAAAGATAACGGCGGTGAAACATCTCATAGCTAGCTACGATGGCTGCAATCCATCGCCGGGAACCCACTGGACCGTGTGTAGAACGATTACGTTCCACCGCCGTGTCTAGTGCGCATCGCTTCGCTTCATTCGACATTTTGGACTCGTATTTATTAAGAGCACCTGAACTGCCAATCACTGAGCAGGGCGGGGCGCTTTCATGTCACTGAAAACAAGCCCAAAACGGGGTCCCGCCAATGTCAAGATTTTGGCCCGAGTGCGAAAGTGCCAACCAGAGTTGACAGGTGGGCACCTTTAGTATGAAAAGCCACGGGGAATAAAAGCGGCGCCCATCCATTGCGCGGAATAAATTTAGGGGCAGTAATCTTGCCACATCACATCCGACAATTATTTGGAGGCAGATGGGTGAAGCGAGGCCGAAAGCAACTGCTGCTAAGTCGGCTACGAAGAAAGGATCTGGTCGCGAGAGAATGATCGCTGCGGCTCGCAAGCGGTGGGCGGAGAGGAAGAAGTAGGCGGCAACATAGGTATCGTAGTGACTGCGTGCTGGCACTCGCACCGCGAAGCTGGTTCGGAAAGGCGAACGGCTACGGCCATGCTCACAGTCCTCGAAACTATGACCGTGGCGCACTCCTTCTTCCTGACGGCAGCGCTTATCAAGGTTCGGAGAGCTGCCGGCATGATCAATGTGCGCGCGAGACTGCTCCGCAGAAGCCAGCCTTCGGAGAACTCCTCCAACGCCATCGCTACCTCATTCATCGCTCGAAGAACGGTGAGGTGTGCCAACGGCGGTCATGCCGAAAGCCCGCGTGAGCTCGGGAACCATTACCGCTCGCGCGGACCTCGACGCATATTCGGAAAAGTAGAAACCCATTGCGAGTCCCCAGGCACTCGGGCGCCATCAACTGGCCAAGGATTGCAACTCAATAGGCACTCGCGACGGCGATGCAAGGCCGACATCGTCTTCACGACCGGGACGCACAATGCCGAGCTTCTTCATTCGGAACTGCAGGGTCGATCGATTCATTCCGAGTCGCGCAGCAGCGCCGTTAAGCCCTCCGACAACCCACTTGACCTCTTTCAAAGTTCGTAGGATGTGGGCACGGTCGGCCTCTTGCAACGTTTGATGCTGCCCACCATGCCCGCTGTGCGGAACGGTAATCGTACGATGTTGAACATCGCGCGCAAGCACCCGTAAAACGGGACCACGGCACAGGATTACAGCCCGCTCGATCAGATTCTGTAGCTCGCGGATATTCCCCGGCCAGTCGTACTCACACAAGGCTTTCATCGTCTCAGGGGAAATGCTCTCATACTCCCTTTTCATGCGCCCGGCGAACTGCCTGGCGAAATGCCACACCAGCAGAGGGATGTCTTCGCGACGCTCACGCAACGGCGGAACTCGAACGGGAAAGACATTCAATCGGTAAAAGAGATCGGATCGGAATCTCTGCTCCTCTACCATGGCAGCCAGATTACAATTGGTCGCGGCGATAAGCCGGGCGTCAGTGCGTAACGTACGCGAGCTTCCCAGACGTTCAAATTCCCTCTCCTGCAGCACGCGGAGCAGTTTCGGCTGGAGCTCAAGAGGAATTTCACCGATCTCATCCAAGAATGCCGTGCCATGGTTCGCCACTTCGAATCGGCCGATGCGCTGACCGAAAGCTCCGGTGAAGGCGCCTCTTTCGTGTCCGAAAAGTTCACTCTCCAGCAGCCCGGTTGGAATAGCGGCGCAGTTGAGCTTCACAAACGCATTCTTGCGGCGAGAGCTTAATTCATGAATCGCGCGCGCGACCAACTCTTTGCCGGTACCAGTCTCACCGTAAATCAATACAGTCGAGTCGGTCGGAGCAACCATCCTGATCTCGCGCAGCACCGAACGAAGCGCTCTGCTTCGACCAACGATTCCATCGAAGTTCGCTTCTCGACCCACCTCGCCGTCGAAGAGGCATTCCGGCGCAAGGCCGTCCTTCATCTGAGCGGTCTCAGTGAGGCCATCCTCGCCGGCGAAACCCTTTCGTTCGTCTTCCAAGTATTCAAGCAACGGATTACTCATAACGGACAATTCCCCCCAATCTAGGAATGTTGCACGCTTCGTTCTTTACAAGGCAGTGTGAAACCATTTTCGTCTGCCGACAACCCCACATCGAGTCGCATATCAACTATATGGAGACTCCTGGCGACCTCTCTTGAGCCAAGGAAAACGGCCTCTTGAGCCAAGAAGTGACCTCTAAAAGGGGTGAGAATTAACTCTTCCGAGTGGGAAGGTCGATGCGCTTCCATCCAAAAAGGCGCGCATCGACCGACCATGCCCCAGGTCCAAGCATCGCCAGGGCGGCCCCGAGAGTTCCCAACAGGATCCAGATCCACGGATCTCCGGGATGCAAGAAGATATTCCATATTTCAATTGCGGCCACCAATGTCCCCGCTAAAGGCGTCCATAAGCCTGCGAACAAAAGTGCTCCTGCGCCGGTCTCGAGGGCGCACAAGATGATCACTTGGATAGGATGGGCGCTCCACAGTCTGGTGAGCCCACGATCAATCAATGCAATCCCAACCACCAGGCGCATAAGGAGAATGCCGACGCCAGGCCAGCCGCGGGCGAATGTGGAAAATAACCGTCGCAAAGGATCCCTTGTCTAGGTTAGGAAATTCGCGATGCGATGGGAACCCTATAGAGAGTCGCGCGGTCACTCTTTCGAGTGGCCTAAAATTCAATGATGCCGCGCTTCATCCCGATCATGGCAGCGTGGGTGCGGTCGTTGGCGCCCAATTTGCAGAGAATGTTCTTGACACGACCCTTGACCGTTTCCTCGCTGACCGAGAGCTGATCGGCGATTTGTTTATTTGCATTTCCGGAGGCGATCAGACGCAGCACCGAGATCTCGCCTGGTGTCAGGGCGTCATCGGTGGCATGCTCCGCAAGTTGGAAGGAAGCTTCAGAGGAAAGAGTCTTTTTCCCTCCGTAAACGGCCCGGATGGTTTCCAGGAGTTCCTTATGCAGGAGACTCTTTAGTAGGTAGGCCCGGGCACCAGCCTTGAGAGCGCGCAGAATCTGGACGTCGCCCGTGTAGGTAGTCAGCACGATGATTCGTGCCTCGGGAAATTCGTTGCGAATCGCGATGATCGCATCGACGCCGCTCATTTCCGGCATCTGCAAGTCCATTAGGGTCACGTCCGGACGGTGGGCTCGGAACTGCTGGATCGCATCGCGCCCATTTGAGGCTTCGCCGACTAAGGTCATGTCGGGTTGAACCGCGACCAGCCCCGCGATGCCTTGGCGAATGAGGGGATGGTCGTCGACCGCCAGAATCCGAATCGATTTGGGATCGTCACTCATGACTTCAACTTTGCCGCTTTCGCATCGGTCTCTGTTAGATCCTTCCCTTTCCCGGAAAGCTTCTCAGCCAACCACGAACGGCGGTGAGTAGCCATCGCGTAAGCAGTGGAGGCGGGAATACTCAGCTCGACCTCTGTGCCCGAACCGCGCTCACTCCAGACTGCCACCTTTCCACCCACAAGTTTGGCCCGTTCGCGCATGCCGTGCAAGCCATAGTGCCCGTCGCGCCCCTCCTCACCAAGGACCTTCGGATCAATACCCTTTCCGTCGTCCCGAATGCGGAGCCTGAACTGCTTTTCGTCATACCGGATTTCGACTTCTATCCGCCGCGCCTGTGCGTGCCGGAAGGCGTTACGCAGCGCTTCGGCTGCAAGCCGGTAGACTTCGTCTCGTAGAATCGGATGAAGATTTCGCGGCGTGCCTTCCACGTCCACCTCAAAGACAGCAGAGCTCCGATTGGTTTCGTCGGCTGCGAGCTCCTGCTCCAATCGTCCTGATAGCTAGGGCGAGATCATTGGTCTCGACCGTGGACGAACGCAGTCCCTGAACGGCATCCCGGCCCTCGGTAATCGCTTCAGCAGCCTGATCGATCGCTCCGTCGAGTCTTTGTTTAGCTTCCTCCGGACGCGCCGGAAGCAGCTGAGACACCGTTTGAAAACGGAGCAACAGTCCCTGAAAACTTTGCAGCAGAGTATCGTGCAGATCACGCGCGATGCGGGTCCGCTCGCTGACGCGCTCTTCCAGACGCATGTTGAACTGATACGCCATCTGCCGGAGACGGAGCCGATAGAGCGCCCACAGCAATACACCTAAAACTGTTACGCAGGAGACGCGGAACCAGTTCGTCTGGTACCAGGCTGGCGCGAGGCTGAAATCCAGGGTTGCGCCTGCCTCATTCCAGACACCGTCGTTATTGCTCGCGATTACACGAAAGCGATATTTCCCGGGTGTCAGGTCCGTATAGTAGGCCTGACGTCGCTCTCCAGGCTCCTGCCAAACTGCGTCATGTCCCTCGAGAATGTAGCGGAAGCGAACCTTTTGCGGGACGGAAAAGCTCAGTGCCGTGTAGTCAATCTGAACATCCCGGGTTAGCGCTGGTACCCGCATTCCCGCTTGGGCACCTAACTCCTTACGATCAGCAACCAAATCCTCGATGGCGACGGGAGGCATGACCTCATTTTTTGGGAGGTGTTTAGGGTCAACCACTTGCGCCAGGGTGCCGTTGGTAAACCAGAGCCTCCCATCGGGAGCCTTGCTCGATATGTGTTGACGCTGCACCTGAATGCCGGGAAACGCGCCATCATGGGCATCGAACATCCGTGCACTGATCGGGCTAGTTGGGTCCCCCTCCCATTTCGCAACCTGCGACGCCTCTATTTGCAGTAACCCACATCGCGCATAAAGCCACAGCGAACCGTTGTCATCTTTGATCGCGGAATAAATCGATTCGCACGGAAGTCCATTTCTCACTCCGAGCGCCGTCTGTTGACCGTTGGACCAACGCACGAGGCCGCGTTCGGTTGAAATCAGCAACGAATTGTCGGTGTCCACGATCATCTCGTGGATGGAAATTGGATCCTTACCACCATCCTTCAGTGAGTAGGTCTCAAGTTGTTCGCCGCGGTAGCGGGCGATCTCTCCCGCTCTGGTGCTAATCCAGACGCCCCCGTTTTTGTCTGGTTCCAGCAATAAAGCCGAAGAGAGGCTCTCGCCGAGTTGTATGTCTTCTACTACCTTTAGGCCCTTTATAAGGAACAGGTGGCCGGCTTGACCAAGTGCCCAGATGTTGCCATCCACATCTTCGGTTACGGGAAACTCGTAGTTCTGGTTCAGGGAACTGCCATCTGGCCGCCTGATCTCGAAAAAGCGTCCGTTCCGATAAGCAAGCACCGTGTGACCGAGTCCAAGCCATACTGTCTGCGCATGATCCTCGAACAACGTCACATTGCTGTCACCGGACATATCGCGAGGAGAGAGAAGTGAGTGCTCCCCATTTCGCAGGATGTCAATCGCGCCCTGATTTCCGATCCAGATCGATCCGTCGCGACGGGCGAGAATTGATGAAATCAACGAACCGAACAAGCCTTGTGCCATCGAATAACTGACGACAGGCGTGTCCCGAAACATGTCGAGGCCACTGTCGGTAGTAACCCAAAGGTTACCCTCGCGGTCTTCATAAAAGTCGTGTGCGGCGTGGCCAGAGAGTCCATCCGGGCTGGCGTAGTGGTCAGCTACCCCATCGTGAATCCGGTATAGGCCGTCGTTTTCCGTCCCAACCCACAGAGAATTGTGCCGATCAACATAGAGTCTATGCGATCTGACGGAGGGACCATCAAAACCAGGAACAATAAACGGACTCCATTTTCCGCCCGAAAAGTAGCGCACGCCAAACTGTGGTCCAACGGCATCGATCGCTGTCCAAAGCGACCCGGAGGGGCCGCTAGTAAGATCCTGAGTATCCATTCTCATTCTGCCTTGCCGCCCAACGTCATCGAAGCAAGTTGCGGCAGAACCAGGCCGCCAGCGGCATAGAACGTCGCCTCCAAACCAGAAATACCCGTCTGAATCTTGCGTCATTCCCAAAACATATCCAGCAGGAACCCCCTCCTTGGCTCCATAGCAGACGAGCTCGGCTTCCCCGGCGCGGCACAAAGGACCGCTGCCTTTCGGCATGTGATACCGACTCACCCAGATTGTCCCGCTACGGTCCTGAAGGATGTTAGAAATGGCTCCCTTCTCATGTGGCCTCGCATAGGTGTAAAGTTTCCCGTTTTTCAAATGGATCAGGCCACTTAGCGTGCCAATCCACAAGCTGCCATCGCTCGCGCCCAGCAAGGCAGAGAATCTCTTTATCAGAGGTTCGCCATCGACCGATCTCCAAAGAGAGAACCTCACTCCGTCGAATCGCATCAGGCCATCTCTCGTTCCGAACCAGATATAGCCGTCTGTTGTCTGGGTGATTCCGACTGGGCGCGGGATTGTTCCGTCGAAGACTCTCCAAGCCGTGTGTCCGTATTGCGAAATGTGCCGTTCAGGGTCGACGGCGACAGCGGGTGACGGCGCCAACAGCAGGAGTAATAAGGCAAGACGCAGCAGGAGGGACACTAGAGGTAGGGGCCCTCCGGCATCTTGATCAGTGCGCGTATCCTCTTCTCCCTGGTGCTCGGCGAGACGGGCCGCCCCTTCCGGTGGCACATGCCTCCTTCCGCTATGCACCGCACGAATGATCTTCAGCATCTCGCTCTTCGGCATACTTTTCAGGATATAACCCGAAGCACCGGCACGCGGCGTCGCCTGTACGTCGGCATCACGGTATGACGTGGTAAGCACGTCGATGCGAGCCTGCGGAATTCTCCGCGAATGGCTCTGATCGCGTCAGTGCAGTTAGCACCGGGCGGTCGCAAATCCATAAGTGTGATATCCGAACGGTGGCGACGAAACTCCGCCATGGCCTCGACTGCATTCGAAGCTTGGGCGACAAGAGTCATATCCGGTTGCGATCCAAGAATGGTACTGAGGCCTTCGCGAAAAACCTGATGATCCTCAATGCTCAGGATGCGAATGGGCTTAGAAGACGTCGCCATCGCAAGCACCCCTTTGTCGTCATCTTACGTCATTAACGGTTTACGAGACGTAAACCTTTGTTCCACCCCCATCGTGAACAAATGAATGGTTTCGAGAGGCCATCGATTTGCTGACTGAGTGGGAAGCCCTCGGTTTCAGCCATCTCATATCCCACAATTCTACCGCCGTCGCCACGACTTACCTTACCAATGATTCCCTCAGCGCCGTTACCTCGTCTTCAACATCGGGAATAGCCTTTCTCTCACCCAGGACTGTTTCCTAAGTCCCGTAATGCAACCCGACAATCATTCGCATGATTGCTGTGAAGACGTTGGCCCCGCGAAGATAAACGGTTGAGTTAGGCAACACGGGGCTGGTCTCTCGACTGCGACGCCAACGTTCTGGCATTGCCAGACTGTTGGCACCAGCAGCCTCGTCGCTTGCATTCGAAGAATCCTACGGCCGCGCGCGATTGTCTTTCCGCACAGTTACTTCCGAAACAGGAACCTAGCGATTCATGCTTGGCACCGCACTTGCAAATATGAACATCGCGATGTGATTAGACATGCAGATTGTGATTCGCACGAAACAAGGAGAAAGCATTGAGTTACTCATCAAACGGAAATGGAAATCGTCCCAAGCTTAGCGAGAAGGGACTTCTTACCCCTGACAACTGTGTGGTTGCGTTCATTGACCATCAGCCGCAGATGCTGTTCGGGACAAGCAATTTCGATCGCCAAGGAATCATCAACAACACCGTGGCATTCGGCAAGGCCGCAAGGGTGTTCGATGTACCCGTCGTTTTGACCACGGTGGAGACGAAGTCGTTCAGCGGGAACATGTGGCCACAACTAAGAGCAGTTTTCCCGGACCAGGAACCCATCGAGCGTTCGTCGATGAACTCGTGGGACGACAAGAACTTTGTCGCCGCGATCGAAAAAACCGGGCGCAAGAAGATTGTCCTGGCCGGTCTTTGGACAGAGACTTGTGTTGCCCTTCCGACAGTACAAGCGATTCATGACGGCTACGAAGTCTATGTCGTGGAAGATTGCTGCGGAGACGTGAGCCAACTCGCTCATGACAACGCTATGAAGCGGGTAATCCAGGCGGGCGCGAAACCCGTGACGTCGCTCTCCACCATGCTCGAGTGGCAGCGCGATTGGGCTCACCAAGAGACTTACGACGCTGTGATGGACATTGTGAAGAACCATTACGGAGCTTACGGGATAGGCGTTGAGTACACCTACACGATGGTGCACGGTGCGCCGGCTACGAGGTTTCCCGAGTATCTGGTTCCCACTGCTGCCTTGGCTCACAAATAAAGAAACGGGCGGAGCTTGCTTCCGCCCTTCTCAAAGTCGTTGGAAAACGAAGTAGGAGATTCGTGTGTCTGCTGAACTCATATTGCACAACGCCAAGATCGCCACGAACGGGGTGCCCTCGTTTGTCGAAGCAGTCGCCACAACAGCCGGAAAAATAACGGCGGCGGGCAACGGTGACGAGATCCTTCGCCTCCGAGGTCCGCAAACGCACGTCATTGACGGGCGCAGACGAACCGTCATCCCTGGTCTAAACGATTCACACATGCATCCGATCCGGGGTGGGCTCAACTACAACATGGAGTTGCGCTGGGATGGCGTACCTTCACTCGCCGACGCTCTCCGCATGCTGAAAGATCAAGCCGATCGGACGCCCGCTCCGCAATGGGTACGAGTTGTGGGTGGATGGACAGAGTTTCAATTCGCGGAGCGCCGTATGCCAACGCTTGATGAGATCAACGCCGTAGCTCCGGATACTCCTGTCTTCGTGATGCATTTGTACGACCGGGTGCTGTTGAACGGGGCGGCATTGCGCGCCGTCGGCTATGACAAGAATGCCCCGAATTTTCCGGCGGGCGAGGTTCAGCGCGACCGTCACGGAAATCCTACGGGCCTTCTTGTCGCCAATCCCAACGCCAACATTCTCTACTCCACTCTGGCAAAAGGGCCCAAACTCTCCCGCGAAGACCAGCTGAACTCCTCACGGTTGTTCTTCCGTGAATTGAACCGCTTCGGCATCACGAGCGTTATTGATGCGGGCGGCGGCTTTCAGAACTATCCCGACGACTACGGCGTTGTGAACGAGTTGCACCGAAACGGAGAACTTTCTGTCCGGCTTGCTTACAACCTCTTCACGCAAAAACCAAAAGGAGAACTCGGCGACTTCCAGAGCTGGACCAATATGACGAAAGCCGGGGACGGCGATGATTTCTATCGCGTCAACGGAGCTGGGGAAATGCTGGTCTTTTCCTGTGCGGATTTTGAAGACTTTCTCGTGCCACGACCGGACATGCTCCCCGTTATGGAAAGCGAGCTAAGAGCCGTCATCAGACATCTGGTGGAGAATCGCTGGCCGTTTCGCTTGCATGCGACCTACAACGAGACCATCGAGCGGGCACTGAATGTCTATGAAGAGGTAAACCGGGAGATACCCTTTGACGGCCTGCACTGGTTCTTCGATCACTGCGAAACGATCACCGATCGCAATATCGAACGCGTGAAAGCGCTGGGCGGCGGAATCGCGGTGCAGAACCGCATGGCATTCCAAGGTGAGTATTTTGTCGAGCGATACGGCTCACGGCAAGCCAAACGCACACCGCCAATTCGAAGAATGCTAGAGATCGGCGTTCCGGTTGGGGCGGGCACAGACGCAACGCGTGTCTCAAGCTACAACCCTTACCTTTCCCTCTATTGGCTTATTACCGGTAGGACCATAGGGGGGCTTGGCCTGTATCCGGAAGAGAATCGGCTCACTCGAGAGGAAGCACTCAAGCTTTACACGATGGGGAGCAGTTGGTTTTCAACCGAAGACGGAAAGAAAGGAGCGCTTGCTCCAGGGCAGCTCGCAGACTTGGCCGTTCTCTCTGCCGATTATTTCTCCATTCCGCAGGAAGAGATCAAGCAGCTCGAATCGGTGCTCACAATCGTCGGTGGGAAGATCGTTTACGCCACCGAAGAATTCTCAAAGTTCGCCCCGCCGCCATTACCTGCGAGTCCAAGCTGGTCACCTGTGGACGCCTACGGAGGCTACGCAAAGAATCAGCCCGAACTTGTTGGCGTCTCGCACCGCTCTTCCTGTTCCCATGTTGATACATCAGATCACGACCGAGCGGGATCGCACCTCAAGGTGATAGGCGACCTCGGAGTTTGGGGGTTGGGTTGCGACTGCTTTGCATTCTAATTCGCGCGATGGTGGAGGAATGGAGATGAAGGTATTGTTTTTGTCTTTCGTCGTTGGTCTCGGAGTGGGCGTTCTCTACGGACTTATCCGGGTGAAGAGTCCGGCACCGCCCATCGTCGCGCTTAGTCGGCCTCTTAGGAATGGTGCTTGGTGAGCAGTTCGGAATATGGATTCAGACAAAGAAGCTCGACGTTCCGCGTGTGGGCCGTCTGCCTTGTCGGCGAGCGCTACGATTCCACTGCATCCGTCCGAAGCGCGTTATCAGTGGCAGGGCCCGAGGTGGTCGAGCGAATTAAGTAATGGTCAATCTAGGAGAAGACGAATGCGCTTCAACAAAAGTGCCGTTGCAACGTGCGTTGCGGTAGTTCTGATGCTGGGTGTCGCGGTTAGATCACTGCAAGTCAGTGCTTTTGCCCAAAGTGCGCAGACAGCCGAAACCGTAAGTGTGGCTGTAGGACCGCAGTACGACACGACACATGTCTACGTGGCCCCGGAAGATTTTGATCGTTTCGTCGCGAGCTTGATTGCGACATTTGGCGGCACAACGACCAAGCAGGGAGTTTTCACAGTAACTCCGACCCAGAGCAGCACTATGTCGCAACTGGTCCTGACACCCGTAGGCACGGTGTCGGTGTTCGGCTTCAAAACCCCGATTCCATATCCATTTGGGTTGGAGCGTACAGGCTATCTGGTCACTGATATGGACGAAGCGGTCCGTGCTGCGAAGGCAACTGGTGCAGACGTCATAGTCGCTCCCTTCAACGATCCGATCGGTCGAGACGCGATTATTCAATGGCCCGGCGGCGTGAACACACAATTGTATTGGCATACCACAGCGCCTTCCTATGCCCCGCTCCAGACAATTCCGGAGAATCGAGTCTATGTGTCACCGGACAGAGTGGATGCGTTCGTGCGCAGCTTTCTTGCTTTCTCCCATGGGACCGTCGTGTCTGATGATGCGCGGGCGCCAGGCATTGAAATCGGACGGCCTGCGGAGACCTACCGGCGAGTGAGGATCGAATCAAAGTTCGGCAAGTTGACTGCGCTTGTTACGGATGGCCACCTTCCGTATCCCTACGGGCGCGAGGTGACGGGATATGAGGTGACGAATCTTGCGGACACGCTGGCAAAGGCGAAGGCAGCGGGCGTCAAGATATTGGTTTCCCCCTACCAGACCGAAGAACGGGATGCAGCGGTCGTGCAGTTCCCAGGTGGATACATCGCTGAGATTCATTCGATCAAAGGCAAATCGAACTGAAGTTGAGTGGGCAGTGTGTTGCGATTTTTCTTTATGTTGGCGGCAGTTGGGCTGCTTGTCATACAGGGACATGCTCAGACCCAGTCAGAATCTACTGTCAGCGCGGCTGCGCCAGACAGGAGCTACAAGCTGCTGCGGGAAGACGAGAATTGGAGTTTTCTTGCCAACCCAGCTCTTCGCCAAGATTTCTGGGACCCGGTCAAGTTTATTCCGCTTCGCCGAGGTTCCGATACATGGTACCTGACCATAAGCGGGGAGGTGCGCGAAGTATGGGAGCAAACGGGCAACAACAATTGGGGACAGCAGCCGTACTGGAATAGTTTCTTTCTTCAACGCTATATGCTGGGCTTTGATGCCCACTTTGGTCAGCATTTTCGAACATTCGTCGAATTCAAGTCCGGCCTTGAATCATTCAGAATTGGGGGACCACGCCCTATTGACGAAAAGAGGCTCGATTTCCAGAATGCGTTTCTCGATCTCACCACTACAAGAAAGCTCAACTGGTTCACCCTCCGCGCCGGTATACAGGAGATGGACTACGGTTCTGGACGATTGATCGATGTACGCGAGGGTCCTAACGTTCGGCTCAGCTTCATCGGATTTAGATTGCTTAGTAAGCTGGGATCGTGGCGCGTTGATACATTTGCCGTAAGACCGCGATCAGATAATTTTGGTTTCTTCGACGACGCTCCGAATCATCAAGTCGGATTCTGGGGCGTGTACGGGTGGCGTCCGCTATCGCGGGGGGTCACAGTAGACACCTATTATTTGGGTATTAGTCGTACACAAGCAACATATCAACGGGGAACGGCGCCTGAGCAGCGGGAGAGCTTGGGTACACGAGTGTCTCATCCCGTTGCAGTGAAGAAACCGGGATGGGATTTTGATGATGAGGCAGTATGGCAATTCGGAAGCTTTGGTTCCGCCAATATTCGCGCCTGGACGCTCGCAACCGATACCGGCTATACAATCCCAACTTGGCGGCTCAAGCCAAGATTTAGCCTAAAGGCAGACATTTCTAGCGGCGATAACCCAAAAACCAATACTTTGGGGACATTCTATCCCCTATTTCCCATAGGGAACTATTTTGGAGTGCTTGCCGACACCGGTCCTGGGCCCCTCAATTTTAGGGACATCCATCCTGGCGTTTTAACTGACTGGGGCCACGGAGTTACCGTCTCGACAGACTGTATTTTCTATTGGCGACAGAGTCTATTTGATGGCGTCTATAGCGTTCCTGGGATGCTAGTCAGGCCATCTGGAAATAGTTTAGCTCGATATGTAGGCACAAGGCCCGGCACCGAAATGAGGTGGCAGGCAAGTCGTCATGTTTGGTTTCAAGCGGATTATGGGATTTTCTTCGCCGGACACCTTCTTAAGGCAAACACAGCCTGGCCGTAACTTGAACTATTGGGCGCTATGGGCAGGATACAAGTTCTAGAGCGTATTTCATAAACAGTGTCTCAGCGTAATCCGGAAGCAAGCGATGTGGAAGAAGGCGCGATAGGTGGCGAGCAGATGTTCGTGCCTGACCAGCAATCGGCGGAATTGACCAAACCAGGCATTGGTTCGTTCCACGATCCAGCGGCGCTTGTAGCGTCGCAGCCGGCGGCCATCTTCGTAGCGCCGTTCTTTGTTGTTCTTCCGGTAGGGCGCGATCCACTCGATACCACGCTTCCTCAGACGCTGGCGGAGTGGATCGGAGTCGTAGCCGCGATCGGCGATCACCCGCTTCGGTTTTTGCCGCGGACGGCCCCGCGGTCGCGGTACGCGGACTTCCGAGAGCGTGGCTTCCGCAAGCTTAACTTCTGCCGGAGAGGCACTTTCCAGCCGAACTCCCAACGGAAGACCTTGACCGTCGACCAGTACCATCCACTTGGTGCCCTTGCCCCGCTTGGTTTTACCCACGGCAGAGCCCCCTTTTTCGCCGGTGCGAAACTGCCCTCCAGGAAGGTCTCGTCCCCCTTCAGCAGACCCTCGCCGTCGAGCGCTCCCAGCAACGCGCGCCAAGCATCCAGCCACACGTCTTCCTCTTCCCACTGCTTGAGCCGACGCCAGCAGGTGGAAGGCGAGGGGAACTCGTCAGGCAGAAAACGCCACGCTGCGCCGGTTTGCAGAATCCACAGAATGCCCCTCAAAACATGCCCGGTTCGACGCCCACGGCCGTCCACGGTTGTCCTTTCGCCGCCGAGGCTCGGGCAACAACGGCTCGATCAACAGCCACGGTTCGTCGGTCAACCGCTTCTGCCGTTTCTTCATGGCAGTAGCACATCAGCCCACCTGCCTCACACCTAAGTACCCGTCGTGAGGCCGAACCTATTTATGAAACACGCTCGAGGAAGTAGTTCTCAACCGCCCTCATCACGGAAGCGTGATCGATAACCGGGTTTTTGCGTTCATATCGAGCTGCCCAACAGATCTGGTTCACAATGTCGTGCGGGAAACAAGGGCGAAGTGCCTGATGTAGTTTGCCGCGAATGACAGTCGACCACGTCAGTGAGCATGGTGGCGTCGTACTCGAGTCCACGTTCTTTGCAGACGCGGCGGAATATCTCGTAGAAATCCCGCGGCAATTTCCATCCTGCAAGCCGCGTTTCCATTCACGGGACGGGCAAAGAAGATCGGTATCACCGGACCCTCGGGGGTTGGGAAAAGCACACTCATAGGACAGCTCGCGAACGAGTATTCCGCGCGACGCGTTCGCCTGGCTGTCCTGGCCGTGGATCCGTCCAGCCCTTTCACGGGAGGGCTTTGCTGGGAGATCGCATTCGAATGCAAGCCCACGGACGGAATTCTGGCATGTACATCCGCAGCATGGCGACCCAGGGGCATCTGGGGGGCTCGCATTGGCCACGGCGGAAGTCGTTGACCTGCTCGACGCTGCGGGATTCAACCGGATTGTTGTCGAGTCGGTGGGTGCGGGCCTCTGCTTAACAACTTCCATAAGAGATTTCAGCCCAGCGCTGAAAGCGGAGCCAGACAGGAACAGGCAGAAAGGCCGAGCGTCTCCTGCGCGTCCGAATGCAGGAAAAGAGAGTTGGCCCTCTGATCCTGATATCCTAATTATTTTAAAGACTGATTCTGTGAGGCGAACATGAATGGTCCTCAAAATTCGGCGTGGAGAACACGACTGGTGGAGGGCGGGTTTCCCGATCGGTCGTTTGATATCGAATTCTGGCAGGAGCAGGGGGATGAAGCCATCTTCGCGGCCGCTTGGGAACTGGTGGAATTAGCTGAGGAAGTCAGAAATGGCAGAAAACCCACACTACAAAGAACTGCTACAACTCTTAAACGACTTTGAGGTCGAGTACCTGATTGTTGGCGGATTCGCAGTCATGAAGTACAGCGAGCCGCGTTATACGAAAGACCTCGACGTTTGGGTGCACAATTCAAGGCAAAACTCACTCCGCGTTGTCGAAGCCCTCAAGAGGTTCGGGGCTCCCCTTGACCACGATAAGGTAACCGCCGAAACATTCGTCGAGAAGCAAGTGGTCTATCAGATCGGAATTGCTCCGCTGCGCATTGACATTCTCACTGAGATCACGGGCGTCAGCTTCCCCGATGCGTGGGCGAAGAGGGTCGCAAGCACGTTCTTCGGCATCCCGGTGCACTTCATCTCGTTGGATGACTTAGTGGCCAACAAGCAGGCATTAGGTCGCAGCGGTGACCTCGAGGACTTGAAGAAGGATCCGGGAAGTTCGAATCCGGACACCTAAACAAAAGGCTGCTATTGGTCTCGTTTTGAGAAGCCTAGGCTTCCTTGGCGAGGCCCCGCGACCCGGGAATACCCTCGGCAACTACAATCCATTGCTCCATGAGCCGGCCACGACGCGGAGCGAATCGTTTTCCAACTACCGCGCTCATCCGGAGAACGCATCTGCCCATCGGAAGGTTGGGTGATAAAGTGGTTTCTCCCAAACATCGCGAAGATCTTGCCCTTCAGCTTATAAGGACGTCCGGTTTTTTACCGGCTGCCGATCAGTTCAGACTCGCCCGGTCGCGGGCCGCAGTAGCGCTCTTCAGTCGCGGTAATCCCAACAAACTTTCGCTGATCCTTCTTCAACGATCCAGGTTGCTTCATTGACCAAGCCGAACCCATGAAAGTTAGGTGAGTATCAAGCGGCCAAGATTTAGCCCAGGGCTTAAAACGCGGCCAGACAGGAAGGGGCAGAAAAGCGGGCGTCTCTGGTGCGTCCAAAGAACCTGCCCCCTCTGGCGTACTGAGGCTTATCAGGAAATTCTTTGGTTACGATCTCTCAGTACTCGCGGTCCGTACCTACCTAGTAAACTTATGTGACCCTTGTCTGATCCAGATCGATTTCGCCGATTCGCGGCACCAAGA
>CAVREJ010000024.1:0-73046 GCA_963720135.1 uncultured Acidobacteriaceae bacterium
AATGGGCAGCTTTTGCCAATAAAGCTGCTACTGACAACTGACGACTGACCACTGGCAACTGTTTTCGCTGGTAAACTGAATAGGCGATGATCCTCCCGTTCGTTCGCGAACTCTTCGCGGACGTCGAAAAGTCTTCCGCTTTTGCGCGTGCTGTAGCCCGGGTAAAGGGTGGCGCGGGGCGAACTCGTGTCTCTGGACTCACCCCAACCGGCAAGGCGCTCTTTTACCCGCTGTTACATCGCACCACCTCGCGGCCGGTGATCATCGTAGTTGCCGATAATCGCGCGGTGGATGAATTACTGCCAGTTGTGCGCTCCCTCGGCGACCTGACCGGCGCAGTTGTGCCCGATGCCGTCATCGGGTTGCCTGCCTATGACGTGTTGCCCTTCGAGAACCTGTCGCCGCATCCGGAGATTCAGGAAGCTCGCGCTACCGCCTTATGGAAGATTGCCACCGGCGCCGCCGGCGTAGTGATCACTCCACTGGCCGCGACGACAATGCGCTTACGTGATGCCGAGTTTTACGCAGGCTTGGCTAACGTCGTGCGACGAGGCGAGACCATCGATCCCGAGCGCCTGGTCGAGCACCTGCGAATCGTAGGCTACAACCAGGTGGACGTGGTCGAGATGCCGGGCGAGTTCGCCCATCGCGGCGGGCTGCTCGACGTGTATTCGCCAGAACTGGATCGGCCTGTCCGCATCGAGCTTTTCGGCGATGAAGTGGAATCGATACGCAAGTTCGATCCAGCAACTCAGCGCTCAGCGGCGGTAACCGAAGAAACCGTTCTGCTTCCTTTGACGGAGACTCCGGTAGAAGAGGAAACGTTGGCCGCGATCAATGCACGGCTCTCCGGCGCGCGGTTGGCGGGCGATGAACACGTGATCGAGGAGACGGTGCGCGCGACAGGCGTCTCCGTTTTTCCCGGCTGGGAACTCTACGCGCCCGCCGCCGGGGCGAAAGAGCACTTCTTCGACGATCTGTTGCCGGGCGCGACCATCGTTCTCGACGAGCCCGATGCTCTGAATCTCGCACACGACGCGTGGTGGGCGAAAGTGCACGAGGCCCACGAACGCAGTCTCATCGGCAACCTGGTTCGCCCGGAAGATCTGTATCTCACGCCAGAACAATGGCACGAGCGCTTGCAGTACACGGCTACCATGGCCGTCGAGCAACTCGGAATCGAGACTGCCGGCGATGAAGAACATCTCACGCTGCAGACGCAGCCCACGACCCGTTTTCATGGCTCGGTTGCCGCGATGACCGAAGAGGTTGGACGTCTCGCGCGAGAGGGCAAGCGCGTCGTCTTTGCCGTCTCCAGTACCGGTGAGGTCGAACGTCTGGCCGATGTCTTCAACGAATACAATTTGTCGTTTCGCATCGGCAGCCGCACTCCCAAGCCGGGCAGCGAAGTGTATGTGGACGAGTCGTCATACTTCACGGAAGAGGTAGAAGCCACCACCATCGTGAAAGCATATGTGCCCGAAGGAGTCGCACTGCCCGAAGCGAACCTGGTTCTCTTCGGGGCGCGTGATCTGTTCGATGAGCCGGAGGTTTCGCTGGCTCATCCGCAACGCCAGAAGTCGAAAGTCTCGGCGTTCCTGTCCGACTTTCGCGATCTCGCCATCGGCGATTACGTGGTACACGTTGAGCACGGCATCGGACAGTACCAGGGACTGAAAGAGATCCCACAGGAAGATGGCGGCAGCGTCGAATTCATGATCCTCGAGTACGCTGAGGGCGCGCGCCTGTATGTCCCTCTGACGCGGCTTGATTTGGTGCAGAAGTACCGTTCGTCCGAAGGGGCGAAGCCTGTGTTGAATCGGCTGGGTACGCAGCAGTGGCAGAAGACCAAGGCTCGCGTGAAAAAGGCCATGCAAGACATGGCCGACGAGTTGCTCAAACTCTACGCGGTCCGCAAGACCGCCGAGGGACATGCATTTGCTGCCGACAGCGAATGGCAACACGAGTTTGAGGACACCTTCGAGTTCAACGAAACCGAAGACCAGAGGACCGCGATTGCTGACGTCAAGCGTGACATGGAGTTGGCGACGCCAATGGATCGCCTGCTATGCGGAGACGTTGGCTACGGTAAGACGGAAGTCGCGATGCGAGCGGCCTTCAAAGCGGTAAACGATAATCGCCAAGTCGCGGTATTGGCGCCAACCACGGTGCTCACCTTCCAGCACGTCAATACGTTCCGTCAGCGTTTCGCCGCTTTTCCTATCAAGATCGAGATGCTCAGCCGCTTCCGTACCCCTAAGCAGCAGAAGGAAACCATCGCCAAGATCGAGGCGGGCGAGGTGGACATCGTCATCGGCACGCACCGCGTTTTGTCCAAGGACATAAAGTTCAGCGATCTCGGGCTGGTCATCGTCGACGAAGAGCAGCGCTTCGGTGTCCGCCACAAGGAGCGGCTGAAGCAGCTTCGCAAAGAGGTTGACGTGCTCACTATGTCGGCCACGCCCATTCCGCGCACCTTGCATATGTCACTGCTCGGGCTGCGCGACATGAGCGTGATTGAGACGCCTCCGAAAGACCGCATGGCGATCCAGACGGTGGTGGCGGCGTGGGACGAGAAGCTGCTTCGCTCGGCAATCGAAAAGGAGTTGGAGCGGGGCGGGCAAGTGTACTTCGTGCACAACCGCGTGGAAAGCATCTACGAGATCGCCTACAAGCTGCGCGAGATGGCGCCGCAGGCGCGCATCCTGATCGGCCACGGCCAGATGCCGGAGAGCGAACTGGAGCGGGTCATGCTCGCCTTCATGAGGCATGAGGCCGACATCCTGGTTGCGACTACGATCATCGAGAATGGCCTCGACATCCCGCTCTGCAATACCATCATCATCAACCGTGCCGACCGCCATGGGCTTTCGGAGTTGTACCAGTTGCGCGGACGCGTGGGGCGCTCGGAGCGCCGGGCCTATGCTTATTTGCTGATTCCGCCTGATCGCGACCTCAGCGACCTGGCTCGAAGGAGGCTGGCGGCGCTCAAGGAGTTCAGCGATCTGGGTGCAGGATTCAAGATTGCGGCGCTCGATCTGGAATTGCGCGGCGCCGGAAATCTGCTGGGTGGTCAGCAGAGCGGCCACATTGAAGCGGTCGGTTTCGAACTATACACGACCATGCTAGAGCGCACGGTGCGCGAGTTAAAGGGCGAGGTGCAAGAGGAAGCTGCCGAAACGCAATTGAATCTGGGCCTGAACATCCGTATTCCTTCTGACTACATCCCAGAAGAGAACCAACGGCTGCGTATGTACAAACGCGTCGCTGGCGTGGAGACGGAGGCGCAACTGGAGGATGTCGCGGGAGAGTTGGGCGACCGTTATGGCGCACCGCCTCCGCCGGTTCGAAGCCTACTGGATTACGCAACGTTAAAATTGCTGTCACAGCGGGTCGGGGTGGCACAGATCGAGCGTCGCCGGGAGGCTGTGAGCATTCGTTTCACCGAGAGCGCATCGGTTGATCCGGAACGCTTGGCGCGATTTGTTGCCGGGGAGGCCGGAAGCCAGTTCACGCCGGCAGGCGTGCTGAAATTTACGCTGAAAGAGAAGCAGCCTGAACAAGTGCTGGCGCGACTGAAGTCTTTGCTTGAACAGTTGGCGGGGGAGCAGCAGGCAGTCGCGTGATAAGTTAGCCGTTCATTCCATCACAAGAGGACCAATGAAGAAGCAGGTTCGTAAGGCAGTGTTTCCGGCAGCGGGACTTGGCACACGATTCTTGCCGGCCACTAAGGCACAACCCAAGGAAATGCTTCCGTTGGTGGACAAACCACTCATTCAATACGGCGTCGAAGAGGCGTTGGCTTCTGGTTGCGACCAGATCATCATCATTACCGGCCGTGGCAAGAGCGCTATCGAAGATCATTTCGACGTCAGCTATGAGCTGGAGAAGATGCTGGAGGAGAGGGGCAAGACCGATCTGCTGGCCATTGTTCGCCAGATCTCGGAGATGATCCACATTGCCTACGTCCGGCAGAAAGAAGCCATGGGTCTGGGTCACGCGGTTTTGATGGCACGCGAACTGGTCGGAGATGAACCATTCGCCGTGATCCTCGCCGACGACATCATCGACGCGAAGGTTCCGTGCCTGAAGCAGATGGTCGAGGTTTACAACGAAACCGGATGCTCGGTGCTGGCGACGCAGGTGATCGAAGGCAAAGCCATCTCTTCGTATGGCGTGCTTGACGCGAAGCCGGTTCCGGGCACATGGAATGGCCGGCTCTTCGAAGTGCAGAACCTGGTGGAGAAGCCAAAGGTGGAGGATGCGCCTTCGAACTTGGCAATTATCGGAAGGTACATTTTGACACCCGCGGTCTTTGAAATGCTGGATTCAACTCCGCTCGGTGCGGGCGGCGAATTGCAGCTCACCGATGGTCTAAAACAGCTGCTCAAGAAGGAAAAAATCTACGGATTCACCTTCGAAGGCAAGCGCCACGATACCGGCGACAAGTTGGGCTTCCTGAAAGCGACGGTGGAGTTTGCGCTCAAGCGAGAGGACCTGGGCGGCGAATTCCGCGAGTACTTGAAAACTCTTGATCTGTAGGTTAGTGCGGCGTTGCATTTCAGCGCCGCGTTGCAGCGAGTCCGCGAGAAACAAGCCGTCTCCAGCCAGCGACACCACTAACTCGCTTACGGCTTCTGGCTTTCCTTCAGCTTGCGGGACTTCGCTTCCACGCCATCGGCCAGCTTTTTCTTGTGCGTCTCCAGCTTCTTCGCCACTGCATCATCATAAAGTCCGATCATCTGCGCCGCGAGGATGCCCGCATTGGTCGCGCCCGGTTTGCCGATGGCCACGGTCGCGACAGGGATCCCCGCTGGCATCTGCACCATCGCGAGCAAGGAATCCAATCCCAGCAATGCCGTCGAAGGAATCGGCACCGCAATCACGGGCAGCGTCGTTTCGGCGGCGATGACACCCGCGAGATGCGCGGCTCCGCCTGCTCCGGCGATGACCACCTTCACGCCCCGTGCCTTCAGCCCTCGCGAATACTCGCTGGTGCGAGCCGGCGAACGATGTGCCGAGGTGATGTCGATTTCGTAAGGAATACCGAACTCGGCGAGCGCCTTCGCAGCCTCGTTCATGATGTCGAGGTCGGAGTCGCTGCCCATGACGATGGAGACGAGAGGAGTGTTGTTCATTCTTAATCCTGTAGTCGTTTAATGATTATCGCCCGCCGAGGTGAACTGCACCTGGGCGCAACTGCCGTTCTGTATCTCGATGTTATTTGATAGCTCGTAACTCAACCAATCCACTCCGTATTGTTTGTCAGTGCCTACCATCAGGGCGTACCACCCGGGTGGAACATGAATTTCGGCTCGTCCCTTGTTATTTGTCTTGCCTGAGTATGAGTGACCACGAGCGGTCGCGGTGACAGACACATCCTTGACGGGATCATCGATTGAAGAATTCCCGACCGCGACCTCAATCAATCCGCCCTTCTGCTTCCCTAATTCTGCAATCTGCCGCAATACCGAACCCCTCTGTTGTAATGGACCAGAATTGCCACACCCGTCGAGGCTCCATGCATCACGTTTGGTCTCGAGCGACGGAAACAGAAAGAGCAGATAAACCTGACCGGGCTTCCAGTCGAATCCAGCTCTGCCACTATCGTTGCCTTCGTAAATCTCGAATTGCGGACTTGGCGAGCCGTTTAATACTCGCTCCGTACGCATGTAATAGATATTCGCAGTGACAGTTCCGTCTTTGTCAACGATCGCCCTCGTCCGGATAAGCTTTGCTTCAACGACCGCCGTACTCCTGAAGTATTCCGCGCATACAAGTCGGGGGCCGGGAGCCTGGCAAAATGAGTAAGAAGTGGCGGGCAATAAGGCGACAACTAATGCTAGGGTAGCGAGATTTCTCAAAGATTCGCGCACGGATATGTGATTGCTACTTTCCCGCCCGCAAATGTTTTAGCCCGCGGGCAGCAATGTCTTTGCGATAGTGCATGCCGTCGAAGCGGATCTTCATGACCGCGTCATAGGCTCGCTCCACCGCATCCGGCAAGTCTTTACCCCGCGCGGTCACGCCCAGGACGCGGCCTCCGGAGGTGTAGTAGTTGCCATCTCGTCTGCTGGTGCCGGCATGGAAAACTCTCACGCCGTAAATCCGTTCGGCTTCGTCTATGCCGCTGATGAGTTTGCCCACCTCGAACGCCCCAGGATATCCGCCGGATGCCATCACGACGCAAACTGCGGGGTCACGGGTCCAGCGAAAGTCGCCGTCGCTGACGCGGCCCTCAATGGACGCTTCAATCGCTTCGAGCAGATCGCTTTCCATACGCATCATGATCGGCTGAGTTTCCGGGTCGCCGAAGCGGCAGTTGAACTCCAACACTACCGGGCCGCGCGCCGTCATCATAATGCCGCAATAAAGGATACCCCTGTACTCCGCCCCTTCAGCCTTCATGCCGGCGATGACCGGGCGCGCGATGTGGGTCACCAGCCAATCACGCATTTGGGCGTCGACCATCTGGTCGGTAGAGTAGGCGCCCATGCCGCCCGTGTTTGCGCCCTCATCGTTGTCTGCAATCCGTTTGTGGTCCTGTGTTGCCACTAGCGGCACCACGCGCTCGCCATCGCTCATCACCAGGAACGATAGCTCTTCGCCGGTCAGGCATTCCTCCAGCACCACACGCGCTCCGGCCTCGCCCAGCATCTTGCCGCTGAGCATATCTTCGGCCGCGCGTTGGGCTTCGTCCTTGGTCTGGGCGATGACTACGCCCTTGCCCGCTGCCAGACCATCGGCCTTCACCACGATCGGAGCATGAAATAACTTGAGCGCCTCGCGAACCTCTTCTTTGTTGGTGCAGACGGAGTATTTCGCCGTCGGGATATGGTGGCGCTGCATGAACTCCTTGGCGAAACTCTTGCTGGATTCCAATTGGGCCGCAGCTTTGGTCGGGCCGAAGACAGGCCAGCCGCGCCTCTGGAACTCGTCCACCACGCCGAGCGTCAGTGGAAGCTCAGGACCAACCACGGTGACGTCGGGATTGAGCCTGCCGGCAAGCTGTACCAGTGAGTCCAGGCTCTTGAGATCTGCGGCGACACATTCAGCGTCGGTTGCGATGCCGCCGTTCCCCGGAGCGCAGTAAAGCTTCGTGACCCGCGGCGACTGCCGCAGCTTCCAGACGATCGCGTGTTCGCGACCACCGCTACCGAGGACGAGGACTTTCATGGACAAGACTTCGCGACTGCCGCTTCGATTCATCAGACGGATGGCGAAAAGAAAGAGTAGGGGCGCGGTGCGTCCGATGTCAAACTTGCCGCGAGGATGGAGCAGGGCCGCTATACTCTAGCTTTGGGTTGCGGTATCCGTGGCGACCACTAGCCGCTTCCTATCTTTGGGTGATTTCTTGAACACGCAACCCCAAACACCACGAAGCCGGCGAGATTTAGCTGCGGATGGAATCAGAGCCGCCGACCTCGGTCACGTGTCATTGGAGGGGATGCACAGCTCTGTCGGAGTGCCGCACCATGAGGCGGGATTCTGGCAGCAGTGGCGGGCCTTCGTGGGACCGGCGATTCTGGTCAGCGTCGGCTACATGGATCCCGGCAATTGGGGGACGGACCTCCAGGGCGGTGCTCAGTTCAAGTATGGGCTTTTATGGGTAGTCGGGTTGGCCAGCCTGATGGCCATCTTCATGCAGGTAATCTCGGCCCGATTGGGAGTGGTGACTGGGAAAGACTTAGCCCAATGTTGTCGCGACTGGTATCCCAAGTGGACCCGCTGGCCCAACTGGCTGATGAGTGAAGTGGCGATTGGCGCCTGCGACCTGGCGGAAGTGCTGGGGAGCGCCGTGGCTCTCAACTTGCTGTTCCACATCCCGTTGCTTTGGGCGGTTATCATTACCGGTCTGGACGTACTGTTGCTGCTGGCGTTGCAGCGGTTTGGGATGCGCACCATCGAGGCCATCGTTGTCCTGCTGATTGCCACTATCGGAGTGTGCTACTTCATTGAGATTTTTGTTCTTCCGGCGACCCAGCCCAGTTTTCTGGAGATGGGACGGGCGCTAGTGTCGCCGCACCTTCGTCAGGCGGGGATGTTGTATGTCGCCGTTGCCATGATCGGCGCGACTGTAATGCCGCACAACCTGTACCTGCACTCGGCCCTGGTGCAGAGCCGCCAGCTGCAAAAGGACGAACCGTCCATGCGACGCGCGGTCCGCTTTAATACTATCGACTCAACCGTGGCCCTGACCATCGCCTTCTTCGTCAACGCGGCGATCCTGGTGCTGGCCGCCATGGTGTTCTTCGGGAAGCAGAGCGTGACCGTGACCGGCGGCCAGGTGGTAATGTTCAAGGCCGACAGCGATTGGATTCGAGTGGCGTACCTGACACTGGCGCCTTTGTTGGGGACGGCGGTTGCAAGCACCCTGTTTGCCGTAGCGTTGCTCGCCAGCGGACAGAGCAGCACCATCACCGGCACACTGGCCGGGCAAGTCGTGATGGAAGGCTTTATGCATTGGCGAATCAAACCGTGGGTGCGGCGGCTGATCACCCGCACCCTGGCCATTTTGCCTGCGGTCTTCGTCATCGGCGTGCGAGGGGAAAGCAGCGTCACCGATCTGCTGATCCTGAGTCAGGTGGTGCTGGCGCTGCAGCTTCCATTCGCGATGTTTCCGCTGCTGCACTTTACGAGTTCCGGCAAGCGAATGGGTAATTGGAAGAACGGATGGTTTCTACTGATAACTGGATGGGGCAGCGCAATTCTGATTACCGTGATGGACATCTATGGTTTGCCCGACTCGCTGAAAGCGGCTTGGCAGGTTATCGCCGGCGGATAAGATGGCGACGAGACGAACGGAACGACTATGTACGAAACTATTCTCGTGACCTTAGATGGCACGCCGACCGACCGGGCGATCATCGAACACATCAAGCAGCTGGCAAAACTTGCTCAGAGCCGATTGGTATTGCTGCACGTGGCCGATGGCTGGGCGGCTAGAACTTATGGCCCGGACGCGGTCAGCCCCGAGATATCGGAAGACACAGCGTATCTGGAGAAGGTGCGGTCGGAGTTTCAGTCCGTGGGCATTCCCGCAGAGGCGGAACTGGCCTATGGCGAGCCGGCTAACGAAATCGTCAAGTGGGTCCAACGGAAGCGTTGCGACTTAGTGGCGATGAGCACCCATGGGCACCGTCTGCTCGCCGACATATTTCTCGGAACCACGGCTACCCGGGTGCAGCACAGTATCAGCGTGCCTGTGCTTCTTGTCAGGGCAAAATAAACATTGAAGGTGAAAGCGGCGATTTGAGGTTTTGCCTCTTCTGCCACCGGTCGTCCCGCAACCCTGACCCCATTGGCTGCTTTCAATTTGAACCAGGAATTTTAGACGACCGTTTCGCAACAGATTGGGTGGAAGCAAGGAACTCGTTGTGCTAGGATTCTAAGTTTATTCAGTTACACCATGTGCAGGCCGGCATGGTGGCCCGCCTTTTTGCCTCACCGGCAACCTCGGGGGTCATAAGCACGAAAATCGCGTGCTACTGGGGAACAATGCCTCTGAGCGCCAGGTGGGGCGGCAATTATCACATAGGGTCGCCACGGCTCACTCGAAGGAGTCATAGGTGAAGAATTACGAAGGCGCAAACATCCGCAACGTTGCCCTGGTCGGGCATTCACATTCAGGCAAAACCTCTCTTGCATCGGCGATGCTCTTCACGGCCGGCGCCACCCAGCGCTTTGGCCGGGTCGATGAAGGTACCACCGTCACCGATTATGATGATGAAGAGATCTCGCGCACGATGTCAATTTCCGCCGCTACGGCTTTCATCGAGTGGGATAAGACCAAGATCAACCTGATTGACACCCCCGGTTTCAACATGTTCATCCATGAAGCCGAGATGGTAATGCCTGCAGTGGAAGCTGCCGTGGTCGTGGTGGACGCAGTCAGTGGCGTGGAGGTGGTGACTGAGCGCATTTGGAATTACTACGACAAATTCGCGTTGCCGCGCGTTATTGTGTGCACGCGGACTGATCGCGAACGCGCCGACTTCAATCGGGTCATGGAGTCGCTCACCACAGCCTTTGGACGCACTGTTGTGCCGGTGCAATTGCCGATTGGTTCGGAGAAAAGTTTTACCGGCGTCGTCGATCTGGTGAAGATGCAGGCTTACACCTACGAGATGGGTGGCAACGGTAAGGCGAAGACCGGTCCGATTCCCGCCAACATGGAAGAACAGGCCAAGGCCGCGCATGAGCGATTGGTGGAACTGGTTGCGGAAGGCGACGACGGGTTGATGGAAGAGTTTTTTGACAAGGGCACGATTGCCGAAGAGCACATCATCGCCGGCCTGCACAATGCTATCCGCGAAGACAAGATCTTCCCCGTTCTATTCGCTTCGGGGCTGGGCAATATCGGAACCGACGAAGTTCTCGATTTCATCGTCGACTACATGCCGACGGCCGTCGAGCGTGGCGAGGTGAAGGCCGCCGCGACTGCGAATAATGGTGAACCGAAAACGCGCAAGATCAGCGACACGGAACCGCTATCGCTGTTTGTGTTCAAGACCATCAGCGATCCGTTCTCGGGACGCATCTCCTTCTTTAAGGTTTATTCTGGCGTGCTGAAGAACGACGCATCCCTGCAAAACTTCAATCGCGGCAGCGCTGAAAAATTCGCACACCTTTCGATCATGCAGGGCAAGACGACGGTTCCAGTGAACGAGCTCCACGCGGGCGACATCGGCGCAGTTGCCAAGTTAAAGGACACTCTGACCGGCGATACCTTGGGCGACAAGGGCGCTCCCATCCAGTATCCGCAGGTCACCTTCGCTGAGCCGGCGATCACATTCGCCATCGAGCCCAAGACCCGCGCCGATGAAGACAAGCTGAGCAACGGCATTCATAAGCTTATGGAAGAGGATGCCATGCTGCGCTTCTTCCGCGATGCCCAGACCAAAGAATTTCTGATTGCGGGCACAGGCCAACAGCATATCGAAGTCATCGTTTCAAAGCTGAAGAACCGTTATCACACCGAAGTGAACCTAAAGGCCCCCAAGGTCCCTTACCGCGAGACCATTCGTGGGAAGGCCGACGTGCAGGGACGCCACAAGAAGCAGAGCGGTGGTCACGGCCAGTTTGGCGATTGCAAGATTAAGATGGAGCCCATGCCGCGCGGAGGCAATTTCGAGTTCGTTAACGAGATTTTTGGTGGCTCGATTCCCAAAAATTATATCCCCGCGGTTGAAAAGGGAATTGTCGAGGCTGCGCAGCGCGGCTTTCTCGCTGGCTATCCGGTCGTGGATTTCAGGGTCATCCTCTACGACGGCTCCTACCACGACGTCGACTCGAACGAGTTGTCGTTCAAGACCGCAGGCCGTATCGCCTTCCGCAAAGCCATGGAGCAGGCCAAACCCACGCTGCTCGAACCGATCATGAATGTCGAGATCACCATTCCGGACGAGTTTGCCGGCGCGATCATGGGCGACCTGAATAGCCGTCGCGGCCGCATTCAGGGCATGGACAACAAGGCCGGCAAGACCGTGGTGAAGGCCGTGGTGCCCATGTCTGAAATGTTGACCTATGGCACCGACCTAACCTCGATGACCCAGGGCCGGGGTAGCTTTTCGATGGAAATGGACCACTACGACTTCGTGCCCGCATTACAGCAGGAGAAGATCATCGCCGCCGCCAAGGCCGAGCGCGGTGAAGAGGTTGAGGTGGAGGAGTAGGGAACGACGCTATTCTTTTCGCCGTTCGTTCTCCGCTGACGATCCCATTCGGGGTGACGGTATTATCGGTGGCAGTTTGTCATGCTGACCAAAGACTTTAGTCCGCGCGGAGAGACCTTGCCTTAGCTCCATGGGCGACATTTGTGTTAACCGTGGACGTCAGCCCGCGGTAAGTGTCAAAATGGAAAATCCGGCTCGCGTGGCGGCGGCACCGGAATCCGGAAGCCAACCATCCCCCTCTAAAAGGCCGCCCTAAAACTGCGGAACTTTCATCGCCCGATCTCCGTACCTCCAGCTGTAAGCGATTTCCAGTACGCGCGAGCAGTGCGACAAGAAATGAGGCAGGCAATGGATGGACAAATCGTTGGTCTGGTAGCAGTAATTATGGTCTTCGGGATTCCGATCGCAGGGATGTACACCTATTACCGCGTCCGCAGATTGCGCAGCGAGGAACGCCTGGCGGCACTTGCACGCGGGCTAAGCGTACCGATGGAGCCTGAGCTTTCTCAGGCGGCGCGTTCTCGTAGGGCCGGCATCCTGCTGGTCAGCGCGTCAATCGGTTACACCGTGGCATTTGCGCTGATCGCCCGCGCCGAACCTGACGCGTGGATCGCTGCCGCCTTCGGCGTGATCCCGTTAGCGGTCGGCCTCGGGTTCTTTCTAGATTCAACTTTGGTGCGCCGCGACCTGCGAGCCTCCTAGCTGGAGACTCCCGCCAGCGGTGATTGGGAACCGCTAACTAGTTTTCCCCGTTGGGCCTCATCCGCCCGCTGCGCAGATAGCGATTGTGCCAGCCCAGGGACTCGGTCAACAGGTGCGGGGTGTGGCGTCCATACGACAGGCGCTCGGCACGGCTGAGGTAGTCGAGCAGCAGCGGCTTGTACTCCGGCGAAGAGCACTTCTCGATGATGAGGTGCGCGCGTTGCCGGGGCGAAAGTCCGCGCAGGTCGGCGAGGCCCTGCTCGGTCACCACCACCTGAACATCGTGCTCCGTATGGTCCACATGCGAGGCCATAGGCACGATCGTCGAGATGGTCCCCTTCTGTGCTGTCGATGGCGCCATGAAGATCGACAAGTATCCATTGCGGGCGAAGTCGCCGGAGCCGCCGATGCCGTTCTGGATGCGCGACCCCATCACGTGCGTCGAGTTCACGTTGCCGTAGATGTCGGCCTCGATCATGCCGTTCATTGCGATGACCCCCAGCCGGCGGATGATCTCCGGGTGGTTGGAAATTTCCTGCGGCCGCAGCACGATGCGATCGCGGTAGCTGGCCATGTCGGAATTCACTTCGGTCAGCATCTCCGGACTAAGCGAAAACGCAGTGGCCGACGCCGCCGTCACCTTGCCCGCCTTCAGCAGACGAATCATGCCGTCCTGAATGACCTCGGTGTACGACGTGAGCCCTTCAAACGGGCCCTTGCTCGAGACCGAAGAGCACCGCATTGGCGATGTTGCCGACGCCCGACTGCAATGGCAGCAAGGTCTCGGGCATGCGGCCTTTCTGTACTTCCCAGCTGAGAAATTCGAGAATATGTCCGGCGATGCGGCGCGAGGCTTCGTCGGGTGCTTTGAAAGCACTGTTGCGGTCGGGTGAATCGGTGAGCACCACCGCGACAACCTTCTCCGGCGGGACCTCGAGATAGGGGCTGCCGATGCGCTGGCCAGTGTGGGTCAAGGGAATCGGTCCGCGATTGGGAGGCGGCTGCAGTCCATAGTAGATGTCATGCATGCCCTCTAGCGCCTCAGGCTGCCACGAATTGACTTCGATGATTACGTGCTCGGCCTGCTCGATCCACGTCTTGTTGTTGCCGAGCGAGGAACTCGGCACCAGGCGGCCGTCCTCGAGCACGGCGGTCACTTCGATGAGCGCCATATCGAGCTTGCCGAGGAAGCCGTACTCCACGAACTGCGCCACGTGGCTGAGATGGATGTCCATGTACTCCATCTCGCCGGCATTGATGCGCTTGCGCGTCTCGGGGTCGGACTGGTACGGCAGCCGCAGATGAATCCCTCCCGCCATAGCGAGTGCTCCGTCGAGCTCGGGCCCAGTCGAGGCGCCGGTGAAGATGCTCACCTGGAATTTCTGTCCGCGCAAATTGGCGTCGGAGATGCGACGCGCCAGCGCAAGTGGCACGGCCTTGGGATAGCCTGAGCCGGTAAACCCGCTCATTCCAATCTGATCGCCCGAGTGGATGAGGGCGGCAGCCTCTTCGGCGCTCATAATCCGGCTGGCCAGGATGGGGTTCAGGACGCGGGAACTCGTCGAAACAGTGGCAGAAGACATAGGATGAGTGCCTCTCAATCGTATGAAAGTCGAGATCTAACAAATAACGATAAGAGGAATAGCGGCAGGGGTCTGTGAGGTGGGTCACAAGTCGAAACTGCTACTTGGCTTCTGCCACTCACTCTTCCCACTTCAGAATGCGCTTTTTCGTCGTGAAAATTCCCTCGCTCCAAGCGCCCGCTTTGGGGAGATAATATTGGTATGCGGCGCTGGATTTTCATGGCGGCCTTTAGCGCGACTTTGCTGACCACTCCGGTGTGGGGGCAAAGAGGCGGTCGTGGTGGCATGTCCATGGGCGGCGGGGGACATGGCGGAGTCGTCTCGCATGGGGGCAGCGGGTTTAGCCGAGGCCCGGTCTATGCCGGCGGTTCACATGGCGGTACCTGGGGAGGAAGCTTCCACGGCGGGGGTTGGGGTCATCCTCCTAACGGCGGCTGGGGTTGGCGACGCCCGTACGGCTACCCCTACCGGTATTGGGGTCCAGGCTATCCAGGCTTCTATGGATACGGGTATTCGTATCCTTGGTTGGGATGGTATGGAGGAGTGGGATGGTACGACGACAGCTACTCGTATCCGCCGCAAAGCTATCCGTCCTACGTTTACGCTACTCCCGATAACTCAGACGCGTACGATCAGAACAGCGAGACTCAGCAGGATGAAATTGATCGCCTGAACCAGGAAGTAGCGCGCTTGCGGGACGAACGACAATCGCCGCCGCCGTCGTCCTACCCACCGCCATCGCCACCCAAAGCCCAGGTCCACGCCGAGACCGTGCTGGTGTTCCGCGATCGACACACTGAGGAAATCGAGAATTATGCCATCGTAGGGAAAACGCTGTGGGTTTTCACCGAACAGCGCGCCCACAAAATTCCTATCGCCGAGTTGGATGTGCCCGCCACCACCAAGGCCAATGAGGACCGGGGTGTGGATTTCCGCTTGCCGGAGTGAGCAAGGAAAGTTTCGTGCACAGGGTCCCGTCACCGGCTTCGCAACAAAATTGGAGGCACCAGTGAGCGAGCGCCGCAGGCGCGGAAAATCTTAGCCCAGCACCTCGGTGCTGGGGGTGTATAGAAAAACCGAGCCCCTTTAAGGGGCGACACAAAATCATCCAAACACATATCGCGAATCGTATTCCATACCCGCCTTGCGCAACAATGCCACAAACTCCTGCTCGAAACTCCATTTCCGGTGATGCGCCTCCTGGTTCGCAATGTAATCGGCCACGACCTGTCGTTGTGAATAGCTGACGCTGAACGCGCCGTAACCTTCCTGCCAGGCGAACCGCTGGTGCATTTCCCCGAGCATCCGCGACGAGTTGCCTTTGAGGTCCCTCATCGACTGCGCCAGCGGCATGGCGGGAGGCAAGGAGATGAGTAGATGAAGGTGGTTCGCGGTCCCTCCGGCCGCAAGCAAGGTAATGTCCTTTGCTTTGGCAATTCCAGAGATGTAACGACAGAGTGTGTCAGGGTGCTCGATGAGGTTGGCGCGATCCTTAGTGCTAAAGACGCAATGCACCAAGTTGGAAGCGTGGGTGTGCGACATGCAGAAATGGTACTGACAGATGGCGTTTGTCACGGTGACCGTCGGCACATCGGGGTGTTTGGTGTGCCGTCCCTACGGGACTCGGGTCCTTTTGCGCTCACCCAGCGCCGAGGCGCTGGGCTAAGATTTTTTGTCCCGCAAGCGGGACTCGGGCGCTAGAGCATTTTCATAGTTGCTGTATCCCGTACCCGCAGTGGCGGAAGAATGCTTGTGCGTTTTGAGCCGTGATGGCAGCCAAGGCCTGGGCGATCGCTGGTTCGAGCTGTTCCAGGACTCGGGCCTTCACCCCCCGCAACAGTTGTTTTACTTTGGACCAGGCTTGCTCGATGGGGTTAAAGTCAGGCGAGTACGGCGGCAGATAGAGCAGCTGCGCGCCGTGGCTTTCGATGAGCTGGCGCACGCCCTCAACTTTGTGGGCAGCCAAGTTGTCGAGGATGACGACGTGCCCTGGTTCCAGCCGTGGCCCCAGTACCTGCTCCACGAAAGCGAGAAAGACATCACCATCAGTAGGCGACTCAATGGTCATGCTGGCCAGCACGCCGGCCGTGGTGAGCGCGGCCAACACGGTCAGGGTGCGCCAGTGGCCGGCGGGCACCGCTTCCGAGACGCGTTCGGGTCGGGGTGCCCAAGCATAGCGGCGGGTCATCTCCGTAGTCACGCCGCTTTCGTCGAGAAACACCAGCGCGGTGGGATCCAACTCGCTTACCTGCTCCCACCACGCCTGGCGACGCCAAAGGCTTTCGCCGCTTTCCTGCTCCTGCGCCCGGAGCGATTTTTTTTATGCCGTAAGCCCAGTCGCTGCAGCCACACCCACAATCGCGATCGACTGATGCCGACACCGGTTCTGGCAGCCAGTCGCGGTTGCAGTTCCGCCAAGGTCAGATCGGGCTGTTGCCGGAGGATCGACCACAGCTGCTGCTCCACCCCAGCAGTCAACCGACTGGCAGGACCATGCTGGCTCTGCACCGGCCGCTCCTTCCGCCCCGTCCGCAACTGCTGGGCTCGAATCTTTTTACTGTACCCCCAACTGACGCCGAACTGGTGCGCCAATTCCGGCAAGCTCCCACGGCCAGCCACGTACGCTTCCAGAAGCTTGCAGCGCAAATCGTCCGAATAGGCTCGTGGCATCGACGCTTTCGCAGAGATCGCCATCCCCACACTATCGCCAATTAACCTTCTGGGATATAGCTACTAAGGAACTGCTCTAGTGTCAGCAGGAGAAGGATGGGAAACGAGTTGGCATCTCTGACCCGTAATTGGTTCAGCTTACGATTCTGGAGCCCAATCCGGTAGAGGGGTCTTATCCAATTCAATACATCGCAGCAACGCCTGCCTCAATATCTCATCTGCCTTAAGTACGACTTCTATGATGTCGTTTTCAACCCAGCGACCATGCACAGCATCACACCTCCGATTGTAGGAGTCCTCAACCTCGTCAGCGTTCAAAACCGGAAGCCAATCACAGATCTTTTCGATAACCCGACGCGTAACAGGCCTATCTCTTTTGTCGCCAAATAGTGCCTCGATCCCGCACCACAAGCTTGCGAGCGCTAGCCTCATATCACTCGTCTGATTCCAGACGTAAGAGACGTTAAACGCCAATCCGAACCGGCGCGATCTTTCGACGGACCGCAAGCCGAGCGCTATAAGCCAGATCCTGTCCACCCAACGCATCTCCTCCTCAGTAACGGCCTCAAGCTCTGCTCCACGCACTTGCCGGGGAACATCATCCAACATGCCAAAATTTACCGTATTGTCGGTTATCGCACTTACTACGTCCCAAGATGCAGTTGCAAAGCATGGACACGTGAGATTCGGATGGTGGCGCAATTTAATGAGGGCAGCCGTGTGGAACGCTACGTCCAGCAGGGAATCGATGTCGGAGTCCGACTCCAATCCAGGTGCCAGCTCAGCCCTGATCGAAGAGGAGTATCGACTCACTGCTAAGTAGTCGGCGTTGGCCAGGTTGGCGGCTCGGAGGACGTGAACACTCCCTGGAGGATTCACCACTTTCCTGATAAAGCCTAGTCCATTCGAAAACCTGAATTCGTCGAATGCAACTTCCGTGCCG
The DNA here is from genome assembly GCA_963720135.1 of uncultured Acidobacteriaceae bacterium. Taxonomy (GTDB): domain Bacteria; phylum Acidobacteriota; class Terriglobia; order Terriglobales; family Acidobacteriaceae; genus Bog-257. The sequence goes on from CAVREJ010000024.1 coordinate 17,574, forward strand.
CAAACTCCAACATAAATCTTAGCGGCAGGAATAACCTGCTTCAAGGCCCGACCCCGGGCTTCGGTCTGACGTAACCACTCAAGAAGGCGTGCTGATTCCAGTTTCGTCTCGCTAATACTCATAAGCCCATTTTTGGGACGTCCCACAAAGAACCTGGCTGCTCCGTTCGGACGACAGCATAAAGGACAGCCAGCCGATAGCTGAGGGCTGGCAGCGCTCCTACTGCAGCAACCCCCTAAGCACGTACTGCAGAATCCCGCCGTGCTGGTAGTACTGCACTTCCTGGGGCGTATCGATGCGCACCGTGGCGTCGAATTCCGTCGTCGTGCCATCGTCCTTCGTCGCGCGTACCTTTACCGTCTTGCCCGGCGCGAAGTTCTTTAACACATCGCTCAATCCGACGATGTCGAACGCTTCTTCGCCGATGAGGCCGTTGGTTTCGGCGGTTTCATCATCGAGATACTGCAGCGGCAGGATCCCCATGCCGACCAGGTTGGAACGATGGATGCGTTCGAAGCTCTCAGCCAGCACCGCCCGCACTCCGAGCAGTCTTGGCCCCTTCGCAGCCCAGTCGCGCGATGAACCCGAACCGTACTCCTTGCCCGCCAGCACCATCAGCGGAATGCCGTCGGCACGGTACTTCTCCGACGCCTCGAAGATGAACATCTCTTCGCCATCGGGCAGGTGGCGAGTGTGAGGACCCTCGCGCTCGGGGACGAGCTTGTTCCGCAAACGCACATTCGCGAACGTTCCGCGCATCATGACTTCGTGATTGCCGCGGCGCGATCCGTAAGAGTTGAAGTCCACCGGCTTCACTCCATGCGCAATCAGGTACTGGCCCGCCGGGCTATTGTGCTTGATGGATCCGGCAGGCGAGATGTGATCGGTGGTGACGCTGTTACCGAGATAGCAGAGCACACGCGCGCCAGAGATGTCCTTCACCGGCGCAGGCGTCTTCGGCATGTTGTCGAAGTAGGGAGGGTTCTTCACGTAGGTCGAGTCTCTCGTGCCACGTGAAGGTCTCTCCCTCCGGCACTTGGAGACTGCGCCAGCGTTCATCGCCATCAAAAACCTTGCTGTAGGCCTTCTGGAACATGTCGCCGGTGACGTACTTGGCGAGCACGTCGTTCACTTCCTTCGACGTCGGCCAGATGTCCTTCAGGTAAACCGCTGTGCGTTTGTCGTTGGTGCTGTATCCGAGCGGCTCGCTGTACATGTCGATGTCGGCGCGACCGGCGAGCGCGAAGGCCACCACCAGCGGCGGTGACATCAGGTAATTGGCGCGGACTTCGGAGTTAATACGCCCTTCGAAGTTGCGATTGCCACTGAGCACCGACGCTACCACCAGCTCTTTCTCGGTGATGACATTCGATACCTCCTGCGGTAGCGGGCCGGAGTTGCCAATGCATGTCGTGCAACCGTAGCCGACGAGGTTGAACTTCAGCTTCTCGAGGTACGGCATCAAACCAGAGCGCGTCAGGTAATCCGTCACCACCATCGATCCGGGCGCGAGAGAGGTTTTCACCCAAGAGGGAACTGACAGGCCCTTCTCGACAGCCTTCTTGGCCAGCAATCCCGCCGCAACCAACACCGACGGATTCGAGGTATTGGTGCAACTCGTGATGGCAGCGATCACCACGCTGCCGTGGTTTAGCGCCTGATCCAGCACAACGTGCTCTGCGACAGCGTCAGTCTGCGAGTCCATTCCGGCGGGATGTCCGCCCTCACCCTCCCAGCGCGCTTCCTGCTTTGGAGGAACCCGCTGACCCGGCTTCAGCAAACTCGGGAGCGCCTGCTCGAATGACTTCGCTGCCGCCGACAATGCCACGCGGTCTTGCGGACGCTTTGGACCCGCGATGCTCGGCTCGACGGTCGAGAGATCAAGTTCGAGGACATCGGTGTATTCCGCCTCGGGCGTGCTCGTGGTGTGGAACAGTCCCTGCTCCTTGAAGTAGGCCTCGACCAGGCTGACCTGTTCCGCCGTGCGTCCGCTGAGGCGAAGGTAGCGCAGCGTCTCTTCGTCCACCGGAAAGATGCCACAAGTCGCGCCGTACTCGGGCGCCATGTTGGCGATAGTGGCGCGATCGGCGAGCGGCAGATTCTGCAGGCCGGGGCCAAAGAATTCGACGAACTTGCCGACGACGCCTTTCTTGCGCAGCATCTCGGTCACGGTGAGCACGAGGTCCGTCGCCGTCGAGCCTTCGCGCAACTGGTTCTTCAGACGCACACCGACAACCTGCGGGATCAGCATGGAGACCGACTGCCCCAACATCGCCGCCTCGGCCTCGATCCCTCCGACACCCCAGCCGAGAACCCCAAGGCCGTTGATCATGGTGGTGTGCGAGTCTGTGCCGACCAGAGTGTCAGGGTAGGCTAGCGGCTTACCTGATTCGCCGTTCGCTCCGATAAACACGACTCGCGCAAGATATTCGAGGTTGATCTGATGAACGATGCCGGTGTCCGGCGGCACGATGGCGAAATTCTTGAACGCGGTCTGTCCCCAACGCAGGAAGGCGTACCGCTCTTTGTTTCGCTGGAACTCCAGTTCGGCGTTGAGCTGAAACGCCTGCGGCGTGCCGAACTCGTCCACCTGCACCGAGTGATCGATCACCAATTCCGCCGGCTGCAGCGGATTGATCAGCTTGGGATCGCCGCCCAGCGCCTTCATGGCATCACGCATCGCGGCCAGGTCAACAACCGCAGGCACGCCGGTGAAATCCTGCAACAGCACGCGGCTAGGCATGAACGCGATTTCTTCCACCGGGACGGTCTTGCCGGTCCACGAGGCGAGAGCGCGCACGTCGTCGGCCTTAACCGACTTGCCATCTTCGCGGCGCAGCAGGTTCTCCAACAGAATGCGGAGCGAGTAAGGCAGGTGAGCAACCGCGCAACCCTGCTTTTCCAGCGCGTCAAGACGGTAGATTTCAAACTCCCGCGTGCCCACGCGGAGGACGGAACGACTGCTAAAGCTGTTCATGGATGAGTCCCTTCTATCTATATTGAGGAGCCGTAAGGGGGCGCGGATTCCAACAACGCGGAACCTCTTATCTTAAAACGGGGGGTCGGGTGGTGGATAGTGGGGATTTATCTCGTCGGCCCCTGCCTCGAAGTCCCTTGTCTGCAGTCAACGTGCTTGCCGACTTGAAAGCAACTGTTTCCGGACCTCTTGGGCATCCGCCAGCGTTTTGTGCGGAACGTCAAGCCATCGCTGGCCTTGATCCCATAATCTTCCGCCGTCTACATCTGTCATTTTCTCGATCTTGATGTCACTGCCGCTGGGAAACAAGTAGAAAAATGTCGGACGTTCGAACGGATTCATAGTGTAGCCCCTTTTGTGCGATTGCACGACTCACAAAGCAGTTGGATATTCCTGGCAGTACTGCTGCCGCCCTTCGACAAGGGAATTATGTGGTCGAATTCCAGTCTCCGCTGCCCCCAACATCGGGCACAGCGCCCTTGGTCACGCCGCCAGACTTCGTGCCGTACCACCTCCGGTATCACTTGACGAATGAACTGAGCTCCCGACGCTGAAGAAAACGATGCACTCCTCTGGAAGAAGGTGTCAGCGTCAAGTCGTTCAAGGCCGAGCGACTCCCGACGAAAGAACTCGTCAAGAAATGTTTGGCATAGCTCGAGCGGGATATCTGACGCGAGCGCCCAGAGCGAACCTCGGTAATGGACGAACCTGGACGTCAGGGCATCTACCCTGGTGGCTACATCGAAGAACTGAGTGCGAAAAGACGCTGTACAAATGAGCGCCTTTTCTGCGACAACGAACCCCCGCTCCCTTATCGCATCTTCCCACTTCTTGAATGTAGGCGGCATGCACATCTCTTCGGTTTTCCGTAAAACGCGATCGAATGCCTGAAACACCTCCTCGTTATCCACGCCAACCGCATGCACAGTTACGCTCGGTACGCTCTGGACTATTCCACGGGTCCAGTCTTCTTTGATGTATTCGAACGTTGGAGAGAAGATGACGCGGCTAGGGTTGAGGGCGTCAGGCGAGGAGGCACATTGAGTTCCTCATTTGAAAAAGATGTGAGGGTTAATTGCGACAGGGGTTAGCACGACTGCGATTTGAGCACAGCGCAGTCAACTTGTCAGTGACGTCCACGGGCTGTGGGGGTATTATGAGGCCATGCCCGAGGAAGAAAAGAAGAATTTCCACATTCGCTGTCCAAAATGCCACGCAATTCAAATTCTTGTTCGCCAGGACTACGATGGCACGAGCACGCTTCCGTTCAAGTGCGAATGCGGATACGAACATGCTGTCGATTTAGGTACACTCGGAACGCCCCAGAAGGCCTGACCCTGCATCAACACGGATTGCGGGCCAGCAGGAGGCCGCTAGGAGCCTCCTCACTTCGCCCTTAGTAGCAGTACAGGTACGCTCACACTGTGTGCGCGGTGCAATCTTCGGTTCAAGGAAAATCAACCCTGCCTTGTTATCTGTTGTTCAAAGGCTACTGGTAAGAAATTTCAGCTACGGATTATCTTTCACGAATTCGCCCTGCTTGCCTTCGCGCCAGGGATCGTAGGTCTGCACAAAGATCATGCGGTCGCGAATGGTCGGATGGTTCCACGCCCAGAACTCGGCCAGTTTGCCCACGTAAGGGTAATCGAGTGAGCGCTCACCCAGGATTTGAAAGGCCTGGGCTGCGGCTAGCTGCGCGTTCGGCACCAGTCCATGAATAACTTCAATGCCGTACTGGTCGGCCTGGTGCTCATAATGCCGCGACACGGCATTGAAGGCGGGCGTCGCCAGGAAAATTAGCACCGAGATAATTAGTACCAATAGCGGAAGCGAGGCCCAATCGCTCAAGTCGCTTATGCCCCATTGCGCGCCGTAGCGCGCCACCATCCAATTCGCCATCCGAAAACCCAGATAGAAGAGCACCAGGAGTTGCAGCAGAATTATCGTCATCTCCTTCGGAATATGGTGGAGAACGTAGTGCCCCATTTCGTGTCCGAAAACAAACAACGTCTGGGGCGTACTCATGTGCTCCATGGTGGTGTCCCAGACCACGACCCTCTTGGTAGCTCCAAAGCCAGTGACGTAAGCGTTTAGTTCGGTGGTCTTCTCGCTGGCCTTCATCTCGAACATGCGCTGCGGCGGGATGTCCATGCCGCCGCGATGCACGACGCGCTCGATCTGCTCGACTAGGTCGGCGTGATGATCCGTGAGCGGCTCGAACTTATTGAATAGCGGCTCAATCCAAATGGGCGCGACAAAAATGAGGAAAATAACGCCGGGGATTGTCGCCAGCCAGAAGTAGAACCACCAGCGGCGCGGGCTAGCGCGCAACACGGCATAGAGTCCCCAGCCCACAAAGCTCACAATGACAAAAGCCAGCAGCAGGCCTTTTCCCCAGTCCCAAAACCACGAGCCCCACTGCTGCACTGAAAGCCCGTATTGCAGACTGACGTGGTGCTCGTAGCTGTCGAATGGAAGCTGGGTCAACTCCACTACCAGCACAAACACCGACATGACAATCGCGGCCTGCAGCACTCGAAATCGAGATGTCGCGATCGCCAGGTTGCGTAGCCAGACGCCGAACCTGGTTCGCAGCATGAGGTAGAGAACAACGAAGCTCCATGCCGTGGTTACAAAATAGAGTGTCCCGTTCAGCAGGTAGAGCGCGTAGGCTTTCTCCAGTTTGTCTGGCGGCAAGGTGTATTGCAGCAGCGGATGAGATGAGTCCGACAGCGGCTATGGTCTGCAGATGTTGCACTGGTGGCGATGCAGCGCCAAATGCGAAGACCGCCAATCCAGGCAGCAAGCCCAGAACCAGCAAGGCACACAGCCGAACCGAAACCATTGAGTGCTCCTTGACGGGCTTAGAAGAGGCGGAGTGTAGCACCGGAAGGTGAGGCCCAGCAAATAAGCCCGGCTGGTTGAGACCGGCTGCAACGAAGGATTGTGGTTCTCATCCTCCCTGTTTTCAGGCAGTTAAATGCTATGGGAAAATATGCGCAACTGCTAGAGAAAGCAGCAAGTTATGCGGATTTTCTCTTGACATTTCCTTGTCCGAGCGTAGCATTGAAGTATCACCTCCGATCCATTTCAGGATCGAATAGGCCCGAGGCCAAGGAAATGTCACCGCTCCTTGGCAGCGGGCCCATTTAATTTGTGCGAGGTTCCCACTCCGCTCTCCGGCAGATGGCAGGAGGCCCACGTACAATTGAGGGTTTGGTAAATTTGACATTTTTCTTACTTGATGAATTCAAAGCTTCTGTTCGCCTTGGGGCTCTTTTTTTGCCTGACGCCTTGGGCCTCACCGCCGCTGGCTTTGCTCGCCGGTCTCATCTTCGGCGCAATCGCCACGCATCCCTATAAGGACGAATCCAGAACGCTCTCCAAAGTTTTGCTGCAGTCGGCGGTGGTCGGGCTGGGCTTTGGGATGAACCTGCATGAAGTGGTGCATGCCGGCCGCAGCGGATTCCTCTACACCGCGGTGAGCATTGCCTTTGCGATGGCCTTGGGAACACTGCTAGGCAAGTGGCTCCGAGTAAAGAGCCGGCCCGCGTTCCTCATTTCCACGGGGACGGCAATTTGTGGCGGGAGCGCCATCGCGGCCGTCGGTCCAATCACGGGAGCCACCGAAGACGAGATGTCGGTTTCGCTGGGCACCATCTTCGTGTTGAACTCTGTCGCCTTGCTTACGTTTCCAACGATCGGCCTGTGGTTGAAGCTTTCGCAGACCCAGTTTGGACTGTGGGCGGCCCTGGCGATCCACGACACCAGTTCGGTGGTGGGAGCCGCGGCCAAGTATGGCGCGGTGGCATTGGCGGTGGGAACCACGGTGAAGCTGGCGCGCGCACTCTGGATCGTGCCCTTGTCCATTGGGACAGCCGCGGTCAAGGGCAGCAAGACGCGCATTCAATGGCCGTGGTTCATCTTGTTTTTTTGCCTGGCAGCGGTGGCGAACACGTATTTTCACCCCGGCGCGGTAGAGTACAAATTCCTTAGCAATGCCGGCAAGCTAATGCTGATCATCACGCTGTTCCTGATCGGCGCCAGCCTGTCGCCGGCAGCTTTGCGCAAAGTCGGTCCACGTCCGCTGATGCAAGGCGTGCTGTTGTGGATCGTGGTTGCGGTGGCGAGCCTGTTGGCGATCCGCGCCGGCTGGATTCGAATCTAGAGCAGTTTCCAGGGTAGCCGTATCCCACAGCATCTATCGGCATCCGCGAAGCGACCCAGAGGGGGACAGTTGACCGCAGATTGATATTCTTTAGCCGGGTGTTTAGGCGACCGTGAAAGACACTTTGGAAATGATCAACCGAATGCAAGCTGACGGCGTCATCGGCAAGTACCCCATTGGTATGCTCTCATTCCTAAGTGGAAACGGTTTAAGAGCAAATTTTTGAAGGAGACGAATGAGTAAACCGGAATTGCAGAAGAAGCTGGCCGCGCTCAGTTTTTCCGAGAAAATCAAAATCCTGGAAAAACTTCGCCGACGCAGTCTGGCAATCGCTGCCAGCGGTTTGCGACCCAACAAAACCGATTCTCGCCCAAAGTAAAACGGCAAGGTCCATCACCCCGCCGTTGTCCTTGAGTAGCTGCAGCTGACGGCTGACAGCTCTTACAGCAGCTCCTCGTTCCAGTTCTCCAGGAACTTCTTCACCTCGGCCATGAACTGGTCGGCCACGGCTCCGTCGATGATGCGATGGTCGTAGCCGATGCTGAGGTGCATCATGGAACGGATTGCGATGGAATCATTGCCGTCCTTGTCGGTGACCACGACGGGCTTTTTCACGATTCCGCCCACGCCCATGATGGCAACCTGCGGCTGGTTGATGATGGGCATCCCGAATTTCGCGCCAAAGATGCCAGGGTTGGTGATGGTGAAGGTGCCACCCTGCACCTCGTCGGGCTTCAACTTCTTGGTGCGGGCGCGCTCGCCCAGATCGGTGATCGCGCGCTGCAAGCCCACGAAGCTGCGCTCCTCGGCGTTCTTCACGACGGGGACGATGAGTCCCCAGTCCAGCGCGACGGCAATGCCCAGGTTGATCGAGGCGTGATAGCGGATGTTTTCACCTTCCACCGACGAATTGATGATGGGCCACTTGCGAATGCCGTGCACCACGGCGCGCGCAAAGAAGGGCGTGAAGGTGAGCTTGTTGCCGGTGGCCTGCTCGAACTGGGCCTTCATCTTCTCGCGCAGTTTCACGATGCGGGTCATGTCCACTTCAAAGACGCCGTGCACGTGCGCGCTGGTGCGCTTGGACATCACCATGTGCTCGGCAATCTTCTTGCGCATTACCGACATGGGTACAACTTCGCCCGGAGTGACCCCGCCAACCGGCTGCAGAGGTGTGACAACTGCAGGCATTGAGGGCGCAGGAGCAGTGGGCGCGGAAACCGCAGCGGGTGGTGCGGGAGCGGCGGGCTGAGCTCCGCTCGCGCCGTGCTTAGCGATGAACGACTCGATGTCTTCCTTGGTAATGCGGCCACCGAGGCCAGTTCCCGGAACCTGTGCCAGGTCAACCCTGTTGTCCCTGGCGATGCGGCGCACCAGAGGGCTGGAGCGCACGCGGTCCTGCTCACCAGCCTCGGAGTCCTCCGCACCTACACCCTGCCGGATAGGTTCTACACTCGCCTTTTGCTCCGGCGCGGCTGCGGACTCCTTACCAGGCTGTTGGCCGGAAGGCTTCTTGGGCTCCTCGCCACTTGGCGGCTGAGCCGCTTCGGTTTGAGTGGAGCGGCTGCCGTCACCTCCGGCAGGTGCTGATAGCGTGGGTGTAGCTGCCGGGGCAGATGGCTTGCTTCCGGTAGCCTCGCCTTCGGCCGCAATCGTCCCCACTACGGTGTTCACCTGGACCGTAGCACCGGCTTGAACTTTAATGTCCTGTAGCGTGCCAGAGGCGGGCGCGGGAATCTCCGCGTCAACCTTATCGGTGGAGATTTCAAACAGCGGCTCATCGCGTTGAACTTTCTCACCCGGCTGTTTCAACCATTTGGTGATGGTTCCTTCAAAAATCGATTCCCCCATCTGGGGCATGATCACATCTGTCGGCATGTTGTCCTTCCGCGGGATATATATAGCTGGATCTGCGAGCTTGCAGCAAACGAATATTATATCGCGTAAAACCAGTACCATACGCTTCGGCGCTTTCAGCGCAATCTCAGTACCGCGCCGCCGCGTCTCCCTCTAATTGAGAAGGCTAGTCAGGTTTAGGCGAACCGGAAACAAGAATCCTTCGCTCCGGGATGTCGATGGTGAGCGTTCTGCCCGACCAGAAATCAAGGCCGATGACGCAGTCGTAAATAATGTCGGAAAAACCTACCCGGGGGTGGACCAAGCTGATCTGTGGTGCTGCAGCCAGCGCGATCTGGGGCAAGTTAGTGTCGTAGCGAATCTGAGTTGCTCCGGCGACGGTGCGTCTTTCGATCTTTCGAACATCCTTACCATCTTTTTCTATCCCAAGACGCTCCATGTAACGCGTGCTCACCGTAGCAATCGGGCTGCCAGTGTCGATGTCGCATTGACCGGGCTGGCCATCAATTAGGAACTGCGCGAAAATATCCAGGGCGATCCCCCGTTGGTCATCGAATTTCACCGGTACCGATGTCTCTGTCGCACGCCGCTGCGCCAGCGATTCCGGCGTCTCAAAGATGACCGCTTTCTTGACGAAATCGAAGGTGACGGGCTGCTGACGGAAGTCGTTGAGAGAGACGATGCCGTCGAGGTGCATCTTGTCGAGCACGTCCCAACTTCCGACTAAAGCATTCGCTTTCCGTACCGGCCCCACGGATAGTTCGGGAACGATGAACAACGGAATGTCCAAGCGCTCGCCGGTCATGCGGAAGCCAGTAAATTGGCCGGCCGGCGTGCCGTGAACTTTTTCGATCAGGCTGGGAGCCAGGACGTCGAGGCCGGAGCCTGTGTCGAAGATGAGGTGAACGGAGATGTTGCCGCCAACTGTCGCAGGCAGGATGACCATTCCGTCGGAATTGGTGGTGAATGGAACGGAGACTGGCTTGGATTTCGCCAGGAGTGGTAAGGCGAGCAGCGAAAAGAGCAATACCAAAGCAATGGTTCGCATCGGGGGCCTTCCGGTAACAAGCGGTTCACCCATCTTTTCAATCTGGAGGGATCGTTCCAGCTAAGTCCTGTTACGGAACCGAATTGCCAATTGTTCCAGCAGCCACATAGCACAGTAGGTGAAATGGTTTGACTCAGTTGAGCCTCTCATCTACTCTCGACCCTGTAAGCGATAAACATTTGTGCGGTCCGTACCTAGCCGCGGATTCGCATTCGAGTTTCCCACCACCTTTCAACTCAGCAAATCAGTAAGATGAACGCGATCTTCGAAAACGCAACACAGCCCTGGGTTTTAGTCACGGCGGCCCATCTGGACGCCCACCCAGATTTTCTGCTTCGCGGCCTTCGTCTTCGCCGTTGCAGTCATCCTGTATGGGCTGTTCGGCTATCCGTTGCTGCTAGGATTCATCGCCAAGCACACCGACAATCCCGTTCATAAGGATGACCAACTGCGTTCGGTGTCGTTCGTTATCGCAGTTCGCAATGGAGAAAAATTTATCGAGCGCAAACTGCGGTCGATTTTTGCGCTGAATTATCCCCGCGAGTTGATGGAGATTCTGGTGGTCTCCGATGGATCAGACGACCGCACCGATGAAATCGCGGCCAGCTTTGCATCGGAAGGCGTGAAAGTTTTGCGCGTTCCTCATGGCGGCAAACCAGAAGCGCTGAATGTTGCCGTCCCGCAGACTTCAGGCGAAATCATCGTGCTCACCGATGTGCGCCAAACGTTGGACCGCGACTGCCTGCGCAATCTCGTCGCGAACTTCGGAGATCCTAAGGTGGGATCGGTTAGTGCCGAGTTACATGTGGTGAGCGAGCAGACACATGAGGAGTTTTACACTGATCTGTACTGGCGTTACGAACTGTGGATGCGCAAGCAGATGAGCGCCATCGACTCCAGTTTCGGCTGCACGGGCGCTTGTTATGGATTGCGCCGCCACCTATGGACACCATTTCCACCCAACCTGCTTATCGACGATGCCTACCTGCCGCTGACCGGGTTCTTTAAAGGCTACCGCGTGGTATACGAGCCCACCGCAAAGATCTTTGATTTTCCCGCCAGTCTTGATTCCGAGTTCGAAAGAAAGTTACGTCGCCAGGCAGGTTTGTATCAACTGCTGAAGCTGATGCCGGAACTGTTTACTTCGAAGAATCGCATGCGGCTGCATTTTCTGTCGGGAAAATATGGACGGCTGGTAGTGCCCTACTGTCTGATTTTGATGGCGCTAGTGACGTTCGGTTTGCCGCCATATTGGCGGGCGGTTGCCGCCATCGGTCAGTTGGCGTTCTACGGATTGGCCGCGCTCGACGCGATCATGCCGGCCAGCTTCCCGCTGAAGCGCCTGACTGCCCCGTTCCGGACATTCGTTGTCCTGATGGCCTGCGCTCTATTTGGTGTGAAGGTATTCTTCGTTCCGCCGAAGAGTTTATGGAAAGAAACCACGGTTGGCCTGACGGGAGGCTAGGGTGGTTTCCAAGGGCGAGGCAGTGTGGACGACTCCGCCTTCTCGCCGCAATAAGCATTCAGCGGTTATTTGACTCCCCGAGACGCCGTGGTCTAGCCTCAATATTCCGTACTTTGTACGGCCGTAATTTCCTGCGCTGAAAGCACTTGAGCGGTCAGGATCCAGGCCCTACTGCCCTTATTTTATGAAATTTAGACGCCAACTGCTGCCGATGATACTTGCGCTGGCTTTTTGCGCGCAGGCCATCGCGGGCAATGGGATGCATCCGGCGCACGCGCCCAAGGCCATGGTGGCCACGCTACAGCCCGATGCATCCGAGGTGGGCATCGCCATCATGCGGCAGGGCGGCAACGCAGTTGACTCCGCAGTTGCGGTCGGCTTCGCGCTCGCCGTGGTTCTTCCCCAGGCCGGCAACATTGGCGGAGGCGGCTTCATGCTCTTTCGCCGCTCCGATGGCGAGGTTCACTTCCTCGACTTTCGCGAGAAAGCCCCTGCCAAGGCCACCGCCAACATGTATCTGGATCCGCAGGGCAATGTTGTACCAGGCCTGAGCATTTTCGGCTACAAAGCGATCGGAGTTCCCGGCTCGGTGGCGGGCTTAGTGTACGCGCAGAAGCACTGGGGCAAGCTGACGCTGAAGCAGGTGATGGAGCCGGCGATCCAGTTGGCCCGCGATGGCTACGTCCTCGGCTATGATGCGGCCCGGTCGTTCCACGACCCCAACCTGGCGAAGTTTCCAGAGTCGCATCGCATCTTTCAACGCGACGGCGACTACTACCGGCAGGGCGATGTGTTTAAGCAGCCGGAACTGGCCAAGACGCTGGAGCGCATCGCCGAGAATCCTGACGACTTCTATCACGGTGCGATGGCGCGCGAGCTGGCAGCGGCCATCGAGAAGGGCGGCGGTCTGGTCACCGCCAAGGACCTTGCCCAGTACGAGGTGAAGGAGCGGCAGCCGATTCGTGGCACCTATCGCGGATACGAGATCATCAGCGCTCCACCACCGTCGTCCGGTGGTGTCACTCTGGTGGAGAGCCTCAACATCCTTGAAGGGTATGACCTGGGCAAAGAAGGTGAAGATTCGGCACAGAGCATTCATCTCATCGCCGAGGCTTACCAGCGGGCATTTTTCGATCGCGCTGAATTTCTCGGTGACCCGGATTTCTCGAAGATTCCGGTGGCGCAACTGCTGGACAAGCGTTACGCCAATGCCTGGCGCGAAACCATCCCGCTGCGCCGCGCCACTCCCGCAAATGAGTTGCGGCGGCCTTCCATCTTCTCGCAACTGGACAGCTATGCCAGTTCGCACCCGCAGCCGAAATCATTGCTTGAGCCTGTTCACACCACGCACTATTCCGTGGTGGATCCTGAGGGCAATGCAGTATCAGTCACGACCACGCTGAACGAGAGCTTTGGCTCGCACGTTATTGCTGAGGGCTTGGGCTTCCTGCTTAATGATGAGATGGACGACTTCGCATCCAAGCCAGGCGTGCCTAACATCTTCGGACTGATTCAAGGTCCGGCAAATGCCATCGGTCCCGGCAAGCGGCCGCTGTCTGCTATGGCCCCTACCATCGTGCTCAAAGACAGGAAGCTCTTCCTGGTTCTAGGTGCTGAGGGCGGTCCTACCATTATTACCACGGTCGCGAATGTGCTGATGGGCGTGGTGGATTACGGATTGAACATTCAGCAGGCGGTGAACGCACCTCGCTTCCACGATCAGTGGCTGCCCGACGAGATCAAGCTGGAGAAGGTTGGATTCTCACCCGACACGATCCACATTCTCGAGCACATGGGACACAAGGTGTCTAGTGACGCTAGTCTGGATGCTGTGCCGGGACAGCCAAAGACTTCGAAGCACGAATATTGGGGCGATGCGCAGTGCATTGAGGTCGACCCCGACACCGGCGAGCGGCTGGGCGGCAGTGACGGACGCAATAACGGAAAGGCAGTTGGGTTCTGATGCGCCGCGCTATGTCCACGTTGATCTATGCGCGGCGGGAGCGGCTGCATCCTGGCCTGCTCGACCAGATGGTCACCGGTGGAGCGGAAGCCATCGAGATCTTCGCCGCGCGTGGACACTTCAATTACACCGACCGGCAGCACGTCCGGCAGGTCGCCAACTGGTTTCGCAGCACCGGCGTGACCTTCCACTCCATGCATTCGCCCATGCATTCTGACGAAGATTGGGGGCGTGGCGGCAATGCGCCGGTCAACATTGCATCGGTCGAGAAGCTGCAGCGTGTCGCCGCGACCGATGAAATAAAGCGTGCCATCGAGGTAGCTGAGCAGGCGCCCTTTCAGTTTCTGGTGCAACATGTCGGGATCGGCAACGAAGAGGCCGACGAGCACAAACTCGATGCTGCGATAGGATCGCTCGAACATCTCCACGCCTTCGCCAAACCACTGGGCGTACAACTGCTGGTAGAGAACATTACCAACGAGCTTTCCACGCCGGAGAAGCTGCTGGAACTGCTTCACGCTGGGCGGTTCGACGATATTGGCGTCTGCTTCGACGTTGGTCACGCGCACATCATGTCGAGCGTGCTGCAAGCGTTCGAGACCTTGAAGGACCGCATCCGCTCGACGCACGTGCACGACAATAACAAAGATCGTGATTCGCATCTCTGGCCAGGCGCAGGCAGCATTGATTGGAAAGAGACGATGGAGCTACTGCGGACCGCACCGCACGTGCCGCCGGTGTTGCTGGAGATCGAGGGCGTAGAAGGCGAGAGGGTCGCGGAGAAAATGGTGGAGGCGTTCAGTAAGATGGACAAGGCGTCGTGAGCGGATTCTAGCCGGGCTGAAAAACCGTATTCTAAATGCGCTTGAGAACTTCAATGCATTTTGAAGGGGCGCACCTTCAAAGCCTGCCCTGAGCCTGCCGAGGGGTACGCCGTGGCAGTCCCTTGATTTGTTGTCATCACGAGCGACTTTAGTCCGCGAGGGATCTGCTTGTTCCCAACGCTAGGCTAATTGCGCGCGCGATGTTTTCGCAGAACGAAGTCGCCGTGCGCTGGCCGCAAACTGAGATGTGCCGTTCCTACGGGACTCGAATCCTTCTGCCTATCCAACCCAGGGCTGACGCCCGGCGTTACTATTGTTTCACCCTCCGGGCTAGATTTACCGTGGATCCCGGCGCCTGACTTTTCTGCTCTCTACGTGCATACTTAATACTTACCCATGGACTCATCTACGAAAATGGAAATCACGGAAACACCCGTCAGCACCATCCGCGAAGTCGGCCAGCATGAAGGCCAAACCGTCACCATTCGTGGCTGGCTCTACAACTTGCGAGAGAGCGGGAAACTGCTCTTTCCCATCTTTCGCGATGGCAGCGGCATCATCCAGGGCGTTGTCGCGAAGAACGCCGTCCCGCCCGAGCTGTTCGATTCCATCAAGGGGCTAACCCAGGAGTCCAGCGTGATCGTCACCGGCAAAGTGCGGGCGGACAAACGCGCTCCCGGCGGCTTTGAGATGGACGTGACCGATGCCCAGGTTGTGCAGCGCGTTAACCCAGACGATCCTTATCCCATATCGCCCAAAGAGCACGGCGTCGATTTCCTCATGGAACATCGCCATCTGTGGCTGCGCTCGCCCCGCCAAGCCGCGATCCTGCGGATTCGCGCCGAGATCATCAAGACGGCCCGCGACTATTTCGATGATCGCGGATTCACCCTCACCGACCCACCGATCCTTACGCCCGCAGCTTGCGAAGGCACCACCACTCTCTTCCCGGTGGATTACTTCGACGAGCAGGCTTTCCTGACGCAGTCAGGACAGCTTTATATCGAGGCCACGGCGATGGCCCTCGGTAAGGTTTACAGTTTTGGACCGACCTTTCGGGCGGAAAAATCGAAGACCCGCCGCCACCTGACGGAGTTCTGGATGGTCGAGCCGGAAGTCGCCTTCGCCACGCTCGACGATCTGATGACCCTGGCGGAAGAGTTCATCACCTTTATCGTGAAGCGGTGCCTGGAGAAGCGACGTCCTGAGTTGGAGACGATTGGCCGCGACCCTAGCAAGCTGGAGAAGATTGCCACGCCCTTCCCGCGCATCTCGTACGACGAGGCCGTACAGATGTTGCAGGAAGGACATACGAAGGGGCTGGTTGAAAACAAGTTCGAGTGGGGCGGCGACTTTGGCTCGCCGGACGAAACTTACATCTCGTCGCAATTCGATCGGCCGGTGATGGTGCACCGCTATCCGGCGGCCATCAAGGCCTTCTACATGGAGCCCGATCCGCAACGGCCGGAGTTTGCCCTCTGCGTGGATGTCTTGGCGCCGGAGGGCTATGGAGAAATCATTGGCGGCTCGCAGCGCATTGGGTCTTACGATCTGCTGTTGAAGCGCATTCACGAGCACGAACTGCCCGAAGAAGCCTTCAAGTGGTATCTTGACTTGCGCAAGTTCGGCGGCGTTCCGCACGCCGGATTCGGTATGGGCATCGAGCGCGCCGTGGCCTGGATATGTGGTTTGGAGCATGTGCGGGAGACCATTCCTTTTGCCCGCACGCTGCACCGGTTGTACCCCTAGTGCAACTTTAGTCAGGAAACTTCTTATGGCAACCAGCCCGATCACCAAGCCATTACAAAACGTCGAAACCAAGCACATTCGAATCATTGGCGTCCCCCTGGATCTCGGTCAGTCGCGCCGCGGCGTTGACATGGGTCCGTCGGCAATGCGCGTCGCGGGACTCGAAATTAAGCTCGAGGCCCTCGGCTACGATGTCGAAGACGGAGGCAACGTGCCCGTTGCCTTGGCAGAAACCGAGGCGGAAGGCGATCCCAACGCCAAATACCTGAAGGAGATCACCGAAACCTGCTCGAAAGAAGCCGAGCTGGTAGTGAAGACCCTGGAAGCCGGAAAGATTCCCATGGTTCTTGGTGGCGACCATTCTATTGCTGCCGGAACAGTTTCTGGCGTGGCCGAATTCTATCGCCGCAAGAACCAGCGCATCGGCCTTCTGTGGATTGATGCGCACACCGACATCAACACGCCCGGCAGCTCACCCAGTGGCAATGTGCATGGCATGCCGCTAGGCGCCATCATGGGACTGTTTCAATCGCCACTCACCGACTTGTACGGCTTCAGCCCTAAAGTACAGCCCGAAAATTGCGTGCTGGTGGGTGTTCGGGATGTGGATAACAACGAACGCGAAAATATCCGCAAGTCAGGCGTCCACGTCTTCACCATGCGCGATATTGACGAACGCGGCATGCGGTCGGTCATGGAAGAGGCCCTGCGTATCGCGGGACGCGGCACCGTGGGCTATCACGTCTCGCTCGATCTGGACTGGATCGATCCCGAAGATGCTCCCGGCGTCGGCACCCCGGTTTGGGGCGGCGCCACCTATCGCGAGGGCCATCTGGCCATGGAGATTATCGCCGACCATGGACGCATGCTCAGCTTCGAACTGGTGGAAGTGAATCCGGTGCTCGACGAGCGCAACCAGACGGCCGAGCTGGCTGTTGAGCTGGCGCTGTCGGCGTTTGGCAAGAAGATCTTGTAGACGTTCTCACATGCTCGGCCGAGCTATTTGCAAAATCGAAGACAATCGCTTAGTCGTACTGGTATTAGCTGTCGGGCATCGTCGAGATATTTGCCAGTGATCTGCGTACGCCGTTGCAAAACCGCGCTATAGTTGCGCTCCAAATCTGGGCCAGCCGCTCCCCGAAAAACGTGCAATCTCTCTAACACGGTTGGGGCATTACCGCTGCACATCGACCCCCTCGAGGCCCCAGGAGAAAACCATGGCAAAACGAATCATATTCTGCGCTGATAACAGCTGGAACGACGCCGCCACTCACACCAATGTTTACAAGCACGCAGCCGAGTAGGCGCCGACTCGGAGCATCCCACATGGGGACAGCTTCAACATCTATGTCGACTACAGCGTCCCCGTAGATGGGCCGGCCGCCGACGAGTCAGCGTCAACCCACCGAAGGGCAAGCAGCATGACGCGTGCAGCTTATTGCAGCGATGCCAGGGTCTTCTGGGCCTCCTGCGCGTCGGTGCCCTTCAGGTTCAACTGCAGCGCCTTTTGCAACTCCGTCTTAGCTCTGTCCCTTTCGCCGGCGCCGCTGAGGGCCATCCCCAAGTGGTAACGGTAGTCGGCTTTCTGCGGATCCTTTTTCACTGCGTCTTCGGCAAGCGACACGGAAACGCGATAATTCCCCTTCTTGTATTGGATCCAGGCCAGGGTGTCGCTGACTCCCGGCATATCAGGAGCAATTTGCTTCGCCTGCGTAGCCAAACTCAGAGCCATGTCAAGGTTCTCGCCTTGAACGGCGTAAACCCACGCCAAGTTGTTGGCTGCGACCGGATTATGAGAATCCTGCGCCAGCGCCGCCTGGAAGTACTTGCCCGCAGATTTCAAGTCGTCCTTGCTGAGATAAAGGTTTCCAATCGCGTTATTGACCATCGTCGACGTGGGCTGCAGCGCTAGCGCTTTCTGATAGGAGTCCAGAGCCGCATCGGTTTGTCCCATAACCTGATGAAGTTGAGCGATCCGGTAATACGCCATCATCGACTTGGGATCAATTTGGAGGACCTTCTGGAATTCCGCCATAGCCTGGTCGTACTTTCTGGCGGTGGCCAAAGCAGAGGCGTTAATGAAGTGCGCGGATGCGCGGTTAGGATTGGAGGTAGCGTACTGGTTGGCCAACGCAAGTCCCTTGGCCGGCTGGTTAGTACCAAACATCAAAGAGATGTAATCGGCCCAAGCCGCGTCGAAGTTTGGATAGATTTTTATGGCAGCCTGGAATTCACGCTCCGCGTCAGCATATTTCTTCTCGCCCGCATAGGCGAAAGCCATGTTGAGGTGGACCGTAGGATCGTTGGGCGCCGCCTTCTGCACTTCCTTCAACTCGTCGAGAGCGGCGGCGTAGTCTTTGGCGCCAATATCGATCGTGGCATTGAGGAACCGGGCCTCAGGGTTATTTTCATTCAGCTTTTGTAAACGTGCCGCGTATTCTCTGGCGGTGTCGTAATCATGGGAGTCACGATAGGTTTCGGCCAATGCCTTAAGGACCATCGGACTCTCCGGTTGACCACGGAAGGACTGCTGCTTCACGGCTTCTTGTAGCTCGGCCTTGGCTCCCGCCAGATCGCCGGTCTGGCGCAGTACCTGTCCCAGCATATAGTGCGCTTGGGCATTGTCGGGCGCGTCGTGGACGACGTCACGCAGCGTGGTAATGGCTTCGGCGCTATTGCCTTTGATGGCCAACAGGCGCGCATGGGTAATTCGTGCCATAACGTCGCCGGGTTTGTCCTTCAGCATGCGATCCGTGACCTTCGTCGCATCATCGATCTTGCCGGTATTGAGCAAGGTCTCCACTAAGCGCAGTTGCAGCTCCTCATTCTTAGGGTCGTAATTGAGGCCGCGCTGGTACTCCTTGATGGCGGCGTCTGGATTTCGTGCCGCCAAATAGTAGTCTCCAATAGCGAGTGCCACGTCCGCCGACGTCGGCTTCTTGTCACGCAAGTCCTGAATCACCTGTTCGCCATCTGCTTTACGGCCTTCCTGGAGCATTAGACCGGCGAGACGAAGATAGGGGACGGGGGAGTCCGGATTATTCTGAATAGCTGACCGGTAGATCTCCTCCGCCTTCTTGGGGTCCTTGGTGTAGAGGTAATAGCCGGCAAGGTTAGCGTAGGCCGGCAGTTTGTGCGGATCAAGACTGATGGCTTTGCGCATGTCCGCTTCGGCGGAAGCATCCTGCTTCAGATAGGCATACATCACCCCGCGATTGAGATATGCGTCCGAGTCATCGGGTTTTAGAGCGATCGCCTTGGTGAACGCGTCGACCGCCTCCTGCTGGTGCTTCTGGGCAAGCAAAGAATTGCCCAGAAGAACATACCCAGCCGCACTCTTGGGGTCGTGCTCGACGACGTAGCGGGCCTGCTCTTCCGCCTTGTCAAACTGGTGGGCGGCCATCAGCAGATTCCCCATCGCCAGGCGCGCCTTGAAATGGTTAGGATCCAGTTCGACCGCCTGACTGAGTTCTTTGTAACCTTCCGGATAGTGCTGCAAGTCCAGCTGAGCATTAGCCAGTTGAAAATGGGCCTCGGCATAACGCGGATCGATTTGCAAGGCTTTCTTGAATTGAATCACGGCAGAATCGTACTTCTTCTGATCCATGTACTTCATGCCGCTTTCCAAGTACTTCCGTTTAGCGACTTCGGGGTTCCGAGTGCAACCAACGAAAACGAGTGCCAATACAGCTATCAAAACAACAAAGACGATGTAGCGGTTACGCATGCCTTCTCCTGGGTCACCGAGGGATAATCTGATCGACGTCACTTGTAATTTGTTTTGCGAATGCGAGCGCCCGCGTGCGTGCCTGCTCCTCATCACCGTTGTAGATCGGAGTCGTGATGCGAACCAGAGCGGCATCGGTGCGGTTCAAGCGCAACGCATCATATACCAAATAAAACTTGCCCCAGAATTCGCTGGCCACTACACGGCCATGCGCCTGGTACCAATACAATACGAGTTGTTCATCCAAATCCTTGCGAATCACGTAAAGGTTGATGGGAACTTTCCGTCCATCATCGAGCGGAAGTTGATAGACGGTCTCCGTCATCGGCGTCCAGCCCGCCCCCGGTAAACAATTCTTGGGAGAGTGAATGCTGGCGCCGGTACGCTGACTGCGGAAATACCCTATATACAAGGTAATCAGGGCCTGGGAGCGGGAAACGTAACCTCGATTCAGGTAGTCTGTCACCCCAAGCAAGTCAATGGTCGCTTTGTCCAGTGGCCAGTTGGCGCCGGTGGTGTATTCGCCGATCTGATTGGGGAATTCCGACAGCGGCTTCGCCGGTGGCGTCGCTTCTCCATGGGATAAATAGGCCATGCCGGTAGTTGCACTCACCAGGACTGCAATCATGAGCCAGTAACGACCGCCTGATTTCATTGACTCACCTTCGCTGTCGCAGGCCCGCTGCCATCTTTCGGCATCCATCCGAGCCACTTGCGAACCACAATCGTCAAACTATGCAAGCCCAAAAATAACGCCGTGGCCACTACGAAAATTACCCAGCCTGAGAATTCATGCATAAAGCCTTCGGCTGCTCGAGGACCAATATAATTCGCCATCAAAGCAGTTATCATCACGCGGGTTCCGTTGCTGATGATGGCCAACGGAATCATGGCCAGGAACAACAGCCAGCGCACTGCCGTGCTACGCTCGGCTAGATAGCCGTATCCGGCAGCCAACGCCAGCAGCGACATCAACGACCGAATACCACTGCACGCTTCCACCACTTCCAGCGACATGTTGGGCAGGATAAGAACGTTGCCCTCGCGCATGATGGGAAACAGGTTGAGCATCTCCAACGTGGACGTGGCGAATCTGGAGGCCACAAACTGCAGTGGGAAAACAATTTCGTTGTAGATCAGAGCCGGTATGGGAATCGCAAACAGTAAGAACGCGATAGGAAAGGCCATGGCGCGCAATAGAGCGCCGCCGCAAAAATATACGATCAGCCCGCAGATGGTGCCAAGCATTGAGATGCGGGCCAGAAAGAGTTCCGCGCCCAAACTTCCCAAGAAGAGCAACCCGACCGATAACACGACAACTAACATTCCCCACGCCGAGGGGCGCCGCGCAACCTGACGCAACTTTTCTCGCCGCTGCCAGATCAAATAAAGAGAGAGCAATGGCACGAGAAATCCATGGGAGTAGTCGGCGTCGGAGTACCACTGACGCACCAGGAGCTTTAGCACTGGCGCATACAGCGCAATCAATACTCCGACTAACAGCAATCCGGGCAAGCCAAAAGGCTTGAGCGTTTGCCACAAAGAGGGTTTGGGAGCGCTACTTACCCCCAGCGTGACTTGGTTCTCCGCTGAATGGGTCAAAGCAGTACTCGTCGGTTTGGTGCCGGCCAGCGCCACTGTTTGTTACTCCCTTTTTGGTTTCCGCCGCGGTCCCGCTGGGGTGTGTGCAATTATTTGGCCGAGAGCGGAATGTAGTTTACTCAATAAGCAGCCTACAATCAAGCACTTCTACTCGACAATTTACGCAAGCGCAAAACTTTGGATGTAAGTAGTGCAAAAGTTTGCACATCCGTTCTAGCAGAGTTCACTCATGGAGCGGTTCCAGCTAAGCGAAAATCCTGAGAATGAGCGATGAGTGGTCGCTGCGGTCGCTGAGCCGTGCCCCCGACGGAGCCTTCCCGACCATCGACCCAGTATACGCTTGTACGCCTCGTGTGATGATTGGCTCGGAGCTCTGCCCGCGGACTTACCGTGCTGTATTGTCCCGTCACGGTTGTTTAGTGTAAATGCACTAGGCGATCGAGCACGAACATGGCGGCCACTCCGATGAACACTATCAGCGCCATCTTCACCCCGGGTTCGCGATTCACCTCAGGAATCAGATCGGAAGCCGCGACATAAATGGTTACTCCGGCGGCCACCGGCAATCCGTAACTGACAGCATGCTTGCCGATGGCCATGGTGAGCACGCCAGCCATTGTGGCCAGCGCCAACATCACGGAAGCAAACCACGACCGCGCCTTGCTTAATCCGCTGGCCAGCATCACCGAGGTGACGGTGAAGCCCTCGGGTATCTTGTGGAGAAAAATGGCCAGGAAGATGATCCAGCCCAGCCACGGCGAAATCAGGAAGCCGGCAGTAATGGCTATGCCGTCAAAGAAGGCATGGATCATCAAGCCAAAGAGTACCGATACGCGCCGGTGCGAGTGTACATACTCGTCGGAGTGCGTTTCTTCTCCGTAGTGAAAGTGCGGGGTGATGGTGTGCTCGAAAAAGTGCACTAACAAATAACCGCCCAGTAGCAGCAGCGCTCCGTTGCGCCCGGCCAGCGCCAGGCTCTCGGGAACCATCTCGACCAATGCGGTGGCCAGCATGAAGCCTGCGCCCAGCGCGACGAAATAGCGCAGGTAGCCGCGGTCCCAGTTCTTCTGCACGATGACCGCACCGCCGAAAACGTTGGCCGCGGCAGCGGTCAAGCCAAGCAGAATGCTGGTTATGATTGGGTTCATGAACAGTGAGCAGGATAGCAGAGCAGGGGTTGGGGTTGATGGATAGTGGCCTGTGTCCCCGCACTTGCTTATTGCTCACATGCTTGCTTTATCCTCGCGAGTCAAAATCGCGCGGTCTCGAGTAAGCGCAGGAGCATAAGCGCAGAAGCATATGATCCGAGAGTCTAGGTTAGGCTTGCGTTTAACCACTAGCCCCTAACCTCTGGCCCCTATCCACTGTGTCTTATATGCATTACGTCGCCATCCTTCACGATGTATTCCTTGCCTTCCAGACGCAGCGTGCCGCGGGCGCGTCCTTCGGCCTCTGAGCCTGCATCGAGAAGTTGGTCCCAATGGATGGTCTCGGCGCGGATGAAGTGGTGTTCCAGGTCGGTATGGATGGCGCCGGCCGCGTTCACCGCTTTCGATCCGCGCTCCACAGTCCACGCGCGGCACTCGTCTTCGCCCACGGTGAAAAACGAGATTAGCCCGAGCAACTCGTAGGTTTTGCGGATGAGGCGCACCAGTCCACTCTCTTTCAGTCCATAGCTGGAGAGAAACTCGGCGGCATCCTCGTCGCTCATCTCGGCAAGTTCGGCTTCGACCTTGGCGCATACCGCGAGCGCACCGGTGTTAGGACGCGCAGCCACTTCTGTCACTCCATATTTCTGCGACTGCCTCCTCCAGGTCCTTGCCAAGCGTCGGACTTTCGCCGATGTTGAGCACGTAGAGCATGGGCTTCTCGCTTAGGAACATGAAGCCGCGCACCCGCTTCTTGTCCTCAGGCGTCATCTCCATCTCGCGCAGCGGACGTTCGGTTTCCAAATGGACCTTGGCGCGTTTCAGCAAATCGTGTTCGCGCTCCAGTTCCGCAGTCTTCATCTTCTTCAAGTCTTTCTCGACGCGCTCCAGCCGCTTTTCCACTTGTCCCAAATCGTTGACTATTAGGTCGAAATCGATATTCTTAATATCCCGCAGCGGATCGATAGGACCAACATGCGCAATCGAGTCATCTTCGAAGGCGCGCACCACATGAGCCAGTGCGTCCACGTTGCGCAGGTTCGCGGCGAAGGCGGTTTCGTTCAGCGCCTCCTGGCTCAACGCTGCGACGTCGGCAAACTCGACGCTGGCATGCACCAGCTTCTTAGGGTTATAGAGTACGGCCAGCCGGTCGAGGCGGTCGTCGGGTACCTTGGTCACCCCGAGATGTGCCTCGCGAGGATTTCCGCTGCGCTGCGTTACCTGCTGCTTAGTCAACATCACGAACAGCGATGTCTTGCCCACTTGTGGCAGGCCTATGATTCCGGTTTTCATGGGTCCTAGCTTTCAGCCCTCAGCCATCAGCTCTCAGCCAGAGCGCAGGCGAAGACTGCTCCTTTGGATAAAACGTGAAATAAAGACTTAGGGTGACTGTGTCAGACCATTACAGCAACACGAACGCTGACGTCCGAACTGAAAGCTGACGGCTGATGGCTGATAGCTGATAGCTCTTACGTTAAACGTCGCGCAGTCAGAAACAGCAGCGCCAGCCCCAGCACCAGCACGGTTGCTTCAATACGCGTCGACCACACATGCAGACGATTGAACTCGACCCGGCGCGCATCATCCTGCGGAACGTCGTCGATAACGCCTATCTGCTGACGTAAGACCAGCATCCTCGACGCGATGCCAAACATTCCAACCAACGTCAGGATGATCATTGCGTAAATTAATAGGTTGCGGACCGCAAAAGGATAGGCGACGCCGTTCACGATCCGCGAATCGATCATAGACGTCACGGCAAAAACGACCCCGCACGAAATGGCCATCCAGTGCATGATGCCCAAGCTACGGTTGACCACATTGCCGGCGAGTTGCCGTGTGGGCAAGACCGCAAAGACGGTTGGGGCCAGCACAAACGCAAAGAAAATCAGCCCGCCGATCCAGATTACAAGCGACAACAGCATCAGGTAACGAATGAATGACATCACCACCTCAAGGGTAAAGGTCATTGTAAACGGGGGAGCCGAGAAGAAGTTGCGCTTGCATGGCGCGATCACGCCCAAGCATGCTCCGCGAATTCGCCCCTCCAGCAGGCATCTCCACATTTGCACCCCCCATCGGAATAACTGTGGCCATTTCGATCTCTAGCAAGAATCTTGATCTCGAGGAAGAAAAGGTGAGGAACATGAAGCGGAGACTACTTCTATTAGCAAGCACGGTTCTGCTGTGCGGCTGCTGGGCGTATGCTCAGTCGACCGCTGGCGCCGCCAGGAGCGGGGCAGGTCAATCCAACAGCCCCAGCTCGCAGAGCACGATGGGGTCACACAGCTCACAAACCACGACGCCTGGGGCCGCTACGAACCCCCCAGCCGCAACCAACCCTAACTCTTCAACGATGCCAACCGAACCGGGAGCGACTCCCGACGTAACCCCAAGCACGCCAAGCCAAACTCCCAGCGCAGCGCCGAATACACCTAGCGGGGCGCCAAACACGCCCAGCGGAGCGCCAAACACGCCCAGCGCGGCGCCAAACATGCCGTCCGGTACACCCAGCACCGTGCCGAACTCAAGCACGAGCCCGGACACGACCACGCCTCCGCCGTCCGCCAATCCAGGAACGACCAGCCCGGATACAAACGCAACTCCTCCTCCGAGCAGCACGACACCACCGCCGCAACTGTAAGTCCAGGGCTAGGGGCCAGTACAGGGGGCCGCACTTAGCCCCCTTCTACTGTGTCTGGTTACCCGAAACTTTACGAGCGCCCGGTTTGCAGTTTCGCCTTCGTCCGCTCCTGACGCGCTCGCAGCCATTCCATCCAACGATCGATACCTTCTCCGGTGGTGCTTGAGACATCAATGATTTCCATCTGAGGATGGACGCGCCGGGCGTTTTCGCGCGCCACGTCCGCCTTGAAGGGAACGTAGGGTAGCAGATCGATCTTGGTCAGCAGCATCAGCTCCGACTTGAAAAAGATGGAAGGATATTTGAGCGGCTTGTCTTCGCCTTCGGTCGTGCTCAGCAGAACAATCTTCGCGTCTTCCCCAAGATCGTAACTTGACGGGCAGACCAGATTGCCCACATTTTCCACGATCAGCAAGTCGAGGTCTTCGAGTTTCCAGCCTTCGAGATGTCTTCCAATCATCTTGGCATCGAGGTGACAAGTCCCGCCGGTCGTGATTTGCTTGACAGCAAAGCCGAACTTCGCCAGCCGCTGCGCGTCATTTTCAGTTTGCAGATCGCCAGTTAGCACGGCGACCCGCGAGTTTTTGTCCATGCGTTGCAGCGTTCTCTCCAGCAGGGCTGTCTTGCCGGAGCCGGGCGCGCTGATCAGGTTAATGCACAGCACACCTAGTTGCCGATAGCGTTCGCGCAACTCTTCGGCCAGAATCTGGTTTTCGTTCAGGACTTTCTTTTCCATTGCGATGCGGGTCATTCATCCACTTCCATATAGGCAATATCGAGTTCTTCTCCGCTAATGCAATCGGTAACAAACTCGCCGCATTGCGGGCACTGTGGATCGAATTCGGTCATACGAAATTCGTGCCCGCACTTCGAGCAGCGCTGCATGCGTGGAATATATTCCAAGTCGAGAACCACCGGCTCCCATTCCGTGTCTTTTACCAGGACCTCGAAGCCAAACTGCAGCGCATCGCGGTCAACGCCCGACAGTTCGCCGATTTTGATGCCCACCTTGGTGATGCGACCGTCGGGGTGGCGCTCAGCTTCTTTCTGCACGGACTCGAGAATCGAAGCGGCAATGCCTAGTTCGTGCAACGGAGTAATCCTGAATCCCTCATTCCATATTTGCCATCCGCATTATCGTTCTTGACGAGGCATGCGGCTTGAATGTCCACAAACGGACAGGCTGCGAGCCGGCACCAAAGTCATCATAGCTCTTTCGCGTTTCGGGCGTAACTTTGTCATTTTTTCGGAAACATCCGCCACTGGATTTCGTCTATCACTCTGTGGGTGCAGCTCGTCTCGAATTGTCTTGGGTTCATGCAGAGTAGGTAGCTCACCATGCTGAAACAGTGGGGCCGCGTCTGGGCCATCGGCTTCGTGCTATGGACGGTGCTGGCTTTTCTGAGTGCTGCCGGGGCGCATGTTTATACGGCGTCCATGGGCAGCCCGGAGAGCTGGGCGCAGTTGCTCGCCTGGAATGTCACTATCTCGTTTGTCTGGTCATTGCTGACGCCGCCGGTGTACGCGTTCTCCCGCCGATTTACCTTCGACCGCAGCAGTTGGAAACGGGTGCTCCCGTTGCATTTGATGGCGAGTGCAGCATTTACGCTGGTCGGCGCTGCCCTGATCGTGTCGCTGTTTCCGTTAGTGACATGGATTCCCGAGACTCACGCCCCCTTTCTGGCGCACACTCTCTCCCGTGCCCTCATGGATTTCCAGCGCTATTGGTACGTTCTTCTAATAACCCAGGCAATCGGTTACTACGACAAGTATCGCGAACGCGAAGTGCAATCGTCGCAGTTGGAGGCGCAACTGGCGTACGCGCAACTGGAAGTATTGAAGATCCAACTCGAACCCCACTTCCTGTTCAATACCTTGAATTCCATCGCCGCGCTGGCCAGCAATGACGGTCCTGCTGCCGAACACATGACTTTGCAACTGGCCGACCTGCTACGCCTGTCGCTCGACGCCGTGGGCATCCACGAGGTCCAACTTAGCCGCGAACTCGCTTTCCTGCAGAAGTACGTTGACATTCAACAGACACGGTTCCAGGACCGCCTGCGGGTGGAAATGGATATCCAGCCGCATACCCTCTCTGCCCTTGTCCCGAACCTGCTCTCTGCAGCCGCTGGTGGAGAATGCCATTCGCCACGGCATCGGCCCGCGCTGGGCCCCTGGATGGATTCGTATATCGACCCGGCAAGTCTTCGATGAGCTATGGATGGAGATTAGTGACAATGGCCAAGGCCTGACCAGCCACCGAGGCGTGGTTCCAACGGAGGGCGTTGGACTGCGCAACACCCGCGCCCGTCTGCAGCAACTGTACAACCACGATCACAGAATGACCCTGGAGGATCGGCCCGGTGGAGGCTGTGTCGTAAAGATCCATATACCGTTTCGCGAAAGTTCCGAGGAGGTCGTGATTACCGATGCCCATTCGAGTGTTGCTTAGTGACGATGAATCGCTGGCGCGCGAGCGCCTGCGCAGATTGTTGGAAGATGAACCCGACCTGCATATTGTCGCCGAGTGCGGCGACGGCAAGTCGGCCATCGCGCTGATCAAGCAGGAAAAGCCAGACCTCGTCTTTCTCGATGTCCAGATGCCGGAAGTGGATGGCTTTGGCGTGATCTCGGCCCTGCAAGGAGAGCACGTGCCGCTCACCATCTTTGTTACCGCTTATGACCGGTATGCGATGAAGGCCTTCGAGGTGCACGCGCTCGATTATCTGTTGAAGCCGGTGGGAAAAGAGCGCCTGGCGGAGGCACTGGGTCATGCGCGTAAGCAGTTGTCGCATCCCGCTGAGGCGACTTTTCAGCGCAAGCTGCTGGATCTCTTGGCGGACCTGGAATCGCGGCAGCAAACTCCGCAGCGTATTGTCATCAAGGCGGACGGAGAAATTGTCTGCCTGAAACCTAACGAGATTGATTGGGCAGAGTCGGCAGGCAATTACGTCTGTCTGCACGTAGGAGCCAGCACCCATATTCTGCGGGAGACCATCACGTCGCTGGAATCGCGATTGGGACATCGGCAATTTCTGCGCGTGCATCGCTCCACCCTGGTGAATGTGGATCGCATCAAGACCTTGCGGCCCTCGTTATATGGCGATTATTCCATCCTGCTGCGTGACGGCACCAAGCTGACCCTCAGCCGTGGCTTCCGTGAGAATGTGTTGAAGCGATTGGGAACGGCATAGGAAACGCGATCAGGAGTGATTTTCCGCCGGAAACTCTGCGGTTGGTTGTAATGCGAGCGTGGCTCGCGGTTCTTCGCCGGCGACGATCACCCGATCGCGACCCGCTGCCTTTGCCTGATAAAGCGCTCTATCCGCTGCCGTCACGATTTGACTTGCCTCGCTGCCGTGCTGCGGAAAGCCTGCCACTCCAATCGACATTGTGATTCGGCGCAGGGTTTCGCCGCGGTAACGAACCTGCATGTTTCGGACCTGTTCCTGGAGCTTCTCCGCGCGTTCGCCGGCAACCTGCAAATCGGTATCGCTCAGGATCAGAAGGAACTCTTCGCCTCCATAGCGACACGCGATGTCACCCCCGCGTATCTCGGTGGCAAACAGGGAACCGAGGTCGCGCAAGAGCACGTCGCCGGCTTCATGCCCGAAGGCATCGTTAAACTGTTTGAAATGGTCAATGTCGGCCATCAGGACGGCCAAGGGATTCTGCTTCCTGGCTGCACGAAGCAGTTCACGCTTCAGGGCCTCTTCCATATGCCGGCGATTAAACAAATTGGTCAGAGGGTCGCGGACAGACTGGTATTTCAAGGTTTCGCGCAGCATCAAGTTGGCGAATGCCAGCGAGATCTGTTCCGCCAGACTAGTGGCCAGTTCTTGCATATGCTGCAGACTGCCCGGGTCCGCTGCGTCGTTATTCGACCCGGCAGTGGCAACGCTCAGTACCCCGAGCGACTCGCCCTGAGCCACCATCGGAACACATATATGAGAAGCCGGCGAAGCGGGATCGATGTGGCTGCAGAGCAGGCTGAAATCGCCTGGCTCGACAACGTGGGTTCGGCCTTTGCGTAGGGCCCAGCAGCTTGCTGGAGA
Organism: uncultured Acidobacteriaceae bacterium; assembly: GCA_963720135.1. Classification (GTDB taxonomy): domain Bacteria; phylum Acidobacteriota; class Terriglobia; order Terriglobales; family Acidobacteriaceae; genus Bog-257. The sequence goes on from CAVREJ010000024.1 coordinate 46,801, forward strand.
AAAAGGCCCTTGGCGAGCAGATGCCTTTCCCCAACTGGCAGCCACGTCGAGCAGGTTGCGCGAGGGATTGAGCATCAAAAGCGCTCCTTCCGGGAAGAACCGTTGGAGCACGTGCGATGCCTGCTTGTACGCTTCCTCCAGAGTAAGACAAGACTGCAGCAGTTCCACCAGTTTGTTGACCGTCTCCACGCGGCCGCTGTATACCTGCAGCTCTCCCAAAGAAGTTCGGAGCTGGTTCTCGGTGTGTTGCAGCTCTTGCGTGCGCTGGGTCACTCGCTGCTCAAGCTTGGCATTGAGTTTGTAGACCTCCTGCTGCATACGGATGCGGGAGTTCACGACGCGCGCCACCTGGTGAGTGGCGACCATGGCGATTCCTCCCGCTAGCAGGGCCACCATGATTTCTAAGACGAGCATGATGCGACGGGTGATGGCATGCTGCTTCTTGCCCCGATCATTGATTCTCTCGATCTCGTCGAATTGGAAGCGAGCAAACTCGTCCCACGCAGCGTGATACCGGAAAAAGGCGGGCGTGGTTTGCTGGACCATAATCTCCGCGGCGGCGCTCCGGCTTTTTTCGGCGAGCAAAAGGCGCAACACTTGCTGGTAGCTGTCAACGTAGACAGTCCTGGTCTCTTTCACAGTCTGCAGCAGCTGCTTCTCCTCGTCGGAGGCACGGCGGGCCTCGACGAGCCGCATAAGAGCGGATATCTTGCGGGTATTTTCCGCCCGGCGGACCAGGAGTTGGTCAATCACCTCCGGCCGCTGCACCAGAAAAATCTGCATGGTAATTCGGCTGTTCTCACTGGAATAGCGCAGGGCTTCTTGTCCCAGTTGCAGTTTGAGCAGGTTTTCGGTGAGTTCCTCTTCCAGGTTTGCGTATATGCGCAGTGTGCGATCCAGCGCCAGATAGGCGGTTGCCAACAGGATGGCAATAAGAAGACCAAAGGAGAGTCCCAATCTCACCCCGACCTGACGGCCATTTTGCAGGCGTCGATCGGGCACCGGGATAGATCCCCCTCCTCTCACCCCACTGCAGCCAGCTTCGGTTACGCCTTGGGTCGTGGAATCGGCACCCTGTAATCGGTCGAGGATGCGCTCCTTCTTTGAGCGGTCTGCGAGCTCGGCGGTGTCGGGCATCCGGTTCGTCGCGCTTGGCCGCAGTAATCCTCGCCACTGAGCGCATGGTCTCGTTTCAACATATCGACCCAGAAAGCCAGATGGTTAGTTAAATTATTCTGAGAATGACCTAAAGACAGCCGGTGGCAGACTTTTGAGCTGGAAAGGTTCTTGAAAAATGAAGTTGTGGCGTCGGCACAATCTCTGCCGGGAGTATCCGTGCTGCGAATATGCCTATCCAGGACTGCTGCATTTCTATCGCCCCGCCGGTTGCTTCTGCTGTGGCCTCAATGTCACCGGCCCCTGCCGAGCAGTTTGGGTGGCGGGCCGCTGGCCTTCTACCTCCTCCAATTCTTGTGCGATGGAATCCACCAGGCTGGCTTCGTTCATCAGCACCTGCCCAACGATAACCGCGCCGTCATCGGCGTCTTTCCATTTCTTTTCTTCCATCGCCTCGCGCACTGCGGGAATCGTCTTGGCTCCATAACCCGTATACGCACCGGGCGCATAGATCTGATGCTTGAACCATGGACGCTCCTTGAGACCCTGACTGACGGTGAACGTCCTCTCGGTTAACAGAAGCTTGGCGTTGATGGCCTGCAATGCGGCAGACTGCCACGCTGCACCGTCGTTGTCATTCAGTTTTGTGACCGCCTGGCGGTAGCGCTGGGCCGCTCGGGCGTACGCTTCCATACCATTTTCCAACGGGGCGAAATTTAAGTATGGCGGCACGGGCTGCTTGGGCGGAGGCACATATTGTTTCTCCGGATCGGCAGTTGCAGTGAAAACTCCTTCTTCGACTTCATGATTGCGCTCGCGCGCCTGGTCTTGTTGTTGCTTCAACTCCTTTTTCAGCTCCGCAACGTATCGTTTTATGGTATCGGCTGAGCCCACGGGGTCGAAAGGAAGCAGGTCGGCATCGGCGAAGCGCATTACAGTGCTCCCCGCCATCTGAGACAACGCACGCTCATAAACGAACTTCGTGTCGCCGAAATGCGTGTACCAGTAGAAGTCGTCGTAAATGGAGTGATAAACTCCGCCACCGCCTTCGCCGCCAAAACCCATGTTTAGCGCCGCGACGCCGGCAAAGTCGAGGAAAGCCGTGTAGTCGGAGCCGTCTCCCAGCGCGCCCAGACGCAGGTCGGAGCGGTCGCGCAACTCGTCGCGGTCTTCTGAGTTGCTGGCACGGCCGATGCGTCGAAGATAGGCGCGCTTCCACAGCGTGACGTGTTTCTCTGGGTCTTGAATCTCACGCTCCACCTGGTTGACCGCGCGTTCCAGAAGGTGAGAACCAGAAATATTCAGGTATCCGCGTGCGCTGGAATCGGAGTTCAGATAGATCACAGCGTGCTGGCGCAGTTCATCCTGGTGCTGCTCAACCCACTCGGTGGAACCTAACAAGCCAGGCTCTTCGCCGTCCCACGCGCAGTAGATGATGGTCCGCTTGGGACGCCAGCCCTGCTTCACCAACTCGCCCAGCGCCCTCGCCTCCTCCAATTCGACCACGATGCCAGAAATGGGATCGTCCGCTCCATTGACCCATGCATCATGGTGATTGCCACGAATCACCCACTGATCGGGAGCTTCGCTACCCGGAATTTTGGCGATCACATCGTAGACGGTCTTCAGGTCCCAGTTCGATCTCATTACCAGATGAACCTTAGCCGGACCAGGGCCGATCCGATAGGTGATCGGGAGCGCTCCCCGCCAGTTGTCAGGTGCAGTCGGCCCAGCGATGGCCGCCAGCAAGGGCTGCGCGTCTCCGTACGAAATCGGCAGCACCGGAATTGAGGTAATGGTTTTGGCTTCTTTCAAACTCAGCCGTTTCGCGTCCTTCGTTGCCCCAACTCCGGGGGTCAAGGGATCGCCGGGATATTCGGTGTCCATTACGCTGCCACGCTGGACTCCCTCCTCGGGACGGTAGGGCCCCGCTGGATAATTCTGTCCCTCGAAGTAGCCATCATCTCGTGGATCGGAATAGATGATGCATCCGACAGCGCCGTGCTCGGCCGCGACTTTGGGCTTGATGCCTCGCCAGCCGCCACCGTACCGCGCGATCACGATCGCACCCTTCACCGAAACTCCCAGCCGGTCCAGCTGCTCGTAGTCGTCGCGCATGCCATAGTTCACGTAGACAAGCGGGGCCGTTACGTCTCCATCGGCGGAGTAGGCATTGTAGGTGGGCAGCTGTTCTGTGGTCTGTTGGGAAGTCGGGTCGACACTGAGCGGCGGCTCCTGCAGTTTGGCGACAAAGTGCGTGGGTGATACCAACTCGAGGAGGCGTTCCTTGGGAGTAGGAAACAGCACGTCGAAGGTCTCGATGTGGGCATCGAAGCCATACTGCTGAAACTTCGACAGGATCCAATCCGCGTTTTCCTTGTCGTATGGCGAACCGACATTGTGAGGCCGCGCGCTTAGGTGCTGCATCGATTCCCGCATCGCGTCGGGGTTTGGGAGGTTGCGGAATCTCGCCTCCCAGTCGCGCTCCACAGTCACATGCGCAGGCGAGTAGCCATCCATGGGTTCGGGATTGTCGGCTGCATTTCCCGACTGCAATAACGCAAACAGCAATATCGCCACACCGATACGGCTCGTCAATTACCTACCTCCATCCTGCATACTTTGCGGGTGATGCCAGATAGTCTTTACAGGGTTGCAGACTATAGCACGAGTTCATGAAATGTTTTGATCTTTTGAGCGGAAGCACCCGGGAATTTCGTCGCTAACGCAGCAGTGCGACGATGTGCTGATGAAAGTCAGCATAGGCCGGTTCGCTTAGCATGCCGTGTATCCGATAGGCGATCTTGCCGCTGCGGTTGAGCAAAATCAAATAAGCGTCGTCTGGCTCCCTGTAACCTACCAGTTTCTTCAGGTCGGACTCGCCGCGCAGCACAGGAATGAAGTACTCGCGCCGGTTTTCGGGCACGTCTTTCTTTATGTTGGAGATGACCATCCCGCGAATGAATCCCGGAACCTCTTCGAGCACGGGCAGTTGATAGAGCACGAAGTCGGGAGTACTGGCGAAATCCGTTTCGATCCTCTTGCCCCACGCCGACGTAGGTGTTTTCGAAGCCTTTGAGAATCCCAGAACCATGACCGCAACGTTTCCGCTCACCGCGGCCGGCAAGACAACGTGGTGGCCGGCGAGGCTATCGCCCTCAACCTTCGGCAAATCCTCAGCGACCAGCGTCGCGGCGACACTCAAACCTATCGCCAACAGGCCACACCATACTCTCGTTCCAAACATAATCGTGATCTACAACATTCCGCCGGTCTTGGTGGTCAGAACACTGAGCGCCATCTCCAGTTTGGCGATGGCTTCGTCCAAGTCGGGATGCTTGTCGAGTTGCTGTCTCAGTCCGCTCAGAATGCGGTGTGCCTCGGCAACGTTCTCGATGGCGCGGGGGTCGTGGGAGGGCTTGAGACTTTCTGCCGGAGGATCGGGGCTCATAGGTCACCTTCGGAAACATCTTACCTGCTGGTCGACGGGGTTGGAAACCGCGTGGCCGTTGTTGGTTTCCCGAATCGGCAAGATTACGCACGTTTCAACTTGCGCTGAAAGCCGGTTCCGGTGCAAACTCGGCGCACGCACTCACTGGACTGCCTCGTGGAATCCAAGACAAAATCCAATCCGGTCGCAATTGCAATTTTCTACGGTATTGCCACGGTGACCATCGCCGCTTATGGCTATGGGATCGGGGGCACGGAGTCGCTTCGGGCAGGGGCAATCTACGCGGTCTCGGGCCTGGTTCTCGCCTTCGCCTGCGTCGGCTTCGCACCGCGATTCATCGTGGTGGTTGCGCTGGCCACCGGCATGCTCGGCAGCATGATGCGAGCTTCGATAGCTCCCGAGATAACCTCGCTGATCCCCAGGCAGAACACCATCGATTACTTGCAGAAAATGATAGCGGTGTGCGGCGCCATCGGTTTCGCAGGCGGGCTTTACGGTGGATTTCGCTTCACCGGCAAGGGCATCTTCAACTGGGTCAGCAAGGCAATCCTTACTCGCCTGCCGGCCAGTCACGTCAAATCGATTCCCTTGCGGTATCACGCCTTGCGTGAGTTGACCCACCACTTCTACGCCTCCGAGCGAATGTACTTTGCCCTACTGGCTGCCTTTGGCAGCACCCTAATAGCGGAGATCGAGGTCCATCCTATCCCACGTTCGGCGGCAATCATCTTTCTGGCGGTTCTGATCGGAACCAATCTGGCGTGGCTGCTGGGAGAATGGCTAAGGCCACGCCTGCGCGTGCTGGTAGGCGTCTTCCGCATATTGCAGCAGATGTGGGAAGCGCTTCTGGCTTTCCTGTTGGGCTACGCTGCCATCATTTTTATCTTCGCTTGCTTTTATGCCGCCGCCTGGCAGCATAATCGCGCTTTTGCCTTCCAAGGCATCAATATGGTTTCGGCGGTCCCCCCTAGTTTTGGTCAGTTTGTGTACTTCTCCGTGGTAACCATGGCCACGCTAGGGTACGGCGATGTCATCCCCGCAGATGCGTTTACCCGGACCCTGGCTTGCGTCGAGGTGGTAATCGGCGTCGGGTGGGTGACCGTCGTCTTGAGCGCCGCCTCGGCACTCGCCCGCCCGCGAGTGAACCAAATGCTGAAGGAAGTTTGGCAGGAAGAGGGCGAGACTGATTCCGAGGACGTCCCCAGCCAAGGCAAGGGTGAAAGGATAGGTTCGCCAAGCGATTAATTCGACAATTTAAGGGCGTCTATCTCACAGCGCAAGCGGGGTCATTCGTTTATTGTAGAGTCTGGTTTCGACGTTTCTGACACGCCTGCATAGCGGTCAGTTTCCCGGGCCGGACAATCTCATGGGTCAAAATATCGTTATCCCCAACCTTGGCGATCGCGCGGTGCGGTCGCCGCTTCGACTTGACGCGCATGGTTCCGTCGAAAGCACTTTTGTTCACGACCAAATGCGTTACCGGGATCCGGTCGACGCAGGGCCTGAGTCGGAAGCGTCGATACAACTCTTCGAGAGAGCCGGTCCGCGTGAGCAGCTCTATTTCGAGCCTCCCAAGACCAAAGTCGCGATTGTTACATGCGGAGGTTTGTGTCCTGGCCTGAACAATGTCATCCGGTCGGTTTATGTTCAACTCCACTACCACTATGGGGTACCAGCGGTCCTGGGCGTGCGCTACGGTTTCTCCGGATTCTCCGCCGAAGCTTCCAGCCCGCCCATGTGGTTGAACTCGGAGATGGTAAACAACATTCACCAGCTTGGCGGCACGCTACTAGGCACTTCACGCGGGCCGGTGAGTGCCGACATCATCGTCGATTTTCTGGAGCAGCGCGGCATCAACATTCTTTTCACGGTTGGTGGCGACGGGACACAACGCGGAGCCCACAGCGTGGTAGAGGAAATCCAGCGTCGGAAGCTCAAGATTTCCGTGATCGGAATTCCCAAGACCATCGACGATGATGTGCAGTACGTGAATCGTTCGTTCGGCTACTTCACTGCTATCGAGAAGGCCAAGGAAGTAATCGATTCAGCCCATGTGGAAGCGCATTGTGTGCTGAACGGTATCAGCATTGTGAAAGTCATGGGCCGCGATTCGGGTTTTATCGCTGCCGGTGCAACCTTGGCCAGCCAGGAAGTTAACTTCACACTGGTGCCGGAGGTGCCGTTCAAACTGGAAGGCGAATGTGGTCTGTTGTCTGTGCTACATCGTCGGTTACTGGAAAGGCATCACGCGGTCATCGTCGTCGCCGAAGGCGCAGGACAACACCTGATGCCGCCCTCAGAAGAACGTGATGCCTCGGGAAATTTGCTGCATCGGGACATCGGTATCTTCTTGCGGCACAAGATTCGGGAACACTTTGCCGCGCAGCGCCTGCCGGTGGTGATTCGCTATCTGGATCCGAGTTACTATATCCGCAGCGTCCCGGCTTCCACCGTTGATTCGGTACTCTGCGATTCTTTCGCGCGCCATGCAGTTCACGCCGCCATGGCCGGCAAGACTGACATGATCGTCGGCCTGCAGCACGGAGTATTCATCCATGTGCCTATCCCCATGGCAACCACGCAGCGCAAGCGTCTCACAAATGAAGAATGGGCGTCGGTGGTGATGGCCAACGGCCAAGGTGACCTGGGATAAACCCTTCCCGAATTGATTTGAAGGGACCCACCTTCAGCTGCGCCGGGCAGGTTTCCGCACCAGTTGTCACCACCAGCGGACTTTAGTCCGCGAGAGATCTGCTTTTTTGGCAGGCTGTCACACTAACCAATCTCGCCGTCCAGCGGGACATTCGCCGTCACCAGATGCCGTTTGGCCTTTTCCTGTAACTCCGCAGTCATGGGCACGCTCTTACCCGACTCCAGGCTGGCTTGCACGGCAACGCTATCGCAAGTCGCGACCATTTTGCCGGTTTCGTCGTTGTACATCTGATGGATGAAGCGAAAATATTTTTCGCCGACCGCCAGAAAGCCGCTCTTGATTTCCACCAGTTCGCCACCGCGCAACTCCTCCAGAAACTGATAGTTCTGGCGCACGATCGCCACCCGGAGATTCTTCTGTTTCATCGAAGCCGGTGTCATCCCGATCGCGTGCAGTAAAAACCACGTTGCCTGGTCAAAGCGCGAGACATACATGTGCGAGTTCATGTGACTCGCGAAATCGTACTCCGACGCCAGCACAGCGCCTTTGAAGGTGTGGACCCAGTCAGCCATGTTGTCGCCCTTTCAGAAGAAAACGCTGTTCGCTCTTCGCGAACAACCGTCTGCTTTTAAGTCGTGTCATCCTGAGCGAGCAGAGCGAGTCGAAGGACCCCTATTCGGGCAAAGCGCTTGTTCCTCAGCGCCACCCCTCATCGCTTCGGTCTCGTCCCCGCTCCCGACACCTTCGGTTACAAACTCCGCCATTCGCTCCAGCGTCGCTTCCGGCTGATCGCGATGCGGTGAGTGCTTGCAATTGGGCAGCATCAGAAGCTCGGTTGTGGGCACCTGCGCTTTGATTGTCTCTACTTGCGCGATCGTTCCGTACTCGTCCTCTTCGCCCTGAATGCACAGGACGGGGCACCGTATCGTCTGCAAATACTCTTCGATGTTCCACGACCGAAACTGCGGATCGAGCCAGATGTCATTCCAGCCCCAGAACGTCGCATCCACGTGACGGTGATGGCGCCCAAGCTTCCGCGGCAGATCGGTCGTCTGATATGCCACTTTCGCCTCAGTGATGCTCGCGATGCTCAGGTCCTCAACAAAAACATGCGGCGCTTCCAGGATCAACGCGCGCGGTTGCTCGGGATACTTTCCGGCGAAGATCAGCGAAATCGATCCGCCGTCGCTATGACCAAGCAAGATGGGCCGAGAGATGCCCAATTTAGCCAGCAGCTCCGGCAACACCGCTTCGCCTTCGTGATGCATGAATTGCACCGACCGCTTCTCCAGCAGCTTGTCGGAGCCACCGTGTCCGTAGCGCGAGTATGCAAGTATGCCGAAGCCCGTGCGCGACGCGAGCCGTTGCGGAAAGTCCTTCCACAGCGCGACCGAGCCCAAGCCTTCGTGCAGCATGACAACGGTCGGCCGATGCTCACCCGCCGGGCCGATCCATAGCGTCTCCAGCCGCTTGCCATCAACCAGAACTTCGCCGTGTTGTTGAGAGATTTGCAAAGGCTATTCCGCTGACGGATCCGCCGCCTTTGCCGCAAGCGCGGACAGCGTTGTCGCCGACCCTTGCATTGCAACCCGCTGGTGATAGAACCACAGCCCATGCAATCCGCCGAGTTCTTCTCCACTGCCGGCACGACCTGGTCCGCCATGCATAAGTGACGGCAAAACGATGCCGTGTCCCGCGTGGCTGTCGCCAATCGTAGGATCGACCAACAACAGGCGACCATGGGTAGTGCCCAGCGCAACGGCTGCCTCTGCGAGAAATGCCGTGTCGCCGCTGAACACCGACGCCGCCAGCGAACCGCCCCCGCGCCGCGCGACGGCGAAAGCATCTGCTTTGTCGCGATAGGGAACGACCGTCGCCACCGGCCCGAAGATTTCCAGTTCGTGAACCAGCTCCCCATCCGCCCCGTTATTAGTCTTTAACAGTGTCGGAGGAACGAACGCTCCCTTGGCCGCATCCGCATCCACCAGCGCGAAAGGCTCAGGCGAATAGGCAATCCTCGCCTGTGCGCTTAGTTTGCGAATTCCTTCTTCCACAGACTTGCGCTGCGCCATGTTCACGACTGGACCCACGTTGACCGACGCATTCGCCGGATCGCCCACCACGATCTTCGCTAGCGCCGCCGCGATGGCATCGGCTGCCGCGCCCGCATGTTCAGCAGGAACCAGAATGCGCCGAATCGCCGTACACTTCTGACCCGTTTTCGAGGTCATCTCGCGCACAACTTCGCGGACGAAGAAGTCAAATGATGCCGAGCCGGGCGTCGCGTCCGGACCAAGCAGCGCGGCGTTCAAACTGTCCGCTTCGATGTTCACGCGCACGCCCTGCTGGCGAACGCGCGGATGCTGACGAATACCTTCCCCCGTGTCCGCCGACCCGGTGAAGGCGACGACGTCCCCCAAATGCAGGTGATCGAGCAAATCGTTCGGCGAGCCGCACAGGATGGATAGCGCACCGGGCGGAAGCACGTCGGCCTCGACCACCGCGTGCACCATCTCCTGTGCCAGCCATACCGTCGAAGTCGCTGGCTTGCTCAGGACGGGAACGCCAGCCAGCAGGCTGACCGCTGCTTTCTCCCACAAACCCCACGCGGGAAAGTTGAAAGCGTTGATATGTACAGCGACTCCATCGAGCGGAATCCCCACATGGAGTCCTTGAAAATTCTGGTCGCGTGCCAGGCGCGTTGGCGAGCCATCACGAAGGAGGTGTGCATCGCCAAGTTTGGTGCCGATCTTGGCGAAATATTTCAGGGTACCGATGGAGCCATCTACGTCGATGGCGGCATCGGTCTTGGTATTTCCAGAGTTCTTGCGTGCAATCTCGTACCACTCGTCGCGTCGCGCCGCGAGTAGGTCGGCAATCTTTCCCAGCAGCTCTGCGCGCTGCGTATAACTGAGCTTGCGCAGCTCCAGACCTCCCACATTGCGGGAGTAGCCAAGCGCAGCTTTCAGGTCGAGACCTTTTGAACTTGCCGAGGCGAGCACAGTGCCGTCGCAGGGGTTGACCAGCGGCGAGCCATTTCCCGCGCCAGCCTGCCATTTCCCGCCGAGGTAACTCTGAAGCACCTTGGTATCCGAGGCAATTCGATTTTCTAGTGTAGTAGCCACGATTTATCTCTTCTCCGATAAGGACGCCAAATGCTGCTCGACCCAGGGCACGGCCCATTGCGCCGCCACTTCCTCCGGCAGCGTACCCGAACTTGCATCGTGCGTCAGAATTTCGCCCGCGCGTTTGGCGCCGAGTTGAGCCAGCAACTTGTCAAAGCGAATTCCGCCATGACAGTACGTATCTTTGTAGGTGCGATCACCAAGCGCGATTACTCCGTAAGTCACGCCGGTGAGATCAGGCTTCTCCGTCTCCAGACTGTTGAAGAGCGCTTGGGCGTTGTCGGGGACATCGCCCTGCCCATAGGTTGAGGTGCAAATCAGGAAGGTGCCGCCGCTCTGAAAGACGCTGGCGTCGAGGCCGTCCATGACCTGAATCTTCACCTGATGGCCAGCCGTCTCCAGGGCTTGCTGCACCTCTTGCGCCACCATCTCGGCTGTGCCGGTCATGGTTCCGACCAGGATCGTGATGTCCAGTCCCATGCTTGCGTTCCCCACCCCAGGTACTATTATACGTGCGGCTACGGAAGTATAATGCATTCACGGTGAGCCGAAAACGCGACATAGTGCATGTAGAAGAGAACGAACCGACGGAGAGCTCCTCCGCTACGACTTCGATCAGCGCTGAAGATAGCATTGAGTCTGATTACCTCCGGCTGTTGGGAGAGCGAGTGCGCGAGACGCGCGCCCGGCGCGGAATGACGCGCAAGATCCTCGCCCACGACTCGGGAGTTTCCGAACGCTACTTGGCGCAGCTCGAAACCGGTCAGGGCAATGTTTCGATTTTGCTGCTGCGACAGATCGCGCAGGCGCTCGACACTCCTCTGCAGGCGCTGGTGCTCGACGGGCCCGAGCCTCCTGTGGACTTGGTGCACACTACGGAATTTTTGCGGCGGCTGCCGGCGACGGAATTGGTCGAGGCTCGCCGCCTCCTGGTGGAAAACTTTGGCGGAGTTGACCTGTATGCACGGCGCGGCCGTATCGCGCTGATCGGCCTGCGCGGCGCCGGCAAATCTACTCTGGGAGCCATGCTTGCGGATCGTTTGGAGGCGCCGTTTCTCGAGTTGGATCGCCTGATCGAGCAGGAGAGCGGCGTTAGCCTCAGCGTCATTTTCGATCTCTACGGGCAGAGCGGCTTCCGTCGGCTGGAGCGCCGCGTTCTGGACCAGGTTATCGAACGCTATCCGCGATTTGTATTGGCCACCGGCGGCAGCCTGGTTTCTGAACCTGCGACGTTCGAGCGCCTGTTGACCATGTGCTTCACCGTTTGGCTACGGGCCACGCCGGAGGAACACATGCAGCGTGTCATCGCGCAGGGCGATATGCGTCCCATGGCAGATAATCGCGAATCCATGTCAGACTTGCGGAGGATTCTTGACGTGCGCGAGCCGCTGTATCGCAAGGCCGATGCCACCATCGGTACGAGCGCCAGTTCTGTTGAAGAGAGTGTAGAGAGACTGGTCAAGGTGTGTTCTTCTAGCCGCCAATCCTGAATCTGCATGATATTACCCCTTTGCACTTCGCGTAAATGCACTATAATGCATCTATCGATATGGGGACCTGCGCACGCCGTCCGGCGCTGCTTTGAGGAGAGTTCGACCTGACATGCCAACGGTAAATGAGAAGGAATTGGTCACGTTTGACGTGGCTCCGGGAGAACATCGCCATTGGCGGCTCTCGATCGATGGCCGCGTGGCGACGCTGTCCATGGACGTCAATGAAGACTGCGGCCTGAGGCCCGGCTACAAGCTCAAGCTCAACTCTTACGACCTCGGCGTTGACATTGAGCTGCACGACATCCTGCAACGCATCCGCTTCGAGCATCCCGAGGTGGCGTGCGTAGTGCTGACCAGCGCGCGCGAGCGCATGTTCTGCGCCGGGGCCAACATCTACATGCTGGGCACATCGACTCATGCGTGGAAGGTGAACTTCTGCAAATTCACCAATGAGACCCGCAATGGCATGGAAGACTCCAGCCGTCATGACGGCCTGAAGTTTCTCGCTGCGCTCAACGGCACTACCGCCGGTGGCGGGTATGAACTTGCACTTGCCTGCGATGAGATTCTGCTAGTCGATGACCGTTCCAGCGCTGTGAGCCTGCCCGAGGTTCCGCTGCTGGGAGTGCTGCCGGGCACTGGCGGTTTAACGCGCGTGGTGGACAAGCGCAAAGTGCGTCGTGACTTGGCTGACATGTTTTGCACTAACCCTGACGGCGTCAAGGGCGAGCGCGCAAAGGGCTGGGGCCTGGTGGATGACATTGCAGTACCGGGAAAATTCCCCGAACTGGTGCGCGCTCGGGCTTCAGCCTTAGCAGGCGACTCAACGCGTCCCGCGGATGCAAAGGGCATCGCGCTGACTCCGCTGCAACGCACTGTTGACGACAACGGCTACCACTATAAGCACGTTGATGTCACGTTCGATCGCTCAGCGCGAACGGCGACACTGACCGTGCGTGCCCCCGACGGACTGCAACCGGTTGAACCGGATGCGATTCACGCTGAAGGCGACCAGTGGTGGCCGCTGGCCATGGCGCGGGAGCTAGACGACGCCATTCTCATGCTGCGAGTCAACGAGGCGGAGCTTGGACTTCTCCTGCTCAAGACATCCGGCAGTGCTGAAGCCGTGCTCGCTTCCGGCGCGGTAATGCTGGATCATCGCAACGATTGGTTGGTGCGCGAGACCATCGGGATGCTCCGCCGGACGTTCGCGCGGCTCGACGTTTCTTCACGCAGCATGTACGCCATCATCGAGCCAGAATCGTGTTTCGCTGGTGTGCTCTTCGAACTGGCGCTGGCCGCCGATCGCAGTTACATGCTGGCGCTTCCGGAAGAAGAAGGCGACGCGCCGAAGATCGCGGTGGACGAAATGAATTTTGGCCTTCTGCCCGCCGTGAACGATCGTGGCCGTCTCGAAACTCGATTTAGTGGCAATGCACGATCCATGGCCGGAGCGATGGAAGCCAAGGGCAAGCTACTTGGACCCAAAGAGGCTCTGGAGCTCGGGCTGATTACCCTGGCGCCGGACGATCTCGACTGGGAAGACGAAGTGCGCATTGCCATCGAAGAACGTGCGGCGCTCTCGCCAGACGCGCTTACCGGCATGGAAGCAAACCTGCGCTTTCCGGGTGGCGAAACCATCGAGACGAAGGTGTTTGCTCGCCTCTCTGCATGGCAGAACTGGGTATTCATCCGGCCGAACTCGACCGGGGAACATGGCGCGCTCAAGCTGTTCGGAACGGGCTCGAAGGCGCGCTTCACTTGGGAGAGAGTGTAGATGAGGGCGACGGAATTTTAGGAGTATCTAATGGCAATCAATTATTCTGATCGTATTCCGAACAACGTAGACCTCGGCTCCAACCGGACCTTGCAGCGCGCGCTGGAACACTGGCAGCCGGAATTTTTGAAGTGGTGGCAAGACCTCGGTCCGCGCGATTTTCAGGTGGCCGACGTTTACCTCCGCACCGCAACCTCGGTGGACGCGAAGGGATGGGCCACCTATGGATTCGTGCAGATGCCGGATTATCGATGGGGAATCTTTCTCGCCGACCGCGATCCTGATCGCAAGATTGGATTCGGCGACAGCTATGGGCAGGAAGTCTGGCAGCAGATTCCCGGTGAATTTCGCGCCATACTCCGCCGTCTGATCGTCACGCAGGGCGATACCGAGCCTGCGTCGGTCGAGCAACAGCGCATGCTCGGACACACCGCTCCTTCGCTCTACGACTTGCGCAACCTATTTCAAGTGAACGTCGAGGAAGGCCGCCATCTGTGGGCGATGGTGTACCTGCTGCACGCCTACTTTGGACGCGACGGCCGCGAAGAAGCGGAAGAGTTGCTCGAACGGCACTCCGGAGACGCCAACAAGCCGCGCATTCTCGGCACCTTCAACGAGCCGATCAGCGACTGGCTCAGCTTCTTCATGTTCACCTACTTCACCGATCGCGACGGCAAATTCCAGTTGAAGTCGCTGGCTGAGTCCAGCTTCGACCCGCTGGCCCGCACTTGCTCCTTCATGCTGACTGAAGAAGCCCACCACATGTTCGTTGGCGATACCGGTATCAACCGAGTGGTGAGACGGACACTGGAAGTGATGAAAGAGTTGGGCACTGAAGATCCGGTCGCTGTCCGCAAAGCGGGCGCAATCGATCTGCCGACTGTACAGAAGTATCTGAACTTCTGGTTCAGTTCGTCGCTTGACCTGTTCGGTTCGGAGACGTCCTCGAATGCGGCTTCTTATTTCGCCAACGGCTTGAAGGGTCGGCCGGACGAGGCGCAATACGAAGATCACGTCGCCGCCGAACAGACCTTCACGCTGGAGTTGCCGGACGGGAACGGTAGTAGCAAGACGGAGCAGATTCCGATGCGCAACGCCATGAACGAAGTCACGCGCGGTTCTTATGTCCGCGACTGTGAGCTGGGGGTAAAGCGCTGGAACCGGCTCATCGAAAAAGCCGGCTATTCGTTTCGATTGTCGCTGCCCAGCACGCGTTTTCGGCGCAGTATCGGAAGCTGGGCCGCTGTTCCCACCGATCTAACTGGACGACCGATCAGCCCGGAACAGTTCAACGCGCAAATTGGCGATTGGCTACCGAGCGAAAGCGACCGCACTTATATCCTCAGCCTGATGCATGGGGTACACGAGCAAGGCAAGATGGCGGCGTGGATTGCGCCTCCGGATCGCGGCATCAACAACAACCCGGTGGACTACGAGTACGTGCGCTTGCACTGAACAAACGCTGTTCGCCTTTCGCTCTTCGCGAAACCAGCTCACCACGGCGATGCCAAGGGTTGATTTGAAGGTTCCAGTTTTGCACCTGGATGGCAAAAGCTTTCATGGCCGGGACTGTGATGAACTTCGTGGTCGCCGAAAAGCGAAGAGCGAAAAGCCGCATTCATGAAACACATCGCCATTATCGGTAGCGGCCCGGCGGGATGTTACCTGGCGGACAGCCTGCTTCGCCTGATTCCGGACGCTTCCATCGACATCTTCGAACGGCTGCCCGTGCCGTTCGGACTCGTCCGGTATGGAGTTGCTCCGGACCATCAAGGTACGAAGGCGGTTGCCCGCGTGCTGGATCGCGCGCTCTCCCGTGACCGCGTCAGCTTCTTTGGCAATGTCGAAGTTGGCTGCGACATCCGGCTCGATGAGTTGATGTCGTTGTACGATGCCGTGGCGCTGGCAACCGGAGCCGCGCGCGATCGACGTCTCAACATTCCGGGCGAAGATATAGCTGGCGTCGTTGGCTCGGGAGCGTTTGTCGGATGGTACAACAGCCATCCGGAGCATCAGCCGCCGGCGATCGACGGGGTACGGTCGGCGGTACTTATCGGCAACGGCAATGTAGCGATTGATGTGGCGCGTGTTCTCGCCAAAAACTCGGTAGAGTTAGCGGGCTCTGATCTCTCACCTGAGGTGATGGCATGGCTGGAGGCGCAACCGATCGAAACCATCCATATCGTCGGCCGGCGCGGTGCTGCCAACGCGAAGTTCACGCAGCATGAACTGGCTGAACTCGGTACCTTGCAGTGCGCGGTTCCAACCGTGGAGGATCCGGCTGGCCTGTCCGGTGATGGCGCAATCGTCGAAACATTACGGAGTTTCGCTGCGAACCCATCGGACAGTGTACCGGTCACGATTAATTTTCGCTTCAACCTAACCCCCACCGCTTTTCTTGGAGATGGCAGTCTGCGCGCCGTGCAGTTCCGTTCTGCCGACAGAATGCTTCGCGAAATTCCCGCGCAGCTTGCCGTCACCTGCATCGGATACGAGAGTCGGCCTTGCTGCACAGCCAGTCCCGCTAACGGAATTTTTCGCAACAAGGAAGGAAAAATCAAAGATCGGCTGTATGTGGTTGGGTGGGCGAAGCGGGGACCATCGGGAACGATTCCGACCAATCGCACCGAAGCTCAGCAACTGGCACAGAGGATCGCGCAAGAGGCGGTGGATGGCGAGCGACGGGGGCGGGCAGGGACCCGGCAACTGCTCGAACAACGGCAAGTTTGCTGGGTGGACCACGCCGCGTGGCGTAGGATTGATGCAGCGGAATTAGCTCGCGCCAGCGGCGAGCGTTGCCGTCACAAGTTCATTACCTCCGCTGAGATGTTAGAGGCCGCGCAGTTAGGCGAGCTCCGCCAGACATAAACTTTTTTTGTTCCTTCTTGAGCGCACCGGAATCAAATCGTCGCCCGCAAGAGAAACCAACTCGAAGCTCTAGGCTTCGAACCCAGGATGGAGGACAATTGAGGATCGCCGCCTCCCGCAACGAAATTTGGTAAGGTACGCTGTACGCTGCGGTTCGATCGCATCCTGGTAGCCAATGAGCAATGTGATAAAAGCGTCCGAGGGCAAGATCGCCCCGCACCACAGTCACCGGGCAGGACTGCGCACGGTTGCGATTGTAGAGGCGCTCAAGGGGTGCTTGGCATTGCTAGGCGCCTATGTCTTCATTCACATGATCCGCCGCGACGTGGATTTCGAGGAGGCCGCGGAGCATGTTCTCTTCTTCTTTCACATTAATCCCTTACCATCACCGGTTGTCCGAGCAGTTTCTGAGGGCCGCCGACAAGATCTCCACCACCAGCATCGCGATGATTGCCGGAATCGCCATCGCTTACGCTGTCCTGCGATTCCTGGAAGGTTACGGGTTATGGAAGCAGCGCGCATGGGCGGAATGGCTGGCCATCATCTCTGGCTGCATTTATCTTCCCTTTGAAGTCTACAAACTGATTCGTCATCCCAACGAGCTTCACTGGATCATCTTGGGTATCAATATTCTGGTCGTTCTGTACATCGGTTGGGTACGGTGGGACGAAATTGCAGCCGCCCGGCAGCGGCAATATCCAGTTCCGGCTGCGAGCGATTAAGGAGTTATGTCCGGTCGGTGGCTTGTAGTGCCTCTTCCTCCAGCAGTTCCAGGACAGCACTGCGCGCTTGGCCGTCTTCCGTTCCAATGGCCGGCGGGTCAATCTCCTCAAAGTAGCGCCAGGCACTGTGCGCCTGCACCTTGTTGCCCCTTGGTTGTGAGTCGCTAGCTGCCTCGCACAGCAAGGCGAACGCAAGGCTCTGACTCAAGCGGTGCAATAGTTTTCTGGCGTAGCGTTGTCCGCTCTGCTCGTCGCGCATTGCAACTGCAACTGCATCGCAGTCGCCATCAAGTCTGGTTTGTCAAGCCCGAAGAAACCGCCAGACGCAACATCACCGTTATCAAAATCGCTTGAGCTAGCCGTCAAGACCCTCAACCGATAGAATCCCAGCCGAAGACTTTCGGCTGGGACTACTGTTCATGTCTGACATCTTGCTGGAAATTTGTTGCGGTTCAACCGAAGATGCCGTGCAAGCCGAACGCGGAGGCGCGGACCGCGTGGAGTTGTGCTCGGCATTGTTCCTCGGCGGCCTCACGCCGTCTGCGGGCTCGCTCATCGAGGCCAAACAGAGTCTGAATATTCCCGTGATGGCAATGGACCGTCCGCGTCCGGCGGGCTTCTGCTATTCGGGGGTAGAATTCGCGGTGATGGAGCGCGATGCTGATCTGCTGCTGCAACACGGGGCTGACGGAATTGTCTTTGGCGTTCTTAACGCCGATGGCACGGTTGATACTCGGCGCTGCGGCATGGTCCGTCGCCGCATTGGACCGCAGCAGGCGGTCTTTCATCGCGCCTTCGACGTAACTCCCGATCCCTTCCGTGCGCTGGAAGAATTAATCGATTTGGGTATCACGCGAGTACTTACCAGCGGTCAGCGCGTCAGCGCACCAGAAGGCAGTGCGCTCATTCAGCAATTGATCGAGCGCGCAGCCGAAAGGATCGAGGTACTGCCGGGCGCCGGTATCGGGTTCGATAATGTGCGCGACCTGGTCGCCGGGACAGGATGTACCCAGATTCATATGACCGCGTTTTCGGAGCGGCCGGAGACTTCGACGTGGTCGAATTCGCAGATCAGGTTTGGAGATCCTTCCAGCCCATCGGAATCAACCTATGAGGCGACTGACGCGGTTCTTGTTCAGCGGATGAAGAACGCTCTGCGCGCCCAGTAGCGGCATCAATACTGACGACGCGACTTGTTCTAGGTTTCTTACGTTGAACGCAGGCGTTTGACTGAACCAAGGTCAACGGCTGGTCGTGAACTCCGTGCTGTTGGTGATATAGAGTTCGTGTACTTTTTGGTTGACCTCGTCGGGCGTAAGGCCGGTTGAAACCATGTAGTTGCGCAATTCATTTCTTTGATTCGCGTCAACTGTTACCTTGGGTATTCCATCCACATAGACCTGTACAGCCGAGCGATCCCTTACCAGACGATAGTTGTGCATACCTCATTGTAGCTGGTGTATGGGTTGCGGCGGGCGGGTGGAAAGAATCAAGGAAATGCAAAAGAGGTTGCCTCGCTCACAGCAGAAAAACAAGTGTGGAATTACCATAGCAAGACATCCTGCGTTGCAGCGAGTCCATCAAACTGAAAAGTAAGCCCAACACCAAGGAGGAACGATGTCAGATCAGCAGAGCGGCAAGCAGAATCAAGGAACGCAGCAGCAGGATGATTGGAAGAAGAACAATCCCGGCCAGCAGAACCCGAATCAGCAGCAGGGCGGGCAGCAGCACACTGGTGAACAGAAGAATCCGCAGTCAGACCGCGACCAGTTCAACAAGGACCAGCAGAAGAAACAGGCATAATCAGACGCCTTCATCAATGGCTGAAGGCGGTTGTGTCGCGATGCCTTAGCACGCAACGCAGCTTCGATGCAGGTGTTTACAGGCGAGCTTTAATCTCACCAGTCGAACCGGGCTGAAACTGTGATCAAAGCGAGCTCAATACTGGCGGCTTCAAGCGCCCATTTTGGGGCTTGAGGCCGTTTGGTATCTAGGGCCATGAACATACAGGTGAAGAGCCTGGGTTAGTTACGAAAGTACCCCGCTGGAAACACACCAAAGTGGCCGCTTTTCCTACCTTGCTTGAAAGAGGTGCAAAAATAAATCTCTTGACAGGACCACGAACCGGGTTAACATCACAGGAACTTCGGCCGTAGAGGAACTCTGGCCGTCTGAAGTTTCACCGTCTCCCTTAACGCAATGTTTCCTACTGGCTTTGAGGCATCTTAGCCCGAGTATTTTTTATGGGATCCCAAGGGGTTTCGCCAAAGGCAGATCCGGAACCGGTCGAGCCATCCAATGCTGCGGAGGCTACGCAGAAGTCCGCCAGGCATCCCGTTGCGAAAAGTAACCGGCCGCGGAAGGTGAACCACAAGAACCCGCCCAAGCGCGGGAAAAAAGAACCTGGTGAAGTCTGGGTGGGGGCGGCCGAGAACGCTGTTGAAGTTGCCAGTATGATCATTGATAGCAGCTTCGGCGTGGTGGGCCACCTGCTGACCCGGTCAATTCCAGAGACTCCGACGAAGGGACTTCCTTTCGTGGCAGTGCTGGCGATCCTCACTCTCATCCTTGGAAACAGAGAGGAGAAGGCCCAACCACTGTGCTTTGGATGCTTAGGGTTGTTAGCGGTGGTCGCCGTCTGCTTGCTCATCATCGCTGTCAAGAATCCTGGAATGGACGTGCGGCTTAGTGAAATGCAGAATGAACGGGCTAGTGCGATCAAAGTAAAGCCGCTCCAGTATTGATCCCGCATTTGACAGTGAACGAATGAAAATTCTCGCGGTCAGCAGCGGCAAAGGTGGCGTTGGCAAGACGACGGTCACCTTGAACCTTGCCCGCCAGCTCAGCCTCGCGGGATTTCGTACGCTCCTCATCGACTTCGACATCCACAACAAAGGCGCCACCTGCTTGTTCATGGACAAGGTTGAGCAGTCGGAGGTGCGCAGCGTGATGTCGATCATGGGCGTCTGCTGCGCAACGGATTGCGATCTGACGCGAGGATTTACCGAGAACTTTTCAATTCTTGACCTGGGATACGACGACAAACTCTTTCTGATACCTGCGGCGCGCCCAGACGAAATGGTGGAGTGGAAGAAGTTTGTTTGCGAAACCCACGTAATCGTGGACTTTTTCCGGGCCTTCATCCAAACCCTGGCGGAGGAGCACCACATCGACGTAGTCCTAATCGACTGTTACGGGGGAGTGGATACGCTTACGATTTCTGCCGCGGGCGTGGCAGACGATTTCATTATCATCAACGAGCCGGACGTGATTACTTTCGCGGGTACACTGCTCCTCTACAAACAACTGGAGACGACGTATGGGTCAGTGGAACGGAAACCCCGGGTGCATTTTGTAATCAACCGGATATCGGGACGATACTCTTTCTCCTTTCTGCAACAGGAATACGAACGGCACCTTTCGCAACTGGCGGTAGACCGTGGAGTACTGGCATATCTGCCGTTCGACAAGCTGGTTTTTGACAACTTTGGCGATTATCCATTTTTTTCCGAGCTGCTTCCCAAGGGACTCTATGCCAAGAAAATTCGTGAACTAATTGCCCGGCTTTGGCCGGAGCCGCGATTCCTACGCCTTACCGCGCACTCCAAGCGCGAGCGGGAAAAGATCTATGAGTCTACGGCCGAAAACCCCTATGCAGATCCGGAAAGAATCTTTCAAGTCTGGAAAACGGCTCCAGGGTGGGCGCTACTACCCATCACGGCCCTGATCCTGCTGTTTTCCCTGGGAGCAACACGGACCATCTCCTATTTCACATTGCGGGTGACCTTCTATATCTCGCTGCTCTTTGTTGTAGCGGTGGCGCTGCTCACCGTCCTGTTCGAGCCGGCACAGATTACGCGATGGTTACTGCGAAAGTCGGCATACGAACGCTATCGGAGACGAGTGCTTACGGGACCAACTATCGCCAGTCGCGCGCGCGAGGCGTGGAGCTACCTACTCTCCTGGATGCCAGCGGGAATCGGGGTCATTTGTTTCAGCACGATCTTGTTGATCGCCATCGGGCTTGATCTATTTTATCCGTTTCGAAATCTGGCAATCTGGCGTGGGCAGATCGGGGGACTGCATTCCGGCAGACATTACGAGAAACTGAAGATGGCCGATTTCGCCTCCCTCGCGCCGCAATCTGACTTGTCGAACAGTTACCTGGATAGCGCGCTGATGTCCAAGACCCTGCTTCCCAGTGTAAGGCTAGCTGGCGCGGACGTCGGCGACGCGACCCTCGATAGTGCGGAAATGATCGGGAACCAACTGCGTGGGGCGAGCCTCAAAGGATCGGTCTTACGGTCAGCTGATCTCTCAGCGTCAGACGCGGCAGGCGCGGATTTCTCCAACGCGGACTGCCAGGATACCAAGTTTCAAGCTGCCGATCTTTCGAACGCAAACTTTACCAATGCGCGGCTCTATATGGCCGATTTCCGTCATAGCAACGTAAAGGGAGCCAATTTTTTCGGGGCAATCATCAAGAATACCCTGTTTGACGGCGCTGTCCTGACCGGGGCCGACTTTAGGCAAGCGGACTTCACCTATATCGATAACGCTAACCGGTCGCAGATGTTTTCCATGCTCGCGCATGGCGGCGCCCTGCTTTCTCAAAAGCAACAAAACCTTGCCAAGGATTGGGAGACAAAGCAGGCCAGCGCGCGACAGCGGAAGCAGGCCCACCCAGACCCCAAGGATCCTCCACTTCCGCCACCGTGGTGGCTGGATTCGGACCACCAACCAGCGCATTTCAACGACATAGTCGATCCCCGAATCGAAATCCTGACCGAGCAGCTTACTGAGCAGGCGAAAGGCGCCGATTCGCAGAGAAACGAATTCGCCACGAGATCCGACCTTATCGAACTTTTACTGATTCGAGGAACGGACCAGGATCTCAACCGCGCCAGGGAAGAATTGAACAGGCTGTCACCAGACGCGAACGCGAGTGATGACAGGGTTGTCCATCGTAACCGGGGGGTGAAATCGTTACTGCAGGTGCTGTTGAGCATTCTCAGCCATGATGGGGACGAGCGCGTGAACCTGAAGAATTGGCACGACTGGTTGCAAGGAAATTACCAGCGCAATAAGTATTACAGCCTCGACGGCTGGTCCTGGGGGACTTGGGACAACAGTTTTCCCGCTTCCAACCACAGCCCCGAGCAGAACGCACAGGTCCGCGTGATTCGTCTTTCCGCCACCCAAGAGCTGCGGCTCGCACCGGACCAGATGATGATGTGGTTTCCTGAATTATCTGGTGCGCCGAAGGATAATACCCCCACAAAATAGTGCCGAGCCTGGTAGGGTGAGGGGTCAGGCGTCCCAGGCGGTAATACTCAGCAGAAAAAAGGAGGCACCCAAACGGGTGCCTCACACGCAAAGAAGCAGTTAGACGATTTTGGTGCGAAAAAAGTAGAGTCTAGCGGTTTGCCTGTAGCTTCCGGCGAATCACTCCGCCCACGGTGAGCAGGCCGCTGCCCAGCAGCAACAGGCTGCTTGGCTCGGGGGTTGTGCCAGTGCTCTGCGTGACCGAAATGTTGTCGAGAGCCATCCATGCCGGATCGTCTCGACCGTTGAAGGTAATGGTGTCGCTACCAGTTCCCGTTACTGCGAACGAGTACTCCGTGTAATTGACTCCAGTATTAGGGTTGGTCAGGCTGAGCAACGTAGTGCTATCCCACAAGGCACTGAAATCACTTGGGTTATCGCCAACTGAGGCGAACCAGAAGCTGAAGGTGTATTGGGTGCCAGGGGTATCACTGATAGTCTGGCTGATTGTTCCGTCGCTGCCGATATTACCCCAAACGGAGTAAAAAGTGCCGTCCTCGGCGCCAGAATAGGCGGAGAATGGGCCGGAGACCACTAACTCTAAGCCACTTTGATTCCAGCCAGTGAAGTCGCCGGTCTCAAAGCTGCCGTTGGTTACCAGGTTGGGGCTAGCGAAGGCCGGTGCTCCTAAAACAAGAAGTGCTACGAGAGCAATCACGGCCAGCAGGGCTTTTTGTCGCATATTTCCTCCGGGGCTGAGTTTGGGATTTATTACCACTTTTGTGGCAATCCCCGGTATCCTTCGCGCAATTTTTGTTCCATCCTTCGCGCAATAGATTCATCGAGTTAGCAGAGGCCCGTAATCATAAAGTCGCAGAGTCTTGCGGTCATGTGAGAAGCAAACTACAGTCATCAAAAAGACGGAGGCACCCAAACGGGTGCCTCGCGCGCAGCGAAGAAGCCAGACGATTTTCGTGCCTGAGTGGAGTCTAGCGATTTGCCTGTAGCTTCCGGCGAATCACTCCGCCCACGGTCAGCAAGCCGCTTCCCAGCAGCAACAGACTGCTCGGCTCGGGGGTGGTACCGGTGCTCTGCGAGACCGAAACGTTGTCAAGGGCCATGTACGCCGGATCGTCTCGGAAGCTGAACGTGATGGTGTCACTTCCGGTTCCGACTTCCGTGAACGAAAACTCCGTCCAATTGACTCCCGTATTGGGGTTGCTGAGAGGACCCAGTACATTGGTGCTATCCCAACTAGCGGTGAAATCGCTGGGATTGTCCCCAACTGAGGCGAACCAGAAGCTGAAGGTGTAGTGGGCGCCGACTGTGTCGCTGAAGGTCTGGCTGAGTGTTCCATCACTGCCAACCGGGCCTAGGACGGCGTAGAAACCATCGGCATCCTGGCCGCCCGGATAGACGTAAAATGGGCCGCTGACGACTTCCGTGTCTTCGAAATTGCCGCCTTCAGTCCAGCCACTGAAATCGCCGTTCTGAAAGCTGCCGTTGCTGAGAAGATTGGGGCTAGCGAAGGCCGGTGGTCCTAAAACAAGAAGTGCTACGAGAGCAACCACGGCCAGCAGGGCTTTTTGTCGCATATTTCCTCCGGGGCTGAGTTGGGACTCCCATTATGGGAGTCCTCACAGCCGTACCAGCAATTCTCGTTCCACGATTTTGGCAATAGATTCAATTGGTTAGCGGAGACCAGCAATCACAAAGTCGCAGAATCTTGCGGTAATGTGAGAAGCAAACTACAGTCAGCAGCGCAGTGCACTCCCGATGTGATGATGCGATAAAGTGTCGCCCCAGCGATATTAACCGTTGAAGAGATCGCCAGTTCACTGCACAGAGAGAGGACATCATGAGCAAAGCAATTCCTGGTTTTGCGAATCGTGTTGAAGCACGAAAAATTGCAAGCATGTTTTGGATAGTGGGCCTCGTGGTCATTTGCCTTCCGTCGTTCAGTGTCGGCCAGGACGCAGGACAGGTAAAGTTTGTGAATTCCTGCAAATATAGCCTGACTTTTAACTCAACTGGCCCGCAGCTTGGCACCTTGCCGGCCGGCGGCCAAAAATCGATGGCGATTGCATCTTTTAACCAGGGCGGGCAGAACCGGATCATCGCCTATCCAAGCCTGACTGACAATGAGTGCCCAAATTGCGATGACTGGACTGATCTGGGTGGACCTCCCGGGACGAAGCAGCGCGAGGGCTGGATGTGGGAAGGAAACGACGCGAAATACGCGGCTTATTGCAATCCCAGCCTCAGCGGCCGCGGGATCTGCGCGCTGCAACATAATTGTTGCGGCGCTGGAATGATGCAAGACGGCACCTTCGGCACGCACTTTGAGTTCACTCCCAAAGGCACGCCTACCAATGATTTCGTTAACCTGAGCACGAATTACGGTTCGGGACCGCATTCGCCTCCCAATCTGTGCCCAACCGGCGGACCAGACGACTGTGTCGATAAAGCGGCGGTCATCTTTTATAACGTTCCCATCGAGTGGACAACGAACCTCAATTGTTCTTTCACCACCAGAGGGACACAGGTAAAAGGTGGAAAGTGCACAGAGGCGAGCTGCAAGGATGCCTACCAGCACCCAACCGACGACAAGCAGGTGGCGTGTCCCGTTAATGCAAGCCGCGGATATGTGGTGACGTATTGCCCTGCCGGCTCAAGCATGCCGAATCCTAAGTAGTCAGTTACCGCGAGGAACGGGTCTCACAGAAAATGTATTCCGTAAAAGTGAAGGCGCGAGCATCCGCTTGCGCCTTCTCGAGCTTTAAGCAAGATCGACGGATCCCCTAAACTACTATTCCTCAATAGGTTACTTGTTTATTTTTGTCCCAATATTTTCCCAACAAATTCCTTACCTGTTTTTAACTCCATCTTTAGGACTTCCAACCGGCTGGATTGTCTACTTTACACTCGAAGCCGGTGGTTGGCCTTCGGGCCGGAAGCTAACAAAACTTGATCAAGCTTCCAACTGGGGCACATCGGCAGTAAATGAGTTTCCGGCCGCCGCCGCGAACATTCTTAAAGAGGAGAAACACCATGAAACGCTTTGCCATCGCCGGCTTCGCTCTGCTGATCTGCACCTCGATCTGGGCGCAGTCGTACAGCTTCCGACCCGTCAACTACCCTGGGCGACACCTTCACCCAGTTGTTCGGCGTTAACAACAGCCTGCTGATCGCGGGGTATCACAACGCGACCCAGAACTCGGGATTCACGCTGCGCCTGCCCCTCACCTTCACGACCGAGAATTACCCGGGCTCGACGATGACCCAGGTTATCGGCATCAACAATGCCGCTGTGACCGACGGGTTCTACGTGGACAACCAGGGCAACACCCACGGCTTCTACAGCAGCAACGGCACGTTTACCACGGTTGATTATCCCGGCTCGGCCTTCAACCAGCTTCTTGGGCAGAACGACATGGGTCAGGCGGCCGGTTACTACAGCATGAGCCAGAACAACTCCACGCCCGATGTTCCCTACGTGTACAACGAACTCGGGGGCGACGTTTTCCAGGTGATCAACATTCCGGCAGCGGTGGGAGGAGCGCAGGCTACTGGCATCGACAACTCGCAGCAGATCTGCGGCTTTTACGTCGACGCCAACGGGGTGAACCACGGCTTCCTGCTGAACTTCGGACTGCTGCTAACCCTGGATGTGCCAGGCGCCACCTTCACCCAGGCCCTGGGCCTGAACAACAACGGACAAGTGGTTGGCGACTTCATGGATGCGGGTGGCAATACCCACGGTTTCGTGTGGACCA
>CAVREJ010000025.1:0-431945 GCA_963720135.1 uncultured Acidobacteriaceae bacterium
CGTAGCCTTGCATGATGGCGGCGTAGGGGTTAGAAAACTGTCGAGGATGATGTCGGTAACGGATGCCAGCTTTGTGTGTTACGTCTTCAAACCACGCGCCACTTGTGTCGTGGGGCACCTGTGCGTGTGTCGGCGTACTGATCAACAGCATCGCGAAGGTCAGCAAGAATGCAACTGGACTACGCGCCGAAGGCTGCATAAATGGCATCGCCCACCGAAGGATAAAATTTTGTAACCATTTGATCATCACCTTCGGTGACTTCGATGATCCGGTTAACGGGAAGTCCTTGGAAGGTTTGCACGATGCCAGACGTCGGCCAGCGCACAATCAGTCTGTCAACGATTTCACACCGATCGAGACCGAAGTGCTGGCGCAGGGTATTCTGCGAGCCGTAACCGTCTCCGAGGGTGACCTCGCGGGATTGCTGTTTGCCATCTGCATAGAGCGTGACTCTAGCTCCAACCGCATCTCGGTTTGAATGCCGTCCGACCAGTTCGATCTGGAGCCAATTTCGCTTGCCTCCAGCACAGTTCTTGAGCAACGCATGGTGGTCCGTCGAGGCGGAGACAGCGATATCCATCACACCTCGATTCCAAAAATCCGCTACTGCAACACCTCGACTGTTTAACAACAAGTCCGTTCCAGTGGCATGTCCGAGCTCTAGGAACGTTCCGTCGCCGTTATTTCTCAGGTAGCGGTTACGCTCCCATCCATGCCAGGAGAGATGCCCAAAGTGCATTGGATCAAAATAAAGGCCGGTCTTGAAGATGTTCTGGTTGTTCACTACATTATTCAGGAACTCCAGTTCAATCTCCGTATCTCTGTCGTTGTAGACCCACCCGTTCGCGATATAGAGATCTTGCCAACCGTCATTGTCGAAGTCGGCGAACGATGCCCCCCAGAACCATCCGGGAGGATTGGTATTGGTCTTGGCTGTGACATCTTCGAATGTCCCGTCTCCCCTATTTCTGAGCAGAGTGTTCCCAGACGCCATCTGCTGAAAAACGCGCACAAAGTCGCGGCCGGATTGCTTAAATATCTCCCAATACAACGGCATATCCGTCTTCCACGTCCCTTGCGTCAGGCACTTGAGCATGTAGCGCTTTACCGTCGGAGATTCGGCGAACCATGAGTGCTCTGAGCGGATATGGGTGACGTAGTAGTCGAACCTGCCGTCATTGTCGTAATCCACGAAGGAAGCGCTCATTCCGGCGCCGTAGGCTAGCGCGCTACTCCTGACCGTTACGTCGCTGAACGTTCCGTCGCCATTGTTTCGATATAGGGTCTTCCGTCCAAAATCATTGACGACATACAGATCGGGTCGCCCGTCGTCGTTGAAATCGCCCCAGACCACACCCAAACAGAGCCCGCGGTCACCCACGCCGGCACGTTCTGTTACGTTAGTAAAGGTCCCATCCCCGTTATTGTGGTAGAGGTGGTTTGGTTCGGCATTCCGTGCGTAGAAGGTTGTGGGGATGTCCTTGCGGGGATCGAGGTATCTCCCCACGTACAAATCAAGAAACCCATCGTTGTCGTAGTCGGCCCAACCTGCGACGGTTGTGCAACAATCCTCACCTATACCCGACTGTTGGGTGACATCTCGAAAAGTCCCGTCACCGTTATTGTGAAATAACTGGTTGGGCCGGAAGGTCCGGCTTACGAATAGGTCCTTAAACCCGTCGTTGTCGTAGTCCGCAAAAACTGCGGCGCTCACACCATCGAGATCAGCAAGTCCCGCTTCCCGGGTGACGTCTTCAAAGGTTCCGTCCCGGCAGTTTCGGAAAAGCCTCGAGGAAACTCCGTCGGGAATAAATAAATCGTAAAACCCGTCGTTGTCGTAATCCACCACTGAAATTCCTCCAGGTCCGTAGCGGATCATTCCGAACTTTAGCGGATGTGACAGGAATGGAGGGTAGTATTGGTTCTTAAAATCAATACCGGCTGCATGGCCGACGTTTTGAAAGTAGGCGGTGCGACTACGTATCCGGCTTCCCTTAATCAGGGATTGGTCGTGGATACAAAGAATGCCTTCGTATACCCTCCAAGTCACTCGGAAGTCTGCACGATCGACGCCTGAGAACGGCTCTCCTTCTCGCTTGCCGATCAACTCGAAACGAATACTCGCTGAGAGCTGGTCTGGTCTACGCCAATCCTCAAGCCTGTGCAGGTGGAGCGACAGTTCCTCGATATCTTCGAAGCTCTCAATGTAGACTCTCCATTCCTCCAGCGCGGCTTTCTTACTCGCACTCCCCACCGGCGACCGGAATTCTGCGAGTTCGATCCCATCCCGGTCAGATAGTGCAGAAAGGTCGTTGAGACCCAGCCACCCTCCGTCGAAAGACGGGTCATAAAACTCGTCCAGTTCAGCTAACTTCCGTCCTCGCAGGGCACGCCCAAGGCGGTCGAGGAAGTCCACCAGTGTCCGACCCGACTGGAAAAACGCCTCTCCCTCGCGATCGACGCTCTTGCATATGGCTCCCACGATAGGGATACGCTCCAAATTCACGGTTCCTCGCATTCGGACTGGTTTTCACTATTGTTTGGACGTAAAGCCGCTTCCGGCTCTGCGAACTAAGACAAATGCCCAGGCCTTTTTTGCAGACACAACTATTGCCAGATGGGAGCCGTGAATGACTAAACGGTCAGAGTTGGTTGCCCAATTATTCGGCGACAGGTCCGCCGGATACGCTAACCGCGATTTCCGGGATCTGGGTCAGACTCAACAACGAGCAATCCGCCACAAGTGCTGGGATCTTCTGGTTCTCAATCTCCATCAAAAATCGAATGTTGAGCAGCCATCGCCCTGACATCTTCCGTACATCCTGGATAGTCGTCAGGCACCGGACGCTCGCGCCGCTTCGCACGGGTCCGCGGAACCGAAGGTTGTCAAAACCGTATAGCACCAGCGTCGCATCCGGCAATGCTCCGCATTCGCGGGCTAGGCTGATACCTAATGACACGAGCAACAGACCATGTGCAATTGGCTCCCCAAACGGACTTCTGGCCATACCGGCATCGTTACGGTGAATCCATTGCTCGTCTCCTGTCGCCTGGGCAAAAGCGTCAATTTGACTTTGAGCTACTTGGAACCAGCTGGAGCGGTAGGTTTTACCTACATACGGTTTGACGAACCCTCGCCTCGCATGGCCGGCAGATAGTAACGTCGTCATGCACAACCCCCTTTGATGGCCGATACTCCTTTAGTCGAGTACAACACTTAGGTGGAATGCGAAATATAGACTAAGAGACAAACATATGCGGAAAACCGAAGGGCAGAACTGTCTAGTAGAAAACGACTACTGTATCTTTTCCATTTATGCATCGTGGGCAATCATATGTTGGAACGAAACGAGCGATTTGTTCGCGATAAAAGCAGAAGAACTGGTGTAAAGCTATTTGGACCATATTGTTGCTTCTTGTGTGAATACTCCCGTCAACGGAGGCTAGTGGGTTCCAAGGTAAATTAAGCTTTGGCTCCAGTTTATTAGCAATCCGTGACTCCGAGTGACAAGACAGATTCCTGCACATAATTTGCGGTCATCGTCGACTTATAACCCATCAGGGATTCCGAAGAATGTCGGATCGCGCCGAAAGCATGAAAGAACGTAAGCCACACCAAGTGGTTGTCACCGGTCTGGGAGTTGTCACTTCCATAGGAATCGGTCGCGAACTGTTCTGGAAGCGATTGATGTCAGGCTGCTCCGGAATCGGCGCGGTGACAAGCTTCGACACTTCGAAATTTGCTGTTCACAATGGCGCAGAAATAAAGGACTTCCGTCCGGCAGATTATCTCTCCAATCTCTCCGTGGACGATATCGATCGCGCCTCACAGTTCGCGATCGCGGCAGCACGGCTCGCGGTTCTAGACGCGGATCTCTCAATCGAGGAGTCCGATGCAGATGAGTTCGGGGTCGTAGTGGGGACGACCTCGGGAGAGCCCCGGGTAATTGAGCGTCTCGACGATAACTTTGTAGCCAAGAAAATCGACAAGATTGATCGTAGGTTCATTTCGACGTATCCATGTCATGTACTTGCGGCACATGTGGCATGCGAACTTCAACTGGGCGGAGAGGTAGTTACGATTCCCACCGCGTGTGCAGCTGGCAATCACGCTATTGTGCGTGCTTTTGATGAGTTACGCTCTGGCAAGGCCCAGATGATGCTTGCTGGAGGTGCGGATTTATTCTCCCGGATCACCTACACTGGATTTGCCCGACTAGGCGCAATTGCACCAGAGCTTTGCCAACCTTTCGATCGCCATCGTAAAGGGATGATTCCTGGCGAAGGCTCTGCTTTTCTTGTGCTGGAAACATTGGATCATGCCTGCAGCCGTTCCGCGCGCATTTATGCTGAGATCGCGGGCTATGGTTTGTCCTGCGATGCCCATCATATGACCGCAGCGCATCCCCACGCCGACGGGGGAGTGCGAGCTATGGAAATGGCCCTTACCTCCGCCGGTCTTAGTCCGGAGAATGTTGACTACATCAGTGCCCATGGTACCGGCACTTCCACAAATGACAGGTTGGAAACAATGGCGGTCAAACGGGTATTCGGAAATCGCGCCCGCCAAGTTCCGATTAGCTCTATCAAGTCCATGCTGGGTCATGCTATGGGGGCGGCATCCGCAATCGAGGCCGCCACTTGCGTCCTCGCAATCGCAGAGGGTAGTATCCCTCCCACCATTAACCTGCTGAACCCCGATCCGGAATGTGACCTCGACTTCGTCCCCCTCACGGGCCGAAGACACACCGTGAACGTCGCTCTCAACAATGCTTACGCCTTCGGAGGGAATAATTCCTCTGTAGTCTTTACGCGCAGCGAGGCATAGATACAAGGTGCACCACCGTGTCGCAATTACGGGGATTGGGCTAATTTCGCCGTTGGGCGACTCGTCCAGCGAGCTGTTCAAGGCTCTGTGTGACGGGCGGAGCGGTATTCGTCGGGTCGAACCAGTCGTCCACAACGGTTGCCATTGCCATCTCGCCGGGCGGTTGCTTGACTTTGAACCAGAGAAATACCTTCCCGGGCGACCGCTACGCCCCCTAGACAGAGTTTCCCAATTAGCCAGTGCAGCCTGCGGGTTAGCCTTGGAAAGCAGTGGATGGACCGCCGAGCAGCGCGCCAAGGTTGACTTGTCGCTAGTGGTAGGAACGATGTTTGGAGGCATGCATACTATTGGCGACTTCGATCGGACTGCACTTGTCTCTGGTGTGGGCAGTGTTAGCCCGATGGCATTCGCGAATACTGTTATCAATGCTGCCGCGGGTCAGACTGCCATTTGGCACAATTTGCGCGGGGCCAACAGCACGGTCGCGTCAGGTTCTACGTCTGGTATCAGCGCAGTCAGCCACGGCACAGACTTGATTCGTAGCGGGAGGTCGAACGCCCTCTTCGCTGGCGGAGTAGATGAGTTCTCCATTGAGGCTTTCTGCGGTTTCGGACGCGCTGGTCTGCTTTGTACCGATGGCGTGGGTCCCGAGCACCCGATTCCATTTGACCACCGTAGAAACGGGTTCGCCCTCGGAGAAGGAGCAGGATTCCTTGCTCTCGAGGAGTTGACGTATGCCATGGGGCGCGGTGCACGAGTATTAGCCGAGGCCAAAGGCTATGCAACCGCGTTCGATTATTCGCAAGGCAAGAATCCTGACTTGGCCGTACGCACTCTGGCGCGGGCAATCCGTACAGCTTTAAACCGGTCCTGTATCACCCCGCGCGAAATCGATTTCGTGAGCGTGGCGGGGAATGGCAGCGTTGCTAGGGACTGTTATGAACTCAGCGCTCTGGCCTTGGTCTTCGGGGACCGTGTAAGAGAATTGCCGGTCACAGCGATCAAGTGCAGTATCGGCGAGGCCCTGGGAGCTTCTGGTCCGGCACAGATCGCAATCGCGATTGAGGCTCTTAACAGCCAAGTCTTACCCGGCATCGTCGGACTACAGGAACTTCCTCCAGGATGCCCGCTGCAAGGGATAAGCGGGGAGACTCGGGAAATCAAGGCTCGCATTGCCTTAGTCAATGGCGTAGGGCTGGATGGAAATTGCTGTTCGATCGTGATCGCTTTACCCGAATGTTGAATCTCCGAGTTGAATTGGGAGAGGAACCTGCGCAATGGCAAATGGACCATCAACCGACGTTCTGCGTTCCGAGCTGATTCCTCGGCATTCAAAACAAGGTTACGACTCCGAATCGGTGGGATTGCGCCGCGAGTGGCTCGAGCGCAAAACAAATTCTGATCTGAATCACATTGGGGCATCTTCGATATCCAGCAGCCAGATGAGGGGAAATGTTGAGAATCCTATCGGTGCTGTCCAAATACCTCTTGGGATTGCGGGTCCTCTTCGCGTCAACGGACTTCACGCGCAGGGGGAATTCTATGTTCCCCTCGCTACTACCGAAGGCGCTCTCGTCCGCTCCTATGAGCGAGGGATGGCAGTCCTGACACGAGCAGGAGGCGTTGCTGCTCGCATTCACGTTGATGAGAACTGTGTGGCACCCACGTTCTTTTTTCATGACGTAGTTGAAGCGTACGAGTTCGCTTCTCGGTTGCAGCGCCATTTCCCCGAAATTTGCCAGCAGGCCCAGGCCACGACGAAACACGGGAAACTTCTTCGGATCGAGCCCAACGTCGAAGGCCGGAACGTGCTGGTTCGATTTCACTACTACACTGCGGACGCGCATGGCATGAATATGATCGTCAAGGCTACAGATCATGCCTGCCGCTGGATAACGAGACATCTTGGTGCACAGGGCTATCAGATTTTCAGTGGTTTCGAGTCAGAGAAACGCGCGAGCGGAGGGCTATTCACCGGCGGTAAGGGGAAAAAGGTAACTGCGGGCGCCCTCGTGCCAGTAGACATCCTGAGACTCTACTTGCGAGCCACGCCGGCGCAGTTCCTGTCCCTCTGGCAACACACAGTCGTTGGTCACATCCAGGCCCAATCTGTAGGTTACAACGGCCATTTTGCCAATGGACTCGCAGCTGTCTTCATCGCCTGCGGCCAGGATGTAGGAAATCTGCCCAACTGTTCGGTCGGTATTACAAACTTCGAAGTTACAGCCCGGGGAGATCTCTATGCCAGCGTCACATTACCTTCGTTGACCGTAGCGACAGTCGGAGGAGGTACTGGACGGGGAACCGCTCGAGAATGTCTTGCGATTCTGGGATGCGAGGGAACCAACTTTGCACCGAAATTTGCCGAAATCATCGCCTCAACGCTGTTAGCCGGTGAACTGTCCATCGGCGCGGCAATCATCAGCGGTGAATTCGTCGTTGCGCACGAAACGTATGGGCGGAATCGGCCTGATCTTCCTTCCGGTTCTTGAGAAAGGTGAACGACCATGCCAGCCTCGGTTCAGTTCGCGAACACTGTTGCAGAAAGCTTCTGTATCGGTCAAGCTTACTATGGAGACATTGACATTTCTCTAGATATGTTCAGCAGCTACATATGGACTATCGCTTGCAGGCATTTGTCAACCTCGTCCGATGAGCCAGCCGCAATGGAGTTTGTTAAGAGGCTCTATCTGCGCGATCTATACCTTGCCTGCGGTTGCGTTGACAAGCGCGACAAAGCGTGGGCAGCGTTCGACTTTCGCTACCGACGATTCGTCACCAATCTTGTGCGCCTCTGCTACCGGCGTGGCACGGACACCGAGGAGATCGCGGACGCAGTGCTGGTTGGCCTGTACTTCGATGATCGATCCGGTCGACAGCGCATCGCTTCCTATGATGGTAGGAGTTCGTTAGCAACCTGGCTTCGAGTGATTGTGCTCAATCGCGCGATCAACGATAAAAACGAACGAAAGGTGACCAGCAGCGAATGCGTCGCAGATGTTCCGGACTGCCAGGCGCTGGCGAATCTCGAGTCAGCACTCCTTGCTGACCGCTACAGTAAGATCCTTAGTGAGTCTTTGTCTCGCGCCTTCCGCGAGATTTCAGCGAAAGAGCGACTCATGTTGCTGTGGCGTTACGAGCAGAACCTGCAACTCGGGGAGATTGCGCACCTTATGGGGATTCATCAATCCAATGTTACGCGCCAGCTTCTCCGTTTGCAGGCCAGGCTTCGAGAGGCAGTGATTGGGAATCTAGCGGAACAATATCAGATGAGCTCATCTGCGATCCAAGAATGCCTAGCTACTGTCGTTGAGAATCCCCAATGTTTGATGTGCCTGGTAAGCCTGATCAAAGAAACGCCAAAACCGGTCGTCAGTGTTGTTGAGGAAGGTCTTCGGGGAGGGCAAACTGCCAAGTTGACCAGAGTGGCTGGACAGCGAATGATAGATACGGTATACGACTGATGGCTGGTCTTTAAACCGCTCCGCGCAAGCCAGTTTCTCGTATCTTCTGGGCCGCAAATTCCCCTACTGCTGCCTTGCCTAAAACGAGAGTGAGGTATGATCTTTGGCGCAGGGGTGCCCACGCGAAGAAATTCTGGCAGCATTCATCGAGGGCCGACTCGGCGGCCAACAATTGGCTGAGTTGGTCTCCCACCTCTTATCTTGCCCTCGCTGTCGGAGCTTGATCGAAGAAGTCACTCGGAGCAAAAGGAGCGTGCAACCTAACGATAGCGACCGGCCAACAGATTAGTTGCGACGAAAGCGAACGCTCAGAGTACTAAGAGCACTGCAAATCCCTTAGCTCGTTTTGTCTAGCTCAATGAGCAAACCATCGAGGATAAGTTTGTCCATCGCTGGCCGCTCGCAGAGGAACTCCGCCTTTTGCCGTTCAACCGGCAGGAACCAGCGAGTCGCCGAGAGTCCATGGGGCGCAGATTCAAGTCTCTTCGGAGCGAACTACCGCTTCCTTGTTACGACGCCGTCATCATTGGTGCCGGCGTCGGAGGACTGGTGTGCGCAAACCTGCTCGCCCGCTCCGGGCTACAGGTCTTGCTCGTGGAGCAGCACTACATGGTTGGCGGGTACTGCAGCACCTTCAAGCGCAAGGGTTTTGTATTCGACGCTGCTACTCACTTCTATCCTTTACTGGGCAACCCTGCGACATTGACGGGGCGGCAGTTAGTAGATCTCGGGGTCCGCATAAACTGGGTCAAAATGGATCCGGTGGACCAATTCCACTTCCCCGACGGCTCGAAGTTTTCGGTACCCGCTGACTTCGACACATATGTTGCCGCCGTGAGGAAGGAATTCCCAGATGAGCGGGAGGCTCTTGATCAGTTTTTTGCTCTGGCCCGGCGAGTCTATTTGCTTGGATTGCTCCACCACTTTCGCGGGAAGCCCACTCCACAGATTGAGCCGTATGCGAAGCTATCCGTTCAAGATGTCCTGGACAAGTATTTTCGCAGTCCCAAACTCAAGTTGTTGCTGACGGCCGACACTGGGAACTGGGGATCGCCTCCCGAGCGTACTTCCTTCGTATTCGATTCCATGCTCCGGTTCGCCTATTTCTTAGGCAACTACTATCCCCGGGGACGCTCTCAAGCTTTTGCCGATGATCTGGCGGCCCGTTTTGAAGAAAATGGTGGCCACATCCTCATGAGTTCGCTGGTTAGCAGTATCCACATTTCAAACGGGGCAGCTAACGGAGTGGATGTAGAGACTGGGACTAAACACGGGAGAAAGCAGATTCGCGTGCGGGCGGGTGTTGTGGTATCCAATGCTGACCTTCTTTTGACACTGGAAAAAATGGTGGGGCGAGAATGGTTGGATCCAGACTGCCTCGCCTGCATAAAGAAACTGCGGCCCAGTCTTCCGTGTTCGGTGACGCATGTCGGTTTGCAAGGCGTCCCAGTCGAGGCGCTGGAAGCTGCGCAGGGATATCACTGGTCTTCGTGGAACCCCAATCATGTCGGCACTGCCGCTTTCAAAATATTCGTGCCGACACTATTCGACTCCACGGTCGCGCCGCCTGGTGGGCACATTGTAATTGTGCAGAAGCTTACTCCCGTGGATTTTGAAGAGGTGTCGGATTGGGTTGCAGAGAAAGCTAATATCGAGGCGTCGGTTAGGGCAAGTCTTGAACGCGTCATACCTGGTGTGTCAACTCATATCGCTGTCTTATTAACTGCGTCTGCTCTCACGTCTTATCGTTACACCTTAAACCGCCACCGATCTATGTTGGGATGGGAGCTCGCTCCCGACCAAGTCGGGGTGGCGCGGCCGGATGTGAACGGATTGGTAAAGAATCTGTATTTCGTCGGACACTGGACCCGGCCCGGAGGCGGAATCACACCTGTCATGATGTCCGCAAAACAAGTGGCGCAACTGATCCTCAGAGATCATGAGGACCAGCGTCTCACGGCTCCGCAATGGATGCCACTGCCATTGCGGGATTCAACACTTTCCGCGGTGGACTGACTATGGCCCACTTGACTCGGCAACCGGCACTGTCCCCCGAGCGTAATGCTTCCGGGTTCCAAGGTGAGGTTTCCTTTATCTCGAATGAGCAGGAACTCGGAGAAATACTCCAATCTGAGGCAGTCAAGAGTTGTACTTTTTATACGTGCAGGTTGGTGCGCCCCAGCTTCCTAGATTTGTGCAATTTGGTGCAGGCGGAAGCCATTATCTACTTTCCGTCGAGTGCTACTGACTTAGCACCTGAACTCGAAGACGCAGAAGCGGTACGCCATGCATGCAATTGGGTCAAAATACCGCGTTCGTTCTTGTCTCCGTTGAGAACGAATACTGCCGCAAGGATGCCACCGATCCGAATATCGTTCGCCACATCAGCCGCGAGGTCAGGCAAAGAATGCACGCGCCGTCGATCAAATGCTCAAGCAAAGGCGCTCCATCTTCTTCGGTTCAATCTTCAGTAGTTACGCGAACTAAGTTTGCGAAGATCGCGGCATTGGGACTCAGGAGATAAGAGATGACGACCGCTGGTCAATCTGTGATAACGATCGAAAATAAGCCATCGCAGGACTCTGGGACCAGTATCTTTGCTCCAGAACTGGAAAAGATCTTTGCGCTTCACCCCACGGAGCGCTCTTACCACATTAGCACGATACGAGGGACGGTTCCTGCGTACATTATTGGCTCATACTATATCAATGGTCCCGCCCTATTCTTGCGTTCTGGGCTGCGTTACCGTCACTGGCTCGATGGGGACGGCATGGTATGTTCTCTTCGCTTTGCAAAGGACGGTGTCCGATTTACGAATCGATTCGTGAGAACGACTAAATTCACCGCCGAAGAGGAGGCTGGTCGTCCATTATTTCGTACCTTCGGTACGGCGTTTTCCGGAGACTTGCTGAAACGAGGGATTACGTTGGAATCGCCGGGAAATGTTAGTGTCTATCCGTATAGTGGAACCTTGCTGGCGTTCGGCGAACAGGCTCTGCCCTGGCAGTTAGAGCCCGAGACGCTGGAGACGATTGGTCAATTCAACTTTCGGGGCTCATTGACCGAGCTCAGTCCTTTCGCGGCGCATCCCAAATTCGACCCAGAAACCGGAGAAATGTTTAACTTCGGTGTATTTTTCTCCAATAAGGCTCCCAAGCTCTGTATTTATTGGTTTGACAAAGACGGCCATCTGAAGCGTCGCACAAGCGCTACTATGGAACATCCTTGTGCAGTTCATGACTTCAGCCTCACCAGCAATTATCTCGTATTTTATATCAGTCCCTATCTTCTCGATATTGACCATGTAGTGCGCGAAGGGTATAGCGTGATGGAGTCGTTGAATTGGCAACCTGAATTGGGTAGCCATCTTTTGATCGTTTCGCGCCATACCGGAGAACAAGTGGCATCGATAACAATGAATGGAAGATACTGTCTTCATCTCATTAACAGCTCCGACCTTGGTAACAAACTGATGGTTGATGTCATCGAACTCGATCGGCCAGTATACGACCAATACCAGCCTTTACCGGATTTATTTAACGAGATGCCGGCTGGAGGTCCAGTAAGGCTAAGCATCGACCTGACAAAGCGCGGTCTGATTTCTCGAAATGAGCTCGATTATCAACTATCTCCTGATTTCCCTGCCATTGATCCCAGACATTCAGCGAGGCCTTATTCTGACTTCTGGATGCTCGGTTTGTCCAAGGCAGGGAGATACGGCCGCAAGTTTTTCGATCAGCTCGTGCATCTACGATGGGATGAGCCAAAGCGTGTGGATATCTTCCAAGCTGCGCCGCGACACTATTTGGGGGGTGACCCGATCTTCATTGGCGATCCGAAATCGGAAGACGGGACTGTCATTTGTCAAGAATTCGACGCAGATCACACGTGCAGTGCCTTCCTTTTATTTAACGCCTTTGACGTGGGGGCCGGACCGGTGGCCACGCTGGAACTCGAAGAGCTAATCCCTCTTGCGTTCCACGCTTCTTTTCAGCCGAAGGGATAAGCTATCGACCTCGTAACCCTCCTGTTGCCGTCTCGCAAGCGCACAATCTGAGTGATAATTCCCAAAAACAGCCATCATCAGACTTGAACGTCTTGACTAACTTGGCTACCGCTAAACGGTTGGCTATGCCAGTGACTGACCACAGCGGCTCTAGGGAGGGCTTTGGACACGGCGAACGCGGCGCTGAATGAAGCGCCGCACTACCCGAACCATATCTACGCGTTGGCCTGTTTCTCGGCCATGCCTCCCACGACTGGCAGCTTGAACATCTCGTGCTGATACGCCTTGATGACCAGCAACAACCACAGTGCAAGCTCAGCCAGTCCCAGCAGCATCCAGATGGGGAACATCATCAGCGGCAGAACGGAGCTGATGATAGACAAACAAATCTGCAGCACAATCAGCGCGGCCACCGTAAACAGGCACTGAAACGAATGGAAACGCACAAACCGATTGCGATTGTAAGGCTCGATCACGAGAAAAATGATCGCCGGGATAATAGTGAAGTAGGCTAGCATACCGGCCACGTTTTCCTCGATCGGCGCGGCGGGTGCGCTGGTGTTGCCGTAGTTTGCAGGCGGAGTGGGAGTTGTCGGGGGGGCAGAGGCGCCTATAGCACTCGCCTGAGCTGCGGCCTTCCCGCAGTTGGGACAAAACGCCGCGTTGTCGGCCATCTGAGTACCGCAGGATGCACAAAACGCCATGGTGACCTCCTGAATTTATTCGCCCGGGGAGAGCGCGTCCGCTTGCGCGCTACGACATAAGGCCGGCGCGGTTAGCCCAAACCGCTCCTCATTTGGGGCGGACAATATCAGAGTCGCGGACGGAACGCAAACAATAATGGCCTTGCTACCATTGTGGGAAACCGAAACAGGAAACGCCAGGAACCACTCTTTTCTAGAATTGCCACGCGTTAAGCGAAAAGCAAAGAGCGAGAGCGAAGAGCTGCGTCTTCTATGCCCCGCAACACTTCTTATATTTTTTCCCGCTGCCGCACGGACAAGGATCGTTGCGGCCGACCTTCTCGCCGCGGACCACTTGCTGCACCGTTCCCGTCTCGCCTGCGCCCGCCATGCGCGCCTGTTCCAGTTCGCGACGCTTGCGTCGCTGGAAGGCTTCTTCCATGTCGTCCATCGAGGTGGTCGCGCGATTTCGTCTGGGACTGGTGCTGAACGCCGAGGCCGCCTGGCCGTTGCTGTCAAAATCGCCCGAAGAAATCGCATGTTGCACCGCAGGAGATGGCGCTTCGATCACCTGCATCAGGTACAGATATCGGACCGTCTCCTCTTCGAAGCGCTCCATCATGGCTTCGAACATGTCGAACGACTCGCGCTTGTATTCCACCAGCGGATCATGCTGGCCATAGCCGCGCAAACCAATTCCTTCGCGCAGGTGGTCCATGCTAAGCAAGTGGTCTTTCCACTGCTGGTCAATCACGCTCAGCATGATGATGCGCTCGTGGTGACGCATGGCATCAGGGCCGATCAGCTTCTCCTTGGCCTCGTAACGCTCTTTCAACTTGTCGAAGATGGTGTCGCCGAGTTCCTGGCGGTTCAGGGTTTCGGCCTGGATGCCCTCGGCCGCAATGTCAACTCCAAAGCGAGTGAAGAGCTGGTTCTTCAGGCTCTTGATGTCCCAGTCTTCAGCGTGCGTTTCCTTGGCGGCATATTTATCGAGCAGCCCGCCAAGAATGTCGCGAACGTAATCCTCGAGGATCAGCTCTTTTTGATCGATGCCTTCCAGGAGCTGCCGGCGCAATCCGTAAACCGCCTGGCGCTGCTTGTTCATCACATCGTCGTATTCGAGCAAATGCTTACGAGCTTCGAAGTTCTGGCCTTCAACCGCTTTCTGGGCGGCCTCAATGCGGCGCGTGATCAGCCTCGATTCGATCGGTACGCCTTCTTCCATGCCCAGCCGCTGAAGCAGGTTCGATACCCACTCCTTAGCGAAGATGCGCATGAGGTCATCTTCCAGCGACAGATAGAAACGCGATGCGCCCGGATCGCCCTGACGGCCGGCCCGACCGCGCAGCTGATTATCGATGCGGCGCGCCTCGTGACGTTCGGTGCCGAAGATAAACAATCCACCAAGGGAGATAACTTCCTCATGCTCGGCGTCGGTGACTTCCTTATAGCGAGCGTTGATCTCGTTCCACTGCACGGTTGGGACCTGGTACTCATTGCCACCGTAATAGAAGTAGGAGAGGTTGGGATCGTCGGGTTTGGCCGTGACTTCGCCCGCCACAACCTTGAGCGGCTGCGCCAAGCCTTTCTTGATGCACTCCTGCTTGGCCATGAACTCGGAGTTGCCGCCAAGCAGAATGTCGGTACCGCGACCGGCCATATTGGTGGCGATCGTGATCGCACCTTTGCGGCCTGCCTGGGCAACGATCTCAGCTTCCTTCTCGTGATATTTGGCATTCAGCACTACGTGCTTGATGCTCTTCTTTTTCAGCAGATCCGAAAGCCGCTCCGACTTCTCAACCGAAGTTGTACCCACCAATATGGGCTGGCCTTGTTCGGCGATCTTCTGAATCTCATCGGCCGAGGCGAAGAACTTTTCCTTTTCCGTGCGGTACACCACGTCGGAGTTCTCGATCCGTCGCAAAACCTTGTTGGTAGGAATGACCACAACTTCGAGTTTGTAAATGTTGTCGAATTCAGCTGCTTCCGTCTCTGCCGTACCGGTCATGCCGGCAAGCTTCTTGTACATACGGAAGTAATTCTGGAAGGTGACGGTGGCGAGCGTCTGATTCTCGCGCTCGATCTTCACGCCTTCCTTGGCTTCGACTGCCTGGTGCAATCCATCAGACCAGCGGCGGCCGGGCATCAGGCGTCCGGTGAATTCGTCCACGATGAGGACTTCCCCGTCCTTGACGACGTACTCGACGTCGCGCCGATAGAGCGCGTGCGCCTTGATTGCAGTATCCACGTGGTGTTTCAGGTCCCAGTTTTCGGGATCGGCGATGTTGCCGATGCCCAGCAGGCGTTCCACTTTTTCCCAGCCCACGTCAGTGACGGTGATGGTGCGGTGCTTCTCGTCAACCACGTAATCGCCGGTAAGGACCTTGTCTTCTCCCAGACCTCTATCGATCTCCTCACCCATTTCAAGTTGAGGAACGATGCGGTTCACGCGGTAATACTTGTCGGTGGATTCCTCGCTCTGACCGCTGATAATCAGCGGCGTACGGGCTTCGTCGATCAGGATCGAGTCAACTTCGTCAACGATGGAATAGTTGTGCCCGCGTTGCACGCAGTCGGTGAGGTCAAACTTCATGTTGTCGCGCAGGTAGTCGAAGCCGAACTCGTTGTTGGTGCCGTAGGTAACATCGGCGCCATAGGCTTCACGGCGCTCGCGATCGTCGAGGTCATGAACGATGACGCCGACGGTCAAGCCGAGAAAGGTGTAGAGCTTGCCCATCCACTCCGAGTCGCGCTTAGCCAGGTAGTCGTTGACG
This sequence comes from uncultured Acidobacteriaceae bacterium, assembly GCA_963720135.1. GTDB lineage: Bacteria > Acidobacteriota > Terriglobia > Terriglobales > Acidobacteriaceae > Bog-257. The sequence continues at coordinate 15,757 of CAVREJ010000025.1, forward strand.
GTGACCACGTGGACGCCACGCCCGGAAAGCGCATTCAGGTAAACCGGCAAAGTCGCGACCAGCGTTTTACCTTCGCCGGTCTTCATTTCGGCGATCTTACCGTGATGCAGTACCACTCCGCCGATCAATTGCACATCGAAGTGCCGCATCCTCAGCACGCGCCAACTGGCCTCGCGGGCCACAGCAAACGCCTCGGAAAGAACCTCGTCCAGCGCTAGCTTCAGCTCACGGTCCTTATCGTCGGGGTCCTCGATTGCATCCACGCGCTCGCGGATGCGCTGGCGGAATTCGTCTGTCTTGGCGCGGAGCTGCTCGTCACTGAGCTGCTTCATCTCAGGCTCGAGCGCATTGATCTGCTCCACCAGCGGCATAATCCGCTTGATTTCGCGTTCGTTGCTGGTGCCAAAAACCTTGGCGATTACCTTGTTGATCAACTCTGTGTTCCTTGATAAGGCGAACTTGGAAATTCGATTCGATGAGCCTGAGGAGGCCCATCCAGCGCACTTCACCCAATTAAAAGGCTAACACATTGGATGTCCAGCAGAAGCCATGGTCGCAGGATTGGAGGACACATCTGTTCCACGATTGGTGTTTCTGCGCTGCGGCCTAGAGAGACGGCGCCACAACCTATGCCAGCGGTTGGGTGGCGCGCAAATGTGATTTCGAGTTCCTTCAGGGCGGACGGCGTTTCGCCATCACGCCGACTTGGTTGCGGCTTGCTGCGCAAATGGACTAGACTAACTTAGTCTGGTTCAACAGCTATGAAGCAGGTCAACATTCACGAAGCCAAAACTCAGCTTTCAAAACTCGTCGATGAGGCGAGCAGAGGAGAACCCTTCATTATCGCCAAGGCGGGCAAGCCTATCGTCAAAGTTACGGCGTTGAGCGCCCCTACAGGCCGTCAAATATGCCGGCTCGGGTTTATGGCGGGACAGATTACCGTTCCGGAGGACTTCGACGGGATGAATCAGCGCGAGATCGAGCGGCTATTCACTGGTGGCGCATGAAGCTGCTGTTGGATACCCATGTTCTGCTCTGGGCGGCCGGCGAGCCTTCGCGGCTCTCGGCAAGCGCGCGCCGATTGATCAATGCTGCGGCCAATGAGCCGCTTTTCAGCGTCGCCAGCTTGTGGGAGATTGCCATCAAGCGGGGATTGGGCCGAAAGGATTTTCAAGTCGATGCACGACTTCTGCGCCGCGGGTTATTGGACAATGGTTATAGCGAATTACCCATCATGAGCGACCACGTGGTCGCGGTGGAGGACCTACCAGCGATTCACAAGGACCCGTTCGATCGTTTATTGGTGGCGCAGGCGACCGTTGAGGGAATCACGCTGCTAACCCTCGATCTCGTCGTAGCCCAGTATCCCGGCCCAATACGCAGGCTCTAGTCCGGATTTCTCGCCGGATAGCGCAGACTGGATTCGCGCGGGCGCGACCTTCGCCGCGCCCCTTTTTGCTTGCGATGTGCTAGGTTATTGCTGCTTGGTCACCGGCTTCCGCATCTTGTTCTGCGGATGCGGCTTCATAGTCGTCGCGGCCTGCGTGCCCGTCAACTCGCTGGCCAAAGCGTCAGCGTGGTAGATGTTGCGCAGCGACTCCATGATCGCCCGCGAATCCACTTCGATGGAACGCGCCACCTTGTCGCTGTACATGAAGTTCCACGGCAACGACTCGATGTTGCCATCGAAGATGATTCCCACCACCTCGGCGTTCTTGTTGATGACCGGACTGCCCGAGTTGCCGCCGATGATGTCGGGCGTAGAAACCGTGTCCATTGGCGTCTTGAGGTCAATCGACGATTTGGCCTTCAACCAGCTCTCGGGAAGCTGGTACGGCGGCTTGCTGCCATGGTCAGCGGCATGTTTGTAAGCGCCGCCCATGGTGGTAAACCACGGCACGTTCTTGCCGTTCAGCTTGTAGCCGTCAACCGCGCCGTAACTTAGACGCAATGTAAAGGTGGCGTCAGGTGGAACGCTGAGCCCTTCCTTAGCGAATAGGGCCTTGCCAATGTTACCGCCATCGCGACGCAGCACCGACTGCACTTCATCCTCATCACGCTGGTGGATGGCAAGAGCGTCCGGCTCGATTTGGCGCATCAGCGCGATCAAGGGATCGGTGCTGGCCTCCACCGCAGCTTCGCCGCCTTCGTAGAGTTGCTTGCGGACGGCGACGTCTTCGAGCTTGGCTCCGTCAATCAGCTCCTTGGCACGCTCGTCCGGAGTCTTCCCGGCCAATGCCTTCTTTACGTCTGTGTTGTCAGCGCCGAGGACATCCTGCATCTCGGCCAGGCTCTCGGCCAGCAGAGCTTGTTCCAGGGATTTGTAGACAGGAGCAGTCGAGAACAGCCGCTGCTCCAGCGTAGGTAAAGCGGAGTCCTGGAAACCCCGGATGCGCTGATTGCTGGGCTTCTGTTTTTGCCCGGCAGCGCGTACGATGTCGCGAGCATAGCGAGCGAGATCGCCGCGGAAGCCACCGAGGTTGTCCAAGTAGTTCAGGGGTTTGTAGATCTGCTTTTGAACGTCGACAGCCTTGCCGATCTCGGCCCAAGGGTCGTCGAACTCTTCTTTGCGCTTGGGATCGGATTCAACATAGTCGCGCAAGCTTTTCTCGTCGGCGGCTTTCTTGGCCATCAGGTCCTTGTCGAGCAGTCCGCCCTGGTAGCCAGTTACGGCCTTAAAGGCATTCTGGATTCCGAACAAGTCGCTTTCAGCTTCGCGTGCATTTTCCTCCGACACTGCGCTGAACTTTTGCAGCATGGCAATGCGACGCGAGAAGGAGCTAAGTTGCATGGGATATTGGTAATCGCGCAGGAAGCTGAGTTGGTCCACCGTAAGCAGACGGCCAGTGCGTCCGGGATTACCGGAAACAAAGACCAGGTCGCCTTCCTTTACTCCGGTGGGCGACCACTTAAGGTAATCAGGGGTCTTGGCAGGCTCCCCGTTTTCATACGCCCGCAAAAAAGAGATATCGAGATCGTAGCGCGGATATTCAAAGTTGTCGGGATCGCCTCCGAAGAACGCAATATCGAACTCCGGCGCAAAGACCAGGCGAATGTCGTCATACTTCTTGTACTTGTATAGGTTGTACATAGCGCCGGAGTACAAGGTGACCACGTCGCAGCGTATGACGCCCGCGGAACACTGATTTTCCAGCGACGACATTTCTTCGCGTTGCGCCTTGCCGGCCTCGGCGGTGGACATACCGGGCTTGGCCGCGGCATTCACCTTGGCGGTAACGTCCTCAATGTTTTCCAGGACCACGAATTCCATACCAGGACATTTTGGTTCTTCCGCTTTTGTCGGGGCGTAGAACCCATTCTTCATGTAGTCCTTGCCGTTAGTGGAGAGATCGTGGATGCATCCCTGCGCGATGTGATGATTGGTAAAGATCAGTCCATCGGCAGATACGAATGAGGATGATCCGTTGGGAGCACGCGCGGAGGAAAGCCGAACATGGTCAAGCCATGCCTGGTCTGGAGCAAAGCCGTATTTGGCCTGGACTTTGTCCTTGGGGAAGGCGTTGAACAACCACATGCCTTCGTCGGCGCAGGCGAAAATGCTCAAGCCGAGCGTAAGTAGGCACAGCAGCGGAACAAAACGTTTATACATGATTACTCCGGATGCGGACCGCCGCGGCGGGCGCGTAAATTGTCGTTCGGACAGAGGGTCCCGGACGAGGTAAGCAAACCCTTAACTATAGCTCGAGAGAAGGCGGGAAACAATCAGAAGCGGGCCAAATAGGGAGTCTGGCCCGCTCTTATCACGCTCCGATGTGACAGAGATCGACGGCGCAGCGCAAGGCCGCGAAGTGCCGTCCAGCTTTACTTGTTGATGTCCTCTTTCGCCTCCAGGCGCTTGATCAAGCTCTCCACGCTGGACTTCCCCACGTCCGGAGCTGTCGACAGCGCCAGCTTCATGTCCTCGGCGGCTTTGGTGTAATCGCCCTGACTGCAAGCAATGCGGCCCATGCCGGCATAGGTTAGCCAGTTGCCCGGATACTTTTTCTCCATGGTGCGGAAGACATCGAACGCTTCATCTTGCTGCTTCTGGCGCTGCAGCTGGCGGGCGTACCCATACAATTGCTGTGCATTGCCCATTGCCAGAGCTTTATTCCGCACGGTCGCAGCCTGCTCCTTCTGACCCATCGCATCCAGGATGCGCGACTTGGTCATCAAGTTTTCGAAGCGCTCTTCGTTCTGGATGGATTTGTCTTCATACTGAAGGGCCTGGTTCAGATCCATCTTGTTGTCCACCATGTAAGTCGCAGCATCGTCCCAAGCATCCCATGTGTACTGCGGCAATCCGCGGAGCTGGTTGTGCAAGCTGGCTTCGACGGCCTGGTTCACATTAACGGTGACCTTGAAGGGGACAGCAACTTTGTCCCAGCTCATCGTGACTACGGCGGAGTCAGGCTGAAGCTGGTCGAAATCATAGACCAGAGCATTGTGCAGCTCCGTCGTCTGCGGCTTCACCGTTACTCGCAATGCGTCTTCTTTCTGGTCGTAGCTGAAGCTTCCCCAGGCGGTGTGCATCTTGGAGAAGATAATGGTCCACTGATCTTCGTTGGGGATCATGTGCAGGCCGTAGGTTCCCGCGGGCAACGGCTGGCCTTCAATGGTGACCGGGCCGGCAAAAGTTATGGTTGTGTTCTCGTTGGCGCCGGCGCGCCAGACTTCGCCATAAGGCACAAGGCCACCCCAGACTTTGCGGCCGTTCGCCAGTGGGCGATGATAGTTGACGGTGATGTCGGTGACGCCTATGCGCTGAGTTACCACGGCGTGCTGGCTCTGACGGGGCAAATCGAGTTGAGTGGACTGCGCATTGCAGAACACCGCAGCCAACACTAGAACGGCGACCAACAGGACCAAACGAAGCTTATACATGGAACAACCCTCCTTATTAGGTGGCGGATTCTGCTAGGAGAATCGAGCCTGCAGACCTGGGAATTCGGCGCCACGGATGTGACGCTGCCCTTGGACGTGAGATTAATCCTAATGTGAGCGGCGACGGGACGAATAAATCGTGATCAACCGCCGAGTCGCACGCCAGCGTGACAAAAGCTAATCGGCGGTCATTGGGATGGGTAGCGGGACGTTGGACGAGTTCGGAAGCTGCGGAGTATAAAAGTAGGTTGCACTCCAGCGCGGCTTTCCTCCCTGTCAACCGCGCAATTCACTGTGTCTTTCACCGCGGCGCAGTAAACCGCAAGAGGTATTCATGTCTACGACGGCGCATAGCGGCAAGGGCCTGGAAGGCATTACCGCAGCCAATTCGAGTATTTGCTTCATTGACGGCGATCAAGGTGTCCTGGCTTATCGTGGCATCGACATTCACGAACTGGCCGATCATTCGAACTTCGAGGAAGTCTGCTATCTGCTGTGGTTTGGTCGCCTGCCGAACCGCTCCGAGCTGCAGGAACTGAAATTGAGTCTGGCGCGCGAGCGCAAGTTGGATGCCTCGATTATTAGCCTCTTGCGGCAAGCTCCCAAACACGCACTGCCCATGGACGTGCTTCGTACCATCGTTTCGGCGCTGTCGTATTACGACCCCGAAGAGAAGGTGAACGACCACGAGGCGAATGTGCGGAAGGCGATTCGGATCACGGCGCAACTCGCTTACGTGGTCGCCACCTACGATCGCATCCGCAAAGGCAAGACGCTGATCGAGCCGGACCGTTCGTTGTCCCATGCGGGCAATTTTCTCTACATGCTGAACGGCGAGTTCCCTAGTGCGACGGCAGAGCGCGCTTTCGATATCGCGCTTATCCTCCATGCCGACCACGAGCTGAACGCATCGACCTTCGCGGCACGCGTGGTGGCGGCCACTCTCAGCGACATGCACTCCGCCGTGACTGCGGCGATCGGAGCGCTGAAGGGTCCACTGCACGGCGGCGCTAACGAGGCGGTATTCCGCATCCTCGAAGCCGTGGACGCGTCTGGAGCCGACCCAGTCGATTATGTGAAAGGGATGCTGGCGCAGAAGAAGAAGGTTCCGGGATTCGGCCATCGCGTGTATCACACCGAAGATCCGCGAGCCACTCATTTGCGGACGATGTCGCACGATCTCGGAGAATCCAGCGGCAACACCAAGTGGTTCGAAATCTCGCGCAAGATTGAAGAGTTCATCGTCGCCGATCGCAAGCTCAACGCGAATGTCGACTTTTATTCTGCTTCCACCTATCACACGCTGGGCATCGACATTGATTTGTTCACGCCGGTGTTTGCCGTGTCGCGAGTGGCGGGATGGACGGCGCATGTCATCGAGCAACTCAATGACAACCGCTGATTCGTCCACGTGCGGATTACCAGGGACCGACGTATCCCAATCGGTACGTGCCGATGGAAAAGCGGTAGGAACGCTATTCGCTCTTCGCTACGGTGGAGCACCGCTTTAAGCGGTGCATTTACCCTTAGAAATGAGCCGGCTTTAGCCGCTGAGGTGAGGAAAATACTATCTCAGGCGCTAAAGCGCGGGCTCGCGACTGACTGCAGTTATGTACGCCTGAGCGTGCGCCACCCACCGCCTATACACCAGATGTGGAGCTCCTATAGCGCAGCATTTCACTCAGAGCTGCGTAGGCATGTATTAGACACCCGAGTCCCGTAGGAAGGCACAAATTTAGGTTGCTGCGAATTCGCTCCCGCCTCCGGTATCCAGATTCTTGAGACACCACTTACTTCCTCTTGCCCGGGGACACCAGCATATCCAGCCTGCGTCCGCGCTGTGAGGTTTCGATCAGCTTGGCGAGCCGTTCCTCTCGCGTTTCTTCCCGCTTGGCGCTAATCACCCACGAGGTCGCCGTGCGTCGATACCCAGGCGGTTGAACCTGGAAGAACCGCCACGCGTTTGAATTCCGTCGAAACGTTTTCTCGTGCGCGTTTCCAAGTTCGCAGGTGCTTCTCTCGTACGAATACTGTTTTGCTTTCTGGTCGTCGCGCCGGGCAAATGCCTTCAGCCCTGGGGCAGCCATGCGCCCAAGTTGCTGCAACTCGCCGACTCGCCTGATGTTCACCGCGCTCCAAAAGCTCTTCGCTTTTCGCGGGGTGAAGCGGTTGGTGTAACTGATCTCATCCACGCTCTTCTTTATGCCGTCGATCCAGCCGAAACACAATGCTTCGTCCACCGCTTCCAGATATGCGATGCCAACTTTGCCCGAGTTTTTCTTGTAGAAACCGACCCAAAGCTCGTGGAATTTGTCGTGATTCGACGCCAACCACTTTCGAAAGTCAGCCGCTGATTGGAAGAACGTGGGTTTCATGGCAAGCTCCATTTGGCCGAGAACTACAACCAGGGCGCGCAGGCTCTTCTACGAATCCGAGCTTCCCCACCCCGAATCTAACTAAGACGTTAGAATAGAGCCAGAGATGCATCGGGTCTACCTCGACAACAACGCCACCACGCCGCTTCTTCCCGAAGTGTTTGAGGTAGTGCGTCCCTACTTCTTCGAGAGGTTCGGCAACGCGTCGTCTATTCACCAGCAGGGACAGCAGGCGCGCTCAGCCGTGGAGCACGCCCGCGAGCAAGTTGCCGGGTTGTTGAACTGCCGTCCGGCGGAGATTGTCTTCACCAGCGGAGGAACCGAGGGCGACAACCTGGCGCTATTTGGCTTGGTGAAGCCAGGCGACCACATCATCACTTCGGCGGTAGAGCATCACGCGGTGCTGAATGCGTGTAAGCGGCTGGAAGAGATGGGTTGCGCCGTCACTTATTTGCCGGTGGATGGGCGGGCGTTGGTTGATCCCGATGATGTCCGGCGGGCAATCCGACCTACGACTAAGCTCATCAGCATCATCCTGGCGAACAACGAAACCGGGGTGCTGCAGCCGGTGAGCGAGATTGGCGACATTGCCAAGGAAGCTGACGTGTATTTTCACACTGACGCTGTGCAGGCTGCCGGTAAGGTACCGCTTGATGTGAAGGAGATTGGGTGCGATCTCCTAACCATCACTGGCCACAAGATGCACGGGCCGCAAGGCGCTGGGGCCCTGTTCGTGCGCAGGGGGACGTTGCTGCAGCCGATGATGTATGGCGGGCGTCACGAACGTTCGCGGCGAGCGGGAACCGAGAATCTGCCGGGCATCGTCGGGCTTGGCAAGGCAGCAGAGATTGCTCGCGAAGGATTTGTGGATGGCAGCGTCGAGCGAATGGCTGCGTTGCGCGACCGGTTGGAGCACGGGATCGTCCAGGCTGTCGAGCAGATTGGCGTAAACAGCGGTGATGCGCCGCGCGTCCCCAACACAACCAACATTTACTTCGCTTGCATCGAAGGCGAAGCCATGGTGATCGCGCTCGATCTCAAGGGGCTGTCAGTTTCGACCGGCGCGGCGTGCTCGTCAGGAGCGATTGAACCGTCGCATGTGCTCACCGCGATGGGACTGTCTCCGAACCGCGCGCGCGCCAGCATCCGCTTCAGCCTGGGCAAGCAGAACACGGCGGCCGATGTAGACTTCGCGCTGTCGTTAGTGCCGGAAGTGGTTACGCGGCTGCGAGAGATCAGCCCAGTGTGGAAGAAAGCTGTGAGCCATCAGCCGTCAGCTCTCAGCTAGAATACCCTTTAAATTTATTGTTCTAACCCATTAATAGGGAAGAGTTTGATTGTTGAATAACCAGCAGACCATCGCCGTGGCAATGTCCGGAGGAGTCGACTCCTCCGCCGTCGCCGCGTTGCTCTGTGAGCAGGGCTACACCGTCATCGGACTCACGCTGCAGCTCTGGAACCAGCGCCGCCTGGCGGGTCACGAGGGCATGCCGGAGTCGGTGCAGGGGCGTTGTTGCTCCATCGACGACGTTTACGACGCGCGCCGCGTGGCCGAAACGCTTGGCATTCCGTATTACGTCGTAAACCAGGAGCAGCGTTTCGAGGACGACGTGGTGCGTCCCTTTGTCGCAGAGTATCTTTCCGGGCGCACACCGATCCCGTGCAGCCTGTGCAATAACCATCTGAAGTTCGATCAGCTGTTGATTACGGCGCGACAGATCGGTGCCGAGCTGCTGGCCACCGGACATTACGCGCGCAACGAATTCGACGAGCGCACCGGCCGCTGGATGCTGAAGCGCCCCGCTGACCGCGCCAAGGACCAGACGTATTTCCTCTTTGGCCTGACGCAGGAGCAGTTGAGCCGCACTCTTGTTTCCGCTCGGCGAGATGCGCAAGCCCGAGGTACGCGAGGAGGCCAAGCGCGCGGGATTACGCCTGTTCGAGAAGCCCGACTCGCAGGAGATCTGCTTTATTCCCGGTGGGGATTACAAGATGTTTCTCGACGCCTATCTTGCCGAGCAGGGCGAGGAGTTTCCCGATACCGCAGGCGAACTGGTCACCAGTGCCGGCGAGGTGGTCGGCACGCATCACGGTATTCACAACTTCACCGTCGGCCAGCGCAAGGGACTCGGCGTGGCGACGGGCTCACCACTTTACGTGTTGGAGATTCGCGGAGACAAGCACCAGGTCGTGGTGGGCAGCGGCGACGAGTTATTCTCGCGCGAGCTGCGCGCGCGGCGCTTGAACTGGATCGCCATTGACGATCTGCGCGAACCCATACGCGTGCAGGCCAAGATCCGTCATCGGCATGAGGCCGCGAGTGCGGTGCTCGAGAGGGTCGGCGACAACGAGGTGCTCGCGACGTTTGACGAGCCGCAGCGCGCCATCACTCCCGGTCAGGCGGTAGTGTTCTATGACGGTGACTTGGTTGTTGGCGGCGGCTGGATCACCTAGGCGGTTGTTCCTCCTCTGACTGTTACAATCGAGGTGCAGGGCTGCCCGCCTGCATCTTCTCTCACCCATGAAGTGTCCATTCTGCAGCTTTGAAAACGACAAAGTAGTGGATTCGCGCGAAAGCAGGGAAGGCGAGTCCATTCGCCGTCGCCGCGAGTGTCTGAAGTGTGAGAAGCGTTTCACCACCTATGAGCGCATCGACGAGATCCCTTACATGGTGGTGAAGAAGGACGGACGGCGGGAAAAGTTCGAGCGGCAAAAAGTGTTGAACGGACTGCTGCGGGCGTGCGAAAAGCGGCCCGTTTCCATGAGTAAGCTGGAGCAAATCGTCAACGACGCCGAGGGCTTCGTGGTTGACTCCGCCGATCGTGAGCGCAAGACTAGCGAGGTCGGTGAGTTGATCATGAATCGCTTGAAGCGCATCGATAAGGTTGCATATGTGCGTTTCGCCTCGGTTTATTTGGATTTCAAAGATGTGCGCGAGTTCATGGCTGAGTTGAAGGAACTGCTCGACACCAAGGACACCGCGCTCGTCCAAAGCTAAGTCCGGAGACTGATTCTGGCAGTCAAATGAGAACGAATGTCACATAAAGTCACGTTAATTCCCGGCGATGGCATCGGTCCTGAGGTGGTGAGCGCCAGCGTCCGCATCCTGGAAGCCACCGGCGTCAAGTTCGAGTGGGAAAGTTTTGCTGCTGGCGCGGAAGCCTACGAGAAGTACAAAGAATATATTCCCAAAGAACTCACAGAGTCCATTGAGCGCACCCATGTCGGGCTGAAGGGTCCAGTGACGACGCCCATCGGCGGCGGCTTTCTCCAGCATCAACGTCGCGCTGCGCAAGCAGTTTGAACTGTTCGCCAACTTCCGGCCCATCCGCAATCTGCCTGCGGTCGCCACGCGCTATCCGGGCGTCGATCTAGTCGTCATTCGCGAGAACACCGAGGGCCTCTACTCAGGCATCGAGCACGAGGTCGTACCCGGCGTGGTCGAAAGCCTGAAGATCATCACCGAAAAGGCCTCCACGCGCATCGCCCGGTTCGCTTTCGAATACGCTCGGCGCATGCATCGCAAGAAGATCCATGCCATCCACAAGGCCAACATCATGAAGTTGTCGGACGGCTTGTTCATCCGCTGCTCGCGCAACATCTCGAAAGAGTATCCCGAGATCACCTACGGCGAGCACATCGTCGACAACACCTGCATGCAGTTGGTGATGAATCCCTACCAGTACGACATGTTGCTGCTGGAGAATCTCTACGGCGACATCATCTCTGATCTGTGCGCGGCGTTCGTTGGCGGACTGGGGCTGGTGCCGGGCGCGAACTTCGGACACGAGTGCGCCATCTTCGAAGCTGTGCATGGCTCCGCTCCCGACATCGCAGGCAAAGACATTGCAAATCCGACAGCGGTACTGCGGTCAGGAATTCTGATGCTGCGCCACCTGGGTGAAGAGAATGCCGCCAACCATATCCGTCTGGCGCTGGAGAAGGTTTATACCGAGAAGAAGCACCTCACACGCGATGTGGGTGGCACCGCCGGAACCAGCGAATTCGCCGACGCCATGGTCGAAGCACTGCAGACGATTCCGCCCCCCAAACCGGAGCTGCAGGAAGTGGAGTTGTAGTAGTGCGGTGTGCTCAGTGATTCATTCGCGCCAGGGATTCTTGGGCTGCGTTGTGTAGTTCGTCTGGTCCGGGCTCGCTTACGACCCGCTCCAGCGCTTGCCTGGCCTGACTTGAGGTGGCGTTGGCAAGAGCGAATGCTGCATTCTCCCGTTTCCACGAGACGACGTCCTTGTCCTCTAGCAAGGCGAGCGTTTCCGCTTCGCCGGCTGGATCACCGAGCTGCAACAGAGCCACGGCAATCTCACGGCGCACCGGCTCCGTCGATCGCGACATGAGGATCTTGAACTCTTGAATGCCTTGCACCCTGCCCAGGACCTGCAGAATGTAGGGAAGGTATTCCCTCGCAATATCGTCAGCATCCACGGTCCCCGATTGCGTTCCATTTACGAACGTCCTCCTGCCGTCGCCGATGATCGCCTCAAATTCTTTGATTAGAGCGCGACGAATTGAATCGGCCGATTCGTCGTCTTGGTATGTCGGTGCGACATCACCGAGGGCAATGCACGTTGCGTAAACCGGAACCGTCACGCGCCATACCTCCCGATCATCGGTTTTCCTCAAGAACAGCAGATTGCGCCCCGTCGTGAGAAACCCCGGAGCCGGGCCGGCATAAATGCTTCCCATAGAGTTTTCTCCCGAGGAATAGACCCGATCTCCCAGGACTCGGATGCGGCCGCCAGGCATCTGTCCCTTCCAGCATTTTTCTGGAATTACCCAACTTTCGAGTTGGTCGCGACCTTGTTCGCCCACGCGCTCAATGACTCCAGTCGCGACCGGCGTGTCGGCCCTGCCAACACACACCAGATCGGAATAGTCCCAACGCGATTGAATATCTCCAAGCGCCGCAAATGGAGGCGCCTTCTTGGGAGGTGTTTGCGTCGGCGAGAGTGGGGGCGGCAGGCCCTTGTCCTGTAATATTTCCTGCTGGGCATGAACGGTAGGAGCCTCGAGACAGCGAATACCGAATCTCGCCCGGCCGTATGCGAAAACAATCGCAGAAGCCATCAGCGCCGAAATCGCCAACTTACGCATGTCTTTTGGACACCTCGATTTCGCCGATTGTTCCGCGAGGACTTTACTTTGCGGTCACGATAGGCTGCACTTCCCTGCCCCCATGCCAGATCGCAACCATCTTCCGCGTGTTGCGAATGTCATCCAGCGGATTGCCATCCAGCACAATCAAGTCTGCCTGCTTGCCCTACGGTGAGCGTGCCAGTTGTCTTCGCGATGCCGAGCAGTTCCGCGTTGGTTTTCGTCGCACACGTGATCGCCTGCATCGGTGTCAGTCCCGCGGCCACCATCATCTCCAACTCATGATGCTCAGCAAAACCGGGAACGCGCGACGGAATCGCGCCCGAATCCGTGCCAAATCCGACCTTCACACCTGCATCGTAGGCCAGCTTAAGGTTCTTCTGATCGTTGGCAAAGTCACGCTTGTGCAGCGCCAAGGCTTGGATCGTGCTCGACTTTCTGCCGCTGCGCATCGACGGTGAGCATGTCTGAGCAACTCGGGACTCATGCCAGCCTGCAAGAACGCATCGTTCTTCCATTCCGGGTGTTCAGCGTAAGCGAAGAATGACTCATCCACCGTGAGCGTGGGAATGTAAAAGACGCCGCGCTGCTTCATGGCAGTCAGTAATTCCTGGTCGATCGTCTGATCGCGAACGCTATGCGCCAGAACATCGACGCCATCGCTGACGAGCGCTTTGGCATCCGCAAGATAATAGACATGCGCGGCCACGTGCAGTCCGTCACGATGAGCTTGGTCGATGACGGCACGGTAGATGGCTGGATCCATGGAGGGCTTTGTCCCGTGCAGGTTGTCGACCCAGATCTTGACCATGTCGGCGTGACGTGACGCCATCGCATCCACATCGGCACGCGCCTCCTCGGGCGTCTTCGGCGTGTAAAGCTGATCGGGCGCATGCGGCAATGGCGGCGCGGCGTCGGGCACTCCAATGCCGCGGTCCGCGCTGTAAACGGTCGCGCCGTCCAGTTTGCCGGCACGCTGCTCGTCGCGGACCTCGTAGATCAGATCGCGATTGACGCCCAGCGACAACATGCTGGTCACGCCGTAGCGTTCGTACTGGCGCAACTCGGCGACAACGTTGTCCTTGGTGTAGCAGGTAGCTGAATTCTTCAGCCCGCATACAAGCGCAAGGTGTCCGTGAGCATTGATCAGCCCAGGAATGATGGTCTTGCCGGAGTAGTCGATGACGCGCGCCGATGCAGGAGCGTCTGAGGCAGCTTTCGTAATGGCGACAATCTTGCCGTCGCGAATCTCGAGGAAAACGTTTTCCCTCGGCGGCGCCCCGGTGCCGTCGATGAGCCGCACATGGGACAGCACGATAGTCCGCGCGTCGCTGCTGGCAGCGTCCGAGACCCGCTGCTGCGTCAGACCGAGGACCAAAAGCATAAGGGCAAGCAATAAAATACGCACGCGAACACTCCTACGGGGCAGTGTGGAATTGCCTACGCTCTTATTAGACGCCAGTCACGGTATCGCAGTTTTAGTCTTGTCGCGCAATTCCGCCAGTCTCTTCCTCGACCGCATCCGCCGTTTAGCGGCCGGTTTGGTACAATGTCGCCACGAGCGCCGCTTGAGGATTGGCGCCGCAGCTTTGAGCCGGCATCTCCTACTGAACTCGTTATGAGCATCGCCCCACAAGCGACTCCGTCGTTTCGTGCGGACGCAACGTTTGACAGGAGCTAGTTCTGACGTCGCGATCTGGTCTTATTCGTTACAATCCGGCGCACCATCGTTTCGCAGTATTTCTGGCTTGGTCCACTGTTCTATTGATCGTGGCCGGCCCTTTAGTCGCCTCACGAAAGGCCGTCACTGCATGAGCACCGCCACGCAGCCACTGGCTGTGCCTCGCGAAGGATTTGCCGCGCTCGCTCGCGACTATTCCGTCCTCATCAAAGCGCGGGTCACCACGCTCATCGTTATGACCGCGTGGGCAGGCGCGTATTTCGCCGCCGCTAAGTCGGGCGTGTCGTCGCTGTCGTGGACACTGCTGCACGCGCTGATCGGCATCGGCCTGGTCAGCGGAGGCACCGCTGCCATCAACGAAGTGGTCGAGCGCGACCTCGACGCGCTGATGCGCCGCACTTCGCAGCGTCCGCTGGTCACCGGCAGCATGAGCCTGATGCACGCGTCTGTCATCGCTTTCGGCATGACCATCGGCGGCGTGCTCTATCTGTGGGCAACCACCAACTGGCTCACCGCCGCGCTGGCGGCGCTTACCTCGCGTCAGCTATCTCACGGTGTACACGCCGATGAAGCGCGTGCACCCGATCTGCACATTTCTCGGCGCCTTCCCCGGAGCCATGCCTCCCGTGCTGGGCTGGACCGCGATTCGCGGCCGCCTCGATGGCGAAGCATTTATCCTGTTCGCGATTCTGTTCTTCTGGCAGTTCCCACACTTCCATTCCATCGCGTGGCTCTATCGCGAAGACTACGAAAACGCACGCATCCGCATGTTGCCCGTGGTAGAGAGCGACGGCCGCTCCACCGCGCTGGCCATCGTGATGTATGCGCTGGCGCTGGTCCCGGTGTCGCTCGCGCCCACCCTGATGGGCATGGCTGGCTGGACGTACTTCGCCGGCGCGCTACTGCTCGGCGGAGGCATGTTGTGGTTCAGCCTGCGCATGTGGACGATGAAGCTCACGCCCGCCGCTCCCGACTCGAAGCTGCGCGCGCGTCACGTGCTGCAAGCCTCGGTGATCTATCTGCCGCTGCTGTTCGCGCTGATGATGCTCAATCGCGCGTAACGGCGAGCTGCCAGCTGACGGCTAGCAAAGCAGTTCGGCCCCGCCCTTCCCGGCGTAATAGAATCATCTTTGGCTTCCTACATGGCGAGTTCTGAAATTGTCGATCGGACGATGGCGGCGAATTTGGGCAATTCGGCGGCGGCGGTGATCCAACTCCAGAACCTCCGCCACCAGTACGGAGAGCGAACCGCGCTGGCTGGCGTCTCTTTCGATGTGGGTCCCGCCGAAATTTTCGGCCTGCTCGGCCCCAACGGCAGCGGCAAAACCACGACCTTCCGCATTCTCTCGACCCTGATGGTGCCCTCAGGCGGACGCGCCCTGATCATGGGTCACGACGTAGCGCGTGAACCTGCCCTAGTGAGGCGCAATATCGGCGTCGTCTTCCAGGCGCAGAGCATTGACATCAAGCTGTCGGCGGAAGAGAACCTGATGCTGGTCGGCCACATTTATGGCTTGCGCGGGGCCGCGCTCAAGAAGCGTGTCACGGAAATGCTGGGCCGGGTTGGCCTTGCCGACCGCGCCAAGGAAAAAGCGGAGACGTTTTCCGGAGGCATGCAGCGGCGACTCGAACTCGCCAAGGGATTGCTGCATCATCCTTCAGTGTTGTTGCTCGACGAGCCCACCAGCGGCCTCGATCCGGGCGCGCGGCGCGATCTCTGGCAGTACCTGCACATTCTCCGCGACGAAGAGCGGGTCACGGTGCTGGTCACTACGCATTTGATGGAAGAGGCTGAACGCTGCGACCGCCTGGCGATCTATGCCAATGGCAGGGTGGTGGCATTTGGCACGCCCTCCGAATTGAAGGGCGAAATTGGTGGCGACGTCATTCTGCTTGAATCGGATAATCCTGACTCGCTGGCACAACGTATTGAGCAGCGCTTCGGGTTACATCCCACGGTGCTCGATCATCGCGTGCGGCTGGAGATCGAGAATGGTCACCGCTTCGTCACCGATGTTGTCGAGGCATTCCCGGGCGAGATTGAGGGCGTCTCAATACACAAGCCGAGTCTGGAAGACGTCTTCATCCGCCGCACCGGCCATCGCTTCTGGACCGAAGAGAACGCTGAGAACAGCAAAACCGAAGCGGAGTGAACCACGGAGACGCCGAGGCACAGAGAAGAACGAAATTAACCACGAATGCTGGCATCTCGTCTGCGGTCAGTGACCAGAAGTTCCTGCCAGCTTAGCAGCGCGATTTTCAGCCTGATACTCATCTACAAATCGTCCTTGCTGCTGGTAGAGTTTCGCAAGGCGCGTCCAAGCCTCGGCGGAATCCGGCGCAAGCTGGACGGCCTGCTCTTGGAAGGAAGTCGCCTGTTTCATATCGCCCAGCACGCTCCACGCCGCCGAGCGCCCTTGCGCGGCATTGAACCTCAAAGAGGTTGCGCCGGTGGCCGCGAGGGCGCCGGCGGGAGCGATCCGGAGCGCCTTGTCGAGAGCCTGCAAGGTCAACTGCGGCTGCTGAACATGCAGATAAATTTGCGCCAGCTTGAGCTGCACAAGATCTGGCCTGGCCGACAGGTTACTGGCCTGCTTCCAGGCATCGACCGCCTGGGGAATTCGCCCCTCTCGCTGATACAAGTTAGCGAGAGCCGTCCAGGTAACCTCGCTGGGTTCGAGAGAGACCGCGGCGAGGTATTCCTGTTCCGCCTCGGATCGGCTCCCCATGCCTAAGAGAATATTGCCACGAAGCCAGTGCACGAAGGGGCTGTCAGGAAAAGTCTGAAGCGCACTGTCGGTTGCCGAAAGCGCCTCGGTGTCGCGGCCGAGAAAGGCGAGCAGGTCGGCAGCGTTGGCCCACTGGTTGTATGAGCCGGCGGCAGAATAAACAGACGGCGGAGCCGGAAGCGGCGCCGTCGCGCAATCAACTGGAAAGCGCCGGATCAGATTTTCCGTCTCTGGCTTACGGCGCACCAACACTACGGAGATCTCGTCCAGATAAACCGGCCGCCAGTCGCGACTGTCGCAAAAACCCTTGAGTTGAACTAATTGGGCGCCATCGAAGCGGCCCAGCGGAAGAATGATGGTGTTGATGTTGTAACGGTCCGCTTCCTGCTGCCACGTCTCCGAATCGGGCGAAAGCTGGAGCAATTGACGGGCTCTATGCATCCGCGACACTCCGAACAGCGTGTCCCGTCCATCAACATAGTCGCGGCGCTTGGGACCTAGTTTCCACGCGAGATAGCTGCCTTCATCGTAGGTGTTAAAGACTTCTCCCGGAAGGTTCTCACGTTCAATGAACTCGGCGGCGCGTTCCGGGAACCACCAGCCCAATCCGGCCCCAAAGTTCGACTCATCCACCACGCGAACGTAATGACGGTTGGTAACCAAGTCAAAAGAGCGCAGCAAAGCCAGCGATCCTAATAACAAAATTGCAGCCCATGCTGCCAGCGAACGCATTCGCGGCTGCCGAATCTGCGAGCCGAGTTCGACGATCGCCGCCGACAGTATCGACCCGCCAACCACCACTACCATGCACGCGAAAACAGCTCCCATGCGGACATGGTGAACCGGCGGATAGGTAGAGACCAGCAGCAGGATTGCCGCTCCCCATCGGCGACTGAGCAAAGCCAGTCCAACCGCGACCACCGCGATGATCAGCAACAGATAAATCGCGCCCTCGGTTTGCCTCAAGGAAAGCGCAGTGCTGAAAGCGTCCCAATTTATCGGCACGCTGTTCCACTCGCTGATATTGAGCTGCTGCTGGGCCACGGCCTGCTGTTGCCGCATAAGCGCGCGATACATTCCCCAGCCCCAAGGATTTGCCAAGGTTGCGAGCACTGTCAGCGCCAGCCATCCCCATGCCTGCCGCAGTCTTCGCAGGGCGGCGCGGCGGCGGACATCTCCGAAAATTGTTTCTAGTAGCTCTCCACCGACGTAAGCCACGATCAGCGCAAGACCCGCGACAAAGCCGAAGTGCAGGTTGACCCATGCCACCATCAGCAGTGGCAACAACCAGAGCCGGGCGCGACCGGTCTGATAGTTCTCCCACAGCAAAGAGAGAAATGCCGCGAACAGTACGACGGTAAACATGTCGGCGCGCGGCGATGTTCGCCAAGCGATCAGCGGCACCGCGATTATGGCAATACCCGCGCTGACAACTGAACCCCGCCGCAACAGCAAGGCCACCGTGCCAACGCATGCCAGCGCGCCAATCCAGGAAATCAGCGTGTAGCCGCCCAGCAGGTAAGCGCCATAGAACACGATCCCGGCGCCGACTGGATAAATCCAAGGCTCGCCCTGCGCGGTGTAAGAAAGGACATCTACTGAGGGAATATGGTGATGCTGGACTACCCAGCGTCCCGTCGCCAATTGCCAGCCGAGATCCAGCTCTGAAACCGTGCGTAGGCCGGCCAAGAACGCGTAGACGAGGGCAACCGCGGCGAGAATGAAAAACAAGCGTCGGCTCAACGCAGAGCTGGTCGTAGTCGACGTCTCCGCCGTGGTCAAGTTGACTGATGCTACGGGTGAAGTCATGCGGTTAGTTGGCAGTCATCGTAGCATAGAAGTCTCAAACCCTTTCTCCTTTCATCATCACTCACGAGTGGGTTCTCGCGAGAAGATTGCGAAATACTCCTGTTAGAATAGCTTTGAACACAAAGCGTCTGCGATGGTAATTGAAGGCGCACGATTCGTTTCGTGGCTCTGAAAGCGGTCCATGGCAACTACCCAAACTGCAGCCTTTCCCGCGACAACCGCGCCCACCAATGCCGGTTGGCTACTGCCGTCTCTGGCGCTATGGTGGCGCGAAATCGTGCGCTTCTATCGCCAACGCGCGCGCGTGGTCGGAGTCATCGCTTCGCCGCTGCTCTTCTGGGTGGTAATCGGCTCGGGCTTCGGCACCTCGTTTCGCTCCAATGGAGCGGCGGGAGGCCAGCACTATCTCGATTATTTTTTCCCGGGCGCTCTGATCATGATCGTGCTTTTCACAGCCATCTTCACCATGATGTCGGTGATTGAGGACCGCAAGGAAGGTTTTCTGCTGTCCGTACTGGTGGCGCCGGTAAGCCGTTCCGTTATCGTGCTTGGCAAGGTGCTCGGGGGCGCGACCTTGGCGACGGCGCAAGGCCTGATTTTTCTGGTCTTCGCCCCTGCGTTGGGCGTGCATTTCACGCTTGCCAGCTTTGGACTGACGGTGCTGGCGATCTTCCTGGTTGCGTTTTCGCTGACGGCGCTGGGCTTCATCATCGCCTGGCCCATGGATTCAACCGCCGGGTTTCACGCCGTCATCAATCTGTTTCTCATCCCGCTGTGGCTGCTGTCCGGATCGTTGTTTCCATTGTCCGGCGCCTCCATCTGGATTCGTCTGCTGATGCACATTAACCCGCTGACCTACGGCACGGAGGCGTTGCGCTCGTTGCTCTTCCCCGGGTCGGCTTCAACTGGCCTTTCGCTCAGCGCCAACTTTGCGGTGCTCGCTCTGTTCACCTTGATCATGTTCGCGTTATCATTCTTGGTGGCTAACCGCCGTACCACCAAACCTGCAGCCTGATGCAAGTAAGCCTAACCTTCTATCCGGCCCTGAACGCCGTCCTTAACGGCAGCAGCGCCATTTTGATTGGCTTTGGGCTCTATCTCATCAAGCGCCGCCGCATCAACGCGCACAAGCGGGTGATGATCGCAGCCTTCGTCACCTCTACACTGTTCCTCATCTCGTACCTCTACTACCATCTGGTGCTGCGAGCCGGCATTACCCACTTCCAGGGTCACGGGCTGTCGCGGCCGCTTTATTTCACCATCCTGATCTCGCATACCATCCTGGCTGTAGTGGTCGTGCCATTCATTCTGGTCACTCTTGCGCGCGCGCTGAAGGGCAAATTCGCGCGGCACAAAGCCATTGCGCCGTACACCTTTGCCATCTGGATGTACGTGTCGGTAACCGGCGTCGTGATCTACCTGATGCTATATAAGATTTTCGTGCGCTAGGGCGGGGTCCGGAACAGGTTCGGTTTGTAGGGGAGTATGGCCTTCAGAGATCGTGTCGCGACCTCATGTCGGTTTGCCACAGTGGAATGAAGCACGCAAGAATCAGCCCCGAAATGGTGTGGAAGAGCTTAGCCGAGCGCTTGAGTATCTGTGTCACTACTTGCTTTGAGTTGAAGTGGTAGAAACGCATTGAGCGGAATCGAGCCCGCAGGGCGAAAGAGCTTAGCCCAGCGCTTCTCTGGTGGTTATTGGCGGCGGAGTCCAGCAGATGCCCAAATTCTTCCTTGACCGACCATCCTGACGACCCAGGTTCACGTTGAACCTGATCGTCCGGAAGATTTTTCAAGCGAGCCGGGAACCCGATCGATGAGCGCCCGCAGTAATAACAAGGTCTGCATTCATATACTCCTCGCACCCGTTAGTACGAGGCGCCAGCAATGGGTCGCGGACCGCTGCTCTTGCTATGCTGCCGTCGCCGACTTCTGCCGCCCGGCATCGCTCTGCTCCTGCGCCGCCCTATCGATCGACGTGCTCACCTGATGCATCTCCCGATAGCGCTTGGGAGTAGCCCCGCACAACCGGCGAAACACGCTGGTGAAGTGGCTCTGAGTTTCGAAACCCACATGGGTGGCGACCTCGGCCAACGGGGTCCGGCCCTCGCGCAATATTTCCTGGGCGCGCTCTACCCTCTGCCGCATGACGTACTGGTGAGGCGTGGTGCCCGTGCTTAACTTGAACAACTTGGAAAAGTAATACTGGCTCATGCTCACCACCTGCGCCAGCTCCGCCACCGCGAGTTCGTGGGCAAGGTTTTCGCGTACGTGGGCAAACACGCGTTGTAGCCGGCGGGGCGGCAAGCCTCCCACCACTTCCACGGGCGCCAGGGTTGATTCCAGATACGCATCCACCACTTCCTGTGCACGGTCTTCCGCCAAGGAATGCAGGGCCAACACCAGGACGTTCATCCCTTCAATCTTGGCTCCAACGGAAGCCGAATAGGCATCATGGCAGGCGGCGGCTCGAATACCTGGCACGCGGTTCGCGGCCACGGACGCGCCCACCACGCGGCTGGTGATGACGATGCCGCGCTCCGCCTTACGCGCCAATACCAGCATCGCTACTTGCTCGGCGTAATCGGCACTGCCATGCGGCTGGACTGTCGCGCTTGCATCCGTCACCTGATGTCCAGCTTCGACTAACCTGGCGGCGATTCCTTCTTTCGCGGCGCAGCCTACGTGATCGGATCCGATTGCGATGTGCACTTTTGCTCTCCTTCGTTCGTTTATCAAACGTTCGTTTATCAAACCTGACTGGAATTCACGCACCGGCAAATACCGGGGCACTGGCCGGTGCAACTAGGGGCTGTTCCAATAAAGATTCGGGTGAGCGCCGGAAAAGGTTCCGACAATCTGACTGAATATCGCGACGCATAACGAATTTTGCAACGATATATGCTGTTGCGTAAGTTTCATCATCGCAGCACAACGCTGACCGATTGCTCGGCCACAATGACTATTGATGCGGCCGAACCGGCGCGGGACTCCAACAAACAAATCTGTCGCTGGAAAACATCGAGATCGTTTCTACCCCAAATGAGGCACTTGGAAAAATGCCTCTCTGGCCTGTAATGATAGCAAGCACGGGCCGCCATATAACCAGCTAACGGCTGCATTCATTTGATATTTACAATTATTTACAATCGCCGTTCTACGGCGTCTGATTGGATAGTTCGCGATACACTGCAAAAGACTGGGAGCAAGGCGATGGCAAGTGACCGAAAAATGTTAAACACAATGATCGGAAAGAACCCAGCGCCCGGCGGACCGGGCATTCCACCTCGATGGACGCGTGGCGCAAAAGAGGCGGTTGGGACCGCGTATTCGACTTCCAGTCGAGTCTGGTACACAGTCGCCGACGGCGTCATCACCGAGTGCTATTACCCCACCATCGATTCTCCGCAAATTCGTGACCTGCAATACCTGGTAAGCGACGGAGAAACTTTTTTCCACGACGAGCGCCGCAATATGCAAACCACAATGGACTGCCTGGGAAGCACGGCCCTGGGCGTGAAAGTCACCAATGCCGATCGGGAGGGGCGCTACTCCATCGAGAAGCAGATCATCACTGATCCCCACTTAAACTGCCTGCTGGTGCATACAAAATTCAATGTCGCGCCGGAATGGCAGGGGCGATTGTACTTGTATATGCTTTGCGCTCCCCATTTGCAGATCGGCGGTTGGCACAACAATGGTGAAGTCGCCGAGGCCAGAGGTCGAAGGTTCCTGGCAGCTAATCGGGGCGACATCTATCTGGCAATTGCTTGCCTCCCTTTTCCGTTCGTCAAGCTTTCCTGTGGATATGTGGGAGTCAATGATGGCTGGACCGACCTTTTTCATCACCTCAAAATGACTTGGGAGTACGATGCCGCGCTGGATGGCAATATTGCCCTGATGGGAGAATTTGATCTCTCTCGTGGCACCGAATTCACCTTGGGCGTAGGCTTCGGCCACACCCGGCATAACGCTGCATCCATGACGGCGCAGTCGCTCAGCATACCCTTCGAGACCACGCTAAACAGCTTCCTTGACCAATGGCATCGCACCGCCAAGCGTTTGACCCTGGTGGACAAGATTCCGCCCCATGATTCTTCCTTGTTTGCGCGCAGCATCAATCTCTTGCTGGCTCACGAGGACAAGGTGTATCCCGGCGCCATGATCGCCAGCTTGAGTATTCCCTGGGGCCAGGACAAAAGCGATGACGATCTGGGCGGCTACCATCTGGTGTGGACGCGCGACATGGTCAATAGCGCGACCGCGTTGCTGGCCGTAGGCGACACGGTCACCCCGTTGCGCGCTCTCATCTATCTGGCGATCGCCCAGCGGGAAGACGGCGGCTTCTATCAGAATTTCTGGATTGATGGCGACCCGTACTGGACGGGCGTGCAGCTCGACGAGGTGTCCTTTCCCATCATGCTGGCATGGCGGCTGTGGAAAGCCGATGCCCTCGCCAACTTCGATCCGTTTATGACTGTCAAGCTGGCTTGCGGCTACCTCATCCGCGAGGGTCCGGCCACCGCGCAGGAGCGCTGGGAGGAAGCTGGGGGATACTCGCCCTCCACCTTGGCTAGCAACATCGCGGGCCTGATCTGCGCGGCAGAGTTCTTCGAGGCGCGCGGGGACAAATCGACGGCAGAGTTCGTGCGCACCTACGCCGATTTCCTCGAGTCGCATGTGGAGAAGTGGACCGTCACCGACAAAGGAACGCTGGTCCCGGGAATCACGCGACACTATATCCGCATCAATCCTGCTATCAGCTGTGAGGGCGCAAGGGGAGACGAAGACCCCGACCATGGAGTACTGGAGCTGGCCAACCAGCGTCCCGGAGACCGCTACAAGTATCCGGCAAAGGAAATTGTGGACGCAGGGTTCCTGGAGCTGGTGCGTTTCGGAGTACGCAAAGCCGGTGATCCGCTGATCGAAGAGTCGCTGAAGGTGGTTGATGCCGTGTTGAAGGTGGATACTCCGAAAGGCCCGTGCTGGAAGCGCTACAACCATGATCGATATGGGCAGCGCGACAACGGCGAATCGTTTGATGGCTGGGGCGTGGGACGACCATGGCCGCTGCTGACTGGCGAGCGCGCCACCTACGAGCTGGCCGCCGGTCGCGACATCGATGGTTACCTGCTGGCCATCGAGAATTTCAGCACCGGCATCGGTCTGATCCCGGAGCAGATCTGGGACCAGCCTGATATCCCGGACAAGCTTATGTACTTTGGCGGCCCGACCGGCTCGGCTATTCCGCTCATGTGGGCACATGGCGAGTATGTAAAATTATTGCGCTCCTTTGTGGATAAGCGGATTTTCGACCTGATCGAGCCCGTGGCAAAACGATATCGCAACGATAATCCTCGTCCGGTAATCGAAGTATGGAAGATGAATCGGCAGGTCCGAACGGTTCCTGCCGGAGGATTGTTGCGCGTGCAGGCTTCTTCCCCGTTCGTGTTGCACTGGAGCAGCGACGAATGGAAGACAATGCACGACACCACATCCACACCGACCGCGGTCGGCGTGGAGTTCGCTGACATTCGGGTGGCGGCGCAAACCGTGTCTTTGACCTTCACCTTCTACTGGCCACAGGACAGCAATTGGGAGGGCCAGAATTTTGAGGTTGAAGTCCTGCAGGCAACCAAAACCCAATCTTAACCAGTAGAAAGGCGGCAACGGGTGAGTAGCCAAGTGGAAGTCACCGCACAAGACAAAGAACAGGCGATAGCGAAGGGGATGGCTGCCTCGATCGCAGTAGGTCCCAAAGACGGTTTCGGCGTCGAAACCCGTGAGCAGCGGCAGCTCAATTGTCTGTGCATCAACACGATTCGTACCCTCTCGATGGACGCCGTGCAGAAAGCCAACAGCGGACATCCAGGAACCCCGATGGCGCTGGCTCCGCTGGCGTTTACGCTGTGGACCCGCTATCTGCGGCATAATCCCAAGAATCCGCATTGGCCGGGCCGCGATCGCTTCGTTCTTTCCAATGGTCACGCGTGCATGCTGCTGTACTCCCTGTTGTACCTGACGGGCTATGATCTTTCGCTCGACGACATCAAGCAATTTCGGCAATGGGGATCGAAAACTCCGGGGCATCCTGAGTACGGACTGGTGCCGGGTGCGGAGGCTACCACCGGCCCGCTGGGCCAGGGAGTTAGCAACTCGGTGGGAATGGCAATCGCGCAGCGCTGGCTGGTCTCGCAGTTCAACAAGGATGGCCATGATGTTTTCGGCTACCGTGTTTACGCGTTTTGCGGTGACGGCGACTTGATGGAAGGCGTAAGCAACGAGGCTGCATCAGTCGCCGGACATCTTGGACTCTCAAATCTGATCTGGTTCTACGACAACAATCACATCACCATCGAGGGCAGTACGTCGCTGGCTTTCAGCGATGACGTCGCCCTGCGTTTCGAGGGCTGGCACTGGAATGTGCTGCACATCAGCGATGTGAACGATCTCGACATGATTGACGTGACCATTCAGGCAGCGCAAAGGGAGACGAGCCGGCCCACACTGGTTATCGTCGACACCCACATCGGTTACGGCGCACCTCATCGTCAGGACACTAAAGAGGCCCACGGCGAAGCATTGGGAGAGGACGAGGTTCGCCTTACCAAGATAGCTTATGGCTGGCCGCCTGACGCCCATTTCCTGGTTCCCGACGAGGTGAAGGCCTACATGGGCAAGGCCCTCGACCGCGGTGCACAGTGGGAGGAGGATTGGGACGGCCGCTACAACGCCTGGGCGAAAGAATTTCCCGATCTCGCCAAGACTTTCCAACAGATGTCCAAACATGAGCTGCCCGACGGCTGGGACAAGGACATTCCATCCTTCCCGGCAGACGCCAAAGGCCTCGCGACACGCGACTCGGGCGGCAAGGTGCTTAACGCAATAACGAAGCGCGTACCGTGGCTCATGGGAGGGGCGGCCGATTTATATCCTTCAACCAAGACCCTTCTCAGCGGCACCACAAACTTCGAGAAGAACAACTATGGAGGCCGCAACTTCCACTTTGGTATCCGCGAGCACGCCATGGGCTCCATCATCAATGGCATGGCGCTATCAGGGCTGCGTCCTTTTGGAGCTACCTTCTTTACCTTTTCCGACTATATGCGGCCGGTGCTTCGTCTGGCGGCGATGATGGACCAGCCGGTCATCTGGATCTACACCCACGATTCCTTCTGCCTCGGAGAAGATGGGCCGACCCACCAGCCGATCGAACACCTTATGGCCGTCCGCGCTATTCCGCGGTTGCTACTGATCCGGCCGGCGGACGCGAACGAAGTCGTCGAAGCCTGGCGTTACATCATGCCGCTAAAAACGGTGCCGGTGGCGCTGGTGCTTACCCGCCAGACCGTCCCTACATTCGACCGTACCAAGTATGCGTCGGCGGCGGGTCTCGCTAAAGGCGCCTATATCATGGCCGACTCTGGCGGCATTCCAGACATCATCTTGATGGGAACCGGCTCCGAAGTTCAGCTTTGTGTTGGCGCTTATGAGAAGCTGACTGCCGATGGCGTGAAGGCGCGCGTCGTGTCAATGCCCTGCTGGGAGCTATTCGAAAAGCAGCCTGACGAGTACAAACGTCAGGTGCTTCCGCCAGAGGTGAGGGCTCGCATCGCGGTAGAAGCCGGGGTCGGTTTCGGCTGGAAGGAATACTTTGGAAATGACGGGTATGTTATTGCCAGAGACGACTTTGGCGCATCTGCTCCTTATAAAGAGCTATTAAAGCATTTTGGCTTTACCGTTGATGACGTCGTGGCCAAGGCCAAGGATGTCATGAAAAAAATCAAACCGTAATCTCGCAGGCGTACCATGACCATGAATCTAGCGGAGAAGAGCGCCACCGCCGGCGACTGGCGAGAATCGCCGCGCTCGAAGAGCAAGATTTGCGAGGACTGAAATGAGCAACAACCCGTTACTACAGCTTCACGAGTTGGGTCAAAGCGTTTGGCTCGATCAGTTGAGCCGGTCTCTTTTGACCTCCGGCGGACTCAAGCGCCTCATCGACGAAGATGGCCTCCGCGGCGTCACGTCGAACCCTACCATCTTCCAGAAAGCCATCAGCGGCAGCCAGGACTACGCAGAGCAACTGGAAAAGCTGGCGCGTGGGGGCGGCAGCGTCTCCCAGATTTATGAAGAGAGCGTCGTCCAGGACATTGGGAATGCTGCCGACGTGCTGCGCGGTGTTTACGACGCTAACGATGGCGCGGACGGGTTCATCAGCCTGGAAGTTTCTCCGCTTCTCGCCAACGACACCAAGGCCACCATCGAAGAAGCCAAGAAGCTTTTCGCGTGCCTGAATCGCCCCAACGTAATGATCAAGGTGCCCGGCACACCCGCCGGTCTCCCGGCCGTCGAGGAATTGCTCTTTTCTGGCTTAAACATAAACATCACACTCATCTTCGCCGTCGAAGTGTACGAGCAGGTCGCGGAGGCCTACATCAAGGCGCTCGAACGCCGTGTCGCCGCCGGACTGCCAGTGGACCGCATTGCCTCAGTCGCGAGCTTCTTCGTCAGCCGTATTGACAGCATGGTGGACAAGCAGCTTGGGGAACTCGCGGAGAAAGCACCTGACGAACAACAAAAGCAGCGCATCAATGCCCTTATGGGCAAAGCTGCGATTGCCAACGCGAAGGTGGCTTACGAATCGTTCAAGCGCATCTTCGGCAGTGACCGTTTTTCCAAGCTGAAGGAGAAAGGCGCCCGGGTGCAGCGGCCGCTTTGGGCCTCCACCAGCACCAAGAATCCGGCCTATCCCGACACCCTTTATGTGGACACGTTGATCGGCGCCGACACCGTCAACACTATGCCCCCGGCAACGCTGGACGCCTTTCGCGACCATGGCACCGCCAAACCGACGCTGGACACCGGTCTCGAAGAAGCCCCTCACGTCTTTGACGAACTGAAGGCTATCGGCATCGACATGACCGCGGTCACCACCAAGCTGACCGAAGAGGGCGTAGCCTCTTTTTCGGAATCGTTCGACGAACTGTTCGAAGTAATCGAAGCCCGCCGTGTGGAGGTGATGCGCTCCATCATCGCGCGTCACAGCGCAGCCCTCGGCAAATATCAGTCCGCCTTCGAGAGCACCCTCAAGGACCTGGACAAGCAGAAGGTCGTTCCCCGCATCTGGAAGAAAAACACTACCGTGTGGAAGGACGATCCCGGGCATGCGGCGATCATCCGCGGCGCGCTGGGCTGGCTCAAGGTTGCCGAGGCAATGCAGCCGCATGTTGCGGAGATCGTCGCGTTCGCAGAGGACATTCGCAAAGCCGAATTCGAATACGCCGTGGTGCTGGGCATGGGCGGTTCGAGTCTGTGCCCCGAGGTGCTCGCACGCACCTTCGGCAAGAAAGACGATTATCCGCAGCTCTACGTTCTCGACTCCACCGTGCCCACGGCGATACGCCACCTGGAGCAGAAGATCAATGTCGGCAAGACACTCTTCATCGTAGCGTCGAAGTCGGGCGACACAACCGAACCTCAAATGTATCAGCGCTATTTCCACGATCGGGTGAAGCGGATCAAGGGCGACACGGCGGGCGAGAACTTTGTCGCTATCACCGATCCTGGAACTCAACTCGCCAAAGATGCCGTGCACCACCACTTCCGGCGCGTCTTTCTCAACATGCCCGACATAGGCGGGCGCTATTCGGCGCTATCGTACTTCGGCATGGTGCCGTTCGCGATAATGGGCGGCGATGTGAAGAGCTTCCTCGAACGCGCCCTGCAAGCCGGGCATGCTTGCGTGGGACCAGTCGGGATCAAGGAAAATCCAGGCGCGCGGCTGGGCGCGGTCCTAGGCTCGCTTGCGAAAGCCGGACGGAACAAGCTGACCTTAGTCACGCCTGCGCCTCTCGACTCGTTAGGCCTCTGGATCGAACAGCTCATCGCCGAGAGCACCGGCAAGGAAGGAAAAGGCATTGTGCCAGTTGCCGGCGAGCCGCTGGGTTCGCCTGACAACTATGGCGACGATCGCGTCTTCGTATTTATTCACTCCGAGTCGTCCAAGACCGGCGATATCGATGTCAAGCTGGCAGCGCTTGAGGCTGCTGGGCACCCTGTTCTGCGCCATATGCTGCACGATCCTCTCGATCTGGGCGAGGAATTCTTCCTGTGGGAATTTGCCACCGCGATTGCGGGAGCGCTGCTCGCCGTCGACCCATTTGACCAGCCGAACGTGCAGGAGTCGAAGGACAACACCAAGCGGCTGCTCGCCGAGTATCCGCAGAACGGTTCCCTTCCACAGCAGAAGCTGATCATTGCCGAGGAATCGATGCGCGTCTTCGGTGATGAAGCCACGCGCGATCTACTGCGGCGCGGCGGTTCGTCGATGCAGGAGATTATCACCGCGCACCTTTCGCGCCTCGCGCCCGGCGACTACTTCGCGGTCACGCAGTACATCGAAGAGTTGAATAACTACGAAGGCCTGCTGCAGCAGGTCCGCATCGCCGTACGTGACGAAAAGAAGGTTGCGACCACGAGCGGCTACGGGCCTCGCTTTCTCCATTCCACCGGGCAGTTACACAAGGGCGGTCCCGATACAGGGGTGTTTCTCCAAATCACCTCCGAGGACATCAACGATATCGAGATCCCGGGCGAGAAATTCACCTTTGCCGTGCTCAAACAGGCACAGGCGCTAGGCGATTTCGAGTCGCTGATGGCGCGAGGCCGCCGGGCCGTGCGAGTTGACCTCGGACGCGACGTCGAGAAGGGTCTCCGCCGCCTGCTGGTATTGATAAAAGAAGGGGTGTCGCAGGCCGCTGCCGCAGCGGAAGCCGGCGTTCGCCAGTAAGCAGAATGATTGACGCGCGCGGCGGATCCCGAGTGTCGGGAGGTCGCGATGGAGGTGGAGATAACCATGAGCACACTCGTCCAACCGAAGCCACACAAAGTTGCGCAACTCTCACTGCCGCAGGGCGACTCGTGCCTGCTGGTCATCTTCGGTGCGACCGGCGACCTCACGCATCGCAAGCTGGTTCCTGCGCTCTACGATCTGGCTTGTGTCGGTTGTACCAGCCGCAACTTCGACCTCTTGGGAATTGGTCGGACCAAATTGACCGATGAAGAGTTTCGGGAGCGGCTTCGTGATGGCGCGGCGACCTCGAAAGACGCACACAACTTCACCGAAGAAGGCTGGAATGATTTTGCCAAGCGCCTGCACTATCTGGTCGGCGACGCCAGCCAGCCAGAGTTCTACCCTCACCTGAAGGCGAAGCTGGAAGAGATGCAGAAGAACGGTGCGAGCAAGAACGTGCTGTTCTACATCTCGACATCAGCCTCGCTGGCGCCGCCGATCGTCGAAGGTCTTGGCGCTGCGGGACTGGCGCGCAATAGCGAAGGCTGGACACGAATCATTCTGGAGAAACCGTTCGGACGCGATCTTAAGAGCGCCCACGAGTTGAACGAAATTGTCTCCCGCGTCTTCGAAGAGCCATCGGTGTATCGCATCGATCACTACCTCGGCAAAGAGACCGTGCAGAACATCATGATGTTCCGCTTCGGTAACTCGATGTTCGAGCCGGTGTGGAACCGAAATTACATCGAGTACATCGAGATCACAGCCGCCGAAACCCTGGGAGTCGAGAGTCGCGCGGCATTTTATGAAGAGACCGGCGCGCTGCGCGACATGGTCGCGAATCATCTCCTTCAGTGCCTGACGTTGACCGCGATGGAGCCTCCCGTCGCCTTCGACGCCGAGGCCGTGCGTGGACACAAGGTGGAAGTGCTACGCGCCATTGCGCCCATGTCGAAGGATGAGGTGGCCCGCCGCACCATTCGCGGACAGTATGGGCCTGGGCAGATCGATGGCAAACTGGTGCCCGGCTATCGGCAGGAAAAAGGCGTGAATCCGAATTCAGTCACCGAAACCTACGTGGCGGTGGAATTCCACGTCGACAACTGGCGCTGGGCGGGAGTTCCTTTCTACGTGCGCGCCGGCAAGCGGCTGGCCAATCAGTTGACCGAAGTGGCGGTCCACTTCAAGCGCACGCCGCAAGCGCTCTTCTCTCGCAATCCCGCTGACGTCCACCACAATGTCATCACCATGCGCATTCAACCGAACGAAGGCATCTCGGTGAGCTTTGGCGCTAAACAGCCGGGGCCGCAGATGCGCGCCATCCGCGTGGACATGGACTTTTCCTATCGCGATGCATTCGGAGGTGAAAGCCCGGCGGCCTATGAAACGCTGTTGCTCGATGCTATGCGCGGTGATGCGACGCTGTTTACCCGTCGCGACGAGGTGGAGGCCGAGTGGCGCATCATTACGCCGATCGAGGAGGCCTGGGCCGAGCTGCCACCACCGCAATTTCCCAACTACCCCGCCGGCAGTGAAGGCCCGCAAGCTGCTGACGGGCTGATCCAGTACGATCGTCATCGCTGGCGCAGATTGAAGCGAAGTGGTCCTGAGGACGTCTAATGGCTGGGACAAAAGCCCGGCCTAAAGTCACATTGGTAGTGTCGGACGTTGACGGCACGCTGCTCGATCCGGATAAGAACCTCAGCCCCGGCGCGCCGGCAGCAGTAAAGCGTCTCAAGCAGGCGGGCATTGGATTCACCGTTGCTAGTGCGAGGCCGCCACGTCTCACTCAGTCACTGCTACGTGACCTTCATGTCTCCGAGCCATCGGCATGTTTCAACGGGGCATTGATAATTGATCCTGATTGCAACCCCTTGCATCAGTTGCCAATGAATTCTTCTGACCCCCAGACCGTCGCCGATCATATCCGCAAGAGCCCGCTCGACCTGTGGGTTTATACCGAGGCAGATTGGTACGTCAGCAATCCATCCGGTCCGCACGTGCAGCATCAGGAAGAGTTGATGCGGTGCAAAGCCACGCCGCTACAAACCTACGACATGTCGCAGTTCCACGTGCTAAAGTTGGTCGGCGTCAGCGACGACTACGAAGCGGTGAAGCGCACACAATCCGAGCTTGACGGTTTGTGTTGCCCGGCAATTTCCGCGACTCGTTCGTCCGATTACTATCTCGACGTCACCCATGCCGACGGTAACAAAGGCATGGTCATTCTCATGCTATCGAAGATGTTGAACGTCCCAACCGAACAGATTGCCACCATTGGCGACATGCCGACCGACGTGCTGATGTTTCGCAACAGCGGTGTAAGCATAGCCATGGGCAATGCGACTGATGAGGTCAAGGCACAGGCCACGCACGTTACGAAAAGCAATACGGAAGACGGTTTTGCCTACGCGATCGACCACTTTATTCTTGGTGGCGAGCAAAAGCAGGCCGCCGACTAAGGTCGTTTGCAGACTTTCTGGATCTAAAAGTGGTGGAGCGCGCGAAGTAGGGACTAGCGGGTGCCTTGAAGCGGCACAGCTTTAGCTGCGCCATGAGACGCCTTTTATTCAAAGCGCGTTCCACCCAACATCGGACACGGAAATTCTAGAATTGCACCAGGCCAAGTCGAATGATCCTTATTCTCATGGGCGTAAGCGGTGCGGGTAAGACCACCATCGGGCGAGCACTCGCCCAAGAGCTGCACTGGCAATTCGCCGAGGGCGACGACTTTCACTCTGCCGCCAACATTGCGAAGATGCACGCGGGCATTCCGCTAACCGACGAGGACCGCGCACCCTGGCTTCAGTCCTTGCGCCACGCCATCACCGAGTGGCTGGCGTCCAGAGAGAATGTCGTACTGGCATGTTCGGCGCTGAAGGCTTCCTACCGCGAGATTCTGCAGGTCAGCCCGGAGGTCAAGTTTGTGTACTTGCGTGGCAGCTTCGAGTTGATTGCACAACGATTGGCTTCGCGTCACGGGCATTACATGAATCCTCATTTGCTGCGCAGCCAGTTCGATACGCTTGAGGAGCCAAAAGACATCGTGACCATCGACGTTGGACCGCCCGTGCCGCAGATCGTACGGGAGATTCGCGCCGCGTTCGCAGTTTAGCCATGGAAGACCAAGTTCGCATCCAATCCAGCGTTGCCCATGCCAGCTCGTCGCAAACGATGGACTCTATGGTTGCTGCTAACACTCATCTTCGCCAGCGCGATTGGGTTTGTTGTTTTGCTGGCTGTTCCCGCGCCGGTCGAGAG
Organism: uncultured Acidobacteriaceae bacterium; assembly: GCA_963720135.1. Lineage (GTDB taxonomy): Bacteria > Acidobacteriota > Terriglobia > Terriglobales > Acidobacteriaceae > Bog-257. The sequence continues at coordinate 48,402 of CAVREJ010000025.1, forward strand.
CTGGCTTCAGGACCGCATCTTGCTCGCATTGCGTGAGCATTATCAAAGCGATGTCCAACTGCAAAATCTTCACGTCACACTCATCCCAACGTTTCGCGCAACCGCCGACAACTTCGTGCTGCCCAATCGCGGGGACGCCGGACTTCCTCCCTTGATCATCGTCAAGCATTTCGCAGTTAAGGCTGGATTCTTCGAACTGCTGCGCACTCCGGTTCATGTCAGCTGGGTGAAGCTTGACGGATTGCAAATAAACGCTCCTCCCAAGGGCACCGGCACGCCTGCCCAGAAGGCGAAGCACCACACTCATCTGGCTAATTTCGTGATCGACCAGGTGGACGCGGATGGAACTGAGCTTTACGTGTTGCGTAAGGACCCAAAGAAGGAGCCCATGCAGTTCGATATTCGCAAGCTAACGCTGCATAGCGCAGGTATCGGACAGCCGATGAAATTCCGCGCCGAACTTTCCAATCCGACGCCACCGGGATTGATCGAAACTACCGGACGCTTCGGGCCCTTGAACCTGGACGAGCCTTCCTCCACCAAAGTCGGCGGCCATTACATTTTTGAGCATGCTGATCTATCGGTCTTCAATGGAGTCTCCGGAATTTTGTCGTCGACCGGCGATTATGATGGCACCCTGCACAACATCGTCGTCGATGGCACTACCGACGTTCCCGATTTCCAACTGGATCGCGGCGGACGCTCCGTGCACCTGACCACCGGATTCCACGCGATCGTTGACGGCACCAATGGCAACACCTATCTGCAACCGGTGAAGGCGCACTTCCTGGAATCGAATGTAACCACGAAAGGCGAGGTAGCCAGCAGGCCAGGTCAAAAGGGCAAGACTATAGCGTTGGATATTAACATCGACGATGCGCACCTTCAGGATGTTCTGGAATTGGCTTCAAAAACAGAGCCGGCAGTTCGTGGAAGGCTGAGGCTCCAGGCCAACCTGACTCTGCCCCCAGACGATGAGCCAGTCCTGCAGAGAATGCTCATGTATGGCGAATTTGGTGTTTCCGACGCCCACTTCAGCAACAGCAAAGTGAGCGCTGCGATCGCCCAGCTCAGCCGGCGAGGACAAGGCAAACCTGACGATCAAAGCATCGAAAACGTCGCTGCCCAATTCGCGGGAAACTTCCACTTGCGGAAAACAACCTTGAGCTTTAGCCAGCTTCAGTTCATTGTCCCGGGCGCGGCAGTGCAAGTGAAAGGATCGTACGGATTGCGCAGCGAACAGATTAACTTCGTGGGCGCCGTGCGCTTGCACGCCACCATCTCGCAGACCATGAAAGGCGCCGGCCGCTGGATGCTGGTCCCATTCGATCCCATCTTCATGAAGCACGGCGCCGGCACGTATCTTCCCGTCAGCGTCGCCGGAACCCGCGACCACCCGCAGATCAAGCTCAATTGGAAGAAGATCTTCTAGCTAGCGCCGTGCAATTACTCCCCTATCGAATCTCTTGTCCATCAGCGGTCTCGCACCGCTGATGGCATCTCACCCGCCGATCCCCTACCCCTACGCGTTACGTAATTGATCCGGTGGAGGGATTCGCGCAGCCGATGTGAATGCCGATTTCCCAGGCGCCTTATCGACACGACTCGCATTACTCCCAACTACGCGCTTCGGTCACGTCACTCGATTGGCTCAACCGCAATCAATGGCTCGCTGCGGTCCTTGCGTTCAGGCCTCTGCACCAGAAGGGTGGCTGCCAGCACCACAACGATTCCGACCACCTGCATGGGCGACACTAGTTCGCCGAGGATGAGCGCCGTCAGCAGAATCGCCCATACCGGTTCCAGGCAGGCGGTCACGACGGCGCGCGTGGCATCGAGATACTGCAATCCGGCGAAGTAGAACGAGAACGGAACCAGCATGGAGGTGATCGCGAAGACCACCATGAACAGCCACTGCCCTCCGCTGTAATGCTGGGCGATGATTTTCCAGGGAGGATTCACGACCTGCCAGAAAACAGCCGCACCCAGCAGCGAATACATCAGAACCGTCCAACGCTGGTAAATCCGCAGCAGGTGTTGACCGTAGACGTTGTAAAACGCGAACGAGATTGCCGCCAGCTCCGCAGCCCCGACACCCAAGGTATTAAAGCGCACACCGGCGAGCCCGAGCCAGGGAAACCCATGCTGCGGCGACAACTCTCCTACCGCCAATCCGCAACCCAGCACCGCCATGATTACACCACTTACCCGCCGCATCGTCGGGCGTTGGAGCCCTCTCGCCAGCATGTATAACAGCACCCACACCGGCGCCACATACTGCAGCACGATTGCCGTCGCTACGCTGGTCTTCTGGATGGCGAAATAATAGAAGTAAGTGGAAGCCGCAAGTCCGAGAATCCCGAGCAGAAAGAATTGCGCCAGGTGACCACTGCGCACGCGCAACGTAGACCTGCTCTTCAGCAACAAAATCGGCAGGAGTATTAGGAATGCAATTGTGGTTCGGCTTTGGGCGAGGATCAGAGGATCGATCGGGCGCAGGGCCTGCCCGCCAGCTAAGAACCTGCCGGTGAACACTGCCCGGCCCAGGGTCGCTGAAAACCCCCAGAAAAACGTAGCCGCGGCGATAAAGAGATAGCCGCGGGCGGGGTGGGGCTGGCTAGTCAAACTAGTGGATAGTGGATAGTGAATAGTTAGCAGTTATTGAACCTGCCGCATGTCTCCGTCTCAGCCGGCGCACCTTCTATCCACTAACTACTAATCAAAAGCCACTGGTTCAGTCTGCCAGCGCTGATTGACTGTGCGAGGAACGCAAGACGCGATCCACCGTGTAAGGGGCACGCTTAGCGGGCTCGTGGAAGTGCCGCACCTGCAACTCGCCCAGCAGTCCCAGCGCGATCAGTTGCACACCAGCAACAATCAGCACGGCAGCGAACACCAACAGGGGACCGTGTTCGTCCATGACGTTGATTCCGCGAACGAACTTCTCGAACAACATCCATATCGCGATCAGGCCGCCGGCCAGCGAACTCAGGGTGCCGACGGTACCGAAAAAGTGCAGTGGCCGGGCCATGTACTTAAGCAGGAAACGGATGGTGATGAGATCGAAGAAGACGCGGAAGGTTCGAGAGAGACCATAGTGCGACTCGCCGCGTTCGCGATTGACATTGCGGATGGGAACTTCGCAGATGGTGGCGCCGTAAGCCGAGGCCAGCGCCGGAATGAAGCGATGCAACTCCCCGTAGAGCGGAATCTCCTGCACCACGGCGCGGCGATAGGCTTTAAAGGTCGTACCGAAATCATGTAAATCGACACCGCTCAACCTGGCCATCAGCCAGTTGGCAATCTTGGAGGGAACTCGCCGCATCACGAAGTTGTCTATGCGCTGCTTGCGCCATCCACTGACGATGTCGTAGCCCTCGCGCAGCTTTTGCAGAAACATCGGAATGTCCCGCGGATCGTGCTGCAGATCGCCATCCATGGCGATTACGTACTCGCCTTCGGCATGATCGAAGCCAGCGGCCAGCGCTGAGGTCTGCCCGAAGTTGCGGCGCAGTTTCACCACCACTACGCGGCGATCGACCGCTGCGATCTGCTGCAACATCCAGAACGTATGATCACGGCTGCCATCGTCCACGAATACCAGCTCGAACGGGTCGCCAGTGGATTCCATCACCACTTTCAGCCGGTCGTAAAGCTCGGTTACGTTTTCTTCTTCGTTGTGAAATGGGACGACGATCGAATACTTGAGCACGGTTTTGTAATTATAACGTCCCGCGATCCCAAAATGGACGGATGTTTTGCGAGAATTGTCCTTCTTCTCGTCCGGTGCGAAGGTGCAAGTCGTTGCACTTCTGCCACGTGGATGAATTCCTCTGGCACTTTCCTGCCTCAGGGAAACCCTGAATTCTTCGGCAGGAAGACTCACGAATGAAGGTCAACAACAAATCCCAGCAAGCGCTCGATTCCTCCCGCGAATTCTCCACCGGGAGTAATGAGGCTGATCACCAGATATCCGTCGGAGGGGAAGTCATAAAAGCGACCTGGCTGCACCAGCACTCCCGTCGCGTCAAGCAATCCGATGGCAAATTCCTCGTCGGAACCCGCCGCCGGAATCCGCAATAGGGCATACCATCCGCCTTTGACCTCCAGCCGGTGACAAAGGCTCTGCGAGGTCAACTGCGAATCAAGCAGAGCAAGATTCCCCTCAATGCGTTGTAGAAGCTGGTCCTGAATGTCGTACCGCTCCTCTAACATTACGGGAACAGCCCACTGCAGCGGTGCGTTCATCGACAGGTAGGTATCGGCGATGACTTCGAGCCGGTTCCTCGCATCCCGCAGAAGGGACCGCGGACCGCTCGCCGCAATCCACGCAATCTTCATCTGCGGCAGTCCGGAGATTTTCGACAAACCACTGAGCGTGAAAGTCAGCACGCTGTTATTCGACGAAAACGTGAGCGGCGGGTCGTCCCCGAACGAGTAATCGAGAAAAACTTCATCGGCGACAATCGCCATATTGTTTGTCGCACAAATGCCGTTCAATTCCTCAGCTTCAGATTGTTTAACGAACGATCCCGTCGGATTATTAGGGTGCACCACCAACACCGCTCGGCAGCACGAACCCGCTTTCCTCGCGCGTTCCAACGCAGTGTGTACCGAGTGAAAATCAATCTGCCAACCGTGGTCATATATCACCTCGTAAGGTTCGAGCTTTACATCCTGAAGATCGGCCAGGAAGTCGAATAGCGGATAGCTGGGCGTGGGCACCAGCACCGTGTCTCCCGGGTCGCACAACAGCCGAAAAAGGAACGAATACGCCTCACTGGTGCTAGTGGTCAGGACCAGGTTGTCGGGCGAGACCTGGCTTCCGTGTCCTGCGTAATAGCCTGCCACGGCCTCGCGCGCAGCCAGCAGACCTTTCGGCTGCGGGTCATAGATCAGCGCCTCGCGATGCGGCAGGGCGCCCAGCAGTTTGTCCTCGCGATAATGCAGTCCGATCGTCGTGGGATTGGAAGCCGTCAAATCGAGCACTTCCCTGCCAGCCAGTCGATGCGCCCCCAGCGCCTGGGTGTACCGATTGGTGGTCAAGTTCCACGAGGTGCGCCGTGCGAAGAAGTTGCGCATGAGAGGAAGGATTATACAGAGGCGGTAACGGTCGCTGGCAACCGATCTTACGACAGTAGTGCGTTTCCCAGGTGTCCACGATGACACGAACGTGCGAACTCGTATGGCCCATTGGGTGGACCGCGCCAAAATCCGCAGAAAATTCATTCCATAGTTCCAAACTCCGCTATAATCCCTGCCGCAGTTCAAGGTAAGGTAAATGGAGGATAAGCAATGAAGAAGCTGCTTTTCGTAGGACTAGCAATGCTCTTGCTGGTGCCGATTGTGGCCTGGGCACAGAGCGCCTTCGATGGAACATGGAAAATCGATCTTAAGAAAGCCGAATTTCCCAAGAAGCCTGACGAGTACCTGCTGCAGAATGGCATGTATCAATGCAAGACCTGTGTCCCCCCCATCGAGGTGAAAGCCGATGGCGAGGACCACCCGGTCAGCGGACATCCGTACTACGACAGCGTAGCGATCAAGGTCATAAGCGACCATGAGATCGAAGAAACGGATAAGAAGAACGGAAAGACAGTTACGGTGACAAACGTTACGGTCTCCCCGGATGGAAAAACAGCGATGTTCGATTTTACCGACAGTAGCAATACCAACGGTGAACCGGTCAGTGGCAAAGGGCAATCTACACGGGTCGCGAAAGGTCCTGCCGGGTCCAACGGGATATCAGGCTCCTGGCGGACCACTAAGATGGAAACCATGTCCGACAATGGGCTGATGTGGAGCTACAAGGTAAACGGTGACGAATTGACCATGACGACGCCGACCGGTCAGTCCTACATCGCGAAACTGAACGGTGGGGAAGCGCCAATGAAAGGCGATCCGGGTACCACCAGCGTCGCAGTAAAGATGATGGGCAAGAACACGCTGGAGGAGACCGACTATCGCGAAGGCAAGCCAATCAGCGTCGCGAAAATGGTGGTTGCCCCCGATGGCAAGACGATGAAGCTCATGGTGGACGACAAACTGCACGGAACCACGAGTGAATTTACGGCCATGAAACAGTAATCGACGCCCATCAGCAACCCGGTCTCCGTCGTTGGGGCCGGATGCACGAGCAGAGACGAAAATAACCGCGGAGACACGGAGATCTCGAGAAGCTTCTTGGAAACAAATTCCGGTGCCCTCCGTATCTCCGTGTTGAATGACTTTCGAAGGCATTAGAACCAAACCGGAGGCCCCTCCTCGTGTCACCCACGCCAAATTCCCAACCCTCACCGGAGCTGTTTTTCTCAACTCTTAATGCCTATCACCACACCGAGGCATTGAAGGCCGCTATCGAGTTAGGGGCGTTCACGGCCATCGCGGAAGGCAACCAGACTGCCGAAACCATAGCACGTCGCTGCGAGGCCTCGGAACGCGGCATGCGTATCCTATGCGACTTCCTGGTCGTCATAGGTTTTCTGACGAAGGACTCGAATCGTTACAGCCTGACGCGAGATTCAGCCGCATTCCTCGATCGTCGTTCGCCCACTTATCTCGGCGGAGCGGTCGGATTCTTGCTATCGCCGATGACCACCGAGCGATTTAAGGACCTGGCTGCGGTCGTGCGCAAGGGCGGTACGACCGACACGGATTCTGGGACGGTGGCTCCCAAGCATCCCGTGTGGGTTGAGTTCGCCCGCAATATGGCGCCCATGATGGCGATGCCCGCCGAGCTTCTGGCGAAATATCTAAGCGTCAACGACAAGCAGGCGCGAAAGGTCCTTGACCTTGCCGCGGGACACGGTTTGTACGGCATCGCCATCGCCCGCCACAATCCGAATTGTGAAGTGTGGGCCGTAGATTGGACCAACGTTTTGCAGGTCGCGCAGGAAAACGCCGCCAGGGCCGAGGTGCAAGAGCGTTTTCACGTCCTGCCCGGCAGTGCGCTGGATGTAGACTACGGCGGCAACTATGATCTAGCGCTCATGCCGAACTTCCTGAGCCATTTCGATCCGCCCACCTGCGAAAAGCTGCTGCGAAAGGTACACGCCGCGCTCAAGCCGGATGGCCACGCCGTGATCCTGCAGATGATACCTAACGAAGACCGGGTATCGCCTGCGCGTCCGGCGGGATTTGCGCTGATCATGCTGGCATCCACCCCCAGCGGCGATGCCTACACCTATCTGGAATATCAACAAATGTTGCTCAACGCCGGATTCCGCTCCAGCGAGAAACACGTGCTGATGCCTGATTTCTTTACCGTAGTGGTGGGACATAAATAGTGGCGGGAAGTCAGCGCATTGACCGCGTTGCGCAAAGCTCGGCTGGAGCCGAGCTTTGCGTGACACATCACTACGTATCAAAGCAGGTGGTCGATCTGCCGCCTGCCCTACTGCGTTATGGTCTTCACTGCATCGCCGACCTTAAACCCGGAACCAGAAACTGGCGTGCCCACGGCGGAGATCTCATCTACGTCAGTCAGTCGAATCACGCCGACGGGAGAAGTCATGCGGCGAATTACGGCGCCGGTCGATGGATCCTTAATCTCTTTCGTCACTCGCTGTACGGTGAGTTGATCGCCAACTTTCAGGCCAGACTTTGACCCCACGTTGAGCACCACCTGGCCTCCATCCACAGCGGCCACCAAACCCTCCACTGTAATCGTGCGTGCTTCCAGCTTGGTATTGTCGGCGACGAGCTCCTCGGTCATTTGGACGACCGCTGCATTGGTGGCTTCCCCGATGATGGTGTTCTGGAAATCGCTGCTACCAAAGTCCACGGCGCCTCCACCAAAGCCATGCCAATTACTGCCGCCGCCCAACATAGAGGTGCTTTCACGGGAGGATTCGCCCTTGCCCGTAGCTACGCCCATGATCTCCGCGGTATCGATATTCACCAGGCGCGCATCTACCACTACCACTGCCTTGCTCTTCTTGTGAGAAAAGCCGCCGAGGCCATAACCGCCCCAGCCACCGCCACCGCCGCCAACCTTCGTATCCTTGTTGTCGTTTCCGAATTGGGTAATACTACCGACAACAATGGCATCCACCCCCAGGATCTTTCCGATCTTCGCGGCCGAGTTCGGATTGGCGCGATCGCTATTGGAGAAATTTTGCTCGCCCAGAATTTTGCTCATGGCTTGGCGCTCGATTACGGAGTAGGTGCCGTCCTTAACGAGGTCCCGCACCAGCAAGTCCGAGATACCCCTGCCAATGTCCACATTGGTACCGAAAACCGCCTGCGAAGAGGTCTGCACCGTCGCATAGTCAAAATCGAAGACCGCGATTCGTTTCTTGCGGGCATGGGGCGCCGCCGGTGTATCAGCGGTCTGCGCGATCGCTCCACCTACCAGAAAGGCTGTTATACCTAGGATCACCAAGAAGGTTCGTTTCATGACCAGTCTCCCTGCTAACTCTTTCTCGCGGTGACAGGGAACACGTATCCAGATCGATCGTCCCTGGCGCAATCTGTCTACCGCGATCGGCTAGCTCTGTGTTTCGCCGGGGTCCTTGCGGCGCGATTCTACCACTAAAGCGCGGGTTTCCAACTCAGAAATCAAGCGAAGTTTGGTGTTTCCGTTCCAATTCAGACGATTGTCTCGGGTTGGAGGACCCAGAAGTTAACCCGCCAGGCAGTCTTACTCCAGAATCTCTGTTCCTGGCCTTTCATCATCACGTGAAGGGGAGAATCGACCTATGCGCGAACCCGCTCCAACTCATCAGCATCCACTTCCACGGCCACACTTCGCATGATCAGTTCCAGCGTGAGCACCACACGCAAGTTGTTCTTTTTGCGGGCCAAAACACCCACCATGCCAGCCAAAGATCCCGACTTGATGCGGGCCTTCTCGCCCACCACCAGATAGGGGTGAGGCTCAAACTTGCGCAGGTGAAGCCCCGAACGCAAAGCCTCGACTTCAAAGTCCGGCAAAGGAAGTGGTTCGTGTCTGGAACCAACGATCAGCAAGACGCCGGGCACTGAGCGCACTTGGGTCGAGTCACGGCGCCCGATTCGCGCAAAGACATAGCCGGGGAATAAGGGCTGCTCTACGTTGACCCTGCACCCGTTTTTCCAGCGGTGCATCTCCATGTAAAGAGGCAGGAACGACTCGATCCGCCGGAATTCGAAATGCTTGGCCACAGCCTTTTCATGGCGCGGAGTCGTGTATACGGCAAACCATTTGGGCAACTCCTCGGCCGAGACAGCCAATGCTCCGGATGGACACATCACCGTGCCCAGGCCTTCCGGCATGTATTCCCTAGCCGCAGACATCGCTTCATTGCCCTCACTCCGCAAGTTCTACCGACGCTACTTTACGATTCAACTTAGGGTCGAAACAACAAGCCCACGTACCGTCGCACCGCCGATGCAGACCGAACCAGGCTTCACTGCCTAAAGAGGCGGAACTGCTTGGAAGAGTGAGACAGTGAGCGGCTACTTACGTTGTGGTGCGATTAGTGGGCCCTAGGTTAGGACAACGGTTCTGTCCGGGTCAAGCAAAAAAGTTCGAACATTGCTGGTAGGTTACAAGGATGCCAACCTGAGGGGCTGCATCCGTTTACAGCATGAGGAGTTCGCGAGCGGCGACATGAGGACCGTTAAAGTGAGCGCTTGCACGCAATTTGTTTACTAAGATTTACTGTCGCGAGCTTAGGCCGCAAGAAGAATCAGGCTGAGGCCACGGGTGGCCTGCTTTCTTGAGCTTCTCGGCAGACCGTTTTTCGTTGTGGCCGATTCCCATTGGCAGCAGGACCTTCTTCGTAATCGTCGGCCAGTATTCCTTCAGCACGTTCACTCCCGCGTTAGCAGCAATGGACAAACCATAGATCTTAAACGTATAGCCCGCAGTTCTTTGAGCGTTGGGCATATAAGTATTTGCCAACCCCCCCGCCGCCAACGGTCCTATTATTCCGGGCCAGTTGAAGGCTTCTCCTCCATCATCTTTTCGGATGATCACGACCCGGCGAAACGCATACTTAAAACTCTGCTTCAAACTTCCGTTTCCCATCACGAAATAACGTGGATCATCGTGCATTACGGAAGACAGGAAGTAGGTGCCAATGAGATTGCTGCTGGCACGCTTGGCCATCGAGGCTCCGAATCGCTGACCATAGGCGCCGCTCCCCTGACCGTAGCCGGCGGGGCTATCTGACGCTTGTCCAATGGCCGCCCCAGCCGCTGATCCAAGAAATGCAGCGGGGGAAATACTGTAGGCAATTGCCAAGTGGAATTTTTCACTGGGGGTCAACGGTTTCTCGCTGTGGGCGAGATCCGGAAAGAAGCGGGAGCGCTTCTCCAGCAATTGCGCATTTCGCGACCGCGGCTGCGCATGCGACGACGGTGAAGAGGAACTAGGGTCCGAAGTTTGCGCCGCGGCAGGCGTTGGGGGTGCGAGCGAGGCAATGATCACGGCTATCGCGACGGAGGCGAACCGAATAACAATGTTCTGCCTTCCGGAAACTCGACCTCCCCGTATTTTCGTCATCGATTCGCATACCCCTTGGTGCATTAGCCTGCTTCGATGGCTTGCCCACAGCCACGGCTCGCGTCCTGCGATCGCTGGCGTGTGAGAGCACAAAAATCAGGGATGTTTGGAGTGTCCAGACGTCCACTTGTATAGCACGAACTCCTGGACGACTCCGAGCGCCATACGGCCGCCGGCGCCAATCAAGGCACTCCGGGCTACCACCCCTCCGCCACGGTCCTGGCTGGGATAGTAGGCATTCGCAATTGCGCCAGAGGCCAGGTCGCCCAGAATGTTCGAATAATTGATCTCACGATGGCCGTCGTCTCCTCTGGTGATAAACGGAGTCGCCAAAGCGTGCAGGAGGCGAGATTTCGTTGTGCCGGTACCTTGATAGAAGTAGCGCGGGTCCTGGTGCAGCAGGGAGGCAAAGACCGCGTCGCCAAGCAAAATCTTGGTGTAGCCGCCGGCAAACGTTGCGCCCAGACGCTGACCATAAGCGGCTGCACCCTGGCCGTAACTTGGGTAGCCGACCGCCTGATAGATCCCGGCGTTCACACCGAAGCCCGCAATCGTGACCGGGTCGGTGAGCGCCTTCAAGGCAAGCTGAAACTTCAGCTTCGGGGTTAGCGGCGCAGCGTTGTGCTCATAGGTCACGTAAAAGTTTGGTATGACACCGAGGACGCGCTGCTGCTCCTGAACTTTGACCTGTTCGGTGGCGATTTGCTCCTGGGTAGCAGCATTCACCGACTGCTGAACAGGTGCCACGGTGAGCTTGATGCCAGTCACGATGAAGGACTGCCCTGGTTGGAGAATGATCGCGTTTGAGGTCCAATTCGAGAAGCCGGATGCAGTGACTACGATTCGGACTGATGTTCCGGAATTAATACCATCGAATTTGAAGAAACCATTATCCCCTGTGACGAGCGAGCGATGATCGCTTGGCGCGGGTCCTTGCAAAATGATCGTTGCCTTCGGCACTGTGCGCCCGGTTGCATCGAGCACCGTCCCAGTGATGGTTCCCGTCTGCGGCGTCTGCGCCGCCTTTGGCGGAACTTGCTGTGCCTGACTGAGCGTCACCGCCCAAAGAACGGCCACAAGGACGCATGCTGACTTACTGGTTCCCAGAGTCATAAAATCCCGCTTCCTTGTCGGAAGTGCCAGACCAAAAGCGGTCCAGCGTAACTGTGTGTCATCAGGCTGTATTCCGAGGGATGAGCGCCGAAGGGCGCCCCCGTATTGACCTCCCATAGGCATTTAGATGTTTAGATTGGCGGCGGACTCGTGCTGTTGCTCAGTGAACCAAGATCGTCTCTCGTCTTCGGGTATGAGCCGATGGAGCAACGCAACTGTAAGACTGGCGGACTGCACATCACGCGCGTCAGCACGACGACGCCGATCTGCGCGTTGACAGAGTGTGCCGCTAACTCGCCGCACGACTAGCTTTCGGCGATCATCTCGTGGTCTTGACAGTACAGACGGTACTAACCGGGCGCTTACCTTACTTCGATTGTTTGTGAGTTGGAGAAGTTGCCCAACGAGCTCAACCCAATAAGGCAGGCAAGTGATGAAACTTTAATATGGGACTTTGGAAGAAGACGAACCCCGCTCAAGGTGGCGGGGTTCGTCAGCAACTGGATCGGCTGCAGCAGCCGGCCGCCGCTTCGCTGTAAGTACCTAAGAGCTATCTCATAAACCGGGTTTGTGCCAGGGCACGGCTTTCAGTGCCGCAAACACAGACTGGGCTTTGGCCCCTGAGGTACTTTGGGTCGCCCCGCTATTTATGGGACGACTCCTAGCGAAATCAGTGCTGCATATCGTTCATGGCGCCGCCGGTGCCGCCGGTTTGTGCCAGCATTTTCACCTTATCTACATGAAGCGTGCCACTGTCGGTCATTTTGCCGGTAACTTCCACATGATGGCCTGCATGTTCAGTAAGCGCATCGGGATTATCTATGGCGATGACCTTCTGGTCCTTGTCGGTAACCAACACCGGCTTTTCGCCCGCCGCGATGCACTTTTTCGCACACGCCTCATGGGATGCGTTCGCGCCTTTTGCACCACACTTGGAATCGCTGACCCAGCCGCTCCAGCTCATGTCCTTCGCAGCCGCTAGCACGGTCATACTGCATAAATACAGCCCGATTACCAATAACACTTTCTTCTTCATGTTGAATCTCCTCTCGAATCGCCGCTGGGCGGCCCGGATATTCGTAAAGCGGGGCCAGGTCAGCCCATGCCATGGGACCGTAAAAGCCAGTACCCATGAAGGACGAATGCCGTTGCTCCGCTGACAACTCTATTTCAATTGAGATACGGGTCAGGAGCCCCCACGGATTTGTGCTGCTGACAAGTTTATTCCACAAAGCGTACTTACGCGAAAAAACGTCGCAGCGAGATGCGTTATCGACGGGCCCCCGGCGAGGCACAACATCGGTCCGCACTCCCAATTCGGGTTTTGCTATTTGTCGGTATTTTCGGCCACTGCGGGAGAGCGCCTGGAATCAGGCTTGGCCTGCGGCTCGACCAGGATGATCTCACCAGGCTTGACGTAGCCGAGTTGTTCGCGCGCTTCTTTTTCGATGGCGTTAGGGTCTTCCCGTTGCAGGCTGTCGACCCGGCGCTGGAGTTGCTCGTTTACGTTTTTCTCGTCTTCAATCTGCTGTTGAAGCCGGACCGCTTCGGCCCGCTTGTCTTCATAGACCTTCATGCCATTGGCGCCAAAGATCACCTTATAACCGATGAGAACTGCAAGCGCGGCAATGAATAAGGTCGCCAGCAAGCGGCGCATACGATAGAACCAGCCTCCGGCAATACGAATCGTTAGCGCCATTTCAATACCCTTCGGTATACAGCCTGCATGAGCCCAACTTTCCAGTGAACTTCCGCGTGACTGTGCCCGTCAAGCGGAAGTTCTACAAAAGCTTGCGGAGGAACCAACTTCGGCAAATGGCGGGCGTAAGCGTTTGCTCCAAACGACTGGTTGTAGCCACCATTGGTTCGCCGTCGTGGTACAGTCTGAGACCAATCTTAGTGGCGGGTATCGATGACCAGCGCGCGCATAGTACTAACTACGATCGGGCAGAAGCAAGACGCCGACAAACTGGCCTTACAGTTGGTGGAGCGCAGGCTGGCGGCGTGTGTCAATATCGTCGGACCAATCCGCTCGGTCTACCGATGGAAGCAGGCCATCTCCAACGAGCCGGAGTACCTGCTGGTAATCAAGACGACCTCTGAACACGCCGCACAAATGCGGTCCGCGTTCAAGGAGCTGCACCCTTATGAGTTGCCCGAATGCGTCGAACTGGCAGTTCAAGGCGGCAGCGAAGAGTACCTGGCTTGGCTGGCGGGAGAGGTGAGCGGTTAATCGGCGACTGCGCGCTCCGTCAAGGAAATTCATTTACCCCGGAAACACACAGAACGCCGTGTTTTGACTGCAAAGAGTTTTCCCCCTCGCTTGGCTCCGCCGTTTACGCGGGATATTTTCCTGAGATGTAGCCTTCCAGATGCCGAATGGTTTCTTCGTGGCCCGAGATGATCCATTTCACCAGGTCACCAATCGACACCATGCCGACGGCCACGCCCTCCTCGACTACCGGAAGATGCCGGAAATGGCGATTGGTCATGATGGCCATGCACTCGTCCACCGTGTTTTGTCGAGTTACGAAGACGACCGGGCTGGTCATGATCTCCCGGACCGGCGTCTCCTTGGAGGAGCGCCCCTTGAGGATGACTTTGCGCGCATAGTCACGCTCAGAGAGGATGCCGATAACCTTGCCATCCAGTACCACCAGCACAGCTCCAATCCCTTGCGCAGCCATCTTCTCGATGGCTTCGTAGACCGACTGATCGGGACTTACGGACGAAACTACATTGCTGGCCTTTTGCTTGAGCAGCGATTCAACTGGGTCACTAACGTTCATGGCAGCACCTGTCGGGTTTCCATGCTAGCACGCTGGGCCGCCAAAAACATTCCCGCGTCTTTGTCGATAATCGGGCCAGGCAGGACGCACTGTATTGCTGTTCAGACGCCGCAAACAGCAGAGATTTTTTGGGAAAATTGCTTTGACAAGCCTCGCCCGGCGCGGTTACAGTTCTGCACAATTCCATCCGGATGGCAAATAGCAGGAGGTTCCCTTGGGCGGCATACCCAGCAACTATACCGTGGAGCTTGATCTGATTTCGCCGGTAGACCTAATGGGGATTCCAACAAGTTTCGACATCAATCATCTTCCCAAAATCGAGATTGCCTTGGATCACATTACCATCGAGCCCATCACTCTCAAGCCCCTGGACGTCTCCGTTCGTGTGAAGGAAATTCCATCCATTCGCACTCACGTTCCTGCCGCCTTCACCGTGGGATTCTCGGTGTTGGGATTGCAGGTGGCCAGCATTCGTTTGTGCGGAGAAGCTCAGGTGATCACTGAACCGTATGTGCCCAATCCGTGCGAGCATTGTGGCGGGGGTGTGACCCTTCCGGCCACTCTTGTGCCCGAACCGGTAACCACGGTTCCAGCCGCCGGCGCGCCACCACGAAGAAAAGGCAAGTGAGGTATGAACGCTCAGCAAGCACCGCTCCGGTTCAGGGGCACACCAAACCGGCTATTGGCGACGTTGGAACTTCCCGAGTTCCCGCCTGCGAGAGCTTGCCACGTAATCCTGCCAGATGCCGGTTCCCTGCCCCTCAGCATTCGTAAGCTTCGCTCCACCGAACCTGTAGTCTCCACGCTTAGCTTTCGACTTCCTAAGTCCACTCCGCCCGGATCCTACGAGGGCAACGTCGAACTGGGCGAGAAACGAATTCCGATTCTCGTGGATGTGGAAGCGCGAGCCAGCCTGCGCTTCCTGCGCTCACGGATCGTGTGCCGGGAAAAACCAGGCGCCCGGGTCACCGCCGAACTGACGCTGTTGAACCGAGGAAATGTGGTAGTTGCAGTTCCACGTGAAGATACGTTCTGCGTCTTCGCTGATGACGGAATCGCGCGGGCTATGTATCGCGGATTTGTCGAAGAGGATGGCGATGGCAAACAACGCCTCGACCGCATCATGGACGAGCTTGCCAAGGCGCATGGCGGACTGGTACGGGTGACGGTCACCGAAGGATCGGGCCTTCTGGCGCCCGAGGAAGTCCGCGACCTAACGGTGGAGTTGCACTTTTCGCACCGGCTGGTAGGGGCACACACCTACCGGGGAAGCTGGACGGTTTCCCCGGCAAGTCTTGAAGTTGAGATCGAGGTCATTGGAGAATCCAATCGTGAGGAGATGGGCCAATGAGCAGCAGTAACGCGGCGCTGACCGCATCTTTACAGGCTCTGGCAAAGCTGGTCGAGCAGAGCGCGCAACTAGGCATTGATTTCGTCGAATCGCTGGCCAGCAGCTCTCCGCAGCTTCTGCAGGGTCTCGACAAGCTAATCTCAGCGGGCGGACTATTGTCCCATTGCAGCCCCTGCGATATTCCGCCACCTTGCTGGATGCCCCAGCCGTTGTGCGATGTAACCAGCCTCGGACAGCCCGGCGACACCGCAAGTCTGGGCTTCGTGATTACCAACTGCACCATGGCGCTGCGTAAGGTCACAGTCTTTACCACCACCAAGAATGCTGGACTCGTCTTCAGCTCCGCCAGTCTGGATTTGGCGCCCATGGAGCGCGGAGAGATTCGCGTCTCTCATCTCATCCCCGCGGCGTCTCCGGTGGGGTCGAAGAGAGAGATACTGATGTGGGTTCTCGGGTGCAAACTTCACTTCCTCCGATGGACGATCGCTGTGACTGCTATCGGGGCAGACACCTTCTACGAAGTGGACGTGAAAGATTGTCCCGACTACATCCACCACTGGTATGACCACTTCTATTGCCCACGTCCGTGCCTGGAAGAACGAGGAAATGTCCCGGGAACACGTGGATGAACGAAGTGACGCAACTTACCAGGGTTTGGGGACGCGCATTGGACGCGAACCTCCGTTGTACAGCACTACTCAGTGAACTTGCCGGCCGTAGCTTGGAGTTGTTGCTCTCGGCGGTTTCTGAGATGGGCCCGCAAGTCGTAACAACCACAGATGCAGTGCAGGAGGTCAGACCGCGTGCCATCCATTCCCCCTGCCCCGGCACCTTCGCCCGCGGCCATGGTTCTTGAAGGCGAAGCCGGTAGCCGCGCCTTCGGATTGTTCGTAGTAGAAAACAAACTGCCAAAGGAGGTGTCCACCAGCGTTGTGGTTGGACCGTTGATTGACCCCGACGGCCAAGAGATTCCATCGGTCTTGCGCTTCGAACCTGGCGTCATCACTCTAGCGCCCGGCGAGCAAGTGGTTGCCAGAGTGACCGCACAGATCAACCGAGGCCTGGTTGCCGGAGTTCGTTACCAGGGCGAGATCAGCATTCCCGGCATTGCGGGCGCGCGCATCCCCATCATCGTGAGACGGACGCCAAAGACAAAATCAGCAGCAGCCGGAGCCGGGCATGGTCACACGAATGCCGACGCAACGGGGATAAAGTTGCTACCTGGTCGTCAACGCTCGCCGCGCAAGGGCAAATCGTAAACGCAGGAATTCCAGACTTCAGCGGAAAAACCATACACAGCGAGATCACCCATATAGGCTTTCGATGACTGCGACCGCCGAACCTGTCACTGAAATCAGCGCAGTCTGGGAACTTCCCCAGCGCTTGGGCTTGACTGCGGACCTCAAACGGCTGCAGGCCTCCATCGCGGCTTGGATCGAAGCCACCGATCCCGAAGTACGCCCCATGATCCAGACCCAACTTTCCGGGCGCGCCAAATATTTTCGGCCGGTTACGATTTTTGCCTGCTATCGCTCGATGGTGGACAAAGCCCCTCCGGATGAAGTGGTGACCGCTGCTGTCGGTCTCGAACTCCTCCACAATGTCAGCCTTATCGTTGACGACATCCTGGATCGCTCGCGTTATCGCAGGGGAAACCTGTCGCTGCATTGTCGCTACGGTTTTCTTCCCGGCCTGATGACCTCCGGATACATCATGGCAGCCGCCTCCAAGCTGGTCGCTGCCGATGCCTACTCGGTGGGCTTGCTGTCCGAATTGATGCAGCGTCTGGGAGTGGCGGAGTGCTTGCAGTGGCGGCTTCGGCGTCACGCTCTCGGCACCGAAGATTGGCGAATGATCGCGGGCGAAGATACTGGCTCGATGTTTGAGATCTGCGCCCGCCTGGGTACTCGCGACAATCGACTGCAGAAGTTTGGCAGGACGCTGGGAATGCTCTATCACGGCTGCGATGATGTGGCCGACGTTCGCGGAACCACGGCGCTAGGCGGAGGCTCTGCCAAGGACATCGAGGACGCGATTTTGACTTTGCCGGTCGCGATTGCGGTTAGAGATCCGGAGACCGCTGTGCTGTTCCGCAATGCCAATCCGCAGAATCGTGCTGCCCTCACCCAGAGGTTGGTGGAGGCCTTGCCCGAAGCCGAAGTCTATCTCGACCAACTCGCTGCGGAAGCGGAGGCCGAGGCGTTGGCTAACAGCAAGTATCCGGAGCGCCTGCTTTCGCTGATTCACGACACACGCTCTGCTCTCCAAGGCGTAGCGACAGAATGACCACGAGAAAAAGCTCAACCCGGAAAACCGCCAATCATCCGGCGGAAAATGCCGTTCGCTACGACGTCATCATCGTTGGCGCCGGACCAGCTGGCAGCACCTTAGGATGGAAACTCGCCTCGGAGGGCGTTAAGACGCTTGTTCTGGATGGCGCGCGCTTCCCTCGCGAGAAAGTTTGCGGCGACTACATCGAACCCCGCGGTCTTCACCTGCTCGACAAGATGGGATGTTTGCAAACCCTGGAGGCAACAACGCCTCTTCCCATCATCTACTCTTCGACCTATGTCGATTCCAAGCGATGCTATATAGGCCGAATTCCCTTCTATGGCGTACACAAACATCTGCCGCCGCACGGTTATATTGTTCCTCGCGACGTGCTCGATAACGTCATCCTCGAAACCGCCGTTGAGGCTGGCGCAACTGTTCTCCAGGAAACCTACGTCACCGGTTTCAGCGCGGATCGACGTGGCGTGACAGTCGAGGCCACTCGTCACGGAAATCGCGTTGTCTATCGCGGCCGAATTATCGTCGGCGCAGACGGAGTTAATTCCGTCGTTGCCCGCCACGCCGGTTTGCTTGCCGACGATCCGCGACACATTGCTCTGTCCCAGCGTGCTTACGCGGATGGCTATGACGGTGGAATTGGAGAGGCAGCGTTCTTTTTCGACGGCGACTTCTTTCCCTGGTTATGGATGGATGTTCCCCATGAGTCACGGCCGTGTAAATCTTGGGGTTGGCATGCTGAAGGAGACGTGCCAACGGCACGGCATTGCGGTTCCCCAGTTGTTCCGCGATTTCTTCGAGAAGCTGAAGCGGAGCCATCCCCGCTGCAGGAAACTCAAGCTCGTCCGGCCTCCGATCGGTGGCATCGTCAAGACCTACGGCGGCGCTGGCCCCAACTACTTCGACAGGGGCCTGCTGATCGGTGACGCCGGAAGTTTTGTCGATCCGATGACCGGAGAGGGCATTACTCCCGCTATGGAATCGGCCTTGATCGCAGCGCAAGTGATCCTGGACGCACTTCCGAAGAAGAAACTCGACGCCGACTCCTTTGCCCCCTATGAAGCCGCGTTTCGCAGTTACTTCGATCCTTCGATGATCTTCGTGGATTTGTGTGCCGCGACTCTGCGCAATCCCCATTACTGGGAATCGTGGAAGAAGGCCCTGATGCGAGGTTGTGCGCTGGCCCAGAAAGACTCAAAATTCGCTGCCACTGCGGGCGCATGCTTTGGCGGATTGGAAATCAATCCCACAGGGGTCCTTGCCGCGATGTGGATGAAGACCGCCGAGAGCTTGCTCAGCATCGGCCCGAAAAGCATGCAGAGCTTAATGGATGGTCATACAGACGACACGACCGTTACATTGCAGGAAACCGCAGGATGGATAAGTGACTCGTGGGAATCGATGTTGACCGACCCTTTTTGGCATGCCAGTTGGACGATGGATGTTCAGCGCAAGTGGGTGCACGCTCTTTCTATCATGAGTAAGAAGCTACCGGACCCGCGAACCACGGGCGTCATCTGACAGCGCTTATGCTTTCGCTTTGGCTTTGCGCGCGTGCGGGGGCGCAGGTCTGCCAACCGGCTTCGAGATTTTTTCAATTTCACTGGCGAAGTGGTCCACAGCCGTAGTGGGAAGAGCGATCATTTCCCGTAGGTACTCGCGGCTGAAATCCGTGAGCCGTCCGACGAACGCCTGCGAATCATCTGTGCCTTCACTGACCCGCGTCAACTCGGCGCTGATCTTTTGCGTGTATTTGTCCGCCGACTCCACCCATCCGCCCCAAAATTTCAGGGCCGCCGTGACTGCGGCGAGCTGAGTGCGAGCCACCTCGACCATGACCTCCCGGATCTCTTCGCTGCTCTTCGCTGTGCTAGTTTGCGCCATGATATCCATCACCCAAACCTAAAGTAGTGTTGAGTACGATACTACGGATTTGATGCGCAATACAACGCGCGGTCCCACGACAATTTAGCCTGAGTAGAGTTCCGAGCTCACCGGCTGGCACCCGCCGTCGCAGGGCTTGCGTCCCCACGCAACACCCAAGGCATGCAGGATAAGTTCATCTTCCAGCGTCAACTTACCGGGATCCAGGATTGCTTCGTAGGCATAGCAAACAGTTTGATTGCGCGTGATACACCAGGGTTCGTGACGAACAACACCCGCACAGTGCTCACAGGCTGAATCGGCGGTGTACTGATTGCTGTGATACCACTTGTTGCGTTCAGTTGTGGGCATGGGCGGTCCTCCTGACTGCCTCGTGCTCACTTCACTGCTTTCGTCGCGTGTCGTGAACCATCTTAAATTCAGGGGCCGGCGATCTATCCTCTAAAATCACTCGCCAGTCGGAGCACGATGAAAATAGCTTGAATCAGGTGCGCCTTGAAACGTTGTGATTTAGGTCACAGGTGGGGGTGATGAGGCGTGCCACTGTGGTTGTAGGCTGCAGTCGTGCCGGATTTCAGGCCCGCACGACGCGCACACGTCGCGGACCGAGGTGGTTATGCTCGGGGGTCAAACATGCCGCAGCGCGCAATTACATTGCGCTCATTTTCACGTAGCGTTTCAGGTCTGGCGCCATCGAGACCAGCATTCCGACTACCGTTGCTGCAACCGCTACCAAAATAATGTTTTTCAACATTTCATTTTCTCCTCATAAGAATTGCAAATCACGTCGCCTTCGCGGCGGCAATCTGTTCCACAAGTTCTTCCACCATGTCGGCCGCGGCGGCGATTGAGTTCTGGACCGGCTCGGTCAATCCCATGCGGCCTTCATCGCCGCCGCAGTCACCCGGCTCGCATCCCACAACCAGCAGGCGAGTGTTGATCGATCCCATCGTCTGTGCCAGCTGCACCACCTTCACCGGATCCATGCTGTGACCATCGAGCGGAGCATCGTCCCTTTTAGCGATCGCGATGCTGCTCAGATCAGGTTCGATCGCGTACAGCGTGCCGGGAACATCTCCGCGCGGAAGCGCGTCTACCAAGATCACGGCGTCCCAGGGATCAAGTAACGCGTAAGCCAGATCAAAGGCCCGAATACCGAAGTCAACGACGCGAACGCCTTCTGGAAACTGCCGCCCCGCCAGTACGCGAGCCACCTCAACCCCAAATCCATCATCGCCGAGAAAAATATTTCCTACGCATGCAATCAGAATGCGAGGTCTCATGCCGGCTCTCCGCTGTCTTCCGCCATCGCCAGGGGCTCAACTTCCTCCGGCGTGAAAAAAAATCGGTGTCCGGGTTGGCGAAGCATTCCAAGATCCTTGCCGGGATCGTCTTCCAGCACGACGGCAAAATGGATCTGATCATCGAAATCCTGTTCGATGGCTTCGATGATCGCCACCTGCCCCTGCAACGCCATATCCATGATGTCGGCAGTCTTTTGCGGCCATAGGCGAACACGATTTCCCTTCTTCAACTCCACGCCGAAAACGCGAACGCTTTCGACCGCTGGCCGCTCCGGAAAGGGATCCCAATCGTCGCTCATGATCCTTCCTCGTTGTTGGGCACCCGGCGCATGCCGCGAATGGCGCCATGAACTTTCATGAGGTGCTCCGCAGGAAGTGTTTCGGTACGTTCAAGAATCGCCCGGGCGCGAACATCACCCTGACGCATCTCTTGCTTCTCTTCGTCAGTCAGGGTGAGCACGCGCAACGCCAGCATCTCATCCATCTCGGTCCCGTCAAAAAAGTCGCCCACACTCTCGGGTGCTATCTGCGGATAATCGTAGAGAATGATTGGTGAGCACAGCAGCATGTCGCGCCGGCCTTCCTCCCCGACCAGTACCGGGAACGCGCCTTTGTTCTGGCATCCAGCGGCGGCGGCACGAAACCTTTCCGGAGGATCCAGCAGTGAAACGAATTCGCCTCCCACCGTACCGAGAAGCAAATGTGCCGAAGAGAACGAGAATGCCAGCACACGCTCGCGCGCGCAGTGCGCATCTTCGATGGCACTCAGGTTCGTCAGCTCCAGATGCAACTTGAAAAGGCCGTCCTGGACGGGCTCTGCTTCTATCTCCAGATGACCGGCTAGTTGGCATCGCTCAGCCGCAGGTTCGACAGGAACAAATCGTAATTGGAAGCTTGCAGGATTCTGGATCAGGTCTGCGATGAGCAAATCATTCTGGTCCGCCGAGCGCTCCACGCCCTCTTCCCAGTTGGCAGTCCCTTCGCCTGCTTGCTGTCTTTGTGCCAACTGTAAGAAGCGAACACGCACGTCTAACTTCGTATCCGCGCCTCCGGCGAGAAGGCATTCGCAACTCATCCTGTACGACTCCCCGGGATGCTGCGCCTCAGCAAAGGACTGGGGGTACAACGTCCCGAAGTTCCAACGTTGCCGGTTCTTGGTCGAAGACGGCCGATAGGGGTAGAGGATGTATCCCTCATACAAAACGGCATTCGCGATTTTCTCCACCGTAGCGAAGTTCATGCCTTCACCTCATCTTCATTTTCCGAGGCAGTCGAGGGCGCAAGATTTTCTTCGGGAACTATTCTTTCGACCAACTGCTCCCACGTTGGAATGCCATGCCGCACCTTGTACTGGTAGAGACGCTCGAATGCATCACGTTGCAGGCACAGCCACGCACTGTTCGGATAATGCTCGTCCATCATCCGCTTCCAAATCTGTAGCGGCAGACGATAGTTGGCTTCGCGGTCCCAGGGGATCTGAGTCATCTGGAGCTGATCGTTGACATCACTGTAGAAAAGCGTCCCGCTGAAAAGCACGCACAGCGGTACGTCGCCGGACTCCAGGCCATGGAAGTATTTGGTTGCGGCAACATTGAAGTCGAAGCTGCAGGGCAACTGTAGATCGACGATCGTGGCGCCGCTAAACCCCGGCACCGAAACACTGGTATTCATCCACAGTAGCGAGCGCACGGTACGCCCCCACCGCTCCGGTTCGCCGAACAGGTCATGCAGCTTTTCTTTCTCCGGGGCAGCATAACCACGACGTGTCGGCTCAATCTGCACCTGGCACCTTAAACTCAAGCTGTGCACCGCTTCATCCGCCGGCAAGTTGGAGATGCGAAGCTTCAAGGCGAGCAGTGGTATCGCGGCAAACGGAACCGCTTCGGCGCCCTCGATCCGGAAGCTCAACTCAGGCATGCATCGTCTCCATCTTGCTAACGCACTTGCTCTTTAGGGCCGTGAAGAAACCCTGTATCTCTTTCCACACCTCGGCTCCGCCCGACAAGCCTCGCCAGTGCAGGCGAATCAGGCCGACAAGACGATAGCATTCGTCAATGGGCGCCAGGAAGTATTCTCGATTGGGACCGACACGATTGATCAGGAGAGCTTCTACATCGGGCTGCATCGCCTGCAAAGCAGGGCTTTGTGTAGCAATGTCATCCCATGACTCCAGACTCAGCAGGGATTCGGTTGCACCGGCCGGACTGGGATACATCGCCACCATTTTGTCCGCGGCGCCGTCGCGATAAAAGAAGGCGAGGTTGATAGGAATCATCAACGATTCCCATTGCGCGTCCGAGACCTCGAAACCGTTGAGTACGACGGCGCGCCTCGGAATGCGGCGATAACGCCGCTCCGCTTGTCCGTCAAAGAGAATGGCGCACGGTTCGCAGGCACAAAGAATCTGCCGCGTCACCGGCTCCAGCAAGTGCGCATGTTCAGATGCAACCTCAGCGCTGCATAACTCGCATTGCTCGGCGGGCGTGCGTTTGCGGGTAAACTTCCGCAATGCCGCGAAGGCATTCTGCCGCTCGACCTGATTCCCCGGATCATCGCTCATCTGGGTCCTTCCTGTGGCGCGTCCGACTATGCGGGCGGAAAATTCGGCATCCGCGGATCGATTGGCCTGCGCTTGTCGGCGTTAATCCCGGTTGAGTCTCTCGATGTCCGGCCCTCGCCTTGGCGGCCCGGCTCCCGCTTATGCAGGCTCCATTCCTCTCCCTTGTGAACTCCTGGCGTGTGCGACGGACTATCGGGTGTTGTGTGTTGGCGCGCCATAAAACAGTTCTCTCCTTCTACTAATGTTTGGCGAAAGTCTGATTAAGCCAGTTGGGGAGGCGCCCAGGGGCTAAAGCCCACTCGTTATACCAGCATTTGCGGACGGCCTGAAGGCAGTCCCCTTCAAAGCACGAAACTTAATCAGCGCTTCCTTACGTTATTACGACCAGCTTCGACGAACTGGGCTGCTGCACTACTTCTGCCACGATTTGCGCCGCGTCGGGAGCAACTTCGGTCACCGCGTCCTCCACGGCGCTCTTCATGGTTACGACAGTCGAGCCACATCCGCCGGCGTCTTTCTGGACTCGGAGTTTCACGATGCCATCCACGATACTTACAAGTTCAACGTCTCCTCCGTTGGATTGCAGCGAAGGACGCACTTTATCCAGGGCCCGAAGCACCCTGGTCTCCATGTCCTCGGGATGAAGTCCATGCAGAAGAAGCACGCTGGCCACTAAGTCGTCAGCAAGAAAGTTCTCGGTGAGGCGCTCGCCCCCGGTGCTTTGCGAAACGATATCCAACAATTCTCCGAGGGCGGCCCCATGCAGTTCCATGATGGACTGTACAAGCTCGAGCGCAGTCGTATGCAACTCGGGATCGCCGGCCCGCTCGAGCTTGTTGACCAATTCTTCTATTCGTTCCGTGCGTACGTGGAACTCCCGTTTTTGTGCCATTCGCGTTATCTACTCTCCAAGGGCTTCGGCTATTTGTGTCCTACCCCGAACATCGGGGAATGGCGGGTCTCCAGCACTTTGCCATCTCCCAGGTACATGTGAACACCACACGGCAGACACGGATCGAAGCTGCGCACCGCACGCATGATATCAATACCCTTGAACTTGTCCGGCCCATTCTCCTCGAAGATCGGTGTGTTCTGCACCGCATCCTCGTATGGCCCCGGAGTTCCGTAGATGTCGCGGGGATTGGCGTTCCATGGCGTCGGCGGATAAGGATGGTAGTTCGCGATTTTGCCATCGCGAATCACCACGTGGTGCGACAGCACGCCGCGCACCGCCTCGTGGAAGCCGCATCCGACGGCTTCTTCCGGCACCTTGAAGTCCGACCAGGTCTTGGTGCGGCCGGCCCTCATCTCGTCCAATGCCTTCTCCACGAAGTACAGCGCCGTCGCCGCGGCATAGGCCTGGAAGTAGGTGCGCGCCCGATCGCGCTCTATCGCATTGCTCCACTTCGGGATCTTCCATTCGAACTCCGCCTCCGGCAGCATGGCAGTCTTCGGCAGATTGATCTTCACGCTGCTTCCCGTGGCCTTGACGTAACCGATGTCCACCAATCCGGACAACGCCGTCGACCACAAGCGGGCGATCGGGCCGCCGCCGGTGTCGAGAGCGAGATGATCTCCCGTGCGTTTGTCGAGCCAGCGCGGCGACATCACCCAGGTGTAATTCTTGTTGAAGTCGCGATTCTGCGGACGCGGAATGGTCGTCTGGTTCCACGGATGCTTCCGGTCGACCTTGTTCCCCAACGGATCGGTCGGGACGAACATTTCCGAGTCCTGCCAATCGTCATAATAGGAACTGCCCAGAAGAATGCGCATATTCAAATTGATGTCGATCAACTCGTTGGTCACCAGTTCGCCGTCGACCACCACGCCCGGAGTAACGTACATGGTCTTGCCCCATTCGGACATGCGCTTATACGTGTAGTCGCAACTCTCGGGATCGTTGAATGAGCCCCAGCACCCCAACAGGACTCGACGCTGTCCAACTTTTTCGTAGCCCGGCAAGGCTTCATAGAAGAAGTCGAACAGGTCATCGTGTAGCGGGACCACCTTCTTCATAAACTCCACGTACTTCATCAGCCGCACCAGGTAATCGGTAAAGAGTTGGATCGTGGCAACGGTCCCCACACCACCCGGATACAGCGTTGACGGATGCACGTGGCGCCCTTCCATCAGGCAAAACATCTCGCGCGTCATACGGCTCATGGCCAGCGTCTCGCGATAGAACTCGCCGCTGAATGGATTCAGCGCGCGCATGATGTCGGCGATGGTTTTGTAGCCATGCTTGTCGGCATTGGGACAGGCTTTGCCCTGGGCTTTCTCCCAAACGCTGGGATTGGTCTCCTTGACCATCTGCTCGCAGAAGTCCACGCCCACCAGGTTGTCCTGGAAGATATTGTGGTCGAACATGTACTCGGCAGCTTCGCCGAGGTTGACAATCCACTCTCCCAGTGCGGGAGGCTTCACCCCGAACGCCATGTTCTGGGCGTACACCGCACAAGTGGCGTGATTGTCTCCGCAAATGCCGCAGATGCGGCTGGTAATGAAGTGCGCGTCGCGAGGGTCCTTGCCCTTCATAAAAATGCTGTAGCCGCGGAAGATTGACGACGTGCTATAGCACTCGGCGACTTCGTGGTTCTCGAAATCGATTTTCGTGAAAATTCCCAGGCTGCCAACGATCCTGGTAATCGGATCCCAGTGCATCTCCACGAGGTTTCGCTTCTTGGTCGAGATATCCGGCCGTACTTCTGTAGTTGTGCCCATCTCGTTCATCCTTTCCGCGCGCTAATGCGCTGAGGGGCGATAGCCCGTGGTGAGTGACGCGCCGCGATGCCGCCATTTCGGTTCTTTGTTGACAGTGTTGTTGGTGATACTGCGCAGCATGCGTATCACTTTGCCGTACTTCCCAATCCCGAGGGTGGAGACACGAGCGCCCGGCGGTTCATCCATGAACGGCATGAACTTGTCGGGGAATCCCGGCATGGTGCAACCGATGCATATGCCACCCACGTTGGGGCAGCCTCCGATACCACGCATCCAGC
Source organism: uncultured Acidobacteriaceae bacterium (assembly GCA_963720135.1). Classification (GTDB taxonomy): domain Bacteria; phylum Acidobacteriota; class Terriglobia; order Terriglobales; family Acidobacteriaceae; genus Bog-257. The sequence goes on from CAVREJ010000025.1 coordinate 75,180, forward strand.
CGCGCTTGGTGACGTTGCAGTTCACCACCGGGCCCCAGCATCCCAACTTCACAATGCATTTCGGCGAACCGTACTCCAGAGCGAAGTCACCCTGCTCGTAATAGCCGGCACGGTCGCAACCTTCGTGAATGGTCTTTCCGAAAAGCCACGTCGGACGGAGTTGATCGTCCAGCGGAATCATCGGAGCCAGTCCCGATACTTGGAATAGCAGGTAGAGCACCGTCTCCATAAAGTTGTCCGGCTGTACCGGGCACCCGGGCACATTGACGATTGGCAAGCCGGCCTTGGAGCGCCAGCCCCATCCCAGGTAATCCGCCAGTCCCATGCATCCCGTCGGATTTCCCGCCATGGCGTGAATACCGCCGTAGGTTGCGCAGGTGCCCGCCCCGATCACGGCGAGAGCTTTGGGGGCCAGGCGGTCGATCCAGTCACAGGTCTTGATGGGCTGGCCAGTGCGGTCGTCCGTCCCCACTGCAGCCCAATAACCTTCGCTCTTAATGCGCTCATTGGGAATGGAACCTTCCACCACCAGCACGAACGGATCGAGTTCGCCCTTTTCCGCCTGATAGAAAAACTTCATGAATTCGTCGCCATTCTCGTAGGCGAGCACAGGATTGTGAAGGTGAACTTTCGGCAGGCCTGGTATGGCGCCCATCACGACATCTTCGACGCTGGGTTGCTCGGCGGCGGTGACAGAGACGCTATCGCCATCGCACCCGAGCCCCGCCGTTATCCACAGAATATGAACTTCCTTGACCGGCGAGGTCTTCGCCGCCGGTGGCGGCGGTTGCGCCTTGCGAATGGAAGTCGGCTCTTCCGGCATAAACTCTCCTTTCATTATTGCGGACTAAAAAACACGTCTCTACCGAGGCGTGCTCTAAAAGCGAACCAATACAAAGGCGGACGGCGCCGCCCACAGGGTAGCGTCGCTCGCTTGCAATTTCTGACGCGATGCAGATGAAACGAAAATATCTTCTGGCTCAGTCTGGAAAATTACCGCAGTTGCCGGAGCACAGGTATCGCAGATTCTTGCGGACACCCCGGGATTTGGCGCGCAAACCAACATCCCTAACCCCACATTTCGAACTCGCGACGAAGTCCGAACCAAAGCGCTCCGAACTCAGACCCTGCTTACAGCAGATTATTGCGGTCTAAAAGATTATTGCGGTCTAAAATTCAAGTCCGAGCCCCACAACTCGTCCTCAACCCCGGTGCGATGCCCCTCGTCGAAGAGCGGGTTGCCCTGGCTAACAAATCCTTGGCAGCTGCTCGCCGAACATGACATCCAGAACTCGCGTGCCGCCGATCTCGGTTTTCATCAGCACCATACCGGCATGATCCTCGACCACCTCTCCGATCACGACAGCTTCCCCGCCGAGCGGATGACGGCGCATGCGCTGGACAATTTCATCTGCTGCTTCCGTGGCTACGATCGCGACCAGTTTGCCTTCATTGGCCACGTAAAGAGCATCCAGCCCCAGAATTTCGCAGGCGCCTTTCACCGTCTCGCGCACTGGAATATCGCGTTCCTGCAGTAGCATTCCGGCCTGCGACCGGCCTGCGATTTCATTCAGCGTGGTTGCCACGCCTCCTCGGGTTGGATCGCGCAGACAATGCACGGTGGCCAATCCGTCGCTGCCCTTGACGTCCAGCATTGCGCTCACCAGACCATACAGTGGCGCACAATCACTTTCGATGGCGCCTTCGAATTCCAGGTTCTCCCGCTGCGACATGATCGCCATTCCGTGGTCGCCGATAAATCCGCTGAGGATGATCTTGTCTCCCGGACGCGCACGGTCGGCTGAAATTTCTGCCGGGCCGTCGATCACACCCAGTCCGGTCGTCGTGATGAACACCTGGTCACCCTTGCCCCGATTGACAACTTTGGTGTCGCCAGTCACCAGCAGGACGCCGGCTTCGTTCGCCGCGTCGCGCATCGACTCCACCACGCGGCGTAGATCATCGGCGGCAAACCCTTCTTCCAGAATGAACGCCGCCGCGAGGTACAGTGGGCGAGCGCCGCTCATGGCCAGGTCATTGACCGTCCCGTTGATTGCAAGCCGTCCAATGTCCCCACCGGGAAAGAAAATCGGCGTGACCACAAACGAATCTGTGGTGAAGGCCAGGCGGGTGCCGTTGACCTGGACAACGGCCTGGTCGTCCAGCTTGTCGAGGATAGGATTAGCGAAGGCGGGCCGAAAGATTTTGTCGATCAGCTCAGCCGTCAGCTTGCCGCCGCTGCCGTGGCCGAGCACGATCTGCTTGTGCTCGAAGATCGGCAGCGGACAGGAACCAAAGATTACCGCTTCGCTCATAGCACCTCGAAGCTTCCGGCCTTCAACCGGTATGTGATGACTGTGCCGTCCCTGAAGGGACTCGCTAATTTTTCCCACTCTACCCAGGGCTCACGTCGTGGGCTAAAACCACTTCCGCTCCTGCGGAGCTGGCTTCCTGCCCAATCGTTCTACCGGGCCAACTCACATGAGTTTTGACGCAGCGCCCAAAGACGCGCACTACCGCTAGCAAACGAATTCAGCAATCCTAAAACCGCGTTAGATCACGTCTTCTTCGCCCATCGCCACATGGGTCAAGTCCCACAGGATGTGCAGCAGCGCGACATGCGATTCCTGAATGCGATGAATGCTAAAGCTGGGCACGATGAAGCAGTAGTCGCATACGTCCGTCATGCGCCCGCCGTCCTTGCCGGAAAAACCAATGGTCAACATGTTCTTGCGCCGGGCGGCTTCCAATGCATAGATCAGGTTTGGCGAGCTGCCACTGGTGGAAATAGCCAGCGCCATATCGCCCGGCTTGCCCCAGAGATCGATCTGGTCCACGAAGATCCGCGCAAAGTCTTTGTCATTGGAAATTGCGGTGACGACCGGTATCTGGCTGACCAGGTCCAGCGCGGGCAAGGCCCGACGCTTTTCGATGATGGGATGGATGAACTCGACAGCGACATGCTGCGCGTCGCAAGCGCTGCCGCCGTTTCCCATCACCCACAACTGATGGCCTTCGCGAAAACGTTCTGCCATCTTCTGACTTAGTTCGCCGATGGAACCCGCGTAGTGCTCGAAGAACTTCTGCTTTACTTCCACCGACTCCCGGCACTTGTGCATGACTTTTTCGCGCCAGGGATCGGGCGGCAGCGATGGATTCCGAGTGTCGCTCGTGGAAGTGCCAGGCTGTGTCATGCGGCTCCTTGGGTAGAGATCGCGGTTAGTTGGACGTCATCTTTGTCTCTCCGCAGATGCCTGCCATAGGCGTAGTAGGCCGCGCAGGCGCCCTCGGCCGAAACCATGGTGGCGCCTAGCGGATGCTGCGGATTGCACTCTGTGCCAAAGGCGGGGCAAGCGTGCGGCTTCTTGATGCCCTTCAGAATTTGACCGCTGATGCAGACCTCGGGCTCGAGGGTATCGATCTCCTTAACGTCGAACAGCTTTTCCGCATCGTGATCGCGGAACTCCCAGCGCAGCTTGTAACCGCTCTTTGGAATTGTGCCGACTCCGCGCCACTTGCGATCGGCGATTTCAAACACGTTGGCGACAAGCTTCTGCGCCGGCTTGTTCCCTTCCCGGTCCAAGATGCGCGAGTATTCGTTCTCTACTTCGGCACGTCCGCTCTCGAGCTGGCGGATGGTCATCAGCGTGCCCTGCAAAATATCCAGCGGCTCGAACCCCGTTATGACGATCGGCACCTTGAACCGCGAACTGAGAGGTTCATATTCGCGGTATCCCATGACCGCGCACACATGTCCGGGCCCCAGGAATCCCTGCACCCGGTTCAACGGAGACTGCAGTATCGCGGCGATCGCGGGTGGTACCAGAACATGGGAGACGAGAATGGAAACATTCTTCACCCCCTCCTGCTGCGCTCGCCAGACCAGCATGGCATTGGCGGGCGCAGTTGTCTCGAAACCGATGGCGAAGAAGACCACTTTCTTGTCGGGATTGGCGCGCGCAATCTTCAGGCAATCCAGCGGCGAGTAAACCACCCGAACGTCGCCACCTTGCGACTTAATGGTGAACAGATCGCCATCCGATCCAGGCACGCGCAGCATGTCGCCGAACGAACAGAAGATCACGTCGGGACGGCGCGCAATAGCGTGCGCTTTGTCGATCATTTCCAGCGGCGTAACGCAGACAGGGCAGCCCGGTCCATGCACCAACTCGATGTCTCGCGGCAGCAAGTAGTCGATTCCGTGTTTCACGATGGAATGTGTCTGCCCGCCACACACTTCCATAATCACCCATGGTTTCGTCTGAATACGGTGGATTTCATCGACGATCTTGCCGGCCAGCCGTCCATCTCGATATTCATCCAGATATTTCATTGCTTGCGTCTCCCATTGCCAACTTCATTCACCACCGGCGCATTGAGTTCGGTGAGCTGGTCCAACTCTTCGAGCAGTTGGTAGGTGCGGTGCGCTTCTTCCTCATCGACGCGGCTGATGGCAAAGCCCACATGGACCAGGACGTAGTCGCCGACTTGTGTTTCCGGAACGTATTCCAAACAGGCCTCGCGCACGATGCCGCCAAATTGGACCTTGGCCATACGCACACCTCGCTGATCGAAGGCCTCGACTACCCTACCGGGAATCGCCAAACACATATCAGTCTCCTCTGCGCAAAATTTCGTTCGCAATCACTGCCTGGCCTAGGGAGATTCCTCCATCGTTCGGAGGTACCAACCCATGCAAGTAAATTTCGAATCCCTCGCGTCGTAATCCTTCCACAGCGCGGCGTAACAGATATGTGTTTTGGAACGTGCCACCGCTGAGACAAACCCGCTTCAATTGGTCACGTTTACGGATACCGTTGCAAACTTCGACAATCGCCGCGCCTAGGGTGTTGTGGAAACGGGCAGCGATATATCCCGCCGGCTTCGACCGTGCGAGATCTTGCACGATGTTCTGGATCATTGGCCGCATGTCCACCTGTGCCGGCTCACCCTTATCCACATTGAAAGGATAACGCTGTTCGAGGTCCGGCTGCGCAATCATTTCCAATTCGATCGCCGCTTGCCCTTCGAAGTTGACCTCCTGCCGCAAGTTAATCAGCGAGGCAACAGCATCGAACAAGCGGCCGCAGGAAGAGGTCTCAACAGTGTTGATGCCGCGAGCAAGCATGGAGTCCACCAGGGCGACTTGTTTTTCCGGGATACTTTCCAAGAATGGAAGGGATGGCGGTAGTGAGCTTGCACCGAATGTGTCGCGTAGATAGCTGAGCGCCATTCGCCAGGGCTGGCGCACCGCTGCATCGCCGCCCGCCATGGGGACGTAACGCAAATACGCTCGCCGCTCGAAGCCTGAGAAGTCGGCTATCAGAAATTCGCCGCCCCAGATCTTAGCGTCAGTGCCGTAACCGGTGCCGTCGAAAGCTACCCCGATCACCTTGCCACTGAGGTGATTCTCCGCCATACAACTGGCAATGTGGGCATGATGATGCTGAACACCGATTTTGCGTTCCAACGGCAATTTGAGCGCAAAACGCGAGCTCATGTAGTTGGGATGCAGGTCGTACGCCACCGCTCGAGGTTCAACCCGGAAGAGCTTCTTCAGGTTCGCGAGGGTTTCCTCGAAAAACACCAGCGTCTCATAATTCTCCAGATCGCCAATGTGTTGACTGAGGATCGCGTAGTTGCCCTTGGTCAGGCAGAAGGTATTCTTCAGTTCGGCGCCGCAGGCCAGGATCTCGGTCAGCGGGACGCCGAGGTCCACCGGATGCGGCACGTATCCGCGAGAACGCCGCAGCACGCGCTCGCGGCCCTCAAACGTGCGAACAACGGAATCGTCCGTGCGCATGTAGATATCGCGATTGTGAAATACAAAGCCATCGGCTACGGTCTGTAATCGTTCCCAGGCTTCTTCGTTCGACGTGACAATGGGCTCCTCGCTGATGTTGCCGCTGGTCATCACCAACGCCGTGAACTCCGGCGGATCGTCCGGCGAGTCGCTGAACAATAGGTAATGCAGCGGCGTGTAGGGCAGCATGACGCCAATGGTGTTATTGCCCGGAGCAACCGCAGCGGATATCTTCGCGTTTGGCAGCCGGCGCAGCACCACAATGGGCCGTCGTGGACTCAGCAACGCGCTGCGATCTGAATCCGAGATCATGCAAAAACTCTCGACGGATTCCAGATCCCGCGCCATCAGTGCGAAGGGCTTGTCGCTGCGGCGTTTGCGCGTGCGCAACAGCTTCACAGTCGCATCGTCCTGCGCGTTGCAGGCAAGCAGAAAACCGCCCAGCCCCTTCACCGCGACGATTTTGCCTCCGCGCAACAGTTCGCGGGCCTGGCGGATGATCGCGGCAGATGCACCAGGGTTGTAGTCCACCTCTCTGGGAAAGGCCGATCCGGATTCTGCAATCGCCAAAGCCGGGCCGCACACCGGGCAAGCATTCGGCTGGGCATGAAAGCGGCGATTCGTTGGATCTTCGTATTCCGCCTGGCAAAGTTCGCACATACGAAACGATGACATGGTTGTCATCGGCCGATCGTACGGAATGTTTTGAATGATGGTGTAGCGCGGTCCGCAATTGGTGCAGTTGGTGAAGGGATATCCAAAGCGGCGGTTCTCGGCATCGCCGAAATCGCGCCAGCACTCGTCGCACGTCGCCATATCAGGCGACACCAGGACGAACTCTCCGTCTTCCGCATGGCTTTGCCGTATTACGAAGTCATCGTCGCCAATCGGGTCGAGCTCGACCACTGCAATGTCTGAGATCAACGCCAGCGGCGGTGGCCGGTGCCGCAACGCGTCCAGGAATTTCTGAGTTGCGTCATCAGTGCCCTCAATCTCGACGGTCACACCGGCGGATGAATTGAAGACGTATCCCGCCAGTCCAAGGTCACGGGCGAGGTTAGAGACGAATGGCCGGAATCCCACACCCTGTACGATGCCGCGCACGCGTATTTGTCTGCGGATTAGCAACGGACGTGTCGTGGTTCCCATAGCAGCGAGATCCAGGTCCCGGAAACAAGGCGCAGAGACATTCCAGCTACTCGAACCCGAAGGCGGGTCTTCCGGCGCGTTACCGAATTGTCACGCAGGCATTGGTCTACCCTGCTCGCGCATCCGCACCCGGGTGCGAGAATATAGCACAAATAGGCGCCTCTTGAATTGTAGACGGATAGGGTGCGGTTTCCACAAACGGGGGAAAGCTGTATTGATACTCAGGGAAAACCGGCAGCGGCGCTAGGAGGTGTGCAAGGAAAAAGCCGAAGTTCGGATAGTACCCGCCTCAGCGATGCGTGATGACGGCCACATTTCGCAAGGTACAACCCAAACAACAAACCCCACCCTTTGCCTACGGCAAAAGGGGTGGGGGCTTGCAGGTTTTTCTGTTCCCCTGTCAGATCGGACCGGCAGCTACATGCCTTGTTCGAGGCCCTTGTTGACAAGAACCTTTACGTCCACGCGGCGGTTGATGTCGCGTCCCATGGCATCAGTATTCGTCGCTGCAGGGTGGGTCGCACCGTAGCCGGCAGGGGTGAGAATGCGGCGCATCGGCACGTTGTCGCTGTTGCGCAGATAGTTCGCCACAGCCGTCGCCCGGGTATCGCTGAGTTTCTGGTTCTGCTCTTTGGTTCCCGTGCTGGAGGCGTACCCGGCGATTTCGATCATGTAGTTATCGACCGCCATTGCATCTTGGGCCAGTTTGTCGAGCGCTTTCTTGTCGTCCGCCGATAAAGTCGTCCCGTCGGAGGGGAAAAAGAGGGCAGCCTCGACCACGGTCCTGTATTCGCCCAGGTCAGATACTCGCTTGTTCACTTTGCCAATCGCCGCTGCATCCAGCAATGCGACCGTGCCCGCGGCCTGGGCTTCGCCTACACCCTGGTTGGCGGTGGCTTGTGCCGTATCGGCTGAAGTCTGCGCCTGGCCGGCCTCAGCGACACCTTGGTTGGCTGTGGATTGAGCACTCGCAGCGGCGGCCTTATTAGCCTCGATCTGTTGCTCTTCCGCCACTTCAACCGCGAAGTCGTCGGGGCTAAACGCAATCTTGCTGGCATCGAGTTGCCCTTTGGCGTTGCCGACGCCTTCCGCGTCAATGGTCAAGCCCGGCACCATGGCGGTGACATCCATGTCGGATTTACGGAACTTGAACGTGCCCTTCTTGCGCTCAATCTTAGTGTCGTCGGTGATGTTGACGACGACAACTGAGCCCGACTTCTGGTCGGCGATTTTCACCAGGTCGCCATCGCGGGAAAGGATTCGGCCGCTAACTTTGGCTTTCTCGCCGGCGGTGAACTGATGGGTTGTGACGGCCGCGTAGGCGATCGTCCCCAGCAACATGATGCACATCGCGTAGCAAAGCACGCGCAAATTCTTAATTCCAAAGCTGAGTTTCACTGCGATTCCTCCGTTTGCAGCCCTGTGTTGCTGCAGAACAATTCTGTTGATATCCAGCGGGAGCCGGACTGTTGGATTCCATGGCCGCTTTGCGGCATCCCCAAGGGTACTCAGAGGACTGGATTGCGGATACTCGTAGAATTACAGGTAAGTTATCGAAAAATACATAGTTTCTCATCCGTAGCGCACGCCCGCTTCACATCCGCAATTCTGTTATATTTGTAATCTATCTAGCCCGGCACCGCGCATTTTTGCGTGTCTCCTGAGTCTCCTTCCGGTTATGCTTACGTTGTATTGGTCTGCCGAGCCCAGCCGACCCCCAGTGATCTCATGGACATAGCCCACGATCGACGTGTCGGCTTCGAATCATACATTTGGCCGGTTGTGGCCGTTGTGCTGCTGACACTGCGCGTAGTGCTGCCGCACACCCTGCATCGGGCTGCTCTTGATGCCTATGGCAGCCTGATTGTCTTCGTGCTGCTTGTGCTGTGCGTCGGCTTCGCCACTCTGAACGCAGTAGAGAAGACCCAGGGAAGTCGAGCCTTCTGGGCGCTTCTGGCCGCTGGTTTTGCGTTGTGGGCTGTGGATGCGTGGCTCTGGGTGTATTACCCGACCATCCAGGGTCAAAACATTCCCGACGCGTCAATCGCGGACCCGGCGTTATTTCTGCATGTCGTACCTTTTATGGGGGCTGTGGCCACCCGTCCGCATCTGGACCAATGGAACCAGAAGTTTTATCGCACCACCCTGAATTTTTTCCTCTTGCTGTTCTTTTGGGTTTTTCTCTACGCGTATCTGGTCTTTCCATACCAGATCCGGTTTCACGACGGCGCCATCTACAACGTGCGCTACGATCGGCTTTACCTTTTCGAATCTCTAGTCTGGATCGCGGTGCTGGGTGTCCTGTTGGTTCGCACTGCAGGCCCCTGGAAAACCATTTACGGCCACCTCTTCATCGCCTCTGGGCTCTACGCCGCATCCTCCTGGTTCGCGAATCTTGACATCGACTCGAACTCCTATCACGGCGAAACACTCTATGGCTTGGGTCTTCTGGCATCGCGCTGCTGGTTTGTGTGGGCGTTGCTGAGGGCCCGGCAGCTTACCCCCAAACCGGTTCGGAAGAACATCTCTGACAACCGGGACGCCAGATACACTCCTCTGCTCGCCATGGTCGTGGTCGGTGTGATCTTAGTGGTGGCACTGGCCGAAATGTTTCAGTTCGAGCCGACGCCCGGATTTCACCGGGTGCGGATGATCGTGGTATTGGGCTTTGTCTTCCTTTTCGCGATGTCGGTCTTCATCAAAGAATATCTGGATAACCGTGAACTGATTGGCGAGGTTGAGTCCACAGAAGCATTACAAAGCGCCATCCTGTCGTCGCTCGACAACGAGATCGCCGTACTCGATAAGAATGGCTGCATCGTGACCGTCAACGAGGCTTGGACGCGGTTCGGGCTGGAAAATCCTGGCTCACCCGATGGTCTGGGTTCCGGCGCGAATTACCTTACGGCTTGCCAGGCATTGGCCGCCACTTCGGCCGAAGTACGGGACGTAATTGCGGGAATCAAGACGGTACAGAACCGCTCCCTCCCGCGTTTCGTACGCGAATATGCTTGTCACTCGCCAACCTGGCAAAGGTGGTATCTGTTGACCGCGACTCCTCTGGATACTTTGGAAGGCGGTGTTGTGGTCTCGCGGAAAGATATCACCGCGCTTAAGGAAACCGAGGCCGCCTTGCGCGAGAGTGAAGCGCGGTTCCGCAGCATGGCTAATACGATGCCAGCGCTGATGTGGATGGCCGGTCCCGACATGTTAGCCACCTACTTCAATCAGAATTGGCTCGACTTCACCGGGCGGTCACTTGCCGACGAATTGGGAACCGGGTGGGTGGCTTCCGTTCATCCCGAGGATGTGCCGAGGTGTCACCAAGTCTACGTGGACGCCGTTGCTTTGCGGGAAAACTTCCGCGTAGAGTTCCGCTTGCGCCGCCATGATGGAGAATATCGCTGGATCATTGACATGGGCGTGTCCCGGTTCAACGCGGACAATTCCTTCGCGGGGTATTTGGGCTCGTGCATGGATGTGACCGACCACAAGCTGGCCGAAGAGATGCTTCACAATCTGAGCCGTCGTTTGATCGAAGCTCAGGAGCAGGAGCGCAGGCGAATCGCACGAGACCTGCATGACGACATCAATCAGCGTTTGGCCCTGCTAGGAGTCAAGATTGGCACGGTGAAGCGGCATCTTCCGCTTTCGCAAGAGCAATTACTGGAACGTTTGCGGGACCTGAGCGAGAGGACGACGGACATCGCCAATGGTATCCACGCCATTTCTCATAAATTGCATTCGTCGCAACTGGATTATCTGGGCCTGGTTTCCGCCGTGGAAGGTTTGTGCACCGAGTTTTCATCCCAGCAGCATGTGGAAATTGCCTTTGTCCATCATGACGTCCCCACGGCCCTGCCTCAGAAAGTATCGCTGTGTTTGTTTCGAGTGCTGCAGGAAACCTTGAGCAATGCCGTGAAGCACAGCGGCTCGACATCGTTCGCCGTGCAACTTTCGGGCTCGTCGGGAAAGCTTTATCTCACGGTGCGAGATACTGGGGTCGGCTTCGACGTTCAGGCCGCGCAGAAGGCCACGGGACTCGGTCTTATCAGCATGCGGGAACGAGTCCACGCCGTCAACGGAACCATAGCGATCTTGTCCAAGCGGGATTACGGCACCGAAGTCAAGGTCACGGTTCCGCTGGAGGTTGCCATGAGCGAGGCCGCGGGCCGATCGTGACTCGTCCAACCGCGGACTGGTGCCGAACCTGCATTATTCATGAGGACCGCATGACTTCAAAGGCGCAGCCCTTCACCGGCTGCTGAAAAACGCGACGTTCGGGTAGTGCGGCGCTTCATTCAGCGCGCCAGCTTCGCATTCCATATAAAACCCTATTCTTGGCCAGCACATACTCTGGTATCCTGCCGTGACGAATATCACATCCTCTGGCGTCGATCTGGCGTGCGACCGGAGAAGTCTGTATGGATTTCATCGATTGGCGAGTGCCGACAGGAGTAGCACGTCTGGGGTGCGTCTTCCTGCTGGTGATAAGTATGGGAAGCGCAGTCGCCGCAGCCCAGAAATCGCCCGAGTCGACCGACGCTCTGACTGTCGATCAAGCCGTCCAATTGGCGCTGGCCAACAATCGGAATTTGAAGATTGTCTCGCTCAGCCTCGACAGTTCCAAACAGAAGCTGCTGGCGGACAAAACCAAACGCTATCCCGCTTTCAATACTTACGTGTTCGGCTCTCAATTGCTCGAACCGATCAGCTTTGTGGTACAAGCCGGCCAATTTGGGAGCTACACCGGTATCGGACCCATTCCTGCTACCAACACAAGCATCACGACACCCAGCCAACCAACTGCCTACATCTTTGCTACCGCTTCCCAGCCTCTCCTCACGCTGTACAAGATCAACCTCTTCATTCACGGGCAAGAGCTGTCGGTTGAACAGGCCGCACTGAAGGTACGCGAGGAGCGCATCTCAATTGTCGACGATGTGCGACAGGCTTACTATTCCATCGTCGAGATCCAGAACGCCATCGCTGCCACCGAAGCCAGTATCAAGCAATACAAGGAACTGGATCGCATCACAGCCCGTTACGTCGCCGAGCAAGTCGCGCTGAAGTCCGAGAACCTGGAGGTCAAGGCCAAGCTTGCAGACGAGCAGTACAAGCTACTGCAATATCAGGACAAGCTGCAATCGGCCAAGGAAACTCTCAATAACTTATTGGGGCGCGACATCAACACTCAATTTCACGCGCTCGACGCGACCGAACTGTCGCCCGTGGAAGATAATCTTCCCGCAGCCCAAGCCCAGGCGCTGACTAAGAATCCGAAGGTGAAGGAAGCCGAGGTCACCGTCAGGCAGGCCGACAATGCCAGACGCCTAGCGAAGTCGCAGTACCTTCCCGACCTCGGCATCTCGTTCCACTACCTCTCTCCCTTTGGCGTGAATTTTGTTCCCACCAACGTCATGGCCCTCGGTTTCGAATTCAACTGGGAGCCGTTCGACTGGGGACGGCGCAAGTACGAGGTGGACGAGAAGGTCATCGCAGTCGAACAGAGCAAGCTAAGCCTGGACGACACCAAGTCGCAGATTCTCATTAACGTGAACACCCAGTTCCGCTCCCTGCACGAGGCGCGCGTCGCCGTAGGAGTGGCAATCGCGAAGAAAGAATCCTCAACTGAGAAGCTGCGCGAGGTTACTCAAAAGTATGAACAAAAAACTGCACTGCTGCGCGACGTTTTGCAGCAGCAGTCGGCGGTCGAAGGCGCCAACGCCGATTACAACGAGGCCATGGCCTCCTTCTGGACCGCCAAGGCAAACTTTCAGAAGGCAATCGGCTCGGAGTGAAACCCATGTATCGAACATCACAGGTGAAGCTCGGCTCGATCAGTGTGCTAGCGCTGGTTGCATTTGCGACCGTCATGCTGGCCGGTTGTAGCAAGGCGACTTCAGAACCCGCGCCTCTGGTGCCGGTGCGAACCGCCGCAGTGCAAACCATCGACACCGGAGTCGGCAACACTTACTCCGCGAATATCCAGCCTTACCAGCAGGTTGAACTTGCGTTCAAATCAAGTGGCTACCTGACGAGTATCCGCCAGGTGCGCGACGCCGATGGCCACCTGCGCAACATCGATCAGGGAGACTACGTCACCAAGGGGACTGTCCTCGCCACCGTGCAGCAGGACGACTTCCAGCAGAAGCTGGCACAGGCCAAAGCCCAGCTCGACAAAGCACAGGCCGATCATGAGCGCGCCAAGCTGTCGTTTGGTCGTATGTCGGCGCTCTACGCGGCGGGCGCCGCCACCAAACCGGATTACGACGACACGCATGCCCAGAACCTAAGCACTGCGGCCGCAGTAGATGCAGCCAAGGCCCAGGTCACCGAGGCGCAGATCGCGCTGGACTATTGCCAACTCAAAGCCCCCTTCGACTCGTGGGTGCTCAAACGCAATGTTGATGTCGGAATGTTGGTAAGTGCGGCAACCAGTGGTTTCACGCTTGCCGATACCCGTTCGGTGAAGGCCGTGTTCGGCGTTCCCGATACCGCCATCGCCCGAGTTAGGCTGGGAAGTCCGGAGAGCGTCACCACAGAAGCTCTTCCCGGTTCGTTCTCTGGGCATGTAACGTCGATCTCGGCGGCGGCGGATCCGAAGAGCCGCGTGTACTCGGTTGAGGTCAGAATTGACAATCCGCGAAACCAATTGAAGTCGGGAATGATTGCTTCCATCTCCATCGGAGCGGGAAAGCCCATTGGCAAAGTAACGGTTGTTCCACTGACGGCGGTGGTGCGCAGCCCTTCCAATCCCAATGGCTTTGCGGTGTTCGTAACCGACGGCACCGGAGACACCGTCAAGGTACACACCCAGGACGTAACCCTGGGCGATACCTATGGAAACATGATCGCGGTGTCACAGGGAGTAGACCTGAAGGACCGGGTTGTAACGTCGGGAACAAACATGATCAAGAATGGGGACCAGGTTCGGGTGATTCCCTAAATTTCTTGCAGAAGCGTAATGGCAACTCACCACAAATCGGATGCCGAGATCATCGCGACCACGCACAACACTGCGCGGTTCTTCACCGAGCACCGGCAGGTTGCGCTCATTTTGTTGATCGCGACCTTCGTCTGGGGCTGGTATGGGTACCACAACATGCCCAAGCGCAAGGACCCGGACATCCCTGTGCGCGTGGCCTCAGCCCAATGCCAGTGGCCTGGTGCCACGGCTGAGCAGATCGAGCAACTGGTCACCCGTCCCATCGAGCAGGCAGTCGCACAGAACACGACCATCCGCCCGCCAAGCCCGTCCAACTTTGGCATCCGCTCCATGAGCTTTCCCGGGCTCGCGGTCGTGTACGTCCAGCTCGATGACAACGTGAAGGACAAGCAGAAAGAGTTCAGCGACATTAACCTCAAGCTGAACCAGCTGAATGCACAGTTACCGCGCGGGGCCGGGCCGATCCAGTTCAACAGCAACTTCGGCGACACGGCGGCCCTGATGCTCACCGTTGCCAGCCCAAACGTGACGCCAACCGAAGTAGCGCTGCGGGCGATTGCCATTCGCAAGGCCATCGAAGCAACTCGCGCCGAACTAGCCAAGAATGCGCCGCAGCCGCGGGTCAGCATCATCTACGCTTTTCCGCTTTCGGTGGCGGCAGGGCCGGTACGCAGCAATTTCGAGAGCATCGCCGAGATCGCCCGCCGCAACGGCACGTTGAAGGATCTTCATTTCTTCGATGGACCAGGTTATGTAGGCCTCGACGCCAGCACCAGCTTTGATGACGAAACCATTCGCCAACGTGGCGAACAATTGATCAAGAATAATTTTCACCAATCCGAGCTGTACCCGGATGCCTGGTCGCCTGCGATTATTCGCGATCCGGCTAACACGAAGAAGGAACTCGCCAAAGTAGCCGGCGCAAAGTACTCCTATCGCCAGCTCGACAACTACACGGACCTGATCCAGCGCACGCTGCAGGGCGTGCCGGAGACGTCAACCGTGACGCGGTCGGGCGTACTACAGGAACAGATTTACCTCGACTACTCGCAACAACGTCTGGCGCAGTACGGCTATGACCCGTCGAAGCTGAAAGACATTCTCAACGCACAAAACATTACCCTGCCAGCCGGTTCGCTCGAAGTCGGGCCGCAGGACCTGCTGATCAATCCCTCGGGCCTGTTTCCCGATGCACCGGCTATCGGCAATGTCATCATCGGCGTTTCTTCGTCGAACAGCCCTGTCTACCTGCGCGACCTGGTCGACATTTCGCGCACCTATCAGAGCCCACCGACGTTTCTCAACTATCTGACTTGGCGCGATCCCCAGGGTCAATGGATACGCAGCCGCGCGATCTCGCTGGGGATCAACATGCGCTCCGGCCAGCAAATCGATCTCTTCGGACGCCACGTGCAAGAGAAGCTGGACAGCATCCGGCACTACCTGCCGGACGACCTGGTGATTGTTCACACCTCCAGCCAGCCGGTGCAGGTGAAAGAGCAGATCGATCTGTTCATGGATGCGCTCTATGAAGCGATTGGGTTGGTGGTCATCGTTTCGCTGATCGGCTTCTGGGAGTGGCGCTCGGCGGTGCTGATGGCGATCTCGATTCCGATCACCCTTGCCATGACCTTCGGCGCGATCTACATGCTGGGCATCGACATACAGCAGGTCTCGGTGGCATCGCTGATCATCGCGCTGGGACTGCTGGTGGACGATCCCGTGGTGGCCGGCGATTCCATCAAGCGAATGCTGGCCGAGGGACAGCCGCGGATCATCGCGCCCTGGCTGGGACCAACGAAGATTGCGACCGCCATCATGTATGCGACGATCACCAACATCGTCGCCTATCTTCCCTTCCTGATGATCACCGGCACAACCGGCGAATTCATCTACAGCCTGCCGATCGTCATGACGACCGCTCTGGTTTGTTCCCGGCTGGCTTCGATGACATTCATCCCGCTGCTCGGCTATTACATCCTGCGACCGGACAAGAAGCCGGAGGCTCCGATCGAGGAACGCCGGACTACGGGCTTCACCGGCAGGTACGCGGCAACGGCCAAGTTTGCCATCGAGCATCGCTGGAAAGTGGCGATTGGATCGCTGGCTTTCCTGTTGTTGGGCGCATTTCTGTTTTCGCAGTTGAAGACCTCGTTCTTCCCTGACGACGTGCAGTATTGGTCGTACATCGATGTCTGGCTGCCCAACGATGCCAACTTCGATGCCACCAATCAAGCGGCGCAACAGGTGGAGCAGATCATCCACGAGCAAGCTGACGACTGGGGCAAGAAGCATCCGGAGAAGGACGGCTCTCCGTCGCATATCCTGCGGTACGTGACGACCTGGGTGGGAGGCGGCAGCCCGCGCTTCTGGTTCTCGGTATCGCCGCAGCCCAAGCAGCTCAACTACGCGCAGGTGCTGGTACAGCTGACGGACAAGGACATCACGCCCGACTTCGTCGCGCAGGTGCAACCGGTGCTGTCCGCCAAGCTGCCCGGAGTGCGCTGCGACTATCGCCAGCTGCAAACGAATCCGATCAACTATCCGGTGGAGATTCGCGTCGTGAGCCAGGCCGACGTTGGCACCGCGCAGAGCGCCCAGGACATGGCCGAGTTGCGGCGCATCGCCTCAAAGGTGGAAGACATTGTGCGCTCGGCGCCGGAAGCTGACCGGGTGCGCAACGAGTGGCAGAAAGAGAGTTTCCAGGTTTCGCTGAAGATCAACCCTGATCGCGCCAATCTGGCGGGCATCACCAACCTCGACGTGGCCAACTCCGCGACCAGCGCCATGAGCGGCACTACGGTCACGACCTTGCAGGACGGCGACAAGAACATTCCCGTGGTGGCCCGGCTGCAGATGAACGAGCGCGCCCGGCTGTCGGATATTCAGAATCTGTATGTCTACTCTGGCTCGTCCCAGGACGCGACCAAGATTCCGCTGGTGCAGATCTCCGACATTCAGAGCAGCATGACGATGAACCGCATTATCCGTATCGACCACTTTCGCGAAATGTCGATCTTCGCCTTTCCGGCGCCGGGGCACCTGGCGTCGGAAATTACCAGCGCTGCGCTGCCCAAGCTGCGCGAGTTCGAGAAGAGCGTGCCTCCGGGCTACAAGATCATGGTGGGCGGCGAGTACAACAAGCAGCAAGACGGTTTCCGCAACTTGACCATGGTGTTGGCGATTTCGGTGATGGCGATCTATCTTGCCCTGCTGTTTCAGTTCAACAATGCCGTTAAGCCGCTGCTGGTTTTTGCGGCAGCGCCGTACGGGGTAGCTGGCGCTATCGCCGCACTTTGGGTCATGAACACCTCCTTCGGGTTCATGGCCTTCCTGGGGATTGCCAGCCTTATTGGTGTCATCGTCAGCCATGTGATTGTGCTCTTCGATTTCATCGAGGAAAGGCACGCCCTAGGAGAACCGTTCGAAGAAGCGGTCATCGACGCCGGCATCATCCGCCTGCGTCCGGTGATGATCACCGTCGGCGCCACTGTGTTGGCGTTGTTTCCTCTGGCCATGCACGGCGGTCCGCTGTGGCAACCGCTGTGCTATGCACAAATTGGTGGACTGACAGTGGCAACTTTCATCACCTTGCTAATGGTTCCGGTCTTCTACTCTATTTTCGTGCTGGACCTGAAGATTCTTACCTGGGAAACGAAGCAGGACATTCCCGGCTCAGGTATGCCGGTTCCAGCGAACCCGTCCACTGCGACTGCGACCACTGGCGATTAGTCGCAAACCTCAACCGGAAGTACACGAAGCCATACTGGAGAAAGCTATGACAATGGAAGGTCGTTCGAAGGTGCAATTGGGAACTCTACTGGTCGCCGCACTGCTGGCAACTCCAGCTCTAGGCCAAATGGCTGCCGGGGGTCAGGGAGGCGCAGGACTTCAACAGAAACTCGCTGCCCTGAAGCAGTCCGCAGCGGAAAACAAGCAGAAGTTGCATCAGTACCAATGGGTGGAGACTCAACAGCTCACCCTCAAAGGCGAGGCCAAACCTCCGAAATCGAACCTGTGCAGCTACGGTCCGAACGGGCAGATCCAGAAGGTGCCCATTGGGGAACAACAGGCCCCGCAGCAGAGTGGCCGCCAAGGCAGATTGAAGGAGCGTGTGATCGAAAAGAAGACCGAGGAAATGAAGGATTACATGCAACAGGTGAAGTCCATCATCAGCCTGTATGTTCCTCCTGATCCCCAGAAAATGCAGCAGGCCTTCCAGGCCCACAATGTCTCGATCGTGCCCGGCGGCGGCGCGACACAACTTGTCTTCAAGAACTACGCCCAGCCCGGCGACCAGATGACGATTGCGTTTGACATGGCGACTAAGAAAATTCAGACCCTCAACGTCAACACCTATATGGGCGAGGCGAAAGACGCGATCACCCTGGCCGTGCAGTTTGCCAGTTTGCCGGACGGAACAAATTATGCCGCACAAACCGTGCTCAATGCCACCGCCAAGCAAATTCAGGTAACCACGACTAACAGCAACTACACCAAGCTCGCGCAGTAGCGTCGTTGCTGGCTGTGGGTGGCGACCATTTGTCATTCTGTGTATGGCGACGCGCCATTGTCATACACGGAATGACGATGGTTACTGATAGCGAAATCTTTTTGGAAGGCTTCTGTCCACTATTCACTGACGACTATCCACTTTCTTCTCACTGCCCTTCCAGCGTGCACTCGACGTTCATCTCTTTGCAAACCTTTAGCACGCCATCCACCACCAGCGAGTTCGTCCCCGGCGCCAGCAGCAGATTGGACGCAATCACCAGTTGCGTGATCTTGTCGCCCAGCGGTGTGGCCTGCAGGCTGGCCACTTGCTGGCCGTTAGTGAATTGCACAGTCCTCTTCTTTTCATCCTGCTTCGTGATCTTGAGATCGCTGCGCGCAGACAGGTTTTTGATAGCCGTCTGGTACACCTTGTCGGCATTGGCTTCTAGCACCACCGTAGCGACATCAAAGCCCGAACCATCTTTCGAACGGTCGCTCATCTGTTCGACCCGGCCGGCGACGGCGCGCGCCACCATCACCCATTGGGCCTGGACGGTTATAGCGCCAGCAGTCAACGCTAGAATAATAACTGTCATGGTCATCTTCTTACGTGTAGCCATAGTTCTCCTGCGCAGCCTCAACCGATCTGCCTCGCTGTAGTTGAAACCTGAACAGTCTACTCTGGACCGCGGGCATGTCAATGAGAGCTAGTGCCAGGCTAGCTGACGCGGCGCTAAAGCTGGATTATTCATGAACAACTCGCGCTTTGAAGCGGCACGGCTTCAGAGGCTACTGAAAAAGTCGAAAAAGCAGATCCCTCGCGGGCTGAAGCCCGCTCGGGATGACAAAAATAATGGGCTTCTACGGCGCACCTAAAGGTGCGCCCCTTCAAAATGCCTTCGCAAAGCGACTTTTTCAGCAGCCTCTGAAGCCGCGTCCCTTCCCCAAAAATTGTTGTCTCTCGCGAATAATCCAGCTCAAGCGCCGCACTACTCGACCTCACGGAATAATCACCGCTGCGCCATCGATGGAATCGCTTTTGATCGCCAGCAACACCTCGTTCGCCTGATCGAGCGGAAACTTCGTAACTTTGGGATGAAGTTTAATCTCGGCGGCAAGCTTCAGGAAATCGCGCGCATCGGCGCGAGTCATGTTCGCAACGCTGCGAATCTGGCGTTCGCCCCAAAGCAGGTGGTCGTAGTCGAACTGCGGAATGTGATCCAGATGGATCGCATTAATGGCAACGACTCCTCCCTTGCGCAAGCTGGCGAGCGCGGCGACCACGACGTCTCCGCTGGGCGCGAAAGTAATGGCGCGGTCGAGTTCCACGGGCGGCCGTTCCGTTTCCGTCCCGATCCATTCAGCTCCGAGTGACTTTGCCAGTTCACGATGCGAGGCCCCTCGCGTGGAAACGTAAACCTCGCAGTTCCACGCGTGCAGGACTTCGATGGTGAGGTGGGCTGATGCTCCGAAGCCGAATAGTCCCACGCGCTCGCCGCGTTTTACTCCCGCAACCCGCAAGCTCCGGAAACCGATAATGCCGGCACAGAGCAGTGGCGCTGCATGCAAGTCGTCGAGCGCCGCCGGAAGAGGAAACACGAAGTCAGCTCGCGCCAGCGCATATTCCGCGTAACCGCCATTTACGGTATAACCGGTGAAGATGGGAGCGTCGCAAAGGTTCTCCATGCCGCTGCGGCAGTACCAACAGGTTCCATCAATGCCGCCAATCCACGAAACACCGACGCGAGTCGCGACAGCCAAGTCTGCGGTAGCCCCTTCCACTACATGGCCCACAATCTGATGTCCGGGAATGACGTGCTCTCGGAGTGCAGGAAGTTCACCTTCCACAATGTGCAGATCGGTACGGCAAACACCGCAGGCGCGAACCTTCAACAGAACATGGCCTTGCTCCAGCGCCGGGCGCGGAACTTCCTCTATGCGAAGAGGGCGCTTCGAAACATTCTGCGGTGCGGTAAGGACTGCGGCTCGCATGGAAATCTCCGCGACTGGTTGCAGTAATTTTAGTCGTATTCGACTGGTTGCCTACAACTTTAGTCGGACAGCGCCTCGGTGCCTCGTCTACCTAACACGAAATGAGTAAGCTTCGGTGTTATTCTAAGGAATCAACAGCGCAACTGCGATTATTCCGTTAGGGTCCTGAACAGCCCAGACGAAGACGTTCGCAATAGATTGGAGCACTTAATGGTCCGACTGAAACAAGTCCTGGCGTTCGTCTTAACGTGGGGAATTTTGATGGCTACTTCCCCATCCCTGGCAAGCGCGGAACCTTCCGCCCCGATGTATCCCCCGATGAACGGCATGCAGGAAGCGCCTCCGGCCAATGTTCCTGCGGCGGACATCGACGCGATCGTGGCCCCGATCGCTCTTTATCCTGACGCGTTGGTGGCCCAGATCCTGGCCGCCGCGACTTATCCCGACCAGATCACCGAGGCTGACAAGTGGGTAAAGGCCAATTCCAACCTTAAAGGCAACGACTTGATGCAGGCCGTGGACAAGCAGCCTTGGGACCCCAGCGTGAAGGCATTGACCGAGTTTCCCTCGGTTCTGGACAACATGGCGAACAACCTGTCCTGGACCTCGGCACTGGGCGATGTGTCTTACAACCAGCAGGCGGATGTCATGGCTGCCATCCAGCGTTTGCGCAAGCAAGCCAAGGACGCTGGCAACCTGAAATCAACTTCTCAGATGACGGTGGTCCAGCAGAGTCCGCAAACCATCGTGATCCAGCCGGCGAATCCAACCGTGGTTTACGTCCCTACCTACAATCCCACCGTGATTTATGGGACGCCCTACTACCCACCCGGCTATAGCACTAGCGCGGTGGTGGCTACAGGGCTAATTTCGTTCGGCTTGGGAGTGGCGGTGGGAGCTGCCATCAACGGCGGTTGCTGCGGCTGGGGATGGAATAGTTGGGGATGCGGCTGGCACGGCGGAAGCGTGACTTACAACCGCAACGTATACGTGTCGCGCAGTAACGTCTATGCCAACGGCAATCGTTACAACTACAACACAGGCCGGTATGCCAATGGCAATCCCGCGCATTATCCTGCGAACGTTAATCGGTCTGGCAACCGCAACACGAACGTCAGCGGCAATACCGTCAACGTCAATGGTGGCAATCGCAACAACGTCAATAACTCGAACAACGGCAACCGCAACAACATCAACAACGCGAACAGCGGCAATCGCAACAACGTGAACAATGCAAACAACGGCAACCGCGCGAACAACGCGAATCGCCCCACTAACAATGGCGGCTACGGAACCAACCGGACCCCCAGCAATAATGCCAACCGTTCCGCGGCCTCCACTCGCCCCGCGGCTTCGCCCGACCGCGGCTATGGCCAGAAGCCCGCGACCGGAACTAAGACTGGCGCCTTCAGCGGATACAGCGCGGGTGGAAATGCCCGGGCGGAGAGCAATCGCGGACAGTCAAGTATGGGCGGCGGACAACGTAGCGCGCCGGCTCGAAGCGGCGGCGGCGGTGGACGCAAACGTTAACCTCATGGGTAATGCGGACAGATTTGGTTCGCACACTGGAATTGGCAGACCGTGCGCTGGAGTAACTGATGTCTCAGACAATTTTGCGAGGTATTTCGATGCAGAGGCAGGCAACGCTGATTAAGACGGCATTATTCGCAATTTCATTGGCTCTACTTACCATGCTGGCGAGCGCCCAGGAGCCGGGCCAGAAAACTTTTGCGACCCCGCAAGACGCCGGCAAAACGCTGTATGACGCCGTCAAATCAGGCGACAAGCCAGCCATGCTGGCCGTCCTTGGACAATCCTCCGCGAGTATTATCTCGTCCGGCGACGAAGTGCAGGACAAGAATAATCTCGATTTCTTCACTAAGCGTTACGAGCAGATGAATCGCTGGGCGAAACAGTCAAACGGGAATGACGTTCTCTACCTGGGCGCCGAAAACTGGCCGTTTCCTATCCCGCTCAAGAACAATGCCGGGCAATGGTATTTCGATACCAAGGCTGGAGCGCAGGAAATCCTCTTCCGTCGCATCGGCAAGAACGAGTTGGCTGCCATTCGAGTGTGCGCGGCTTTGGCCGATGCGCAGCAGGATTATTTTGAGCAGACGCACGACGGCGACACCGTGCACCAGTACGCCCAGAAGTTCATCAGTGATGAAGGAAAGCAGAATGGGCTGTATTGGAAGGTTGCCGAAGGGCAACCCGAGAGTCCAATCGGTCCCCTGGTGGCATACGCCACTGGCCAGGGCTACGGAGGCAAACACGACACTCCGCAACCTTTCCATGGCTACTACTTCCACATCCTTACCGGCCAGGGAGCGAACGTCAAAGGTGGCGCCAAGAGCTACATTGTGGACGGCAAGATGACCGGCGGCTTCGCCTTCGTTGCCTATCCGGCCGAGTATCGCAATTCCGGAGTCATGACCTTCCTGGTGGATGCGACCGGAGTGGTCTACCAGAAAGATCTGGGTCCGAAAACCGCCGAGATTGCTTCCGCGATGAAGACCTATAGCCCGGATAAGACATGGGTCGTAGCCGAAGGCGACGAAGAAGGAGCGGCGTCGGACAGTGCCGACCAATAGGCGGAGCCTTCTTAGACGCCAATCTGGATGCCGGCTCCGCCTGGTCTGCACCAAAACTGTTCCGGCTCGTACCACTGCAACCTTACTCTCTTCTCCGGGTTTGTATTGCTAGATAATTTTTGGGTTGCTGTTACCGCCTTGAAAGGGCACGGCTTCAGCCGTGCCGATTCGCGCTAGTAACAACTCGGCCTGTAGGCCCTGAGGTACGCCCCCTCAGCGGCTGAAGCTGATCACTGCCCGCTATCTTTTCGGCACGCCTGAAGGCGCGCTCTTTCAAAGCGGATAGAGCCACTGTGGGATCGCTCTAGATGAATAACTTGTCATGCCGGGGAAATTGGCTCTTCATGTGGACCCGCTAACCTAGACACGCCGAGGGGATTTGTCTCTCCCGCAAAAGGCTTGATGCGAACAGAAAGCAACGCACCGATGACACGAATCGCAGGCGTGGCCAGCGCCTTTCCACGCCAGTACTATCGCCAGCAACAAGTTGCCGACGCCCTCCAGCGGCACTGGGGCGAAGGCCTCGATAATCCGAAGGTGTTGGAGCGTTTACTCACGCGAGTCGGCGTCGACGGAAGATACCTGGCCTTGCCCATCCAGGCTTATGACGACCTCACGACATGGGGAAAATCGAATAACGCCTGGATTGACGTTGCCGAAGACCTTGCCGAGCAATCGATCTGCCGAGCTTTGACCCGCGCCGGCCTCTGCGAAGCGGACCTGGATGCCATCTTCTTCGTTTCCGTCACTGGCGTGGCCAGCCCATCGATCGATGCACGCCTGATGAACCGAATGAACTTGCGCCCAGACATCAAGCGCAACCCGATTTTCGGCTTGGGATGCGTCGCGGGAGCGGCCGGCATAGCGCGCGCTTCTGATTATGTGCGTGCATTTCCAGACCATTGCGCGGTGCTAGTCTCCGTTGAACTCTGCTCCTTAACGTGGCAGCGCAACGATCTCTCTGTCGCCAACCTTATCGCCGCCGGTCTGTTCGGCGACGGCTCGGCAGCCGTAATTGTTACGGGCAGCGAACGCCAGGCCGCAGGTCCTCAGGTGGTCGGCACCCGCTCATCGTTTTATCGCGGCACCGAAGAGGTAATGGGTTGGAACATCTCCGAAGAAGGCTTCAAGATCGTGCTTTCTCCCGGCGTGCCCGACATGGTACGCAAACACCTGGCGCGCGACGTGGACGCATTTCTCGCCGACTACAACCTCGACCGCAGCGACATTGATAGCTGGATCATGCATACCGGGGGACCCAAGGTCCTCGAAGCAACGGCGGAGACTTTGGAACTTGCCGAAGGTTCGCTCGATGTGTCGTGGCAGTGTTTGCGGCGCGTCGGCAATCTGTCCTCTGCGTCGGTGCTGCTCGTCCTTGAGGAGTTCATGAACCGGCGTCGTCCGCCAGCTGGCAGCTACAGCATTCTGGCTGCGATGGGTCCGGGCTTTTGCTCGGAGTTGGTGCTGCTGCGCTGGTAGGGACCATGCACGAATCGATCTGCGAAGCCGAAGTATTCATCGGTGGAGGAGGCCCGGCGGGACTCGCCGCTGCGATCGCGGCGCGACTGGCTGGCTTCACTGTGACTGTCGTCGATTGCGCTCAGCCGCCAATCGATAAAGCCTGCGGCGAAGGTATCATGCCCGATGGACTGTCGGTACTAGGCAAGCTTGGCGTCAGTGTGACTTTCAGCATTGGGGCGCCGTTTCACGGCATTCGCTTCGTGGATGGCCGTACTCATGTGGAGGCAAAATTCCCGCAAGGCGTGGGGTACGGCCTTAAGCGGACCGTTCTGCACCAATTGCTCATCGATCGTGCGACTGAGCTTGGCGCTTCTCTGCACTGGGGCGCGCGCATCACTGGCGTGTGCCAGAAAGGCGTGTTGGTGAACGGCAAGAATGTTACTTGTCGTTGGTTGCTCTGCGCCGATGGGCACAATTCACTGCTGCGCAAACTTACTGGTCTCGACGTCTCCGGCCCCGTTCAGCGCCGTTTCGGATTCCGCCGCCATTACAAAGTGGCTCCCTGGTCCGATTTCGTGGAAGTTCATTGGAGCGAATGCGGGCAGATGTACGTCACGCCGGTGTCAGACAATGAGATTTGCGTGGCGCTGCTTACGCGTCGCGCTGAACTTCGCTTTGACGAGGCGCTCGCCTACTTCCCTGACCTGGCGGAGCGCCTGAATGGTGTAACTCCGGAGACGCGGCACTTGGGAGCGTTGACCGTAACGCGCAACTTCAGCGCAGTGCAACTTGGCGACGTGGCGCTCGTTGGCGAAGCGTCGGGTTCGGTGGATGCCGTGACTGGCGAAGGTCTGTCCATGGCATTCCGCCAGGCGATTGCGGTTGCGGACGCGATGCGAGCCGGCGACTTAAGGCAGTACGAAGCGGCCCATCGCCGAATCGCACAGCTTCCTCGCCTCATGTCGCGCCTGATGTTGACCATGGACAAACATCCGCGCTTGCGAAGCCGGGCGTTGCGTGCGCTTGCGGCCGACCCCGATGGCTTCCACCGATTGCTTGCCATGCATACCGGGGCGGTTTCTCCTGCGAACTTCGGCCTGCGAGAGTCCTTAACCCTTGGCTGGCATCTGTTGGGCGTGCCAACCGGAATCAACTGAAAGGGGCACCCTCTGAGAACAAAGACCACAATTGGAGCTGGCCGGATCCGTCTCCCGGGGTGTGTTGTATTACTTGTTGTACTCTTCCTGGCGCCGCTTTCCGTGGCTGCCGAGCAGATACAGGTCACTCTGGATCCGGCGCAAACTACGGTCGAATGGATTCTGGTTACCACCCTGCATACCATTCACGGCAGCTTCAAGATGAGAAGTGGGACAGTTAGCTTCGACCCAAAAACCGGAATTGCCAGCGGCGTAATAATTGTGGATGCGACCAGCGGCGACAGCGGAAATCACTCTCGTGATAAACGGATGCACAAGGAGATTCTGGAGAGCCAGCGCTATCCCGAAATAACATTTACTCCGGAACGCGTGATGGGCGCCGTTCCGAAGAATGGGAATTCCACCATCCAGGTTCAAGGATTGTTTCATATCCACGGAGCCGATCATGATCTCACATTGTCGATCCCGCTAGAGATCAACAGCAACGAGGTAAAAGCCAGCACCAGCTTTGTCGTGCCCTATGAAGACTGGGGTATGAAAGATCCTAGCAACTTCCTCCTGCATGTGGAGAAGAAGGTGACCGTGAATATCTCCGCGGTTGGCCATCTCGCGCGCGGCAATGGCGCGCCCTCAACGCATTAAATTTTCCTGTCAACTGCTGGCCTACGGAATGCGCGCCAACTCCGTGGTGTAGAGCTGATTACCGGGAAATTCCTTCGCCAGGCCTGCCAGCAGCACACGAGCGGTTTGCCGGTCTTTATCGCGCAATGCTGCGACCGCCAACAGTAGCCGCGCGAAGGGCGCAAGGTACCGACCCTTGTCGGCGGTGAGGCGCAACCGATCCAGGCCTTCCTGCTTATCGGTTTGCGCACCTGTCATCCGCAGTACCCAGCGTACGGGTGCGGGATTGAGTCCGAGCAGGTAATTCTCCACTCCCACTGCGAGGTATGCGTCGTAACAGGTGGGATCGATGGTCAGAAGTTTCTGCGCGATGGCCCGCGACGTTTTCATGTATCCCAGGCTCGCCAGATTTCGTTTCTCGATGAGTGCCGCATAGTCGCCGCGAAGTCCATTCGCCATGATTTGCGAGAACAAGGCGTTCTTGTCGTCTGGTTGTTGTGCCAGGATCTTGCTGACCATTTCGTCGCTCTTCGCCAGCTGCTTCTCGAACTCTGTTTTTACGGCCGGATCAGGCGTCAGTTTCTGGCGTCCATCGAACTTCTTGTCATCGGTAAAGAGGTCGGCTTCCAGTATGTGCAACCGGTCGAACTCAGAGAACAAGTATGCGGCCGCGTTCGACACAAACCCCATCGGGTCTGTGGGATGAGTTTGCTGATAGCTGAGGAACGTCGTATGGGCCGCTGGGAAGTCGAGGTTGTACATCTGCTGAAAACCTCGATCGAGGGGCAGTTGTGTGCTGCTCTCACTGGAAGACACCGCGGCCCCCGAACTGGCAAGCGCCAGCACGACGGACCCAAGAATTATGCAAGTGCAAAACCGTCGAAGTAATCCCAAACGTCACACTTTCTCGCTCAAAATCTCAACCAGCGGCAAAGACACACTAATCACGGCGCCCCCGCGCTCACCGTCAGCAATCTGAACACGACCGCCATGGGCCCGGATGGTAGCATCCACAAACGCCAATCCCAAGCCATGCCCGGTGGAATGCTGCCCTTTCACGAAACGCTCACAAACACGACCGCGTAAATTGGGAGGGAATCCCGGGCCATCGTCTTCCACGGTCAGTTCGGCCTCGCCGTTTCTTGCCCCCACGAAGACATGGATGCGGCAGCCTAGCGGAAGGTGCGCTATTTCATTATCTAACAGATTAGCAATGATTCGATTCAATAATGAGAGATCAGCGTCAACCCGGGTAGGCTGGAGTTCGGTTGACACTTCATGTCTATGCTCAGCCATGGCGGGTTGGTAGAGATCGACCATTTGCTGCACGAGTTCAGAAAGCTCGATCGGTTCCTTGCGCAGCTGCAAGGCCCCGGCATCGGCTTCAGCCAGATCCAGGGTCGTATTCAACATTTGCGAGAGTCGATCCAGACCGTCAATGGCTTCGACGACCCGTTCACGCCACTGTCGCTGATCGGCATCTGAGAGTGCGACTTCCAGACTCCCACGAATCGAGGTGACGGGACTCTTCAGGTCGTGCGCCACCGAATCAGTCAGGATTCGCATCTGGTCAACCGACGACTGAATACGGTCGAGCATGCGATTGAAGGTGCGCGAGAGGCGCGAAATCTCGTCAGAGTGCGGTCCCTCCGGGAGGCGGTTCCCTAAATCTTCGCTACCAATGCGCGATACCGTTTCACTGATACGCTCGACCCGGGTCAAGGTGCGGTGCGCCGCCAGCCATGTAATCAAAAATCCCAGAGCTACGGTCACGCCCCACACCATGAGACAACGCTGGGTCAAGCGGTCGAGCATCTTCGCGCCGCCGAGGTCGGCAAATCCCAGATACAGCCTTCCTCCGTCATCCTGGGAGTGGTACACAACGCGAAATGCCTTTTTCCATCCCGGCACCCGAATATTGGCGGGAGTCCCCGGAACCAGCTTCACGCTGGTCACGGCAGGGATAAACAGTTCCTTTGGAGTCGGCCCGACCCAGATTGGTTCCTGTCGCGGCTCTGTCTTCAGGAAGAAAACAGAAGCCTGGTGCTTGCCGTGGGCATCGCTGGTGTCAGGCACTTCCCGGGAAGCAAGCTCTGCCACCTCCTGAACCAGGCGGTCATATAACGCATCACGCGGGGTATTTTCCGCAACATCAGCCAGCACTTCGGCCTCTCCGCTAAGCCAAGCATCGCTGCGCTCGCGAATATCCCTGGCGATCAGCAAATACATGATCGCGAAAGCGACTGCGCTTCCGACCGCGAAAGCCACGGTCGGCCAGATGGCAATACGCCAGGCCGCTGACACCCCGTGAGCTCTAGGTTTCTTTGAGAACATAGCCAACCCCGCGGATGGTGTGGATCAGTGGGCGCTTGCCCTCCGTGTCCACCTTGTTGCGCAAACGGTAGATCTGCACGTCCACCACGTTGGTCGCCGGATCGATGCGCATGCGCCACACTCGATCGAGAATCATGGTGCGGGTCACCACCCGCCCCGCATTACGGACCAAGTATTCGAGGAGTGCGAATTCCTGTGTCGTCAGTTGTACCAAGTCAATTCCGCGGCGGGCCTCGCGCCGCACTAAATCCAATTCGAGGTCGGCCACTCGTAACCGCACCCCTTCCGGCTGGATTGAGCCCCGGCGCAAAAGATTCCGGATACGCGCCAGCAGCTCCGCCAAAGCGAACGGCTTGGTCATATAATCGTCGCCGCCCTGCTCTAAGCCACGCACGCGCTCATCCACCGAGCGGCGTGCCGATAGAATCAGGACGGGAGCGGTATGGCCCAAGGCACGACAGCGGCCGATTAAGTCTAGCCCATCCATGTCGGGCAACCCAAGGTCGATAATGAAACCGTCGTAGATTTCCTCCGCGGCCTGCGCTAACGCTGACTCTGCGTTGGAAGCGGTGTCCATTTGATAGCCGGCTTCCGTCAGACCGCGATTCAGAAATTCGCGAATGGCTGCGTCATCTTCCACCACAAGCAGTCGCACAGTTCTCCTCGTACTTATAAGTAATGATTCAAGCATAGCGCAGAGCTTGCCCTTACTAACAGCTGAGCAGAACGCAGTCTCGACGGACGTTCCCGTCAAGCAAGGACAGAAATGGGGCCCGTGGATTCGCGTGCTCCGCGTGCGGTCAACGGGTCGCAGAAGCCCAGATTCTTGCAGGGTCCCTAAATGAAAGACACAAGTCTTATTAGACTCTAAGCGATCAAGGTGCAATTGCATTTGCATGCGGATGACATTTTGTTCATCTGGCACTTAGACATCTGGTGAGATCCACAACTAGGACTGGTTTCTCGGGCAAAAGCAGCTGGGAAACCAATGCCGAGGGCTTGGCGGGAATTGATCACGAGACCGCGCGGCATTACATGAGCGCGTTGTTAACTATCTGCTGGGCTTCCGATACGATCGCGTCCAGATGGGCCTGGTCCTTAAAACTCTCGGCGTAGATCTTGTAGATGTTCTCGGTCCCGGAGGGCCGGGCGGCAAACCAGCCACTGGCGGCGACAACCTTCAACCCACCGATTGGTGCATTGTTGCCAGGAGCGCGCGTAAGTTTGGCGACGATGGCCTCGCCCGCCAGCTTCGATTCTTTCACCGACTCAGGTGAGAGCTTGCCCAGCTTCGATTTCTGCTCGGGCGTCGCCGGAGCATCGATGCGCGTGTAGAGCGGCGATCCGAACTCGGCTGTTAGTTCGCGATAGTGCTCGCCCGGATCTTTGCCGGTACGGGCAGTAATCTCAGCTGCTAGTAGGGCCATAATCAGGCCGTCCTTGTCGGTCGTCCACACGGTGCCGTCGCGTCGCAGAAAGCTTGCACCGGCGCTCTCTTCTCCCCCAAAGCAGAACGAGCCGTCGAAGAGTCCCGGCGCAAACCATTTGAAGCCAACCGGCGTTTCACAGAGGCGCCGGCCAAGTTTGTTCACCACGCGATCAATCATGCTGCTGCTGACCAGAGTCTTGCCGACCACGACATCCGCTCTCCAGCGCTCGCGATGGGTAAGGAGATATTGGATTGCAACCGCCAAGTAGTGGTTGGGATTCATCAATCCCGCAGAGGGCGCGACGATACCGTGCCGGTCCGAGTCAGGGTCGTTGGCGAAGGCGACCTGATATTTGTCTTTGAGGCCGACGAGTCCCGCCATAGCGTATGGACTGGAGCAGTCCATACGAATTTTGCCGTCGTGATCCACGGTCATGAACGAAAACGTCGGATCAACCTTGGGATTTACGACGTCGATACTCAGTCCATAAACCGAATTGATCGGCTCCCAGTAAGGTCCCGAAGCACCACCGAGCGGATCGGCACCCAACTTCAGACCCGCCAAGCGAATGGCGCCCATATCGATGACGGTGTGCAAGTCCTCGACGTAGGGCAGTACGAAGTCTTCCTGACGTGTCGTGCCAGACTTGAGGGCAACATCGTACGGCACGCGCTGCACACCGGCATTCGAAGCTCGCAGCAGGTCGTTGGCACGGTTCTCAACCCAATCTGTAATGTCAGTATCCGCAGGGCCGCCATTGGTCGGGTTATATTTGAAGCCGCCATCTTCGGGTGGATTGTGCGACGGCGTGATGACAACACCGTCCGCGAAGTGTTCTTTCCGAGCGCGGTTGTGAACAAGAATGGCGCGCGAAATGACCGGCGTCGGTGTAACCCCGTCGTCCTTCTGGATTACTGTCTCGACGTTATTTGCAGCCAGGACCTCAAGAGCGGTGCGCTGCGCAGGCGCCGACAGGGCATGTGTATCCTTGCCCATGTACAGCGGGCCATCGATCCCCTGGCTACGGCGATAATCGCAAATAGCCTGGCTGATAGCCAGGATGTGCGCTTCGGTGAAGGTTGCGGTCAGCGACGAGCCTCGATGACCGCTGGTCCCGAAGCTGACCATCTGAGTGGGATCGCTTAGGTCGGGCTTACGCTCAAAGTATCCTCGTTCGAGTCGCGCGACATCGACCAACATCTCCTTCGGCGCCGGCTTGCCTGCCAGAGGAGAGATCGTCACCTGTCCGTTTGCGTCACCCGACATTCGGCTAAGAGGTCCGGTATTTCGCAGGCACATTCGCCGCGGCCGCCCGGTCGGCGATCACCACGGCCTGGTCCCGGCTGATGCGTCCGGAAGGAATTGTGGTATCGCCTTCGAGCAAACGCGGTAGCATCGCAACCTTCTCAGCGCCCGTCATCAGCCATAGGATGCGCCGCGAACGATTCAGCACAGGATAAGTCAGTGTCATGCGGCGTCTTCCCATGTACACACCGGTCAGGCCGACGTCCGCATCCTTGATGTTGAGAACAGGATCGTTGGGAACGAGTGACGCAGTGTGTCCGTCAGGTCCCATGCCGAGATGCGCCAGGTCCAGCACCGGCGGCGAACCGGCGACCTGCTCCAGCGTTCGCGCATATTGTTTGGCGGCCGCTTCTATGTCGGCGGATTCCACCGGCATGGCATAGATTTGCTCCGAAGGCAGCGGCACATGTTCCAGCAGGCTGTCACGCAGATGTTTCAGGTTTCGGTCCGGGTCTCCTGCCGGCGCAATGCGCTCATCAACCTGGAAAACATGCACGTCCTTCCAGGGGACCTCTTCATTGGCCAGCTCGCGCAACATGATCCACGGTGTCTTGCCGCCACTGACCGCCATGATGAAACGTCCGCGGGCGGCGACGGCAGTGCGAGCATCGGCCGCAATGGTTGCCGCCGCGGCTTTGGCTACGGCTTCGTCATTGTCAAATACTTCCAGCTTCATTTCGGCTTTCTCCGAATCACCACATCACCGCCCAACGTCAGCTTACATTCGCCTGAGGCAACGATCGTCACCCGGCTTTCGCCGGGGCTGCCAAGGGTTCCACTTGGGTCGATGCCGGATTCTGCCAGCCGCCTGGCGGTGTCACCTGACTAACCTCACCCGGACCCCATGTATCCGGATCATATTCGTAAACGGGCGTAGTCGCCTTCAGCATCGGATCGACAATCCTCCACGCCTCTTCGACATAGTCTTGACGCGCGAACTGCGTAGAGTCTCCCGCCATGGCATCCCCAAGCAGCCGTTCATAAGCTTCCATCTCTCCGGGTTTGGGAGTACGGCTGGCCAGCATCTCTGTCATTGTGCCGACCTGGTCATTCTTCAGTGACGGAACCGCCATGCCGAGCGCGATCGTCACCTCCGGACTTACGCGAAAACGCATGTAGTTCGTCAGCACCTCGCTCTCAGGAATCATCGTCGGAGGCTTGCGCAATCGCGCAATCACCTCGGTGGCCGTCTCCGGCAGACACTTCCCTGCCCGGATATAAAACGGCACGCCCTTCCAGCGCCAAGAATCGATCTCGAGCCGAACGGCCGCAAAGGTTTCCACCTTGGAGTCGGACGCCACTCCCTTCTCTTTGCGATAGCCACGGAACTGCCCGCGGACAACGTTCTTCGTGTCAATCGGAGGGATCGCCTTCAGCACCTTGGCCTTCTCATCGCGAACCGACTCGCTGTCGTTTCTGACGGTCGGTTCCATGGCCAAGTTGCACATAACCTGAAAGAGGTGATTTTGGATCACGTCTCGAATGGCGCCGGTCTGATCGTAGAATGCGCCGCGGCCTTGCACGCCGAAGTCTTCCGCCATGGTGAATTGCACGCTTTCGATGTAGTGGCGATTCCAGAACGGCTCCATGAACGCGTTCGCGAAACGAAAGATGGTTATGTTGTGGACAGGCGCCTTACCCAGATAATGGTCGATGCGGAAGATAGAAGACTCGGGGAAGGCGCTGAGCAGAATCCGATTTAGTTCCTGGGCCGAGGCCAGATCGTGGCCAAACGGTTTCTCGATGATGACGCGTGCGCCTTTGGCGCAGCCCGACTTCATCAACTGCTCCACCACTTTTTCAAACAGCATCGGCGGGATCGCCAGGTAGTGCGCCGGATGCTGTGCTGCGCCGAGTTCCTTACGTACCGCTTGGAATGTCGCGATATCCAGGTAGTCGCCATCGACGTAACGCAGCAAGCTGCTCAGTTTCTCCCATGCCGCCGGGTCGACTCCGCCGAATTGGGTGAGGCTGTCGTGTGCGCGCGCTTTCAATTGGTCAAGGTTCCAGCCGGCCTTGGCGACGCCAATGACCGGCACATTGAGGTGGCCACGTTTGACCATGGCCTGCAGCGCCGGGAAGATTTTCTTGTGCGCCAGGTCCCCGGTCGCGCCGAAGAAAACCAGAGCATCGGATTTGATATTACTCATCGTGTGGCCTCACTTCCCCGCTGCCTTTTCCAGGTGTCCGCCGAACTCGTAACGCATGGCCGACAATAGTTTGTCCGCGAAGTCAGCCTCGCCGCGCGAGCTGAAGCGTTCATAGAGTGCGGTAGTGAGGACGGGACTCGGTATGGCCTCGTCGATCGAGGCCTTAATTGTCCAGCGTCCTTCACCCGAGTCCGATACCCGGCCAGCGAATTTCGAGAGCTGAGGATCTCCGGCTAAAGCCGTCGCCGTCAGGTCTAACAACCAGGAAGCGATTACGCTGCCCCGCCTCCACACTTCGGTAACGTCGGTCAGGTTGAAGTCGTACTGGTAGTGTTCAGGATCGCGCAACGGGGTGGTCTCGGCGTCGGCCGCGTGGGTCTGCTTGCCAACATTGGCCGAGCGAATAATGTTGAGTCCTTCGGCATAGGCGGCCATGATTCCGTACTCGATTCCGTTGTGTACCATCTTGACGAAGTGCCCGCCACCGTTTGGCCCGCAGTGCAGATAGCCCTGTTCGGCGGTGCCGCCCATCTTTTCGCGTCCCGGCGTCCGCGGTATGTCACCAATGCCCGGAGCAATGGTTTTGAAGATCGGATCGAGATGTTGCACAGCAGAGTTCGGGCCGCCAATCATCATGCAGTAGCCACGCTCCAGACCCCACACGCCTCCGCTGGTACCGACGTCCACGTAGTGAATGCCCTTGGGTGCGAGCTGTTTCGCCCGGCGGATATCGTCAATGTAATAGGAATTGCCGCCGTCGATGAGGATGTCACTGGCCCCCAGGTACGGCACGATACTGGCAATAGTCTCATCCACTACGGCCGCGGGGATCATCAACCAGACCGCGCGCGGCTTGGTCAGTTTGCTGGCGAAGTCTTTCAGCGAGGAAGAGCCCACCGCCTTCTCCTTTACCAACTCTTCCACCGACTTCGGCGACATATCGAAAACCACGCATTCGTGGCCCGCTTTCATGAGCCGCCGAACCATGTTGGCGCCCATTCTTCCCAAACCTACCATTCCCAGTTGCATAACTCGCTCCCCTCGTTCGAGAAAAATTGTTGAACTACTACTACATGTTTTGCCGATAGCGACGGATCAAACTGTTGGTGGAACTGTCGTGCGCCAACTCCGGTTCGGCCTTGCTCTCCAGCTCGCCAATGATTTTCTTGGCCAGAACTTTGCCCAGTTCCACTCCCCACTGGTCAAATGAGTCGATATTCCAGATCGTGCCTTGCGTGAATACCGAGTGCTCATAGAGGGCAACCAGTTTACCCAACGTCTCCGGCGTGAGCTGGTCGGCCAGGATTATGTTCGAGGGACGGTTGCCTTCGAATACCCGGTGCGGCACCAGCCAATCCGGCGTGCCTTCTGCCTTCACCTGCTCAGCAGTTTTGCCGAAGGCCAGTGCTTCGGCTTGCGCGAAAACGTTGGACATCAGCAACGTATGGTGTTCGCCAAGTAGATTAAGGGTCTTATAGAACCCTATGAAATCGCATGGGATAAGCCTTGTTCCCTGATGAATCAATTGATAGAACGAATGCTGCCCATTGGTGCCGGGCTCCCCCCAATAAATTGGTCCGGTATCGTAATTGACTTCCTTGCCGGCGAGCGTCACGTGCTTGCCGTTGCTCTCCATGGTTAGCTGCTGCAGATAGGCCGGAAAGCGCTTTAGATACTGCTCGTAAGGCAGCACTGCAACGGTCTGCGCTCCGAAGAAGTCGTTGTACCAGACTGCCAGAAGTCCCAACAGCACTGGCAGGTTGCGTTCGAACGGCGTCGTGCGGAAGTGTTCGTCCATCTGATGAAATCCGCTGAGCATGGCGCGGAAGTTATCCGGACCAACAGCCATCATGGTCGAGAGGCCGATCGCCGAGTCCATCGAGTAGCGGCCGCCCACCCAGTCCCAGAACTCGAACATGTTTGCCGTATCAATGCCGAACTTGCTGACCTCCGCCGCGTTGGTCGACACCGCAACGAAATGCTTGGCGATCGCCGTCTCATCGCCACCGAGCCCCGCCAGTGACCAATCGCGCGCGCTATGGGCATTGGTCATGGTCTCCAAGGTAGTGAAAGTTTTCGATGAGATGATGAACAGCGTCTCCGCCGCATCGAGATCGCGTACCGTCTCGGCGAAATCAGTGCCATCCACGTTTGAAACGAAGTGGAAGGTCATGTCGCGCTTGCTGTAGTGCCGGAGCGCTTCGTACGCCATGACCGGACCAAGATCAGAACCGCCAATGCCGATGTTGATAACGTTACGAATGGGCTTACCGGTATGGCCCTTCCAGTCCCCGCTGCGCACCCGATCGCAGAAGGCAGACATCTTGTCCAGCACGGCATGCACCGCCGGAACTACATCCTGGCGGTCCACAACAATCTTTTCTCCCTTGGGGGCACGCAGTGCGACGTGCAACACCGCCCGCTTCTCGGAGACATTGATCTTGTCTCCCCGGAACATCGCATCGATGTGTTCGCGCAGTCCCGACTCTTCCGCCAACTGCAGCAGTAGCTTTAGGGTTTCGTCGGTGATCCGGTTCTTCGAGTAGTCCAGGAACAGCCCCACGGCCTCGGCCGTGAAACGCTCGCCACGCTTGGGATCATCCGCAAACAACTGCTTTAGTTGCGTGTCGCGCATCGTCTTGTGGTGGGCACCCAGGGCCTTCCATGCGGGCCGTCGGGTGAGCGATTTCAGGCGTCCTGCCATGTCTTCATTCTCCTTTTGCTTTTGCTGCCTTCTTGGTTTTCTTCCTGCTGCGCGTCTTGTGGTTCTTCTTGCCATGCCGCGGCAAGTCTTCCGCTTTAGCAGCCGAAGCGGGAGGCGCTGGGGCCTCACTCTCGGGCAGATGCTCAACGCCATCACCCCACAAGCGGAACCCACCGAGAAAAGCGTTCGCATTGTTGCCCGCTCGGCAGCCCGGAGGCAGCTCTTTCAGCTTCTTGAGGTTGCCTCCGCCCAGCACGATGTCGTTGGGCTCCAGGGCGGCCGAGATGCGGGCCACCACATCAAAGACGTGGCGCTCCCACTTTTTTTTGCCCATACGCTCGAGCCCACGCAGGCCGACATAGTCCTCGTACGTTCCTCGCTTGTATGGCAGGTGGGCCAACTCCATGGGCTCCACGTTTCTATCCACAATCATCGTGGATCCCAGTCCGGTTCCCAGTCCAAGAAACAGCATCCGCCCTTTTATGTAACTGCCAAGGGCCTGCATGGCCGCGTCATTCATGACTTTCACCGGACGGCCAAACGCCTTTTCAAAGTCGAACCCTACCCATCCGCTCGCCAGGTTGTGCGGCTCTGAGATCGGGCGCCCCTGCGTCACCACCCCGGGATAGCCAATCGACACCACATCGTACCTCCACTTCGCGGCCAGCTTCTTGGCTTCGGCGACCATGCGTTGCGGC
Source organism: uncultured Acidobacteriaceae bacterium (assembly GCA_963720135.1). GTDB lineage: Bacteria > Acidobacteriota > Terriglobia > Terriglobales > Acidobacteriaceae > Bog-257. The sequence goes on from CAVREJ010000025.1 coordinate 112,021, forward strand.
GTCATCTTCGGACCCGAGACAAACTTCTGCGGAACGTCCTCACCCGTGGCCAGAATCTTAACGTGGGTCCCGCCGACATCCACCGCCAGCACGTCCATTACGACGCCCCTTTCGCGATGGCCGCACTCTTCGAGGCGATTACCCCCAGCAATTCCTTCCAGGAGTCGTCGAATGACTTTGCCCCCTCGTCCTGCAGTTGCGCGCCCAGTGCGTCGATGTCGACACCCGCCTTGGCAAATTGCGCCAGCACCTGCTCGCAGTCACCACCATCGGCAGGCAACACCCCGCCAATGTCACCGTGATCGGCCAGCGCTTTCAACGTGCCTTCCGGCATTGTGTTCACCGTATTGGGAGCGGCCAGTGACTTGATGTACAGAACGTCGGATGCCTTCGGGTCCTTGGTTCCCGTGCTTGCCCATAACAGCCGCTGCGGGTTGAATCCTGCTTTCGCAATCGCCTGGACCCGCGGCGAGGCCAGAAATTCGCGATACGCCTTGTACGTGCGCTTGGCAATCGCTATCCCCAAACGGTCCAGCAATTCGGCGGGCACCTTATCGGCGACGGCAACGTCCCATCGGCTGATGAAGACCGACGCCACCGATCCCACATTCGTCGGCAATCCGGCTGCCACTCGCCGTTCGATGCCGCGCAGATAAGCCTCGGCTGCGGCTAAGTAATGCTCCCGCGAAAACAGCAGCGTCACGTTAATCGAAACCCCGGCGAAGATCGCTTCTTCAATGGCCGGCAGGCCTTGCTTGGTACCTGGAATCTTGATGAACAGATTGGGCTGTCCCGCCCGGGCGTGCAGGTCTTTAGCTGCCGCCAAGGTGCTGCCCGTGTCGTAAGCCAGCAGGGGGGACACCTCGAGCGATACCCATCCGTCCACGCCCTTGGTCTGCTCATGGATCGGCCGGAACAACTGCGCGGCCCTGGTCAGGTCTTCGATCGCCAGCTCAAAGAACAGCGCTTCCCCCGCTTTGCCCTGAGCCAACTTCTGGCGGATGGCCGGATCGTACGAGGCGCTGTTCTTGATGGCATGATCAAAGATGGTCGGATTTGACGTCAGGCCCGTCACTGACAGTTCGTCAATGTAGCGTTTGAGCGTACCGCTGTCCAGCAGGTCGCGCGTGATATTGTCCAGCCAGAGACTCTGGCCCAAATCGTGAAGTAGGTGGGTCGCCTTCATCTTTTTCTCCTCAAATTTGCCGCGCTGGAAAATTATCAGCCCCGGCTCAAAGCTACAACTGATAAATTTTATGATTGTTCCTGGCCTAAGATCGCCAGTAGAGTTCGGCGCTGGCAAGGCGGCCAGTAACCAGGCTGCGCCGTCACGTCCCGGATCGGCGCCAGCTCAGTGGGAAGCGCCGATCAATTTCCGATGGGCTTTATTATATGCATGACCGCATTTTGCTACCGGTATTTGTGACATTTACCAGTCGCAAGTTTCGGCCAAGGATCCTCTCACAAGCCGGTTAGGAAAGCTGAATTGCCCGGAGTCGCATGGAAACCGCAAGCAAGATCGCTGAACTGAATCGCCGCTTTGGAATTCCCGGCCTCGCAGAGGTTGTGGCAGGTAACGGGGGGCTGCCGAAGGTGTCGATCACATCCCCTGCTGCCGCTGGCGAGATGTATCTGCACGGCGCGCACGTCACTTCCTGGAAGCCTGGCGGCGCTGGAGAAGTTCTCTTTCTCAGCTCACATTCGCGATGGCAAGACGGCAAAGCTATTCGCGGAGGCATACCCATTTGCTTTCCCTGGTTTCGCGCCAAATCCGACGATCCCCACGCGCCCGCCCATGGATTTGTCCGCACAAAATCGTGGGAGCTTGAGGCTATCGCGCAGCATGGAAATGCGATTTCCGTCAGTATGTTTACCGAAAGCGATGACAGCACAAAGCGATGGTGGCCAGCGGACTTTCGTCTCGTTCATCGTGCGACCTTCGGAGCAGAATTGCAGCTCGAACTTGAGGTGATAAATACCGGAACAACCACAGTGCGGTTCCAGGAAGCATTGCATACCTACCACAGAGTGGGGCGCGTTGAGACCGCTCGTTTGCACGGTCTGGACGAAGTCCATTATCTCGACAATACCGACTCGAACCGGGAGAAAGTGCAGCACGGCGACGTGGTGATCGCATCGCAAACCGACCGCGCCTACCTGACTGCCCAACCTGAAGTTGAGTTGGAAGATCCCACCTTGCATCGCCGTATTCAGATTGCCAAAGAGAACTCAGCCACCACGGTAGTGTGGAATCCCTGGGTCGAGGCCGCGCGGACGTTGCCGGACCTTGGCGAGGATGAGTGGACACAGATGTTCTGCGTCGAAGCCAGCAATGTTCTGGATTGCGCCGTGGAGCTCGAACCCGGAAAGCTGCATCGCATGGCGGCCAAAATCACGCTAGCGAGTATGCCGAAATCCACGACTTAAATCCGTCCGCAAGTCACGATTTTTCAATCGGCATGACAGCGGAACGCGATACAATACGCGGAATCCGTGTATTGGGGACCAATGGGGTGTCCCGAAGGGAGCAAAGCTTGCTCCTTCTGCCGGCGGTCCTACAGCGCACACTTCGTTTGCTTCAGGAGAGTTGAATGACGGGAGCCGCAATCGGAAGCGGGCCCCAGGCTCCGATCGCTGAACTGGATGTTCTCTGGGTCACAGCTGGCCTGGGCTGCGATGGCGAGACCATCGCAATGACCGCGGCAACCCAGCCCAGCATCGAGGACATCGTTTGCGGCCTGCTTCCGTGGGTGCCGAAGATCCACTTCCACAATCCCTTTCTTGCGATAGAAAATGGCGAAGAGTTCCTCAAGCCGTTTCATGCCGCCGCGAAGGGCCAGCTTGGTCCTTTTATTCTGGTCGTCGAAGGTTCGATCCCCAATGAGAACAATAAGCAGGAAGGCTATTGGGCCTCGTGGGGCACCGACGGGGAAACTAAGCAACCTATACTCACTTGCGAATGGATTGACCGTCTGGCGCCCAACGCCTGGGCGGTGGTTGCGGTGGGAACCTGCGCGACCTACGGCGGAATTCACGCTATGGAAGGCAATCCAACTGGTTGCATGGGGCTTCCCGATTACCTGGGATGGAAGTGGAAGTCGAAGGCAGACATACCCATCGTCTGCGTGCCAGGATGTCCAGCCCAGCCCGACAATATGATGGAGACGCTGCTTTACTTGTTTCACATGGCGGCTGCGCGCGTTCCGATGATCCCCCTGGATGACGCGCTGCGCCCGACATGGTTATTTGGCCAGACCGTGCACGAAGGCTGCGATCGCGGTGGCTACTACGAGCAGGCAGATTTTGCCCAAGAGTATGGTTCACCGCTGTGCATCGTGAAGCTTGGGTGCTGGGGACCCGTGGTGCAATGCAACGTGGGCAAACGGGGATGGATGGGCGGAATAGGCGGGTGTCCAAATATCGGGGGAATCTGCATCGGCTGCACCATGCCGGGGTTTCCCGATAAATTTATGCCGTTCATGAACCAGCCGCCGGGCTCGCTGTTGTCATCCAGTGCAGTGCAGACTTATGGCAAGGCGGTCCACGCTTTGCGAAGATTTACTCAGGCCTCGCTGAACAAGGAACCCAGTTGGAGGCGGCGAACGGAATCTTTCCAAGGCGCAAAATCGGATGCAGGAAAAAATTAGGCATGCAAAAGGGTAGTGACGATTTGCGTTTAGTGATTAAGCCAGTGGGGATGCCTCAGGAGGCTAAAGCCCCGCTGTTAGATCAGGTATTTACGGAAGGCCTGGAGATCGTCCCCTTCAAAGCCGCAGACTTAATCAGAGCTTCCTTAGAGTGATGTGACGATGGCCTCCCACTCCGAAATCCGTTCGCCAGTGGCTGCTCAAACGCAGATTTTTGCCGGCGTAAACCATCCAAGCCCAAGTTACGCCGAGGCCGAAGCTGTTCTACAGGAACTAGCCAGCGTCTTTTTCGAGAGCGGCATTGCTGACGCCGACGCCATCCGTATTGCCAACGAAAAGTCGAGACCGACGGCCGAGGCCCCGCTTCCCAACATGGAGGCGAAATACCGCGCTCTGGTCGAACAACTTCCCGCCGTAGTGTTCATGGCTTCGCTGGACGACGGCATTGGCGAAGCCTACGTCAGCCCTCAGATCGAACAGGTGTTGGGTTTTACCCAAGAAGAATGGTTACAGGATCCCGTCCGCTGGTATCAACAGGTGCATCCCGAAGACAAAGAACGCTGGAGCGTGGAGGCGGCCCAGTTGTTTCTCTCGGGGCAACCTCTGCGATCGGCTTACCGCGTATTGGCACGCGATGGGAGGGTGATCTGGTTTCACTGCGAAGCCAAGATGATCCGCCGCGCGGACGGCCAGCCATGGTTCATCCATGGAGTTGGTTTCGACATCACTGACTTGAAACAGACTGAAGAAGCGCTGCAAGAAGAGCGCAATGTGGTTTCTGCGATCCTGGATACGGTCGGCGCTCTAGTGGTTGTGCTCGATCCTGCGGGACGAATCATCCGTTTCAACCGCGCCTGCGAACGCACCACGGGGTACACCTTTGAGCAAGTTAAATACACCTACCTATGGGAGTTGCTCAGCGGCGCGGAAGAAGCCAGAAGGTTCAAGGCAATGTTTGACCAGATGCGGGACGGCCAGCTGGAAAAGGAATATGAATGCGATTGGGTTTCGCGAGATGGCGAACACCATTTGATAGCGTGGTCAGGTACGGCGTTGCCCGGAGACAAAGGGACCCCAGCCTACGTCATCGCCACGGGAATCGACATCACCGAACGCAAGCGCCTTGAGCACGCGATTCTTGAGATCAGCGCCCGGGAGCAGCGCCGGATCGGCCAGGACCTGCATGACGGTCTGGGCCAGCACTTGACCGGCATTGCCTTCATGAGTAAGGTGCAGGAGCAAAAGCTGGCCGAGAAGGGGCTGCCTGATGCGGCGGACGCGGCTAAGATTGGTCGGCTGGTAAATGAAGCGATTAACAAAACCCGCGAACTTTCACGCGGCCTGTTGCCGGTGGTGTCAGAGTCTCGCGGCCTGATGACGGCCTTACAGCAGTGGGCCGGCGAAGTGCAAGACTTGTTTGGAATCTCTTGCACATTTCTGTGTATCGAACCGGTGCTGGTACACAATGACACGGCAGCCACACACCTTTACCACATCGCTCAGGAAGCGGTGAACAACGCCATCAAGCATGCTAAAGCCGGGCACATCGTGATTGCTCTGGGAGCAAGCGGTGGGCGCGCTGCTTTGGCTATTAGTGATGACGGTACTGGCATACAGAAGGTGTCAATGAGCAGCGGCGGCATGGGTCTCAGCATCATGAACTACCGGGCAAAGATGATCGGCGGCACCTTGGAAATACAGCCGGGCAAACCGCGCGGCACCGTAGTTACCTGCAACTTTCCGATCAGGGGCAAGGAGTAAAGAGATATGGCTCCCACAACTAGGCGACAGGAGAACCCTTCGACGCCCAAGAAGAAAGTATTTGTCGTCGATGACCACCCGATTGTGCGGCAGGGACTGGCACAGATGGTTAACCGCGAGGCGGACCTGATGGTCTGTGGCGAGGCTGAAGACGCATCCAGCGTTTTGCAAGCAATCGTAAACGTCAAACCTGACATTCTCATCGTCGATATTTCGCTGAATGGACCCGACGGTCTCGATTTGCTAAAGAACATTCGGACCAGACACCCAAGCTTGCCCGTTCTGATTCTCTCCATGCATGATGAATCGATTTATGCAGAGCGCGCGCTGCGCGCCGGCGCAAACGGCTACATCATGAAACATGAAGCGGCGGAAAAGGTGCTGGGCGCGGTTCGCCAGATCCTTAACCATGAGACCTATGTCAGCGACCGCGTAGCCAGCAAAATTCTGCAGCGGTACATAAGCGGTTCTGACAGCCCCAAGAGTTCTCCGCTCTCCGATCTTTCCGATCGCGAGCTGGAAGTCTTCCGCTTAATTGGCATGGGACATAGCACGCGAATGATCGCGGACGAATTGCACCTCAGCATCAAGACGGTCGAGTCTTACCAGGCACACATTAAGGATAAGTTGTCCCTCAAGAATGGGCGCGAACTCGTGCAACATGCTATTCAATGGGCGTTGAGCGAAAACGTGGCGTGAATCGACCGTAGAAACCATTGGGTCGATTCACCCGGCCCGTGGTTGAAGGCTTCTCTCGTCTTCGTTCAGTTATAGTTCCTGCGGATCGGGGATTTCCCGATCCATCTGACCGCACTTTTCCCCGACTCGAATTCAGGTTGTCAACATCCGTTGCCTCGTTGATCCTTGCCCTACGGTGTGGGGACACCAGACGTAATCCTTCCACAAGAAGTCGTGATTGTTACGCTCGAACAGGCAACCCATCGCTTGTGATCGCGGTGGCGGCGTCGAGAGCGAAATCATAGATCGTAATAATCGGTTGTGCCGTTTCACCGCGCACGAAAGGAGATTCCAGCTATGGCAGAAGCAGCAGTTCCGTACGGTCGAGTAACCCAGAAGAAACCAGCTGTCTCTGATGTACACATAGTCTGGATCACCGCCGGCCTGGGCTGTGATGGAGACTCGGTGTCCATCACGGCGGCCACACAACCCAGCATTGAAGATGTGGTGCTGGGAGCGATTCCAGGCCTTCCCAAAGTGCACTTGCACAATCCTGTTCTTGCCTACGAGAACGGTGAAGACTTTCTACGTGCTTTTTATCTCGCGGCTGAAGGCAAGCTCGATCCCTTCGTCCTGGTAGTGGAGGGATCGATTCCCAACGAGAAGGTCCACCATGACAAAGATGGCTATTGGGCCGCGCTGGGAACGGACACCACGACCGGACAGCCTATCAAGACAACCGAATGGATTGATCGCCTGGCTCCCAAAGCCGTCGCGGTGGTGGCCATCGGAACCTGCGCTACCTACGGCGGGATTCATGCCATGCAGGGAAATCCCACCGGTTGCATGGGTATGGCGGATTATCTCGGCTGGGATTGGCGGTCGAAGGCCGGTCTCCCCATCGTGAATGTTCCAGGATGTCCGGTGCAACCTGACAACTTCATGGAAACGGTGTTGTATCTCCTGTACCAAGTGGCGGGGCTGGCGCCGATGATTCCGCTCGACGACCAGCTGCGCCCCACCTGGTTGTTTGGCAGCACTGTCCACGAAGGCTGCGACCGCGCCGGCTATTACGAGCAGGGCGACTTCGCGACAGAGTATGGATCGCCCAAGTGCATCGTGAAGCTCGGTTGCTGGGGACCGGCAGTCAACTGCAATGTGCCGAAACGCGGGTGGATGGCTGGCATCGGTGGCTGTCCCAACGTCGGAGGTATCTGCATCGGGTGCACGATGCCAGGCTTCCCCGACAAGTTCATGCCATTCATGGATGAACCACCCGGTGCCAAGGTATCCACGGGCGCCGCCGTCGTTTACGGACGCGCGGTCGCTGCTCTACGTGCGATGACCCAGGCAACACTTAACAAGGAACCCAAGTGGCGGCACGCTCGCGCGGAGCTCACCACTGGCTATCACGCAAGCTAAGGACATTTCTTAAGGAGCGATCACGATGGGTACTATCACTGCTGCAGACAGAGAGGCTCCCAGCAAATCCAAGCAGATTGTGGAGATGAATTGGGATCCGATCACCCGGATCGTGGGTAGCCTGGGTATCTTCACCAAGATCGACTTCGCTAACAAGCACGTTGTCGAGTGCCACAGCACGTCGTCGATCTTTCGCGGTTACAGCCTCTTCATGAAGGGCAAAGACCCGCGTGACGCCCACTTCATCACCAGCCGAATTTGCGGGATATGCGGCGACAACCATGCTACCTGCGCAAACTATGCGCAGAACATGGCTTTCGGAGTGAAACCGCCGGCCTTGGGTGAATGGATCGTCAACCTCGGCGAAGCCGCCGAATACATGTTCGATCACAATATCTTTCAGGACAACCTGGTCGGAGTGGACTTCTGCGAACAGATGGTGAAGGAGACTAACCCGGGTGTTCTGGCAAAAGCCGAGAAGACAGCCTCCCCCAATTCAAACCTTCACGGCTATCGGACCATCGCCGACATCATGCGTGCGTTGAATCCTTTCACCGGTGCGTTCTACCGCGAGGCTCTGCAGATGAGTCGCATGACTCGCGAGATGTTTTGTCTCATGGAAGGGCGCCATGTGCATCCTTCGACTCTATATCCCGGCGGTGTGGGCACAGTACCAACCATTCAACTATTCACCGATTACCTCGTCCGGCTGATGAAGTATGTGGAGTTTATGAAGAAGGTCGTGCCGCTGCATGACGATCTGTTCGACTTTTTCTACCAAGCGCTGCCGGGGTACGAGCAAGTCGGACAGCGGCGCATCCTCCTCGGGTGTTGGGGCTCTTTCAATAATCCCGACGTCTGCGACTACACCTACAAGAACATGACCAACTGGGGACGCGGCATGTTCGTCACGCCAGGCGTCGTGGTTGACGGGAAGTTGGTCACGACCGATCTGGTCGACATAAACCTGAATATTCGCATCCTGCTGGGCAGCTCTTACTACGACGACTGGGAGGATGGCGAAACGTTCGTGAAGAACGATCCGCTGGGGAATCCCGTGGACAAGCGGCATCCTTGGAACCAGACGACCAATCCCAAGCCGCAGAAGCGTGACTTCGCCGGCAAGTACACCTGGGTCATGTCGCCCCGGTGGTATCACAAGGCCACCGACGAGTATCTGGCGCTGGACACTGGCGGCGGTCCCATTGCCCGCTTCTGGGCAACCGCACTGGCCGGTCTGGTGGACGTCGGCTACCTCAAGGCAACGGGCAAAAGCGTAAAGATTTACTTGCCCAAGACAACTTCCCTTCCCGAAGTTGAATTGGAGTGGAAGATTCCGAAATGGAGCAACGCGATTGAGCGTGACCGTGCGCGCACCTACTTCCAGGCCTACGCTGCTGCAGCCGCTCTGCACTTTGTAGAGAAGGCATTAGGCGAGCTGCATGCTGGCCGAACCAAGACCTGGTCGGACTTCAAAGTGCCGGAAGAGGCGATTGGCTGTGGCTTCCATGAGGCCGTGCGCGGTGTTCTGTCGCATCACGTTGTGATTCGCGACGGCAAGATCGCCAACTATCACCCGTATCCACCTACGCCCTGGAACGCCAACCCGCGTGATGTGTATGGCACTCCCGGACCGTACGAGGACGCGGTGCAAAATACGCCGATCTTCGAGGAGAACGGGCCGGACAAATTCAAGGGTATCGACATCATGCGCGCGGTACGCAGTTTCGATCCATGCCTGCCTTGTGGTGTGCACATGTACCTGGGAAATGGAAAGGTACTGGAAACGCGCCATTCGCCGATGTTCGGTGTGCATAAATAGGCACCGGCTTTGCGGCGCGAGGAGTGAGTGGCACTTGTAAATCAAAGAATCATACGCAGCAAGTGCGTACTCACTCCTCTCTTTTGTTCAGGGAGCTAGATGGCCGAAGACAAGGAACTCCAAAAACGGGTGCAACAAATAGGCGGTCTGGTTGCCGAGATTGAGGGCATCGCGGATTCCGCGCTCCGCAGCACCGCTCAGCAACTGATGCAAACGCTGATGGAACTCCATGGCGCCGTTCTCGACCGGGCGTTGGAGATCATTGTCGGCACCGGCGACCTGGGTATGCAGATCATCGATGAGATGGGTCGCGATCCTCTGGTCGGCAGCGTTCTCGTGCTTCATGGGCTGCATCCCGATGATCTGGAAACGCGAGTTACCAAGGCGGTCGAGCGCCTACAAACCAAGTTGCGACGGGAAGGCAGTCTGGTCGAGTTGCTCGCTATCGAGGATGGAGCAGCCAGCTTGAGGGTTACGCCACCCGACCATGCGTGTGGCTCAACCAGCAAGACTCTGCGAGCCACCGTCGAAGACGCTATCTACAGCGCCGCTCCCGACATTGCATCGCTAAACATCACGGGATTGGAAGGGAAACCTGCATCGGGATTTGTTGCGGTGGAGTTGCTCGGCGGCCATCCGGGCAGCTCGGAATTGGAAGGCAGATCTCGTGCGGTGAACGGCGGAGCAATGGCGCACAGGGCTGCTGCGGAATTACCGGTTATGAGCTAACTGTGGATGAAGAGATGGTGAAAGCCGCTTAGCGCACAGCCTCAACCAAATCTAAGCTTGCGCGTGACCCACTCGGGGCGCCAGGCACGCAACCGCAGGTACGACCTATACAAGGAGACTGTCGTGACGATGATGCAGAGCAGCGAGCACGCAACGAATGGAAATTCCAGCGATCGGGAGACCTTGTTCATGCTGAGCGGCATCGCTCTCATGATCTTTGGCGCGGGATTGGTTCTTTCCAATCCAGTTGTCCAGAAATATTTGGGCAAGGCCGGCGTTGGAAACCTGGCGCAGGCGGCGTTGCCCGACATTGAACGCTACATGCGCTTGCGCGCCATGTAGACTGGCAACGCTCTTACTGCAAACACCCTCTTATCTGTGAAAGGGATAATCTCGCTTGTCTGAAAACACGCCTTTGGCATGATCCATCGACCCACACAATCGATAAAACCTATGGGCCCTGAAGTGGTTCGCTACGCACTCGACCCTGGAGTCAGCAGGTTCACGGTTCGCGCATTCGCTAGCGGTATGCTGTCAGCCTTCGGTCACAGCCCTACGTTTGCGATTCGCCAGTATTCAGGCGCAGTTGAATTCAATCCTGACCATCCTGAAGAAGCCTCGCTACGGTTAGTCATCAAGTCGGCCTCGCTCGAGGTGGCGGACAACATCAGCGATAAAGATCGCCGCGACATCGAAACCGAGATGCGGGAGCGAGTGCTGGAGGTCGGCAAGTACCCCGAGATCGTGTATGAGTGCTCTCGTGTAGTGGCGAACAAAACGGGTGACGACCAGTACACGGTCACACTAAACGGAGACCTGACTTTGCATGGTATAACTCGCGGACAATCCGTTACCGCCAAGCTTGCGGTGACAGGCGATATGTTGCGAGCGTTTGGCGAGAGCTCGCTGAGGCAGTCTGACTACAACATAAAGCTGGTTTCCGCCATGGCCGGCGGATTGAAAGTGAAGGACGAAGTTAAATTATCTTTCGATTTGGTAGCTCGCAAACAGACATAGCCATGTGGGGAGTGCGGCACTTCGGCTGAAGCATTGCTCTATTCCGGCAACAGAAGCAGCAAGCTTGAAAGAGCGCGGCTCTGCGGTTTGCTGAAAAATGCGACGTTCTCGGGTAGTGTGGCGCTTCAGCGCCGCGTTAAGGGATGATGAGAAATCGGCCTTTAGGCCTGGGAAAAGTGGTCTGAAATCGCCAATACGCGGGTGTTTCGTGGCGTTTTCGAAACGAAGCCGCCAACGGCTACTAGCCGCTGAGGTGGCCGGAACCCCTACCTCAGCGGTTATAATAAAGCTCTCACCTCTTTTGCGGCACGCCTGAAGGCGCGCTCCACCCAATACCGGATACAGCAACTCCGGAATTGCATTAGTAAACGCCGCGCCACACAGTTTTTTCTAAAGACTCCGCGCCACCGCCGGCAGCAAGACTGCCATCATTGGGTAGAATTACGCTGGATGAATTGGCTGCGCTTTGTCGACGTCACCCTCTACCTCGTGCTTGCCGCCGTGACGGGCCGGCACTGGCACAACGACTGGCACCACTGGATCGGCGCTACTATTTCAATACCTGCTTTCATTTTGTGGATGTTGGCCCGCCATCAGCTTGGCGCATCCTTCTCCGTGCGAGCCGAAGCCAGGAAACTGGTGACTCATGGGGTTTATTCCAAGATCCGCAACCCGATTTACATCTTCGGCGGCCTCGCATTCCTGGGAGAGTTCGTGGCATTAGCCTGGTATCTCGGGATAGCGATTTTGGTGATCATTCACTTTTGGCAATACTTACGCGCCAAGCACGAGGAGCAGGTCCTTACCGATGCCTTCGGTGACGAGTATCGAGCCTACCAGGCCAAGACCTGGTTCTGACTTTGCATGACAAATGCCGCTGTACAATTTTCGCGACTTGTAAGTCCAAACCGGAGATACTAGGACTCATCTCATAAATCGTTTGGGTTGTGTCAGGGCACGACTTTCAGTCGTGCCAAACGAAATGCAGAAAAGGGCTGGGCTTTAGCCCCTGCAAAACAGGTCCTCAGGGGCTGAAGCCCAAGCGATGGTTGAACCCCTTGCGGCACGACTTAAAGTCGTGCCCTGACACAAAGCGATTTATGAGATGGCATCTAGCTGTTTAAAGGCCGCGGTCGAATTGCCCGCATCATGAATATCGCTGAAGCCATCCGTATTTCACTGCTGTCGCTATGGGCGAACAAACTGCGCTCGGTGCTCACCCTGCTCGGTGTGGTCATTGGAGTGGCAGCGGTGATTGCGGTGGTCACGTTCGTCAACGGTATTAATGGATATGTAGCCGAAAAGATCTTTAATCTCGGCGCCGATGTCTTCATCATCAGCAAGGTGCCGAACGTGATTACCGACGTCGACCAGTTCATCGAAGGGCAAAAGCGCAAAGACCTGACGATGGAGCATTACCAGGCAGTCGCCGAGGGATGCGAGGCCTGCAAGATTGTGGGCGCTGCCATACGTCAGTTCAATGGCAAGGTTTCTTATGGAACCCAGAGCAGCACAGACACCATGGTGCGAGGCTGGACGCCCAGCATGGCGCAGATCTATGACCTCGACCTGGTGGCCGGACGGATGCTCAACAACTCCGACGAGAACACGACCTCCGCCGTAGCGATCATCGGACAGGACATTCGCGAGAATCTATTGGGCGACACCGATCCTCTAGGCAAAGAAATCCGCGTGGATGGCAAATTGTTCCGGATAGTCGGCGTGGGCAAGAAGGAAGGCAAGACACTGGGCCAGAGCCGCGACAATTACGTGATCATGCCCATCTCTACGTGGCTCAAAAGCTACGGCGCGCACAATAGCATCATCATCTGGGCCAAAGCCAACGATGTTGGCGCTCCCTTCGAACAAGCCGTCGACCAGTCGCGTGTGATTCTGCGCTCGCGCAGGCACGACCGGGTCGGCGAAAAAGACAGCTTCGTCGTCGAGACCAACGAAAGCTTTCTTTCCATTTGGTCCGACCTGAGCGGCACATTTTTTATCGTGATGATCGTTATTGCCTCCATTTCACTTATCGTCGGTGGCATCGTGATCATGAACATCATGCTGGTGTCGGTGACAGAGCGTACGCGCGAGATTGGCATTCGCAAGGCCTTGGGAGCGCGGCCGCGCGACGTGCTGCGGCAATTCCTGATCGAGTCCATCACCATGGCGCTGATTGGCGGACTAATCGGCGTGGCGGGTGGCATTGGTATCGCCAAGCTTGTAACCTTGGCGATTGGAATGCCGTCCGCGATCAAGATTTGGGCCATCTTCGCGGGGCTGGCGGTTTCGGCAGGAGTGGGAATTTTCTTCGGCGTCTATCCGGCACGCAAGGCGGCCAAGTTAGACCCGATTGCGGCGCTGCGGTTCGAGCTGTAGAACAAGGTTCGCACTTGGTGTATAGCGTGGAGCACCGCTTCAGCGGTGCAGTTAGGACTCGGGATGAATCGGCTTCAGCCGCTGAGGTGACAAACATTACCTCAGGCGCTAAAGCGCGATCAAGAACAAGCCGTCGTTGTGCACGCCTGAAAGGCGTGCTCCACCCGTCGCCTATACGACACCAGTTGCGGCACGCCCGAAGCCGTCCCTTGGTACCTTACGATTTGTGAGATAACTTGTAGCTATATTTATGCGTCGTAGCGACTACAAAGAAATCCTGCGCATGGCGTTAGAGACGATCGCCAAGAACAAGATGCGATCGGGACTGACCGTGCTGGGCATTGTGATCGGCGTCATGATGGTCATCGTCATCTCGTCGGTGGTGCGCGGACTAAACTCCAACATCGAAGGCATGCTGAAGGACATGGGCTCCGACCAGGTCTTCGCCTACCATTTTTCGCCGTTCACCTTCGGTCGGCCAACCACCGAGATGCTCACCCGCAAAGAGTTGACCCTCGACGATGCGTTGGCCATGCGCGACCTGCCTCATGTGAAGGCCGCCACCGCGAGCCTGCGCATCATGCTGCCGCAGTTCGGCACTGGGACCTTCGCCGTGAAATACGAGGGCCGCAAAAGCAAGAACACCATCCTCGACGGCAACCTTCCGGCCACTATGCAGACGGACGATCTGACCATCGTTCGCGGGCGCTGGTTCACGGATACCGAAAATGAGCATCGCAGCCAGGTGGCCATTTTGGGCAGCGACACCGCGGAGAAGCTGTTTGAAGATGAAAACCCAATTGGCAAGGAGGTCAACATCGAAGGCGAGTTATTCCAGGTGATCGGCGTGCTGGCTAAGCGCAAGGCGGCCTTCGGCAACGGTTCGAATCCTGAAGACAACATTGTGCGCATGCCCATCGCCACCATGCACAAGTTGCATCCCGAGCAAAAGCAGTACTGGATCACGGTGAAGTCCACGTCGCACGGCGACATGGACACCACCATGGACGAAATGCGGGCGCTGCTGCGACGACGACGGCACCTCAATCCCGATCAGCCCGATAACTTCGCCGTCTTCAGCCAGGACGCGCTGAGCGATACCTGGAACCAGCTCACCGGCGGAATCTTCGTCTTCATGTTCGCGGTCTCGAGTGTGGCGCTGATTGTGGGCGGAGTCGGCGTGATGAACATCATGCTGGTGTCGGTGACCGAGCGCACCCGCGAGATCGGCGTGCGTAAGGCGATCGGCGCACGCCGGCGCGATGTTCTGCTGCAGTTCACGCTGGAAGCCATCACCCTCACCGGCATAGGCGGCATTATCGGTATTGTCATTGGAGGCGCGCTAACGGCGCTGGTTCCGCTGGTGTTTCCTTCCCTGCCGGCGAGTATGTCGTTGCCCTGGGTGCTGACCGCAACCGCCGCTTCGGTCATGATCGGCCTGGTGTTTGGGATTTATCCTGCCTGGAAAGCTGCTAATCTTGATCCCATCGAAGCACTGCGCTACGAATGACAACGCGCTTACATCTCGTCTTTTGCGGTTATGCTTAGGCCGATTTCTGAAAACGCTTTGGTGAAACAACTTGATTGGACTCGCGGAGAACTGGCTGAAGGACTGCGATGCTATCGCGCAGAGGAGTTCTTTGCAGCCCACGAGAACTGGGAATTGGTATGGCTGAAACTGCAGGAGCCCGAGAAGAGTTTCTTGCAAGGGTTGATTCAGGTGGCGGCAGCGTTTCACCACTTCCAGCGCGGCAATTTGGAAGGAACCTCGTCGCTGCTGCAGGCGGCACTAAGCCGGCTCGCCCCCCACTCACCCTCCTTTGCAGGAATATCCGTAGCGCCGCTCTGCCAGGAAATTCACGAGTGGCTAACGAGGCTGGAGGAAGGCAACGCGCGGTCGTACCCGCCTTTCCCGCAAATCCAACTGGACAGGTAGGCCCCAGAGAGGTAGCCGACCGCCGGTACGCGGAGGGGATTTGGTTGCGGATTTAGTGGGGAAACCTCGTCTGTGTGATCGCGGAGCTTCTGCACATCTTTTTGCTCGCGAAGCCGAACGGCAATCCTGATCATTCGGACGCTTCCCCGCTCTCTCCGACGTTAAGCAAAGCTTCAGCCTCGCGGCGCACTACTGGCAACTTGAGCTCCAGCACATTCCAGACGATGCGATGATCGATTTCGGCATAACCGTGGATAAGGATGTTTCGAAAGGCAATGATACGTTTGTGTTCGCTGATCCGGGAGGCGGTCGCTGCATCGGTCCTGGCCAATTGCGCAAGCGCCTCTCCGACGATTTCCAGCTGCCGCTCTACCGCAGAGCGCAGGACAAGATCCGAAGCGTAGTCGGAGAAGTTCTTGCCGGCGACAAACTCGATAGCCGCTCCGGCCGCGGCTGCGACGTCGTAAAGATACTTCTTCGACTCAAGACGCATAAATGAGCCTGCGGGTGGACTCAACGGCTTGGCGGAAGTACGGGTTCTTAATGGCCGAGGCCACTACCAGATCCACCGGACGTTGGAATAGACCTTGCAGATCTTCCAACAGGCCGAAGTAGGCATCCGCATACTGATCGGAGCCGAGTTCCTGAAAGGTGACCAGAAAATCCAAGTCGCTCCGCGCAGGGTCGAAACCGGGTCCGGTTGCGGAACCAAACAGTTCGATACGTTGCACCCGGTGGCGGCGGCAGACCCGTTCCAGTTCCTCCCGGTTTTCCTCAATCAGGCGATTCATCTGACAATCTCCGGAGCGAATTCTGGCTAAGAGCTTACCTGTGCTCGCGATCGGGTGCACATTGACATAGTTGTCCAGGCAATGTCCAGTGACTGCGACGATTCTATCGTAGAGGATTTGCACACCGAACACGCTCTTCCGCCATCCTCCCTCTCTACCGTTGAAACCTGCGCTTTCGCCTTGCCAACACACAGGAAAGCGTCGCTCGCATCTCCCTGTGCTAGCTAGCTTTTCGTACGGGTTGCGGTTTCGCACTCTGGGGTTGACCTGCGGCCTGAGTCAGCCAGGTTTCGAAACGCGTCTCGCCGAGTCGTGCGTTATTACCCGGAACCAGTGTTTTCTCGCCGAGTTTCGCTCCAGCGTAACGCGCGTTTGGATCAGCGATCACTTCGCGGGGATCTTTCAGCGAGGCCAAGCGGCGCCGGACAAGTTCATCCACGCGAAACTGTTCCGGACCTCCGATTTCGACGATGCCATTCATCGGCGGGCAGACCGCAATCTTGCCTACGGCAGTCGCGACATCGTCAGCAGACATCGGCTGGAAAAGCACAGGAGGCAAATGAACCGTGCCGCCGACCATGGAAATGTCGGCAAGTCCCTTGACGAACTCGAAGAACTGCGTCGCGCGGACGATGGAGTAGGGGATTGAAGATTCTTGGATCAATTTCTCCTGAGCCATTTTTGCGCGGAAGTAGCCGCTCTCGAGCAGGCGTTCAGTTCCTACCACCGACAACGCAACGTGATGTCCCACGCCTGCGGCCGCTTCATTGGTGAGGAGATTACGAGTTGATGTTTCGAAGAACTTCATCACAGCCGCGTCTTCCCACGAGGGAGAGTTCGATACGTCAACGACCACCGATGCCCCGTTCAGAGCCCCGGACAGTCCTTCGCCGGTGACGGAGTTAACGCCGGTATCGGGTGATGCCGCTACCGCTTCGTGTCCGTGCTCACGAAGCTTATTGACGAGCTTTGATCCAATGAGTCCAGTACCGCCGATCACTACGATTTTCATAATTGTCTCCTTAATTTTCGACCTCGGCGTTTCGAACCTGCCGATCGTACTCGCTAGAAGCGAGCATCAACTGTTTTGAACACTATCTGGTTAAGAGCACTCGTTGTGGTTGAGCAAATCGGGGAGCAGGGGGAGGATGCTTCAGTGAGGCCGCTTCAGCCAAACCAGGTCCAGGACCGCAATACCTCTTTGGGCCTGCCCTATGTTCCTATTTGGATGCGAGCAAGCGACGCCGAGTCGCGGGTGGATTCGAGAGCAGCAAGCATGATGATTCTTTCGTCCGCCGGAGGCATTTTCCATCACCACTGTCGGATCGCTTGTGCGATTGTTGTACGATTGCAGCAAACGCTCTGGAAGTGATTGATTGTAGGAAGACTTAAATGGTGGACCTGGTCGGGATCGAACCGACGACCTCTTCCATGCCATGGAAGCGCGCTCCCAGCTGCGCCACAGGCCCACTTTTGAGGAAGGCAAACGCCCAGGTGGCGGGCGTCTCAAGTATTTTCTCCCAGCCGCATGGCTTAGTCAAACCTCCCTGCGACATCACCTCCCTGCGACATCGCGATCACCACCGCGTAAAGTAGCGCAGCCACAATCCGGTGCGATAGCATCCAACTAATGCTGTGCACCCCGATTTCTTCCCTCCACCTCGTCCGCGACTGTCGTCTGAGATTTTCCTAGCTGGGAGCGCAAGATGAACCTGAAGGTGTCGGTGCTGTACTTTTGGCTGGCAGGCGCTACCGCGCTGGGGCAGAACCCAGCGAACGCTCCGGGCGCAGTCCCGCGGCCGGTACCTGCGCCCCCCGTCGCCAGTGCGCCTACGGTTTCGGTGCTCCCCGATCTCGACCGGCTGCAAGCGGCTGCATCGCGGGCCACGCTCGACCTTCAGCAGCTACGAATTGATAAGTGGAAGACAGACGGAGAGTCCAAACAGCAATGTGAGGCCAACGCCGATTCGGTGCAGCGCAACCTGAGCTCCGCCTTGCCCGGACTGATCGACGCGGTGCGCGCGGCGCCGCAGGACTTGAATGCTGAGTTCAAGCTCTATCGCAATCTGAACGTTTTGTACGACGTCTTTGCATCCCTGACCGAAGCCACCGGCGCCTTCGGTCCAAGGGGCGCCTACGAGGCCCTGGGGCAGCAACTGGAGACCATCGATTCCGTGCGACGCGATCTGGGGGATGTGCTTGAGCAATTGACATCGTCGACGCAGTCGGAGCTGGTCCAGTTACGAAGTCGCGTTCGCACCTACCAACAGGCTGCGGCAGCGGCAGCGGCGGCGCCGCCCAAGAAAGTTGTGGTGGATGATACGGAACCGCCAAAAAAGAAGACCGTCCACAAGAAAAAGAAGCCGGCAGCGCCAGCCAGCGCCACGCCTGCCGATGCGTCCAAGGCTAATTCCAAGGACAGCACCGGAAGTTCTGTTCCCAAACCGTAAGCGTTGATCCTCAAATGCCGTTAAAGCCATGCTCCCGCTTCGAAAAAGCCAGCGCATTCCTGTTGCAGATGATTGCACTCGTCGACGGGAACATTTGGACACGCTCCGGAGTCTATTTCATCAAGTCCTCCCCCAGCGGACCAGCTGCGCTTGTGTCGATACGGCGAGATTGTTTTGCTGGACGGGCGACCGAGCGCCGAGATGGTTGCGGGAAGTTGTTGCGGGCTCCGAATCTATTTATCATTGAGGTACGCCTTCATGGCGGGAGCAACAACATTGAGTGACCTCGCAAGTGCGCTGGACGTCCGCACGGCGGAAGCAGCGATTGTGGCCGAATTGAAGGCCGGATCGGAAGACGCTTTCTGCTGGCTCATCGCGCACTATAACCAACCGGTTTACAGCCTGGTTTACCGGATGATGGACGATCCGTCCGACGCCGCCGACACTACCCAGGAAGTATTTATCAAGGTCTTCCGTGGGATCAGGAATTTCAACGCCGACTCCAGTCTGAAGACCTGGATCTACCGCATCGCGGTGCATGAGGCTTCGAACCACCGGCGCTGGTGGTTTCGTCATAAAGTCCAGGAAACCTCGATCGAGCCCGCGAGCGGAAACCGTGACGAGCACCCTTGCCTGGGGATGAAGGACACGCTGGTGGATGAAGGTAAATCTCCACTGGAAAACGTACATGACGAAGAACTGCGGGCGCGGGTGGAGTGCGAACTGAAGGCCCTGGCGGAACCGTTCCGCACCACGGTGATTTTGCGCGACATCGAGGAATTGTCGTACGAGCAAATCGCCGAGGTCATGGAAGTCTCTCTGGGGACGGTGAAGTCGCGGCTGGTGCGTGGGCGCGATGCGCTGCGCAAACGCATGGAACGTCACCTGCGAGCTTTTGGGATGAACCCAGGCGTAGCGCGCAGTAGAAAACAGCGCAAGGGCGGTACGGTCGGTGGTCAGAAGGTTGAGGTCATGCCATGAAGTGCTCAGTTGTGAAGCGTCTCATGTCGTCGTACCTGGACAACGCAGTGACGCGCAGCCAATTGGCTCAGGTGAATGGACACTTGCAGGGCTGCGAGGAATGCTCCGAACATTATTCGTCTGGGCAGCGGATTCAGATGCTGGTTGGGTCGTTGGGGCGAAAAGCGGCGCCTCCGGACTTGACCCTTAGACTTCGCGTCGCGGCTTCGCAAGAACTCGCCAACTCTCAACGTTCGCGGTGGGAGAGGCTGCGGGTACGTTGGGAGAATGCTTTCAATGCGACCATGGTTCCGGCCACAGCTGGCGTATTGACTACGTTGATCGTTTTTGGACTACTGATCAGTTTCCTCTATCCCTCGCAGGTGCGGGCGTCCAACGATGTGCCGACCATGCTTTACACGCCGGCGCAATTGCAATTCACTCCCTTCGAATTGTCGGGGGTCGCCAGTGCGGAGTCGCTGGTGGTGGAAGCTTACGTCGGGCCCGATGGCCGAGTGCAGGATTACCGTATCCTGTCGGGTCCGGAGAATGAAGCGGCCATTTTGCCGCAACTGAAGAACATGCTGATCTTCACTACCTTCCAGCCGGCCACGGCCTTTGGACAGCCCACAGCCAGTCGGGTGATCCTGTCGTTTTCCAAGGTGCAGGTCAAGGGGTAGAACTAAAGTACCTTCAAAATTCGTGCAGTCCTGGCTGGTGGACCGGCCTAAGCTCTTGTTGACCAACTCTGTTCAAACATCGGGTACCCCCGTTTTAAAGCATCAACCGTTTCTTCGACTGCCTGCGGGCACCAGGCCAACTTTATCGACATGGGTTCATGTGACGTTATCCGGGTGAATCGCTGTGACACCATCATAGCGGCTGAGTCCTTCACGTTGAACGTGAGAATGCTGCCAATCCCATGCACCTTCATGACGGCCACCAGCCGCGCGTCATGCACCTTAGCGCCAACGACGCTGTGCTGCACGACCAACTCCAGCCACTTCTCAAAGGTTTGTAGCGAGTCAGGAACGATGGCGAATATTCGACTGAGTTTTTTAACATACCGTTCCGTGGCAGCGACGCTCAGGCCGAGACCGTTGACATCGGCTGGCCGGGTACACACATTCCAAAACTCAACGATATTCTGAGGCGCAACACACAAAACATGCTCTTGGCGATGCAATCTCTTGATTGAGTTGTTTGCAGACTGCCTGCCGCTTGCCGGCGTTGTGCAGCCCGGAGCAGAACATTAGTGTCCACCAATATCCGCATCACCAGCGATCCGGGTACATGTCCGCGCGCGAAACAGCTTCGTCCGAGAGAAGTGGTGTCTCCGGAAAGCTATCAACCCATGCATCGAATTCCTTTTCCCAATCTTCTGCCCGGGAAGCGTTATGGTGTATGCAATGCTCCAGAATTACCTGCTCAAGGTACGTCTCAAGCGAAAGCCCGCGTGCCCGTGCTGCCGCTAACAGGTCGGCTTCGAGTTCAGGGTTCAATTCCAGCTTTACGTTCATACCCTATGTCCTTACCGGAAGCGTCACGGTTTCTTGAACAGGCCCGCCCTGACTTGCTCCCACGGAATGACATCGGAAGGGTTTTGTTCATAGCGCGCGATACGGGAATCGAGTTCGGCACGTTACACTTCGGTCAGCGAGAGCGCGTCGGCTTCCAGGCTTTCCCAGACCGCGTCGAGCAGCTCTACCTTCTCGGCTGCCGACAGACTTTGTATCTGATTGCGCAAATCACTCATCGTCCACAACCCTAGCGCGGCTTCCCCGGCCACGCAAGTACTGCAACCGCCTCTCGGAGCCCGGCATCCCATTCCTTTACACCACCCGCGGTCGAGCGAGCAAGATAATCCATGACCAGAGGGTCCCTGCAGTTCATAACCTTCGCGATAACGTTGACAGTGCTTTCTTCAAGCCTGTTAAGCGGGCAAGGTTTTGTATCTCCGACGCAGATCAAAGGCACGAAAGACACGGAGACTCTGGGCCGGAGGAGTAGCCGCGCAGCATGACGGAAGTACCACCTTTAACAATGACATCTGGATGGCCGGAGCCCGTTTCGGACGCGTTTTGACGACGGCTCATGGCCCAGGTTGGTTACGAGGCACCTTGCAATGGGACTTTGCTGTGATTCCCGTCTTCGTTGTCTCCAACCTGCAGAGTGCTTACGGGGCCGAAATCGATCCCATCGTAGGACGCTGGAATTTCAAGCATAAGGGCCGAACAGCTCCCTATTTGGAGGTGGCGGGAGGATTTGTGTACACCAACGCCAAAATTCCGCCGGGAGACACTTCCAGGTTCAATGTCGTTCCCAGTGCTGGCTTCGGATGGCAGTTCTTTCGCCGTGGCCAGTGCTCCATTGATGTGGGACTGCACGCCTGGCACCTTTCTAATGGCTGGACGGCGCCGCGAAATCCATCCGCCAACGGGATTCTAGTCACCATCGGATACCATTGGTTCGGGCTGAAAAATCAACGGAGCGCAAGTCGCGAAAATGAAAGCGAGCACCAGGGAGGAGGGCCGAAGTAAACTGCGAAACCTTGCTATAGCCGTTCTGGTGAACGTTACCTGCGAGAGCATTGGTTTGTATCAGGGCACGACTTCAGAGGCCGCTGAAAAAGTCGGAAAAGCAGATTCCTCGCGGGCTGAAGCCCGCTCGGAATGACAAAAATATAAGGACTTCCAACGGCGCACCTGAAGGTGCGCCCCTTCAAAGCGGCGTGCAATCGACTTTTTCAGCAGCCTCTGAAGCCGTGCCCTAATACAAACCACCATGTAAGATCGTGCCGAGTCGCGGATCGGCGATGATGGGAGCTGAAAGATGCTGGCATGCTCAATGCTGATCGTTGTTGCCTTGCAGTTGCTAGGAAGTTCCGATAAAGCGTTAGCCGCGGCATCATCGGCCGCGGACACTTCCGTCCAGCAATCGACCCCCGCCTCAGCGCAGCAGGAAACGGGTGGCGATTCCAACCCAGCTCCGCAAACGGCGCAGCAGGAAACAAGCGGCGATTCCAGCGCGGCTCCGCAGACGACGCAGCCGCCACAAGCTGCAAATTCTGAGGTGAATCGGACTGGTCTGCCACCGATGCCGGCTACTAACGGAACGCCGGGAGTATTCACCGTCGAGACCGCCGAGAGCCTGCCCAAGGGCGTCTACACACTTTCTGCCTACACGAACAAGTTCGGACAGGCTCCGGGCAGTGCCACCATCCTGAGCATTGGAACGAGCTTTGCTGCGGGCCTGACGAAGAAGATTACGGTATTCGCGCAATTCGAACCGTATCGCCATATACACATAGGCGAGCCCTCACAGCTTAGCCTGCGGCAGCCGCCAGGCTGTTCTCACGATGTCTTTAAAGCGCCGATTTATTGCGGGGTTAATGCCGGCCCGCTTAACAATAGCTGGCACGGACCGGCGGCGGCTTACGTTCCCGACTTCCCCTTTGCGGCCTACGATCAAAGCGATTGGGGTCCGGTGACACTGGGACTGAAGGCCAACTTCTGGTCAGAGACTCGTGGCGATCCGCTCAGCGTCTCGCTGGGAGCCTCTTTTGTGATTCCTACGGAAAGTGCGGCGGCGGAACTGGCAAAGTTCGGGGTGCAGACTGGGACATTCAACTACTCTTTTACTTTGGCATTGAGCAAGACGTTTTTGCAGGAGATCACCCTGGCGAACAATGTTACGTATCTGGTCACGCGCAATCCACAGATTGGATCAGAGACGCTGCTGACACCGGGCGATGTGATCACTTTCGGCCAGGGTTTCATTTTCCGCGCTCAACACCGGCTGCAGTTTCTCACCGAGTTTACGGTCGAACTAGGGCAGGAAGGCCACGCGTTTGGCTTGATTGGCATAAACACCCAAAATACCTCCTTAGGCCCCAGCAATCCGGTCGACGGCGTTTGGGGTGCACGCTGGTATTTTCTAAACGGCGCCGCCCTCGACGTGGGCTATCGCTACATGCTTAACCTGCACCAGTTGAACGATCGCAGCGGGTTCACTATTCAACTCAGCAAAGTATTCGGATGGTAAAAGGGCATCCCGAGCGGAACAGGAAATCATTTGCCTGGCGTCTGGGGTTCGCGTCAGTCTATTGAACGTTGATCTGGGTAGGCGAAGTTCGGGGTGGCGCACCGAAGGTTTTTCAAATTTGCGTCCCCCAATCTCTGCTCGTAAACTGTAAATACTGATTCCCGCCACAATTGTTTCAGGAGGCTTTTCTGGGCTGTTTTCGCCGCTGGTTTGTCCTGCCGCTTCTGCTGGCGTCGCTGACCTGCGCCGCAAGGGCGCAGTCCAAGGCCACGCTCGACGTGAGCGAGACATTATTCAGCGTGGTGGCGGCCATGAACGTTTGCGGATACGACCAGGAACTGCAATCGTCATCGCCCATCCGCACGGAAGTTCGGGCCGACCTCGTCGAAGCCAGCAAGACGCCTTCCGCCGCGGCCGCCGCCAAAGAGATGTGCCAGTTCTATCGCGATCACCAGCAAAGCGACGGAGCACACGACCTGGCGCAATATGTTTCGTTGGCTTTGTACGCGGGCCCGCCGCCAGACTTTACGCCCCGCGTTAAGGAATCCGACATGCCTCCGGATTCGACCTATGTGGTGGGCTTCGCTCCTTTGCTCAGGCAGTATTACATCGCCGCCAACCTGCATTCCATCTGGCTGAAGCATGAAGCCGAATATCTTGCTCTGATCGACCACTACCACGAGCCAGTCGCGCACATGATCACCTCGACCGACACTTACTTGAAGATGCCACTCGCTGGATATGGGGGTCGCAGCTTCACCGTCTATCTGGAACCGATGAGCGCACCGGGGCAGGTGAATTCGCGGAATTACCTTCAGGATTATTACTATGTGGTGATCTCACCGAGCGGCGATAACATACACATGGAGGCCCTGCGCCATACCTATCTGCATTTCGTCCTCGATCCCCTGATCGCGAAGCGGGCGACGGCTTTGGAGCGCCTGAAGCCAGTACTGGTGGCAGTGCAAAAAGCGCCGATGGCGACCGACTACAAGCAAGACACAGGTCTGCTGGTCGTGGAATGTTTGATTCGGGCGATCGAAGCGCGTACTCCGCTCGAGGCCAAGTTGCCGGAGAAGGAGCGGCAGGCTTTGTTGCAGCGCGACGAAGCCGAAGGCTTCATCTTCACCCGCTACTTCTACGAGCAGTTAAGGAACTTTGAGAAGGAAAACCGGGGTCTGCAGGACGCTTTCCCGGATTGGCTGCACAATATCGATGTCGGTACGGAAAAGAAGCGCGCCAGCGAGATCGAGTATGCGTCGCAAGCCACGCCCGAGGTGGTGCGGGCCGCAAAACCTGCATCTCAACAAAAGTTGGCTTTGGCCGAACGAGAGCTGGTGAGCGGCGATCCCGCGGGAGCGCAAAAGCTGGCCGAAGAGGCGCTCAATGAAAAGGAAGATCCGGCGCGTGCTTATTTCGTGCTGGCTCGGGCGGCCACCATGAGCGGCAATATGCAAGGGGCGCAAGAAAACTTTCAAAAAGCGCTAAATGCGACCAAGGACCCGCGCATCGCAGCCTGGTGCCACATTTATTTGGGCCGCATCCTCGACTTGCAGGACGAGCGGGAAAACGCCATCGTGCAATACCAGGCGGCACTCAGCGGCGGGGATACGTCAGCGGATACCAAGAAGGCAGCCGAGCGGGGGATCAAAGAACCTTACCAGCCCCCCGACGCAAAGCCGGAGCAGCAATAGTTTCGCATTGACGGGGAGCAGCGTTTCTTCCCTCCAGAAAGGACGAGCAAGTAAATGAGATCGAGATTCGCAATTTTAGCTTTATTGCTGACCGCAGCGCTGGCGATGGCCCAGGCAAATTCAGCGCAGAATCCCAGCGGACAATCGCCGGCACCGAGCGGTGCCCACAGCCAGTCGCCCAGCACCAACAGTTCGCAGGCGCCGTCTACCCCGGCCAGCGGGCACAAGGTGCTGCAGGCGAAATCGCAGGATGAAATGAAGGCGTACCAGGATGCGGCAACAAAGACCGATCCAGCACAGATGGAAGCTGCAGCCAACATCTTCGCCGCCAAATATCCGAACAGCGACCTGAGGGCGGCCCTCTACATTCGCGCCATGAACGCTTATGGCCAAGCCAACAATTCAGACAAGGTAATCGAATTGGGACGCAAAGCCATAGCGGCGGATCCGACCAACCCGGTGCCGCTGGTACAAGTAGGCTCTGCTTTAGTGGAGGGCACGCGCGACACCGATATGGACCGCGATCAACGTCTTGCCGAAGCTGCCAAGGATGCCCAAGGCGCAATTGACAACATCAACGGACTGATGGCGCCCCCTGACGCACCCGCTGACCGGGTTGCGGCCGTAAAGGCCCAAATTGTAACTATGGCCTACGACACGCTGGGCATGGTAGACCTGAACAAGAAGGATTACACGGGGGCTGAGCAGCAATTGCAGAAAGCAGTGGCGGCCAGCAAGGCACAACCGGAGGCGGTAGTATTTCTGCGGTTGTCGGTGGCACAAGACCAGTTAAAGCAATACCCTCAGGCACTCGACTCCGCGACCAAGGCGGCACAATATGCACCGCCAGGAAGCGCGGCACAGAACCTGGCGAAGCAGCAACAGGTCCGGTTGCAGAAATTGATGGCTGACAGTAACTCGGCAGCTCCAAGCAGCACTGCCCCGGTCACACCAGCCCCTACGACACCGCCGACACAGGCACCGGCCCAGACTCCGCCGGCTACGACACCGCCGAATACGCCGCCACATTGAGGCGCAAGGACAACGATGGCTTCAACCGACAGTGCCGTAGGTTCGAGCTGTCGAACTCAAAATGAACTCCGTACCTCATGACCTCTCTATGCTGGAGGAAGCTCTCGGGCATCGCTTCAACTGCCGCGCTCTGCTGGAGCAGGCCGTAACTCACGCGTCCCATGCGCGCGAGGCAGAATCGCAGAACGCGGCGGAAGGGACTCCTGCGCTGTCAGCCGATAATGAGCAGATGGAATTTCTCGGCGACGCGGTGCTGGGTTTCGTGGTAAGCCGGGAACTTTTTCAGCGCTTTCCGGAATATCAGGAAGGGGAGCTCTCCAAGCTACGCGCGCACCTGGTGAGCGCACGCCACCTGCTTCGTCCGGCGCGGGAGCTGGAGATTGGACAATACCTTCGCTTGGGAAGAGGTGAAGAACGCAGCGGCGGCCGCAACAAGGTTGCTCTGCTGGTGGATGCCCTGGAGGCTGTAATAGCCGCGTTGTTCCTCGACGCGGGTTTGGACGTGGCTCATCGTTTCATCCTGCAGTCGATCCTGGAGCCGGGCCTTGCCGAAGTACACCAGGGCGGCAGCAAGACGCTCCCTGTAATTGATTACAAATCGGCATTGCAAGAAGCGGTACACGCCGGCGGGCGTTCGCAGCCGCGTTATGTGCTGATCAAGGAAGAAGGTCCGGACCATCGCAAGGTATTCACTATGGAGGCACAGGTCCCCGCGGGCCCCGACGGGGAGGAAGGCTTTTCTTGCCGCGCCGAAGGCAATACTAAGAAGCTGGCCGAGCAAAGAGCTGCACGCGAAGCCTGGGATTTTCTACAATCGCTGAAGAGAGGTTCTGGGATACGGGGCACTGATCCTCCCAGAGGGTTCTCTGAACATTCATGAGTGAAGTCCGCACCGAATCATCCGTCGAGACTGTGGCGCAGACGCCGAGCGCGTCCGCGCCACATCGTCCGACGGGCGCCCGTCCGGGAGCCATGCATTCGCTGCAGTCGCTGGCCACGACCATAGTGATCGCGGTCTTCGTCATCGCTTTCATTGTGCAGGCTTTCCAAATTCCTTCTCCGTCGATGGAGAAGACCTTGCTGGTCGGCGACTACCTGTTGGTGGACAAAGTGCATGACGGACATTCGTCATTCTGGCGCTGGCTCATGCCTTACCGGCCGGTACGCCGGCAGGACATCATCGTCTTCCGCTATCCGCTCGATCCGCGGCAGCACTTCGTTAAGCGCGTGGTAGCAGTGCCCGGTGATCGCGTCAGACTCATCGACAAACATGTTTACGTCAACGGAGTTCGCCAGGACGACGACTACGCCACGTTTCATTGGGAACAGCAGGATGGATTCCGGGACAACTTTCCCGACGGCAATTTGATGGTCCTGGGAATGTCGTCGCCATGGTATCTGCAGCTGAAGAAGCTGCGGGAAGACGGCGAGCTGATTGTTCCCGAAGACTCATTCTTCGTACTTGGGGACAATCGCGATGACAGCTCCGACTCGCGCTATTGGGGATTCGTGCCGACGGAGAACATCGTTGGTCGTCCCCTCGTGATCTACTGGTCGGTACGGCGATCCGATGCCGCAGCCGCTGACGGGCTTCCGTCTGATAAACTTTCGAGTCTGGCATACGACGTTACCCACATGCTGCAGGAGCTGCGCTGGCGCCGCATGCTGCGGACCGTGCAATAAGGTGTCTTTGAAGGGGAACAGCTTTAGCCGTGCCGCGGAGGCTGAGAGAAGAATTTGGTCTTCAGCCCCTGAGGGAATTCGGTTTTTCGGATTTGCCATGTCGGCACACACTCTTGTGATCGGCCTGGAAAGCGAAAATCCCTCAGCGGCCAAAGAGGCTGCTGAAAGTCGGGAAAACGATTCCTCGCAGGCTAAAGCCCGCTCGGAATGACAAATAAAGGGCTCATCGCGGCGCACCTAAAGGTGCTCCCCTTCACAAAGGAGCCTGTCGCCGACTTTTCCAGCAGACTCTAAAAGCTGGGCTTTTATTAGTTGCTTTTTTACGGGCGTGCCTTAGCCCCTTTAAATACTTAAGGAAGAGTTTCATTTGCCTTCTACGAAAAAGATTGTGAAGAGCCCGCTGGTGGCGCCGCAGAAACCGGAAAAGCCGCCGGAAAAGCCGAAGGAGACCACCCCGGAATTTATCGCCTCCATCGCCATTGTCCTGGTGACCGGGTTGTTCATTATCACCTTCGCGCTGCAGGCCTTCACCATTCCGTCGAGTTCGATGGAGAACACTCTGCTGATTGGCGACCACCTCTTCGTGGACCGCATCTTGCTGGCCCCGAAAACCGATTGGATCGGCAAGCTGATTCCTTATCGCGACCCTCAACACGGCGACATCTTCGTCTTCCTCTCGCCGGCGCAGCCCGGACTCTATCTGGTCAAGCGCGTCATGGGTGTTCCGGGCGACCGCATTCATTTGCAGGACGGCGTGGTGTATCGCAACGGAGAGCGCCTCAACGAACCGTATGTCATCCGCAAAGGTGATTACAACGGCTATCGCGATAATTTCCCCAGCCTGCCTCCCAGCGAGTACGAACAGGTGACGCCCGAGTGGCGGCTTACTCTGCCCTCGCACGTGCAAAACGGCGACCTGGTAGTGCCGCCAGGCAGCTATTTCGCGATGGGCGACAATCGCGACGTCAGCCTCGATTCGCGCTACTGGGGTTTCGTGCCGCGCGAGAACGTCATTGGGCGTCCCATGTTCATCTACTGGTCGTTCGTCACCCCGCGTGACGAGTACGAACGGCAGAGCCTCGGAGATCGTGTAGCGTGGATGTTCAACATCATCGTCCACTTCTTTGATCAGACGCGCTGGTCCCGCATGTTCTATGTGGTGCATTGATGCCGGGCCGCACTGCACGGCGAATGATGTGGGCGGTCCTGCTGCTCGTTCTGCTGGCCGTGCTGGCACCACCATTCGTGAACGTGAATCGCTATCGCAAACGCGTGGCGGAGGCCATCAGCCAGGCCTTGGGGCGCGACGTCACCGTCTCCCGGATTGCGCTCAAAATTCTGCCGCGCCCGGGCATCGTGCTCTCAAATTTTGTTGTAGCTGAAAATCCCAGCTACGGCGCGGAACCCATGCTGCACGCCGATACGGTCACCGCCTTTCTACGGCTGACCTCGCTTTGGCGCGGCCGCCTCGAGATTGGGACCCTGGACCTGGAAAGTCCCAGCTTGAATCTGGTGCGCCGTTCCGACGGCCATTGGGACGTGGAGGACTTAATCGAGCGCGCCTCACAGGTCACTTCGGCGCCTACCGCAAAAACCCGTCCTGAAGAGCGCCCGCGCTTTCCATATGTCGAAGCTTCGAGCGGACGAATCAATTTCAAGCTCGGACTCGTGAAAAAAGCATTCGCATTCACCGATGCCGATTTTGCGCTCTGGCTGGAATCGGAAAACCAATGGGGCATCAGGTTGGAAGCGCGCCCGACGCGTACTGACGTGGGTATTAACGACACCGGCATCTTCAAGCTGGATGGGCGTTTCCAGCGGGCTTCAAGTTTGCGTAACACTCCACTCGATCTGAAGCTGACTTTCAGCGGTGGTCCGCTGGGACAAGTGAGCAAGCTGATCTATGGACGCGACCGGGGCTGGCGTGGCACCGTCAGTTCTAACGCCTCTCTGACTGGGACCCCGGCTGCGCTTGGGGTCACGCTGGACGCACGAGTCGATAACTTTCGCCGCTACGACATCGCGCTGGGCGAAGCCCTGCGACTTCTGGTGCATTGCACCGGAACTTACTCCTCGCCTGACGACGCGTTGCGCGATCTGCAATGTGAATCCCCCGTTGGCGCAGGCGCGCTGGAGGTTCGCGGCAACGCCCAGGGTTGGGCCAGGGATGCATACGATTTAAGCGTCTCAGCGGAGCGCATCCCGGCTGCGCGAATTGTCGCCTTCGCCCGCCACGCTAAGAAGGACCTGCCTCAGGACCTGACGGCCACTGGCGAGTTTGAAGGAGTCTTCTCGGTTCGCCGGCAGCCGGGAGGCACGCCCACCTGGGCAGGCGGCGGTCGCACCAGTCTCTTGGCGCTGCACTCCGGCGTGTTGAAGGAGGATTTGGAGATCGGAACTGTGGAGATCGCTGTTCCCAAGCCGGTTGCGTCCGCCGTTCCACATCGCAGATATTCCGCCTCACGCAAAGCGCCGCCGGCGAATCCGGAATTCCGTCTTCTGGTGAAACCCTTTCCACTAGCTTTGGGGGCGCTTTCACCCCCAACCGCCAGCGCAGAGTTTGATGAGGACCACTACAGCGTCGATCTGAAGGGCGAAGTGGAGATGACGCGGCTATTAAATATAGCCAAGGCCTTGGGCATCGGCACTCCAGGCGTCGGCCTCGCAGGAATCGCTCAGGTCGACCTCGATGTGGCCGGAGCCTGGGTTGGATTTGCGCTTCCTGGCACCTCTGGTACCGTGCAACTGCAAAACGTGACCGCCGAATTGCAGGGTGTTGCCGAGCCGTTGCTACTTTCCTCGGCGGCGGCGACGCTGGCGAATCAGCAGGTGAGCGTCACTTCGTTTACGGCGGCGTTTGCCAGAGGACCACAGCTGAGTGGATCGGCGAGTTTCCCTGTGCATTGCACTGCTCCCGAAAGCTGCATTTTGCACTTCGATGTTCGCTCTGATGACGCGTCACTGAAGCGCTTGAATCAACTGGTAAACCCGAGCTACTTCAACCGCCCGTGGTATCACTTGCTGGACATCGGGCAGCGGCGTGAGGATGCACTCTTGAAGCTGCACGCCAGCGGGCATTTTGCGAGCCCGCGCTTCGAGTTGGGAACGGCGGTGGCAAACAACGTGAGCGCAGCCATCGATCTCGACGCCGGGAAACTGCGGGTGCGCGACTTGCGCGCCGATATCCTTGGCGGCCACCACAGTGGGATGTGGACTGCCGATCTCGCGGTGTCGCCCCCAACCTATTCAGGTACCGGAAGACTCAATCGAGTCTCGATGGCGCAACTGGGAACTCTGATGCACGATAGTTGGGCCGCCGGAGCGGTTGACGCGCAATACAGCCTGGCCATGCGCGGATTGGACACCGCCAGCCTTCGCGATTCGGCGACCGGCTCAGCCGACTTCACCTGGAACGACGGCGCCTTGCGTCATGTTGTCCTTGACAGCCGGGGGGCTCCTTTGGCATTTTCAAACTTCACTGGCAAAGTGGCCCTGGCGGGTGGAATGTTCACTCTGGTTGATTGCAAGCTGCAATCGGGAGACGCCAACTACATCGTCAAGGGCACGGCTTCTTACGACCGCAGCCTGGCGGTTCGATTGGAGCGCGCGGGCGGCCGGTCTTACGTGATCTCCGGGCCGCTGGATAAGCCACGCGTCGAGACCACGACAACGCCTTCAGCGGAGGCGGCGCTGCGATGAAGTGGACCCTCTGCTTCCTTCTTCCCATTTTGCTGCTAACTGTGGCCGCAACAGTTGCGGCCGACCGCAAGCCGGAGCCGCAACACGATAATCACAGCCCCGACTTCCGCGCGATGGAAAAGAAGATCGCTTACTTGAAACAGAACGCGGCGAAACCTCATCCTGATCCTAAGCCGACTGAAATCACCGAAAGCGAAGCCAATGCCTACTTCAACGAAGGTGGCGTGAAGTTGCCAAAGGGAGTGAGCCACGTGCAGCTTGCGTCAACGCCGGGAGCGATCGATGGCCACGCGCAGGTTGACTTCGAAGCGTTGACGCAAGGGAAAAGTGCGGCGAATCCCCTACTCAGCCTGTTCAGCGGGACCCACGATATCCACGTGGTGGCGCAGGCAAGCGGTTCCAACGGCAGCGCCAGCATTCGCGCGCAATCGGTTTCGCTGGATGGCGTCGAGGTGCCACAAATGTTGCTGCAGCTTTTCGTTCAGCATTTCCTCACGCCGAAATATCCCAACGTCGGCATCACCAGTACCTTCAGGCTACCGCTGCGGATTGACAGTGCGGTGGTCGACACCGGACGTGTACGACTAACCCAGAAATAACCCAAACGAAAATCTGCCTTCTGTGCAAGAATGTGGTCATGAAGCGACCGTTTGCCGCTACAATTTGGCGAGAAGGGGACTGGTACGTTTCTCAATGCCTAGAGGTCGATGTCGCCAGCCAGGGTGAGACCGAAGAAGAGGCCCTCCCCAACCTGAAAGAAGCGCTGCAGCTCCACTTCGAGCCACCGCAAGCGACGCGCCCTCCCAAAGTTCGCACTATTGAGGTCGAGGTTGGCGCGG
The DNA here is from genome assembly GCA_963720135.1 of uncultured Acidobacteriaceae bacterium. Lineage (GTDB taxonomy): Bacteria > Acidobacteriota > Terriglobia > Terriglobales > Acidobacteriaceae > Bog-257. Next base: position 144,604 of record CAVREJ010000025.1, read on the forward strand.
CTTAAGAGCCTGCATGAGAACTCGTTTTGAGTTGGCCAGGCAAAACGATGGCGCACAATCCAGCCCCGCAGGGGCGGAACTGCTTTTAGCCCAGGGCGGAAGCCCTGGGTAAAGCGAGAAAAATAAGCGAGTCCCTTCAGGGACGGCACCGTTCATACCTACTGAATTAATACCATCGTCGGCGTGATCGGCGTCCCCACTCAACCCCTCTGACAGGCGCATGTCTTGCAAGGCCCCATGTTAGTATCGAATTCAAACTGCGATGTTCCATAATGCCAACCCCGTTGACATCTTTTTTCAGGTCATCGTGCTGCTATTTGCCATCTGCGTGCATGAGTCGGCACACGCCTGGACCGCCAACCGGCTGGGCGATCCTACGGCCAAGATGCTCGGCCGGGTTTCGCTCAATCCATTGGTGCACATCGATCCCTTTGGCACCATCTTGATGCCGCTGATCTTGATTGTTCTGGGCTTTCCGCCCTTCGGTTGGGCCAAACCTACTCCGGTGGATCCGCGCAACTTCAAGAACCAGGTGCGCGACGACATTCTTACCGCCGTCGCCGGGCCGGCGAGCAATTTCCTGACCGCATTCGTATCCGTGGTGGTTCTGGCTATCATCGCGCACGGCTCGAATACGCCGATCGGCAGGTACGCACACACGGGTAGTACTGCCGCGGCGCTGACCACGCTGTTCTATGACGCGATGTGGATCAACGTAATCCTTGCCGTTTTTAATTTGATTCCGCTGCCACCGCTTGATGGTAGCCATGTCATCCGCCATTTCCTTTCTTACAATGCACTGCGCGTCTATGACCGTATTGGTTATGCCGGGCTCATAGTGGTGATCTTCATCCTGCCGATGATTGGTTTCGACATAATCGGTATGCTGATTACGCCTTTCATGGCTTTCTTCCAAGCGCTCCTGGCTGTGTTCCTGGGTTTCCGATGATCGATACGAACCGCACTAAAAAAGGCCGCGTGCTCAGCGGCATGCGACCTACGGGAAAGTTGCACCTTGGGAATTACGTTGGCGCACTGCGCAATTGGGTGGGCTTGCAGGACCAGTATGACTGCTTCTTCTTCATTGCCGATTGGCACGCTCTCACCACCGACTACGCCGACACGCGCAGCGTCAAGCAAAATTCGCTGGAGGTCATGATCGACTACCTTGCGGCCGGGCTCGATCCTGAGCGCAGCACGCTGTTCATCCAGTCGCATGTGCTGCAGCACGCCGAGTTGCATCTGCTGTTCAGTATGATCACTCCCCTGGGATGGCTGGAGCGCGTGCCAAGCTACAAAGAGCAACGCGAGAACATCAAGGACAAGGACCTCAGCACCTATGGTTTTCTCGGATATCCGCTTCTGCAGTCAGCCGACATTCTGATTTATAGCCCCTCGGCGGATTTGCCGGAATCCGAGCGCAAGCTGTTTGTTCCGGTGGGCGAAGACCAAGTGCCGCACGTAGAGCTGACGCGCGAAGTGGCGCGGCGCTTCAACCAGTTCTATCCGCGTGGAAGGCGTTTGATAGACTACTCGCAACCTTTACGACCGGACAGCCACTACAGTTTCCCAACAAAGGATCTCCCGCACCCGAAGGGTGGGATGTTTGTTTTTTCTGAGCCGCAACCCCTGCTGACGCCGTCACCGAAACTGCCCGGCACCGATGGCCGCAAGATGTCGAAGTCATACGGCAATACCATCCTGCTGAGTGAGCCTGAAGCTTCCTTGCGACAGAAGCTGAAGACCATGGTGACTGACCCGGCGCGCATCCGGCGAACCGATCCCGGCAATCCCGATGTGTGCCCAGTTGGTGACTTGCACAAGATCTTCAGCACCACGGAAACTATGGCAAAGGTGTACGAAGGCTGCCGCAGCGCCGGCATCGGGTGCATCGAGTGCAAGGGTTGGATGGCTGACAGCCTGTGGCGGGAGCTGGCTCCCATCCAGGAGAGGCGCCAGAAGTACGAGGCTGATCCTAAACAGGCATGGGACATCCTCGAAGAGGGATCAAGAAAGGCGCGAGCCATTGCCGAGGCGACCATGATTGAGGCGCGCGAGGCGGCGAATCTGTCGCATGAGTATGAATCGCCGGTGCAGAGTGTGGCCGAGGGAAAGTAATGATTTCACCACAGAGACGGAGATCACAGAGAAGACTTTTGGTTTTTCGGGGTGTATCAGGGCCCGACTTTAGTATCTACGTGAGAAATCGAATTGGAAAATTGCAATGGGATGAGAATATCCGACCCTGCCGAAAAGAATCAGCCCGCAGGGCGGAACAATCATAGCCCAGGGCGTGAACCCTGGGTAGAGCGAGAAATAAGTCCGAGTCCCGTAGGGACGGCACCAGTTCTCAGGACGAACATTTTAGTCGTGCCGAATCGAGGCAGAAAGGCTGGGGGTCTTTGCCCAGGCAGAATTTAGGTCCTCGGGGGCTGAAGCCCAAATTGTTGCTGACCGTTGCGGCACGACTGAAGCCGTGCCCTGACACAAAGTGATTTACATAAATGGTTCTATCGACAAAACTCCGTGTCCTCCGTGCCTCCGTGGTAAATGATTTTTTGATTTAGATGCCTGAAGATCCCCAACCCGCAATGCCCGCCGCGACGGCGCAATCGGCTGCTCCGCAGCTGATGTCGCGCAAAGATGGCACCGATCAGTCCTCCTTCTCGATCATGGTGGACCAGGTTTACGACGGCCCGCTCGACCTGCTGCTCGACCTCATTCGCAAGCAGGACATCGACATCTACGATATACCGATTGCAAAAATTACCGAGCAGTACCTGAAATACGTGGAGACGATGAAGCAGTTCGACGTGGACGTTGCGGCTGAGTTCATCTACACGGCGTCGCTGCTGATCCACATCAAGTCGAAGATGCTGTTGCCGCGCGATCCCGACGCGTCCGCGGGAGAAGAAGATCCGCGACTGGAGCTGGTGAACCGGCTGCTTGAGCACGAGCGCTTCAAGACAGCGGCGCAGATGCTGATGCAGAAACAGCAGATCGAAGAGGCAGTGTGGTCGAATCCTGCGCTGAAGGAATTTCGCGATGCCGAGGGCACGGAGCCGGAAATGGCTGCCGATGTAGTGGACCTGGTCAGAACTTTTCAGCAAATTCTGGATCGGGCGCGACAGAAACCCTCGTTCAATGTTGACGACGACAGCGTCACAGTTTCGCAAATGATTGACTATGTGCGGCGGCGGCTTTCTCTGGAAGACCGGCCCATCCGGCTGAAACAATTGTTGCGCAATATGCGCTCGCGATCGGCGCTGGTGTGCGCCTTCCTGGCGATCCTGGAGCTGATTCGATTACAGGCGGTATTGGCGCGGCAGGACAATGTCTTCGGCGAGATTGTGCTAAAGAAGCACACCGGCTTCGACGCGCTAATGGCGGAAAATCCGCCGGTGCAAGATGATTGGAGATGAAGTGCTCTTAGCGCTTAGCTTTTAGCTCTTAGCTCTTAGCATGCATGGCGTCGCCCGTTGGCATCGCAGTTAGTATGGATGTCTGCTAAGAGCTAATAGCTAAGAGCCAAAGACTTCTGATGAGCCTGAAAGCCAAAGTCGAAGCCATTATCTACGCCACCGAAGAGCCGGTGGCGCTGGACCAGCTTGCGTCGCTGTTACGCGACGAGGTGCTGGCAGAGTTGCGCGCGGATGAGGATGCCCGCCTCGCGCTCAACGAAGTCATCTCCGACGGTCCTGCGCCGGCTGAGAACGACGAACTGGAAGATGACGCTGAGTTCGACGGCATTCCGGTAGAGTCGACATCGACTCAGAACGTTCGCACGGATGTTCCCGAGCCTGCGCCTCTCAGCGACAAGGACAAAAAAGCCGAGGCCAAAGAAGAACTCAGAACCATCAAGGCGCGCCTCAATACTATCGTGGATGAACTCACCTCCGAGTATGCCTCCAGCGACCGTGGCATGGAGATTCGCCAGATCGCGGGCGGCTATCGTATGGCCACCAAGCCCGAGCATCACGATGTTGTTGTCAATTTTGCCAAAAGCTTGAAGCCGCCGGTCCGCCTGTCGTTGCAAGCGCTGGAAACGCTCGCGGTCATCGCGTACAAGCAACCGGTCACGGTACCGGAGATCAGCGAGATTCGCGGCGTAGATACTTCCGGCGTAATCGCCACCCTGCTGGATCGCAAGCTCGTTACCACCGCCGGTCGCAAGCAAGTCATCGGCCGCCCAATTCTCTACCGGACGACGAAAGAATTCCTGCTTCGCTTCGGGCTCAACGATGTCTCTGAGCTGCCTAGCATGGAAGAGTTTGAAAAGCTCGGCGATCCACAAGCTGACTTGTTCGCCGCGGCAGCGAAGGAGAAAGGCGAAGTCGGTGCCGAACGTCCCCCTGACGTCCCAGCAACAGATGAACCAGAACCCGTGACCGAGGCCGTCCCTGAAAATTCCAATGCCAATCCCCTCGTGGGCGACAGCACAATGCCCGCCGACGGAACCTACGCCACCGAAGCCGAGGCCGGCAGTTCGCCGGAGAAGTCGTAGCCGCATGCCTGCTGAACGACTCCAGAAAATCATTGCCGCTGCCGGAATCGCTTCGCGGCGCAAGGCCGAGGAGCTTATCACCGGCGGGCTGGTGTCGGTCAATGGGCAGATCGTCACCGAACTGGGCAGCAAGGCCGACCTCGAGCACGACCACATCAAAGTAAACGGCAAGCTGCTGAAGGGGCCGGAACGTCCCGTCTACTTACTGCTCAACAAACCGAGGGGCTACGTGACCACGGTCACTGACCCGGAGGGCCGTCCGACCGTATTAGATTTAGTGCGGGGTGTCGGGGCACGCATTTATCCGGTCGGCCGCCTTGACTACCTGAGCGAAGGCCTGCTGCTGTTGACCAACGACGGAGAACTGGCCCAGAAGCTGATGCATGCCTCGTCGCACGTGGCCAAGACGTACCTGGTCAAGATTGCCGGCAAAGCCACCGAGCAACAGCTCGACAAACTGCGCGCCGGCATCATGCTGCCGGCAGAGCGTAAGTCGCTGAAGGCTCCTGCGGACCGTCCTCCAAAGGCCGGCTGGAAGCGAAGGTCCACGGCCGTCAAAACCGCGCCAGTGCGAATCAAGCTGGTGCGCGATGCCGCCAATCCCTGGTACGAGGTCACCATGGTGGAAGGGCGCAATCGGCAGATTCGCCGCATGTTCGAGCAAGTCGATCATCACGTGGAAAAAATCAAGCGAGTGCGTTACGGGCCTCTGGTGCTGGACGTCGAGGCGGGCGAGTCTCGGCATCTAACCACGCAGGAGGTGGCGCAGTTGAAGGACGCGACGAAGGAGAGACCGCGCCCGCCGACAAAGAAAAGCAGGTCCCTCCACTCGGACTGAAGTCCTCGGTCGGGATGACAAATGTTGGGGTCGGGATGCGAGGGCGATGCTGCGGAGTTTGAACTACTGGAGATCGAATGACGGAATTTAGCAAGCTGGTGCCAGCGCACGTGCAAAAGCTGGTCAGCTATAAGCCGGGCAAATCGCTGCGGCAGGCGGAATTGGAGAGCGGCATGCGTTGTATCAAGATGGCTTCGAACGAAAATCCCTTCGGGCCTTCGCCTCTGGCAATTGAAGCGATGGAGGTAGCCGCTCACGAGGTCAATTTCTATCCGGACAACGGTGTCACCGAGTTGACGACGCGACTGGCGGAGCTCCACGAAGTTGAGCCGGCACAGATCCTGGTAACGGCAGGCTCCAGTGCTTTGCTCGACATCATGGCGCGCACGTTGCTGGGGCCTGGGCTGAACGCCATCACCAGCAAGCTCTCATTTATCGTTTATCCGATCGTTACCGGCGCTACGGGGGCGCAATTTATCGAAGTGCCCACCGCGAACGACGGCTACGATCTCGATCGCATCCTGGCGGCGGTTGATGTCAATACCCATCTGATCTACCTCTCGAATCCGAACAATCCGACGGGAACGATTCTGGACGCGAACGCGATTGACCGTTTCCTCGAGCAATTGCCGTCGCACGTAATCACCGTGCTGGATGAAGCTTATTACGATTACGCCAGCTACTTCTCCGCCGAGCGCGGATTCGACTACTCGCACGCGCTGGAGTATGTACGCCAAGAGCGCCGGGTTGTGGTGTTGCGCACCTTCTCCAAGTCTCACGGCCTGGCTGGGGTGCGGGTTGGCTACGGCATGGGACCGGCGGAGCTGATGGGATACTTCGCGCGCTTGAAACCGGCGTTCATGGTTTCTTCGTTGGGCGAGGCGGCGGCCCTGGCCGCACTGGCGGACACGGTCCACATTCAGCGAGCGCTGGAGACGAACGCCGCCGAAGCCAAGTTGTTGACGCCGGCGATCGCGGAGATGGGAATTCGCGTAACCCCCACTTGGACGAACTTCCTCTTCTGCCGGGTTGGCGAAGACGCTGCGGGCTTTTGCCGGGCTCTACAAGAGGACGGCATCATCGTTCGTCATATGAGCGGATCGTGGGGAGCGCCAGATGCCTTCCGCGTCACCATCGGTACGCCGGAGCAGAACCAACACTTGCTGCGAGCGCTGAAGCGGGCGCGCTCACGGGTTCCGGCCTAACGGTTCTCTTGCTGCGCCGCAGGTGCAATCAGCTTTCGCGCCATTACCAGCGCGCCTTCCGCGGCGCTCTTATCCGACAAGACTACTGAAGCCTGCGAAATTGAACGACGAAGTTCTCTCTGGAACGAGTCGCGCACCGCTGCGGCATGCTGAAAGACACCACCTCCAACCGCGAAGCTCACAACATCATCGGGCTTCCACAAGCGCCGAAAAACGCGTTCGGCTAATCCCGCCAACTCGGCGCCAGCCTGAATCAGGATGTGGCGGGCGAAGGAGTCACCAGCATCGACTGCAGCCAATACCTCTGGGAGAAGAGCAGCAAAATCCGGCGGGGGGGAGGCGTTGGCGGTAGCAATAAGTTCGTCATAGGAGTCAAGCTGCCAGACTTTCGGAATGCGATCGCTAAGTTCGGTGTAGTTGCCGGAATCGAGCGCATGGGTCACGGCCGCCACGGCCTGCACTCCAACCCAATGCCCCGAACCTTCATCGGAGATGGCGAATCCCCAGCCGCCTGCGCGCGCGGTGCGGCCGGATTCATGACGCCCATACGCGATGGAACCTGTCCCCGAGATCACCACAACTCCGGGAGCGCCACCGAGAGCGGCCTGGTGCGCAACGATCACGTCACTGACAACTTCAATCTTCCCTGAGATTGACTTGGCGAGCAGCCGCGCGATTTTCTGTCGTATCTCGTCGCGGGTAGTGCCGGCAATTCCGGCGCAAAGCGCTACAATATGCTTCGGCTTGATCCCGCCCTGGCGACAAACCTCATACACGCCTTGTTTCAAAACGTCGCGCGCCTGACTTTCGCCAACACGGACGACATTGCTGCCGGCTGCCTGCACTGATGCCCGCACGCCGCTATCGTCGCCGAGCATAAATGTAGTCTGGGTACCGCCGCCGTCGATCCCAAGGAAATACGCCACGGCCAGATTATCGCAGAGCGACGTATCCCGTCGGCCAGGAAGATTGGCGGAGTCACATCCATCCGTGATAATGGCTCCGCGGAGCCGACTCTGACCACAGCCGAATGCCATGAACCTTTTTGATCTTGTGCTGATTGCGGTTTATCTGCTGGGCATTACGCTTTTCGGGCTGCGCTTCCGCAAAAAGCAGCGCTCCCTGCGCGATTATTTCCTAGCGGACCGCAACATCCCCTGGTGGGCGATTGCGCTGTCCATTGTGGCCGCCGAGACTAGCACGCTCACCATCATTGGTATTCCGGGGTTGGCGTACGACACTAACTTCACCTTCCTGCAATTGGTAATCGGCTATCTGGCCGGACGGGTCATCATCAGTTACGTGCTGCTACCGCATTACTTTCGCGGCGACCTCTTCACCGCGTATCAACTCATCGAGCGACGCTTCGGGAGACGTTTGCACTCGCTGACCGCCGGCCTATTTCTGATGACTCGCGCCGCGGCCGAGGGGGTACGCCTCTTTGCGGTTGCGCTCGTTATGGGAATTGCCCTGGGCCCGCTACTCGGCGACATAAGTGCGCTGCGGCGCGACGTGATTTCGATCGGCATCGTTACCCTGCTCACGCTGCTGTACACCTTCGAAGGCGGAATGGCCGCGGTCATCTGGACCGATGTCGTGCAGCTAGGCATCTACCTCGCCGGCACATTGATTGGCTTGTTCACCATCCTGCATCTCGTGCCGGGCGGATGGGCCACCATTCACGCACAAGCAGCCAGCGCGGACAAGTTTCGCGTGTTCGACTTCGCGCCCGACTTCTACCGGACCTATACCTTCTGGTCGGGAGTCATCGGGGGAGCTTTCCTCACTACCGCAAGCCACGGCACTGATCAACTGATCGTACAGCGACTGCTGGCCGCCCGGAACGAAGCGCAATCGAAATTGGCGCTGCTGAGCAGCGGGATCGCGGTGTTCTTCCAGTTCTCGCTGTTTCTGCTGATCGGCGCCATGCTGTGGGTCTTCTATCGCATCTCGCCGCCGGCGGTACCGTTCGATAAGGCTGACCGCATCTTTCCCACCTTTATCGTTACCTACATGCCGCATGGCATATCGGGGATTCTCATTGCCGCCATCCTTGCCGCGGCGATGTCGAATCTGAGCGCCGCGCTGAACTCGCTCTCGTCCACGTCGATGGTTGACTTCTACCTGCGGCTAAGACCTGACGCAGCAGAGCGCCGGCGCGTGTTGCTGTCACGCCTGGCGACCATCGCGTGGGGATTGGTGCTCTTCGGGTTGGCGATCGTATCACGCCACGGCGGCAAGGTGGTTGAGCTTGGCCTCAGCATCGCGTCGGTGGCGTACGGGGCGCTCCTGGGAGTGTTCTTGCTCGGAGTGCTCACCGGCCGCGCCAATGAGCGCGGCAGCATGATTGGGATGGCCATCGGTTTCTGTGCGAACGTGTATATCTGGCAAGGAGCCGCAACGCTGCAATGGCTACAGCGCATGACTGGCGCACCGTTTGCAGTGCTGGCCTTGTGGCGGCCAATTCCCTTCCCCTGGTACGTGCTGATCGGCAGCGTGATTACTTTCGCCGTCGGGTATAGTTCCAGTCTGTTGCTTGCGTGGCAATGGCGCGCGGAAAGGAAGACGCGTCCAGCCAGGTAGTGGGGTTTTCATCGTGAGAGCTGTGCCGTCCCTGAAGGGACTCATTAATTCTTTTCACACTTACCCAGGGCTTAGGCCCTGGGCTAACATCAATTCCGCCCCTGCGGGGCTCGAGTTTGCGCAGTCGTTCCATCCGCCAAGTCAAAACAATTTTTTGCGCATGCTGTTCAGAACCGCAATACCTAAACGACGCTAGCTCACGCAAACCGGAGGCGGAAAGAATCTTGCAGGTTAGTACTCCCAACCCGGCTCCTGCGCTTTCCCGCGATCTCGGGGTCAGTCACGCGACTGCGCTGGTTGTGGGAACGCTGATCGGGAGCGGGATCTTCCTGGTCCCGGCCGAGATGATGCAGGCTGTCGGTTCGGCTGGGCTGGTTTTTCTGGCATGGATTGTTGGAGGAGCGCTCTCGTTCGCGGGCGCCCTCACCTACGCTGAGTTGGGAGCGATGAAGCCGCAAGCTGGCGGCGAATACGTCTACATCCGCGACGCTTACGGCCCATTGCCGGGCTTCCTCTATGCTTGGACAACATTTGCCGTCTCCAAGCCAGCCTCGGTTGCAACCATCACGACGGGATTTGTACGCATCCTTGGGACGTTTCCGGCGTTGGCCTTCTTGAGTCACGCCACCATCCGGTCGCCCTTCCTCATCACCTATGGGCAATTCGTTGCCATCGCTGCCGCAATCTTCATCACCTGGCTGAACTACATTGGCGTTAAACGGGCAGGAGAGTTTCAGTTGCTATTCACGCTACTGAAAGTTGCCATGATCATCTCCGTGGCAGTGCTCGGATTCAGCGCGACCAGTGGCACCTGGCGCAACTTCAGCACTCATTTCGCGGGCGCGACCGGCGGTATCGCGGGCTTCATGGCCGCGCTGGTGGCGGCATTGTGGGCCTACGATGGCTGGAACGACTTGAATATGGTCGGCGGCGAGATTCGTGATCCGGGACGCAACATTCCGATCGCCCTGCTAGCCGGAGTCGCGACTGTTGCCGGCCTCTATATGTTGACCAACGCGGCTGTGCAATATGTGCTGCCTGCCGCGGCCATTGCTGCATCGACGCGTCCCGCGTCGGACGCAACTGCGATCGCAGTGGGACTCTGGGGCGCGGCCATCGTCTCCGCTGGGATGGCCATCTCCATGCTCGTCACCTTGAATGGCACCACCATGAGCGGCGCGCGTGTGCCTTTTGCGCTGGCGCGCGACGGCTACTTTTTCAAGGCTGTGGCCGAAATCCATCCCCGCTTCCGTACACCATCGGTCGCATTGCTGGTGCAACTGGGCCTGTCCATGTTTCTTTTGCTGTTTGCAGGCAACTTCAGACAATTATTTTCGCTCGCGATTTTTGCTGAGTGGCTCTTCTACATGATTACCGCGAGCGCCGTCTTCGTGCTTCGCAGAAAGGAACCAAACGCGACGCGGCCTTTCCGTACTTGGGGCTATCCCATTGTGCCGGTGATGTTCATTGTGGCCGCAGCTGTACTGCTTTATTACACGTTCATGCAGAATGTCAGGAATTCAGCTTGGGGAGTGGTTGTGATCCTGGCGGGAGTACCGGTTTATTTGTACTTCGCGAGGAAGAAGGCGGGAAGGCAGGGGTTAGGGGTTAGGGGTTAGGGGTTAGGGGTTAGGGGTTAGTGGTTAGGGGCTAGGGGTTAGGGGCTAGGGGCTAGGGGCTAGGGGCGTGGGGCTAGGGGCGTGGGGCTAGAGGCGTGGGGCTAGAGGTTAGGGCCGTTTTGTATCAGGGCACGACTTTTAGTCGTGCCGAACGACGTGCACAAAAGCTGGGGCTGAAGAGACTGTGTCACAACTTAGCACTTGCGGTGAAGAAAAAAATAGGCGAAGAAGAGACATGCCAAACTACTTTGCCTATTCGCCGGAACAAGCCGAGTTGTTGCCGCGTCATGTGCGGGACGAGTTGCCCGCCGGACATCTGTGCTTTTTGATCCACGCGATGATCGAAGGGCTGGACTTGAGCCGCTTCGATGAGGCCTACAGCGAAGAGGGGCAGAGGGCTTACGACCCACGTTTGATGCTGAAGCTGTGGCTCTACGGGTTTGCGGTGAACGTGCGCTCGACGCGCAAGCTGGAGCGACGGGTGCAGGAGGATTGGGGATTTCGTTTTCTGAATCGGCTTAAGGCTAAGTTGTGACACAGTCTCTTCAGCCCCTGAGGGAATTCGTCCGCCGCGGCGGGCGCCAACACCAAAGTCCCTCCGTGGCTAAAGCCACCATCATGAGCGCAGCTCACGGCACGGCTGAAGCCGTGCCCCTTCAAAGCTTGTCCCTTCTTCAAGATAGGCTTCGCTTCTGTTTCTTCTGACAGCGTTCGCATATGCCGTAAATCTGGAAGGTGTGGCGCGTCGGCAGGTACTTGTTCTTGCGGCCAACTTCCTGCTCAATGCGTTCGATGCCGGGCGAGAAGAACTCCACCGAGCTGCCGCATTCGGTACAGACCATATGGTGGTGGTTGCGGCGATTGTACTGATGTTCGTAACGAGCGATGCCGTCATTGAAGGCAACTTCGCTGGCCAGCCCACACTCCGCCAGCAGCTTCAACGTTCGATAGACCGTAGTAAATCCGATGCGGCCGTCGTGCTTCTTGACCAGTCGATAGAGTTCGTCAGTGGAGAGATGATCACGCGTGTCGAGGAAGGTGCGCAGAATGGCGTCACGCTGCCCGGTTAGCTTGAGACCCACTCGTTTCAGGTGCCGATGGAAAATGGCTTCGGCCTCGCGCACCATTTCGCGCGAGATGGTCGGCTGATCGTCGATTCTTTTTTGGAGCATGGGGTCTGCCACTCCAGTTTGAGATATCCAACAGGAGTGCCGCACGATTTGCTTATCAGGATAACACCGGAATTGCGTCGCTAATCCAGCGCGCGGGCATAGCCGGTCATTTCGAGGTACCCTTCGCCTCCTACGGGCGCACCGTTTCGTTTCCCGATGATAATAATGGCCCCCTCCCAATAGGAGAGCGCCGGGCTACCAGGCGTCACCAACTCTTGCGAAGGCAGCGGCGTCGCAATTTGCAAATCCAGCCCCACCGACGGCACGCTCACGTGCCACGCAACCGGATACACGGCATGTGTATCTGGGCTGGTACAGGTTTGGCCGCCGGGCTGCATGGAAAAATCAGTGGCGCCCAGGAAAGTCGATTGGCCGTCCGCGCTTACATACGTTCCCGCCGAAAAAGGATCGACGCTGCCATCCTTGCGGCGGAAGCGGTACAGCATCAGTTCGGTATTGTCGTCGAATTGCAGGCTCAGCCAGTCCCATCCAGTCTGGTTCGCATCGAGATGATGAGTGAAGAACTCATGGTCCATCCATGCCGTGCCTTCCACTTCGTAGGTCTTCCCGTTCACCTCAATCGATCCGCTGGTCAGCAAGCGGGTGAACGATATGTAATGCGAGGCCTGCCCGGCGCCCGCCGATTTCTGGCTGACGCCATTCTTGCCGTGAATCACCGGAGGCTTGTGCGAACTCATGACGAAGCGCAGGGCAAAGTTGTCGGCAATCGCTTGAAGTTGCTGCTGTCCGTTCGTCCACTTCACTTGCCAGTTGCCATTCCAGACCTTCGCCTGTTGCTCGCTGGCGCCTGCCAGTCCTGGGCCCGCCCGATTGAGGCGCTGCGTGTGATAAAAATGTCCGCCATCCAAATCGCTGAGTGCGAGGTGAGCCAGGTAAATATCCTGGATGTCCCAGTCGGTAGTTTTAGGATGGTCACGGTTCACGCCTTGCCGAAAGAAGGTCAGCTCGAAGCCAAACCTGTGGCCGTCCGCTGATTTGAGATTACCCGTGTAATACCACCACTCGGTTTGATAAGCGGGATGATCGAAGTGATCGCGGGGAAACTGATAGCGATAGCCAGGAAGCGCAACCTGGTACTGCGCGATGAGCGGCGTTGCCGAGAGAATCAGCAGCAGTGCAATCAGCCGGCTATTCTTCATGCACCACCTCAATCGGATTCAATCGGGTCGCGACTCGCGCGGGATAGAAGCCGGCAAGAACCGTCGCAAGATAAACCAGTGTCAGCGATCCAAGCAGAATGGCGACTGGCCAGTGGAACTGAATTGTCCATCCGAAGGACTGTTTGTTAATTACGAAAATCAATAGCAACGAGAGCACGACGCCGAGCGCCAGCCCCGCCACATTGGCCAGCAGCCCGATCAATCCAGCTTCCACCAAGATGAGCTTGCGAATCTGCGAGACGGCCGCGCCCAGAAAGCGCAACAGCCCCAGCTCTCGCCTGCGGTCGATCACGAGCGCCAGCAGCGCGCCGGCAATTCCGATGATGGCGACGATAATCGCAACCAATTCGAGCGCGTAAGTAATCGCAAAGGTGCGATCAAAAATCTGGATCGCCTCCGCCCGCAAATTGCGGTTGGTAAACATCAACACGCTTCGGCCCGACACGATTTTCTCAACCTGCGCCCTGACCTGTTCAACATTGACGCCGCTGGCAATGTAAACGCCGAGGCTGGAAGCCCCTGGATCGGGCAGGTACCGCAGCAATCTGGACCGTTCGACCACGATGAACCCCTTCTCGCTGCCATAGTCATAAAAAACATCGACAACGCGAAAGCTCACGCGTGCTTCGCCCAGCGGAAGCGTGATATCGTCGCCCGCCCGCAGATGATGCTTGTTGGCGAACGGCTCGCTAATGACCGCGTTATTTCCACGGCGCAGCTCAGCGTCTACCACGCTACTGGGGCGTCCCGAGAGGAAACGGATCTTCGCCAGATCGCGGCTGCCGATCGTGTCGGCTGAACCCAAGGTCGCAGGCAGCCCCTGATAGCTGATGTCGTAGCCACGAAACCTATCGACACCGGCAACGCCAGGCAGAGCCGCAATCCTGTCTGCCAGCGAAGGATCCAGCGTGGGATAGCGGTCCGACGCCGGATCGCCGGCGGGGCGGAGAAACAGGTCGGCTCTGAGTTGATCGTCCATCCAGACCTGCACGGTCTGGCGGAAGCTGCCAACCATAATGCCCACCGAGGTGGTCATGGCGATGGCCGTGGATAACGCACCCACGAGTACGGAGGTGCGACGCAGTGACGATGCCAGGCTGCGCGAGGCCAGCATCGCTTCGATACCCAACATGCGCCGCAAGACACCGGACGAAATAGCGGTCAAGCCGCTGACCAGCGCCGGAATGGCAAACGCCGAGGCTGCGATCATCAACAAGGCCGCCGCATATCCGAAAAACGGCTTGCCCTCGATTGGCGGAGCCTGCGATGCTGCTGCGCCCAGCAACGCCAGGACCACCGCAATCCAGAGATCGCGGAATCTATGCACTCGCGCGGCGTACTCGCTCTCACCTCGAGCCATCGCTTCCACGGGTGCGACCAGAGACGCTTCGCGTGCAGGCGAAGCTGCCGACGCCAGCGACATGCCAACACCAATCAGCAAACCCAAAGCCACGGCGCCGGAAGTCAGTTCGATCGCGCCCGGACGGCTGCTCACGTAAAGACTCTGTACCGTCGCGCCAAGCAGACGAACTGCTCCCGTCGCCATCAGCCGTCCAATGGCGATGCCAAGCAGCCCGCCGGCGAGTCCGAAGCACATGGCCTCGCCAAGGAAGGCTGCGAGCACGTCGGTGCGGCTGGCGCCGAGCGCGCGCACAATTCCAATCTCCGCTCTGCGGCGCACTACCGAAACAGAGATAGTATTGAAGATGAGAAATGCTCCCACCACCAGCGCCACATAACTCAAGATGCGCAGGTTCCAGCGAAATGCACTGAGCATGCGCCGGTTCCCGTCGGTCTGAGCGCCCTCACGACGCAGGTCCACCCCGGCCGGCAAAGATGGGCGAATGCGTTGCTCCCATTGCTCAACAGACGTCGTGGAGGGCACCTTGAGCAGTATGCGATCGACCCGGCCAGAACGTTGCAGTGCACGCTGCGCGGTCGCAATGTCCATGATGACCAGGCTGCCGCTGTCGCCCGAATCCTTCAGCACACCGCGGACTGTGTACTCGGAGGTGCGATCGTCGATCTGCAATTGCAGCTTATCGCCGGCTTTCACGCCCAGGTGCTCGCTGACCCAGACGCTGTCTTTCCCCGCCAGCTCGGGCAATGCTTCGCCGCTGGTCAAGTTGGTATCTGCAGAATCGAGATCATCGGGATGATCTGCAATCAGATCTAGACCAATAAGTGGGACGGTCTGCCCTGTCGCCGATACGACTGCGTAGTCTTCAATGCGGGGTCGAACCTGGATTGCGTACGGCAGCGTCGCGAGACGACCGACAACTTCATCAGGAACCCCGCCGATCGCAGTGACCTCCAGGTCGGCATTCCCGGTGAGGGTTTCGATGGACGAGCGAAACGATCCCGCAGCCGCGCCGCCGGCGAGTTCAATGGCAAGCACGACCGCAACCCCAAGCGCCACCGCCAGCACGATCAGCGCGGCACGGACGGGTTCGCGAAAGAAGGGGCGAACAATTAACCGGTGAAAGAGACGTAGGCGAGGCATCCTAGGACCGCGCAATCTCTTCGATCTTGCCGTCGCGCATTCTGACTATGGCGTCGGCAAAGCCGGCGGACTCTAGGCTGTGGGTGGCCATCAGAATGGTCGTTCTATGCTCATCGGCGATACGGCGCAGGAGTTCGAGAATGACGTTTCCGGTGATGGTGTCGAGGTTGCCGGTTGGCTCGTCGGCCAGCAATAGCTTGGGAGCATGCACCATGGCGCGAGCGATGGCGACGCGTTGCATCTGTCCACCGGAAAGTTGGTGGGGCATTCGGGAACCCAGGTCCAACAGCTCGACGAGTTCGAGTTGTTGCTCTGCGCGCTCTCGCGTATCCGTCTGGCCTGCCAGCAGCAAAGGCAGTTCGACGTTTTCAACCACCGAAAGCGTATTCAGCAACTGAAAAGACTGGAAGATGAAGCCTACCTTTTCTCGACGAAGGCGGGTCAATCCCATCTCGTTCAAATCGGCGGTGGCGACTTCGTCGAGCAAAACTCGTCCTGAGGTTGGAAAATCCATCGCGCCGGCAAGGTTCAGCAAGGTTGACTTGCCGCATCCGCTTCGCCCGACCAACGCGAGAAACTCACCAGCGTGCGCGATCAGCGAAACACTATTCAACGCATGAACGCTCTGTCCGTCGGTGACATACGTTTTCGTGACCTCTTCCAGACGGAGGAGATTCGTCTCCTGGGTGGATTCAGAAAGCGGCGATAGCCCGACTTGCGATTCGATCATGCCCATGAAATGTGTACCGGAAGTATGACGAAACTAGACACTATCGTGTTGGATGTTCGACGTCAAAGGAAGGAGCAGACGCCCTGCGATCGTCGATCGATAACATCCTACATTTTTTGTCTAAGAGAATTGCCGGTTGAATTTCGGTTCAACCCGAATGCATTCCTGGCGACCCTGTTCCAGATGCTGTTCTACTTGTTGCTATCCATCGCCATGAACAGGTTGTTCAGCGATTCCGACAGCGTCGGATGGGCAAATACGCCATCCTTCAAAGCGGTATATGGCAGCTTGCCCATCATCGCAATTTCAATCGCCGACATAACTTCGCCGCCCTCGAGGCCCAGCACGGCGGCGCCCAGGATCTGATTATTCTCGCGATCCACGATGGCCTTCATGAAGCCGCGTGTCTCATCAACCTCAAGGGCGCGTGCGACGGAGGTCATGGGCAGCTTGGCGACGCGAATGCTTCGCTTCTGCGCACGAGCCTGCGTTTCGGTCATGCCAATGCGACCGAGCTGCGGATCGATAAAGACCGTGTACGGCAGTAGGCGGCCCTCGGTGGTCGCGCTTCCCTTCTCGATGAGATTCGTGCGGATGATTCGAAAATCGTCGTACGAGATATGCGTGAACGCCGGACCACCCTTGATGTCGCCAAGTGCATAGACGCCGCTCGCCGTCGTTTCGAGACGGCCGTTCACCTTGATGAAACCGCGATCGTTTATTTGCACCCCAGCCGCGGCCAGATTCAGGGTCTCCGAGTTCGGTACTCGTCCGGTGGCAACCAGCAGATGCGAGCCGGCGACGACCGTCGAACGCCCTTCCTGCTGGACTTCCAGACGAATGCTGCCATCTGACTGGCTCACGCGATTCGCAGTCGCGTTCAGCAAGACCTCGACGCCATCCTGCTGCAATATTTTGGCGACCTCCTCCGCGATGTCCTGGTCTTCGCGATTAAGTAGTTGCCCTCCGGCTTGAACGATGGTCACGCGGCTGCCAAAGCGGCGAAACATCTGACCAAACTCCAGGCCGACATAGCCGCCTCCGAGAACGAGGAGATGCTCTGGAACCTTGTCCAGTTCCATGATGGAAGTGCTGTCAAGAAAGGGTACGGACTTCAGCCCGTCGATCGCGGGCACAGCAGGCCGCGCACCCGCATTGATGAAGATCTTCCCGGCAGTCAGTACTAGCTGCCCGCCATTTTTCTGCCGGATAACCAAAGACCTGGCGTCGGTAAAACTAGCTTCGCCGAAGATCAAATCGACATTGGTTGTCTGCTCAATGCGTGACTGCGAAGCATCGCGGAAGTTCTTCACGATATCGCGCTTGCGCTGCCGGACCCGTTCCATGTCAATGCGGATGTCGCCGGTGTGAACGCCATAGTCTGCGCCTCGCCGCGCCAGATAAGCGACGCGAGCACTCGCGACCATGGTTTTGGTGGGAGTGCATCCCACATTGATGCAGGTGCCGCCGACGTGGTCGCGCTCAATGATCGCGGTGTGCATTCTGGCTTCACCCAGCGCCATGCAGAGAGGTTTACCGGCCTGCCCTGAACCGATGACGACGGCATCGTACTGTTGCGGAGTGGTCATGAGTTCGCTCCATGTTGAATGTACTTCAGAGATCGAATGACTTGGCGACCAGAGATGGCGAGCCATCAGGACAAAAATCATAGGCACTTGGAATGAATCGCCGGGGTTCAGAATCGCGTGACGATGAGTAACCCTAATCCGATTGCGATCAGGTCTTCCGGAATCGCGATAGCAACATCCGGAGCGTGCAATGCCTGCACCAGGCCAACGCGAGCGCGATAACCACCGAATGTTCCCACCAGTGCGCCGATAACGGCAACGATCGCTCCCAACCAAAGCGACGCGCCTCCCGCGATGCCCAGGCAGGCACCGCATAGCAAAGCCATCACAATTCGGGCGCCCAGTCCGACAGGCGCCGTACGGGCCGGGGTACTGGGAAGTTGATCGGCAACCAATTCAACCAGCGCCAAAATGGTAAAGAGTCCGACTGCCCACACCGAGCCCATGAAGGCCAGCAGTGAGCCGGAAAGATGGATCCAGCCCAAGTAGGCCGCCCAAGCCACAACCGCCGGGGCTGTCAACGACCGCAGTCCCGCCACGATGCCGATACCGAACGTCAGCAACAACACGAATCCAGAACTCATGAAGTACGCTCCGTTACAACTGTAGATTCAATTGCGGAAGCCGACCAGAGATGGTGGAATGGATGACCGCTCCGCTTGGGAGATTCAAATTTAGCGGGAAGGCAGATGGCTCTGTTCGAGCGATTGGTAGGTCTGCAGAAAAGCAGCCGGCCCTTTCTCGATCAGCGCCACCAAGACCGTTCTACCAAAGTTCGCCTGTATACGCTCGGCCATCAGCGCACCCACCCGGTACCACAACCGCTCGCCTGATGACATCCGCTGGATCACTGCCCAAGCCGCAGTGTCGGCTGGCTCCTCACCTCTGGCCTTCAGGTACTGATAATCCTTGAAGTACAGGATCTCGTCGTGACTCATGCGCGCTTCGTCAACGAGCGCAACGTAATCAGCATCACCCTGGAGTGCGTGCTCTTGCTTGCGGCGAGCGTAAGCCGCCCACACCGCCATGCCTTCCAGTTGCGTGGAATATTCCACCAACCTTAGCAGGTCGGCGCAGCTCTTGAGATCGGCAAGCCGGGGCGGCGGTTGATACTGCATGAATCCGGTGTGGTGCAGTTCGTGAATGGCATAGTAAAGGAGTTCGCGCGAGTGGTTCTGGAAGTGGTGATGAGTACAGTTGAGGGAAGCACTAGGGCCGATGGCCACACCAATGTCGTAGCCGAAGGTCAGAAACAGAGTTCCGTGAAAGCGAAAGTTTTTCGGCAGATAACGTAGCACGTCACCCACCCATGCGGGATTGGCAACCATAGGGCCGGTAAAGTAGTCCACGCTCTGCTTACAGGTTGCGATACGCTCAGCTTGATCGCTGGCCGGCTTCAGTAAGTACGTGACAAGTTCCTGCGGTGAATTCTTAGGCACATCGTAATCGAAGTTCGCGGCGTGCCGGAGAATATGCGCGATCGCAGGTGATGAGGCCATCTGCTCTAAGAGCGACGGATTGGGTTTCGCCTCGTACTGCAGTGCCAGCTTGGCAAAACTGCTGTCAAAGGTGAGGTCCTGATTTGTCAGAGGAGAGCCCACAGGCAGTAGCGAAGCCAGCGATAACGAAGACGGCGCCTCTGGTTTCGCCGAAGGCTTCCGCGTTTGCGCTGAACCCGCAACAGCCATCATCAGGCTAGCAATAAACACAGGCACTTGCCGACCCAGCCTCAGCGAAATCATTCCGCAGCTTCCGTTCTCTCCGCCATCTCCAGCAGCTTCATAACGCTGTTCCAGTTTCTACCCGTTCCCGGTGTCTTTAGCGTCTTCTCAAGGACGGCCCACGACATTTTTGGCCGCGCCATGCCATTCGGGAAATAGATGTAGAGCTCGCGGCCTTCCATGCGCAACTCCTCCGGATCGGTCTTGAGGCTGAGAACTTCGTCGCGAATTTCCGCACCGGGATCGCTGGCGAGAAAGTTGACAAGCAATTTGCTGGGCTCGATGCCGCTCCGCGTTGCGAAAGGATTTCTTGCAATCGCGTCTCGCAGTTCGGCAGAGGTCCGGAGAATGACCGAAGGACGAAAGCCGAAGCCGCGCTCGATTGCGTTCTCGATCTGCTTGGCCAGTTTCGCGAGGTCGCGCTTATCTGTCCTGAAAACAACATTACCGCTTTGCACATAGGTTTGCGGATCGCGCAGCCCAAGCGATTCATAGAGCGCTCGCAGCGCTGCCATCCTGATTTTGTTGTGCCCGCCGACGTTGACGCCGCGGAGCATGGAGATGATCACCCGCATAGCAAAACCTCAACCTCGCGTATGATCCTTACCTACCTGGCCTTGCGCAACACCGCAAACAGCCGCTCAATATCGCCGGCATCGTTGTAAAGATAGGGCGCGATGCGGATGGAATCTCCGCGAACGCTCACAAACAAGTTGGCATCGTGGAGAAGCTGCGGTAGCCCCGGAGGAATCCCGTCGGCAGGCTGGACGCCAATCATGTGCGCCGATCGTTGCGCGCGAGGCAGAACGGAATAGTCAATCTCGGCCGCGAGTTGCGCGATCTTTTCCGTTAACAACGAAAGCGTCTGCTGGACTCGTTCCACGCCCCACGCCAGGATTTGCTGAAGGGCGGCAATCGCCATCGGCGCCAATACGAATTGCGGAGACTCGCCCATATCGAAGCGGCGGGCTCCGGGCCGGTACGCGTCGGTGTGGTCAACCAGCCGGGAAAAATCGTCACTCCCGGCACGCGCGATCCACGACTGCTCCAGCGGCACGCCCGACTCCCGCCATTTTGGGGCAACATAGAGATAACCAAGTCCGTAGGGGCCAAGCAGCCACTTGTATCCGACAGCGGTCAGGAAGTCCGGCTGCACTCGCTCGAGATTCAGCGGGCTGGCCCCCAGCGATTGGCTGGCATCAATGACCAGGCCAGCGCCAACTTCGCGCACCCGCTGTCCCACCCGCTCAAGATCGACTTTGCTTCCATCCGTCCAGTGACATTGCGGCACTGCAACAATTGCTGTATTGTCATCGATTGTCCGGAGCAGAGCTTCGGTCCAGTCCATGCCCGGTTCCCGCTGTGCGACCACGACGCGTCCGCCATTTTTCTTCGCCAGCTCATACCAGGCATAAACGTTCGACGGGAACTGCTGATGCAGAATAACAATGGTCTGTCCGCGCGAGAGCGGCAAATTCGCCGCGGCAGTCGCGATGCCATAGCTGGCAGCCGGAACCAGCGCAATAGCGTCGCTGTCGGTTCCCATCACTCGCGCGGCAAGAGTGCGCAACTCTTCGGAGGCTGAAAACCACTCTGGTCCGGAAAGCGTCCAAGGCGATGCTTTCGTGCGCACGGCACGAAGTCCGGCCTCGGTAACGCAGCGCAATTGCGGCGCCATGCTGGCACAGTTGAGATACGTAACATCGTCCGGAATCTCAAACAGGTCGCGGACTGCTTCGATGGGGTTTGTGATGGTTGGCTGAATTGGTGTCATGAGAACGATCCGCAATTGAGTTTACAGCTCAGCGAGGATGATGATGGATTGGCGCTCTTCCAAAACCCTGCTCAGCAGCTACATGGTGATCTACCGCAGCAACATCACTTCTGTCGTGCCTCAGCTTCGGCTAGCCACCCACGGCGTAACTTTTCGGAGGGGATGCTAGACAGGTAAGGTTTGATGTCGAGAATAGGCGTCCCATCCAGCATATCGACGCCGTGAACATGCAACTCGGCGCCTTCGCGGCGAAGCAGTTCGACGATGGTCAAGCCGATTGGGTTCGGACGTCGCGGAGACCGAGTGGCAAACACGCCATGCGGCCGATTGTCGGACGGCGGCATACCCAGCAATTCGAACCCGTGAGACCGGTCGAATTCCCAAATGACGATGAGATGCGAGAACCCCTCGATGTCAGTCAGCCCCGGCTCAAACTCGGGCAGGATTTTGAGCACACCATCTGCTTCGTGTTTAGCGCCAAGACCCTTGGGAACCTGGCTTGCGTCCTTGTACGGACTACTCACAAATCCAATCGGCTGCGAGGTAAACATGCGGGACAATGCCTCCAGCTCCCATACTAATGCCAGCAAAGCTGCCGCAAGAAAAACGCGCCTAAATCCGATCTACAGATAGTCATCAGAATGCTTGGGCGAGTGCCGCTCCTGTATCGCCCGTTCTTCGGGAACTGACCTGCTGCTGGAGTTTCTGATCGCCCGAAACCGCCCCGCCGGAACCTATATAATCAGCTTTCCCATGGGAGCTTCGACTATCGCTACTCCGGCACGGCCATCCCACTCCAAATTTATCTTTCGCGTAGTGGTGGGCGTGCTGGTTCTCCTCCTGATTGTCTTCCTCGCGTTCGATTTCTGGTTTTATCGGGCGGTTCGGGCGGCGCTGCCGCAAAGGGACGGGACGATCCATCTCTCTGGGTTAGCAGGTCCGGTCACCGTGACCTATGACGTGCTCGGGGTTCCCAACATCGCCGCCGCCAACTTGCCGGACCTGTTCTTTGCCCAGGGTTACGTCACCGCCCAGGACCGGTTGTGGCAGATGGATATGACGCGGCGCTACGCTTCCGGCGACCTCGCCGCAGTTCTGGGGCCGGATTACGTCAAGTTCGACCGCGAGCATCGCATCCTCGGACTGAGGCAGGTTGCGGAACGGACTGTGGCGAGCATGGATGTGGTCCAGCGCGCTCACTTCGAAGCCTATGCAGCTGGCGTGAATGCTTACATTGCGCAGCACCAGAAAACTTTGCCCCTGGAATTTCGCTTTCTCACTTATTTTCCGCACTACTGGACGGCGGAAGATTCCGTGCTGGTGGGATTGTCGATGACCGAATTTCTGAACCACGGCATGTACAAGGACGAGTTGGAGAAGGAGAAACTTCTAGCCAGGCTGGGACCCGAGTTGACCGCCGACCTGTTCGTGAATTCCTCCTGGCGCGATCATCTGCCGGGAATGGATACAACTTCCATCGAGAACGAGATTCCGGGGGAAACAACACCGGACGAAGAGGAAGAGGCGCCAAGGCACGGGAAGAAAACCAGCCGCATCACGCCGGAGGAAAAGCAGGTCCCTCGACTCGTCGCTACGCTCGTCGCTCGGGATGACAAGCCAAAGCAGGTCGTTCGGGCCGCTGCGCCGGCTCGGGACGAGAGTAATGGCGGGCTCTACGGCTCAGTTCTTCAAAGCGACGTTCGTGAAGACGCGCTTCATCCCGGCTCCAACAACTGGGTGGTCTCGGGCGCGCATACTGTGTCGGGAGAGCCGCT
Organism: uncultured Acidobacteriaceae bacterium; assembly: GCA_963720135.1. Taxonomy (GTDB): domain Bacteria; phylum Acidobacteriota; class Terriglobia; order Terriglobales; family Acidobacteriaceae; genus Bog-257. Next base: position 167,798 of record CAVREJ010000025.1, read on the forward strand.
GCTCTCCAACGACATGCACTTGGATCTGCATATTCCCAATGTCTGGTACGAGGCGCATCTCACGGCGGGAGACTTTGACGTTGCCGGCGTGACCTTGCCCGGCGTGCCCTTCGTTATTTCCGGACACAATCGTTACATTGCGTGGGGCTTCACCAATCTCGGTCCCAACGTGGAAGACCTTTACATCGAGAAGTTCAACGACAAGGGTGAATACCTGACGCCGCAAGGTTGGGTGCAGCCGGAACACCGTAAAGAAATCATCCGCGTGAAAGGCAAGCCCGAAGTAAACGTGGATGTTGAGGTCACCCGGCATGGGCCGATCATTAGCGATATCATTCCAGGCGAAAAGCGCAAGCTGGCGCTGAAATGGGTCATCTATGATCCGCAGGCGTGGCGGGCGCCGTTCTTTGCCGTGGACTCGGCGAAGAACTGGCAAGACTTTCGCACTGCCTTCTCGCGGTTTGGTGCGCCAGGTCAGAATGTCGTTTACGCCGATGTGGATGGGCATATCGGATATCAGGCGACCGGATTGATCCCGATTCGCGCAGCGGGCGATGGATCGGTTCCGGTGCCCGGCGAGGACGACTCGCATGAGTGGACCGGATATGTTCCTTACGACCAGCTTCCCAGCGTGTACGATCCGGCCTCGGGGATCATCGCCACGGCCAACGGGCGCATCACACCTGATGGATATCCCTACACCCTGAGCATCGAGTGGGCTTCTGCTTATCGGACGGAACGTATCTACAGGCTGCTGAATGCAAAAAAGAAGCTCTCTCCGGCCGACATGCTGGCGATTCAGACTGACATTGTTTCGGCGTTCGATCGCTTCTGTGCCGAGCGTTTCGTGTACGCCGTGGATCACACAGCGACAGCATCACCGCGCGCCAAGTCGGCCGCCGACCTGATGCGAAATTGGGATGGCACCATGAGCACCGACTCGGCAGCGCCAACGGTGGCGTACTTCTCACGCAAAAAGCTGGAGGAGTTACTGCTCAAACCAAAGCTGGGCGACGACTGGAAACAATACGACTGGTTTATGAAGCCGGTATGGCTGGAGAACATCCTGTCGCATCAACCGGCGCGGTGGCTGCCTAGAAGGTTACGCCAACTTCGACGCGCTCTTGAGCGCCGCGGTCGAGGGCGCCGTCAGCGATGCCGAGGCGCCGAGTTCGCTCGCGATGTGGAGGTGGGGACGCGTTCATCGTGTGGATATCAAGCATCCCTTCTGGAGCAACTTTCCCATCCTGAAGCGGGGCGCGGGTCCCGGCCCGCAACCGCTATCGGGAGACGGTCTAACAGTGAAGCAGGTGAGCACGCACTTCGGGCCCTCCGAGCGTCTCACGGTTGACTTTGCGGACCTCGACAACTCGACTCTGAACATTGTGAACGGCCAATCCGGCAATGTCTTCGATGAGCACTACAACGATCAGTGGGATGCCTATTATCACGGCCGCACGTTTGCGTTGCCGTTCTCGGCGGCAGCGGTGCAGCGAGCGGGAGCGCACCATCTGAGGCTGGAGCCGTAAGAGACAGGGGCTAGTCTAGGGATTAGGGGCTAGGGGTTCGCGGCATTTACCTGGACATCGCCCGGTGGCCACTGTATTAGCCCATAGCCGACGGCTGACAGCCGACAGCCGATTACTGGTCGACCTGCACAATATCGTAGAGTGCGCCCGTGAATAGGACTTGCGTTTGCTGGGGCGTGTCGGTCGTGGTGTCGTAGATCACCTGGTATCCTCCCTCGATCACGTAAACCACGTTTCGGCCGGAAATCGCCAGCATCCCCGTGACATTTCCTTTGGGCGGCAGCGGTGGATCAGCGGTATTGTTGGCGACGTTGACCACAGACAGACATCCCGTGGTGACGTTGTTGCAGGTGCTGGCGCCAATATAGAGCTTGTTGTTGGTCGATAGCGCCATGCTGCTGTGATAACCCTGGGAAATGGCGACCGAATTAGCAGTCAGACGCGTCATAGTGTTGACGTTAACCGCGTCGAAGGTCCCAGCCGGACCAGGATTTCCGGCCACATACAGAGTTCCGCTGTTGAGCAGGCCGACGCTGGCGCCTCCAACCGGCACGGTGGCTTTGATGGTTTGCGATGGAATGTCGAGCTGCTGTACGGAAGCGCCGGACATCGAGCCGCACTCAACTCCGCAACTGATCACATACGCTGTATTGCTGTCACTGCTGAAGAATGCATTGACCGGTCTGGCGAAACCGGGAATCTCTACCGCGCTGGGCGTAGTGGCGCTCAAGTTGATCAGGAAGACCGAGTCCGAATCGTCCGCGAACACCAGTAGAATTAGCCCGCTGGGACTAAGGGCGATATATCGAGCCGAGGGGACGGGATAGGTTGCGCTGATGGTCGCGGTAATGGTGGACGAGGAAACCGTTATCGCCTCCACCGCGCCATTACGTGAGCCCGTGACTGGTACGTTACGCACCGGCGCGTACACGGTAGTACTATCCGGGGAAAAAAGTGCCATCCCGGTAAAATCAGGAAGAGTCACGTTCCCGGTGGTCATCTCGGTCGCGTTATCCACGAAATAGATTGTGTTGCCAGTCTGGTCATAAGCCAGCGTCGTGCTCAGATCGGGGCTTTCCAGCTCGAAGGTCAACGAGCCTCCCACGGTTACCGTGACCGGCACACCAGGCACGAGTTGTCCGGCGGAGTTGGTGGTCTCCGGCGTCAGGGCTGTTGTGTCGTTTTGGGTGTCCATCACTTGCAAGTTACCCGAATACGTATTGCTGACAAAAGCGCGATGCTGCACCATGCTGGGTGGCGACGTGGTGGAAGTGCTGCTGCTTCCGCCACAAGCCGCAATGAAAAGGACGATTGGCAAGGCCAGGAGAAGGACCAAAACCCGCTTCAAACGTTTACCCCGGACATCATGATGAATTGCGATGATATGTTGGAATCCGCTGAATTATAACAGAGCGCGGCGAAACCTTTGGAAGCGCAGATGATGGCGAATTCCTGCGGTTTGCGATAAAGTTCAATCAATCTCGACCTCCTGGATATCCATGACGACGGACCTGCTTTCGCGATTACAGAAGGGCGCTGTGTTGTGCGACGGCGCCATGGGTACATTGCTGTATGCCAAGGGTATTTTCATCAACCGTTGCTACGACGAACTGAACCTCTCGCAGCCCGACCTCATCCGCGGCATACATCAGGAATACCTGCACGCCGGGGCAGACATCATTGAAACAAACACCTTTGGCGCGAATTCGTTTCGCTTGTCGAAACATGGATGTGTGGATAAGTTGATCGACGTGAATCGCCAGGGCGTACGCCTGGCACGGGAGGCGGCAAAGAGTTTTGACGCCCTGGTTGCAGGCGCCGTCGGCCCGCTGGGGGTGAGAATTGAGCCGCTGGGCAAAATCTCTCTCGCCGAGGCCCGCGGTGCGTTTCGCGAACAGATCACAGCCCTCAATGAAGAAGGAGTCGACCTGCTCATCCTGGAAACCTTCGGATACCTGGAGGAGCTGCATCAGGCCATCCTGGCCGCTCGCGAAGTGAACCCCAAGCTGCCGGTGGTGGCGCAAGTCACCATTGACGAAGACGGCAATTGCCTCGATGGATCAGCCCCCGAGCATTACGGTCCGCAAATCGAAGCCTGGGGCGCCGATGTCGTGGGATGCAACTGCAGCGTGGGACCGGTGGCCATGCTGGACGCGATCGAGCGGGTGCGGGCCGTTACCACCGCGCCGCTCTCGGCGCAACCCAACGCCGGCATGCCGCGTTCGGTCGAAGGCCGCAATATCTACCTGTGTTCGCCCGAATATATGGCGGAATTCGCCAGACGGTTTGTGGATGTCGGCGTGCGTCTTATCGGCGGTTGCTGCGGTACCACGCCCGACCACATCCACGTCATGAAAGCCTTCTTGCGCGCGGTCTCCGGCGGCACCATGGCCCGCAAACCAGCTGCTCTCGCCAAGGCCCAGCCGGTCGAGGTACCACCGCTCAGAGAACGTTCGCTGATGGGACGCAAGATCGCCGATGGCGAGTTCCTCACTATGGTGGAGATTGTTCCGCCGCGGGGCACCGATGGAAGCCGCGAGATCGAAGGAGCGCGCTTCCTGAAGTCGGTGGGTGTGGACGGCGTTAACATTCCCGACAGCCCTCGCGCCTCGGCCCGCATGAGCAATCAGGCGCTCTGCTTGCTAGTGCAGCAGCAGGTCGGGATCGAGCCGATCCTGCACTACACCTGCCGCGACCGCAATGTGCTGGGAATTCAGTCGGACTTGCTGGGAGCAAGCGCGGTCGGTATTCGCAACCTGATTTGCATCACCGGCGATCCCCCGAAGATGGGCGACTATCCGGACGCGACGGCGGTTTTCGACGTGGACGCCATCGGTCTGGTCAACATCGTCCACAATCTGAACCGCGGCCTCGACATCGGCGGCAATCCCATCGGCGCTTCGACCAAGTTCGTCATTGCCGTGGGCGCCAATCCCGGTAGTCCCAATATCGACGAGGAAATCCGCCGCTTTGAGTACAAAGTTGAGGCGGGCGCTGAGCTGGCCGTCACTCAGCCTGTATTCGACATTCGCCTGCTGGAGGAGTTCCTGCGCCGAATCGAGCACTGCCGCATACCGGTGGTCGCGGGCATCTGGCCGCTCACCAGCACCCGCAATGCCGAGTTCATGAAGAACGAGCTGCGGGTTTCCATCCCCGACGAGATCTTCGAGCGCATGGCGAAGGCGACCACCGTCGACGCGGCGCGCGCCGAGGGCGTAGCCATCGCTCGCGACATGCTCGCCGCCGTCCGCCACATGGTACAGGGCGCACAGATTGCCGCGCCGTTCGGCAGATATTCTTGCGCCGTCGATGTGCTGGAGGCGCTGGGCACCAGCAAACGCGCGTCGGTGTAACGGGCGAATGTAATTCAGGTGTCGATCCAGCCCGCTTATTGTTGTCATCCCGAGCGGAGTGAGGTTGCGCAGCAACCGAACACAGTCGAGGGACCTGCTTTTCTATCCACTGGAATGTCCCGCCTTTGTTTGAGCAGTCTTGAAATGCCCGGAATCGCCAACGCACGAGTCCCGCCTAGCGGGACGAAACAGCTTAGCCCAGCGCCTCAGCGCTGGGAAAGCGGTGCAGTGAATCCGAGTCCCGTAGGGACGGCACGACTACAGGGCAAGAGCAGAAACGTAGGGTACGCCGTTCTATAGACACCACGGGGATTTCCTACTTAGAAAAACATTTCCCACTCTCCGTCGATTAATCCCAAATTTTGACATTCACCGAACGCGTTCTGAACTAGAATTACAAGAGGGAGTTTTGAGTTTGCCCAAATTCGAAGAGTGCCTTCAGCGGCTGGAAAAAATCGTGGCTGAACTTGAGAAGGGCGACGTCTCCCTCGACCACGCGCTGGAGCTTTTCGATGAAGGCATGAAACTCTCCGGTTCCTGCCGCAAGGAACTGGAGGAAGCCGAAGGCAAGGTGGAAATCCTGCTGAAGCGAAATGGCAAGCTGCAGCCGGAAGCCTTCGAAGCCGTTACCCAGCCGGGCGACGCTGCGAAATAGTGTCGCCCCTGATCGCCAACGATTTTTCCAGCGCCGTGTAGCGTGCGGTGCTTGTTATTGGATGGCAACAGCTGTCCCTTCCGCCACTCGAAAAAGGGGTTTGCCATGCGGCCTATTAATGTTGTTCTCGCTCACCACGATGCAGTTGCGGCCGACCGCCTGACTGCATCGCTTGCCAAACAGTTTCGCAACCTCGAGGTGGCAAAGTCTGCCGGGGAGATTGCTCCCGCCGTGGCGCGTCTGCGCGCTCCCTTTGTAGTCGTGGACCTGGAAATGGTTGGTTTCCCCCAACTCAGGGTCCTCTGCTCGGAGTTTCCCGCAACCGCGTTCGTGTGCATCCACCGCCTGGCCGACGATCGCATGTGGTCCGACGCGTTGGCCATGGGTGCAGTGGATTGCTGTCAGTCCAGCGACCTGCACGGTATTCTCCTCGCCTCGGAGCGCTACGTGGTGCTCTCGCATACGCGGTCGGCGGCGGCGTAAACACTAACTTCGGAATCAGTAAGCGGCGACTGATAATCTCCGTCCCGCTTGCGGGACGGAATAAGAAAGCCCCCTGTTTCAACGGTGAGAGCGGGCCAGGGACGAGGAGCCCCTTACGCCGTAACCGCATGAGCGCTCTTGGCCGTTTTGACCGCTGCTTTCTCCTGCTTCTGCGCCTCCGCCAACAGCTTGCGCAAAATCCGCATTCCGCTATCTACGTGCTTTTCTTGCAGCAGGAATGGTGGCAAAAACCGCAGAACAGTGTCTTGGGTCACGTTAATCAGCAGACCCTTGGCGTGCGCGCCTTCCAGAATGAGCCTGCCGGGGACCGTCAACTGTAGCGCCTGAATCGCGCCCACACCGCGGACTTCCACCGCGATGTCGAACTTGTCCACCAGCTCGCGGAGCTTCTGGGAGAAGTACGCACCCACGCGGCGCACCTGCTCCAGCAGCTTTTCATCCTCCAGAATCGCGAGATACTCCAACGCCACGCGGCAGGTCAGCGGGCCTCCGCCGAAAGTCGTCCCGTGCTTACCCGGAGTGATGTGCTGCGCAAACCGCTCGCTGGCGAGAAACGCGCCCAGCGGCAGCCCGGCAGCGATCGGCTTGGCAATGCACACGACGTCAGGCACGACGCCGAAGTGCTGGAAGGCGAAAAGCTGCCCGGTGCGTCCGAGGCCGCATTGAATTTCGTCGAAGATGAGCGCGGCCTGGTGCTGGTCGGCCACCTCGCGACACGCCCGCAGGAATTCGGTCGACGATTCCTGAATGCCACCTTCGCCCTGGATGGGCTCCAGCACAATGCCGCAAACTTTGTCGTCCATGGCGTTGCGCAACGCTTCCACATTGTTTCGCGGCACGAAGCGCACGCCCTCCAGCATGGGATCGAAGTCCTTGCGATATTTCGCCTGCCCGGTGAGCGCGAGTGCGCCCATGGTGCGTCCGTGGAAGGAATTATCCAGCGCGATGACGATGCACTTCTCCGGACCGCCTGTGGCATGGCCAGCGGCGCGCACCAGCTTCAACGCGCCCTCGATCGCCTCGGTACCGCTGTTGGAGAAAAAGGCGCGATCCAATCCCGACTTGGTACAGAGCTTCTCGGCCAGCAACCCTTGGTATTCGTTGTAATACAAGTTCGAGACATGTATGACCTTTGCCGCCTGCTCGCGGATGGCCTTCACAATGCGGGGATGGGCGTGACCGAGCGCGTTGACGCCCAATCCCGTCAGGAAGTCGAGATAGCGCCTGCCGTTAACGTCGTAAACGTACACTCCTTTTCCGCGTGCGATGGCCAGCGGGTAACGGGCGTAAGTGTTTAGCAGATATTTCTGTTCGAGTGCAACAATTTCTTCGTATGTGAGCACGATAATGACCTCGCAGAGAGTCCATTGTAACGCTCAGCGAGGATGCCTGGCGGGCGGCGGCGGCGCCGGAATCCCCGCTTTTGGGAACGACCTTCTTGTGACCGAACTCACAAGAGATTATTCCCGTGCTTCGGTACACTTAGACGTATGTTGAGCGAAAAACAATTCCGCGAGCGCACCCGCAGCGAACTTCGCGAAATTCGCAACCAGGTCCTGAGCCTCGCCCGTGACCGTGACGTGTACTGGAAGGTGGAGCGCGAGGTTATTGAACGCAACCCCGAACTTCACGGCATTCGCAACGCCTTCCTCGATATGGTGCGGGCCGCTTACGCCGACGCCATGGCAGCACGCGTACTTCGGCTGCTCGATACCGAGGATGTCGATCTTTCCCTGCGACGAATACTGACCCAGCTTGAGGACTATCCTCATCTGCTGCACGGCAAGATAGGCGAGCGGGAATTTGCCGACGATCGCGCCGAATTGGACCGCGCGGCCGCTAACTTGAAGCAGGTCTTGAACCCGCATTTCGGCCATCACGAGCGTACCCTGTCGGCTTTGGCGTCCACGCACCGTGAACTCGACCAGACGATTGACGCGATCATCTCTACGCTGAAGACCTACTACTGGATCATCGCGGACGCCTATCTCGATTTTGAGGTGGCCTACCCCGAGGACCCGTTGGCGATCTTCACGTTCGCCTGGAGCAAGCCGGAGCTGTTGAGCTAGCAAGTTAAGCTGGTTGGCCAGATCCGGCCCTCAGGGTGACGTCCAACCTCGACGCACATGATAATGCGCTAAACGTGGATTATTCATGAGGCTTTATGCTTTGAAGGGGCACGGCTTCAGCCGTGCCGTCAGCGACTATCGTTATCGTGGCTTTAGCCACTGCGGGACATCGGGGTTGAAGAAATGCAACTACCTCAGGGGCTAGAGCATTTTCATAGATAGTGTAAACTATGACTGGCGACTCTCCGCTCCACCAGAATGGCACGACCCTATGCAACCGATTTGCGACGAAAGTTTTTGCAGGCCTATGAGCAGGGCAAAGGGACACTGGGGGAGTTGGCGGATCAATTGGGGTGAGCGAAGGCTCGCCAAGAAGATCTCCGCCACCCGTACGCGCACCGGACAGATGGAGCGGCCCCCATGGCGACGTGGCCCCAGAGCCGGGTGACGGCTGCGGTGCAGACATGGCTGCGGGAGCAACGCAAGCGCGTGGACCGGGGTGCGCATCGGCGCGGTCCACTGCACTGAGCTGGCCCACCGTCAGCCGCGTCCTGCGCTACCACAAGCTCAACCGCGTCCGCGATCTCGAAACGCTGCATCCCCGTCCGCCGCTACGAACAACCCCATCCCGGCGACCTGCTCCATCTCGACAGGACGAAATTGGCGCCGTATCGCCAAGCCCGGCCATCGTCTCACCGGCGATCCCCGCGCGAAACCCGCGGCGCCGGCTGGGAGACCCTGCACGTCGCCATCGACGACCACTCCCGCATCGCCTCCAGCCAGTTTCAGCCCGACGACCGTGCCCACTCTACCGTCGACCTTTCTCCGCGCTGTCTCTTAGCCTACTGGAACAGGTGTTGTGCCCTCAGCTCCAGTCCGGACAGGTGGTCATCGGACAACCTCGCGGCTCACAGTAGCTGGGGTGCGGCAGCTCATCGACGCCACCGGGGCGCGGCTGCTTTACTTGCCGCCCTATTCCCCCGACTTCAACCCGCTTGAGCAAGCCTGGTCGAAGATCAAGCAATTGCTGCGCTCGGCTAAGGCCCGCACCGCGGATGCTCTAGAAAACGCAATGCGAAAGCCCTGGCAGCCATTACTGCCGAAAACGCCTTAGCTTGGTTCTCACATTGCGGGTATGGTCTACAATAACTTTGAAAATGCTCTAAAGCCCAGCTCTCTAGGCACACGTAACGGCACGGCTGAAGCCGTGCCCCTTCAAAGCTTCCTGCTTTCAGCAGTGAAAACGCTCCGAGACCGCAGCGGCTATCGTGCCGCGATCAGCGCCACCGAGATCAGCGCACCCACAATGCCCGCATTCTGCGTCGCCGATAGTCTTTCCTTCAAAAATATCCGCGCCAGGATCACCGTGCTGGCGGGATAGAGCGACGACAATACCGCAGTGACGTCGAGCCGTCCGTGTTGCGTGGCTGCGATGAAAAGCGCATTCGCAGAAGTATCCAATATCCCCGAGAACAGAATCGGCACGAAAGCTGGTCGCAGCGGGCGGGTGTCCGCAGCCGAGAAAGCTACGATGACCAGCATGAGGAATGTGGAGGCGGTGCGTGCGGCAACCAGCGGCCAGAAAACCCCATGGTGGCCCGCTTGTTTACAGGCAATGAAAAACAAGCCAAACATTACTCCCGCTACCACTGCTAGTCCCAGGCCGCGATGCGTGTCGATGGCGCCGTCCGGCCGTGCGATCAACCATATACTGACCAACGCCACCACAAAGCCCACAAGCTGAATGCGGTCGGGCATTCCCTCGCTGTAGATACCGGCCAACACCGGCAACACTCCTGTGATAACAGCGGCGACCGGCGCAACGATTCCCATGCGCCCGATGGCAAGCGCCCGATACAGCGCTGCGACGCCAATGGCTCCAGTGACGCCGGCAACCACGCCCCACAGTAACGTTGCCCGCGGGGGCAGCGGCTCGCCGGTAATCCAGACCAACAGCAGCATGAGCAGCAGGCCGCAAGCGTGCGCGCCTGCTACCACGCGAAAGACATTGACGCGCTTGGTGGCGATGCCGCCAGCGAAATCTCCGCCGCCCCAGATGGCAGCAGTGGCCAGGCTGAGACCGGCCCCAGTTAAGGTTCCAGAGGTCATTGGACTCGAAGGAACTACTTGGCCGCGGCGCTTCGCTCGCGCAGCACAATCGAGTTCTGATCGTAGGGCACGATGGTCACGTTGAGATCTTTGCGAGCGTCGAACTGCTGCTGGGTGACTGGAAACGCCACCAGCACGGTGCCTTTTTGCTCTGCGCCGGGCATGATTTTGGTCTCCACCGTCAACGGTTGCGTCGCGTGCTGGCGCAAGTCAGGGTAGGCTGAGAAATATCGATCATAATCGGAAGGTGAGGCTGCATCGTCGGATTGATCGCCCTGATCGGTTTTCAAGTTGGCACTGATGGCCTTGATGTAGAGCGCCTTGTCGCCTACGTTGCGCACCGTAACCTGGAGAGCAACCATGGTGTTGGTCATGTTGGCAGGCTGGCTGGCAAAAACCGAGTCGATGCCTCCTTGTGCCACTGGCTTGGAGCGTTGCACGAAAGCGATCACTCCAACCACGATCGCAACGACGATCAGCGCGATCACCACCGGCACCGCTGGCGGCAAGCTACGTTTGGGGCTGTCGAGCTCTTCCGTGATAGGAACATGCCCGGCGTCGTACTGTGGTTCAGGCGGTTTGGGCGGAACTTCATTCTCAGCCATGGCAGCCTCAAAATTACACGCCATCTCTTGGATGTCAAATCCTGTCGCGGCGCGTGGGTTTCATCGCTCTGCGTGGCCCCTAACCCCTAGCCCCTAGTCACCGCTTCCAGGCCACCGATGCTTCATCGCCTCGCGAAATTCTTTCTCCGGCAACGTGTTCAGCACATCCCTGGGCGTGAGCCATGCGCGGCGTGCCTGCAGGATGCCGTACTTGATCTTCTCGAAATGCGACGTGTGGTGCGCATCCGTGTTGATCACGATTTTCACTCCCCGTTCCCGCGCCATGCGCAAATGCACATCGTTCAAGTCGAGCCGGTCAGGATATGCATTCAACTCCATCGCAACCTTGTTCTGCAGCGCCGTCTTCAGGATTGCATCCATGTCGAACGGATACGCGTCGCGCCTCAGCAGCAGGCGGCCGGTTGGATGTCCGAGAATCGAAACGTTCTTGTTGTTCAACGCGCGCAACAATCGGTCGGTCATCTGCTGTGGCTCTTGGTTAAACGCGGAATGTACACTCGCGACCACAACGTCCATCTGCTCCAGCACCGCGTCAGACAGATCGAGCTCGCCTTCGGCCAGAATATCCACTTCGATGCCTGCCATGATGGTGATGCCTTCGGTTTGCTCGTTGGCGGCGCGGATACGGGCGATGTGCTGCTCGGCACGCTTATCATCGAGGCCGTTGGCGAAGGCCAGATTCTTCGAGTGATCGGTGATGGCAATGTACTGATAGCCGCGCTCTTTCGCAGCCGCCGCCATCTCGTCAATGGTGCATCGGCCGTCGGTTTCGACGGTGTGCATGTGCACTTCACCTCGAATGTCTTCGACCGTAATCAGGTCAGGCAGCTGGTGCTTCTCCGCAGCTTCGATCTCGCCGCAATTTTCGCGCAACTCGGGCGGAATACAATCGAGCTTGAGCTTGCCATAGATCTCATCTTCGGTAGCGCCGGCGACGCGCTGGTTGTCGTCGAGGCGAAACAGTCCATACTCGCTCAGTGTGAAACCCATCCTGAGCGCACGCTGGCGCAGCGAGACGTTGTGGTTCTTCGAACCGGTGAAGTACTGCATCGCCGCGCCGTAGGATTCCGGCGCCAAGGTGCGCACGTCCACTTGCATTCCTTTGCGCAACTTGAAGCTGACTTTGTTGTCGCCCTTGGCCAGCACTTCCACGATTCCCGGAAAGCGGAGAATTTCTTCGATCAGCCCAGCACGCTGTCCGTCGTTCACGCAGCACGGCCCGGTGATCAGCACATCGAGATCGCCGACTGTCTCCCGTCCCCGGCGCAGCGAGCCGGCAGGCGTGATCTTCTCGATCCCCTTGATGTGCTGCAGATGCTCGGTCAACTTTTGCGCGGTGCGGTCGGCTTCGTCGAGCAGGAAACGACCGGAAATGCGCCGGTAGTCCTCAATCGCTTTCAGGATTTTCTGCTCGCTCTTTTCGCTCAGGCGCGGCAGTTCGCGAAGTTTGCCTTCGCGGGCAAGTTTCTCCACGCCGGCGAGATCGCTTACCTGAAAGGCGCTCCAAAGCAGGGCGATGGTCTTCGGGCCCAGTCCCTGGATCTTCAGCAGCTCCAACATCGAAGGCCGGTATTTCATCAGCAATTCCTGGTGTGGACCGAGCTTGCCAGTCCGGCACAATTCCTGGATGTTGGCAGCCATACCTTTGCCGATGCCGGGAATCTCCAGCAACTTCTTGGGTTCATCGATTAGCCCCGAGACCTGCTGGGGCAACCCTTCGATGGCTTCGGCCGCACGACGATAAGAACGGATGCGGAAGGAGTCGTCGCCGTTAACCTCCATGAGATCGGCGGTTTCGTAGAAGACATTGGCGATGGCTTTGTTGTCCACGCAAGAGTACCCGTGAGGAATTGTAACGTGAGTGAACCTGCAACGTGCGTGCTCCGGTGGCTTGCGTTTCGAATGACATTACACAACAGACGCGCTGCACATCGGGGGCCTTCCAAGAAGGCTAAGGAACAGAGCGCAGGCAAAGCCGCGGTGACAAAGCTCACGAGCCTTCGGGCCAACTTATGCGGCTTGGCGTTCCTGGCGTGTTCGATATCGCCGAATACTTATGGCAAGTTGACATATTCCTGCGACAAAAAGCGTGCCCCAGCTTAGGATAAGGAGATACGGCCAGCCCCACGGGCGATAGCGAAATTGGATAAAGTTGTCGCCAGGTTCGACTTTCACGGCGCGAAAAACGAAGTCCGCGCCCAGCACTTCTTGCGGTCTTCCATTCACCGTGACCTTCCAGCCGGGAGCCCAGCGGTCCGTAACCATGAGCCAACCAGCCTTATTAGCGACGTAATGAAAGGAAAGCGAATTCGGCCAATAGGACAGCCCGGAAATTGGCGCCACTGAAGCCGGACTCAACGAGTCAGCGTTTACAGTTGGCAGCTCCTGCCCCAAGTCTTCAGCATGTTTCCGTGAGATCTGCTCCATCTGCGACCCAGGATGAACCACTATTACCGGACTCTGCAACTGCTGCACTCGCCTCGCGTATTTAGCAAAGTTTACGTCGGTGGGAGCTACCGCTTCCGCGGCGTCCGTGAACCACATGCGATTTTTTCCCAGCGCCATCTGACGAAGCAATGGATCATGCTCAATCTGCATGTAATAGCGGTTCCATAAGGTTACGTCATTCTCAATTGTCGCAATCTTCAGAGGAAGATTTCTGTTGCTCGGAAAACGGCTTGCCGAAACATTGGTCAATGACGCAGGTGGATCAAGACTTCGAAACAAATCGCTGCCGGAAAGATCTAAGCTTGCTTCATGCTCCACGTTCATGATGTGCCAAAATCCCCGCGCGGCTGGAGAATGGAGCGTGGATCTCGATATGCGCAGTGTGGCAACACCATCGAATGCCGCAACCGCTACCAGTAAAGCATAAAATGCCGCCGGGGGTAGCTTGCGCGTCCAAAGCAGGAAAGCGAGCGTGACAATCGAGCCCCAAGTCACCAGTCCATGAACCACTGCCAGGTTATACGTCGGAGGCCAGACGGTTGCGAGATGAGTGACAACCGCAAATATCCAACCGGATACTATCGCGAGACCTGTCGCGGATATAACTAACCGTAAATTTCTCTGGTTGTTGGTTTCGGAATCACGGGAGGCCAAGTCCCTAGTGCCGAACGCACACAAAATAGCGCCTAAGAGTACGGCATAGGTTCGAAAGCTGGAAGCGTTACGAAAATAACGGGTAGGCGGGACAAAATCATACAGCCACCCTCTCAATGGGAGCTGATAGCCCGTCGCGCAACATAGGAACAATACTGCCATTAGACATAACCACCATCGCCATCTGGTATTGCCTATCAAGGCAAACAGTGCGAGCGTCAGCAGCGCACAACCCATATAAATGCTACGCATGGATATGTCCGCCCCAGGCCAGAAATGACCATGCTTAATATCCAACAAGCTGAGATACGGACTAGCTAGGGTTGTAACTTCGCCAGCAGGGAAAATATTTTCTCTGAGTGCCACTTCTCTGGATCGGGTTCCAGTTCTGTCGCTGTAACCTTGCGTATCCTTAAAAAATCCAACATATGCCGGAGCCATTACGGCAGCGCCTGTAATGCACACAAGTATGATTGCTGCTGCTGAATAGGCAGCTTGCTTCCTTAGTCCAATCGATTGCTCCCTTTCGGTATCTAGAAGCCGGCCAACTGACCAGAACACGAGGAAGCCTGGCGTCACGACCGTATAAACAGGGTACCCGCCAAGCGCCGAGACTCCATAAATGATTCCAGCTTGCACCGCGGCCCAATAGCTTCTGCGCAGCAAAGCTACATCGAACCGCCAAAGTATCCATGGAAGCAACGAAACTGAATAGATATGGGCGGTGTGTTCTGCATGTCCAGTGTAGAAGCCTGAGGCAGCAAAACCGAGAGCAGCTATCAATCCACCCCAAACCGGACATCGCAGGTGACGGCAGAGTACCAGGATCCCTGTCGGACCTAGAGCCCAAATAAACATCCAATACATAACGAATCCAGCTTGCGGGCCTGGAGACAACAGCCCTACCGCCAACACGATCGGCGAGGTAGTACCAAACTCAGGTTCAGCAGAATCAGGCGTGCCCGCTGCGACCCAGGGGTCCCACAGGAGAAGTCTTCCAGCCTTAACATGATCGGCTAGTAATGAAAATTCCGGCCCGAAGTAATCGAGGCCGTCCCACTGCGGCGCCGACTTGCCTGAGAGTAGGTCGAAGTTGCCGAGACAGAGAACCGCGATGACGAGACAACCAGCCAGCCACCATTGAAGCGTTGCGGACGCCGTCAACCACCGGCCTCGACCAGGAAAGACTCCAGTCGGGGCCTCGACGGCCGGGTGCTTCATAGTCGCCATGAGGATGGTTCCTTAACTACTGAGATTTGCCAGTTCAAGCTGGAAAGCTATAATTTATGAAGTTTAACACTGCTCAAGACGACCGAAGGCCACGTATCATCAGTATTTGGCGCGAAGGCAAAGCGGCAAGTAACGCACAAATTCTCCGATGAAGGCGGTTTCCAATCATGAGGAGGCCAAATATCACAGGACCACTAAGCCGCCTGCAAAACGTCCTGAGCTTATGCGCGCCTACAATAAATCAATGCATGGGGAGGCGTTCGCATACAACAGCAGGACATCGGAGTTCCTCTAACTTGTAACGTGGTGCCTTGGTGCATCGCTCGAGGTGAATCATGCAGAATTGGAAGAAAGCGATAGTCTTTGGCGCAATCGGCGCTGGTGCGGTGCTGCTCATCACCCGCCGCCGCCCTTTGGGAATGGCTTTCGCGGCGGCTGGCCTCGCGGTTTTGGCCTCAGAATATCCCGAGAAGTTTGAAGTCGTGTGGCAGAATGCCCCTGAGTACCTGCAAAAGGGTATGCAGATCTTCGCCACTTTGGAAAAGATGGGGGAAGGCTTTGCTGAAGAGGCCGAGCGCCGCAGCGTCAGCGCTTGGCGCGATCTACGCGCACAGCGCGGTTCCTGATCTCCCCTGCGCGAAGGGGGCGGCCAGCTGCGTGAATCCGTCGGTCGAAGCAAAATACTATGCGGTCGCTGCGACTTCCCTGCAGCCTTAGGCTTCATTCAATCCCCAACTGCTTGCGCGCCTCCGGACTAAGCCGCTCGGGAGTCCATTGGGGGTACCATACGATGCTAACCGTGGCATTGCCCACGCCCGGAATCCGCAAAAGGCGCTGCTGAACCTGATCGCCGATGTATTGGTGAGATGGGCAGCCGGGCGAGGTCAGGGTCATTTCGACTTCAACATCTTCGCCCTGCGCGTTGGGGACTTCCGTTGGCTTCAGCCGAACTTCATAAATTAAGCCAAGATCGACGATGTTAACCGGGATCTCGGGGTCGTAACACTCTTTAAGCGCTGAGATGACATCTTCCTGGGTCAGTGCCATGTAAACCTCTGGCTTTAGTCTAACGGGAATCGGCGGGATGCGTCCGGATGTCGGAATGTACCTTCTGATCGAGCAGAGTCAGAGTGCCGAGATCTCAGGCGATTGCTTGTGGCGCCGTTCAATTGTGTCTGATGACTCCTCGAAGCGCGGCCCCGGATGGATGGTTTCGATGCGGCGATGGTGCTCGGCGTCGCTGGGTACAGTCCAACCGTTCTCTTGGTCGACCACCCGCACAATGGCCAGACTTTTATCAGGCAAAACCAACCCGCCTGTCGCGTTCGACACTTCGTCCCGCTCCCAGATACGCGCCAGCATGCTCTTCTGCGTTCGCGACGTGAAGCGAGGAGCGTCGCTGGAGGCAATTACGACACCTCGGTGAGCCTGCTCAGCGGGCGTCAACACCACGAAACGCGCGCGTAAGACTTTTTCATCGAACCGGCCAAAAACAAACTGGAAGACTTCGGGATGCTCCGCGATTCCGCCGTCGCCCGCGTAGTTCACTACATACTCTTCGTCGATCGCGTCGCCAGCCGAAAGATCCCGCAGCGTGCTTGGCGGCTTCTGCGGATCAATCTTTATCGGAGTGACACGGCCGTCGGCATGGAGAATTTGCAGTTGCAACAGTCGCGCATCATGCGGCAAATCTGGTTTTTCGAAGTGGAGGACGTTCTGCGCACTGGAAAAGCTCGTCCTGTGGACGTACAACGAGACGCTGCCATCAGGCCGCAGCATGGCGACACGATCATTTAGCAGCATGACGGGAGCACTCGGAAGTCGCGTGCTAGTCGCCTGCCGCATTACATCAGCAGCATTGCGGCGATAAGCGGCGTAAAACGGTTGCGCGTCTGTGGTCGGGTCGTCGCTACGATCAGCCGCTGCCAGCCGACGATACTCGGAGGCGTTTGGCGCTATTCTCAACCATGCGTTGGCGGCGCGTTCCGCGGCGGAATCGTCACCGGCGAGTTGCAACTCACGAACCAGCATCAGGCGCGCGGAACGATTCAAAGGTGCCGCCGCCACCAGTTTCTGAAGGGCCCGGGCGGCTTCACCATGACGCCCCTGATCGGCCAATGACTGCGCATACGCCAGCGACTCTGGGGCGCAACCGTCCAACTTCTGCTGCGCAGCGGCGGCTTCCGCGATTTGTCCCTGGCCACGATAAAACATCATCGCCTGGTTAGACGTCTTACATGACGGATGCTCCGCCAAACGTCGTGCCCAGATCAACCGCAGTTCTCCTTCGGAGTCTGTAAGTCGCGAATCGCCTTCGATCGCGGCGTCCAGCGTCTCCAGCGCCTGCACGTCGTTGGGATTCGCCGCCAGGACATGCCTGGCGAACTTTGCAGACTCAATCAGACGGCCGCTTGCCAAGGCCCGCTGACCCAGCGCCTGATCGGCCGCCAAAGCATCAGGGGCAAGTGACTGCAAACGGTTCCATGCATGAAGACCTTCGGGCGCCTTGGGATCCTCTCGCGCCCACGACTGCGCCAAAAGAAACTGCAGTGCAGCGGAACCCGGGACCGATGGCCGCGAATTGATTTGCTCGATTGCCGTCCTAAAGTCCCCTGCAGCATAGGCTGATGAAGCGAGCTCGTAAGTTAGTTCCTCTACCGATCGCGTCGCTCGTATTGGAGTCGATATGTCCAAGACCGCCGGCGATATTGCAATCCTAAGCGGCGCTGCGGTACCACCGAATTTGGCAAGCACACGGTGCGGACCGGCCGGGACCTCGAACGTGGCAGAGCCGATAGCAGGAGTTCCGCGAACGCCTGCATCTTGTCGCAACACTCGCATGCCATCCACGTAAATTTCCAGCGGACCAGCGCTTTCGGTCTGCACAGTCCAGGCACTCGGCGTTAGCGAAGCAAAATGCGCTGCCGCATAGAAAATTCCGCGAGGTGACAGATACGGCGGAAGGCGGAGGATGCCGTCGGGAAATTGGAAATTCTCAACCGCACGATTTCCATAAGACGCCTCTGCCAAATCATCATTCGGCGATATTAGCGTGCGGTTCATGTCGAGCAGTGGGTGCTTACCCAACGGACCTACCATGCGCCAATCCGTCAGGATACCCGACGCGCGCGCGGTAGCTTCTGGATCGAGCCCGGGAACGCCATCCATGGCGGCGCTCAACAGTGCTAAGTTAAGTTCTGGCCAATCCTCACTGGAGTTTGCCAGCAGCGTTTGCAGCCGAGGAATGGCCGCGCGAAACTCGGGCGTATTGCCGGCCGACTCACGCACGCGAGCTGCCGCTAACCGAATTCTCGGGTCCTGCTTTGCGCCGCCGCCGATTTCACATAGGCGCGTGGCGGCATTCAACATGGTCGTCTCATCGGCCTGCATGGCCGCAACTTCCATTTGCACAAATAGGGCTTCAGCATCCCGATGGTCGTGTCGCGAGGCGCGTTGAGCGAGTTCGCGCGCGCGAACCAGGTTTGCATGGACAAACAGCGCGGTTGCAGCCGAGTGAGAAAGCGGCGATTCCGAAAGCGGTTCCCAATAAGGAGCGGTGGTTGATCGCGTGCCATCGCGGGCGTCGATCCGCGGATGCGTAACTTCAGGGATGCTCTCGTGGTTCAGGCGCGCGAGCGTCTTCTCCTGCGCGGTGCCCGGCGCGGCAAGCACCGTCGCAACCCATAAGACCGATATCGCACGCACTGCTTTCATGCCCTAATCTCCCGCATCCTCAATTGCAGTGGACGGAAGCGCGCCCGTCTATGGCAGGGCATGCGCACATTTCTGGCGTCCAAGTCATGTCGCAGGAGATAGAGAAGATTAACCGGAAGAGAGGGCATCGTCCAACAAGAATTTCGTAGGCGGCCTACCACTTCCCGGTAGTGGCCTCGACTCGCCGCGGCCAGCGGCGTGTTGGAACAAAGGTGAGCTTGACGATTCGTTGGCGCTTCCAGTATCTAAAGTGATTCCAGTATGCGTCCGCCGTCCAATGTGCAGCATGGAGCGAAGAACCTAATCGGGAGACCAAATCGACCTTAGACGATGAATCTGCAGTTGCGCGATTCAGCCAGCGCCAAGTGGCGGCCGGCAAAGTTGATCGCCTCTAGTTACAATCTGGTGGGAGATTTGTGCGCAGGAGGAGATGGTGAAAGCTATCCGTGTCCATGAATTCGGCGGCCCTGAAGTCATGAAGTTGGAAGATGTCCCCGACCTTCAACCCGGTGCTGGGCAGGTTGTGGTCCGCATCCATGCAGCTGGCGTGAACCCGGTTGACGCATACGTCCGCACTGGAACTTACGCGCTGAAACCTGCGCTCCCCTACACGCCGGGAACTGACGCTGGGGGCACGGCCATGGCTGTCGGATCGGGTGTCAAGCAATTGAAGGCCGGCGACCGCGTCTATGTCACAAGCCCTAATAGCGGCACGTACGCAGGGCAAGTTCTATGCAGCGAAGCCCAGGTACATCGACTGCCCGATAACGTGACCTTCGAGCAAGGCGCCGCCATGGGCGTTCCGTATGGCACTGCGTATCGCGGATTGTTTCAACGCGCCGACGCCAAGCCCGCGGAGACCGTCTTTGTTCATGGCGCGAGCGGCGGAGTCGGCAGCGCAGCCGTGCAACTGGCGCGCGCGGCCGGCATGACCGTCATCGGCACCGCTGGCAGCGAGCGCGGGCTCGCGTTGGTAAGGAAGGAAGGCGCGCACCACGCTCTAAACCACGCATCCGACGGCTACCTCGACGAGTTGATGAAGCTCACCGAAGGCCGTGGCGTGGATGTCATCGTGGAATTGCTGGCAAACAAAAATCTGGGCAAGGATCTCACCGTGCTCGCCAAGAAAGCCCGGGTGGCGGTAATCGGAAGCCGCGGTACAGTCGAGATCAATCCGCGTGATGCCATGGTGCGCGAAGCCGACATCCGTGGCGTGACGCTCATGGCCGCTTCTGAGCAGGAATATAAGGCCATGCACGCCGCCTTGGTCGCCGGACTGGAGAATGGAACGCTGCGTCCCGTAATCGGACAGAAGATTCCCCTTGCGGAAGCGCGACGCGCGCATGTTGAGATCATGAAGCCATCAGGCGCGCACGGAAAAATCGTGCTGCTGCCGTGATTGCTGCAGAATTTGGAGACATTACTCACCGCGCTACGGCAGGCATGAGCACTCCTTCGCAATAGCAACAAGGACGACTTGCGTCAATACGGCTTCAGGACGTTGAGTGTGTTGGCACCTGCAGCTTGTCTATGATTGCCTCCAGCATGGTGCAGCGATTACGCAAACCTTTTCTGAATTCGTGATGATCGGCTTTGGCGATCTCTCGTAATAGATGGGTATGATGCTCCCGCAGGAGATCCAGAAGCAGATCTTCTTCTTCCGTGGTCAACCGGAGTTCCATCATGGCAACCTCCACTTATTTAGATGTTGACAAACTAATTGTAGGCTCTCAAACCCGAGTTGCAAGAGCGAGGCTTGGTTCGCCGATGATGCACATCTCGCCGCACTTGCCGGCTCCCATTACAATCGAGCCATGCCCCGCCTCAATCTGGCTTGGCGATGTTTCGCCGTGATCGTTTTGTGTTTGACCGCATTGCTGGCTGCGGCAGGAGACTTAGTTAGTTCGGCATTGCAGACAACCGTTTCGCATGCAATGGCTGGCCGTCGTGGCGCCGCCGTAGTCATCGATGTCCATTCCGGACGCGTCCTCGCGGCATACCATCTCGATGTCGCCGCTCGTCGCGTGGCACATCCCGGCTCCAGTATCAAGCCGTTCACCCTGCGGGCGTTGCTGCAAGCGGGAAAGCTCGACGCGCATACCGCTCTCCTGTGCAAACGCACGGTTTCGATTGGCGGCCACAAACTGGACTGCACTCATCCTGCGACACCCGAGCCGCTGCTCCCGGCCAGCGCCCTGGCATATTCCTGCAACTCATACTTCACGACCGTCGCGACCCGCCTGACGCCCGCACAATTGCGCGACAGTCTTGTGCGCTATGGCTTCATCTCTCGCACTGGACTGGCGCCCGATGAAGCCACCGGAAATGTTGCGCTCGGCGGCTCGCCGGAGGATTTGCAGCTGCAAGCGATCGGGGAATGGGGCATCAGCGTAACGCCACTGGAGTTGCTGCAGGGCTATCGCGATCTTGCTGCGCTTGCTGTCAGTGATCCGGACGATAAGCTCTCGCCAATTTTTGCCGGCCTGCAACAATCGGTTTCCTACGGCATGGGACGCATGGCGCAGCCCGACGCGCCTATGAAAGTCGCAGGCAAGACCGGAACCGCGATGGCTGACGAAGGTCCATGGACGCATGCGTGGTTTGCCGGTTACGCGCCTGCCGAAAATCCTGAGATCGCATTGGTCGTGTTCCTCGAGAAGGGGCATGGCGGCTCGGATGCGGCCAGCGTCGCACGCGAGATATTTGCCGCGTTCGCAGCCAACTACGATGTTCGGGTCACCGAAGCCGCAAAAGGAGCACGCAAGTGAAACGGTTGTTGGCGGCTTTCGCCGTGCTGCTCCTTTTCTATACGGTGGGCTCCGCCGAATTGGAAGGTCGCGACGGTGCAGAAGTGCCCCATTCGAAGTTTCCCCAAACCGTGCGAGTCCGGCTCTGGTATCTGCACCCGCCGCGCGACTTGCGTATCCGCGCCGATGCCAGTCGAGCACAGATCCGCAGCTGTGCTACTTGCAAGCCAACCGCTATCACCGCCTCTGTTGTGCGTGCCACGGCTTCGAGGGTTGTGATCGATAGCGACAAGTCGTCCTTCTCCGACATTCGACTGATTGGCGCCTATCAGATGAACGCCACCGGCGATCCACCACTGCGCGTTGATTTTCCTATTGAGATTCAAGCCGCTGACGATCACCTGCTCGTCACCGCGTTCATGCCGATGGAGGAATACATTGCGGGGGTCCTCGCCGGCGAAACCGGAAACTTTAAGTCCGATGAGGCACTGAAGGCCATGGCCGTCGCGGCGCGTACCTACGCGATGCACTTTGGCAGCCGTCACGCCTTGGAAGGCTTTGACTTTTGCGACACCACGCATTGCCAGGACCTGCGCATCGCCGGCATCAACGCCCGTTTGCGCAGCATCGCCGACGCGACGGCAGGCGAAGTACTCTGGTACGACGGCGAACCGGCAGCTACCTACTATCATGCCAACTGCGGAGGCACCACTGAAGATGGACGGTTTGTTCTCGGCAACAATGAGCCGCGCGAGCCCTTCCTGGTTCAGCACTCCGACCAGTACTGCATGCGCAATGGAAGCGCTCAGTGGCGCTCCGAGGTTGCGAAGAGCGAGTTGCAGCGCGCTCTCGCAGCTGATGGCATCGTGGTTCCCGGCAACCTGCGTACAGTCTCGGTCCTGCATCGCACGCCCAGCGGACGCGTGGAGTTTCTCCGCGTCAGCGGCCGCGGCACCATCACGGTAACAGCGCTGAACTTCCGCTCCGCCATTGGCCGCCGCATTGGATGGGACCGCATGAAGAGCAATTGGTACGATGTCAGCGATGCCGGGGACAGCCTCATCTTCCACGGTCGAGGCTCTGGACACGGAGTTGGATTGTGCCAGGTGGGCGCCGAAGTCATGGGCGAGGAAGGTCACTCCTACCGCGACATCCTCAACTTCTACTACCCAGGGACGCGTCTGGGTGTCAGCGCGCAGGGCATACCGTGGCAGCAGCTGACTAACGAAGATGTCGCGCTACTGACCACTCGTCCTGATCATGACCGTTCGCTTTTGGCCTTTGCCACAGCATTCATGCATGAGTCCGAAGAAAACACGGAACTGCTCTACCGCGCTTCCCCTCGCCTGAAGATCTATCCGACAGTTGCAGCTTTCCGCAACTCTACTGGCGAGCCCGGATGGGTAGCGGCATCGACTCGCGGGCGCACTATCCAGATGCAACCCTCCGACGTCCTACGCGAGGCGGGCACGCTAGAAAGCACCATTCGCCACGAACTTCTGCACATGCTGATCGACTCTTATGCACTTCCAGGCACGCCGCTCTGGTTCCGCGAAGGACTGGTGCTCTACTTGACCGCGCCGAACGCCTTGTCGCAACGAAGCGAGACCTTCGATGATTTGAAGAGTTTGGAGCGAGCGCTGCGATCTCCGTCGAGTGAGGGAGAATTACGGCGCGCTTACGCTGCCGCCCAAGTGCGCGTGGGCCAACTTGCACGGCAGCACGGCAAACAGACTGTACTCGATTGGATTCAGAATGGATTGCCGCCTGAACTAACTGCCGACGATGCCCAGCGATCTGAGGGACGGTGAACGATGAGAAATGGGCTGAGGGTCTTCTTTCTCCACCCGCGTACCGATGACCAACAGAAGCGCAATCCACGCCGAAATCAAGATCACGTAGGCTGCGAAGAACCGTAGCCCCATGCTCCAAGCCTGCTTGCGCAGGTCACTGAGGTCGGGGATCCACCAGACCAACTTATAAGGAACGTAGACTCCGATCAGCATCAGCACGCAGAACCGCAGCCAATACGCAGGCCGCCGCAAGACGCGCAGAGAGCGCGTCATGCGCTTCAATCTGAATCCGGCTGCTGCTGCGGTAGTGGCGATGGGCAGCCACACGGCTGGCACCAGCACCCATAGCACCAACCACAGTACCCAATCGGCTGTATGAAAGACCTCCTTCGGAGTGCCGAAGCGCAAGAATGATGGCGACTTCTGCCAGAACCATACGCCGAACTGTGGCGTGTATCGGCGAAGGGAAATCAGGAACCAGGCGATGGCTGCCAGGCAAACCGCCCACACTGCCAGCGCCACGAGATGCCGCAAAGCATGGCGGAACGCACGCCACACAGTTGCATTGTCCCGAAACTCTGCAACCCTGAAGTAGGCGAACGTGCCGGTGCGCAGCCATAGTCCAAGAAAGATGACGAGAGCCCCATCGAGCGCGGAGACCGCCACCTGCCAGCCGTGCGCATCCGGCATCGTCAGCCATGAATAAACGGCAGCGAGCAACAAGGCATTGCCGATGAGGTTCAGCAGCCACATCTTCGCGACGCCACTATGTTTCGCGGTCATTTCACCGCCACCGTCAAGGCATCGCTGGTGGAAAGATATTCCGGCTGATACATCGGCTCCACACTCGTCGGGCTCACGCGGAAAACGCCCGGATTCACCACTTTCAGCAGGTACACGTATTCATGCTGCCCTTGCGGGAAGTACATGTTGAAGAACGTAGTCCGGTCGTCGCGCAGTTCGCGATTGCTGAACCAGCGCCCCCACCAATCGGGACGCTCATCCAGTTCGTACAAATCATCCCGTGCGATGGACTCGGTGCCTGATGGAATTGGATCTTCGATCATCAGATACTTCCAGTCATTGCCACCGACTGTCAGCCGCACCGCAAGAGTGTCGCCTACCTCCACCGGTCCCGAGAGTGTATCGAGGTGATACACCACGCGGCCGTCCTTCTGTTGCGGCGACAAGCGGTAGTATTGGCGCGCCACGCTCAACTTGAAGCTGCCGGTGTTCACCACTTTCGATTCGCTCGAGTAATACTCGCCTCGTAGCGACCAGTACAGCCGTCCCTCTCCCGACTTCGCGATTCGAATCTGGTTGGTTCCGTCTGCCAATTGCAACTCACTCAGAGCAACCGTTGTCACAGGAGCGAGCACATCGGCAGCGGTGAACTTCTTGCTCACCACCGTCTTGCCGTTCACCTGCACCTCGACGCTGTAGTTCGGTTGCAACTCTTTCGTCCGCTCCAGATAATCGGTGAGTCCGTAGATCACCATCGCCGTCTGCTCGGTTGACTCCCAGTAGTAGCCGTGGTCGCGATGATTCACCAGGTAAACCGCAGCCTTTGACAGCAGTGGGCTCGCGGGATCCGTATGATCCAGAAGTTTCAGCGCATACGCTGTCGTTTCGGGAGTCGTGTCGCCGGAGAAATCCAGCAGATAGTTGGTGTCGCTCGGCCACCATGCCTGCGAGTCCTCCTGTTTCGCCTCAGCTTCAATTTGCTTGCTCAACTCGTTCGCGCGGCCGTCGTTCATCTTCAGCATCGCAAGTCCGAGCAGCGCCTGGCCGTAGGTCGTCAACGTCGAGCGTTGGTTCCATACCGAGTCGACTACCGCCTGTTCGTGCGTTCCGCTCAACACCAAGGCGTAGGCCATGTAAGCACGCAGATCGGTCTTTACCTTTTCCGAGCGATCAAATTGCGGGCGTAGCCAACCGCGTCCGCGATCAATTGCGTCCTGCTTGACGTCGAATCCCGCCGCCTTTGCCTGGCTCAACCCGGCGAGCACGTACGCCGTCATGAACGCCTGGCTGTCGTCGGTCTGCCACCATCCCCAGCCGCCGTCGGGATGTTGATAGTTGTAGAGCCGGTCGAGGCCCGCCTGCACCTGCTTGTTCAGCGCTTGCGGATCGACGTTCGATTTCACTCCCAGCTTCTTCAGCGAGTTTGCTACCAGCACATCCGGCAGGAAGCTCGACATAGTTTGTTCGGTGCAGCCGTAGGGATACGACGTCAGAAAGTCGAGTGCGGCGAACACCGCGCCAGCAATCGAAGGCGTGACACCAATTGTCAGCTTGCGAGTTCCGACTTCAGCGCCCGCTGGGAAGGTCAACGGCAGCAACGTATCGCTCCTGCCCTCGGCTGCGACCGATCCCGACTTCGCCACCGCCAACTTCACTCCAAAGGGAACCACCGGCAGCGTCAGCTCCATCGCGTCGCTCTCGACGTCGGTGAGCGCCTTGCCCAGCACGCGTGCCGAATCCACATCGAGCACCCGCACCCGATAATCCACTTTCGCCAGTCCACGACTGGCAACGGGCACGTTCTGTTCCCCGCCGTCCAACACCTGCAGGCCGGTGAACTCCATCGACACGTGCGCCGTCTTTACCGTCGGCAGATAGTTCTGCACGATGGTCGAGAGCGTAATTTCGTCGCCGCGGCGGAAGAAGCGCGGCACCACCAGTCGCACCATCAGGTTCTTGCGCACGATGGTGTTCACCACCGCGCTGCCGACCTTGGTGTCTTGCGTGACCCCTCGTGTCGTCGCTCGCCACGACGTGATGGCGTCGGGATAGTCAAAGTGCACCGTGGCCTGTCCGTTGCTGCCGGTGCGCACGTCCGCCATCCAATACGCGGTGTCAGGAAATGCCTTGCGGATTTTGGGCTGCACCAGGCGCTCGGGCTTCAGTTGCGCCATCGCTTTCGGCGGCCGAACGTTGGCCAACTGCATCGCGCGCTTCCCAGCCTGCCCGCTGAAGTAGTACGTCAGCGAGGTCTCCGTAGTCACGCGCGAATAGACGCGGCCGTAGAACGCATTCACGATGCTGCCCACTGTCTCCGGTTTGATCGCGTAGATTGCTTCGTCGACAACGCCCAAACTGAAGTCCGCCTGCACTGGCTTGCCACTGGAGTCCGTCGCCTTGATGGTGTAGCTCGCCGCTTCGCCCGGTTGGTACTGCGGCTTGGAGGGCAGCAGTTGCACAGTCAACTCGTGCTGAATTGGCGGCACGGTAAGACTCTTCGATCCCTGATACAGCTTGTTGCCGCGAATGAAGACCGCCGCGACGTAGAAGTTGGGAGCGTACTCCGGCTTAATCGGAACATCCACGGTGACGCTGCCGCCGCTGCTCTTGATCACTTGGCCGGAGTAGAGTCCGTTACCTTCAACCGTCACCAGGACCGAGGTCGGCTCCTCGGCGGTGACGATCAGCACATGCGCGGTGTCCCCTGGCTGGTAGGTCTTCTTGTCAGCGACGATCTGGACGCGCTCCTCGGCGGGACCGCTCCACCACGGGCTCTCTCCCGGAGCCCACAAGAATGCCGTGGTCTCGACCGTGCGGTTCTCTGGAGTCGTTGCGCTTACGCGAACCCGAAACTCGCCGGCATCGGGGATGGTGAGTTTGACCTGCGCCTTGCCGTTGGCGTCGGTCTGGCCCTGCGTGCTCGTAACCAACTGCCCCGCGCCTTTGCGCCAGTCCCAGCGATTCATTTCGACACGGAACGGCGCCGCCACAGGCTTTTTGTCGTAATCCTGAGCGGTGATGGTCACGGTCGCGGTGCTGCCCTTGGCGTAGACATACGAATCTGGCTCAGCGATCAAAAAGAAGTTGCCATACGTTGCCAACGCGAAACCGTGCCCTGCTATTTCGCGGTTGCCCGCATCGGTCACGCGAGCCTCGATGCGATAAGTCAAGTCGCGCTTCTTGCTGTCCACTTTTGTCGGAATCGTAATCTGCAGTTTGCCGTCGGCGTCGAGCGTGCCGCTCTTTTCGCTCTGCTGCTCTCCGCCGTAAGTTTCATCGCCTTCCGGATTGCCGGCTTCGGGATTTTCGCCATCCTGCGATGCGCCCGCCTCGTCGTCGCTTTCGTCACGTCCCAGCGGCCAATACGTCGAGGTGTGGACCGCCCACGTCACCTTTGCGTTGGCGACGGGCTCGCCGAAGTAATAACGCGCATCGATCGTCGCCTTGATCGGCTGCCCTTGCAGCACGCGCGGGGTCTGCGCCGTTACCTTCACCTGATATTCAGGTTTCTTGTAGTCTTCCACCGAGAAGCTAGTGCCCTCGACATAGCGCTCGCCCATCTGTATTGAGAGGTAATAGAAGCCGAGATTGGCGCCGGCGGGAATCGCGTAATTCCATTCCGCTGTACCCATGTCGGAGAGCTTCACGGTCTGCTGCCAGATAGTCTTATAGTCGCGCGGGTCGCGCATCTCCAGTCTGAGGTCGCGGTCTTGCGGAATGATGTAGCCGCTCGGCGTCTGGGCACGAATGATGGATTTGAAATGTACGGTGTCGCCGGGCCGATACACCGGCCGGTCCGTGTAGGTGTAACCGCGCAGGCTGGCATTAGGATCGTCACCTAGGTTCCAAGCCCCGGGGGTGTTGATTGCGAACTGCTCCGCGCTGGTCGCTAGCACCGCAACGTTTTCCGGTTTCGCCTCGGTTAGCGTAGTATCCAGCAGGCCCTGCTGGTCGGTTGGCTTGGCGGCAACTTCTTTCTGGTCGACCCACACCCGCACCATGATTCCGGCAATTGGATCGCCGCTGCGGCGATTGACCACGAAGCTCATCAGCCGGCCCGGCGCGCCCTTCGTAATGACCGCGATTTCGGTGACGGCAATGATGGTGTAGGCGCGCAGCTTGCCATTGGTCGCCTCGACCAGGTACACGCCCTTGTCGCTTACCGGGATCGCGACGTTCTGGCTTTCCCATTGCTCGTGCGATGGCACTGTCCAATTCCAAACCGAAACCACCTGCTGTTGATTGAGCACAGGCACTTGCGCGTAGCTTTCGACCTTGGCGCCTGATTTCTTCTCGCCACCGCTCATCTCCCACAAGCGAATCTGGTGACGTGACTCGGGCGAGAACTGGGCGCGAATGAAATCGCGAATCCAGGTCCACAGGCGGTGCTTCCAGGCATGAAATTTTTCCAGCCAGGTACGCGACTGCTTCGGCAGGTTGGGCGCGCGGCCGCCGAAGTTATGCAACTCCTGCATCCGGCTGAAGAACTTCACTGGATCGTTCACGCGATAGACGCGGAACTCCAGGGCGTTCACATTGTGGGAATAGACGGAGACCTCCGGCTTCTCTCCAGGAAGATAGGTGCGTTGGCTGGTCAGCGAAAACGAGGCACTGCTATCGGCGTTCTCCTGCGCAAAGATTGGCAGCGGCAATATTTGAAGCAATAGAAAGACAGCAAACCAGCCGGCGCAGGTGGTCTTGAAGGGGCGCACCTTCAGAGGCTGTCCTGAGTGCGCCGATGAAAGTCCTTTACTCTTGTCATTTCGAGCGGGCTTTAGAGGCTGGGTCGCAAACCCCCGACCGACTCGGCGGGGGGAATAAACGGCACGGAAACGAGCGCCGTAGGCGCGAAAGAGCTTAGCCCAGCGCTTCAGCGCTGGGTAAAGTGGGAGATGATAGCGAGTCCCGTAGGGACGGCAGAGATTGCGACACACTCTCTTCAGCCCGCGAGGCATCTGCTCTTCCCGAATGGGAGGGTCTGCCCGCATCACTCCGCGCCCCGCAGGATGTTCCACCGATAGACACCGAGAAAGCCGGGATTGTCTGATATCGGCCGCCAGCGTGCGTCGGGATAGTTCAAGAGTTGAGCCAACGGAAGTCGGCGGATTTCGCCCGAAGAGCGGCCACTGGGACCGGTGTGGTAGACGACGAACTGCTCGACGCCAGGCTCGATCTGACTTTGCCCGAGGAAGATCATCGCGTGAAATGGCATCCGATGACCATCTTGGTGGAAGAACAGCAAATCGCCCGGACGCGCCCGATGCAAGTCACGACCGATGAAATAGGTGTTGTGCCGCCACAGGGTTTCCACATCGGCAAATTGCGCGAAGGTACCATCGCTGAGGTCGCTGACTTCAAAGTCTCCACCACGCACCCGGAACAGCGCCGCTGCAAGCGGAGTGTAAGGATATTGATATTGCTGGATGTCGCTTGCGGATGCCGGGACAGGCAGCGCTATCTCGCGGGCCCACGCCGCGTCATGTGGGCGCAGGGCCTCCCGGTAGGCAAAGCGCAAGAGAGCGGCGCAATCGTCGATCTCGGACGGCAGCGCACGTCCACGAAAGTACTCCGCTTCCGCCAGCAAGGTAAACCACCGCCGGAACGAGGTGCGATCAGCAGGATCATGCAGGCGCAGGAAGTCGGGAATGCCGTCTCCGATGGTGTCGCTGGGGTCGAGTGTGGTATTTAACGCAATCTCCTGTGTCGCAAACCCGGGAGCTGCCACTCGCACCTTGGTATCGCCCGGCAACACCCCAGCGCGAAGCGACGCGACCATCGTATTGCTTTCAGTTGTCACCGATTCCACCGCCGCGTGATGCGGATCTTCCACCGCGACCTGTAGGCCGTGCAGTGGGCGGCCATTGGATTGTGAGATTCTTAGTTCGGTCGAACTGAAACCGTCGGCGGGAATTTCGGCCGGGGAGAGTTGCAATACCAAGGTTGCAGGGGCGGTTGCGTGCCGAAAAGTGAAGGCGCAGACCACCGCCCCAGTCGCGAGCACAGCCAACACTGCCACCCAGCGAGGCACGCCGCGCATTCTGGTCCGCTCCTTTTAGGGACGCGCGGATTATAAATCAACGCGGCGAATGCCGATGCGGGCAGTTGGCCTTTGTCTCTTATAGCTCTTAACTGTTATATCGCGTCAAATAGCACCCAAATGGTATTGACTTTGGCACCTACATCGTCCTACCGTGTGCGTGCGCAAATCTTCGTCATGAGGTGACACATTACTATGCGAATCTCAGTAGGGATTTTAGCTACCTTGATTTTTGTTGGCAGTACGTGCTTGGCCGAGCCGCCGGGACCCAGTGGTGCTGTTATCTGTGCGGGTGACATCTTCGACCGGGCTGGTCCGGAGCTAGGATCAGACTGGACAATGCAAAACTGGGCTGGTGATCCTTATGGTCCCGGAAACTTGATAATCAGTCTCAATCAAATAGTATCGAACACAAATTCGCCCACTTATGGTGTCGCATATTTTAATGCAGCAAATTGGGGAGCCAATCAGTATTCGCAAGTGACGTTGAACAACCTCGCCACGTGGGCTGGTCCCGCGGTTCGTGTAAGCAACGCCGGATACTATATAGTTCTTGCCAACTCCAATTTCTACTATGTTCGCTTTCGCACCGCGGTACATGGATTCGACGAGTACACTGACATTGCATCCAATGTACCGAATGCTTTTTCTTCCGGCGATGTTCTAAGGCTTTGGGTGACGGGCAATGTGCTGAAGGTCTATCAGAATGGCAACCTTATTGGCACTTACACCGATACGAACAACTTCCTAACTTCCGGCTCGCCCGGAATTTTCGCCTGGAACGACGGTAATCCAGCCACCATCAGTGACTGGTCTGCTTGCAGTAACCCTAGCCACTGAGGACAGGGGCTAACGCCGGTGCGCCCCGGCCAGGCGCTGAGCAAGGGCGAGTTCTCCTTCTACGCGCTGGTTAGAAAGCGAGTCTCGCATGAACAACGAGTGAACCTTCTGGCGTTGGTATGTTCAACGAGCAATCTCGGCTAGAATTGAAAGAATAGAAACTTTCTGTTCTCACGAACAGCTTTTCGAGGTCGGTTGCGCTGTCAATCCAAAACATCCGACTCCGCGAAGACTAACAGCAGCGCAGAAGGGCACCGACGTCGCACAAACCATAACTTTGGAAGATGCGGCTAGAAGTCATGCGAAGCTCCAACTGCCGCCGGTCCTGTGCCCAGCTTAAGCGCGCATGTTGCTATTTCACCGACCCGCTCAACTCCGCCAGCAGGCGCTCCACTTCCTCGGCGGTGTTGTAGTGCGCCAAACCGATGCGCAACATGCCGCCTGAGCTCTGCACGCCCAGCCGTTCGGCGAGATCGACCGCGTAGTAGTTTCCGTCCCAAGTAAAGATACCGCGCTCGCCAAGGTGGGTCGCCAGTTCGCGCGGTGTATAGCCGTCAATGCGGATAGCCACCGTCGGAGTGCGCTGGTCGAACTTCCCTGCATCCTTGATGCCGTATAAGGTAAGCCCGGGAATTGCCAGCAATCCACTGATCAATTGCTCGAGTAGCTCCCGCTCGTGCCGCTGGAAGAGTTCGTAGGCCGCGAGGATTGCGTCGCGCCGAGTTCTTACTTCGGGGTCGTGGTGACGACCCACGTCGGCGATGTAGTCGATGGCCGCGGTTAGCCCCGCCAGGCATTCGTGGTTCTGCGTTCCCGTCTCCCAACGGTCGGGCAACTTCTCAGTGCAGGCGCGAAGTTTGTACGGACGCAGCCGCTGCAGTTGCTCGCGCTTGCCGTAAAGAATTCCGAGGTGGGGCCCGAAAAACTTGTAGCTGGAGCAGGCCAGAAAGTCGCAATCGACTGCCTGCACGTCAATCGGTCCATGGGGCGCGTAATGCACCGCATCGAGGAAGGCCATAGAGCCCGCGGCATGCGCCAGCCGCACAATCTCCTGCACATCGTTGATGGTGCCCACGGCGTTGGCCGCCCAGCCGACAGCCACCATGCGAGTGTTGCGGCGAATTTTCGCCGACAGGTCAAACATATCGAGGGTGCAATCGCCCGGCTTGATGTCGGCCGTGCGCACCTTGAGCCCGCGCTCCTCCAGGCACACCCAGGGCGAGACATTCGCGTCGTGATCGAGGCAGCTCACCAGCAACTCATCGCCGCTCTTCAGCTCGCGGCCAAGCGCTCTACTCAACGCAAAAGTCAGCGTCGTCATGTTGGCGCCGAAGACCACTTCGTCGCTTGCGCAATTGAAGAAGTCTGCCATCGCGTCGCGTGCGTCAGCGATCACTCGATCGGTGCGCTGGCTCGTGACGAAGGCACCGCCGGTATTCGCATTGCTCGTAGAGAGGTAACCGGCAATCGCGTCAATTACGCGTTGCGGGACCTGCGTGCCACCGGGGGCATCGAAGAATACAGCGGGCTGCTCATTCACAACCTGGTGCAGCGAAGGAAACTGTTGACGCACCCACTCCACATCCAGCTTGCGGGCTGGCACTGCAGTCCTTGCACTCGAAGACATATTAGGAACTCCTGACCGCGGTGAGGAAGTCCGCCAGCAAACCGTACGCTGTGGCCTCCAGCCCAGGGTCCTGCTCGGTAATGGTTAATTCCGGAAAAACGTCGGTCTCAAAGCTGATGATCGACGACGTACCTTTCACCAGCGCCAGCGGATCAGAAAGCTTGAGTCGCTGCGGGGCGACCGACGCCACCACATGACCATCTTCCGCACGTCGCGCACTGCAAACCAACTTCCAAGCTTCTCCGGCGGCGCGCGCTTCGCGCAACTGCTCCGCAGTTATTCCCCGGATACCTTGCCTGCTGACATCGTTCAGTTTCAGATCGCCATGCATCAGTACGTTAGCTAGCACGGTTACTTTCACTGCCGCATCCACGCCTTCGACGTCGTGGGTAGGATCGGATTCCGCTACTCCTAACTTCTGTGCCGCGCGAACCGATTCCTCGAATGTCATTCCCGCTTCCATACTTTCCAGGATTACGTTGGTCGTTGAATTCAACACACCACGAAAGCCACGAACCTCGATCGCGGGCAATGTCTCGCGAAAAAGCGAGAAGATCGGTACGCCATCCATCACCGCCGATTCGAACAAGAATCGCTTTCCCTCTGACGCCGCCAGTTCGGTCAACTCTCGGTAGGCGTGCATCACCGGCCCTTTGTTGGCGCTGACGGCGTGTGCCCCGGACTCAAGCGCCGCCCGTATGTGAGCAATCGCCGGTTGGCCGGACGCGGCATCGAGGGAGCTCACCTCGAAAAGCACGTCGGCTCCTGCCGCCCGTAGCCACTCATGAATGTCGTCAGCAACCTGAGCGCCACTGAAATCTGAGGCCAGCAGCGTCTTGGGGGAGAAGCCCTTCCGCGCGGTCAGCCAACCCAGCCTACGCGAAGCCAGACCGGTTATCCGCCAAGCCACGCCGTAGCGGTTCTGGAGTTCTGTCTGTTTTCTCTGAAGAAGTACGACGAAGGCTTTGCCGACGTTCCCAAAGCCGACGATACAGAGGTTATAAGTCCGGATGCCTTGCGTCTCCAGGCGGAAGTGGCAGTACTGCTCATTGTAACGCCTTCGAACCCCCGCAGCGGTTCCAGAGGCGCTCGCTGGGGGACAGGGCGCCATAATTTCCCCACGAATTTTCGGAGTCGGTTGCGAGCCAGCCGCATCCATTCTTTTGGACGGGCGCCGATTGCCGATGCCGAAGAAAACCTTGGCTCGGAGTGCTCGAACGTCAGTTATAATTCTGAATTAAGCTGATTCCCAGATGCTCACTACCATCGAGCGCCGTGGCTTTGATTGTCTGAGTGAGCGTTTTCTGTTTTCTGCACGTCCGGCCCGACAGCGTAACGATTTGTACCACTCCGAATATTTGAAGGAGCGCCAACATGGCTATTAAAGCAACCGACTACGTGTGGCATAACGGACAACTGATTCCTTGGGATGACGCAAAGCTCCACGTGATGGCCCACGTGGTCAACTATGGCTCCTCACTGTTCGAAGGAATTCGCTGTTACAAGACCCCGAAGGGCCCAGCCATCTTC
This sequence comes from uncultured Acidobacteriaceae bacterium, assembly GCA_963720135.1. Classification (GTDB taxonomy): domain Bacteria; phylum Acidobacteriota; class Terriglobia; order Terriglobales; family Acidobacteriaceae; genus Bog-257. The sequence continues at coordinate 202,007 of CAVREJ010000025.1, forward strand.
CGTCTAAGAGATCATATGGTGCGCCTGGTCCAGTCGTCCAAAATCTACCGCATCGACCTCGACTATTCGCTCGACGAACTATGCCAGGCGGCTGTCGAACTCGTCGCCAGCAACAAGGTGTCGCCCTGCTACATTCGCCCGATCGTGCTGCGCGGTTACGGCCAAGTGGGCGTCAACCCGTTCAATTCGCCCACCGAGGTTTACATCGCCAACTACGAATGGGGCAAGTATCTCGGTAGTGCTGACTGCGAAGACGGTGTGGACGTCTGTGTTTCGTCCTGGACTCGGCTGGCGCCCAATACCATGCCCACCATGGCCAAGTCCGGCGCTAATTACATGAACTCGCAGCTGATTAAGATGGAAGCTATCGTGAACGGCTACAGCGAGGGCATTGCGCTTGACGTGAACGGTTATGTGAGCGAGGGTTCGGGCGAGAATATCTTCGTGGTGCACAAGGACCGCATCTATACGCCGCCATTGGGCAACAGCGTTCTACCCGGCATTACGCGCAACTCTGTGCTGCACATTGCGCAGGAGCTGGGACTTCCAGTGATCGAGCAGATCATTCCCCGCGAAATGCTGTACATCGCGGAAGAACTTTTCTTCAGCGGCACCGCTGCCGAGATCACGCCGATCCGCTCGGTGGATAAGATCACCGTCGGACATGGCATTGCTGGTCCCGTTACGAAGGCTGTCCGCAAGGAGTTTTATGGCATTGTCAACGGAACAGCTGAGGACCGCTTTGGCTGGATGACGCCGGTTCCAGCTCCAGCGAAGCAGCCGGTCGGCGTATAGCGAAAACCAGACGTAGATGGCAAAGGGCGCAATCAATGCGCCCTTCTTTTATTTGTTTGCCCGAAGTTGTGGCCGGCGACAGAACCGCTGGAAGTAACGGTCTCGCCAACTTGTCATCTCTGCTGAATAGATTCCAGGTATGTCGTCAAATTGTGTATCCGCATTTGTTCCTGCACGGGATCATGCCGCCCCAAGGTAAGAAATACTGGCCCCCACACGGGCATATCTTTGTTACCATGCGCTGCTGTCAGGCTGTCGCCCTTGATGATCTCCGCAATATGGGCACCGGGAAATTTCCCGCCATTCTTCACCGCAAGAATCGTCAGGTCGGTTGGGCGCGTTTTCAATGCCGGAGCCGCAGGGCCGTTTCCGGTACCGTCTTGACCATGACACGAGGCGCAGTACGCGATGTACATGTCCTTGCCGGAGGACGAACTTGTGTAAGGCGCGGGAACCTTCTTGATCTGCGAGGACGTTGCCTGCGGAGTCCCAGTTGGGTTCGCGCTTGAACTTGTTTGCGCGGTAAGCGAAATCGACAGTGCCAGCACCAGGGCAGTTGCCAGACACGCAAGACGTGAACTCATGACATCCTGCTTTCCACTTCTATGATTGCGTTGCTACTACCTTCGATTATGCCCCGGGCTCACGACCGGGTCAGCGACACGCATCACAGGCGCGGTAATCAACGTATCTCATTCCCGATTTGGAACTTTGAGATTAGGAGTCGGCGGAATTGGGAGTGGCCGTTTCGCGAGGAGGCTCAGAACTCCATCGTCTTTAACTCTGGGCTCACGATAAGTGGAGCTTCGGTCGCGCGCTGGACGTCATTCGGGTTAAGGCCCGGCGCGATCTCTTCCAGGACCAGTCCGCTCTGGGTCACCCGCAAGTACGCCATCTCGGTGACTATGGTGTTGACTACGCGCAGGCCGGTGATCGGCAACGTACAACGCTTCAGGATCTTGGGGCCGCCATCTTTAGTGGTATGCTCCATCGCCACGATCACCCGCCGGGCGCTGGCGACTAAGTCCATCGCGCCGCCCATACCTTTGACCATCTTGCCCGGTATCATCCAGTTGGCAAGGTTGCCCTCTTCGTCCACTTCCATGGCGCCGAGCACGCTCAGATCAATGTGCCCGCCGCGGATCATGGCGAAAGACTCGGCGCTGGAAAAATATGCGGTGCCGGGAATCTCCGATACCGTTTCTTTCCCCGCATTGATCAGGTCCGCGTCTTCCTCGCCCGCCAGAGGATACGGGCCCACGCCCAGCATGCCGTTCTCACTCTGCAAGATGACTTCCATGCCGGGCGGCACGCAGTTGGCCACCAGGGTCGGCATGCCGATGCCAAGATTCACGTAGTAGCCGTCGCGCAACTCGCGAGCCACGCGCTTGACGATGCGATCACGCTTTTCGGTGTCCTTCTGCTTCGTAGTTGGAGGAGTTGCCATTCCTTAAGCCTTTCGCAGCGTTCGCCGCTCGATGCGCTTCTCGTAGCCGGTGCCCTGGAAAATACGCTGTACGTAAACGCTTGGGGTGTGCACCTGGTCAGGCTCGATTTCTCCAGGCTCGACCAAGTGTTCGACTTCAACAATCGTAACCTTGGCTGCGGTCGCCATCATTGGGTTGAAGTTCTGCGCCGTCTTGCGGTACACGAGATTGCCCCAACGATCGCCCTTCCAGGCTTTGATAAGCGCGAAGTCGGCCTTGAGGGCCAGTTCCAGCACATACGGTCGGCCATCGAACTCGCGCCGCTCTTTGCCCTCGGCAACAATTGTCCCGAAGCCGGTAGGAGTGTAGAAGCCGGGAATACCAGCTCCGCCTGCGCGGATACGTTCTGCAAAGGTCCCCTGCGGAATGAGTTCCAAGTCGATGCGCCCGGTCAGCACCATCTCTTCCAGCAAGCGGTTTTCGCCAACGTAGCTTCCCTTGTGCGACTTGATCTGTCCGGCGGCGAGCATCAGCCCGAGTCCAAAGTCGTCAATTCCGACGTTGTTGCTGATGGTGTTCAGGTTCTTCACGCCCTTTTTCACCAGCGCGCGGATGAGGTTCTCAGGAATCCCGCATAGCCCGAAGCCTCCGACCATCAGAGTGTCGCCATCTTTGATGTCGTGAATGGCTTCGTCTGCGTTCGCAACTACTTTGTTCATTGCCATAGGATTTTGATTCCGACCGCCGATTGTACCGGGGCATGTCGCCTCGACGCAAAAGTTTGCTATCGGCTCCCCACAATCTGGAGCAATGCAAATAGTTTGTGCAGTTTCGTCTTTACTTGTGGAATGGCGATTTCGCAACAGCTATGCGTTCTCAGCGCAATCTCATCTCTCCGACAGTAGCGGCACCGACAATGGATAACGCTGGCCCACCCCACATCAACGGCAGAAGTCCGCCAGTTTTTTCAGATGGGTTACGTGCAGGACTACAGGTATGCCGGACGATTTATTGGAAGCGTCTATGGTCCCAGTCACCTCGACCAGTTTGCCGTTGTAGCTGAACAGGGCGTTGTGGTGGTGACCTCCTTTTAGCACGTAAGTCTGATCGGAGGTGTGGAGTCTGAAGGTCCCATTCATATTGATCACGCAGCCGGATACTGTAACGGTAGTGTGGCTAGGCTGCTGGCCGAAGCACTGCGCCAGAATCAACATCGCGAAAAGAACTACACACGCTTTGCGCATCAACGACCTCCGCATCGGCTGAGAAAACGCCGGGAATTCTTCTGCCAAGACGCCCCTCAAAATTTCGCTATGGATGCCGCCTATCTTAAGTGACTCCTGCGGCACTAGCGAGTGACAAACCAGGCACGGCTAGATAGAATTCCGCTGAACAAGCGGTAACTGGTATTTCTTATGTTTCCTCGTCTCGGAGAAAATCCTCACGCCGGTGCATCGAAGGCCGCATGGTCGGCCGTCATGTCGTCTCACTGTACACGAAAAGCCCACATGCAGGGCAAGCAAGTAAACATGATGACTTCCCTGGGTTCGGACGGCGCGCAGGAAACCCCCTAACCCCTGCCTTCCCCGAACTTGTTCGCACTCTCAAACATCTCCCGCAGCCCCGGCCCACGCAGGTTCTCCCGCAGATGCGCCAATTGCTGCTCGAAACGCAGCAGCGCTTCCTCAATGTTCTCGCTATTGGTTAGCGCAATGTCGCGCCACATCGAGTAGGGACTACTGGCGATCCGCGTCATCTCCCGCAAAGCGCGGCCGCCGATCTCCTTGACTGCTTCGTCCTCTCCCAGCTCATCACGAAGCGATGATGCTAGTGCTGTAGCCATCATCTGCGGCAGGTGACTGATCCACGCGCACAGGCGGTCGTGCCGCTCCGGATCCATCGCAATCACCCGCGTACCGATCGACCCTAAGAGTTCAATGTACTCTTGCTGCCGCGGCGTATACGGCTGTTCTGCATTGATCGGTGTGATCATCCACACGGCATCGCGGAACAAGCCAGCCTCGGCATTCTCGATTCCGCCATGCTCTTTGCCGGCCATGGGATGCCCAGGAAGCACGCGCATTGCAGCGTCTGCGCCGAACACCATGCGCGCGCGTTCCACGAACTGAACCTTGGTGCTGCCGGTGTCGGTAACGAGCGTGTCGGCAGGAAGAGTAGGAGCGAGCTTTTCGAAGGCGGAGAGTATCGCGCCAACGGGGGTGGCGAGGACCACAACATCGCCGCCCTCAACCGCTTGTCTTACATCAGTGTCTCCACGATCGATTGCGCCGCAAATGATGGCTGCGTCCAGCACCTCGGGCCGATCGCAGCCGATAAGCGCTCCCCGGAACTCCTGGTGGCGAAGGGCAAGTCCAAAAGAGCCACCTATCAAGCCAGTTCCTACGATTGTGATCTGCCGAATCGCCATGGCTGGGACAGTTTCACTCCTGTGTAGCGGAACACGGCTGAACAAGCTGAGGAAAAAAGTCTCAAAAGCAGATCCCTCGCCGGCTGAAGCCGGCTCGGGATGACAAAAATAAAAAGACTTCTAACGGCGCGCCTGAAGGTGCGCCCCTTCAAAGCGAGAACGCCTCAAATCGTCCGTCCCACCGCCGGCGCGATCATCCGCAACTGATCCATGAGTTCAGAAAACTGTTGCGGATACAGCGACTGGGCACCATCGGACAGCGCTTCATCAGGCGAGGGATGCACCTCGATCAGCAAAGCATCGGCCCCGGCGGCGATCGAGGCGCAAGCCATGGGCGCGACTTTGTCACGCAATCCCGTGCCATGCGAAGGATCGGAGGTAATCGGCAAGTGCGACAGCTTGTGCACAATGGGAATCGCCGAGATGTCGAGCGTGTTGCGAGTGTAGGTTTCGAAGGTGCGAATGCCGCGCTCGCAGAAGATGACCTGGTAGTTTCCTCCTGACAGAATGTATTCGGCCGAGAGCAGCATCTCCTCGATGGTCGCCGCGATGCCACGCTTCAATAGCACTGGCTTCCGCACTTTGCCTACTTCGCGCAACAAGTTAAAGTTTTGCATGTTGCGCGCACCCACCTGGAAGATGTCGATGTAGGGCAACATGACTTCGATCTGCGAGATCTCCATGACCTCGCTGATTACCGCCATGCCATAGCGGTCGCCAGCTTCGCGGAGCAGCTTGAGCGCTTCAAGGCCGAGACCTTGAAAGGTGTAAGGCGAGCTCCGCGGTTTGAACGCTCCCCCGCGCAGGACCTTGGCGCCAGCCTTTCGAACCACCTCGGCCGCCGTAAACAATTGCTCCTTCGACTCCACCGAGCACGGGCCGGCCATCACGACCACTTCCTTGCCGCCGATCTCCGTTCCGTCGGGCAGCTTCACGATCGTATCGTGCTCGTGAAACTGGCGCCCTGCCAGCTTGTAAGGCGCGCTGATACGGTGCACGCGCTCCACTCCTGGCAACACTTCCAGGTCACGCGTGTCAAAGTCGATACGCTTGCCCACGGCGGCAAGCACACTTTGCCGCGCACCCGTCGTGCGATGCACAGCGAAACCCATCTTCATCAGGTGATCGGTCACCCGCTGGATCTGGTCTTCGGTGGCATGTTCCAACATCGCAACAATCATGATTTCGCTCTTCGCCTTTCGCCTTTCGCTTACAGCTCTTAGCTATTAGCCTTTAGCTCTTAGCAGTCTGCACCACCGTCGTGCATCCGAGGCGTTCGAACTATCCACTATCCACTAACACCCACCCCTAACCACTGTCTTTCAGTCGTTAGGCTCCAGTTCCGTGATCTCCCCCTCAATCGGGCTTTCCGGAGCCATCTCTTCGCGCTGAAGTTGCCGCATCACATCCACCAGGCGCTCATAGACCTGACGCAATTGCACGTCTGACAACGGCCCCGAGTTGGCGCGCGCGATGTTCTGAAAGATGATTTTCTCGCGATCAGGCTCATAAACAGGCATGGCTGAGTCGCGCTTGAGCTTGCCGATTTCCCGAGCGCATTGGGCACGCTGGTTGATCAGCTGCACCAATTGCAGGTCCACCTCGTCGATCTTCCGGCGCCAATCCTCAATGTCCATCGCCTATTGCCTCGTGGGCTTGCCCAGTGGTGCACGTAAGGAAACTCTGATCAAGTCCGGCCTTTGAAGGGGACGGCCTTCAGGCCGTCCGCAAACGCCTCATACTAGACCGGCTGTTAGCCCCCGAGGGCTTCTGACTTGACTTAATCAGAATTTCCGTAACTTCTACCTACTGCTTCCTGCGCTGTTCCGGTAAGGGATGACAGGAATTCTGACACAGCCGCTGCTTCTCGTCCTGGATTTTGTTCGATCGTCTGGACAATCGCACTGCCTACCACCGCCGCATCGGCGAAACTCCCAACCTCGGCGAATTGCTCGGGGGTCGAAACGCCAAATCCGACGGCGATCGGTAACTTGGTGTGAACTCTCAGCCGCTCGACCAGGGAACGTGCGTCCCCAGCAAGTTCTTGCCGCGTGCCGGTAATGCCGGTGCGGGAGATTGCATACACGAACCCACGCGAATGCTGGGCAAGGTCGCGCAGGCGCTGTTCCGTGCTGGTAGGCGCGGCGAGAAATACAGGGGCCAGACGGTGCGCTTTCATGGCCTTGAGATAGTCATCGGCTTCTTCCACCGGAAGGTCGGTCATCAACGCGCCGTCAACCCCCGCCGCGGCGGCAGCGGCGCAAAACTTCTCCAGGCCAAACTGCAGAATGGGATTGAGGTACGAAAAAATGATCAGCCCAGCATTCGACTGCTGTCGGATTTCCTTTGCTACCGCGAGGACGCCAATGAGGTTGGTTCCACGCTGCAGGAGCTCGCTCGCTGGCGCGCTGGATCACTGGGCCGTCGGCAACCGGATCGCTGAATGGCACGCCTAGCTCGATCACGTCGGCACCAGCGCGAATTGCCGCCAAAGCGACCTCCCGTGAGGTATCCAGATCAGGATCACCGCAGGTGATGTACGCCACCAGCCCAGGCCGTCTGTTGAAGATGATTGCCAAATCGCTCCTTCAGTTCACTCTGCCATCCTTGGCGAAGGCGGCCGTGCCAGTCACCTACAGGATGGGCGTGAGATCTGTGTCGTCCCTGAAGGGACTCGGATTCTTTCCAGCCTCTACCCAGCACTCCGCCTGCGGCTGCGTGCTGGGCTAAGTTATGCCGCGCCAAGGGCGCTGGATTTAGCGCGAGCAACCTTCATTCCCACCGGCCTCTGTACCCCGATCAGATGCTGTTACATCAAAACGCCAGGTTCTCCCGCAAAATCCCAATATCCTTATCGCCGCGCCCCGACACATTCACGATCACGATGTCGGACTTGTCCATCTTCGGCGCTCGCTTGATGCACTCGGCAATCGCGTGCGCCGACTCCAGGGCAGGAATGATGCCCTCCATCCGCGCGAGCTTCAGACACGCGTCGAGCGCCTCTTGATCGCTGGCCGACACGTACTCTGCACGCCCTTGATCATGAAGCGCGGCATGCTCGGGCCCAATCGCGGGATAATCGAGTCCGGCGGAAACTGAATGCGTCATTGCGATCTGCCCGCCCAAGTCTTGCAGGACGTAAGAATACGTTCCCTGCAACACACCCGGGCCGCCGCCATCGAATCGCGCTGCATGTTCGCCCAGCGAGCGGCCTCGACCACCGGCTTCCACGCCAATGAGTTTCACTTCGCGGTCTTTGATGAATTCGTAGAAAACGCCAATCGCATTCGAGCCACCGCCCACGCACGCGATGACGGCCGTAGGCAGCCGGCCTTCTGCTTTCAGGATCTGCTTGCGAGCCTCCAGGCTGATGACTCGATGGAAGTCCCGCACCATCGTCGGATAGGGGTGCGCCCCTAGAACGCTGCCTAGAAGGTAATGAGTAGTGCGGACATTGGTCACCCAGTCACGCATGGCCTCATTGATGGCATCCTTCAACGTGCGCGAACCTGAGTCGACGCCGCGCACCTCGGCGCCCAGCAACCTCATGCGGAAGACGTTCAGCTCCTGCCGCCGCATGTCTTCCGTCCCCATGTAGACCACGCACTCCATACCAAAAAGCGCGCACACGGTTGCGGTCGCGACCCCGTGCTGGCCTGCGCCAGTTTCAGCGATAATGCGATGCTTGCCCATGCGGCGGGCCAGCAGAGCTTGCCCAATGCAGTTGTTGATCTTGTGCGCGCCGGTGTGCAGCAGGTCTTCCCGCTTGAGATAGATCTTCGCGCCGTCAAGTTCCTCGCTGAGCCGCTCAGCGTGGAACAACGGTGTCGGACGGCCGGCGAAATCGGCCAGTAGCCGGTGATACTCGTCGCGAAATGTTTTATCTTTGCGAGCCGTCGCATAGGCAGCCTCAAGTTCCTGCAGTGCCGCCATCAAGGTTTCAGGCACGTACCGACCACCATAGGAACCAAATCGTCCAGGTACGGCACGGACACGAGATTGTTTGTCTTCGAGCGCCGCACCCACTGTCGAACTCTGCAAGTTGCTGGTTGTTTCTTCCATGGTTAGCCTTCTACCGCAATGCCGGTTGCGCTTGACGCACCTTCCCGACGAAGTTGCGCAGCTTGGCTTCGTCTTTCTTGCCAATCTCGCGTTCGACGCCCGAGACTACATCCACTCCCCAAGGCGCAAACAGTCGTATGGCCTCGGCGACGTTCTCGGGATTCAATCCTCCCGCGATGACAACTGGCATTTGTGTGCGCACCTTGGCGACGATCGGTGCCGCGGCGATCCAATCGAATGTCTGGCCCGTTCCACCTCGCTGGCTCGGAGATCCGGCATCCAGCAGGATAGCGTCAATAACCTGTCGTGACCCCAGATAGCCGTTCAAAGTGTCCGGCGAACTCAGCAATTCGCGTGCTTGCAGCGCCTTGATGATCTTGCGTTGTCCGAGCGCCCGCCGATATTCCTGCATCTGGTCAGCCGGTTCGTCGCCATGAAGCTGGACTCCGGTCAACCCGGCAGCCTCAACGACCTCGGCGACCTGCGAGGGTGTCTCGTTGACGAAGACGCCGATCTTCTCGATGTGATTCATCAGATTGGAGACAATCTCCGCTGCCCGATCGGCCTCGACACGCCGTGAGCTGGTTGTAAAGATGAAGCCCAATGCATCGGCTCCGGCAGCTACGCTGGCCTGCGCGTCGCCGAGGTTCGTGATTGCGCAAATCTTTATCCAGGTCATGCGGTTGTACTTCTACCGTCCCTAAAGGGACTCGTCAATTGTCCCGACTTGACCCAGGGCTTAACCACCCCAACACGCGCAAAAACGGCGCGCGTTGGGGACCGCGGTACGCCCTGGGCTAAAAGCAATTTCGCCCCTCCCCCACCGCAGTTCGCGCAAAAAACGGCGCGAACTGGGGACCCCGGCCGCGGGGCTCAATTTTGCGTAATCGTTCCACCGTGCCAACTCAAAATGAGTTCCCACACAAGCTCTTCGGGGGCTCGATCGTTCTATTGTCGGACGCCTTCGCCGCACTCAGCAAGCCTCTTAGCGCCTCTCCCGGATGCGGCGCACGCATCAACGATTCGCCGATTAGAAACGCATCGAATCCCGCTTGTCGCAAACTGGCAATGTCACCCCCTGTTTCGATACCGCTCTCGGCCACCTTAACCACCCCAGGAGGCATCAACTCGGCTAGTTGCAGCGACGTGTTCAGATCAACGCGAAAGGTGTGCAAGTCACGGTTGTTTACGCCGATAGTCACGCAGCCGGCATCGAGGGCGCGTTGCAATTCCGCGCCGTCATGCACCTCGCAGAGAGTATCGAGTCGCAGCTCGGCCGCCCGACGGTGCAGGCTGGCTAGTTCTGACTGCGTAAGGGCGGCGACGATGAGCAGCACGGCGTCAGCTCGGTGGGCCCGCGCCTCCAGCAATTGGAACTCATCGATAATGAAGTCCTTTCGCAGACAGGGCAGCTGGGTCGCTTGTGATGCGATCTCCAGATTCTCCAACGATCCCTGAAAAAAATGCACGTCGGTCAGCACCGAGAGGGCCACCGCCCCGCCACCTTCCAATTCAGCGGCAAGTTGGGCTACCGGAAAGTCGGGACGAATCAGTCCTTTCGCCGGAGACGCCTTCTTCAACTCGGCTATGACCGCAATCCCCGACTTGGCACCACGGCGCAGGGCTTCGCGGAACCCGCGAGGCTGATGCCGCTCTGCTGCCTCGCCAAGGGCCCGGAGATCGGCCGAAGCTTTGGCGTCGGCTACTCGTTCGCGGGTGACGGCGATGATCTCTTCCAGCTTTGTGGGCATAAGTGTAACAAGAATATACCTGAACCCTGGCTTGACTTACATGGACGGTTCGCATACTGTCCGTCTAATTCGGGGACAGGGAGGAGAAGCAACATGCGTCCCACCGGAATCGTCCTGATCGCGATCTACCACTTTCTGACTGCAGCGTTTCTGGTCTGCTTGGCAATCGCCCTCGCGGTTGGTGGCAGCGTTCTAGGCGCCATGTTCGCCGCCGGTAACAGCTTCCCGCTTGGTGGCATGGGCTTTTTCGTAGGCGTTATGGGAGCTACTCTCATGCTCGCTTTGCCGTGGTCGCCGCGCTTGCCGGCTACGGCATCTGGACCTTGCGCGAGTGGGGACGCATTTTGTGCATCGTGCTGGCCGGCATCACCGTTCTGCTTTCGCTCCCTGGGTTGCTATTCCTTGGCCTTCACTTCGGATTCTTCCTAGGCGGATACCGTCTGATCAAGTTAGCCATCAACGTTGCCATCATTTGGTACCTCTTGCAACCGCAGATTGTGTCTCTTTTTCGACGTGGCGCGCCCGCACTGCCTTGAATGTAGGTTGGCATTAGCGAATGGTCCATTCGGTGGGGTCACTCCTCTGATTCCGTCCGCTTTCGCACTTGTACGCGGACTTTCCACCCCTATAATTGAAGTGCTCTGGACGACCAACAGCTCCGCCGGATTGCGCCCGGCCGAAGTCGCGCTAAGTTGCGGCTGTGGCTGGTGCCTATCTGGAAGCATGTCCATATGGCGATGCTCTCCTCTGCACGAAGCGCTGTACCGTCGGCGAATCCCCTTTCCTCACCCTTTCGTAAGCACAACACACGCTACTTCAAAACATTGAGCGCCATGGTCTTGCTGTTGCTCCTGGCCGGCGCCAACCGGAGCAGTTTCGCCTGGAGTGCAGCAAGTCGCAAGCAGGAAGCCGCCAGCCAGTTCGACAAGGCTGAGCAGATGCGCGAGGCGCTGAACGGCCGGCCAGTGGAGGAACGCACCCGTCGCGATTACCAACATGTGGCTGACGCATATCGCAAGGTCTATTACGTAGCGCCCGCTTCAAGCAAGGCCGATGCCAGTGTGATTGCTGTGGCCGAGATATTGGCAACCATGGGCCGCCAGTTCCAACCTGGCGAGAAGGACCTGCGCTCGGCGATCCGCGAATACGAGTTCTTGCGGCATGAGTACCCGGGTAGCAAGTACCGCTTCCAGGCACTGTTCACGATTGGGCAGATCTACGCGGAAGACCTCAGCGACAGCGAGCAGGCGCGCCAGACATTTGAGGAGTTCCTGCACCGCTATCCGCGCCAGGCTCTAGCACGAGAGGCGAAACAGGCACTAGCTGAATTGAACCAACCAAAGGCGAGCGAAAAGCCGGTCGAGGAAGCGTCTGCGAATCCGCCGGAAGCATCGCCTGCGGAAGCCATCGCGCAACCGGTGGCTACGAAGAAGTCAGGGATGCCCGTGGTGACCGGCATCCGCCATTGGTCTACTCCGGATTACACCCGAGTTGCAATTGATGTGGACCAGGAGGTCAAGTACGAAGTTGGACGCGTTCCCCATCCCGACCGCATCTTCTTCGATCTGCCGGATACCAAGCTTGCGTCGGTCTTGGTCGGAAAGAGCTTCGACGTGCAGGATGGCTTCCTGAAGAAGATCCGGGTTGCGCAGTACCACCCGGGATACACTCGCGTCGTTCTCGAAGTGGCGGACGTCTCCGACTACTCAGCGTTCCTTCTGCCAAACCCATACCGTCTGATCATTGATATTCACGGGCGCCAGCCTCACTCCGCGACGCAAGTGGCCCAGCTCGATAATTCAGCAGGTTCCGCCTCTGAAGAAGCTGCACCGACTGGTGCCGAGGGAGCGAGTCCGCATCCCGTTACAACTCCCACCGCACCGGGCAGAGGCGAGATGAAGTCGCCCGCTGCCGGAAAGGGAAAGCAGAATGCTTCCCCAAAAGCAGCCGGTGGCGACAACAGTGGCAGTGCGGCTGTGCAGACAATGCATTCGGCCCCCGCTGAGATCAAGGCATCGTCCAACGCTCACCATGGCAAAGTCATTGTGGACGAAAACGATGAGGTCAGCACCGACGACCTGCCGCCACAGATGGCCTCAACTGCAAGGCCGTCCAGCGCAAAAGCGAACCAGCCCGGCAAGCCGCTCTCGGTTAATCAGAATGATCCACTCTTTTCCGACCCGGGAGATACGAAGGGCCCAGAACTGAAGGCCACGACCCAGCCGACGACAGCTCCAACTGCGGTGGCCGTCGCTCCTCGCGCCAAGGATCGCAAGAAAACCAGCAAGGTGGCAACTACCGATGTGCCTTCCGTCCACGAGGCCGAACCCACGTCCGCGGGCGATCGCAGCCTGACGCGCGCGCTCGGGCTCAAGATCGGACGCATCGTAGTTGACGCCGGACACGGCGGTCACGATACCGGAACCATTGGTCCGAATGGGCTCATGGAGAAAGATCTGGTTCTCGACGTCTCGTTGCGCCTGGGCCGCCTATTGGAAACTCGGCTCGGCGCCGACGTTATCTACACCCGTGACGACGACACTTTCATCCCGCTGGAGACTCGAACGGCCGTCGCTAACGAGCATCAAGCTGACCTGTTCATCTCGGTACACGCGAACTCCAGCCCCGATCCTTCGGCCCGCGGGGTCGAGACCTACTATCTGAACTTCACTTCAAATCCGGATGCCTTGGAAGTCGCCGCGCGCGAAAATGCCGTCTCCGAGAAATCGATCTTTGAACTCCAGGACCTGGTAAAGAAAATCACATTGAAAGAGAAGATCGAGGAATCGCGCGAATTGGCGACCGATGTCCAGCAATCGCTCTACAGCGGGCTGGCAGGCAAGCACTCCACTCTGCGGAACCGCGGAGTCAAGAAAGCGCCCTTTGTGGTCCTGATCGGCGCCAACATGCCCAGCATTCTGGCCGAGATCTCCTTTGTTTCCAATCCTACCGACGCCGCCAAGCTGGAAACCCCGGAATATCGCGAAAAGATCGCCGAGTCGCTGTACAAGGGCATTGCGAACTATGCGGGTGGACTCAGCGGCGTCAAGGTGGCGTCCAAGCTGAGCAAGTCCAGCGGAGAATAATTCCCAGGTTCAGCAATCGGCCGTCAGTACTCAGCATTCAGCAAAACCTATCGTCGGCTACCTGCCGGGACAGCCAAAGATAACCGCCGGGTATTTTGGCTGATTGCTGGCGGCTTGCGTCTGGAAACTTTGTTCTGGTCGCAGTAGTCTAATGCTGCAGGGGTTTTTACTCTTCGGCTCTGCAGTCTTGTCTCATGAAACGTTTCCTCATTGTCGCTGTTTTGTTTTTCTTGTTAGGAAGTGTCGCGTTCGCATCTGACACTAACGACCTTCTGCCGTCCTCGTTCGCCGGCTGGACCCAGTCCGGCTCCGTGCAATCGACCACCGACGCGGCGAAAGCCGACGCCGCCTACCCCGCAGTGCTTGAAGGAGTACGGATTCGCCAATTCCGAGACGGTAACCTACACCCGCGCGGATGGACGCAAGCTGACCGTAAAGGCGGCAAGATTCAACGATGCTACGGGAGCCTATGGCGCGTTCACGTTTTATCGCCAGCCAGCCATGAAGACCGAGCGCATCGGAACGAAGGCCGCATCGGCGAACCAGCGCATTCTGTTCTTCCGCGACAACATTCTGGTGGACGCCAACTTCGATCGCGTGACTGAAATGTCGGCCGCCGAACTGCGGGAGCTCGCAGGCTACGCTACCGGCTGCCAAGGCTTCAGCCGCGAACTTGCCAAATCTTCCCGAGTACCTACCCAAGAGCGATGCTGTGGAAAACTCGGCGAAATATATTCTCGGTCCGCAGGCGTTGCTTGCAGAGAAGGCGCCGCTCACGCCTGAGCAGGTTGATTTCAGCCACGATCCAGAAATTTTGATTCAGGACTATTCGTCAAAAAACGGGCCTCTTACCCTCACGTTGATTCAGTATCCGACGCCGCAGATCGCGGGCGAGCGCCTGCGCGCCTTGCAAAGCGCTGAGCAATCGTCTCCGAACTCCCTGCTTGTGAGGCGTAGCGGACCGTTAGTCGATGTCGTGACGGGCGCTGTCGGCAGCAGCGAGGCGCACGCGCTTACTCAACTCAGTAAATTACGAAGCCGAGGTCACGTGGGACGAAGCAACTTCGTTCAGCAAGCGCGACAACATCGGCAACCTAATGTTCGGAGTGTTCGCGCTGACCGGAATCATTCTCTTGATCTCACTCATCTTCGGAATTTTTTTCGGGGGCATTCGCGTCTTGATGAAGCGTCTTTTTCCGGATCGAGTCTTCGATCGCCCCGAAGATGTCGAGATCATTCAGCTACATCTTCGATAAAGACGCATTGCTTGTAAGCTACTGAAAATAAGGCGGTTATCTCGTTATAGCGAATACTCGATAGTTTCCGGTCAATTTCCTGCAAATCCCCTAAATACGTCATAAGTTATTGAAAACACAGCAATTTAAGCCCTAGAAATTGCTTGACACGCGGTTTTCCGTGACCCTAGTATTTGTGCAGAAAGTTTTGACGGTTTTGCCTCCGTTGGAACTATTCTCCCTTGAAGAGAAGGCCGCCCTGTTGCCGGGTGGCCTTTTCGTTTGCGCCAATTCCCTCAGCGCAGAAAGTTTTGATCGAACGAAATCGAGTTGCTCAATGAAGTTTCCCATCGCCCTTACACAAATCACTGCGGCGGCGCGGAGCTCAATCCGTAGAGCCTTGCCGCGTTATCGTGCATTACCATGTGCGCGATGGCGCTGGCCTGCTGGCGCGTGATCTCTCCGTCCTGCATCATTCCGGTCAGCGCAATGGCCAATGCCGTTCGTCCGGCAGTTGAGGTCTGATACCCGGTCTCCTCCCAGTTCACTTGCGGCTCAAGCGGATACAAGTCGGTACCGAACAGTACCTTCTCCGGATAAAACTCCAGCATGAAGCGAATGCTCGCCGCGATGTGGCGGGGCGATGTCATCCAGGTCTGCTCGGAAAAGTCGGCATAGACGTTGGGCTTCATCAGCAGATACGGGACCAATCTGTTCGAAGCCGCCTGCGCCTCCGTGGAGCATGACGAAGTTTGTCTTGCGTAGCGTCGGATCGTTGAAGACGGAGTCCAAAAGCAGAGGATTGCTACCCTCCATCGCGAAATAGCCGCCACATCCTCCGCCGGTGTGGAAGTGCACTGCCATCCCCAGCCGTCCTGCCTCTCGTGCGAGGTAGCGGAAGAGATAGTCTTGCAACGTTTTGTAGTCGGCATCGCTGGGAATCCCGCCTTTGACGTAACGGGCATAGACACGGGCCGCGTCAGTCTCCTTCGCGGGAGCGAAATCCAGCGCCCGCAGGTAAGCGGCCTCGAACTTGATGGCCACGGCCCCGTTCGTTCTCTGCAGTTCCAACAAGGGAGTGACAATCTTGGCGGAGTATTGCGCCAGCGTGGGCGGCACACTGGTCAGGTTAAGCTGGTTCAAATATCGGGCGAACAGGGTCTCTTCCCGCCCGAAGAAGATCTTGCGATCGGGCGATTGCGCGGCGAGTGCGGAGTTGTTCAGGGGAAACAGCAACGTGTCGTCGAACGGCACCCAGAGGAAGCGCGGCGGCTTCAGACCGCGTCCCATGGCAACCCGGTTCGCCAATTCGCTTTCGATGCCGAGCTGGTCGAGCACCCAGTTGGGATAGTTCTCGCCCTCGCGCTGCTTCACCTGTTCCTTCGCGGCCAGCAACTCCTTCACGTGCTCGGGGGTGGCGTCGTTGTATTTGTAGCCGAACATCGCTTGCCATGCCTTGATGTAGACGGGATTGTCCGCGCGGAACATCAGCCCATCCGCAGTGGGCTCCAGCGGATAGCAGGGCAGCGCGTCGAAGTCGTCGTCCGGCTGACCTTCATTGTCGAGGGCGGGAGGATGCGAGTGGTTGTCGATCGCCTGGATGTGATTGATTTCATCCAGCAGGCTGGCATCGGGTCTGAGTTGGTGATTGTCTTGCCCTACCAGGGGAAGCGAGATCAGCAGTGCGGCGGCACAACGAAGCACGATCTTCATCGGAACTCCTGCGGGTGGATTATCCTACCACCATGGGGAGGGAGGAAGCGTCAGCGGGCTTCCGAACCCAAAGCTCTGTCTGATGAATCCAAAGACTTACCCCATCATGGATAGCACTCCGCGAAAGCCGGCCAAGAAGACCGAGATATTCAAAGTTCTGCCCGAGGTTTGGCAACTTATCCGGCCACGCCGCGCCCTGCTCGCACTGGGTCTGGGATTGATGATCATCAATCGCGTCTCTGGCCTCGTGCTTCCGGCTTCCACCAAGTACCTGGTGGATGACGTGATCACTAAGCGGCATTTCAAGTTGCTGTATCCACTGGTGGGAGTTGTCCTGCTGGCAACGATCATTCAGGGACTGACCTCCTTTGCCTTGACCCAGACGCTTTCAAAGGCAGCGCAAAAGCTAATCGCCGAGTTGCGTCGACGCGTGCAGGAGCACGTGGGCCGATTGTCCATTTCTTATTACGACGCCAACAAGACCGGTATGCTGGTTTCGCGCATCATGAGCGACGTCGAGGGGGTGCGAAATCTCATCGGCACCGGGCTGGTCGACTTCGCCGGCGGCTTGCTCACCGCTGTCATAGCCTTCGCCGTTCTCATCCGCATTAGCCCAATCATGACCGCCATCGCCTTCGGCTTTCTCGCCGTCTTTGGATTCGGCCTCCGCAAGGCCTTCCGAACGATCCGTCCCATCTTCCGTGAGCGCGCCAAAATCAATGCCGAGGTTACTGGCCGCCTGACGGAATCGCTGGGTGGAGTGCGCGTGGTTAAGGGTTACCACGCCGAGCAACGTGAGCATGAGGTGTTCAGCTCGGGCGTCGAGCGCCTACTGCAGAATGTCTTTCGCACGCTGACCGCGACCTCGGTCATGAGCCTGTCATCTTCGACTCTCATGGGCATTATCGGGGCAATTGTCATGTTTATGGGAACCCGTCAGATTCTCGCGGGCAAGCTGACACTGGGCGGGTTCTTCACTTACACCATGTTTCTTGGATACCTGGCCGCGCCCTTGTTTCAGGTCGTCGGCATCGGCACCCAGCTAACGGAAGCTCTTGCCGGCTTGGAACGCACTCGGGAAGTTCTCGACGAAATCCCGGAGAACGAAGATCCCAACCGGACCGTCACTCTGCCCGAGATACGCGGTGACGTCACCTTTGAGAATGTAACCTTTGCTTACGAGCAGAAGAAAACAGTTCTGCACGACATCTCGTTTCACGCGCGTCCCGGTACGGTGACGGCACTGGTCGGGTCCTCGGGATCGGGTAAGTCAACGATTATCGGATTGATTGCCGCCTTCCATACGCCCAATCAGGGCAAAATTCTGGTGGATTCAGTCGATCTCTCCACTGTCCGGTTGGAGTCTTACCGCACTCAACTGGGTATGGTCTTGCAGGATTCGTTTCTGTTCGACGGAAGCATTCGCGAGAACGTGGGGTTTTCCAAACCCGATGCGACGGACCAGGACATTCTCCGAGCATGCGCGATCGCGCGGGTCGACGAGTTCGCGGAGAAATTTGAGCTGAAGTACGACACCATCATCGGCGAACGGGGAGTGAAGCTTTCGGGCGGTCAGCGGCAGAGAGTTTCCATCGCACGAGCCATTCTGGCCAACCCTCGCATCCTGATTCTCGACGAAGCCACCTCCAGTCTGGACTCTGAGTCGGAAGCCATGATTCAGGAAGGACTCTTCTACCTGATGCAAGGCCGCACCACGTTCGTCATCGCGCACCGGCTCTCCACTATTCGCCGCGCGGACCAGATCCTGGTGGTCGAAGAAGGACGAATCGTCGAGCAGGGTAACCACCACTCGCTTTTCCAGTTGGGTGGCCGCTACTGGGAGCTATACACCAAGCAACATGGCATCGAAGAAAACCTTTTCCTGGCGCCCGGAGAAGGCGATACGGCTGAAGAGTCGGCTGACGTGGTAGCGGACGTGGTTCCCGCCGATCCCGATCCAACGACTCTGCTTCGCTGAAATCTTTAAGACCCGCATCTCTCTCTTGAGGACCGGCGGGGATGCTGTATCATCATGACTTTCGCGCCATAGACTATTGCACAACTGACGAGTCGATATGGATCCCCGCAGTTTCCAAAAACTGCTGCGCCGCACGGTTTTGATACCGGTGGTGTTGCTGCTCTTGCTCACCGCGACGCTGGTGGTTGAGATCCTTGGGCTGACCACCTCATTTGGTTGGGTCGATCACACCGACGAAGTCATTGCGAGCGCCCGGCAGTTGATGCGATACATGCTGGACATGGAGTCCGGACTTCGTGGCTTTTACCTGACCGGCGACCACACGTTTCTCGACGCTTATAGCACAGCCAAGCAAGCAGTGCCCGAACAGCTCGCGACTCTGTACCACCTGACCAGCGACAACCCTAGTCAGCAGCGCCTGCTGCGGGAACTTCGCGATCTCGACTTTCGCTGGATCCAATATTCAGAGCGCTTATTGCAGCAATCCGGTCCTCGCTCCCTCTCGTCGCAGGAATTCACCGTCGGGAAACAGTTGATGGACCAAATCCGCGCTAAACAACGCCAGATATTGGACGCGGAGCAACACTTACATGAAGTCCGTTACCGCCACGCCACGCTTCTTAGCAACTTTGTGATTGCTACCGCCGTGGGGCTCGCTCTGGTCACGGTTGTACTGCTATTCACTCTAACCCGACGCGAGCTGTTCGCGCTTTCTTCCACCTACGACAAGCATCTGAGAGCTGAAGCTGAAAAAACTCGGCTCTTACAGGAAAGCCGCGAATCTTATCGGATCACCCTTACCAGTCTGGGGGATGCCGTCGTCGCCGCCGATGCTTCGGGAAACGTGTCGTTCATCAACCCGGCAGCCGAGAAGCTCACCGGCTGGGACTACCAGGCAGCCAACGGACGCTCGTTGCAAGAAGTCTTCCACATCGTCGACGAGCGAAGTCGTACTAAGGTTGAAGATCTGGTCGCCCTGGTTCGCCGTTCTCAACCGGTATTAAGTGTTTCCAGCCACGTTGCCCTCATCAGCCGTTCCGGCCAGGAATATCCGCTCGAGCTGACTGGATCGCCGATCCTGAACGATCGCAACCAACTCGTCGGAGTTGTCATCGTCTTTCGCGATATCACACAACGGCGCCAAACTGAGCAGACTCTCCGCTCTAACGAGCGTCTGGCGCTGGCGGGACGCCTCTCCGCCACCATCGCCCATGAGATTCGTAATCCACTCGACACCGTTTCGAACCTCGTCTACCTGCTGCGCCAGGAGCAGTACCCCGACGAAGCTACCAGTCAGTACCTGGGACTCGCTGCAGATGAGTTGGCTCGCATCGCTCAGATCACGGGACAGCTCTTGACCTTCCATCGCGAAGCGCAAGTTCCGGTCGAGGTAAATCTTGTCGAGGCGTTGCAAAGCGTGCTGGTTTTGTTTGCGCCGCAAATCCGGAAGGCACACGTTGACGTAGTGCAGCGTTTTGAACCGGTACCCCCGGTGCGAGGATTTCCCGGCGAACTGCGCCAGGTATTTTCCAACCTGGTGGGCAATGCCCTCGACGCGATGCCAAGTGGTGGCAAGCTGATTTTGCACGTGCGCGAATCCAGCCTGGCCTCCAACCCGGCGCGCCGCGGAGTGCGCGTGACCGTCCTCGATACCGGCGCCGGAATCCCGAATGGGGTCCGCAAAAACCTTTTCGCTCCCTTCTTCACGACTAAGGGTGAAAAAGGTACCGGATTGGGTCTCTGGGTGAGCCGCGGCCTGATCGAAAAGCATGAGGGAACAATCCATCTTTCCAGCCGCATGCGAGCAGGAAAAAGCGGGACTGCGTTTTCGGTATTTCTTCCCTTCGAGCAGGAACTGGGACTGCTCGACATCCCGAACACGCCGCCGGCATGATTTACGATCTCTCTAAGAAACAGGCCACGAGAGTGAAAGGGCAACATAGGGGTCCTCGGACTCGCTGCGTTCGCTAAGGATCCTCACCTTGCTCGCAATCCGCATCTAACCCCAAGCACGGAGGAAGCACGAAGGAATGGCAGAGCCCGAACAGTCGATACGCCGCACCGCGCGCGAAATCTTTGAGCATGTCGAGAACAATGCTCACGAAGAGCTGCGCCGTTCAACCCAGGCCCTGGCCTTCTCCGGCTTCGCCGGAGGACTATCGATGGGTCTGACGGGATTGAGCGTTTCGGCTGCATTGGCGGCCTTAGGTGATACGCCAGGCCACCAATTTTTCGCCTATACTCTGTATCCCATCGGGTTTATCGCGGTGATAATCGGGCGCGCGCAATTGTTCACCGAGAACACCCTTTATCCCATAGCTCTTATCCTCAGTGAGCGGAAACACGTCCTCGATACGGCTCGCCTATGGAGCGTTGTTTTCCTGTTCAACATTCTCGGGGCCATCACTTTCGCGGCGTTGGCTACGCTTACAAATGCACTGAATACCAGCATCCGCGACAATCTCGTGCGACTGGGCACGCTAGGGATTCAGGGAGGGGCGGCGCGTATTTTTTGGAGTGGCGTGATTGGCGGCTGGATCATCGCCTTGGTGGCATGGATGGTAACCGCTAGTCATTGGACGATCGGCCAGATTGCGGTCATCTGGTTGATGACGTTCGTAGTGGGCATCGGACACTTCTCGCATTGCATTGCCAGTAGCGGAGAAATAATGGCAGCCGTGTTCACCGGAGCAATTCCCTTCACACACTACGTTTACTGGCTGGCGCAAGCGACATCCGGCAACATACTCGGAGGAGTGGTGATCGTCACTCTGTTAAACTTCGGGCAAGTTAAGGCCGGCGAAACGTAGCCAGAGGGCGTATGAGCTGATTTATCCGCAGTTTGGGTAGGCGCCGAGGAATGGCACACTTAGGAGAGAATATGGCAGCTAGCACCAAATCCAAGGTTACAACTGACCATGAAGAGATCCGACGCTGGGCATTGGCACGCAACGGCAAACCGGCAGCCCCTCTCCATCTCAAGAGTGAAGATAACGGGAATGGGCCCATTGGTATTTATTTCCCAGATGATCGCAGCAAGAATTCGCTGGCCGAGATTAGCTGGGAGGACTGGTTCAAGAAGTTCGATGCAGCCAAGCTCGCGTTTCTTTACCAGGAGCTCACCCCTGGTGGGGAGAAGAGCAATTTCAACCAATGCGTTAGGCGGAAAGATGTGGATGAGGTGGAATCCGCAGTCGGGGGAAAAGGGAGAAGTGCTTCGCGCCGGAGCTCTCGACGGCCTCGCGGAATTCGCGCAAGCGCAACGCTGTCTGACGGCGAACCTCCAACGGGTACTGCTCGCGATTCCAGCTCGAACAAGGTCGGCAAGAAGTCGACAACACCCGCAGCAGGCGTCGCCTCTCTAGAAAGAAATAGCCGCCCACCGGGCAAGCTTCGTGGCACAAAAACTGATCGTAATCGGTCTAGCGCAGCAGGTTGAAACCCACTACTTGTCGCTTTATCACTTCGTTGCGGAGGAAAAATGCAAAGCTCGGAGACTTACGACCGCTTGGTAGAAGCGCGTAGCGACGAGGATCCGCCGATTCCGATTCCGCCGGGTGAAGAACCCCCGCCGCCAATCGAGGAACCACCCGACAAGCCGGTGGTTGGGCCTGATGCTCCGGTGCGCGAACCTGGGCCGCGAGAGCCCCGGAGATTGTAATTCGCCCACAAGTGGCGTTTCTGTTTTGGTCTCGCTGTTCAGCAAAGGAAACTTGAGCTCCTTCTCGATGAGGAATCGGCGACCGACAGGATGTGTGCAATTGGCGGCGCGCTGCAACTATTGTCGGCTGGCGGCAGGGACCGGGTCTGTTGGCTCATCCGAAACTGAGACCAGCACCAGGGTGGCATCGTCGCTAAGCTTACCGCGGGCGTAGCCGCTCACCTTCTCCATGATGCGGCTGTACAGTTCGGGCAACGGTTGATCGGGCAACGTCTCGAGCAATGCGACGAGGCGGTCCGCCCCGAACTCCTCTCCGGCGTCATTGACAGCTTCAGTCACCCCGTCCGTGTATAGCAGCAGGCGGTCGCCAGCCAATAGCCGCAAACGCTCCGAACGAAACCCTGCGTCCAGCATCAGTCCGAGTACCGGACGGGTGGAGGAGAGTGATTGGATCGATCCGTCAGCGCGCCGCAAGATCGGAGGGCAATGTCCAGCATTCACGAAATTCAGAATGCCGTTCTTGAGGTCGTACACCCCGTAAAAGATAGTGACGTAGTGGCCTTCGCCTAATTGGTTCCGCAGAATGGTTTCGACGTTGCTGAGTATGAGGTCGGGGTTGTCGTTGGACACCGACAAGGTGCTGACTGACGCATACAACATGGCCGCGATCATTGCGCCCGGCGTGCCTTTGCCCGATACATCAGCGACACAGAAGTGCAGGGAGCCGGATGTAGGCTGCCACACCCCAAAGTAGTCCCCGCCTACAACCCCGGCCGGAGTGCTTTCGCCGAACAGTTCGATTCCCGCGGCAACAATATGGCGCCTGGGCACGATCCGCGTTTGTAATTGCTGCGCGTCCTCGCGCTCATGCTCGGAAATGCGTTGCGACGAACGGAGTTGCTGAACCCGCTGCGTCAGCATGCCTACTTTCTCCAGCAGCGAATCATTCCTCCACGGCTTCTCGATGAAATCGGAAGCTCCATGTTTCATCGCACTGACCGCCAGGTCAACATTGCCCCAGGCAGTAAGTGCAATGATGGGCACGGTCACGTCCGCCCGGCGCAGCCGTTCGATCAATTGCAATCCTTCCACGCCCGAGGTGCTATCGCGCTGGTAATTCATGTCAACCATCGCCAAGTCAGGCGGTTGCTGGTGCGCCGAGGCGATTGCCTCCGAGGGCGAAGAACAGAGCGTGACCGAGTATCCGTGTCCGCGAAGCAACATCGCCAATGCTTCCCGCACATGCTCCTGATCTTCGGCGATCAGGATTGTCGATTGGTCCGGAGGGATGTTCATATAGCACCACCGATGTTATTGCAGATCGATTTCCAACCCAGACAGGACGGTAACCTTAGCAGATGATGGAGTTAAATGGCTTGGTCTTGGGAAACTTGCCCACAAACGTGATTATTCTGTCCGAATATGGACACGAGGTTTGTTGGCGAACGTTAAGCCGCGACGCGAGGCGCTGCCTTGCTCGCACCGTTGCGGCGGCCATTCGCCTTAGATCGGCGGCGCTTCTTAGGGGAAGAGGCAACATGGCGCACTGGACGTTCTTGCAGCAGAAGCTCGGTGGCTTGAATTCGAGCATCATGGTGAAACCAGTTCTGCACCATACCGCTCTTTAGGAAGTTTGCAATTGACAGCAAGCTCATACCGTGATGATGGGTCATCCAAGAACGCACCAACACATAACGCTGATGCCGTTTCGGGTGCTGGGGCGTGAAGTCAGCTGATTCGTAGAAACCGTAGGCGCCGAACCAACCTTTCCGGGTCATCCAGCGCAAGTTCTTGATCGCCGCCGCAGGATCTACGGCGAGCGCTAGCATGGTCGCATAAGGGGCGACAACCAATCGGTCCTCATCCTGTTGGATCGCCAGTTGCGGCACTCCAAAGGCACGATAGCTGTAGTTGCCCTGTTCGTCGATTTCGGCATAGGCCGACTCCGAGATGCCCCACGGAACTTGCTTATCGAATGCGTAGGACTGCTGGGCTCGTACTGCTGCTTCCTGGCTACGTTCAAGCATGGTATCGGGATAGGCGCGCATCCAAAGCCCAGGCATTAGGTACTCGAACATGGTGCCGGTCCACGACCGCAGCACGGGACGGCCATCAACGACCACGTGTGAACGGCTCATCTGGAACCAGCTTTCCTGCGGAATGTCGTCCTTCGCCACCGCGACGAAGGTTGCAAGGCGCGCCTCGGATGCCAGCAGGTCATAGCAAGCCGATTGCAGTTTTCCGGCTTCGACATCGTATCCAATCGACAACAACTTGCGCCGGCGATCCAACAGAAAGCGAAAGTCCATCTCGCGAATCAATTGCTCGCAGAGCGTGGCGATCCGCCGCAGATCGTCAATGAGGCGCAAACTCCGCCGTCGCGCCTCGGGAAGCTGGACTAGCAGTTTTTCCGATTGCGGGTCGCGCACCCCGGCCGCCAGTTTCACCTGCATTCGTTCGATGAACTCGGGCAAGCGGGCAAGAGATATTTGATCATCCCCTCCCGTGAACTGCAGAGCCGGACCAGAGCAGAGCGGTTTATATTCCGCGAGCAGCCACGGCATGTAATTGCTGACTGTCTGCTTCACCTGCTCAATCAAGTCGCTAGTCTGCCGACTGAACCAGCGTGCATCCTCTGCATTCTCAGCCTTCGAGCTGATCTCTGGGAATTCGGATGAAAGGGACAGACGATCCAGCCATGGGATTTTAGAATCCTTCTCGAAGGCGTGGGCGACACGCCTGGGAACAACTCTCAACTCCGCCAATACGCAGAGATGATCGGCATACCCGTCCAGAAGATCGGGACTGAGTAATGGCTTCTGCAGCAACTCCAGACAACCCTTTTTCAACGTAATCAGCGAAGCCGCAAGGTTTCCGTTGTCGACGGTGGAAATGAAACGCGGTGTTAATGGCTGCAACGTTCGCGTGTCATACCAGTTAAACAGGTGTCCACGTTCCCCAGGCAAACGCATTATGGTGTCCATGGTGCGCATGGTTTGCGTGATAAATTCCGGAACGGTTAAGTACCCGAACTCACAGGCCACCTGCCGGGCATTCAATAGCAGACCCAGGTTCGTTGGCGACATGCGAGCGGCGACCCGGCCCTCCTGCTCCTGAACATTGTCTGGAATAAGCCAATTGTGTTCCTGGTTGCAGTAGGTCGCGAAATAGCGCCAGATGTATAACGCGGCATGCCGCAAGAACCTCTTGTCTTGGATGGCGGCGGCCTTCTGCAGCGGTCGCGGTGGACGATTCAACCACGAGGAAACCGGTTTGCTGCAGGCCCACAGAACGAGCACTGGTAAAGCGACGGCGAAGGAATGGCGACGCGAGAAATACACGATCACGCCGACAATCAACGCCATGACAGGCGTCCAGTTCAGCAGGACATCCACGAATGTGAGCTTGCCGGTTCCGACCTCGGCCTCGGCTGCCGTCTCCCATTGCAGCAAACGTTGCCGCGACACAACGCGGCGATAAAAGGTCCGTAATACGGCATCGGCCGACAGCAGGGTTTGGTGGGCCAGGAATGTGAGCGTGAGAAACTCACTCAGCGTAGCCGCGCCGAGTCCCAGGAAAGCGTCCCGGAGCGGACCAAGCCGGCGCGATATTAGTGCACGCACGACAGAAAACGCGAACTCAAACCACGGCGGAACGAATAGGATGGCGATCGTGACCAACGTCCAATAGACCGGCTTACCCGGAAGCACAGTCCATCCCAGAACAAACAACAAAAACATCCCCGCTTCCACCAGACTGCGGCGCAGGTTGTCGAGGATCTTCCAGCGCGAGAGGAACGAAATAGGATTAGGGACGCGATGGCCCTTCTCATCCGGTACCGACCCGAAAAGCCAGTTAACGATTTGCCAATCGCCACGCAACCAGCGATGCTTGCGGCGATTATAGGCACTGTAGTGTGACGGATAATCGTCGATCACCTCTATATCGCTGACCAATCCAGCGCGAGCGTAGGCGCCCTCGATCAGATCGTGGCTGAGCAGCGCGTTTCGCGGAAAGCGATGTTCCAGCACCTGGTCCAAAATGGCAGCTTCGTAGATGCCCTTGCCGGTGAAAATACCTTCACCATTGAGGTCCTGATAGACGTCGGAGGTGGCACGCGTATAGATGTCGAATCCGGTTTGGCCGGAATAAATACTCGCCAGACGGGACCGCGCGGCGCTCTGCACACTAATGCCAACGCGCGGCTGCAGAACTCCATAGCCCGCCGTAACGATATTCCCTCGGGGATCGACGATTGCCTGGTTCAAAGGGTGCGCTATCGCACCAACCAGACGATGGGCGGTGCCACGGGGCAGTTCGGTATCCGTGTCGAGGGTCAGCACGAAGCGCACCCGCCGGAGAAGCTCAAGGTCGCCAAGCTTCACTGGAAAGCTGTCGTAGGCTCCCTTGATCAGCCGATTGAAATCGAGCAGCTTGCCGCGCTTGCGCTCCCATCCCATCCAGACTTGCTCGCGCGGGTTGTAGATACGGTGCCGATGGAAGAGCGCGAAGCTGCCAAATCGATTGCCGGAATACTTTTCATTCAGTCCCTGAATTAATTCCTGGCATAGATCCACCAAGGGATCGACGTGGTTAGGAGCCTCCGCCGAATCGGGCAAGTCGGTGAGCAAAGCAAAGTGCAGGTTGGAGCTGTTGTTGCCCAGATAGCGTACTTCCAGATCGTCCACCAGGCGATGGACCTGCTTCTCGTTGAGCAGAATCGTAGGCACCACGACCATGGTTACGCAATCGTCGGGAATACCTTCGCTAAAGTCCAGCTTGGGAAGGATGCGGGGACGCAACAGCGCCGTGGTGAGATAGTTCATCACCTCAACCGCGCTTTGGCTGCATGGCAACAACAACAAGAGAATCGTTAGAATCCGTCCGTAGAACGTGTTAAAGGCGTTATAGACCGGGCTCATGATCGCGATCACGATCAATAATGTGAGCACTTCAATCCCGCCGAGATAAAACTCCTCAGGATGGCAGCGCAGAAATGCCTGTAGTCGCTCTCCGAACGGAAGTCGGACGCCAGCTCGCTGCCGCAGCTCATGCGCACCTTCACCTATCAGGTAATAGCCAACGTGGGACCGGCGCAACCTAAGACGCGGATCTTGTACGCGATGCTTCTTGCTTTCGCGGGCCAGGTCCAAGGCAAGCTGGGCAATTTCTGATTCCGAACAATCGGAATGTTCGGCAAAATGCGCCACGGTCTGGCGGTAGAGTTCGCGGCTTTGAAAATCCATGCGCGAGTACACTCCGGCAGGATCGGCGGCCAGTATCCGCTCAAAGACCATCAACCGCTCTAACAACTCTTTCCAGGGAGCCTCGGTCACATCGCGCAGGCTAGAGATCACGTCGCCGATCTGTTGCGGGGAATTTGAAGTGGCTACCGCTTTCTCGCCCCGCGCAACCAGTTCTTCCAGCAATACCAGTTTCAGAGCCGGCACCACCAAAGAAACTTCGCGCATGTTGAGAGGCGCCACCATCTGAAACGCTTCCATGTAAGTGGCGAAGGAACTGTCGGAATACCGAAACTCAACCGATTTTAGTAAGCCCTGGGCGACCGCAATCACTCGCGGCATAATGGTTTTATCGGGAGTCCGTACATGGGGAACTCGCCGCAAAGAATTGGCTGCCTCCTGTAACTCCCTTTGTGCCGAGCGCGTAAGTCGCGAATTGTCATCCAGCCACTGCACGTCATTCGGAACGCTCCTCTGCGAAGACGTCTGTACTTCCGCTGTCGACAGGACCGCGTCGAGCTTTAGGCTAACGGCCTTAACCCGTTCCTCGAAGTAAAGGGACTCGCCGACTGCCGGAATCCAGACCAATTGGTGGGCCCACTGCCGAGCATGCTCCGCCAGTTCCGCCTGGTGCGATGGCGCTTCGACTGCCCTCGGAACCACACGGTTCGTTAGTTCAGTCAGCATACCCCGATAATTGTTAGTGGCCATTGTGCGATTCCGGCAATTTTCTAGCGATAACTGGCGGCCTGCATTTCAAACATTGCCGCATACGAGCCGCCCAGCGCCATCAATTGTTCGTGACTACCATCTTCGGCGATTTGTCCATCCGACAGCACCACAATTCGGTCGGCCATTCGCACGGTTGAAAACCGGTGCGAGATAAAGAGCGCCATCTTGCCTTCCGTCAGCTCGGCGAAACGCTCAAACACTTCATATTCGCTGCGGGCATCGAGCGCGGCGGTCGGCTCGTCCAGAACGAGCAACTGTGCATCTCGCAAGTATGCTCTGGCTAATGCCAGCTTTTGCCACTCACCGCCTGAGAGATCGACGCCGCTCTCGAAGCGCCGCCCCAGCATCTGCTCATACTTCCCGGGCAATTTGGCAACCACCTCGTCAGCAAGGCTCTTGTGAGCTGCCGCCTCGATCGCCTCGATGTCCTCAATTTCTTCGATGCGTCCGACGGCCACGTTCTCATGGGCCGTCATCTCATAACGCATAAAATCCTGGAAAATGACGCCGATTTCGCGGTAAAGATCTTCCAGGCTGTACTCGCGCAGGTCGATGCCGTCGAGCAAAACCTGCCCCTCGGTAGGGTCGTAGAGACGGGTAATCAGCTTAACAATGGTTGTCTTGCCCTGGCCGTTTTCCCCAATAAGGGCCACGCGCTCATTAGTATGCAAAGTAAAGTTCAAGTCCTTCAGGATGAGCCGTGAGCTTCCGGGGTAGGCAAACGACACATTGCGGAACTGGAACCCGCGCACGATCGGCCGCGGTGCCGGAAGTGCATCCGGCTTGGAGCGTATGGTGGGCTGCATCTCAAAAAATGCCAGCAGGTCGGTAAGGAATAAGGCCTGATCCGCCACTCCCGAAAGAGTCGAAAAGATCTGCTGGATATTCGTGCTGGCCTGTAGGATCGCACCGGCCAGAAAATACAGCGAACCAATGGTGAGCGCTCCGGTTACCGTTCGCCAGATCACGTAGACATAAGCCGAGTAGTAGCCGAGCGATCCGATAATTGACAAAAATCCGCCGGCAATCAGCTTGCGCCGCGATAGTGCGACGTTCTCTTCGTAAACCTCGTCTGAAAGCCGGGTAAAGCGCTCGGTGAGGAATTTGCTAAGCCCAAAGAGCTTCAACTCCTTGGCTGCTTCCTTGCTACCGCCCAGGACGCGCAGGTAATCAAGCTGCCGCCGCACCGGTGTCTGCCGGAAATTCTTGGCATATCCGAGAAAAGCAAAGTGGCTCTCGCCCAGGAAAGCGGGAAGTACGCCTGCGATTAAGAGCAGTAGTAACCATGGCGAGAAGTAGATGATCGAAACCGAGAGCGTTACGGTGGTGATCACCTGCTGCACCAGTCGGCCCAGCATCTGGATCATGGCCAGCCGATCGGTGGCCTGCACCCGGGCGCGCTCCAGACGGTCGTAGAAAACCGGGTCCTCGTAGGCGATCACGTCAAGCTCTGCAGCGTGCTTCATCACCTCGATACTCACGTGTCGCATGTATTTGTCGGCGAGCAGCGAGTCGAGGTAGTCAATAATGCGGGCCAGCACACTGCCCAGAACAGCAACGACGAACTCCGTTGCTACCAGCCACCAGAGACGGGTCGGAATTGGCTGGTGATGGGTAAGAATGGTTACGATCGAGTCGATAATCAGCTTGCTGACATAGAGCAGCGCAATCGGTTGTAACGAGGCGAGCAGGCGGAAGACCAGACCCAGCGTCACCACCAGCGGGCCTGACCGCCAAACGATCGCGAGCACAGGTGGGAGATTGCGCAAAGCTGACATGCGCTCCCGCCATGCCTTCTCGAAGTTTTTATGCTCCTGAGTCATTCATCCACGAGCCATCGGGATCTGCCGGCTACGTTTGTTCGATGTTCTTGATAGAGGGGTGCTAAACGACCGCCTGTCTCAAGGTTAGATGCGCAAAACCAAGGGACAGTTTTATTTACAGGTAGCAGGCGAGAAATGCGTTGAAGGCCGGTCTGCGATGAACACTAATCGGCGAAGACCGGAACTTCTTCTTTGGCGAGGGCCTTTTTGCGTCCTCCGGGAAGATGCCGCACCACCCAGTCCTTAAAGTGATCCATATACAGATAGACCACCGGAGTCGTGTACAGCGTCAGGGCCTGACTTACGATAAGTCCGCCGACGATAGCGATGCCGAGCGGCCGGCGGATCTCGGCGCCTACTCCGGTACCCAGCGCCAGCGGAAGGGCGCCCAGCATGGCGGCGGCGGTGGTCATCATGATGGGGCGGAAGCGGATCAATGCCGCTTCATGGATTGCTTCCTCCGCGGTCTTGCCGGTGCGCTCCACCTCGAGCGCGAAATCGATCATGATGATGGCGTTCTTCTTCACGATACCGATCAGCAGGATGATGCCGATCAGCCCAATCACGTCGAGCTGCAAGTGGAAGAGTAACAGCGCCAGCAGCGCACCCGTTCCTGCCGAAGGCAGCGTGGAAAGAATCGTGATGGGATGAATGTAACTCTCGTAGAGCATGCCGAGCACAATGTAAACCGCAACCAACGCCGCGAGAATCAGGATAGGTTCCGACGACAGCGAATCCTGGAATGCGGCAGCCGTTCCCTGAAAGCTGCCGTGAATGGTCGCCGGAATTCGCATTTCCAGTTCCGCATCACTGATTGCCCGGGTAGCCGTGCCGAGGTCTCCGCCTGGCGCCAGGTTGAAGGATATAGTCACGGCCGGGAATTGTCCCTGGTGATTCACGGTTAGTGAAGTGGCCGCTTGGCCAAAGTGAGCGAAGGCCGATAACGGGACTTGGGCGCCCTGGCTGGTGATCACGTACACGCTCTGCAATGCATCGGGAGTGAGCTGGTAGCGAGGATCGACTTCCAGCACTACGTGGTATTGATTCAACGTCCGGTAGATGGTCGAGATCTGCCGCTGCCCGAACGTGTCATAAAGAATGTTGTCGATCTGCGATGGCGTGATTCCCAATCGCGAGGCCGTATCGCGATCGATGATTACGTTTTCCTCCAGCCCGCTGACCTGTTGATCGCTGTTCACATCCTTGAGCTGCGGAATTTTTCGAAGCTGTTGCAAAAGCTTAGGCGCCCATTCATATAGCTCATCCAAGTTTTCCCCAGATAGCGTGTATTGGAATTGGGCGTTCGACTGGCGACCCCCGATCTGCAAGTCCTGCACTCCCTGGAAGTACAGCGTAGCGCCGGGAATATGTGCCAACTTGGGACGAAGGCGCGCGATGATCTGGTCCACGCTGATCTTGCGTTCGGCTAGGGGTTTGAGTGTGACGTACATGCGTCCTTGGTTCTGGGGGGCGTTACCGCCGACAAAAGCCAGAACGTTCTCGACGGCCGGATCCTGCTTCACGATACGGATGAACTCGTTGGTTTTGGCGTTCATGTCTTGGAACGACACATCCTGGTCGCCCATGATGACGCCAACCATGCGGCCAGTATCCTGCTGTGGAAAGAATCCTTTGGGGACGATTATATAAAGCCATACGTTAACTACGACCATGATGATGGCGACAGCGAAAACGAACCGCTTGTGACGCAGCACCCAGCCCACTGTCGTTTTGTAGGTACGGTTCATCCACAGCCAACCGCGCTCGCTCATTTGGTACAGGGCACCATGACTGCCTGGGTCATGCGCCTTCAGGAAACGGGCACAGAGCATCGGCGTAGTAGTAAGAGAGACCACTAACGAAACCGCGATGGCGGCACTGAGGGTCACGGCGAATTCGCGGAAGAGCCGTCCGACTATGCCGCCCATTAAGAGAATGGGTATAAACACAGCGATTAACGACGTACTCATCGAGACCACGGTGAAGCCGATTTCGCGCGCGCCCAGCAGAGCAGCCTGATAGGGCTTCATCCCGCTCTCAACGTGGCGCATCACGTTTTCCAGCACCACAATAGCGTCGTCCACCACGAAGCCAGTGGAGATGGTCAGCGCCATCAGCGAGAGATTGTTCAGCGAGAAGCCGCACAGATACATGACCCCAAACGTGCCCACAATGGCCAGCGGCACGGCCACGCTGGGAATCATGGTGGCGCGCACCTCACGCAGAAAGATGAACACCACCAGCGTCACCAGAATGACGGAGATGATGAGCGTGCGCTGAACGTCGGACACCGACGCGCGGACCGTAGTCGTGCGGTCGAGTCCAACCACCAGGTTGATGCTGGCTGGCAGCGATGCTCTGAGAAAGGGCAAAGCCGCCTCAATGCGGTCGGCGAGGGCGATCATGTTGGAGCCCGGCTGCCGGAAGATGACCACCAGTACGCTGGGCTTGCCGTTGAAGCTGCCCGCATTGTTGATATTGGAGTAGGAATCCTGAACGTCGGCTACATCGCTCAACCTCACCGGAGCGCCGTTTCGATAAGCCACGATGATGGGCCTGTAATCCGCTGCCTTCTTAAGCTGATCGTTGGCCCTGACCATCCAGGTCTTGTTTCCGTCGTCCAGCGAGCCCTTGGCAATATTCGCGTTCTGAGACGCCACCGCCGAGCGCAGCGCTTCAAGGCCGATATTGAGCTTGTTCAGCAGATTAGGATTGGCTTCGATGCGGACTGCGGGCTGCGACGATCCCCACACGAACACCTGGCCGACTCCCTCAACCTGGGCCAGCTTCTGACCCATGATTGAATCCGCCGCGTCGTACATCTGGTCCTGCGTCATGGCGTCGGACGTCATTATCAGAATCATGACGGGAGCGTCTGCGGGATTGATCTTGCGGTAGCTCGGGTTGCTGGGTAGATCGGCAGGCAGGTATCCGCGGGCCGCGTTGATGGCTGCCTGCACATCGCGCGCCGCGGCATCAATATTGCGGTCCAAGTCGAACTGCATCGTGACGCCCGTAGAACCGAGTTGGCTCGAAGACGTCATCTGGTTGATGCCGGCGATGCGGCCAAACTGCCTCTCAAGAGGAGTCGCCACCGAGGAGGCCATGGTTTCAGGGCTCGCGCCCGGCAAAGACGCACCGACGGAAATAACTGGGAAGTCGATTTGCGGCAGCGGCGCGACCGGAAGCTGCGTGTAAGCCAGTATGCCCGCCAGAAGCAGGGCTGCGGTCAGCAGCGTCGTGGCGACGGGACGTTCGATGGCTGGGGCGGAGATGTTCATTGCTTAATCTCCGAGAGCCTCCGCAGGCTTGGGCGCGCGCAGATGGCGTAGCGCTTCAGCCAACCGGTCGAACCACAGATAAACAACCGGGGTCGTGTACAGCGTCAACAACTGACTGACCAAAAGACCGCCGATGATGGTCACGCCCAAAGGACGGCGCAGCTCGGAGCCAGTCCCCGACCCTAGCGCAAGGGGCACGGCACCAAACAATGCGGCAAAGGTGGTCATCATGATGGGGCGGAAGCGCAACAGACACGCCTCGTAAATGGCATCTATCGCGTTCTTGCCTTCCTTGCGTTCCGCTTCCAGGGCGAAGTCGATCATCATGATGGCGTTCTTCTTTACGATGCCGATCAGCAGGATGATGCCGATCAAAGCCATGACGCCCAAGTCCATATGGAAGAGGGTGAGCGCGAGAATGGCGCCCACGCCAGCCGACGGCAGAGTGGACAGAATCGTGATGGGATGAATGTAGCTTTCGTACAGAACCCCCAGCACAATGTACACGGTGATGATGGCCGCCAGAATCAGCCAACCTTCATTAGCCAGGGAAGCCTGAAACGCGCGTGCCGTACCCTGGAACGCTACCTGGATGCTCGGCGGCAACCCAATCTCAGATGCCGCCCCGTCAATTGCCTTCACGGCTTCGCCCAGCGAGGCGCCATTGCCAAGATTGAAAGAGATTGTGACCGCAGGAAACTGTCCCTGGTGATTGATGGTCAAAGGCCCCGTCGTAGTTTCGAAGTGCGCGATCGCGCTGAGCGGCACTTGCTGCGCGCTGGTGCCCAAAACTCCGGTAGTCGGAGTATTTGCAGCCGGTGCGTTGCCAGCCTGGGATGCGGGACTCTGTACGCCACCGGCGGGCACGTAGATATCCTTCAGCGAATCAGGGTCGGCTCGGAAGGTGGGATCGACTTCGAGCACGACATGATACTGGTTCAACTGCGTGAACATGATCGACACCAGGCGCTGGCCGAAGGCGTCATACAAGGTGTTGTCGATGGCGCTGGCGGTTACGCCCAGCCGCGACGCCGTGTCGCGATCGATCACCAGATTAGCTTGCGCCGCCTGGTTCTGCTGGTCGGTAGCGATGTCGCGTAACTGGGGCAGCGTTTTCAGCTTGTCCACCAACTTGGCCGTCCACGATGTCAGTTCCTTGGGATCGGCATCTTCCAAACTGAACTGGTACTGCGTCCGGCTGACGCGGTCTTCGACGGTGAGGTCTTGTACCGCTTGCATGTAGAGAGTAATGCCCTCGACTCCCGCCACTTCCTGCTGCAACCGCTTCATGATGGTGGTGATGTCATCGCTGCGGTCATCGCGCGATTTGAGATTGATCTGCAAACGTCCGCTGTTGGGCGTGGTGTTCGTGCCATCGACTCCAATGAACGAGGAAAGGCTCTCGACGTCCTTGTCTTTCAGGATCGCCGCCGCCAGATCACGCTGCCGTTCCGACATGGCGGCAAAGGAAATACTCTCCGGTGCGTCCGTAATGCCCATGATGACGCCGGTATCCTGCACCGGAAAGAAGCCCTTGGGCACCGTGATGTACATCAAAATCGTGGCGACCAGCGTGCCGATGGTAACCATTAGCGTTATGGTTTGATGCTTCAGGACAAACTTTACGGTGCGCCCATAGAACGCGATGGTGTTGTTGAATGCCCGCTCCGACCATTCGTAGAAGCGTCCGTGCCTCGCCTGGTCCTTATGGCGCAGCAGCAGCGAGCACATCATCGGCGTCAGGGTCAGCGAAATGATCGCCGAGAAGAGAATGGTGACGCTCAGGGTCACGGCAAACTCGCGGAAGAGCCGGCCCACGATATCGCCCATGAAGAGCAGCGGAATGAGCACGGCGATCAGCGAGACTGTCAACGACACGATGGTGAAGCCGATCTGGGCCGAACCTTGCAGGGCCGCTTCCAGCGGAGTGTGGCCTTCTTCGATGTAGCGTTCGATGTTTTCGATCATCACGATGGCGTCGTCAACTACGAAGCCGGTGGAGATCGTGAGCGCCATCAACGAAAGGTTGTCGAGCGAATATCCCAGCAGGTACATCACGCCAAATGTCCCCACCAGAGAAAGTGGCAAGGCGATACTGGGGATGACCGTCGCCGCCAGAGTACGTAGAAAGACGAAAATCACCAATACCACCAGCACGATAGTCAGCATCATTTCGTATTGAACGTCTTTGACGCTGGCGCGGATGGTGTTGGTGCGGTCGGTCAGGACGGTGACTTTCACCGAGGCCGGCAAGTTCGACTGCAGCTGTTTCAGCCGCAGCTTGATACTGTCCACGACTTTGATGATGTTCGCGCCCGGCTGCCGCTGAATGTTCAGGATGACCGCCGGCGTGTTGTTCATCCAGGCCGCCTGGTTGACGTTCTCCGGTCCGGTGATCACCGTTGCGACATCCGACAAGCGCACCGGGTTGCCATTCTTGTAGGCGACGATAGTGTCAGCGTAACCCTGCGGGTTAAGCAACTGATCGTTCGCGCCAATCGTGAAGGCCTGGCGGTTGTCCTGTAGCTGTCCTTTTGCCTGATCGACGTTGACTTGGCCGATCACCGTCCGCAGTTGCTCCAAGCTCATGCCATAGGAGGCAAGCGCTACAGGATTGGCCATGATGCGAACCGCCGGCTTTTGCCCGCCACTAATACTGACCAGCCCAACGCCAGGCAACTGCGAAATCTTTTGCGCGAAGGTTGTGTCGGCAAGGTCTTCTACTTGCGGCAGCGGCATGCTGTCCGACGTCATCGCCAGCGTCAGGATAGGCGCGTCGGCCGGATTCACTTTGCTGTAAATCGGCGGAGTGGGCAGGTCGGCGGGCAGGTACGTCTGCGCGGAGTTGATCGCCGCCTGCACTTCCTGCTCGGCAACATCGATGTTCTCTTCAAGCGTGAATTGCAACGTGATGACCGAGGACCCGAACGAACTGCTGGACGTCATTTGGCTAAGGCCGGGAAGCTCGCCGAACTGCCGCTCTAGCGGCGCCGTGATCGAAGAGGCGGTCACATCAGGACTGGCGCCGGGATAAAAGGTCACTACCTGAATGGTCGGATAGTCCACCTGCGGCAGAGCGGAGATCGGTAGTTGGCGGTAGGCGACGACGCCCACTAGCAATAGGCCCGTCATCAGCAACGACGTGGCGATGGGCCGAAGAATAAATGGCCGAGAAATACTCATGTCTGCGATCCGATGTTGCCGCTGCTCTGCTGATTTTGACGGGCCGGCGCCTGCGGAGCCACGCGGCTTCCCGCCTGCAACTTCTCCTGACCGTCGGTTACGACTCTCTCGCCGCCTTGCAGACCTGAAGCAACCACCACCGTGCTGCCCTGAGTGAGCGCGATCTGCACTGGCTGCATTTGCACAGTATTCTTGGCATCAACTACGTAGGCAAACGTCCCATCGGGACCGCGTTGCATGGCGCTGGCCGGCGCAGTTATGGCGTTCTTACGAGTCTCTAGCAAAAGGTGAACGTTAACGAACTGGTTCGGCCAGAGATTGTTGTCGGGATTGTCGAAGACTCCCTTCAACTTGACGGTGCCGGTCGTTGGGTCGATCTGGTTGTCGATCGTCAGTAGTTTACCGGTGGACAGCTTGGTTTGGTCATCGCGGCTATAGGCATCCACCTCTAAGGAGCCCTGGCGCATGTGATCGCGAACTTGCTGCAACTGGTCTTCAGGAAGCGTAAATATCACCGCGATGGGATGAAGCTGGGTAATTACCAACAGCGCGGTACCGCTGGCCGCGGTAACGTAATTCCCCGGATCGACCTGGCGCAGTCCCACACGGCCGTCAATCGGAGACTTGATGTAGCAGTAGGTCAGATTCAGCTCAGCATTCTTAATGGCGGCATTGTCGGAGGCGATGGTGCCTTCGTAGGTGCCGAACGACGCTTGCAGGGTGTCCAGGTCCTGCTTTGCGATCACACCTTCTTCGTAGAGAACTTTGTTGCGCTCGTATTGCGCTTTGGCGTTCGTCAACTGGGCTTCATCCTTCTGCAGGTTGGCCTTTGCTTGCGCCAAAGCCACCTCATAAGGACGCGGATCAATTACGATCAGCAGCTCTCCTTTCTTCACATCCTGGCCTTCGCGAAAATTCACCTGCACGATCTGCCCGTCAATTCGGGTCTTCAGCGAAACCGTGTAGAAGGCCTCCACCGAACCCAACCCAGTGAGATAGACGTTGAAATCGCCTTGCTTTACTGTAGCGACTCCGACCGGTACGGCCGGCGGCGGGCCGCTGGCTTTGGCGCTCTTCGCCTGCTGTGAACTGCAACCGGCGAGCGCTGCGCAAATGGCCAGCGTCAGTCCCAACCCCCCGAATGCCCCTGTCTTCACTAACTCCTCCTGGAATAACGCCGCACCCACTCCTACAGCGGTGGCACTACGCTCGCCCTTGCCGCACAAACGCAACTCGGCGCATAAGTTGCAGTACTATTAACTCATATTATTAGACCGGACGGGAGTAGCAGCAGCCGTTAAGAGAGGGTGAAGGAAAGTTAAGATTTGTGAAGGATACAAATACATCCCGAAACAATTCTTCACCGCAGGCGCGGGCGGGAAAAGGCAGAATGAATCCGGTGAATCGTCTGCTCATCATCGATGACGACCATGGCCTGGTAAATCTGCTGAAACGCTTCCTGGAAGGCGAAGGCTTTCGCGTGGATGCGGCCTACGATCAGGCATCGGGATTGGCCGCCGCCTTGTCCAACGACCATGAGTTGATTATCCTTGACGTAATGCTGCCGGGCGGGACGGGATTTGAGTTGCTTAAGACGCTACGGATGCAGTCGTCGGTCCCCGTGCTGCTCTTGACCGCGCGAGGAGAAGCCGTCGACCGAATCCTTGGCCTGGAAATCGGCGCCGACGACTATCTGGCAAAACCTTTCGACCCCCGCGAACTGGTGGCCCGCATCCGCGCGATATTTCGCAGGACGCGCGAAACTACGCCCGCCCATGCTGCTCGCCATGATCATGATGAGATCCTCAGCGTCGGTGACATCAGTATGTCGCTTGGAACTCGTACGGTCACCTGCTCGAATACGCCGGTGGAGCTCACCTCGGTGGAATTCAACGTTTTGGAATTGCTCCTGCGCCATGCAGGCAGCGTCGTCACTCGAGAGCAAATCGCCGAGGTGGCATTGGGACGGCCTTTGAACATATTCGACCGCAGCGTCGACGTTCACGTCAGCCGACTGCGCAAGAAGCTGAGCACATGTCCCGGAACCGATGAGTTGATTCGGCCGATTCGCGGAACTGGATATTTTCTGGGAGTCAAAGCGCCGGAGAAAACCAGGACATGAACCGCCGCCTCTTCTGGAAAATTTTTCTTCCCTTCTGGCTTGCGCAGGCGCTGCTACTGGGAGCGCTTTATCTCCGCATTCATTACCGCATTTCTTCGGAGCATCCATGGTGGATTCAGCCCGAACGCCGCGAGATGCCGGTGCTGGCGGATTATGCCGCGCAGGTATACGAAAAACAGGGGCGGGTGGGGTTGTCACTATTACTCGACAACTTGTCCCTACAGAATCGCTCGAGGTACTGGTTGGTTGACGGCAGCGGCCACGAGCTTTCGGGACGCCCGATTCCAGAACGCGTTCTTCGCGACGCTTCCGCGGCCGAGAAGTCGGAAGGGCTTCACCGCTCCTTTGAAGCCAATGTCCTGGCGGCTGCAACGACGACAAGCAAGGAACGCTATGTCCTGATCTCCGAGCTTGTACCTCCAAAGCTGTCGGAGCGCGTTCCCGGCGATATCCTGTGGACCCTGAAATACGGAACCATCTTGTCGGCCTTCATATGTTTCCTGATTGCACATTACTTGAGCAAGCCCATCGAACGCCTGCGCGATGCGACCCATCAACTCGCGCGCGGGAACCTCGACATCCGGGCGGGAGAGAACCTGGGCAACCGCCGCGACGAAATTGCCGACCTGGTGCGCGATTTCGACTCGATGGCAGGTGAGCTGCGAACCCTGATCCAGAGTGAACGAAACCTGCTGAGCGGTGTCTCGCACGAACTGCGATCACCCATTGCGCGCATTCGGCTGGCTTTGACGCTGGCGCGCGACGCCGACGACGACGAACGCACCGAGATGCTTGATCGTATCGAACAAGACGCCATCCAACTGGATTCGATGCTGGAGCAGATTCTGACCGTGGCGCGTTTGGAAAGCGGACAGCATAAGCCTCGATTCGAACTGCTATCGCTGAACGATGTTGTCGACGACGTCTTGCATGATGCCAACTTCGAAGCTGCCGCGACCGGTGCGACCATAGCCTACCAGGGCGACGGTGACATCCAAATGAACGGCGATGCCGGGCTGTTGCGCAGCGCCATCGAGAATATCGTGCGCAATGCGATTTTTTACTCCGGCCAAGGCGGGAAGATCGAAGTTCGGCTTAATAGAGAAAACGGTACAGCGCTGATTTCCGTCCGCGACAATGGTCCGGGAGTTCCCGAAAATGCTCTCCCCTTGCTCTTCAAGGCCTTTTATCGGGTCGACAATTCGCGTGGTACCAGCACGGGCGGCATGGGGCTTGGGCTTGCAATCGTGCGCAACGCCGTACTCGCGCATGGAGGTGGTGTCTCCGCGAAAAACATAGTTCCTCATGGGCTTGAGGTGGAACTTCGCCTGCCGATCCCGCCAACGTCCCAACCTG
Organism: uncultured Acidobacteriaceae bacterium; assembly: GCA_963720135.1. Classification (GTDB taxonomy): domain Bacteria; phylum Acidobacteriota; class Terriglobia; order Terriglobales; family Acidobacteriaceae; genus Bog-257. Next base: position 241,883 of record CAVREJ010000025.1, read on the forward strand.
CTCGCGCTTCTGGCGGGCACCGCCTGGTGCAGACCACCAGCACCACAACGTAGATTTCCCCCGTCTACGACACAGACAAGCAACCTCTCCCAGTGTTAGGTTTGTACCTTTCCGAAGGAGCGCCATGTTCACAACCGATCTTCTGAAGGGCAAACGTATTCTCATCACCGGCGGCGGCACGGGAATTGGCCGCGCCATGGCCGAGCGCTTTCTGCAGCTTGGCGCAACGGTTTACATTTGCGGCCGCCGCCGCGAAGTTGTAGAGAAGACGGCGGCGGAGCTGTCAGCCTCGACCGGAGGAGTCATTGAGGGTTTCGCCTGTGACGTGCGCTATCCGGACGATGTCGAGTCGCTCATGGAGCAAATATGGGCAAAGGGCGCGCTCGACGTGCTGGTGAACAACGCGGCCGGAAATTTTCTGGCGCGCACTGAAGAGCTGTCGCAGCACGCGTTCGACGCCGTCATTGGCATTGTCCTTAAAGGAACCATCAATATGACGATGGCATGCGGTCGGCGATGGCTGGCGGCCAAGCACCAAGGCGTGGTGCTGGACATCGCCACCACGTATGCGGACACCGGCTCGGCTTACGTGGTGCCGAGCGCCGTAGCGAAGGCCGGGGTAGTCGCGTTAATGCGCAGCCTGGCAGTGGAGTGGGGTGGCCGCGGAATTCGATTCGTCGCCATCGCTCCAGGCGCGATTCGCACCGAAGGTGCGTTCTCGCGCTTGCTCCCCACGCCGCAACTGGAAAAGATGTTGTTAGATCACAATCCCCTGCACCGCCTCGGGACGTTGGAGGAGATTGGCAACCTGGGAGCGTTTCTGATCAGCGACCAAGCCGGCTACATCAACGGCGAGATGGTGTACATGGACGGTGGCGAAATGCTAGCAGGGGCAAGCACCTTCAGCCTGATGGGACGCCAAATGCCAGACGCGGCGTGGGAGATGATGAAGCCGAAGAAGAAGTGATTTTCAGCACAGAGACACAGCGGTGAATCACGATAGGGTTAAGAGCAAACTTTCTTGTCCTTTAAGCAGCACGAGTTTTCAACTTCGGCAACGAAAGATATGGCCCCTTCTGGAAAGCCGCATCCTGAGACAGCGGGCCCAGTGCGACCTCCGCCAGCTCCAAATAATGTTTCTCGGCAGGAGTTAAATCTCGTCCCAGCTGCACGCAGAACTGATCTTCCCCGGTTATAGGCTCGGGAAATAGGGGCCGGTAATCTGTGAACAGAAATTTCAAGCAGAACTTCCAAGACAGGGGGGAACAGCGCCTGCGGTATTCGTCATGCTGCTCCGGCCGTCGGAGAGCATAACATCGACAAATGTGTCAGCCACCAGATACGAGCAGCTATGTGGACTACAAAACATCCGCGAAGTACAAGGCGCAAATCTAATCGGGCAAAGAAGCATCAGTACGCCGTCAGGCAATGACGGCAACCTTCCCCATCTGATTCTGATGCCGCGCGCTGTATCCCCGATGCTTTGGTTGCTTCCGGCGTTCCCGGAATAAGCTTCAGCGCCGGTGAATTTGGTCATGAGGGGACTCCAATGATGGGCCAGCTTCATGGTAAATTTGCTCGATTCAAGCTTTTGAAAGCTGCAGGATTAGTGCTTTCCGACCATCTGTTGGCCCGCGCTGTTTGGGGATTTCAATTCAAATACGCCACAGAGACACTTACCGCACGGAGTCGTTTGGGTTGACACCCGTTTTCTCTAGCTGAGAATGCGCTCTTCGTGCCTCGGTATCTCCGTGGCGAACCCTACATCCCTCGACTTAAGACGCGGCAGTTTACCGGGTCCCGCTCGGGATTACGCCCAGGGTCAGGAGCGTTAGTTCAACACGTGGATGTTCTTTTTCTCGCACATCTCCTTCAGGACCCTTGGCCACACAGTCACGCTGACCTCGCCGAGGTGCGCCTTGCGCAGTAGCAACATCAGGGTCCGTGACTGCCCAATGCCGCCGCCTATGCTCAATGGAATCTCGTGATTCACGATGGCCTTGTGGTAGGGAAAATTCAGGAAATCGAGCTGGTTAGTCAGCTCCAGTTGTTTTTTCAGCGATTGCGCATTGACGCGGATGCCCATCGACGTCAGTTCATGGCGCCGATGCGTCACCGGGTTCCACACCAGAATATCGCCATTCAAACCGTGCCGCACGTGGCCCTCATCCTTGGTTTCCGTGACCCAGTCGTCGTAGTCGGCGGCCCGCATCTCATGCGGGTAACCATCCTTCAGCGTCCAGCCAATGCCAATGATGAACACTGCCGGGTATTTTTGCAGGATGGCGGTCTCGCGTTGCTTGCGCGGCAGGTCGGGATACATGTCGAGAATTTCTTCTGCATGCAGGAACGTGAGGTTTTCAGGCAAATTGGGATACCTCGAATCCTCGAGTTGCGGGAACAGTTCCTGCGCGTGACGCTCAGCGCCGACGATCACCTTCCAGATCTTGCTCACGACTCCCTTCAGGAAGCTCAGATTGCGCTGCTCAGGCGCGATTACCCGCTCCCAATCCCACTGATCGACATAGGCGCTGTGATCGTGGTCAAGGAAGTAGTCTTTGCGGACGGCCCGCATGTCGGTGCAGAGTCCTTCGCCCGGTTGCAGGTTGAACTGCTTCAGCGCCATCCGCTTCCACTTGGTTGCGGCCTGTACTACCTGAGCATTGATGGGGTGTTTGTCGCGATCATTGGAGATGTGGAATTGGATCGGCGTGCGAGATCCATCCCGGTCAAGATAGTCGTTAACACCCGATTCCTCATCCACAATCAGAGGCACGGTGACCATCATCAGGTTCAGTTCCTTGCAGAGGTTTTCTTCGATATAGTCCTTTACCTCGAAGATCGCCCTCTGGGTTTCTTTGGGTGACAGCAGCGAGCTGTAATCCGCCGGAAGCGCACGTTCCAGCTCTGTGTAGTCGCCAATTCCGGGGCCAGCTAGATCTGCCCTTTTGTCCGCCATGCTGTTCTCCTCACTATGCGGTCGACGTGGCGGCAGCAAGCTGTCTGCCATGGTACGAATCGGATAGCGCACGTCGCCAAGCCAATGAAAGCACCCGGCGGGCGGGAAGGCAGTAACCGGCGTCACGTAGATGTGTGCGATCGGAGAGTAGGCCTTCTTGTTTCTTTTGGGTCAAATCCTGATGTCCAGCAGCGCTTTCAGCCCGGAGGGCGGTATTTGTTTTAGCCGTGGGCGTAAGCCCGCGGTCAGAATGCCCTTCCTGAGAACGGAGCCACGGAGTGGCGGCACTTCGATCAGTCCAAAACGTGATTACGCTCGTAGCGAATCCCGGCCTTGTCGAGCAGGGCCAAAAATTCCTCGTCGAATGTCCGCCGGGAATGATGTTGCCGTTGGCGCGCGATGTAACGCTTCACAGCTTCGACCTGAGAGGGACTCACGCTGATCGCCGCGTATCCGTCCTGCCACGAAAAACCGGGTGCGTTTGTCTTCATAAACCGCGAGGAATTCGCCTTCAGATCGCGCACAAGGTCAACCAGATGAAGCTTCGCGGGAACCGACAACAAGACGTGGACATGATTATCTGTGCCGCCAACCGCCAGGATGTCGAATCCACGATTGCGCGCGATCCCGCGAAGGTAGGCCCACAAAGATTCTGGATCGCGAATCAGTTGGGCCCGACCCTTGGTGGCGAAGACGCAATGAACGAAATTCAATACGTAAGATCTTGACATAGCGTGTCGCCGCTCCGCGGCTCTGAAATCGCTAAATACCGCTTGCCGCGGGCTTACGCCCACGGCTAACACAAATGGCGCCCGTTCCGGGCTGGCGTCTTACCTTCCATCAGCTACCATACAAGGCTCAGAAAAGCCCGTTGATCGATAAAATCACCAGACGGGCCGTAAGGCAGTAACCGGCATCACGTAGATGTGTGCGATCGAGGATTAACTTCGTCGGGAATCTGAAAGGAACCAAGCGGCCGGGCGCGTCGCCCGTTGAGAGTTCTATACCAACTTGCTGCTGGTCACTTTGGGTGCTGTCGTCGGGTCGGTGCCAGCCCGAAGGGCGAAATTTGTGTTAGCCGTGGGCGTAAGCCCGCGGTGACGAGTCACAAGACGATTGAGCCGCGCAGCGGCGGCGCGCCAGTCTTAGCGCATCATCTGAGCGTAATCCTAATTGTCCCCCATTGCAGCTGTCTTCTACTAAACTGAGTAAGCCCGCCGGCAAATACAGTCGGGAGATTTTCCGGTTCCGCATAACATGGCTCAGAGAAGCGTCATCCAAGCCATAAGGAGAACGAGCGAATGGCACCTACGGCGTCCCAAGAACACGCTTCCACGCTTCTGACCAGCTTTGACCTTCATCTTTTCAACGAAGGTAAACACAACCGCTTATTCGAGAAGTTTGGCGCGCACCTTACCGAACTCGACGGCAAGCAGGGCACGTACTTTGCGGTGTGGGCTCCCGATGCCGAACGCATCTCGGTGGTCGGAGACTTCAATGGCTGGAATCCCGACTCCCATCCCATGACACCCCGGGGAAATTCCGGTGTCTGGGAAGCCTTCCTGCCCGGGCTGGGCAAGGGCACGGTGTACAAGTATCACATCCGCTCGCGTTATCACATGTATCAGGTAAATAAGGCCGACCCTTACGCCTTCTACAATGAGATGCCACCCCGCACTGCCTCAATCGTTTGGGACATCGACTACCAGTGGAACGATGACGAGTGGATGCGCACTCGCTACGATCACAACAAGTTTGACGCGCCCATCTCCATCTACGAAGTCCATCTTGGTTCCTGGATGCGGGTTCCCGAAGAGGGCAACCGCTCGCTGACCTACCGTGAACTTGCACCGAAGCTGGCGGATTATGTCAACGATATGGGTTTTACCCATGTCGAGTTCTTGCCGGTGATGGAGCACCCGTTCTTCGGTTCATGGGGATATCAGGTCACCGGCTATTACGCTCCCAGCGCGCGCTTCGGAACCCCTCAGGATTTCATGTACCTGATGGATTATCTGCACCAGCATGGTATCGGCGTGTACCTCGATTGGGTGCCATCGCACTTTCCCAATGACGAACACGGTCTGGCCTACTTCGATGGCACACACTTGTACGAGCACGCCGACCCGCGTAAGGGTTTCCATCCCGACTGGAAGTCGGCGATCTTCAACTATGACCGCAACGAAGTACGGGCCTTTCTGCTTAGCAACGCAATCTTCTGGCTCGATCGCTATCATGCGGACGGGCTCCGGATGGATGCCATTGCCTCCATGCTCTATCTCGACTACTCGCGAAAAGCGGGCGAGTGGATTCCCAACCAGTTTGGCGGCCGGGAGAACCTGGCAGCCGTGTCGTTGCTGAAAGCCGTGAACACCGACGCCTACAAGGCCTTTCCCGATATTCAAACCATCGCGGAGGAATCCACCGCATGGCCCATGGTTTCGAAGCCGACCTACATCGGCGGCCTGGGCTTCGGCATGAAGTGGGACATGGGCTGGATGCACGACACCCTTCTCTACATGTCGAAGGACCCCATCCACCGCAAATATCACCATAGCAAGCTGACATTCCGCGGACTGTACACGTTCACGGAGAATTTCGTACTCCCGCTGTCACATGACGAGGTGGTGCACGGCAAGGGTTCGCTGTTCGGCAAAATGGCGGGAGACCACTGGCAGAAGTATGCCAATCTACGCCTGCTGTTCGGGTACATGTTCACCCAGCCCGGTAAGAAGCTGCTATTCATGGGTGGCGAGATTGCCCAATGGAGCGAATGGAACCATGACGGCAGCGTTGACTGGCATGCACTCGGGTACGCGCCTCACCAGGGAGTGCAGCGCTGGGTGCGCGACCTGAATGCGTTTTACCGCGCCGAGCCGGCCCTCTACGAGACTGACTTCCTCCCCGAGGGTTGGCGCTGGATTGATGCCGACGACTCCGACGACAGTGTCCTGACCTTCATGCGGCTTCGCAAGGACGCCACCGGCCCAGTCGTGATCGCTTGTAACTTCACCCCAATACCGCGCCGGGGATACCGCGTCGGCGTCCCTTACGAAGGACACTGGCGAGAAGTGCTGAACAGCAATGCCGCTATTTACGGTGGCACCGACGAGGGAAACTTCGGAGGCCGATACACAGAGGCAATCCCTACGCACGGACATGACTATTCGTTGCTGCTCGACGTTCCGCCGCTGGCGATAGTGATGTTCAAGCAATAGCTCGGCCCGGATCACGACACGCGCTCGCAATATTCTGTGCGATGCTGTTAGGGATGGCGACCCGTTCTCTGCTGTCGATACTCCTCGGCACACTGGCGCTCGGTCTTTTGAGCTCTGTTTGCCACGCGCAAGACAACTACGAGATCCAGGTTTACGGGTCGGAGACGGAAGCTCCCAAGACCACGATGGTCGAGTTGCACAGCAACTATACCTTTCAGGGATCGAAGACGACCATGGAAGGTGTCATCCCCACGGAACACGAACTGCACGAGACGGTCGAGATTACACAAGGCATCACGACGTGGTTCGAGACGGGCTTCTACATCTTCACCGCAGTGCCAAGTGACCAGGGATGGCGGTGGGTCGGCGACCACATCCGGCCGCGAGTACGTGCACCGGACAGTTGGCATTGGCCTGTTGGCGTCAGTTTATCGACGGAATTCGGATATGCCCGTCCCATCTTCTCCACTTCGGTCTGGAGCCTGGAGATACGACCGATCGTCGATAAACAGCAAGGACGTCTATATTGGTCAATCAACCCAGCGCTCGAAAAGGCCTACACCGGGCCAGAAGCTAGACGGGGATGGGAGTTCGCGCCAGACGCGAAGATCGCCTGGAGCTTCACCAAAGCCGTGGCCTTCGGGCTGGAATACTACAGCGGCCTGGGACCGGTCGGAGACTTCGATCCGTTCCCTCGTCAATCGCAGCAGTTCGTTCCGGCTTTCGACTTGGATGTCTCGCCGAAGTGGGAGATCAACTTTGGCGTGGGTGTGGGTGTAACCGCTGGGACGGACCACATGCTGGTGAAGGCGATCATTGGGCGAAGGTTCGACTAGGGAAAGCAGCCGTCGCCCACTCCCCAAAAACCGCAACCCTCGCAATAAGCACGCCAGGACCCGGGCGGTATGCACGAGACTCGGCAGCGCCGTCCAGTTAGGGACTTCCGATTGTAGCTGACGCCTGATTGGAATAGCTACTTTCGATATCATTCCCGTTTACTGCCGTAACTACGTAGTAGTAGGTTGCACCTGCCACCACCAACGAATCGCTGTAAGTGGTCTCCGCTATGGGGGAAGGCGTGAGCCTTGCATAAGGGCCGCCGGACTGCGCACTACGGTACACGTAATATCCCACAACATCGCCGGACATGCTGGCGTCCCAGCTAAGCGCGACCGAATGTGACGGTGGTGGTGGTACGTCGGCGCCGGTTCCACTTAGTGCGATCGTACTTGGAACATTCACTGCGTTGCTGACCAGGGATACGCTACCTGTGACGCTACCAGCGACAGACGGAGCAAACTCCACTGCCAAGTATGCCGACTGGCCAGCCATCAACGTCACAGGCAGCGCTGGAGCGCTAATGCTGAAACCGTTTCCCACGACGTTCGCCTGCGAGACGGTTACGCTCGCCGCAATAGCCGTTAGGGTAACCGTCTGCGAGCTGCTGTTACCTACCGTCACGGTGCCAAAGGTCAGTGACGTTCGATCGGTTGCCAATTGGCCCGTCGGCGGTTGACGGTTGCTAGGCGAGCCGCAGGCAACACACAAGACAAGTTGGAACAGCAGCGTTGCTCCGAGCAAGAGTCTCACGCTGTCAGGGATGCCCCTGCACCGCAGGGTTAGTTTCATTTTCAGGCCGTGGTGAAGATTTTACTGCCTTCTAATGTGTTCCTTCAAAACACATTTGTCCATCACCACGAAGATGCCTGCCTGGCGCGCCTTTTCTGCGGCCCCTTCGTGCACCACGCCTTCTTGCATCCAGATTGCCGGAGCCTTAATCTGGATCGCTTGTTCGACAACTTCCGGTACGGCGTCAGGCCGCCGGAAGATATTCACGAGGTCAATCCTCCCGGAAACATCCAGCAGCGACGGGTAAGCTTTTTCGCCTTCCCATTCGGTGATGTTGGGATTTACCGGAATAATTCGATAACCCTGCGACCGCATGTAATGCGAGACCCCATAACTCGGCCGCACCGGAGTGTTGGTAAGTCCGACGACGGCGATGGTCTTGGCGGATTTCAGCAGTTCTGTAATGCGCTCGTCTTCAGTGGGCACGTGCCGGTCCTGGGTCGAACATGCGATTGTAACGTGCTCGGCTTCCAGTCGCACTGACTAACGCTTGCTCTTGAGCTTGGTGGTCAGTTTGCGATGCGGGCTGGGCGAAGCCGCCAGCAATCCTGACAGGTGCTCCACCTCGACCACGACGCGATCGAGGTCGTCAAGCAGCGGCTTCAACAGTTGGGTCACGCCGCCAGCGCGAAATTCGTTGACCAGCGAACGGTAATACCAAATAATTCTCGTCTTGGGAGCGGAGAAACGCGAGAACGCGGCATCTCCGTTATAACGCAAATCGCGCAGTACGGCCCGCGCGTTGTATAGCTTGTCGGCGGCGGAGACGAATCGGGTCTCGGCATCCTCATGGCGTACGCGGCGCAGATACCGAAATTTGCGGCGCTCCCAACTCTCCTTCTTCTTCGGATCCTCGGTGTAAGAATCTGTGCAGCCGTCCACGATCCTGGCCACATGGCCTCCGAATACTTGCTCGATCATTTTCAACATTGGACGTCCGCCCTGGTCTTCGACTGCGTCGTGCAGCAACGCTGCAATGGCCATCTCCTCGTCGCCGCCGTAGTCGAGCACGATGGAGGCCACGCCCAATAGATGCGAGATGTAAGGAATACCGCTCTTCTTGCGGTCTTGATCGCGATGGACTTGCGAGGCGAAAAGCAGCGCGTGATCGAAGCGGGTGGAGAGCGGAACGAACTTGCGGTCGAAGGAGCGTGCCGGTTTGCGTCTCATAGCAATCGCAATTGCTGCTCGACCCAGAATAACGGAAAAGCGAAGCAGCAACTAGAAGGCATCTCATAAATCGCTTTGTGTCAGGGCACGACTTCAAGTCGTGCCGCAATGGTCTAACCATCGCTTGGGCTTCAGCCCCTGAGGGCCTGTTTTTGCAGCGGCTAAAGCCCAGCTCTTTTTTGGATTTCGTTTGGCACGACTGAAACAGGCCGCTGAAAAACTCGCCTATGGGGGCGCGTGTCTTTAGCCAAATGTGTTTTCTCAGCTCTAATCCGTGTTTCGGCTCTCGATTTCGATCTCTGGAAGGACATTACGGAGCCTTCCAGACACACTACTCCCTGCACTTACACCGCCGGAATCAGCTTCACCATACGCACCAGGTTGGCGGCAGTGGCCAGCAGGCGGAAGAACCAGTCCACCTTGTGCTGGCCGCGCAATTTCACCTGCCGCAGAATGCTGTCCAGCTTGCCCCAACCGAAGATCATTTCCACCAGCTTGCGTTTCTTTTGACTAATGGCGAAGCCCGGATGTTGCCGCTCTTGGTCCGTCAGCCAGTTTGGCCACTTCTCGTTGGTCTTATACTCGGCCACGTGCGGAATCACCTTGCGTCGCCGCAGCTCGCTAATGAACTTCTCTTCCTGATAATGCTTGTCCGCCCCCAACGTGATGGCGGCGGTGGTTTCGTTCACCTGCTTGACACTGCGCCCGCGCGCCTCCAGCATGGCCAGCGCCGCCTCGCGCTCGGCCGTCGCGCTGGATTGGGTGGCGCAGGCCGCCACCACCAGCCCGTTGCGGTTTTCGATCAACACATGGGCGAGATAGCTGGGCCGGGCCTCGCCCGTGGTGCTCTTCTTGTACAGCCGCGCCTGCGGATCGGTCTTCGATTCGTGCGTGTCGCGCAACAACTTCCGGCCCCGCGCCCCGGTGCCCTGTGTGGGCGGCGGCTCCTTGGGTTGGAAACTGCGGCGGCTGGCCCAAGCCTCGATCAGCGTGCCATCCACCGTGAAGTGCTCATCACTGAGCAACTGCTGCTCCCCCGCCTGCTTTACCACCTCGGCCAGCAGTCGCTGCGCCACCTCACCCCCCAGCAGGCGATCGCGATTCTTGGTGAACACCGTCGGGTGCCACACCTCATCGTCTGGGTTCAGCCCGACAAACCAGCGGAACAGCAGGTTGTAGTTGAGCTGCTCCATCAGCAGGGTCTCGCTGCGGACCGAATACAGAAGCTGCAACACCAGGGCCCGCAGCAGCCGCTCCGGCGGAATCGAGGGCCGACCGTTGCGCGCATACAGCGCCTCGAAATGCAGCGACATGCGGCGCAAGGCCGTGTCGATCATCGCGCGAATTCGCCGCAAAGGATGGTCCTGCGGAATGCGCTCTTCCGGATTGATGTAGCTGAATACCATGCCTTGTTGCTCGTCGTTGCCTCGCATACTACCTGTGTAGCGCAATCCGGTGTGGAAAGGTGCTACCTTTGCGGATACCGGGCTACTTTTTCAGCGGCCTGTGAAAGTCGTGCCCTGACACAGGCCAGGACGATTCATGAGATGAGTTCTAGCAATTAGCAGTGCAGCACGAGCTAAGACGCGCAACCGCAATCATCGCAACTTTCGCCGCGCAACCCGTGCACACCTTCGCGCGCAATGATGGGTGTCATTATCAGAGCGGCGACTGGATCGGCCCACCACCAACCAAGCAGTGCGTGCATCAGCAATCCGGCTAACAGAATGAGAGAAAGATAAGCGCAGAAGTCAGCCTGTCGCGAATCAGCATAAAGCGCGCGGCTGCCCAGTTGCGCGGCCACGCGACGCTTGGCCCGGCCCAACAGCGGCATCACCACGATTGCGGCGATAGCGATCAGGATACCCGCGAGACTGCGCTCTGCCGTGGCTTTGGTCCAGAGCGAGCGGACAGATTCGATGGCAACATAGGTGGCCAGCAGCAAGAAGCAGACTCCGACCAGGCGGTGTGCTATCAGTTCGGTGCGCTCGCGGCGGAGCGGATCATCCTCGGCGTGCAGGCGCCACAGCAGGATCCCTCCGGATACCGTTTCAATGACCGAATCAAGACCGAAGCCCACTAGAGAGATGCTGCCGGCCAGCAGGCCGGAGATGAGAGCAACGACTGCTTCGAAGCCATTCCACGCAATCGTGAAATATTCCAGCCGCCGGCCGCGCCCGACAAGAGCGGTGCGGTCAAGTACGACGGGCCCGCTTTCGAGATGGATGCCTACAGGCTTCACCACCGAGCAGTATAAGCGCGAGGTAATTCGGGTGTATAGGTATTGGCAGGTTGAGGCGAGAAGCAGATCCTTCGGCTCCGGTGGCGCAAAAACCCAAGGTCGCCGTCACTCAGGATGCAATGGCTCAGCTTTTGACCGCAGGCTGAATTAGTTTCGGAAAGAGCATCCCTGTTCGACTCTTGTATTCGGCGAATCCCGGGTGTCGGGAAAGCCTCTCGTCTTTTCTCACCATATTGCGAACAAAGAACCCGAATACCCATGCACCCAGCACAACGAATGGAATCCAGTGCATGGACATGATTGCGTACGAGAGGTAGATCAGAATCTCACCTAGATAATTCGGATTCCTAGTTCTCGTGAAAAGGCCGTCCTCGATCAGACCCTTTCTTTCCCGCAACGTATAGAACTTCTGCGCGTCACTTACATAGTGGAAGAAGATTCCAACGATGTAGATGACGAGCACAACTGCGAATAGGTATGGCGGCCAAGTCACGTGACGGCTGATCAGAAGGTAGGGAGCCAGATAGTAGCCTCCGAGCGGCAAGAAGATGAACAGAAGGCCGACCCAAAAGGGTACCTTTTCAGAAAAACGAGGGTCGGGATAGTAAGTCTGTTTGAGCAACCACAAAAGCGAGTAGGTACCATGCAGAGCCAGATAAACATAGGCTTCCGCGCTCCAGTTGTGAAAGTACAACATCATCCCGAGAACGATAGGTGCTACAAGAATCTTGTGCGCATTGATGCTGGAGTTGACCGTGACCATATCACCTCCTTAACTGCCGCTTGTGATTTAGACGCTGTCTAGATTGTTTCAATCGCGCAGACGCACCCTAGGCCTCTTTGAATGCTGACTGCTAGCCCCTAGTCCAGCCTTACCAGAAATACACCGCCCTCTTTGACATGGGTCTTGCTGGCGACTTCTTGCGCCTTGCGCTTGTCGTCGCCGGGAGGGCGTAACCGCACCCACTCCCCGGTGGGCCCGGTGAACTGGATGACATCGGCGCCTTCGTAGTGGTCCTGCAGCTTTTCTTTCAGCTTGCGCGCTTCGTGTTCGCTCTGGAATGCGCCGATCTGCACGCACCAGCGGCCGCCTTCCGCAATCGGCGCCGGCGCCGAGAGGACCTCGACCTTCACTTCCGCGGTGCCCGGCCGCCAAACATCCACCGCCTTGGCCGCCGCCAGCGACAGGTCAATGATGCGGTCTTCGACGAACGGTCCGCGATCGGTAATGCGTACCACCACCGCATGACCGGTTGTTTGGTTGGTCACTCGTACCACCGAATTCATCGGCAGAGTGCGGTGCGCAGCGGTCAGAGCGTTCTGGTCGTAAATCTCACCGTTGGCTCCACGGTGGTGATGATACGGAGGTCCATACCAACTAGCCAATCCGGTTTCCACGTAAATAGGTTTCGCGGCATGCGGAACCGGCGCTGACTTGACGTTGGCTTCGGTGCCCGCGGGCGGCGAAGCTTCAGACGGGCTGACGGTGGGCGGAGGAGGAACAGGATGAGCACGAGCGGTCTTATGCCCGCCGCAAGCCGAGAGCAGCAGCAACGCCGTGCCCACGAAGATAAGAAGGGTGACTCGCGTAATCAGCCCTTTTTCTGCTTCTTGCCGGCTTCCATCATGTCGGCCGCCTGCTTCAGCTTTTCACTCGCGACGCGCAGCCCGTAGCTGGAGTGCTCGCGAATGGCGGGCACCAGCTCGTCGTTGATATAGGCGATAAGGGTTTGCGTTTCTTCTTCGATGCGTTTTGAGGCATCGCCCAATACGTCGTCTAACCGTTCGCCAGCGGTCTGGAACGGACGGCCCCTCTTTGCACTTTTTTTCTGTACCATAGGGCACCCTATCATCGGGAAAATTCGTCAAGCACAGAGATTATGGGGTGGTTGGTGACGACGGTCAATTGGCAAGGACGGCACCGGGCGAGGGCTTGGGACTAGGGGACTAGGGGACTAGCGGTAGCATTCGGCAATCGACCCTCAATACGGTTTTGCATAGGAAATTTGAATTTGTCATCCTCTACCTTCTCTTGCGCTGGAACGCTTTTCGGTTGTAACTTTTGCTCCTCTCGCCAATCTGATTAGTGAGCCTGTTCGTACTGAGGTAAGAATGCCCGACGACATCCGCGAAGAACAGAATCCTAGCGAGGAGGGCCCGCAGCCTTCAGAAGGGCTGTCCGCGCGGCGCGACGCTCAACCGCAACATGCAGTGCCGGAGGACCCCGCAAAACAAGAGGAAGTCGCCGCTCCTGCCGTGCTGCGCACCGTTGGTCCTGCGGGCGAACAAGTGCGCCGCGTGACCTCTTCCGAACGCAAACGCATGAATCGCCGCGAGCTGCTGAAACTGGTACCGGTGCTCGCGCTGGGGGCGTTTGCAATTCCCAAGCTTCGTGACCCTCTTTTAAACGAAGGACTTCATCTAAGCGATTGGGCGTCTGAGAAACTCTTCGGTCGCCACCGCCTTGCGCAAACCTTTCCCGATAGCGATGTAGTTGCCTTCGATCTGTTTCCGTATAACTACTACGACGTTGCCGATCCCGGCGTGGACCTCGATAAATGGAAGCTGACCGTTGGGGGACTAGTGCAGCGTCCTGGTGAATATAAGCTCGCGCAGATTCAGGCACTTCCCAAGATCACACAGAATACCCGGCACGTCTGCGTGGAAGGTTGGGACGTTATCGGAAGTTTCGGCGGCGCGCGGGCGTCAGATTTTCTCCGATTGATTGGCGCCGATACCAGCGCTCGCTTTGTTGAGGTTGACTGTGCGGACGAGTATTACGAATCGATCGACATGGCGACGATGCTCCATCCCCAGACGTTGTTCTGTTACGAAATGTACGGCAAGCCGCTAGACCGCGGGCACGGTGCTCCGCTGCGGCTGCAGATGCCCACGAAGATCGGGTACAAGCAGGCGAAGTATCTGGTCACTCTCCGCGTGACCAACGTGCTGAGAGACGGCCAGCGCGGTTACTGGGAAGATCAGGGTTATGACTGGTACGGCGGACTCTGAGGAAGTGCCGATGGCAACGACTGTGAACCTGGAAAAACAAAACGTAGCCGAAATCTCCGCGCCGGTCACCATTGCTTACGAGCATCCCTGGGTGGTGCGCTTCGCTCACTGGGTGAACGCGGTGGCTGTGCTCGTTCTCATGGGTACGGGTCTGCAGATCTTCCGCGCCTTTCCCAGCTTCGGCCCCAAGATTCCGCAGAAGAATTTCATTGACGTTCCCAGGCTCATCACGCTCGGCGGATGGCTGGGCGGCGCTTTGCAATGGCACTTCACCTTTATGTGGATTTTTGTTGCCAGCGGGTTGACATACGTGATCTATCAGATTGTCACCGGCCATTGGCGACAGGTTTTGTTTACCCCGCGCGACATCAAAGGCGTTTGGCCCATGGCGCGCTATTATTTTTTCTTCGGAAAAAAGCCGGTGATTGACGCCGCCTACAATCCGCTGCAAAAGCTGGCTTATACCTCCACAGTCTTCTTCGGAATATTATCGACGCTGACCGGCATGGTGCTCTTCAAGCCGGCTCAGTTCTGGTGGCTGACCTGGCTCATGGGCGGTTTCCGTCTCACGCGCATCTGGCACTTTGTCTCCATGTGCGGATTCCTGGCGTTCATCCCCGGCCACCTCATCATGGTCCTTCTGCATGGGTGGAATAACTTCTATTCCATGGTTACTGGATGGAAGCGTGACCCTGAATATCTGGAGTAACGAAAATAGCTGACCACGGATCTACGCGGATGATCACGAATCTCCTTAAGGTCCGTAGATTCGTGGTAACGCCTCAACTACTTCCCCAGGGTCCATCTCATGCAGCGCACACAGGGTGCATACCCTTTGGCTACGGCCTCTGCGCCATCGATGGCGTGAGGATTCCTGCCTTGGATGTATTTGCATCCTGGAGCGTGAAAAGTACTACCATCATCGGCGACGATGACTTGCTGCTGGGGGGTGATGCGAGAGGGTTCGCTATGGGAGCAACGAAGGTTGGCGTAAGCGTGCCGGTGCGGTACCAATATGACAGCCCCGGCTAGCAGCAGTACGAATGCGGTAAGCGCCCAAACTCCTCTCGACATCGGTGACGCTCCTAAAAACAAGGGCAGCGGACTCCGGCGCGTCCGATCTGCCCAGTCTGCCCGATCGTGTTGCACTCGGCGAGAATCAATGCTTCATCTGGTCCTGCTGGGTGTCGTTCTTCATGCTGTCATTCTTCATATTGTCATGTTTCATGTTGTCTTGCTGGGCCGGCTTCTTTTTCTTCGACGACATTGTGCTCTTGTCGCTGGCCATGTTGTTATTCTTCGTGTTGTTACTGGACATGTTGTCGTGCTTCATGGAGTCGTGAGATTGTGCTTGATCGTTGCTGTCCTGCTTCATGTTGTCCTGCGCAATCGCGCTCAACGAACCGGCCAGCATACATGCGGCGATTAAGCTCAAAATTTTCTTCTTCATATCTCTCCTCTGATTTTGGATGCGGCGGTTTCCCGCTCGCAAGATAGGAGTCGCAAGCGCCGGGAAAGTTACAGAGGATGAGATTGCGGGAAGCGCGTTCGTACGATCGTGAATTTAGTGCTTATTAGCCACCGCTGAGTTAATTGTGGCGATGAGGTCGATCGTCGTGGGAACAGCTATGCCGTAGCGTTCACCGCCGCGCACGATGGGACCGCCGATGGCATCCAGTTCGAGTTGCCGTCCAGCGGCGAGATCTTTCTGCATCGAGCTGCGCATCCCCGGCGGCAGACTCTCGAACGTTTCCTGAAGCTTTAAGACGTCAATCTCTGCCCCGTCCGCTTTCGCCACAGCGCACGCCTCACCGACCGCTGAATCCAATTTTCCTTTCCAGCCCGGGTCCGCATAGATCTCGCCCTTGTTTTTTCCCGAGGCCGAAGTCACCATCGCAAACGGCGCCAGGAAGCACAGCTTGCCCCACAGTAGACTTCGTTCGTTCTCTATGAACTGGCAGGTAAAACCGACGCCGGTCAAGCAGGTAACGATCGCCCCCAATTGTGGCTGGGCGCTGGCGGCCAGGTTAAGGCGAACGAATGGCGAGCGTTGCAGAAACCGCCCCTGCGCAAGCCGTTCGGCTTCCACCGCAATGGTTGCGGGGATAACGTGCTGTTGCCCGTAGCGAGAGCGTAGCGCGGCGACATGATCCACGCCATTCAGCAGAGGAATCACACTGTGAGGCGCCGATTCCACAGCTTCCAGGGCGGTTTGCAATTGATAGGTCTTGGTCGCGATCCACAGCACGTCGACAGGTTGCGTCAGTGCTCTCACCGCTTTCGCCGCAGCGGTCAGGGTCCCGGACGGCCGCTCCAGCGTCAACTCTGCGGGATAGTCCGCCAGTTTTTCCGGTCGTACGATGACCGTGACATCTTCACCCAGCGAGGCCAGTGCCGTGCCAACTAGTCCGCCCACGGCTCCGGCTCCCAAGATTGCATGCTTCATGGCAGAGCCTCCCGAAAGACTATACGACAGGAAGTCATGGGGCTGCCCTGGTCAGGGTTGGTAATGCGACGAAGCTGCCCCCACAATCGGTCCACCGTCGGCGTCCTGTACCAATACCGCAATTTTCAGATTCGCGGTGTTCCAGCCCGAATGAGGAGCGACCTCGACGGTCTTGTCAAACGATCCGTTTTTCACGCTTCCCACGTCGCGCAACTGTCGCACGACAGCCGCATGTTGCAAGGTCCGGCCACTGTTCTCACCACCAGCGATTGCGGTGGTCAGTCCGTCCTCGGTTACAGCAAGCAACACGTGCAGATGCTTGGTCTCCGGAGCCTGGACCCCAATCTTCAGATGATTGCCTCCCTCCCACTGCAGTGACACCTGCGCTGTTTTCGCCTGCGCCGACTCCAACTGCAAGTCGTGGCTCAAAGCTGCGGCATCGTTCCCGACGAGCTGCAGATGCCCGTCGATTACCATCTGTGGGGTGTATGGCTCCCCCACGTGAAGCTGCTTCTCATAATCGATCTGCCGCTGGGTGAACTGCGCAGAGGAGAAGCGGTCGCTCCATCCGTCATGGTTCCAGTAATCGACGTGTTCACCCAACAGGATGAGATTCACCTCGGGTGAAGTTTTTTGGCTCAGTTGAACCAGAAGCGCGTCAGCCGGCGGGCAACTGGAGCAACCTTCCGAGGTGAATAGTTCAACGACGACCGGGTTCTGTGCCCAGGCGCGCGACAAGGAGCACAGTCCAAACGCGAGGAACGCAATCAGTATCCGACAGGCTTTTCTCATAACATAGTAAAGGACGCATAACTTTAGAGTTGGTTTCAACAATTAAGTAGTGGCGTTTAAGTACAGGATATGGATAAAATTCCCTGATTTCGCGAGAGTACCTGGAGCCATGCGAACGCATTTCCAGCACCAGTGTCAGCGAGCAACACCAGGGAGAGCCTTAGCTTCGCCTCCGAGGTCTCGCAATCCGATGGCTCGGCCTGTGCGTACATTAAGTGTCAATTCCCGTTGGCCATTTGTAAGACGAGGCTCCCGATTGACTGGAACTTTCGCGGGAGATGCGACTCTAACGTAATGGAATATCCTCGGGAACGAAGTCCGGGGGAGGAAGGTTATGTCGAAGTTTCGTTTTCGTTTGTTAGCTTCTGTTGTGGTGCTTTTGGCAGCCGTGTTCGCAAGCGCTGCCGAAAGAGCAGTGGTCCTGCCCGACCCCGCCGCGAATGAGTCTCTCTCGGCTAAAAACAGCCAGGAGACCGCCGTTTTTGCCGGGGGATGTTTCTGGGGGGTGCAGGCGGTTTTCCAACACGTGAAGGGCGTCATTAGCGCAACCTCTGGATACTCAGGAGGCCCGTCCGTCGCGGCGGAATATGAAGTTGTCAGCACCGGAACGACCGGGCATGCGGAGTCGGTCAAAGTCGTTTACGATCCGTCGAAGCTCACTTACGGCCAGCTGCTCAAGGTGTTTTTCTCCGTGGCGCACGATCCTACCGAGTTGAATCGCCAGGGTCCGGACACCGGGACGCAGTATCGCTCGGTCATCTTCTACAGCAGCGATCAGCAGAAAAATATCGCCCAGGCCTACATCGCGCAGTTGGACCAGGCCAAAGTTTTTCCGCAAAAGATTGTCACCCAGGTGGTGCCGTTGAAGGCGTTTTATCCGGCGGAAGGCTACCACCAGAACTACGCCACGCTTCATCCTGACAATCCCTATATCAAGTACAACGATTTGCCGAAGGTGGCAAACCTTCAACAGCAGTTTCCCAATCTGTACCGTCCCTCGATCACGGGAAACTGAGAAACTTCATACTGGCAGGTTCATCTAAATGAGCGACCGTCGAAACTTTCTGAAAACAGCGTTTCTAACACTGTCTGGAGTAGCGTTTATGAGCGTGTTGAACGATAGAGAAACAAGCGCCGCGGCCACCGCGGATTATGTTGAGGTTGTCGAGTTCAAGGATTCCGGTGAAAAAATTGGCCCCGAGCGCGTGAAGAAGGTCGTCAAGACCGATGCTGAATGGCGCGCCCAATTAACACCTGAGCAATATGACGTGACCCGGCACGCTGGGACCGAGAGGGCCTTCACCGGACAATATTGGGACTTGCACGCCAAGGGCATTTTCCGTTGCGTGTGCTGCAAGAATGCCCTGTTCAGCTCGACGACCAAGTTCGATTCGGGCACGGGCTGGCCGAGCTTCTGGGAGCCGATCGCAAAAGAGAATGTCAAGACCGATAGCGACCGCAGTCTGGGCATGGAGCGCTCCGAGGTGCGGTGCGTCGAGTGCGATGCGCACCTGGGCCACGTCTTCGATGACGGTCCGAAGCCTACCGGCCTGCGCTATTGCATGAACTCGGCGTCGCTTGCTTTCGTGAAGAGCTAAAGATCGGTCGTTGGCAATTAGCGCGAGGTGCCGTCCTGAAGGAGCGTGTATCGTAGCTGGTGCCGCCGCTCCGCGGCTCGATGGTTTTTCTACTTGGCCGCGGGCTTACGCCCGCGGCTAAAACAAGTGCCGCCACTCCGCGGCTGATCTACCGCGGCCCGTCGTCTAGCCTTCTCCCGAAGCATCGTCAGCCCAACACTTTTTCCTTTCCCTTGTCAGCCTTCCCCCAAAGATTTTTCTCTCCTGCCTCATTTCGGTATAGCATATTGCTCCGACCCTATTGCAGCCAAAATGCGGAGGAAGCATGAGTCCTATCCCGATACGCGAGAAGGAAAAAGACAAGCCAGCCCACAAGTCCAATGCCGTGGAAACCGCCGTCGCCGAAACGGCGGAAGCCAGCGGCGCGAGTGTGGAGAAGATCCGCGAAATCCTCTTCGGTTCGCAGATCAAGAACTACGAGGCGCGCTTTGCCCGTTTGGAAGAGGCGCTGGCGCGCGAGACCTCCGAAATTAAGGACACCATGCGGCGGCGCTTGGACTCGCTGGAAGCTTTCTTCAAGAGCGAAACCGAGTCCCTGGCCGCCCGCTTGAAATCGGAGCGTGATGAGCGCGAGGAAACGCTCAACACCATCGGCCGCGAGTTGAAGACAACCGCGGCGCAGCTCTCCAAGAAAATCCTCGACCTCGACAACAAGGCCGCACAGGACCGCAGCGCGGCGCGGCAGGAGCTGATGGCCGAGGCGCGCAAGTTGCTCGACGAAATCCGCCAACGCCATGAATCCCTGAGTGCCCTGCTGGAAAATCGGGTGCAGGAATTGCGTCATGCCAAGACCGACCGGTCTGCGCTGGCTGCGCTTTTTGTCGAGCTTGCGGTTCGCCTGAAGGACGAGGGCGACGACAACAAGCCAAGGCCGAAGCCGATCCGCAATGCCACTGAAGCATGAGGATCCTATGGGTTCGACCCCGGCCGACCTGAAGCGCGACCCTGACTTCGACCAGCACCCCGATGAACTGGCCGAACTCCGGGCCTTGCTGCTCGGCCAGCAACTCGTTGAGTTGGAGGCCCTGCGCAAGCGGCTCGACGATCCCAACCTTCGCGCTGAAGAACTCAGCCAAATCCTTGGCCAGGCGGTCGCGCTTTCCATAAAGCGTGACGGGGGTCTGCAACGCTCGTTCTATCCCGTCGTCGAGCGCGCGTTGAAGATCTCGATCACTAAGAATCCCGGCATCCTCGCTACCTCACTTGCTCCCATCATTGGTGATGCCGTTCGGAAGGCCGTGGCCAACGCGTTCCGCGGCATGACAGAATCTCTTAACTTCCTGATGGAGCGCAGTCTGTCCTGGGAGAGCATGAAGTGGCGCCTGGAAGCGCTGCGTACCGGCAAGTCGTTCGGTGAGATCGCACTGTTGCGCAGCCTTCGCTACAGGGTGCAGCAGGTGGTCCTTATCCACCGCGAAACTGGGTCGGTGCTGCAGTACGTTAAGGCGCCCGGGGAGGGGATCAAAGAAGCTGAGCTGGTATCCAGCATGCTGACGGCGCTGGGCGATTTCATCGCCGATTCTTTCAATACCAAACGGTCGCAAGAGTTCGAGGCGGTCGATATCGGCGACTTCAAACTTTGGGTCCATTACGGACCCCAGACATTGCTGGCGGCGACAATTCTGGGCACGCCGCCGCCGGAGCTGAAAAATGTTTTCGCGAGCGAAAACGAACTCATTCACCAGGAGTTCGCCGGAGCGCTCGCGTCCTTCAGCGGCGATGCCAGCATATTTGACGGCGCACGCCCTCACTTGGAGAATTGCCTGCTCGGCCAAACCGGACAACCGGAGAAGCGCTCCTGGCGGTGGCTGGCCGCGCTGACGGCGGTGCTCATCTTCCTCGTCGCCATCGGATTCTTGGCAAATCGCCGAAACGCCCGCTGGAACCAATTTCTGGCTAAGCTCCAGAGCCAGCCCGGAATTGTTGTCATCGGTTCCCAGAAACGTTGGGGACACTACACTGTGACCGGTATGCGCGATCCGCTGGCGGCCGATCCGGCACGGGTAGCGGCTGAGTCTGGCATTGCAACTGGCAGCCTCGAGACCCGCTTCGAGCCGTATCAATCGCTCGATCCGCGCTTCTCACGCCCGCGCGCGTTCGAGTCAGAGAAGCGGCAACTGGAGCAGCAGATGGTATTGTTTCCAGTGAACTCAAGTGCGCTGATGCCGGAGCAGGGAATGCGGCTTGATGCCATTGACGACCACATCAATCGGTTGCAGGAAATCGCTGCTGACTTGGGCCAGCGGATCCACGTCACTATCTACGGCCGGGCCGATCAGACCGGCGCTGAAACCAAGAATGCTGCGTTGAGTAAGGAACGTGCGCAGCACGTTCTCGAAGCTCTGCTCGCACACGGCATCAGCCCCGACATGGTCACGGCTGTCGGATTGGGCGACAGCAAGCCGATTCGCCACGGATCCCCGTCGTACCAGTTGGAAGTCAATCGCAGTGTTTCGCTCGAAGTCGAATCGCAGCACCAGGGAGACAAGCAATGATCCAGAAGAAGGTCTGCATGCTGGGTTCTTTCGGTGTAGGAAAGACGAGTCTGGTGGCACGTTTCGTCCAGGGAATTTTTTCGACCAAATATCAGAGCACGGTGGGAGTGAAAATCGACAAGCGCGAAATGAAGATTGACGAGCAGGACGTGCTGCTCATGCTGTGGGACCTGGCTGGCGAGGACTCCCGCTCGCAAGTGCAGACTTCTTATCTGAAGGGTGCCGCCGGATACTTCCTGGTGGTTGACGGCACCTGGTCCGAATCGCTGGTGACCGCCAGGAGTATTCACAAACGAGCGCTCGAAGCGGTTGGCGAGCTTCCGTTCCGCCTCATTGTGAACAAGAAGGACCTTTGGGACAAGTGGCAGATCAGTGCTCCGGACCTGGAAAACCTGGCCTCCGAGGGATGGCAGATCAAGCTCACCAGCGCGAAGAGCGGAGACGGCGTGGAAGAAATGTTCGCCGATCTCACCCAGGAAATTTTGCGGCAGCAGCCGAGGAGCGACGCCGCCGGGGAATTCTGACGTAACGCCTTGTCTGCATGTCCGACCAGTTTTTCGCTTTTCGCGACTATTCCGCTCAGTCCGTTGGCTGCCCGGTCATGTTGCGACCAGACCTGACCGACTTCAGGTAAGCCAACACCGCCTCAGCGTCCGCGCGCGTCATATGAAATTCGGGCATAGGAAGGCGAAGCGGCTTGCCCGTGGTCCAGATTCCGGTGGTGAGCAAGGTGATCATCTGGGCATCGTTTGCTGGCGGTAAGCCGCCAATGCGCGGGCACAGGAGCGGCCAATCCGTATCTGGTCGAGCAGGCAAGTACGGCACCGGCCCACCCGCCAGCCAGCGGCTATAGTCCAGTTCGCCGTTCTGATTTCGCGGGGTGTGACAGTTACCGCACTTCGCAACCTCCGTCACAATGTACTTACCTCGCGCTACCGCACCGGCGTTGGCGCCAGCTTGGGCGGGCTCCTTCGCCGGCTTCGCTTCCTGTCCGATTGCAGGATAAGGTCTACCCATGATGAGCAGCAGAAATGCGGCAATCGATACTCCGGCCATCAAGTACCTGAGAATCCTAGCAACTCTCCATGCTTGAAATGACATAGGACCGCACCTTTCCTTTTCTATTTTGTCGCATTCATCTCACCTCGCCCGAACTCAATGCCGCAACAATTCGGCACGGTTGCGAAGGAAGCCCATCACACTGCCCCGCGAAAAAATCCCTTCCAGTTGACCATTGGAGACAACCGGCAGTTGGTTGATGTCCTGCCGACTCATGGTTTCAAGCGCCTCGAGCGCGGAAGTGTCGGGAGTGACCGTCCTCAGTTGACTCAGTGGCCGCATCACGCTTTGCACGCTGGTTTGCGGCCAGCGGTCGCGCGGCACACCGCTGACCTCGTTGCTGGTGATAAGTCCGGCCAAACGACCGTTTTGCACAACCACAAAGCACCGCCGTCCGCTGGTCAACAGAAATTGGTGAACAAAGTCCTGCAGGCTCAACTGGGCTTCGACCGCGGAAAAATCGCGCTCCATGATGTCGGAAACCTTCCGGTCTCGAAGTCCCGCTGCAATCTCCACCTCAGCATAGCTACTGCGAGATGCATCCAGCAAGAACCAGCCAATGAACGCCATCCACAGGCCGCCGAAATTCTTTCCCACAAAGAACTGGTAGAGTCCCATAAAGATGAAGAGGAAGGCAACCGCTTGGCCGACTCTGGCCGCGATCTTTGTCGAGCGGTCGATGCTGTGGGTGATCCACCAAATCAAGGCGCGCAGTACCCGGCCGCCATCCAATGGATAGCCCGGAATCATGTTGAAGGCGGCCAGCACCAGATTGATGTAGCCCAGCCAGACCAGGATTGCAGAAACCGGAGTGCGGGCTTCAGTGTTAGGCATCCATCCAGTGGACCGGGCCAATAGCAGACAAACCGCCCCAATTATGAGACTGGATAACGGGCCAACAATAGCGATCCAGAATTCAGACTTCGCATCGGGGGCTTCCGACTCGATCTGCGATACCCCTCCTAAAGCGAAAAGGGTGATGGCCCGTACCCGCAGCCCTCGGGATTTCGCCAACAATGAGTGTGCGAGTTCATGCAGCAAGAGAGTGATGAAGAAGAGTATTCCGGTAACGATCGCCACCGACCACAACGTGGTACCGCTCCATTGCGGCATGACTGTGCGGAAGTGATCGATGAGTGACAGCGTGATCAGGAAGGCGATAATAAACCAGCTATAGTGCAGCCCGATGGAGATGCCGGCGATTCGGCCAAGTCTTATTTGCGCGCGCATGTGTGATGAACGACCTCGAGATTTCGCCGCAAATCACCAGTTGCTATCGGCAGCGATCCCTCCACCAGTAAACAAGATGCATTCTCCCAGCACAAGTAGGCCGGGGCTCAACCGTTTTGACAAAGGCGTTTGGGCGCAGCCTCACTTCGCCTGCACTAGCATTTTGATTTCCTGCTCGAGAACCGACATGTTCACCTCGCCGGTATACTTCGCCTGGATTCGGCCATCGCGGCCAATCAGGAAGGCGATCGGTAATCCGAGAATGCCCCCGTACGCTTCTGCGACCTTCTCATTCCCCAAAGCAACTGGATAGTTCATCTTGAACTGCTGGTAGAATTCGCGGACGGGCTTGGGCCCGTCGTCCATCGAAATGCCAACCAACTGAAGCCCTTGGTCGCGGTATTTGTCCTGGAGTTGCACCAAATGCGGAATCTCATCTCGGCAAGGTGCACACCACGTCGCCCAGAAATCGAGCACTACAATCTTGCCTCTGTAATCCGCGAGGTTCAGCGGCTGCCCATTCAAATCCTGCAGCGAGAAATCGGGCGCGACCGAGTGGGCGACGGCAGGCTGGCCCGGTTGGGAGGGTCCGGAGCCATGCCTGCTCACTTCGTAAATGGCGAACGCCACTATAAGCGCGACAATAATCAGGCCTGTTTTCTTCATCGACGCTATTGGCCTTTGATGGTGGGATAGCCCTTATCTACCCAGTCAGTCCCGAAGTTGTCGGCGATGTAGAGCACTTTGACGTTGGTAAAGCCCGCTTTGTGCAGTTCATTGTACGCAGGATGTACGTTGGGACAGTGACTCCAGGGGCAGCATCCGCAGTAAAGAACGATGAATGTTTTGCGGGGCAGCGCCTTCACCCGCCTGTGCAGAGATGCGATACCCTGCGCATCCGAACCCGCTCCAATATACTCGGCGCCGGGAATATGCGCTTGCATGTACAGAAGATGTGGACCGACGTTCAGGATCAGCGGTTTTTCGCTTTTAGGCGATTGGAGAATCTTAAGCAGATCCTCAGGACTGATCAGTTGCGCGCTGCCCGGCTCTAAGTCATTTGCAGACTGGGCCTGCGTTTGCGGAGTCGCGGTCGCACTTGGGCCAGCCAAACCACTTGCGGCCGCGGAATGAGTGGGCAGGAGGAGTGCGCCTAAAATCAGGAAGACGACGGTCAATAAACGATAACTGTTTAGATTGTTCACAAGGTGCCTTTCCGTAAAGCCAAACCATAGCGGGAGTTCGTCGCAACACAGCAGCATAAACCATTGGCCAACATTTGAAGGCCGCACAGGGGCCCTCCTATCTGGCGCCTTCCGGCGCCACTCGACTACCCCACGACCTGCCGAATCGCAGGGCCATTGCGATCACTTGGTGTTCCTCTGCGTTTGTTCCACGCGACCAAATGCCGTGTTTAACATCTAATTAACAGAGGTTAAAGAAAGCAAAAAAAAGAGTATGAGGCTGTCCAGATTGAATTGGTTCGCAAGTTTCATTCTGGCAGCGATTCTGTCTGCGCCCGCTTGGGGCGCGACTCCAGCGCTACCAGGAACACTCAATTACGTTGAAGGGCAAGCCTCAGTCGGGACTGAGGCCCTGAATGCGAAATCCGTCGGATCGGTAAGTCTGCAGAGTGGCCAGACGCTTACCACCGAAACTGGCAAAGCCGAAATCCTGTTGACGCCAGGAGTATTTTTTCGCGTAGGAGATAACAGTTCCGCTACGCTCGTTTCGCCAAGCCTGACCAACACGGAAGTCTCGTTAACCAAAGGCCAGGCGATGGTCGAAGTCGCCGAGATTTACAAGGACAACCTGTTGCGCGTGCAGGAAGATGGCGCGACAACCCAGTTGCTGAAAAACGGCCTATACGGGTTCGATGCCAACAGCGGTGACATCCGCGTCTTCAAGGGAGAGGCCCTGGTGCAAGACGGCGATCAGAACATCAAGGTCAAAGGGGGCCGTGAACTTGATGTGAATAACACTACGGGCAAGCTGAAAGCCACCAAGTTCAAGGAGTCACCTTACGAGCAGAGCGATCTGTATCGCTTCAGCAGCTTGCGCTCGCAGTACCTGGCCGAAGCAAACGCTAATGCTGCTGGCCTTTACCTTGGCGGCGGCCCAGGCTGGTATGGCGCGGGCTGGTATTGGGATCCACTGTTCACGGCTTACACCTGGATTCCGGGCGATGGGATGTTTTATAGCCCATTCGGCTGGGGGTTCTACTCGCCGTGGTTTGTGGGATACTCGCCGTTTTTCTATGGAGGTTACGGCTACGGTTACGGATATGGCTACGCGGGACGCGCGAGACCGTACTACGGAGGTCATCCTTACTACCGCAGTCATGTGGGCGGATATGTTGGCCGTCCTGGAATCGCAGCGCCTCGCATGGGAGGCGGCTTCCGTGGAACACCATCCATCGGCGCGCATAGTTTTGGCGTGATGGGTGGAGGCTTTCACGGCGGAGGATTCCGGCGTTAAGCTTGCCCTCAACACGCTAAGGGCGGGGCAACGGGCTCCGCTCTTGCACGCTTTACCGGTAATTCCTCTCTTGTGAATTTCCCTAAAGCGTCTGGGCTGTATAGATCAGATACACCGCCAATATCGTTCCGAAAAGCGCGGCAATTAAGCCTAGGACGATAACAATCGCGTTTGCCGGCTGAAACTCATCTGCATCCAGCCGGTTCATGGTGGTCCGGTATCGGATCAGCGACACCAGCGCCATGAATATGCCCATGGCCATGAAACCCACTCCGATCGCCAGCGACATCCCGCTCTCATGTTGAGCATTGCCTTGCATTCGCAAGAACTCGCGCAAGGTAATGCCAAACTTCGCCACCACAAAGCCGAACACGATAATGCTGATGCTGGTGCGAATCCATGCCAAAAAAGTGCGCTCGTTGGCCAGATGATCGCTGGCCTTGCCGCTCTTGCTGGGAGAAATTGAAGCTGCCATAAGAGTTGACCGTTTTCAGAATTGACGTAGCGAGCACTGGCAGAACTGCGCGTGGACGGCGGGTTTGCCGCGTGCAGGGGTACTGCCCCATTTCTGTCGCCGCTTCGCCGCGCGATGCCTATACCAATGTCAATTCGATCTTCTTTGCCGCCACATCCAACTTCGCGATGCGAAAACTGCGAATCTGGCCAGCGTGAATTTCTTCGGGCCTGGTCACGCTAGACTTAGCGACGCCCTTCCACTGGGCTTTCAGCATTGAGCTCAGCGCTGACAAATCCGCCTTCGATGCGCCCCGCGTCTCTTCCTTTGCTGCACTTTCGAGAGCGATCGCGCTCATCCCCTGGATGCCTTCGCCCAACTCCACACGCGCGCGGCCATCCACCACCTCGATGATGCGTCCCGTGACCACGTCACCTTCCTTGTGCTCGGCGATATATTCATCCAGGCCGGTGGGAACCAGTTGTTTCATGCTCAGTCGAAGCAGGCGTCTTTCTTTATCGATGGCTAGCACCTGCGCCTTAATCACCTGCCCAATCTTCAGCACTTCTTGTGGATGATTGATGCGCTTCTCAGCGCTAATTTCGCTGACGTGAACCATCCCTTCCACGCCTTCGGTCAGCTGCACAAACGCACCGAAGTTGGCGATGCTGGTGACCGGCCCCTCGATCACCGACCCGACCCCAAACTTCTGCGCAATCTCGGCCCATGGATCTCCCAGCGCCTGCTTCAATCCCAGCGAAATGCGGCGATCACTCGGGCTGACTGCCAGGACGACTGCTTCAACCGTCTCGCCCGGCTTCACTACGTCGCTGGCTTGCCTCGCTTTCTTGGCCCACGACATCTCCGAAAGGTGGATCAAGCCTTCCACCCCGGGCTCCAGTTCCACAAACGCTCCGAAGTCGATCACACGCGTCACCGCGCCGCGCACCCGCTCACCAGTTTTGTATTTGTCGGCGGCCGAATGCCACGGATCGGGTTGAACCTGTTTGAGACCCAGCGAAATGCGCCGCCTTTCGGGATCGACCTTCAACACCCGGGCTTCGATTTCCTGCCCCACCGACAACACATCGGCAGGATTCGAAACGCGGCTCCAGGCGATGTCGCTAACGTGCAGCAGGCCGTCCACTCCGCCAATGTCAACGAACGCGCCATAATCGGTAAGACTGCGGACCGTGCCATGCACCGTCTCGCCTTCCTTGACCTCAGAGTAGCGACGCTCCTTCCCGCTGCGCTCCTCCTCTTCGGTCACCACCCGGCGGTCCACGACGACATCTTCGTCGGTCACGTCGAGCTTGATGATCCGGCAACGGATCCCCTGCCCCACCAACTTCTCCATCTCGGCGGCGTCGCGCGCTCCGCTACGCGATCCCGGCATGAACGCCCGCACTCCCACATCAACGCTAAGTCCGCCTTTGATCACGCCCGTCACCGTGCCCATGATCGTCGTTTTGTCGGTGAAGGCCTGCTCCAGCGATGACCAGTCCTTGGGCACTGCGGTCTTAAAGCGCGAAAGCTCGTAATAGCCGTCCGTGTCTCGGCCCTTTACCGACACGACGAGCTTGTCCCCGGGCTTAACCTCTTCGCCAGCGGATTGGAACGTCGCCAGCGGCAGAATGCCTTCGCTCTTGAATCCGATATCGAGGAAAACCGACTCGGCCGAGACGGTAATTACCGTGCCTTCGATTTGTCTACTGCCATCTGCGGCTTTGTGCGAATGGCTCTGCTCGAATTGTGTAAGAAGCTCGCCGAATGACTCGTCAGGTTCGGAGGTGGATTGAGAATCTGGAATGCTTGGGTTGGACATGAGATTACCGTTTCATTCTGTCACAGTCCGAACTAGACAGGCTGCGAAAAGTCAGTTTAAGGCAGACTGTTGAAGGGCCACACGAAGCCGCCGCAAAAATCGCACGTCCAGACAAAAAAGCCGGGCAAGGCATATAGGTGTAGCCGGCCACGTAACATTCTTAGGAGGACACCTGACATTCACGAATAATCCATATCGGCGCCGGAACGTCTATTTATCTCGCTCGTCGTCGCTTCCTCCTGGAAACACAGTGTGACGAGGTACGGGCATCGGAACCGCGCCCTTGGCCGCTCTCCACAAGATAGCATTCAGCACGCTTGTATCGGCGGCATCGGCAATTGAGAAGTTGAGCTTGGCTGACTGCTTGGCTCCGGGAGCACTCGCGGTATTCGCCTGATAGATCATTCCGTTGTCGCGATTGCGATAGTCAGCCTTGAATGCCGGCTGCTCACCCGCTCCGGTGAACAACGGCGCCATAACCGCGGCATACGCATCGTTGTTATTCATAGGCGGAAGCCCAAGCAGAACTTCCATGGTATGGATCAGGTTGACCGTCGTGTAGAAGTGATGGTGCACAGAAGGCTGCTGCGGGTTTCCCGGTGAGTACTTGCTGATTACCAGCGCGATACTGCGGTGCGCATCCACATGATCAGCACCGTCTTGCGCATCATCCTCCAGAATGAAGATTGCTGTATCGGACCAATAGGAACTATTGGAAACCGCCTCCACCACGCGCCCCACTGCCAGGTCATTGTCAGCTACAGAAGCGTTCGGCGTAGGCGATCCCGGACGCGTGCCGGCGGTGTGATCGTCGGGCAAGCGCAGCAGCACGAAGTTCGGCAACTGCTGACCGTTGCCGGTCTCGCGAGCATGCACGAACCCTCCGAACTCTCGCAGAAACTCGTCGGCACGGAACTGGTCGGGATAATTAAGATTGAAATCTGCAAAGTTAGGATCGAAGTGGCCGCGTAACTCCGGTTTGGTGGCTGCGTCATACGCGATCAGCGGAATCTTGTATTGGTATGGACTCTTCCCTCCTCCCAGCTTCGCAGGCAGATCTTCGCCGGGCTCTACTGCCTTGCGAGCGCAATCGGGCGGATGACCCAAGGGCCTGCTCACAGCTGGGCTGTTCTGCTTAATGTTTTCGCACCACGAGGTATTTACATATTCGCCATAGTTCCGATAAGTGAGGTTATGCCGTGCCAGGTTACCCCATAAGTAGCCCGTTGCCGGCTCATTGACATCAGGGATGCCGATGGTCATGGGGTTTGATTCGCCAACGTAACCCTCGTAGTCGTAATGCCGTTCTTTACCCCGATAGGTAATCTCCCATGTCTTCTCGGTATAGTCGCTGGTAATAGCCGCAGTGGACCACACGTGCCCATCACCGGAGACCTCGCCACTGTCGTAGAAGTTGTCGAGAATCCCAAACTGCCGCGCCAGTTGGTGTTGGTTCGGGGTGATGTCTTCTCCGTACATGACCAGCGAAGGATCGCCATTCGCCCCCCGGATGTCGCCAAAGACTTGGTCATAGGTACGGTTTTCCTTAATCACGTAGATCACGTGATGGATCGGGTTTCCGCCGCGCTGAAAAACAATCTCGCCGGTGCGGCCTTCGACCTGGTTGCTGTGAACAACTGCCTGGGTGAGTTTGTCGCGGTTGTTTTCCGCCTCAGCTAACGACGCGCGCGCGATCGAACCGCGGATGAGCGTCGCAATGTAGGGATGGCGCCGCTTTCCCGGACGTCCGGGGTCGTCCTGCAAACCACCATTCGGACCTGTTCCCTCCCCTTTGCCGCTTGCAATCAGCAATTCGCCGCCTTGGACCGCTATGGCCGTTGGATACCACTCCGTGGGAATGAAATATTCGGGGCTCTGTTCGTTGCCGGAGTTGCCTTTCATGTCGAACACCGCTATTGCGTCGGCTGACGCATTGGCGACATACAACTTACCGCCGTCCTGTGACTGCGCCAGCGCATTGGGATAGCTGCCGCCATAAGCCTGTCCCGGCAACTTAGTACTGAGATAACGCTCAACCCGGCCGTCTGCGGTTGACACGACTGCAACAGAATCGCGGTTAGAGAGCGTCACGTAGAGATGCTGCTGGTCCGGACTCAACAGGAGCGCGGTGACATGCGAAGAGGCATCGATATCGCGCTGCGGAGGCATTAGTGCGATCTGCCGCACGACCTTGCCAGAACGCAAATCCAGTTCCGCCACTTGCGACGCGTTCCACAACGAGCACCATGCCCGGCTGGCGTCGGCATTCACCAGAACATCGTACGGAAAGGCGGCAGGAACATACTTACCAGCGCTCAGACCGAAGCGCTGCAGCACCTTGCCGTTGTGCGCGTCCAGCAACACGACATCGTCGGCAAGATTCTCGGCGATCAGCAGCAAATCGCGGCCTTTGCGCTTCACAACGGCCAGCCCGGCAGGATAGGGATTGGCAGTACCAAGCGCAACCCTCTTCGGCTCGTAAGTAAATCGTTTACCGTGGCCGAGCGGCGCCAGAGGAAGTTTCAGAAAACGGTCCGCCCGCAGGGTTCCGTTCTGCAAGCGATACACGGCGACTCCATTTCCGGTATCTCCACGGTTCTTCCCTTCGGGATCGGTCAGCGATCCCATCGAGGCATACAGGTCGGCGCCATCGCTGCTCCAAGCCAACCCTAGGAAATACGATTGCTTAGCATGTAGCCCAAGACGCGGGTCGGGAAAGTCTCGCAGTTGATTGCTCGCCAGGTCCAGCAAGGCAATCGACTGTTGAAAGTTGGACTCCGCCGTCCCGTATCCGTTATTCAAAATCGCGAGGTACTTCCCATCCGGACTTAGCGCCACCGCCGTCGGGAAACTATTGGTGCGTTGCGGTCCTCCCGGCGCAGGCAACGGCAGTAACTTGCTGGAAGGCAGCTGGATTTCTTTTTCTTGCGGAGGGGATTGCGCCGCAGCGGACAAGCTACCGAGGCATAGCAATAGGAGAGCGACCCCGATACAGCGGATCTTCATTGGTTCCCCAAACTCATCTCATAAATCGTTTGGCTTCGTATCAGGGCACGACTTTAGTCGTGCCGAAACGAGGCGCAGCAAAGGTGAGGGCTTTAGCCCCTGTAGAAACCGGCCGGCAGGGGCTAAAGCCCAAGTAAGTGTTGAGACTGTTGCGGCACGTCTGAAGACGTGCCCTGATACGAAACGATTTATGAGATGGTTCCTCATGATTGCGTACATGGCTAACGCCGCGCCTGACCCGCTGCCTCGTGCGCTCTGGCGTTGGCAATTTGCCGCTCGTAATGCGCCAGCACGCGTGAGACGCTGTCGCGAATGGGCTCACTCCCGGAGACCAGCACATCCGCACGAATGACGCCGGGACGTATATAGCGCTGGGCCATGGGAGCGACGGTCGTGGCGTATTGCTCTATTACCGACTCAGGAGTCCGGCCGCGTTCGCGTACATCACGTTCCTGGCGACGCGCCAGGCAGACTTCGTCATTCATGTCCACGAAAACCTTGGTGTCCAGCAATTCGCGCAAATTGGGCCAGTGCAATGTAAATAGTCCCTCGATAATAACCACGGCTGACGGAAGGAGGACCTCGGTGCGGCCGGTGCGCGTATGGGTTGCGAAGTTGTACACCGGCAGCTGCACAGTTTCGTTGTTTCGCAAGCGAGCAACTTGTTCGACCATGAGTTCGTGGTCGAGCGCCTCGGGCGCATCGAAATTCACCTGTGCTCGCTGCTCCAGAGATAAATGCGAAAGGTCCCGATAGTATCGGTCAAGGGCTAGCACGGGGGCATGAAGTGTAGCGGCAAGATGTGTGGCCAGGTAGGTCTTTCCCGCGCCGGAAGGGCCGGTAATGCCGATGAGATAGATTTGCGCGGGCATGTGCCATGTCAGTGTAGCGCAGAGGTTGGCCGGCTTGGTGAGGAGGGCGTTAAGGAAGCTCTTAATCGGTTTTCGGATGGCTCTCCAGATAGCCGTCAATCTTGGGTAACACCACCCGCAGCAGCGCAAGAAGCTTATTGGCCAACCGTTCGCCGGTTTCCACTACCTCCTCTGTGGTGATCTTTTCGCCAGTCATGCCTGCTGCCATGTTGGTCACCAGGGAGATTGCCAGGACTTCCATACCCATGTGCCGCGCTGCAATAACTTCTGGCACGGTTGACATCCCGACCAGGTCCGCGCCGATGGTGCGCAGAAAGCGGATCTCCGCCGGAGTTTCAAAGTTGGGTCCGGTTACCGCTGCATACACACCTTCGAAGATGCCTCCGCCCAAACGTTCTGACTCCTCGTGCACGAACTGTCGAAATCGCGCGTTGTAGGCGTCGGTCATGTCTGGATGGCGC
The DNA here is from genome assembly GCA_963720135.1 of uncultured Acidobacteriaceae bacterium. GTDB lineage: Bacteria > Acidobacteriota > Terriglobia > Terriglobales > Acidobacteriaceae > Bog-257. Next base: position 274,868 of record CAVREJ010000025.1, read on the forward strand.
AATCCAAGGCGTTCGTCGTTGGCACCGATGAGCGGGTTCTGTCCTTGGAGGTTGATGTGGTCGCGCACGACGACGAGCGCTCCGCGGCTGTATGCGGGACTGATTCCGCCGGCGGCATTCGTTAGTACGACGGCCCGCACTCCCATGCGTCCAAGAGCGCGCACAGGAAGGACAATCTCGCTGAGGCGAATAGCCTTCGTACAGATGAGCACGACCTTGCAGCACGGCCAAGGGAACGTTGTCGAGGATTCCGATGTCGAGTATGCCGGCGTGGCCCTCGGCCGTGCTCGTTGGAAAATGCGGAATCTCTTCGTAGGGGATGCCGACCGCGTCGCTTAGACCGTCGGCGACTGCACCGAGCCCCGACCCCAGCACCAGGCCGATGCGCGGCCGCAGGCTGGTGCGTTCGAGGATGAACTGCGCCGCCTCTTCAGCACGGGAGAACTCGTCGGAGGCGGAGGCTGCCATATATCTCGATGGTTTCCGTCGGGATAGAAATCGACCACAGAGGCACAGAGATCACAGAGAAAATCTAATAATCTCCGTGTCCTCCGTGTCTCCTTGGCAAATGATCTTCGACGGAACGGTAAGTTAACTTTATTTCCCGATCTCTTCCAGATACTTCTCGGCTTCAAGAGCGGCCATGCATCCGGTCCCCGCAGCGGTGACCGCCTGCCGATAATGGCGGTCGGCCACGTCGCCGCTGATGAATACACCTGGCGCTCGCGAACCGACATATCCATCGGGAATAAGATACCCATCGCCGTCGCGATCGAGCTGCTCACCGACGAACTGGGCGTTGGGCGTATGTCCAATGCCCAAGAACATCGCGCTGACGGGAAGGTCCCACTGTTCGCCCGACTTCACATTGCGCAGACGCAACCCGGTAACTTCCTTTTTGTTTACATCGTAGACGTCGTCCACAATGGTGTCGGTAAGAAACTCAATCTGCTCATGCTTGCGTGCGCGGTCCAGCATGATCTTAGAGGCGCGAAACTCGCCGCGACGATGAATAAGCGTCACCTTGGTCGCGAAGCGGGTGAGGAACAGTGCCTCTTCCATGGCCGAGTCACCGCCGCCGATTACGGCTATTTCCTTGCCCGAAAAGAAAAAGCCGTCGCAGGTAGCACAAGAAGAAACGCCATGACCGATGAGCGCCTGCTCGCTGGGGAGGCCCAGCCACCGGGCCGAAGCGCCGCTGGCAATAATGAGGGTGCGGGTCAATAAGGTCTCGCGGCCTAAGTTAACCTCGATGGGCTTCTTGCCGCCACCAGGTCCGTTTTGGCTGAGGTCAACGGCCACCACATGTCCGGCGAGAAAATCGGCGCCAAACCGCGCGCCCTGCTTACGCATGTTCTCAATGAGTTCCGGCCCCTGGACACCGTCTGGAAATCCTGGAAAATTTTCCACCAGCGTGGTGATGGCAAGCTGGCCGCCGGGCTCATGGCCATCAATAACTAGCGGCTTAAGATTGGCGCGGGCAGCGTAGATCGCGGCGGTCAGCCCCGAGCATCCGGAACCGATGATGGTGACGTTACGCACATTGTCTGACATAGGACTGGACTTAGATTCCGCTCAGCGCCGGAAGATGCAACCGAGCCGATGGTGAAGCGCACAAACGGAAGTAATGGCTTGCTGCTCAAAAGCTTGCATGAACAGGATACTGGATTCTAACAAGTGCCTGCGGTTTGGGAAACGTTTAGAATCGTGGGATGGCAAAGTTGACTCTGGTGTATGGCCTGCGCCTTCTCCCGTCAGACGAAGTCGCCGAAGTGGGCGAGGGTGCGGTCAAGCTGAAAAACGGGCACGAGGCACACGTGACGCTGCATATCATTGAGGGTTCGAAAGACGAGATCGAGCGGCAGCTTCGAACCAGCGTGGAGGCGTTTTTCGATCTCTATCCCGAGATCTGAGAGCAACGTCATGAGGGGCACGGCTTCATGAGCATTGAAATGTTTCCCGGCGCGCAACCGTACTCAACACTAGCGCCAAACGCCATCGCGCAGTAATAATTCCAAGACCTTATGGTGCTCAAGCTTCCAGAGTCCACAGAAATCAAGGCCCGGCTGCGAAGGGTCTTGCGCCCAAAAACAAAATTAGGGCGCACGACACTGTGGTTCGGTGCATTGGCGCTGATCCTCGAAGGGCTGCGCCTCATCTTCCGTGCGCCCAATGGGACAATGCTGAGCGGCTGGGCCACCTTCCTGATCTTTATCTTCGCCGTGTGCTCCGTCCTCATGTTGCTACGGTGGGTGCGTCAGCGACTCATGTGGCGCCTGCGGAACCGGCTAATCGTTACCTACGTCTTCATCGGCGTCATTCCGGTCATTTTGCTGGTGGCGATGGGACTTCTTGCCGGCTACCTATTTGCGGGACAGTTCGCTACTTACGTTGCCATGTCCGATCTTCAATCCGAACTGCACCACCTGGAGGCGACCAATAGGTCGCTGGGTAGGCAGTTCTTCACCCTGGCCAAGGCTGGCAAATTGAATGAGCAGCTTGCCGCGGAGATCGCCAGCGCCTCCGAAGAAAACTTTCGCCATCGCTCGGTAACCGTCTGGGATGACGAGAAGGGCTTCGTGCTTTCTGAAGCCGGACGGGGCGCGGTGCGAACGCCGATCAAGGCATCGACCGCCATCAAGGGAGATTTTGCCGGATTCGTTCGTGACGAGAACCGCGTCCAACTTCGCGCGGTGATGAAGGTGAATTACGGGAGCCACCAGCTAACCGTGATTTCCAACGTACCGGTAACCCCGGAACTTCTTCGCCCGGCCGCGTCCGAGTTGGGATCGGTAACCCTGTTCACGCCTGACGAGGAAACTAGTGCAAAACCAGGCCCTACTCCCAACTCTTCAGGCCAGCAGCCAGCTCCCGACAAAGACCACGTTACCACCAAGTTTGGTGGTTCGACCGTGAGCGTCAGCACTGCCCGGGATAACGGGAAGGCCCCGAAGCGGGTTGAGGCAGGCACTGTACCACCGCCATCCAACGCTCTAGACGTGCACTTTCCCTTTGCCACGCGCTTCAACGCGATCGATTGGGAGACAGGGAAAACGCTTGGCGGCCTGCTTCTGGTCGACACCCGGCCTTCGCTGTTGTACGGCACCCTGTTCAGCAGCCTCGGAGAAAACGCCGGAATCTTCATTCAAGCGCTGCTCGGCATCGGCATCTTCTTCGGAGTCATCGAGCTGATTGCATTGTTCATCGGCGCACGTCTCACGCGCAGCGTGACCAGCTCGGTGGCCGAGTTATACGCCGCCACCCAGCACGTCAATCGGGGCGACCTGGCCCATCGCATCAAGATTCACAGCCACGATCAGATGGCTGCACTGGAGCAATCGTTCAACTCCATGACGCAGTCGCTCGCGAATTTGATACGCGAGCAAAAGGAGAAGCAGCGGCTGGAGAGTGAACTGGCAATTGCACATGAGGTGCAAGACTTGCTCTTCCCCGCCGATTTGTCCGGCCTGGCCGCGCTGGAAGTACATGGCGTGTGCCGCCCCGCGCGGACCGTGAGCGGCGACTATTACGATTTCATTCCCTTGCGCGAAGACAGGCTGGTGCTGGCGGTAGGCGACATCAGCGGCAAAGGTATTTCGGCGGCGCTGCTAATGGCAACCGTGCACGCGTTCGTCCGCGCTTATTCGCTGGAACCGGAGTGGACCCTGGCGTCGGTGGCATTGGATGGCGGGCCGCCTAAGGACCGCGCTCTCCCTATGTATTACCGCGGCGACGGCATTAGCGATTCCGAGCTCGCTCCGGGATTGTTGATGGCCACGCTCAACTATCAACTTTTTCGGAGCACGCCGCCAGAGAAGTACGCGACCATGTTCCTGGGCTGCTACGACGCCGGGTCGCGCTCGCTTACCTATTCCAATGCCGGCCACCTTCCGCCTCTCGTCGTGAGCAACACCGGGCAGGTCAGGCGCCTGGAGACCTCGGGCACCGTGGTGGGTCTGTTCGACGGCATGAGCTACGACGAAAGTACAATCGGCATGGAACCGGGGGACATTTTCATTGCTTACAGCGACGGCGTCACCGAGCCTGAGAATGAGTTTGGCGAATTCGGCGAGGAGCGTCTGATTGAGTTGATCCGAGCGCATCGCGATCAGTCGCTGGCACGCATCAGCGAGCTGGTCACCGGTGCGGTCACCGATTGGATAGCTGGCGGTGAACAGCCTGACGACGTGACCCTGGTGCTCGCCCGGGCCAGGTAGAACCGTAGCTGTGGCTGGTGTATTGCGTGTCATCCTGAGCAGAGCCGCGCCGCAATTGCGCGGCGGAGTCGAAGGACCCCTATAGCGACAACGCCTTGCAGCTTTAAACAGACTGCTACAACCATGCGACGTCCTGACCCGGCACTGTAAGATTACTGCTTATGCCCGCAGCCAGCGAGCGTCCGCTCGCCCATCCTGCATCGAAGCAATACTCCATGACGGCTCCGGAATTTTCCCGCCGCGACCGGGCGTTGCTCCTGACCTTTCTGACGCTCGCCGGGGCGGCCTTCCGTCTCTTTCACCTCGGCGCGAAGAGTATATGGCTGGACGAAGGCGCCACGGTGACACTGGCGCGAATGGCCTGGCCACACTTCGTGCATGTCTGGTGGTATGGCGAGGCCAGCTTTCAGGGCGCCTACTTCCTGTTGATGCGGGGCTGGCTGCATTTGGGCCAGAGCGAGGCTTGGGTCCGCCTTCCAGCCGCCTTATGCGGGATCGCTTCCATCCCGTTGATCTACCTGGTGGCGCGGAAGTTGGTCGGCGTGGGTCCGGCGCTCGCGTCCGCCGCGATCCTGGCGTTCAGCCCTACGCACGTGTACTACTCGCAGGAAGCTCGCAGCTACGCCATGACGGTTCTTCTGGTGCTGGTGTCGTCATGGTTCTTCGTGCGAGCAGTGGAGGAGAATCGGGAAAGAGATTGGCTCCTATGGACTCTGTTCGGCGTCCTGGCTGTTTACAGTCACTATTTCGGGGCCCTGGTCCTGGTAGCGCAAGCTTGTTCTTTATTCTTCCACAAGAAGCCGACGCCTTGGGCGCGAATGATCATCCACAGCCTGGCGATTCTGGCGATTGCAGCGCCAGGACTCACCTACGTGCTGCGCGTCCCCCCGCAGGCGATGACCTTTCCCTGGATGCCAAAGCCGACACCCAAGCAATTGCTGCACCTGGCGCTGTTCCTGGGCGGGAGTGGCGAGAAATTTCTGGTGTCCGCGATTCTTTGGGTGGCAGCAGCGATTGCGATTCGCCGCGAGCGCCATGCCGAGTCTATGCCAGGAAGTTACTGGCGAGGGATGTTGGTCATTTCGTGGGCCGTGGTGCCAGTCGCACTCACGGCTCTGGCCTCGCTGCGCCATCCGGTTTTCGTCCAGAGATATATGATCTTCAGCCTTCCCGCCACGGTCATGCTGGCAGGGCGGGGAATGAGCGCGTTGCCAAAGAAGCATGTCGGCTTTTGGCTGGTGGTTTTGTTGTGCGTGACTTCGATTCCAACACTCATCATGGGCTACCGGAAGCCCCGCGAAGACTGGCGCAGCGCGACAAACGTAATTCTCAACTCAGCGCAGCCTGGGGACGCAGTAGTCATCTATCCGTTCTATGCCATCGTGGGGTTCGATTACTATCGCCAACTCGACCCGCACGCGCCCGCTTTGCACGTGTTCACGCAACCCTATTACGAGGTAGGGGACAATGACAAAACTCTGCTGCAAGCGCTCGGTTCCAGCTCACGTGAATTCCGTCACGTATGGGTCATGATCCGGCGTGAAGGTCCGGCTCGGGACAATTTGCAGGACGATTCTCCAGCGGTTGCAGCCAAGTTGCGGTCGGTATTTGGAACACCAACCCTATGGCAATTCAAGGACATCACCGTTCTGGAGTTCAGCCGCTAGGGTTGGAGGCTTGCGTCCAGGCGGGGAAAAAATCACGCGGGCGGTCTTAACACGGTGTTGCAAGGGGTATCGCCGCTCCGCGGCTCGCTCGTTTTTCCCACTTGACCGCGGGCTTACGCCCGCGGCTAAAACAAATGTCGCCGCAGCGCGGCTGATTCGAGGTGAATTTCGAGCGGTTTCTCTCCGTCTTGCCTCGATTCGAGATGCCACACAGTCTCTGAAGGCCTCACTACCCAACGTACAACCATCCTGGAATTGCTCTAATTGCAGCAAAACCGTGTCGATGCCTCTCTTACTGCACTTTCAACGGCACGATGAGGCTGCCGATGCGTCCGGTCTGGTTATCGCGGATGACAAAGTGGATGCTTAAGTCTCCCGCCGGGACCTCGATCGAACGCTTCAGTTGGAAGCCCAGTTCTTTGATCTGCGCGACCGCTTCGGGCGGAAACTGGCCGCCCGCGCCTTCGTTCAGCTTGCCCACCGTCGCGCCTTTAGCATCTTTAGCCACCGCAACCACCACCAGATCGACGCTGCGAGTAGCTTCGTTAAGCACCCCGGTATCGCCGGCGAGAGAAATGGCCATGTTGACCTTCTTCTTGCCCGACACATCTTCGTTGCCGGTGAACGCGACGCCAAACGTGATCCCCGTATAGGACAGCGGTGATTGCTCCGCCAGGTTAAGCTCTGCCGCGGTATGAGACTTCGGCGTGCCCTCTGCCGGAAAGTATCCTTCAGGGGCACTGACCACACCTGGCTTGTTCAGCGTCACTTGCACGCGGTGGAATTCCGGAGGTGCGTTCGGTTCTCCCGCGAACCCGAACGCGTATCCGCCAACGTTGCCGTTGCTGATCTGCAGGATCTCTGGAAACGGATCGTTGCCACCGTAAAAAGCCTTGCCCCCGGTCAAGGATGCCAGTAGCTTCATCCTGCCCTGCGTGAGCGCGCTGCTGCCGGCCGTAAAGCTGTTTTGGGCTTCGACGGGATATACCGCGACGCCACCGTCGAACAGGGCGCGCATACTCTCACGCCACACCGGCACGATCTTCTTCACCTGTTCAGGGCTAAAAACATCTCTCGATCCGCCAGCCGCCACTCCGGCTTGTCCGGGGCTGTCTGCCGCTTCACGGGCGTTAAAGTTCAAGGCCGCGCCCCGATTGGTGGCTTTCGGGGAAATGAAATTAGAACGTCTTGGGGTCGATGTCGAAAGGGACCGCATTGGTGACCCAGACCAAGGCTTTCCGTCCGGGCAGGCCATACGCCGCGTGGCCTACATCCTGAAACATCACCATCGGCATCTGCGGATTCGAGCGCAGCAGTTGTTCTTGCGGCGTCGCATTGGAAAGGTCTCCTTTGCTGAACGCCGTCAACCGTGCGGCCTCGGCCGTGACCAGCGCGTCGTCAACGCCCGCGGGAGGAGTCGCTCCCTTCATCCCCCCAATCCTGATTTGATTAACGCGGCCAGCAGTACGTCAGGGCCCGAACGGTAATCGTGATAAACGGTAAGACCCTTCTCGCTAAGGATGGCCAGCGTTACGGCATGTTTGGACTCCGCTGCCCGCCCCATGAACTTAAGGATCATTCCCCGCATGTCGCGCTCGTCGAGGTAGCGCGTGTGGATGGTGTCGAGCACTACGAAGATGGCACCCGACTTGGTCACGTCGGTTGCATTGGTGAACTGGCCCGGTCCCATTTGAGGCGGCGCGGCCGGCGTTTGCGCGGGGGAGACGAACGTCTCGATCGTCCGCGATTTTCCAGCGTCGGTTACCGTGAAATCCGTTTTGGCCAGATCGCGGGCCGGTGCTCCGTCGGCGCTGCTGACAGCGACAGTCAGCCGCACGTTGTCCTGCGCGATGGCCGGAAGTGCCGATAAGGCGCAAATGGTCAAGCAAAATAGAATTGCCCGAATTTTCATGAGCACAAATCCCCTGAATGCTCGCAGAGGAGCGGGACGTGTCATTCTGGAAAAGGAATGCCCGCAGAAGTACGAGCGATCTTCCGGTTGCAAGGCCGGTATTAGTTGCGCGTGCAGTGTACGCCAGCGATGAGGGCAGAACAATGACAATGGTCACACCCAAAGGGTGCACCGGTAGCCGAAGCGGGAATCGGCTGGCTGGAAGCGAAAATCGCCGCACTTCCGTAGCTGCCTATGCGCCCACTGGCGTGGGCAGAAAACGGTAGCCCACTCCGCGCACGGTGAGCAGGTGCTGGGGATGCGATGGGTCCTTTTCGATGTACTTGCGCAACCGCACCACAAAGTTATCGATAGCGCGCGTGTCGGTATCTTCGTGCAATCCCCAAACCTCTTCGAGAATCGATTTGCGTGAGACGATCTTGCCATTGTTGCGAATCAGATGGCGCAACAATTCGGCCTCCATCAGGGTCAGACGAAACACTTTGCCATTGGCCCGCAGCTCCAGCGTGCCAAAATCCACCTGCTTACCCTCGAAGGTATAAACATCGAACTCGCGCAAAGCGTCAGCATCTTCGGGTTCAGCCACTCGCACTTCCGCTGGCGGATCGGTGAGTAAGGTGCGGCTCCAGTCGCGGCGGCGTAACAGGCTGCGAATGCGCGCCAGCAAAATGGCAAGATCGAACGGCTTGGGCAGATAGTCGTCGGCCCCTGAGGCAAAGCCCTTCAGCACATCTTCCGGGCGACCGCGTGCGGTGAGCATCAGCAGCGGAATGTACTGGTTGGCTCTGCGCAGCTCTGTGGCAACCGCGAAACCGTCTTTGCCCGGAAGCATGACATCGAGCACCAGCAGATCAAACTGGTTGTGGTTCTTCAACAGTAACTCCAGCGCGGTTTCGCCGTCGCCCACAACTTTGGTGGGATAACCTTCGGCTTCCAGGTTGAACTTCAAACCTCGCGCCAGATGCTCTTCGTCTTCGACCAGCAGTATGTCGCTCACTGCGCGTTCCTCGGCAATTGGATGGTGACGGTTGTGCCCTGGCCTGCGCCTTCGCTTTCCGCAAAGGCGCTTGCCGCCGTGGCGGCGCGCGATGGCGCGCACGATAAATAAACCAAGGCCGCTTCCCTTCACCTGGGTCGTGACCGGGGCGAGCACTCGATAGAAGCGCTTGAAGACGCGCTTCAGCTCGCCTCGCGATATCCCTATTCCATTATCCTGCACTCGAATCTGCACATGCCGCAGATCGGGCGTAAGCACTTCGACCCGTATGCGCGCTTCCTTCCCTGAATATTTGACCGCATTGTCGAACACGTTGGACAGCGCAGTTGCCAGCTCTTCGCGATCTCCCATGACCGTCAGCCGCTCGGCAGGCCGCCCCTCTTTCGCCCAGTCCATGGCGTCGGGACACAAATGATGACGCGAGCGCGCCAGGTCCAGCATGTCTTGCACCAGCGGTCCAACTTCAACTTCGCTGCGCGAGAGCAGAGCGTTCTTCTGCACTACCCGGGCCGCGCGCAGTACCTGTTCCACCGTGCCCATCAGGCGCTGGGTGTCCTCTAGCATGACCTGGTAAAACTCGCGGCGTTGTTCCTCCTCCACCTGGCGCTTCTGCAGGGTCTCTAAATATAGACGGATGGAGGTGATCGGCGTCTTCAACTCATGGGTCACTGCATTAAGAAAGCTGTCCTGTTGTTCATTACGACGGATCTCGCGAACCAGAAAGATGGTGTTGAGAATGACGCCGGCAATAATAAATCCAAAGAAGATCACGCCCAGAATAAGAGGCACGATCTCGCGCCAGTTGAGTATGATCCAACTGGTGCTGAGGACGGTCGCCGCCACCGCCAGACACACGCCCAGGGTAATAAAGAACGCGATGGTTGTCTTGCGACTGGTGATGCGCATGAGGCGACGAGTAGAGGATAGCACCGCTGAAACCGCGAGGGGTTGGCTTGCGGCTGCCCCTGCCTCTCTCGGAGGCGGCGAATTCGGGAATAAGCCAAAGCAACCAGTCGGCTGTGGTATGACAATGGAAACACTTGCGTTGACAAGAATCGTCCGAAAGGGCAAACTGCTCCATCTTGGAGATTCTGTTTTTTTGGGTCTTGGACGCGCAGTGAACAGGACGGAACGAGCCAGTTGATGACCGCGCCACAACGCGTTTCGCACAGGATGGAATCCACGCTGGAAAGCGTGAACAAGGCCGAGACGATGGCCGATCAGTTTTCAACGCAAGCTGGCTTCGATGAGGACACGCGCAGCGGAATCTCGATGGCGGTGCGCGAGGCGATGATCAATGCGGTGCTGCACGGCAACGCTTACGATCCGGCGAAGAGCGTAAACTTGACCTTCGAGCAAAATGGGCCGGAGTTGATTATCACTGTCACCGACCAGGGAAAGGGACTCGACCCCGAGAAGGTTCCTGACCCGCTGGCGCCGGAAAATCTTATGAAACAGTCCGGCCGTGGCATATTCTTAATGCGGGCTTTCATGGATGAAGTCCGCTTTCGTAAACTGAATCCCGGCACTGAAATTACTTTGATCAAGCGGCTCCAGAATGATGATCTGGACCGTCAGGAGGCTTCCACGTGAGCATGAAAGCAAGCACCCGGCAGGTAGACGGTGTCACCATTGTCGACTTGAGCGGGCGAATCACTCTAGGTGAAGGCAGTGTAGTGTTGCGCGATACCATCAAGGACCTGCTGGGCAAAGGGCAGAAGAAAATTCTGCTGAACCTTGGCGATGTCAGCTACATCGACAGCTCAGGTATCGGCGAACTGGTCAGCGCTTTCACCTCGGTCCGCAATCAAGGCGGCGAATTGAAACTGCTGCATCTAACCAAGAAGGTGCATGACCTGCTGCAGATCACCAAGCTCTACACTGTCTTCGACGTGAAAGACGACGAAGCCGGCGCCATCGCGGCTTTCGCCAAGTAGCCAGTTGCGGCTGTCTGCGGCGTCCCTCTGCATGACTGAAACGCCCTTTCGCGTGTCGCGGAAGGGCGTTTATTGTGCTGATCTCCGCTTGCACTTTCCTTTTGGCTTCGGCTTACCGGCCAAGGCCGAAGGCCACGAACCCGCAAATGGTAAAATCACGCTGGGTTTCAGCCGTGAGCAATCAGCAAAAGTTTACAGTCGTTATCGAGCGGGACGAGGATGGTTATTACATCGCCACGGTACCAGCGTTGCGCGGCTGCCATACTCAAGCCAGAACCCTCGACACCCTGATGAAACGCGCCCGTGAAGCTGTAGAGTTGTGCCTGGCCAGTGATGAAACCTCGGATACACAGCTAGAGTTGGTGGGCATTCAGCAGATCAGCGTATGACGAGGCTGCCTCGCCTGCCAGGGAAGGAACTCGTGCGCATCCTGGAGGGGGCTGGCTTCCAGGTCATCCGGACCCGTGGGAGCCACACATTCCTGCGACATCCAGATGGCAGGGCAACCGTAGTTCCCATTCATTCCAAAGAGACAATCGGACCTGGACTTCTTCGCGCTATTCTTCGAGATGTGGAAATGTCCGTCGAAGAGTTCCGCAGGCGCTTCTGAAGTCTTTGCGTGACAGAAGGAGTCTCGACTACAAGTTGTTAGTTGCCAGTTCCCCGCCGCCGATCTTCGGCGCAAACCTCATTCCGTAGAACAACACCGCCGCCGAAACCGCTACCGCCGCAATCATTGACATCAGTCCGATCTGGAGATTGCTCTTATCGGAGATGTAGCCGATCAGGGTGGGCGAAAACGCGTCGCCAAGCAGGTGAATAATGAATATGTTCACCGCCAGCGCCGTGGCACGAATGCGGGCGCTGACCGAGTTCACCAGGGCTGCATTGAGGGGAGCGGTGTTGAGCAGAAGGAAAAACTCACCTAGAAAAATTGCCGGATACATCGCCGGCCCGTTGAAATAGATGGCCGCGACGATGGCCGGAATCGAAAGCGTCATCCCAATCGCCGAGACAAGCTGATAAGCGGCGGGCGTGCGCCGCAGCAGCCGATCTCCCAGCCACCCTCCGAACACCGTGGCCACCGTTCCCGCGATGACCGTCATGCCGCCGAACGAGAGATTGGCGCGGTCAAGTGGAACGTGCCGAATGCGTGTCAGGAACGTAGGCATCCACACTTGCAGGCCGCCGATGGCGAAGGTCATCATGGCAGCGCCGAGGCTGATGGTCCAAAACGCCGGGTTGCGCAATAGTCCGCGCACCGAACCGCGCTCGAAGCTGTCTGCCAAGTGATCGCTGGCGCCGCGCACGGGTTCCCGTAGTGCCAGAACACCCAATGCCAGCAGCAAACCGGGCAGCGCCGAAACCAGGAACGGCGCCCGCCAACCATAGCGGTTTCCGAGAAAACCGCCGATGAGATAGCCCAGCGCGCTTCCCACCGGCGTGGCCAGGTAGAAAATGCCCATCATCCGCCCGCGGACAGTCTCGGGAAAAAGATCTGAGAGGAACGCCGGCGAGATGGCGACGAAGGTCGCTTCTCCGATACCGACGATAACGTGACGCAGCAGTAGCTCGTCGTAATTGTGGGTGACTGCGCTAAGCAGCGTCGCCAGGCTCCAAATGAAAGCGCCTGCCGCCATGATGCGGCGACGTGGAAAGCGATCAGCCAGCGGCACGATCAGCGGCGCGGCAATCATGTAACAGACAAAAAAAGCCGAGGTCAGAAAGCCGACCTGCTCGTCGCTAAGGGCAAACTCTTTCTGGATCAAAGGCTGTACCGCGAACAACACGTTGCGATCGATGTAGTTGAGAAAGTTCAGAGCCGTCAGAAGCAGTAGCGCGGCCCAGGCATTGGTCTTCGCGGACATGGGTGGGCGGAGGATAACACGAGCACCGCCTTTCGCTCTTCGCCATTCGCTATTCGCTATTTCGCTTTCACGATTCAGCTTGGATTAGCACCGGGTTCTCTGCGACGCTACGATGTCCTACGGCGCTGCAAAAATCCTTCCCATGCCGACGATCCCGAGATACTCTCTCGTGGAGAAGAATCGGCCAGTGAAAGTGCGCGGTGGGTCCTCGCCGCGCTGTCTCTCCCGCCTGCACAAGCCGGCGAGGCACGGCACTTGTCCACCCCTTCTCAGCCGTACCCAACTTATCGTCGTGGAGAGTGTATGAAACGCTTGCTGCTGCTCCTGGTTTGTCTCACGTTACCGCTCACCATGCTGGCACAAGACTCGAAGCCGGCCACCGATGCGAATGCCGTGGCCGATTCCCAGCCCACTACCACCGCCAAACCAGCGGGTAATTCGGACCGCATGTTTTTTCCCAAGGACTGGTATTGGGGATGGGCGCAATTCGACATTACTCCACCGCACAATGAGACTGACCCCAACTTGTGCGCGGCCAACGCCGGGCAGTTCGGCGGCGTGCATTCACAGTGCAGCGCCTTTGGACGCTACATGATCTCGGGGACGGTAGAGTTGCGTCCGTTTGGCCGCACCTTGTTGCGGCGGCTTAATTTTTTTTACGATCCCGTTTTTCTGTTCGGCAAAAATATTCCGCAAACGCTGTACACCTGGTCATTCAGCGGAATTGGCATGGAGTACGACTGGGGCGTCGGCATTGACCTTCCCAAACGATTCGAGTTTCGCGTAACCGGTCACCCGCAGATGCAGCGCTTCGGAGCGCGCGATCAACCTTTGGGGCCGGCGTGGCTGGGTCCGAATGGCCCCTACGGCCGCTACAACGCGTTCGGAGTGCGCAAGTACTTCGGGACCCGGCGGGAGGGGACGTACTAGAAGACCTTGGAGGCTAGGGTGGAGCAGCAGTTCAGCGCTGCATATCGCGATGGCTCTGAAACCAGCTTCAGCCGCCGGGGTGCTGAACAATGATGCACCAATTTGACCGGCTGCTGACGAAGTCGGAAAGGCACATTCCTCGCTGACTATCTAGAGTCGGTGCGGGATGACAAAAAAGTAAAGGACTTGTAACGGCGCACTTAAGGTGCGGCCCCTTCAAATGCAGCCCATGTGGACTTTTTCCCGCAGCCTGTGAAGGCGTGCTCCAAACGTCGCCCACAGACCAAAGGCGAAGCTGCCGTAAACCACGCGGATTTTATTTCGTCGGCCTCGGGTAACGCGCGATCACCACGGTGCCGATACCGCCGCGCGGGCGAAACTCGCCTTTAACTTCGGCCCATTTTGGCTTGCTGGCGCGCACTACGTCCTCGAGAACGCGGTTCACGATATTTTCCTGGAAGATGCCAAGATTGCGGTAGCCGATCAGGTATTCCTTTAGCGACTTCAGCTCCAGGCAGGCCTTGTCGGGCATGTAGCGAATCCATAACGTACCAAAGTCAGGCAGGCCGGTCTTCGGACATACGGATGTGAACTCGGGTATGTCAATCACAATCTCGTAGCCGGGAAATTGATTCGGCCAGGTTTCAATTTCCGGAAATTTAGCGGAGAGACCGGCCTCGGCGTGCTCTGGCGTATAACGCGGGCTCTTAGGCATGGACTTATTGTAGCGATGCGCCCTGCGCTGTCGTGACGACAAATCGCGAATCGAGCCCAGTGAGGCTATGCTGGTTGCGTCCTCAGGAACACTCGAACATCAGATAACAAGGCGGAACAGAAAGTCCGAGACGACGCTAACGGGAGGCGGATCGCCTAGAGATAGCGCCTCATCAGCAACGCCTTCTGAGTCGAAGTGGAAGTTATGTCCTACGTTATACTTATGGATTCGGACAAAAATGGCAGCTTCACCTGAGAACGGTTACGGTCATGCACACGTAGGGCGGACTTGGATCATCATGGTTGCCCTGATTCTGGCCGTGGTGGTGCTCGCCGCTTTTGTGTCACTGCATCGTTCTCAAGTGCCCATTCGCGTCGGCCGTGTCGATCGCCAGACCATTACCGAGAGTATAGCCACCAACGGCAAAATTGAAGCTCTCAATAACTTTGAAGCCTACGCCCCTATGGCCACTACGGTGAAGAAGATCTACGTTCAGCAGGGTTCATGGGTGAAGCCGGGGCAGATACTGCTGCAGCTCGAGGATGCAAACGCGCGCTCGCAAGCGGCGCGGGCCCAGGCGCAATTGAGGGGCGCAGAAGCGGAACTCAACACCGTCGAGAATGGCGGCACGAAGGACGAATTGCTGACTACGCGCAATTCCCTGGTAAAGGCCCAGGCCGATCGCGATGCGGCACAACGGAACCTGCAGGCGATGCAACATTTGTTGCAAACTGGCGCGGCATCGCAGGCCGAAGTTGATGCCGCGCAAAACAAGTTGCGCATTGACGAAGCCAACGTTGAGATGCTGCAGCAACAGCTGACCGGCCGCTACTCCACGCAGGACGTTGGCCACGCTGAGGCGCAGGAGGTGGAAGCTCGCGCCTCGCTTGCCGCAGCGCAGGAGCTGCTAAAAAATTCGAACGTCGTTGCGCCGCGTTCCGGGATGGTCTATTCCTTGCCAGTGCGGCAAGGCGGGTTTGTCAATTCTGGAGACTTGCTGGTGCAAGTGGCAGACCTGCACAAGGTGCGTGTCCGGGCCTTTGTGGACGAGCCAGAGATTGGCAAACTGCGGAAGGGGCAATTGGTTGAGGTAACGTGGGATGCCATTCCCGGGCGGGTCTGGCAAGGCACGGTCGACGCCTTGCCGACAACCGTGGTGCAGCGGGGAACGCGAATGGTCGGCGAAGTGACCTGCGTGGTCGAGAATAACGACCTCAAGCTTCTGCCCAACACAAACATCAGCGTGGCCGTCGTCATTGCCCGGCAGCAGAACGCATTGACCGTGCCACGGGAAGCTGTACATCAGGACGCCCAGGGTCAATTCGTGTTCCAGGTGGTTAACGGAGAGTTGCAGCGACGCGATGTGAAAACTTCGGTCGCCAACCTTACGCGCATTCAAGTTACCAGTGGCCTTACCGATAACGCGGTGCTGGCGTTGGGAGCTATCAACATGCAGTCCCTTCGTGAGGGAATGCCGGTGAAAATCGCTAATCCATGAAGTTTTTTGATGCAAAGTTTCTTGCGGTCGTTCTGCTGCTGATGCTCCCGATCCTCGCCGTCGCGGACCCGGCGCCGGCGCAGTTACTATCGCTCGGACGCATGAATGACGCCATCAGCGCATTGAGCAACCGGGGCGATGCGGAATCGTTCAACCTGCTTTCGCGCGCCTACTATGCCATGGAGTGCTGGGACGATGCGGTGAAATGGGGAGAACGTGCGGTGGCTGAGCGGCCCCAGGATGCCAGCTACCATCTTTGGCTGGCGCGCGCCTATGGCAGGAAGGCGGGAGCTGCGAAGCCGCTGGCAGCCGCGGGACTGGCGCGCAAGGCGAAGAATGAGTTCGAGCGTGCCGTGCAACTGGCGCCGGCGAACGTAGAGGCCCGCAGCGATCTTTCACGGTACTACACGCAAGCTCCCGCCATCATGGGTGGGGGTCTCGACAAGGCGCGCGATCAGGCGGCGCAGGTCAGCAAACTTGACGCTGCCGAGGGGCATTTGATCCTGGCGCAGGTTGCTGCCAAGGAGAAACGTTACGATGAGGCCGAGGCGCAGTTCCACAGCGCCATTGCGGCAGCTCGCGATCCTGCCACCTACTGGTTACAATTGGCCGATTTTTACCGGCTCCGCGGGCGCTTCGACGATGTGCAGAAAAGCGTGCGGACGGCCATGGCCCAGCCAAGCCGGAGTACCAAGAACGATTTTGACGCTGCCAACGAGCTGTATCTTAGCGGCCGGGACTTTCCGGAAGCGGCGCAATATTTGCAGCAGTATCTCGACTCTGGCGGATTGGTAGAGGAGGCGCCGGCTTTCCGTGCGCACTATCTGCTGGGTCAGGTCTACGAGAAGATGGGCCGCGGTTCGGCCGCAAACTCGGAATATGAGGCGTCACTGGCTCTGGCCGCGGGTTTCGACCGCGCCCGTAAAGCTCTTGGCCGTCCCCAGTAGCCGGATGTCTTCAAATCATTTTCGCCAGGTAGAGCTAGGATGCCTCCAAGGCCCCGCTGTTTCAGAATGACTCGGGTTGGTTGTACTGCGAAGGTGGCTGCTCTCACCTGCGCACTGCTCCTTGGTTGCGCTACCTGCTTGGCAGCCGATGCTCCGCCTGCGGAACCAATTCCCTTCCGCAACGCAGTGGATTTGGCATTGCAGCATAGTGGTGTCATGGGAATCGCCACCGTCAATCAGTGGCGCGCGCACCAGGCCTACGAGGAAGTACGGGGCAACTATATTCCGCAGATCACCATTGGCTCCGGCCTCGGTTACTCATACGGATTTCCGCTCACCTTGGAAGGCTCGGCGCCGTCGGTGGTGAATTTCAACTCCGTTCAGTCGTTCTTTAACCCCTCGCTAAAGCAGTTCCTCAAGGCGGCCAAGATCGACTGGAAGGCGACGTCCTTGGACGTGCAGGACAAGCGCGACGCCGTCATTTTGGACACAGCGCTGACCTACGAGCAACTCGACCAGATCACCGGCAAGCTTAAAGCCTTAGGTGAAGCGCAAAGTGCGGCCAACAATGCACAATTTGTCACCGAGCAGCGCCTGCAACAAGGGGTTGACAGCAAGCTTGATCTGACAAAAAGCCAGTTAGTGGTTGCCCGTATTCGCCTGCGCATTGCGGACGCGCAGGGACAGGCCGACGTGCTGCGCGAGCATCTGTCAAACCTGCTGGGACTACCCGCCGAATCCATCGCAGTCGATCCTGACTCGATGCCTGAGCTGCCCCTCATTTCGCAGGATGACGATCTACCGGCGCGCGCGGTGGAGAACAGTCTTGCCGTTAAGCAGGCGGAGCAAAAAGTAGCAGCGGCACAGGCAAGAGCCACCGGCGAGCATAAGGCGCTGAAATGGCCCACTATCGATTTGGCATCGCAATACGCTTACCTTGCAAAATATAACAATTACGACTTGTACTATCGTAACTACACCGCGAACAATTTCAGCGGTGGTCTGAATGTCAGGTTCCCCCTCTTCAACTCAGTGCAGAAGGCCAAGGCCGAACAAGCGGATGCCAGCGCTTTGATAGCAACTAAGCAGGTCGATCTCACAAAGAACCAGGTCCGCGAAGATGCCTTGAAGCTGCAGCGGTCGTTGCGGCGGTTGGCAGCAGCACGAGACGTAGCCAAGCTGGAATGGGAGGTTGCTCAGGGAGACCTGGAGGCGGTGAAGGCCCGGGTCGGGACTGGCAACGCCAATACCCGCGATCAACAAAATGCCCGTCTCGACGCTGAGGACAAGCACGCAGCTTATTTTGATGCCGAGCTCGAACTCAGCCGGGCCGAACTGCAGCTGCTTCGACTTACCGGTGAACTGGAAAACTGGGCCATTCCATCCCACTAATCAACCATTCACTGCACCTCACAAAACATGTATCCCGCCAGCAGTGAAATGTATCTAAGTGGAACATAGGTAAGAAGTTCCGCTGAGAAGCAACAGATGATACGATAGTAAAGCTTATGCCTTTGAAAACTCTATTTTTGAACCCCCCTTCGTTTGAGAACTATGATGGCGGCGCCAGTTCCCGGTGGCCCGCGACCCGCGAGATCGAGTCGTATTGGTACCCGGTCTGGCTGGCTTACCCGGCGGGCATGCTGGAAGGCTCCCGCTTGCTCGACGCCTCGCCCCACAAGGTGAACGCGCAGGAAACCATCGAGATTGGAAGGGATTATGAATTCCTGGTGCTGTTTACCAGCACCCCGGGTTTTCAGGGCGACATTAAGCTGGCAGCTGCCATGAAGGCGGCCAATCCCAACCTGAAGATCGCCTTCGTGGGACCCCACGTTAGCACCCTGCCGGAGGCGTCCCTGAAGGACGGCCAGGCAATCGATTTTGTTGTTCGCCGGGAGTTCGATTACTCCGTGGTCGAATATGCCAATGGTAAGCCGTTGAACGAGATTCTTGGTGTTTCGTACCGTGGCCCGAACGGCAAAATCCTCCACAACGCCGACCGACCAGCGATTGCCGATCTTGATGCTCTACCTGACGTGGTGGACGTATACAAGCGTGACCTCGATCCTCGTCGTTACAATGTGCCGTTCCTGCTTTACCCATTCGTCTCTCTGTACACCACCCGCGGCTGCCCGGCGCAGTGTACGTTCTGCCTGTGGCCGCAGACGCTCAGTGGACACCCATGGCGCAAACGCTCCGCAGAGGCAGTGGCCGCGGAGATGGTGAAGGCCAAGGAATACTGGCCTTGGGTCAAAGAGTTTTTCTTCGACGACGACACCTTCAACATTCAGAAGGCCCGGACCATCGAACTTTGCGCCAAGCTGAAGCCGTTGAACCTGACCTGGTCTTGCACGTCACGGGTCACTACCGATTACGAAACGTTGAAGGCGATGAAAGAGTCAGGCTGCCGGTTGTTGATCGTCGGCTATGAGTCGGGCGATCAGCAAATCCTCAAGAACATCAAGAAGGGCGCTACCATCGAACGCGCGCGCGATTTCACCCGCGACTGCAAGAAGCTCGGCCTCGTCGTGCACGGCGACTTCATCCTCGGCTTGCCTGGCGAGACCAAGGAAACCATCCGGCGTACCATCGACTTCGCAAAGGAACTCGATGTCGAAACCATTCAGGTGTCGCTGGCGCATGCGTATCCGGGGACGGAGCTTTATGACTTCGCCAAGGCAAACGGCTTCCTGAAGGCAGAAGGCTCCGAGATGGTCGACTCCCTGGGCCACCAAGTCGCCATGATCGAGTATCCGGGGATTTCTCGTGACTACATCCTGGAAATGGTGCACCGTTTCTACGATGAATACTACTTCCGCCCCAAGGCGATTTTCCGTATCGTGAAGCGGGCGGCGTTCAACTCTACTGACCGCAAACGCCTCTACAACGAAGCCAAGTCGTTTCTCAAGGTGCGCGCTGCACGTAATCGTTCCGTAAAGGAGTCGCGTAATCAGTCCGGTGGTATGGATTCGACCGCGCCTCCGGTGGGAACGTCCAACAGCAACGCTAAATCCGAAACGGTTGAACCGGTCAACGCCTAGAGGTTGGCGTGACCTTTCGCAAGTACCTTATTCTCTTTCTGGTCGCGGTCTTCGCCGCTTGTGGTGACGTTTGCCTGGCGCGCGGGATGAAAGATTTTGGGGCGGTGAATGCAACGAATTGGAGCCGCCTGATCGAGTCCCTTGGTAATACCTGGGTGCTGACCGGCATCTGCTTGCTCATACTGTTTCTGTGCAGCTACCTGACCGCGCTCTCCTGGGCCGATTTGACGTACGTGCTTCCGGCCACCGCCATCAGCTATATTCTGATGGCGCTGCTTGGTAAGTTCTTCCTACATGAAAATGTGACCCCCTGGCGTTGGCTGGGAATTGCCCTGATAGCGGCTGGGGTTGGCTTCGTGGCAGGCGGCCCAGCACTAACTTCGACGGTGGCCAAAGGCGGTGATTCTCTCGGGCACGAACAGTCCGCACCGAGTCCATTGGCTGGCGCCAGGAGGGATGCATGACAAGCGTTGCCATGTGGGCCGGAATTGCCGCCATCGTACTCACCGCTACCTCCGGCGACGTATTGCAATCCATCGCGATGAAGGAGATTGGCGACTTGGGAGCCGTTCGACGATCGCAAGGCCTCCTGCAAGTCGTACGACGAGTCGTTGCCAGTCCAAAATTCATGTTGGGACTGTTGTTTATGGCATTGGCATTTGCCAGTCTGTTGGTTACTCTGTCGTGGGCCGATGTCAGCATCGTCGGTCCGGCGTCTGCCTCGCTTACCTTCATCGCGAATGCTCTGGCCGCAAGAGTGTTCCTGAAAGAGCGCGTTGACCGTCGGCGCTGGCTCTCCGCCGCATTTGTGGCTGCGGGTGTCGCCCTGCTGGCACACTGACAGCAGTTAGCAGCTGGCGATTAGCTTTTAGCTTTTAGCTTTTAGCTTTTAGCCTTTAGCCTTTAGCTTTCAGTAAGTAGCCGCAAACTAGCAACTCGCGAGATGCAGGTTTGCATCCGCTGTAGTGGCTGATCACCGATGGCTAAAAGCTAAGAGCTAAAAGCTAAAGGCTAATCGCTAGCTCTAAGGACCTCATGAGAAAGATCGTCGTTCCCTTCGCGCTGTTATGTTTGCTGGCTGCCTGTTCATCTGGCAACAAAGCCGTCACCAGCAACGAATCGCACGCGCCCGTTAGACCCACCGCAAAACAAGCCGAGTACGAAACCGGGCGTTCGGCTTTCCAGAAGCTGTACTTGTCCGCACGAGGATGGGCAGCCGACGCGAAACCGTTCCGTTTGCAGTCGCAGTTCACAGCCGACGCTCCCACCAACCAGGGCAAGAGTGGCTTGTGGCGCGCCTCATTTGCCTCTCCGGCTAAGCGCTCGATGAAGCTGTTTGTCTGGTCAGGATTGGTCGGCCCTGACGCTCCGGAAGCAGGCATCAGCTTTTCCGCCGAAGACAGTTGGAATCCGACCAACACCTCGACCCAGGTGTTCGATATGGGATTTCTCAAGGTGGACAGCGATACCGCTTACGCGGAGGCACAAAAGCACGGCGGCGAGAAGCTGGCGCAGAAGGACCCCAAGCAACCGGTTTTCTTCGTTCTCGACTGGGATGCCTCGCAGAGCCAACTGCTATGGCACGTTATTTACGGAACCAGCCAGGACGAGGCTAAGTTACGGATTGCTGTGGACGCCACAAGCGGCAAGTTTGTGCGCGTTGAAAGATAGGCGACTCTTGATTCAGCCCAAGAATAAGCAAATGGGCGGAGGTCATGACCTTCCGCCCATTTAGCGAGCACGATAAACGGGTGATTTCCTTGTTGGCGGTGCCGTCGATCGCCAAAAGAACCGCCAACGGAGGCGCGCTGCTGGCTACCGCGTACCGCCTATTGCCCTGCCACCTTCGCCGGTTTCCATCCCGCCCAAATGGGAATACCTTTATCATCCCGAAGCGTGGCCGTATTGTTCCCGTCGGTGATTTCGCGGGCCAGTATCTCTTCTTCCGGTGCATCCGGAGCTTTCGCGCCCACCACTACCACCTGGTCGCCTTTATTGAACGTAGTGTCAATTTCCTTCAGGAAATCGGCGGGGGCTACGAGTACTGATATCGTCTTAGTGTCGGTTTGTACGACAAGCAGGGTACCTTGAAATTCGCCCGGTACCTCACGAACTTCTAGGATGACACCTTTTATCTTCACCTCATTGGCAGTGTCGTACTTGGGCCCCGTCGCCTTGGCGGGATGCTGCCCCCAGCCCACGGACGACACGCATGCCACGATGGCCGCAATAAGTAGCAATTTCGACCACAATCTGTAATTCATAGTATGTACCTCCCTCCGGTCAGCAAAACCTATTGCATTTCACGGAAGGTGCTCATCACGACACTGAATTTCTTCCTCGCGGTTCGCACCGCACATTGCGAAACGTAGAGCGTTCCTGCGACGCCCATATTGCTCCCAAAACTCTTCGCTCTGCAACTCTAAAGTAGCCGCGGGCTTCACTTGAAGCAGTGAGCGGCGTCACAAGAAGGGGTGACCCGGTCACCATCGCCAAGCCAAGCTCAGGCGCAGGAAGATGCTGGCTTTGCCAAAAATGTTAATTTCCTGTCCCACAGCCGCGATAAAATTTCTTTGGCGATTTGGCTCTTTAGTGGCATAATCATGCGGCCCCCTCTCCCCAGTCTCTTCCGAAGGATGTTGTTCTGCGTCCACCACCACCCGCGCGTAGGTTTCTTTCTCGGTTACGGGGCTCCGGCCGCCAGTACGAAGACGGCCGTGTGGAACGTGTGCTGGCGTTTTCACGTTTGTTTCTAGCACTCACTTCGCTCATTGCATGGGAGATCCACCCGATTGCGACCGGCCCTTATTATCACTTCGGACGATTGCTCCTGTTGGGCTATATCGTCCATAGTCTTGTGTTGCTAGTGCTGCTGCGGATACAACGGACGCCCACTCCGCGCTTCGTGCTTTGGTCCCAAGCGACCGACATCCTCTGGCCCTCGTTGCTATGCCTTTTCACCGACCCGCCGAACAGTATTTTCTTTGTGTTTTTTCTTTTCGCGATGTTGGCGGCCGCCTTCCGCTGGGGCTTCGCTGAGACCATGGCCACAGCCGTAATCAGTGCAGGGGTTCTACTGTTTCAGACGGCAGCAGTAAGGTACGGGCCACCATTTCTGAAACATGCGATGTTCACGCGACTGGACGCGCCTCGCGTCATTATGCGTTGTGGTTTTCTTTTGATAACCGGATTTCTGCTGGGTTTTCTCGCCGAAGCGGAGAAGGAACTGCGAGGCGAGATCGATTTGACTAATCGGCTTTTGTCACTGGCCCGAATTGGCGGCCGCTTCGCTATGGCTCTGCAAGACACCCTCATTGAATTGGGGCGCGTCTTTGGTACCAAGGAAGTTTACGAGGTAGTCTCACAGGGCAGCACCGGGCGCGCATTTAAATGGAGTACCTCGGTTTCTCCCGAGCGGCTCGCGGAGGTTCGGGAGATCGCTCCAGCACAACATGCGACCGAGCTGATGCGCGAGTATCCTCACACCTTCTACATGCGGAGCAGCACGGGTCGGAAACAGAGGTGCGCTATTGTGGCTCTGGACGACGAAGGGCGGCGGCTCGAATCTTCTCAACTCAAGCACCTGCCGATGCCGGTCCCGGGGGCCCATTCCGTTCTGGTGGTCAGCCACGAGATGGGCCGGGATTGGACCGGCCGGTTCGTGGTGGTCAACGCGTACGTGGGCCGTCCCTGGGAACGCGAACTTCGTTTTGCACAGAACATTCTGCGCCAGGTCGGACCCGCGCTGTATTCCGTCTATCTTTTTCGCCGCTTTCGTTCGCGTGCCGGCGCGGTCGAACGGGCGCGCGTGGCGCGTGAGTTACACGACACCGTTATCCAGTCGCTGATTAGTATCGAAATGCAAATCGACGTGTTGCGGCGTCGCGATACCAACGATTCTCAGCTCTCCGCGGAGTTGCAACGCATCCAGGATTTGCTGCGCCAGGAGGTCTTGAACCTCCGCGAACTGATGCAAACGATGCGGCCACCGGATATTGGACCTCATCAGTTCCTTGACTTTATCGCCCAACTCGTAGAACGTTTTTCTAGGGATACCGGAGTTGTGACCCGTTTTGTCTCGGAACTGCGGGAGGTTACCCTTCCGGCTGCCACCTGCCAGGAACTGGCCAGAGTTGTGCAAGAAGGGCTGGTCAATATTCGGAAACATAGCGGTGCGCAATCGGCGGTGGTGCGTTTCGGCTCACAAAATGGCTGGTGGAAGCTGGTAATTGACGACGACGGCAGGGGCTTTCCGTTTGCCGGCCGCTTTACCCTGACCGAGCTTGACGACTTCCACCGGGGACCGACCGTAATCAAAGAACGAGTCCGGGCGGTGGGCGGAGATATGGTGATTGAATCGAATCCCGGCCACGGATCCAAGCTCGAAATCACGATTCCACAGAAAAGGAAAGAACCTTATGGATAAAAAAGACCCGTCTGTGCGTATTGTTATCGCGGATGACCACACGATCTTCCGCGATGGGTTGCGTCGGTTGCTGGAGGCCGAGCCGGAATTGGAAGTCGTAGGCGAGGCGCCCGACGGCGCAGATGCTGTTACTCAAACCCGTCAGCTGACGCCTGACATTCTTCTGCTGGACTTGGCGATGCCGCGGGTACCCGGAATGGATGTGTTGCGCGAGCTATCGACCACCGACGATGATGTCAGGACCAAGATCATCGTGCTCACGGCGGCAGTAGAGCGCATCCAGATCGTGCAGGCGCTACAGATGGGCGCGCGCGGCGTGGTCATGAAAGAAGCCGCCACCCAACTGCTGATGAAGGCCATCCGCACCGTAATGGCCGGCCAGTACTGGATCGGACGCGAAGCCGTGGGCGACATTGTCGACTTCATGCGCACCAATCCCTCGGGCGAGAAAGCGCCGCGAAACTTCGGCCTGACCAAGCGCGAAATGGACATCCTTACCACCATTGTGGCCGGACTCAGCAATAAGGAGATCGCGCGCCGCTTTGCGCTCAGCGAAGACACCGTGAAGCATCACCTCACCAACATCTTCGACAAGGTTGGCGTTGCCAGCCGCCTGGAGCTGGCGCTGTTTGCGATCAATAATCATCTAACTGAGCCACAGAATTAGGTGCACAGTTTGTACGCCATCACGGCCACCCTGGGCCTGCGACATAGTCCGAAACGCAGCATCTAATTGTGGTGCGGCGAGGGCGATATACCTTGCCTGCAAAAGGGGAGATTAGAGGCCGTTTGGCTAGGGGTGGCTCTTGCTGCTTGGTATCATCGAGGCGCGTCCTTGGCACCGAAGTTGATGTTTGCAGGCGGCCGATAGCGACAACTCCCGCGAAGTCGTGTTTATTCATGGAGAACAATCTTTAGGAGCCATGTCTTAATGACGAGGACGAAGCTATCCCTGTATGGGGTCTGGTTGCTGGCAGTGGGGCTCGTGGTTTTAGCCGGGTGTTCGCGGAAACCAGTACGCTCCGACGCTCAAGTCGCGGAAGATACACAAAACAAGATTTACAGCGATTCCTCGATCCAAAATCCGCAGATCGAGGTCCAGGCTGCTAACGGCGTGGTTACTCTTACCGGCGACGTCGGCAACGAAGCTGAACGTGCCCTTGCAGCCAGGGATGCGGCTACGGTTGAGGGGGTAAAAACCGTGGTCAACAACCTTCAGGTGCAGCAGGCCAAAGCAGCTCCGCCGGCGCGACCGCCGTCTCCGCCGCCCGCAAAGCGCAATAAGCTGCACATGTCTCAATCCGGATCAAACGGCCTACGCCGTCACAATACCGCCGAAGACGAAGCGGCGACGTCTGGTGGGAGCGCGCTGCTTGCCGATAACAATACGCCTCCCGCACCTTCCAACCAGGAGGCGCCTCCGCCTCCTCCACAGGTGCCACCGCCTCCTCCCCAGGCGCCACCGCCTCCGAAGAAGGTCACCATACCAGCGGGAACGCAGCTTACCATCAGACTGGATAATCCGCTCGATTCCGAGCGAAACCAGGTCGGCGACACCTTCCATGGTTCGCTCAGCAACCCCATTGTGTTGGATGGAGAGACCGTTATTCCGTCCGGCGCTGACGTAGTAGGCCGAGTGGCGGATGTGAAAAGTGCTGGCCGCTTCGCCGGCAATTCCGTCCTGACCTTGGAATTGACGTCACTTTCGGTCAACGGCAGGACTTACAACATCCAGACGAACCAGTGGACCCGCGCTGGCAGTGGCGAGGGCAAGAACACCGCAACCAAGGTAGGCGTGGGTACTGCCGCGGGGGCAATCCTGGGCGGCATCTTCGGCGGTGGCAAAGGGGCCGCGATTGGCGCAGCCACAGGCGCAGGTGCGGGAACCGGGGTTGCCGCCGCGAAAAAGGGGCAGCAGATCCAATTACCGGCTGAGGCGGTGTTAAACTTTCAGACCATCAACGCAGTGACGGTTACGCAGCAAGACAGCAATCAGCGCAACTCAGGACGTACACCGCTTTCGTGAATGATTCAGAGTTGTTTCACAGGCGTAGTCACAACCGGCTACGCCTTTTTTGCGTCTACGTCTGTACGCAGTCTTCCGCGGCTGCGATATCCTCGCTAGAGCTGGCCAATGCCTAAAATTACCGCCTTGCTGCATACCCACAACGATGCGCTTCGCCTGGGACGCACTTTGGACTCGCTTCGTCCGTGCGACGAAGTGCTGCTGATTGATGATTCCTCGGAAGACGATACTGCAAGGGTCGCGCGGGAACATGGAGCGACATTGAAGAGTGCGATTCCCGGCGTCACTTTTGGCGCATACGTCGCAGACGCGTCGTACGATTGGATTCTCTGCCTTCATCCCAACGAGGCGCTCTCTGACGATCTGGAAGCATCTCTATTCGACTGGAAGAACCAGGAGCCGAAGGAAGATGTGGCCGGCTACCAGCTGTCGATCCGAGAGCAGAATGGGACAGGGTGGCAAAGCTGTCCGCCCGAAACGCGGCTGATTAATCGCAAGATGGTGAATTGGATCGGTGAAATGCCGCCGGATGAGCCCTCTGACGATAAACTAAGCGGCGATGTGCTGCGCTTTCATCAACCGTAGGAGAGGACTCCACAACCAGCTTTGGACCTAGCTTTCGAATGCGCGCTGTTTGTCGTCGGGCTGGCATTCGGCAGTTTCCTGAATGTCTGTATCAGCCGCATTCCACGTGGTGAATCCGTCGTCAGCCCCGGATCTCACTGTCCTGCCTGCGGCGCCTTCCTGCGATGGCGCGACAATATCCCCCTGCTGAGCTGGCTGCTGCTTCACCGCCGTTGCCGCAATTGCGAAGGCCAAATTTCATTACGTTATCCCGCGGTCGAATTTCTGACCGCCACGCTGTTCACCGCTTGCTACGTGGCGTTCGGGCCGTCCTTGATAGCGGCGAAATTCTGCATACTTTGTTTCCTGCTCGTCGGGCTAATTTTCATGGATGCCGAAACTGGTCTGCTGCCGCGGGAATTCACCTATCCGGGAATCGCGCTGGGGTTGGCGCTCTCCTGGATCGCTCCGACCGACACTTCAGGAACACAGTTTTTTCTGCGCGCGTATGGATCACAGCTTTCGCCGCACGCACTCGCGCTGCTTGATTCCGCCGCTGGTGCTCTTATTGGAGCCGGCTTCTTTTATCTGGCATGGGCGCTGTACTACCTGCTTCGCAAGCGTCACGGAATGGGATTCGGCGATATCGCGCTGATGGCCATGGCGGGAGCGTTTCTAGGACTGAAACTTACGCTGCTGGTAATTTTCGCCGCACCGTTGTCCGGTAGCGTCTATGCGGTCCTCATCATATTGCTGCGGCGTACCAGCACGGCGCCGGAGGTGGCCAAAACGTCTGATGTGCTGGGACCGTCCTCAGCGCGCAAGAATCTGCTCACACAAGAGCTGCCGTTCGGCGTATTTCTCGGCACATGTTCTCTGGCCGCAATCTTTTTTGGCGAATCAATCTGGCGCTGGTATCTCAGCTTTTTCTAGAGCGACGTACTGGAACGAAAATTAACCACTGAGACCCGGAGATCACGAAAAAAACTCGAAACACCAAAACTCCGTGTACTCGGTGTCTCCGTGGTGAATGATTTTGGAGAGCCGCGATTGCGCAAGCCGCTTGCTACCCGCTGCTTTTGCGGATCAATCAGCACGACCGGAATTAATCTCGCCCATTCGTTTCGCGATTTCCTTAAGGTGGTGCCGGGCGTGGACGCGATGGACGCGACGCCAGTCGTTTGCGTTCAGGGGGCCGAGGATTGGGTGGTCGAGTATCTTGGCCACGCTGCCGAATCGTTTCTCGGCATCCGTTAGCGTGGCGTCCATGGCGACCAGGGCGTCATTGAAGTGACGCAACGATTGTATTCCGCCATTCTGGGGAACTGTCTGTTTCGGTGCCGCGCGACCTGAGGGTAATATTCCCAACTTGGCTACATAGAAGGTGGTGACTTTATCCCTCAATGTGGGACGGCCTCCAAGAGGTTTCCCGCTCTCTAAGGCGGTGAGGGTTGCCTTGGTGGTGGCCGTATAACTCAGCCGAAGGTGTTCCAGAATCTGGGCGCAACTCCACTTTCCCGGCGGAGCATAGCGCCAGTGGTCCTGCGAGATTGTACCGGCAACGCGCTCTACATCGCGGCGGATATGTTCTAGTTCCGGAGACACGACACCATCCCACAGAAATAAGAGGCAGCCTGGGAGCCACTCTCGATGATGGCACTAGTATGAACCACAACTGCTGATTTTGCGCCAACCAGTTTTGCCAGATTGGCGATTTTGCGACAATCACCACCTAAGAGGTGTGAAACACTCCCAGCATGGTTTGGCCCCGGCAACACCTATCCCATTATGTCTGACACCAGGCACAAGCGATTAGGAGGACTAGGAGGGCGATGGGCTGCGCGTTGGCTCCGTCTGGATCACAGAAGCCAGCATGGGCAATCGGGCCGCGCCGTAGAGCCCCGCATCGCTGCCCATTAAGGCACGCGTGACTATGACGTGCTTCTTTCCCTGTATCGGGCCGTCAGGAGCTGTCACCTGGTAGATGAAGGACCGGACTCTCAACTCCTCGAACATCGTGGGAGCGAATGCGTCCCACGCACTGGCCACGCCGCCACCAATGACGTACATGGGCAGGTTCAGCGCGTTGACCATGCCACCGATACCAATACCCAACGCACGCCCGACGGTTTGATAGATGCGCTGTGCCGCGACATCGCCTTGAATGGCGAACTGGTAGATGACCCGCGAATTGAACTCGACATTGCCGCGTGAAACCCGGGCCAGCTCGTCGGCTTGCCCGCTCGCGATCACCTCATGCGCCATGCGCACGATGGCCGTGGCCGAGGCGTACTGCTCAAGACAGCCCCGGCTGCCACAACCGCAACGCTGGCCTTCCGGCTCTACACAGAAGTGCCCGAGTTCTCCTGCCATTCCATTCATGCCGTGCCACAGGCGTCCATTCAGCACCAATCCGCCTCCTACTCCCGTGCCGAGGGTGTACATGGCCATGTGGTCGGTGTCGCGGCCTGCACCCAGCCATTTTTCTCCCATGGCAGCAGAGTTGGCATCATTCTCCAGAATTACCGGCGTTCCTAATCGGCGTTGAATTTCATCTCGCACCGGAAAGTTCGCCCAGCCGGGAAGGTTGGGAGACTCCATGATGGTGCCGCTATCCATGTCGATAAATCCGGGAACGCCAATACCAATTCCCGCCAGTTGTCCGGAGTCGCGAAACTTCACACTCACCGACTGAATGGCCTCGCACATTTCACCGATCACCGAATCGCGCCCGCGACCAACCTCGGTTCCCGTGGTCAGCTTCTCCAGCAGTTTGCCTTCGGCATCGACTGCGGCAATACGCAGGTTGGTGCCCCCCAGATCAACTCCGATGGAATAAACGCCCATGCTTAGCCTTTCATGAACCTTAAGCTTTGAAGGGGCACGGCTTCAGCCGTGCCGTAAGTTGCCATCTTGATAATGGCTTTAGCCACCGAGGGACTTCGCTGTTTGCAACGAACGCGGGTTTCGTCAGCGGCTGAAGCCCAACTCTAATGCACCCTTGACGGCACGGCTGAAGCCCTGCCCCTTCAAAGCTTACTGCTTCTGACAAATAATATTGCTGAAGCGCGCCCTACCTGTAGTCGGCCAGTTACGTCAATTTTGAAATCGCTCTACTTTTGACAGTGCGGACAATAATGACTGCTTCGCCCTGCAATGACAACCCGCTTAATGGGCGTGCCACATACCAGGCATGGCTTGCCCTCTCGCCCATAGACGCGATGGCGGAATTGAAAAAATCCTTCCCTGCCTTCGGCGTCGACGTAGTCGTTAACCGACGATCCACCCAGCTTGATAGCTTCGCGCAACACCGCTTGCAGCGCGACATGCAGTTTTCGCAACTCAGCGCGGGTGAGTGACGCCGCCCGCCTGCGCGGCCGAATTCCGGCACGGAATAGCGACTCGTCAGCATAAATGTTTCCGACACCGCTTAACAGCTTCTGATTCAGTAATGCACTCTTGATGGGAGTTTTGCGTCCGTGAAACAGGGCCATGAAAGGCCCAATCTTCAACAGCAAGCGGCTCATCGCCGGGAGCGGCAAATCCATCGGCGCTCTTTGGTTCGATCCGCACCACGGCCAGGCGGCCGAACCGCCGGGGATCGACGAATCGCAGTTCCCTGCCCGAGGCCAGCTTCAGCACCGCATGAGTGTGCTTGTCCATTGGCATTTGTGGGGGCGCGATTAGCAGACGGCCGGTCATGCCGAGATGCACAATCCACTGCGCATCAATGGCCGCGGCTTTTTTCGACGCCCTTGGTTGGGTGTCCCAGGTTCGCGTCCGTCCTTTGGACGCTAACCTGGGTCTGCTCTTCTGAGTTTCCAAATCAAAAACAATGTGCTTGCCCACGCGCCGCACTTGCACGATTCGCCGATGCTCCAGCACGGAAGCGATCTCCGCGGCAGACGATTTCAGCGGCTCAGGCTTTTCTCCCAGCCACACCGATTCGATGACGTCGCCCGCGATACGCTGATCGAGCCCACGGGCGACGGTTTCAACTTCCGGAAGTTCGGGCATAAACTGCTAGTGTACGGCGATTCCATCGATTGAGATTCATGAAGATCAGGATTGCCATCACAGCTGCCATCGGCTTTGTCTTGCCCGTGATCTGCGGATTCCTGGCTGTACTGTTGATCGGCACTCGATTTTCAGGAGGGCGGCTTCAAACGCGGGCCTGAAGAGGCTGTTATGAAACTGTGTCGTCCCTACGGGACTCGGATCAAATTTTCCACTCACCCAGCACTCCGCCTGCGGCTCCGTGCTGGGCTAAGCTCTGCCGTGCCTACGGCACTCGGATTTCGTCGTCCTTGTTCCACCGCGGAGAAGAGCTCCGTTTCGTAACAGCTTGTGAAGGCCCTCCGGCTGTTTTATATAACGCCCAAACTGAGGCACTACCGCCCACATTGCGCCACCGACACCTCACCCTGTAAAATCTAGAGTACGCGGTTCGTCTCCCCCAAATTTCCCCGAATTCTGATCCTGCTTTGCAATCCAGAGGCGAGTTGTGTGCAAATCTGCGCGGTCGTTCGCGCTCGAGGCCGGGCGTCGGCGAATGGAGTGGAGACTTGAGAACTGGTAAGACAGCTGTAATTGTCGGCGCGCAGTGGGGCGACGAAGGTAAAGGCAAGATCGTTGACGTTCTCTCCGAACGCTTCAACGTTGTGGCGCGCTATTCGGGCGGTCACAATGCGGGACACACGGTAACCATCAAGGGCAAGAAGTTTATCCTTCAACTCATTCCCTGCGGAGTGCTGCGAGAGGGCTGCCGCGGTGTCATCGGGAATGGCGTAGTGCTCGATCCTTTCGCTTTCATGAAGGAAGTGGACGCGCTGCGTGCGACCGGCGTGCACGTTGACGACAATCTGTTTGTCAGCAACCGCGCGCATGTAATCCTTCCCTACCATCGCATGATCGAACTGGCATCGGAGAATGCTCCTGGCCGCGTGAAGATTGGCACCACTTCTCGGGGTATCGGACCGACCTACGAAGACAAAATGGCGCGCAGCGGACTACGCGTTCAGGACCTGCTCGACAAGACTCTGCTGCGGAAGCACATCGAAAATGCCTGCCGCGAGAAGAACACCATCGCGCACGCCCTGTTTAACAGCGAGCCACTTGATCCCGACAAGATGTTCGCCGACTACGCGGAAATCGCAGACCGGGTCGCACCCTTCGTGACCGACACCGCGCTGCTGCTGAATCGCGCCATCGCCGAGGGCGAGTCGGTGATGTTCGAAGGGGCGCAAGGCACGATGCTCGACATCGACCACGGAACCTATCCGTTCGTCACCTCGTCGAGTGCGACCTCTGGCGGTGCAGTGACCGGCACCGGCGTGCCTCCAACAGCAATCAACCTGGTGGTCGGCGTAACCAAGGCGTACTGCACGCGCGTAGGAGAGGGCCCATTCCCGACGGAATCGCACGATGCAGTTGGCGAAGCACTCCGCAAGAAAGGCAATGAATTTGGAGCGGTGACCGGTCGTCCGCGGCGGACCGGCTGGCTCGATTTACCGCTGCTGCGCTATTCCAACATGATCAACGGCACCAGCTGGCTGGTGGTGACCAAGCTCGACGTATTGGACGATCAGCCTGAGATCCCGATTTGCGTGGGCTATAAGATCGACGGCAAGGAAACGCAAGAGATTCCCGCGCAGGCTTCGGGATACGAACAGATCGAGCCGATCTACGCCAAGCTGCCGGGATGGCAGTCGAGTACATTTGGCATGGACAACTACGATCAGCTACCGGCGAAGGCGAAACGATATCTGGAATTCGTCGAAAAGGAATCGGGCGCCAAGGTTGGCATCGTCTCTACCGGCCCTGATCGCGAGCAAACCGCGTTCGTTCCAGAATTCACGACGACGCTAAACAGTATCAGTGCAGCCGGCAGGTAGAGGCACGCGGGTAATCTGGAGGAGACAATGGTCGTACTAGCGGTAACGTGGATAGCAAAGCCCGGACACGAGGACGAAGTTGCGAGGATATTCGGCAAATTGCAAGCCGCTTCACGGCAAGAACCCGGCTGCCTGATGTATATCGTCCATCGTCACCGGACGGATTCCACCCGCTTCTTCATCTACGAGC
Source organism: uncultured Acidobacteriaceae bacterium (assembly GCA_963720135.1). Lineage (GTDB taxonomy): Bacteria > Acidobacteriota > Terriglobia > Terriglobales > Acidobacteriaceae > Bog-257. Next base: position 307,697 of record CAVREJ010000025.1, read on the forward strand.
AGTATCGCGACGATGCCGCCTTGGAGACCCACCGCCAATCTCCACACTTTCAGGAATACGCAATCAGGGCGCTGCAGGACATTGGAGAGCGCAAGGAAGGCGAGCTCTTTTCCCCGCTCTAGGGTCCGGGGACGCTCACTGCAGGCAATGTTTTCGCCTCGCTCATCTCCTTGCGCAGAATGTCGAAGACTGCGACCAGGACTGACGCCACCACCGGACCGAGAAACAATCCCAGGAAGCCGAACGCTTCCACTCCACCAAAGATAAAAAAGAGCAGGACCAGCGGATGCAATTCCACACGTCCACCCACTACCCAGGGCCGGATGATGTTGTCGACGCTGCTGACGATTACGACGCAATAAATCAGAAAAAATAAGCCTTTGCCGACGGAGCCGGTTGCCAGCAGGTAAATTGTTACCGGCGCCCAAACCAGCGCTGAACCCACCACTGGAATGATGGAAGCGAAACCCGTAGCCAGCCCCAACAACAAAGCGGACTGCATGCCGATGATGCGCAAAGCAACTCCGACAAGCACACCCTGTGCCACACCAACGGTGAGGATGCCGTAAACATTGGCGATGATGGTGTCAGAGATATTCCGATAGAGCCGCGCAACCTGCTCGCGGGAGAGCGGAAGCAGGGTCCCAGCGCGATACGCCCACTGCGCTCCGTCGCGAAACAGAAAGAACACGACGACGAACGTGATCAGCGAGTCGATGACAAAGCGCGCGATACCACTCAGGACATTTGCCCCGAAGCCAACCAGCCACACGCTGACTTTCTGAGCATTGGCACTGATCATGGCTTGCAGATCGTACTTTGAAATGTCAATCCAGCGGCTTATATAGCTGAGAGGGCCTTTGGCCAGGGTCATTACCAGCGATGGAAATCCGCCCTCTTCAACACTTCTGCGGCCCAGATAATGTGCCGCCGTTAATGCTTCATTGGCGGCCAGCACCGCAATGATGAAGCCTGGGACCGCAAACAACAGGATCAAGAGCAGCGTCGACATTAGTGCTGAACTGCCCGACCGCCCATGATTTCCACGCAAGATGCGCTCGTGCAGAGGATAAAAGACGACAGCCAGAATGATGGCAAATGCGATTGGTTTCAGGAAGGATCGCGTAATGACAAACGCAAGCACCAGCACAATCAGCAACAGCGCGGAAAGAAATATGATGGTGGCGCGCTTGGTGTTCATAGGCGAGTCCGTCGAGGGCAGAAATTGTGGATGCCCAGGCAAGTTTCAGTTGTATCACGAGCCACTGCTAAAACGTCTTTAGGATTGCTGTGTAATCTTGCGCGGTAGCGAGGCCCGTCCCGGCCAGCGTTCAGGGCATCATAAGGAAACGCTTGCGGCCGCAAAGCGACTCTCGTTAACTGCTTGCGGCTCCGCGAGCCTCTTCCCCGCGAAGTTGTTGCGTACGTGACAATGTTTTACGCTGTACAACACCGCCAAAATTTACACTGGCGTAATCCCACCCAGGAGAAGTTCTTCGATGGACCTGCGACCGCTCTCCCGTCTTGCTGCCTTGCTACTGCTAATCACCGCTGCCCTGCTCGCCGTCGCTCAGCAGCAGGTGCTGCCGGTTCCGCTCGGCACCCGCCTCGACCTCACCCTCAACACGCCGCTGTCCTCGCAGTTCTCGCAGCCCGGGGACCAGTTCACCGCCGACGTGGCCGACGGCCCCTACAAGAGCGCGATTGTTCACGGCACGGTCCGCTCGGTCAGCCAGTCCGGTCACTTCAAGGGATCGGCCGAAATCCTGCTCAGCTTTGACCGCATCGTTCTGCGTGACGGTCGCCGCTCCAACCTTGGCGCCGAGGTCATACAGATTTACGTCCACGGCGACAAGGTCGGAAACGAAGGCGCCATCGAAAGCTCGGGACAGGGCAAATACACCTGGCTGCGCGCCGGATTAGGTTCGGCGGTGGGCGCCGGACTGGGAGGAATCTTTGGTGGTGGAGAAGGCGCCGCCATCGGCGCAGTAGCAGGCGGAGGCGCGGGAGCCGCATCCAAGGCCCTCAGCAAGAAGCAACAAGTCGAATTGCAGAGTGGAACTGAGTTCGAGGTGCAGGTTTTCAGAAACTAGATTTACGTTACGCGAACTGCGTCGCTGTCATTCGACCTGCCATCAGGTTCACGTCGGCGCTCGCTCTGGCTCCCACCTGGCGAAACCAGGCGGACTGCTGCATTTGCTGGGCTGCGGTCGCCCAATCCTGGGTCCGCATGGCCTGGATCGCGTGAACGAATTGCGCAAACTTGTTCACTCCAAGGTTAAAGACCATATCGACAATCACGATCTGTTTTTCGTCCGGTAGAGTGTCGAAGCTTGAGATGAGTTGCACCGCCCCCTGGATCGCTGTGTTCACCGTTTGGTCAAGAAGGCTGTCAATCTGATCGTCTGTCAACAGTTGCTGCCCGACGCGAACCTGTTCGTAATCCAAGCCCAACGCCTCGATAGCGGCCTGCGCGCCACTGGCATCCAGGTTGAAGCCGACGCCGACCGTCGGATGGCCCAGGGGCACGCAGCCCGGCGTCATCGGCTTACCAGTCTTGTCGTCGTACGCCTGTTTGCGGCGACCTTCCCAACGCTCGATCCATGCTTTGGTTGCGACTAGATCCATAACTTCCTCCCTCGGTCCCAAACATAATTCGAAAAACAATTATTGGTTTGCAGTGATCGGGAAGAGCGGACCTTCAGGCCCGCGTTAAGCTCTTCTTTCGAACGCAAGCCCCTGTAGGGGCGCCACAGATACTACTAAACTATGGCTTGAATGGCCATTGGTGTTTCAACTCACGACAAAGTCAGTGTGCAGGTAAAGCAGCTATTATCCTTTGCCGGTTGCAAGGTGGCACTGACGTTAGCCGGAGTTGTGCCAATGCTGCACAAATACAAAAGTGCGCTAAGCGCGGGCTTCGACCAGTCGGGATCCACATCCGATTGCACCCAATTCTGTAGCGTGGCGATTAGTGATGCCCAATTTGCTGGCGTGCTGACCTGTGCGGTGGCCGTGGCTAGGGAATGCAAGTCGTCGCAAAGATTCATGAAACCAGTACTGGCTAGCAGAAATGGCTGGTACGCCGGCCAGCGATCGCCGAAGATGGTCTGTCCCGCGGCCATGTAGGCTCCAATATTCTTGCGATCCGGCACGTGATTGTCATCTGGAACATCACCGATCTGGTAGTTAGAGGCCACATTCCACTGCATCCAGTTGTCGTAGTCCAGTTCAGCTACTGCTCCCGACAGGTCTTTCATCAGGCGCTTGACGGAAGCTTGGAATGCTGTCCCAGTTGTCTTCATCTTGTTCCTGAGGCAGAGCCGGTGGACGTGTCTTACCATTCTGATCGACGGTATAGGCCGAACATGCGAGCTTCTGATAGGCAGATGGCTTAAAGACGGTTACCAAGCTTAGTTTCTTCTTACCATTGTTGGCTACAAATGTCGACATTTTCTGTTGCGCAGACTGCACAGTGGAGTTTGCCGCTATCGACCCGATCGAGTTGGCAATCCTATTCGCCTCTTTTGGATTGTTAGTTTCGGACAATTCGATATGTAGATCGACTTCTGCTTTTTGGTAGTTGCCGTCTTTGGTATCTTCCGTCGCAGTAGCCACAAAGTGGATCATCGCAGTCTCGCTCGCCGATCGAGTCGAAAACTGTGACTCCTGCCCGAGGTCGACGAAGAGACGAATGCTGCCGTCCGGCGCCAGTTTAGCAACTGAATTCTTAAAGAAATCGCTAGTCTGCGTCAGCTGGAACAAATTAAAGAAATGCAACTGAATAGAAGAGGAGCGCTTCAGGCTCTCCGAAACGCCAGATCCGGGCTGGAGTGTAAAACCGCCAATTTGCATCGCCTGCCGAAGGTTGCCACTCATAAGTGACACCCAACTCTGTTGGGCTAGGGATTGGGAAGTCGCTGTTGACAGATCTACCTTGAAGGTAAACAGCACGCATCGACCGCTCTGCTGCGACAGGCTCAGCATTAAACCTGCATCGCCTTTGTGGCCTGTAAGCCAATCGTTCGCCTTATCCACTAGACTTGTTTGTAGATCTCCCGCCAGGGACGCAACATCGCTTGCCACCGTCGGCGGTCCGCCTCCTATCACGTGTTTCACCGTATCCGTAAGTTGAACGGGGTCGACCGTACACGAGACGGACGTCGCCGATATGCCGACAGTTATGCCCACCGATTGCCCCGTCTCGTCACTAGCTGACCGCACGAGGTACAACAGTGCGCTGTTGGCATCCACCTTCTGGACTATCACGCCGAAGTGGTCGCTGTGCTTATAGGTCAAGGAAGCTTTTGCCCCCGCATCGATGTCCAACGATGGCACGGTAAGCTTGTCCCAGGCGACCTTTACACTGTCTTGAGCCGCTCCTAAAGTTTGTGCCGATAGTTTGTAGTTGCCGAGTCCGTAAGTGACATCCAGTCCGCTATCCAGCGTACCGTCGAAGTTGACCTTGCCGATACATCCCACAGGCATGTTCAAGGCGCAGTCCGGCTGAAAAGGAAAGTGCAAGCCGTCGAATGCCGCCTTTATCGCAGCCGCCGTTTCGAGTCCATCACTGATCGGCTGGCAGTACGACAGGGTCGTGGTCCTCGAGCCCGAGGCTTTCCCGGCAATTCCAATGCCGCTCAAGCTTCCGCTGCCCGACAGATCGGCCTTGATGTCGAAATCAAGGTCGATGTTGATGTACACCATTCCGGGCGTGGGTCCCGCAACAACATTCGTGGTGTCTTTCGAGTCAATGATCTCGGATACGCAAAAGGTCGTGCTGGTATCGCAGATGGCGATCGTGCAATTTGCGTCCGCACTCAGAGAGCAAACGATTCCAGACTTCATGGTCCACTTCGGCTCGCCTTGGACTGTCAGTTTCGCCGGAGTGGATCCGACTGCCGAACGGACGGGCTGCCCGGCGAATCGTGCCATGGCAGAGCCAATGCTGAAGATGGCGGCCTGCTGGCCCGTGAAAAGGGCCTTCAGGTCGCTGGAATTCTTAAGGTCCTTGGTTACGTCAATCGTGATCACGTTGGGCGTGGATGGGGCAGCGGCCATGTTCTTCATCCTTGGGTAAGGTTATTTCCAACAGAAAGCAATTGAGATTGCAAATCACAATTGTTGGCGCAGTTGGAGGGCGTGCCCGATGTTAACACCAACATGGTCTCAAAGCCGAGATCAAAATGGCCGAGACCAAAATGCCCGATCCAGACAGCCTTTGAAGGTCTGCTCCGGCCATCACCGATGCATCCAAGGTGAAGCCGCCCCAAAAGGAAATTCCGGTTAAAATGGCATGCAAATCGGATGTGGCGGCCGGTGACCCTATCGCCGCGCCTAGCGACATCCTGGAGGAATAAATGGCATTCGATAAATACGTCAAACTGCCGGGCAGTGAGCGCAAACCGATGCCCGGTGCTGCGAAGTCCGGCACTCTCGATCCCAACGAACCGATGCAGGTGACCCTGGTCCTGCGAGAACGGCCAACCCATGCAAACGAGCCATCGTTGGATGAGTTGGTGGCGAGTGGCAAGCGCGTCTCTCGCGACCAATATGCGGAGCGTTATGGCGCCGACCCCAAGGACGTCAAGGAGGTGGAGAAGTTTGCCCATGCCCACGGATTGAAGGTGGGCCGGGTCGATCTTCCCGCGCGGACTGTGGCCTTGACGGGAAGTTGCAGCGCACTTACGAAAGCATTTCAGGTGGAACTGGCGGCGTACCAGTACAAGGGCAAGACCTACCGTTTGCGCACCGGCGCGGTCAACATTCCCACCGAACTCAGCGGCATCGTGGTCGGCGTGCATGGGCTCGACAACCGGCCTCAAGCCACGACCCACTTTCGCGTAGCGACGAACGCCAGCGCTGCGGCCGCGACCTCATACACGGCTTTGCAGGTCGCCCAGGCCTACAACTTTCCAACCAGCGTGAACGGAAAGGGGCAGACCATTGCCATCATCGAGCTGGGCGGAGGATACACGCAGTCCGATCTCAACACCTATTTCAAGTCGTTGGGGATTTCGCCCGCGCCTTCGGTCTCGGCGGTTTCCGTCGATGGGGCGACCAACCAACCCACTGGCGACACGAACGGGCCTGATACTGAAGTCGGACTCGACATTGAAGTCGCAGGCGCGGTCGCTCCCGGCGCGAAGATCGTTGTTTACTTCGCCCCAAATACCGACGCAGGTTTTCTCGACGCGATCAACCAGGCGGCAATGGACAAGACCAACAAGCCTTCGGTCATCTCCATCAGTTGGGGCGGGCCGGAAGATAGCTGGACGGCGCAATCGCTGCAGAACTACAACAGCGCGCTGCAGGCGGCGGCGGCAGTGGGCGTGACCGTATGCGTGGCCTGCGGCGATAACGGCTCAACCGACGGCTCGTCCGATGGCTCAGACCAGGTGGACTTCCCGGCGTCGAGCCCGTATAGCCTGGCATGTGGAGGCACGAGCCTCGACATCAGCGGCAGCACGATCGCGAGCGAAGTTGTGTGGAACGATCTTCCCACCAACGGCGCGACCGGCGGCGGAGTGAGTGAAACCTTTCCGCTTCCCTCCTACCAGGCGAATGCCAATGTGCCGCCGAATCGGCAGACACGGGAAACCCGGGCCGCGGCGTGCCTGACGTTGCGGGTGACGCCGACCCTCAGACCGGTTATCAAGTGCAAGTGGACGGCTCGCAATTCGTGGTGGGTGGAACCAGCGCTGTCGCACCATTGTGGGCGGGCTTGGTTGCACTGTTCAATCAAATGCATCGGCACGCCGGTTGGCTACCTCAATCCCAACCTGTATCAGAAGGTTGCCGTGGCGATGGGAACTTTCCACGACATCACCTCGGGTAATAACGGCGACTACAAAGCCGGTCCCGGATGGGACGCCTGCAGCGGCTGGGGCAGCCCCAATGGCACGGGGATATTGCAGGCGCTAACGACGGCGGGAACGGGCGGGGCGTGATTGCGCGGGGTACGATACCCAAGCCGGTTTTGCGTGGGTGGGCGATTCTCGAACGATCATGCACCGATGACTTCACCTAATTCGCAGCACCGTTCGTTTACCACATGACACGAAAATCCCCACCCAAGCAACGACGGCTTGGGTGGGGCACTTGGCACCCGGCAGGAAGTTATTTCTGATCATTTCCAGATCCCCACAATGGGGGCTGCCGCTTTGTCACCGGTATTGAGCGTGCCAAGCCCAAAGTTCTCCTCTATCGTCCGCAGTAAGTTGTAGTGAGTATAAGTTGCGGCGATTCCCCCCGGTTTAATCATGTCTCCCAGGAAAATTGTATAGATACGATTTGTTTGCTCATGACCCTCTGACTCGTCGAATGTGATCACGACTAGGGTGCCTTTCGTTGTCTCGTCCAATGGAAACCATTCTGTCAGAAAATGTTTGAGCCAGTTCGAAGCTTTTGCTAAGCCTTTCTGAGGGTCGAGCACTGGGTCATGCCCGTCATCATCCAAATTTGGCGTATACAGCATGTAACGCGGAAGAGGATGCTTCGCTCTGTCTTGTCGAAATAGCCTGACGTCTTCGACGAACGCATTATGCGGGTCTTTTGTATCAACCGAAACGACATTCTTGAATCCATCTTTCTGGATCGCAGCGAAGCTGAGGAAGGGGACGTGCCTCCGAGCGTATTTTCCCTTGTCGCCAAGGAACGGCTGGGGGAAAGTCGGATAGTCCTCGGCATAGTTCTTCCAGTCTAGCAACGAAGAGACGGTTCGATGAGCGTCGTCGGCGGGAAACGTCTTTTGGCCGTCTCCGTCAACTCCGAAGGAGCTCCCTGCTATCATAGAGAGGTAATTTGGGTAGGATGGATGGTACAGTCCGTGGTAGTTGGTGAAGAATGCCCCCTTCGTAGCCAGACTTGAGAGAAATGGATCTTTCATCGCGGAGGAGAAATTCTGATTTTCCAATACGACAATCAGTACCCGCTCGAAGTACTTGCCTGATGGCCCTCCTGTTGGCTGGGCGTGAAGTTCAGTTGGCTGATATCCGACGCAAATGGTTACCAGAGCCAGTACCCGCAACGTATACCTAAATATTGCCGACGACGCTGACATTTGCAAACCTCCTGTATTACGCCGCGGAGCTTTGACGTTTCGCGACAGCACCGGAACCCCTGGCCAACGCCGAAAATGCAATAGAAACGCTACTGCTTGACGCGTCAACTCAGGACGATGGCGCATGCTCAAAAACTGTGATGCCCATTGTTTTGAGAACGTCGCGATGGCGAAAGCAACCGCTGTTATAAAACTTCTTTACGTTTAGGTAAAGAGTGTTCTCTTGAGAGAGAATCTGCCCCATTGTTAGCGAGGTGTCAAAGTCGTTCAGTCCATAGGTTGTCTGCAGTTTAGACTCTAGATCATCGCAGGAGCTCTGAAAACTCTGTGCAGTCGTGTCGGCAGTGGCCTTCAGTATGTCCTGGTAAGAGGTTTCCTTGGAGATCGCTTGCAGTAACGTTTGGCCGCCAGAAGGCCCCCCGATACCGACGATTAAAATGTTTTGTATTGCATCATTAAACTGTGGAACGTGTGCCGAATCATCCTTCAACGGATCTACCGGGACAGGATTTGCTATCGAGTTTGTAAAAGCAACCGTGAGTCTCACCGCAGCGAGCGGATGGTTGGAAAGGTCTCTAAATCGGTAATAGAGCCTGCGATCACTATCCTGTAGCATGTCAAAATGAAACGAATTGTCATCGGTATTTATCGCCGCGAACACGGATTGGGCCAGGTCATCTAAGACTGTTTTACCAACGGAGAGATAAGCATTTGCAGCCGGTGAAAGGAGCGCAGTGATACCACCGGCGCCCGCTGCAGCGGTGACAATGTCGCTAAAGAGAGTTGCCGTGTTGATTGAGACGTTCTTGTTAGCGTTGTATAAGTACTGCACCTCAAATGCATTAGTGACCTGCCAAGGAATGACTCCCTTGCTAATCGTCTCGGCGGAATACTTCTTCGATGACTCATCAAACGAGTAACTGAAGGGCACGATTGACGGATACTTAATTCCGCCCTGGCCATCTCCAGTGAGGGAAAGTTTGGCTGCAAACGACCGGGCAGCTGTGATTTTAAGAAAATTCAGAGCTTTCTCCACTGCTTTCTCATCCTGGGAACTGAGGCTATTCCCGGTGCACAATTGAACCTCATAGACTAGACGCGCATACAGGTTCTTAAGATTCGGCTGGCTGGAAAACTTATAGACAGAATGCGTGCTGAGTCCACCGATGGATGTTTCGTTCGGATCTGGACTGCCTGGTGTCGGGCACATACTGGGATCCGTATCGCTGACTGAGCTGGGTGCTAGGGTATTGAGATTTTCCAGTTGCACCTGCGCCGGGGGCGGGGGCGGCGGTTGTGCCAGCGGAGGCCGTTGCGGGTATGCCGGGGGCGCGGTGGCGAGAACTGCTAGCACGAGGATGCAGAAGTGCGGACTTCGAAAGTAGTTGTTATTGCCTCGGGTACACTGTTGCGTCATTGCTATAGCCTCCAAAAGTGGATTGATGAGAAAATCTCTTCCTTCGGCTCTGACTCACCCACGTTATACAAGGCCAATGCCTAAATCGTTTCAATTTGAGCCTAATGGGTTTTCCAGAACCGGAAGGGTCGTGCCAAACATCGGCCGGCGGCCACCCAGCCTACCTCAGTACAACTGTTCTGGTTTCGTGTTATGAGGCCAGACTACTTTGGCGGGGGCAGACCTGGTTAGACGAAGCGGCTGCTCCCTGAATAATGACTATCGGGCGCTTGCGAAACTATATCCCACTTATAGGAAAGAAAGATGAGCGACGTTACGACTAGTTCGAAGCGAAGTCAATAGCTCTGAAGTGGTGCCTGTCATAAATTGTTTTGGTTGGGCAGCGCGTGTTGTTGGACGGGTAACTACCGGGGATTAACTGCTGATCCACGGTTACTGCTGGCTACACGCTAACCTCAACAGCAGGTCCCTCGACTCCTCACTGCGTTCGTCGCTCGGGATGACAACCTTTGTTTACTGTCCCCGGTCGGGATGACAGCAAAACAAGAAAATGGCTAAAAGCAAGAAATGCGGAGCGAAAAGCGACTAGCGAAGAGCGAAAGGCGACCTGCCTTATTCCGACTCCAGTACCAGGTAGCTCAAGCTTCCCGAGCGCTCGATTTGCAGCACGATAGGTTCACCCCGTTTAATCAGGCGCAAGTGCTGCTTCAATTGCGCCAAGTCTTGTATGGGAGTGCCATTGATTGCGTGGATGACGTCGCCAGGCTGCGGACCTTCTCCCAGCAAGGTGCTAGTAGGAGTTCTCGCGGCAACGAGTACTCCACTAGGAATGCGCAGGTCAGTGCCGAGGAGGTCGGCCACATCGCCGGTGACGTCGACGGCCACGATACCGAGCCGGTTAACCAGATTGTTAGGGCCGCTGACCAGGTCGGCAAAGCGCGCGGGATCATCGGGCCGTTCGATCACCGGCACCGAGAATGTGGTTTCCTTCGCATCGCGCAGCACGCCGATCTCGGCCTTCTGTCCAATCTTGTAGGTGTACAGGTCGAGTGCGAACTGGCGCACATCGTTTACCGGCTTGCCGCCAACCCTGGTGACAATGTCGCCTACCTTCAGACCGGCTTTGTCCGCGGGCGAACCGGGAGTCACATCTTGCAGCAGCACACCGCGGCGCACCGGAAGATGCAATCCTTCGACCAGGTCCGAACTAATGCTGCGAACCGACACGCCAATCTGGCCGCGATGCACGTGGCCTTCGGTGCGAATCTGGTCATAAATGTTGCGCACCACATCGCTGGGAATGGCGAAGCCGAGTCCTTCATTGCCGCCGGATTGCGACAGGATGAAAGTATTGATGCCGACTACATGACCATCCACATCGACCAGCGGCCCTCCGCTATTGCCTGGATTAATGGGAGCATCGGTCTGGATGTAGATAGCGGGATTGTCGGGATCGATTTGCCGCGCGGTCGAGCTGACCACGCCCATGGTGACCGAGTTCTCCAGGCCCAGAGGGCTGCCGAAAGCGAAGACGACTTGTCCCTGTTTCAGGTCGTTGGAGTCAGCGAGCTGCAGCGCCGGCAAGCTTGTCATGTCAATCTTCAGCACGGCAAGATCGGTTTGGCGGTCCACTCCGACCAGCTTGGCATCAATCGGGCTGAGTGGTGGTTCAGACGCCGCTGCGCGAGATTGCTTCTCCAAGCCCTGTAGGCGTACGCGAATTCTTCTGGCGCCTTGCACGACGTGCGCATTGGTCACGATGAAACCATCTGGCGACAGGATCACGCCAGCGCCAATGTCGTGCTCGGGAGCGAAGTACGCGGTGTCTGTCTGTTGGTTCTCGTTGCTGAGCGCGTAACCGCTAGTCAGCACTTGCACCACGGACTTGGTTACGCTGGCCGACAGCGCCTGCACCGACTGGCTGAATACATGCAGCGGATCGCTCTTCAGCGGCTTAGCCGCGTCCGCCGGACGAGTTGGTTCCTCGGTCTGTGCGCTGGCACGAATAGGAGCAATCGTTGTGGCAACAAGCAGGATCGCGAGAACCGGCGGGCGGACGAGCATGGGTATCATTCTATGGGAACCCTGCACAGCGCCGCAGTTTGCCTTGGTCATAAAAAGACTTCATGCCAGCCGAGGACTGCGGTTCCCTTATTTCCTGCTCTGCCAGCGCACGCCAATGCGGGCCAAAATCGGCTGGCCCAAGTTCACCGCCGGTGTGCGTGCAATCTCGTACTGATCGTTGGTCAGGTTCTCGCCCTGGAAGAACACGTCGAAACCTTTCGGCAGCGGACGCGACACGGTTGCGCTCAGCACGAAGTAAGCGCCGAGCGGCAACAGGTTCTGGTCATCATCGAATTCGTTGCTGGCAGTGCGGCCTTGTATGGCAACGAGGATCTTCTGCGGAGCGGCCCACGTCCCCTGAAAAACAAATTCGTTTTTCGGCACCAGCGGGACCTGGTTTCCAACCAGGGCGAAATTCGCGGAAAACGACGAGACGGTGGAATTAATGAACTGGTAAGCACAGCTAAACCAGATGCGGTTGCTGATGGTGTAGTTGATACCTGCCTGCAGTCCCGGCGCTTGGATGCGGCCCAGATTCTCGCGCATGCGCACAATGAGGTTCGGGGTCGTGCTGAGGGTCACGTTGGCCACTGGATCGGTGACAAAGCCCCAGAAGCCGACGCCGTAAATCGTCATGCGGTCTTGCAGGGTGGTGACGCGCACTCCGCCTTCGCCGCCGGTAAAGTGTTCGGCACGCAAATAAGGGTTGGCGAGCGTCTGCACGTTGCCAACTCGAAAGCTGCGGTAAAGTTCGTTCAGAGTAGGAGCGCGAAAGGCGCGATAGGCCGATGCATAAACCACCGTGTGTTCGCCGGCGTGATACGACGTGGTGAGCCGCGGGCTAAAGGCATTCTGGCCGCGATCAGGGTAAGCAATGATTGTCGGTTTGCCCTTGACCGGGATTCGCGACGAGCTGGCGTCGAAGTTGCTCCACAGGTCTTCGCGTCCGGAGAACGTCACCGACCAGTTGTGCGTGATCTGCACAATGCCTTCGGCGAATGCACCCAGCGATTGCTGCGTTCCGCCATTCGACAGCTTCGCTGTTTGCTTGCCGCTCGAAAAAGTAGTCTCGTTACTGAACCCTTGCACATACAAGCCGTCAAGTCCCGCCAGCAACGTCAAGCGGCTGGCGATCTGCTTCGACCATTGCGCCAGCAGTCCCATTTGCTGCGACGGAACGTACTGAATGTCAGTCAGGGATTCGCTATCGCGGTTGGCCGCGATCGAGGAGAACGTCTGATGGTAATTTTCCGTCCCACCATAGAGGCGGAGAGTAAACAATCCGGCCGCGGAACTCTCGTAATCGGTGCCAAATGCCAGTTGCCGTATGGTTGTGTCGTTGATCTGCAGCGGCGTGCCGTTTTGCCGGTCCTCGCCGTAGAGCGAGCCGCTCAGGAAAATGCGTCCGCGATTGCCGAACATGCGCTCCAGACGCAACGTTCCACTGCCGTACTGCGACGCGACCGGCGTGTCCACGGTGCCCCGTATATCTTTCGGTACGGCCGTGTATCCGTCGGTGCGGAATCCTTCCCCGCTGGCGACCACCGCCCATTGGCCGAAGCGCAACGCGCCCCAACCCGAGCCGAACGGCGAGTTCTCATTTCCGTATGACCCTTCGACAGCAGCGTCGGTCTGCACTGCATGACGGGTCTCCAGATTGACCACTCCGCCCAGCGCGTCGTTTCCGTAAAGTGCCGAGACACCGCCCGGGACAATCTGTACCTCGTCCAACGAGGTTTGCGGCACGCGCGCCCAATAGATCCAGCCGCCAAAAGGATCGTTCAGCGGAATACCATCCGCCAGCACCAATGCGCGACTCGCGCCGCTCGCGCCTAGTCCGCGCAACGACACACCTTGAGACGTGGGATTGGCGGTCTGGCTGCCCGACCGCCGCAACAGCGAGAAGCCAGCCACGTTCCGCAATTTATCGTCGGTAGCAAGCGCGCCCCATTGCTGCAATCGAGTAGAGCTGACGTTGACAGCGTCGGGTTGGGCTTCGACGTCATCCACGCCGGTCGGCAGGATAGCGGTGCGAGTCGCGGTCACGTCGAGACTCTGCTGCACCGCCGCCGGATCTAGCGTGATGGAGAGCTGGTTCGCTCCCGCATGCCACGCGGTTGTACTGGTCGCGAAACCGGATGCGCTGACCTCGAGCGTCCCGGTGGTAGCAGTTATTCCGGTGAAGACGAAACTGCCATCGGCCTGCGTCATGCGGGTGATCTGTTGGCCATCAGCACGCAGCAGGACCTGCGCCTTGGCAATCACCGCACCGCTGCGGTCTTTGACTACGCCGCGCAAATCCTGCGGCAGCGCAGCCCATGTAACTAATTGAACCAAGGCAAGCAGGATCGCCAAGATGACAGAATTCCGAAACTGGACCAGGCAAGGCACGCGATATATCTTGCCATACCGCGGTCGAGCCGTCTTGGCAAGGGTGAATGCGCACACGGCGACGTGACGGATTGCCGTGCCGGTTTTGCGCCAGCTGACTATACTTAAGCCATCAACTGTAAAGGAGTTGCCATGGCTACTGTTCTCGACAAGCCCGTCATAATGGAAAATACCTCTGTTCATCCCCCCAAGCGCCTGTTGTTTGGTCCAGGACCAAGTCAAGTCCATCCCCGCGTATACCAGGCGATGGCCCAACCCGTCGTCGGCCATCTCGATGCGTATTTCTTCGAGATCTCGACCAACATTCAACGGCTGCTTCGTACTGTATTCGGAACCAAGAACGAGTTGACCTTCGTCATCTCCGCCACCGGCAGCGGCGGCATGGAAACTGCCATCTCCAATTTCGTTTTGCCGGGGATGAAAGTCGTTTCGTTGGCCAACGGTTTCTTCTGCGATCGCATGTCGGAAATGGCACGCCGTCAGGGCGCCGAACTGGTGCGCTTCGAGAAGCCCTGGGGCGAGGTCTTCGGCGACAAGGAAGCGGCTGACTTCATTCGCCTGGAGAAACCCAAAGTTGTGATGTATGTGCAGGCCGAAACTTCCGCCGGAGCTTTTCAGCGGGGAGACGCTATCTGCAAGGCTGCGCATGAAGTCGGCGCTCTGGTGATCGCCGACTGCGTAACCTCGCTCGGAGCCATGCCCGTCGAAGTGGACAAGACCGGTATCGACATCGCGTACAGTTGCACCCAGAAAGGCCTGAGCTGTCCTCCCGGACTATCGCCCATTACGGTTTCACCTCGAGCGGCCGAGTGGCTGAAGGCGCGCGAAACTCCCAATCGGTCGTGGTATTTCGATCTGAAGCTGATTGCCGACTATTTGCAGATCTCGCATCGTTATCATCACACCGCATCGGCGACCATGTTTTACGCGCTGCATGAAGGCCTCACCCTCATCGAAGAGGAAGGCTTGCAGAATCGCTGGAATCGGCATCACCGGGCGCACCTGGAGTTCGTGAAGACGCTGGAAGCCATGGGACTGGAAATGCTGGTAGCGCCGGAGCATCGCATCTGGAACTTGAACACACCGAAAGTGCCGCAAGGTGTGGACGAAGCCAAAGTGCGCGCCACGCTGCTCAAAGAGCACGGCATTGAGATCGCTGGCGGCTTCGGCCCGCTCGCCGGAAAGATCTTCCGCATCGGCCTGATGGGTCCGCTGGCAACGACGGAACACGTCCACGATTTCGCGGATGCCTTTGCAGCAGCGTTGCGCGGGGCTGGTTACAAGCACTGAGGTAGACCCTTAACTATCCACTGCCCCGCCCTAGCCAGAAGAAGGCTAGACTTGTCCTGAGCGAAGTCGAAGGAACGGGGGCACCCCAGATTAAGGTTTCGTGTATGTTCACTGCTGGGCTGGGGCCGGGGCCACTCCAGCCAAGCGTATGATAGCCTCATGGATTTTCAGTTCACCGCTGTTTTTCGCCGCGTCCCCGAGGGCTACATCGCATTCGTTGAAGAATTGCCCGGGGCCAATACCCAAGGCGTAACGCTCGACGAAGCGCGCGCGAACCTGCACGAAGCTGTTGCCCTTGTGCTTGAGGCGAACAGAACACTGGCCCAGGAAGCCGCCTCGGGAAAAGACGTGATTCGGGAACCGCTGACGGTCAGCGCGTGAAGCGTCGCGAACTCGTGCGACACCTTGAACGGCACGGGTGCGAACTGTTGCGCGAAGGAGCAAGCCATTCGATCTACGTTAACCGGGCCGCAGCTAAGACTTCGGCTGTTCCTCGCCACTCCGAAATCAACGACGACTTAGCCAGGAAAATTTGCAAGGATTTGAGCGTTCCATCCCAGTGAGCCTAACGCTAGTGTCCTGAGTCGGAAGTTCTTTGCATAAACCAGGAGCTTTGTGTCAGGGCCGCGTGCCCCACTCATTCCTGACGTTGGAATGAGTGGGATGAATTTTCATAACGGCCAGTCTCGGTGAGGTTGCCCAACTGATCCATGGTCTCCCACACATTCGAAACCCGCGAATGTGTGGGGCACGCGGCAGCGACCCGTAAAGAAAATCCCCACCCAAGCAAAGGCTTTAGCGGGGACATCCAGTATCAACGAAGTGGCGGAAGTCGATTCGCTGATTCCGCCACCGCTACTCAGGCCAGGGTTACTGCGAACCACCGTTTGCGACTGGGGACGTCCGCGGCGGATTGTCCGAGGCAGTATTCATCTGCGTCGCGACGTAGGACTCCAGCTTCGATAGGCGGTCCTGGAACGACGCGTTCTGCTGTTGCAGTTGCCGCTTCAGGCTTTCGATCTCCTGCTGCTGGGATTGGACCACCACTGTCTGTGCCTCGGCGCTGCGGTGCTGCTTCTGCAACTCGTTCAGTAGCATGGAAGCGAGCAACTGGTACTTAACCGAGTTGGGCTGGCCATCTTTGTCATACGTCACTAGGTCAGGATAGACCTCGGCGACTTCTTCGGCGATCAGGCCGTACTGCAGTGAGCGCGGCCCTTTGTCGTACTCCGGCTTGTAGAGGAAGGTGACCGGGCGCAGCTTCATCAGGTTGCTCGTGCTGTCGCCCATCTCGCGGATGTTTTCCTTGAAACGGCGAGAGGACCCCATCGTTCCTAGTTTTCCAGTGTTGTCCACAAGAACGATCGTTGCCGTGCTTAGATCAAGTGTTGCCTGGTAGATGCCCGCCATGTAAGTGTTGTCCTGCTGGCCCGATCCCGTGCCCTGCACCCCGATGCGGATGGTATTGCTTTCCCCTGAGGGGCTGGTGCTCCCAGCGTTGTTGCCGATGTAGATGTCGCTGCTCCCTGTCGGATTGCTGGAGCCGCCACCGGCGCTTGCGCCAAGAAGGATGTTGTTGTTGCCCGTGGTACTAGAAACCACAATAAACGCCGACGCAGGTATTAGCTGTGGCACCACCAACCTCAGCGAGGGCGCCGGTGCCGACGCCGACGTTGTAAGCTGCCGCTCGTGTTGCCTTGCCCGGCCGCGAAGCCGAGGTAAGTGTTGACGCTTACCGGTGGACGCGATATCGAGCGCCAGCATCGCCTCGCCAACACAGAGTGTTGGCACTGCTCCCGTTGTTGACGCTGCAGGCGCCGTTGCCAACGGATAGGCTCATAATGGGATGGCTGCCGTTGGCGCTCAACACCGGCGTTCCGCCGATACCGTAGCTGTAGAGAGGTAACTGGCGAGACCGAGGTTCCCGGCGACGGAAATCTGGAAGTCGGGCTGGTCTCGGACATTATGGAGTTGGTAGAAACCACCACTGCCGAAGTAGGGAATGTCGGGGCTGGTTAGCAGGAAGGGGCTAATCGAAGTGGCATTCGTTCCTGCATTTGCATTGTTGCCTGAGTTCCCGGCGATGCTCAATGCGTTCACGGACGTGCCACTGGCCTTGTCCGACGGCACGGATGTTTGTTGGGCTCGAGCTTATGGAAGCGAACAACAAGGTGGTGAGAGCGAGAGCGATGCTGGTGCTGAATTTGCGCATGGAGCGCTCCTTTCGCGTAATCGAGTGAATTGAATGATGCCGTTGGTGAAGGGCAGACGGCTTCGCGCTGAAGCGGCGCATAGAGGCTCCTTGCGGGCGGTCGCCCGGATTCCATATTTTCGGAGTGAACGTCTTCGAGCCTTGGCTCACAAAGGGAAGTGTGGCGACATGGCACCGCAGAGAGCCAAGGACAGCGAGAGCGGCGCTGATTTCAATAGGGCCGGGGGTAAGGCTTCTTTACTCCTGCCGCTCCGCGAAACAATCAGCGAATACCATGCAGAAGTTCCCTGCCTAAGTTCCTAAGCAACTAATTGCTTGCTCGCCCCGGCCTCGAAACGAATCACGAGGTGCCGTACGTAATGGGCCGAATAGCGGAATTTCTCGGCCAGAAAGTTAGCCCATAATGGGCCGGTCTTGTCAAGAGGTCAAGAACTTTTTTACATAATTTTAATAAAACTTTGGTGGTGGCTGATTTTTGTGTCTAGCTTCGCCGTCACTTTCAGCGAGGATAGTGGTTAGTGGTTAGTGGATAGTGGATAGTGGATAGTGGATAGTGGATAGTGGATAGTTAAAGCACTCAGCCTTCTGCACCCATCCGTGAGCATTCAGCCCTCAACGTTCAAGCCTTGATAGATCAGCGTCATTCCCATTCTGGAACTTCATGCAAAATAGAAGCGGCAATTGATACTTTCGTAACTTGACCGCGTTGCCGAGCAGACCCATACTCTGGGTGTAGGGCAGGAACCGCCGCGCCCGGCGCTCCTGCCCTTTCGTGTCTTTACCCTCCCCAACAAGCGCAAAATCGGCGCTCGTTGGGGACCCCCGACTCGGGTTTGGTGCGTCAAGTGACGACCCTCGAATTGCCAAACCGCGTTTTACCAGGGCTCTCCCACCCTCCCGCAGCAGCCCGTAAGTCTTTGCGGCCCAATATTTTGCCCGTAAGCCCCCTGCATGCAGTATTTTGCCGGGAATTTTTCGCGCTAAGTTATTGTTTTCAAGATTTTGCGGAGAAAGGTGGGGTAGGGGCGGCAGTGAATAGAGATGATTTGATAGATGGTGAAGCGAACCAGAGAGAGGTGCCTCAGGGGCTAAAAGCCCAGGTCAAAAAAACCATTTACGGCACGGCTGAAGCCGTGCCCTGATACGGGACCCTTATTCGCAGGGGGAACAGATTGCTGATCGGGCCGGAACCGCAGATCCCTCCGCTCGGACTGAAGTCCTCGGTCGGGACGACAAGTTTTGGGGAGGGTGCGGTCGGAATGAAAGGATGCACACGAGGAAGATTGGAGTCCTCCCCTCGGACAGGGTTATGAAGCTAGTTGTGAATTACCGATAGGAGACAAGTCATGCGTACTTGTGAACACATAAAATCGAATGGCGAGTTTTGCGGATCACCGGCGCTACGCGGTCGCGCCTACTGTTACTTCCATCTGACCTGGGTGGGAAGGCGTCTGCGGACGCAAAAGCAGGTCATGAAAATGGAATGCCCTCCGCCGGAGCTGCCAGCGCTGGAAGATGCCAACTCCATCCAACTGGCACTGATGCAGGTGATGGACGCCCTGATCCATGGGCGGATCAGCACCAAGATCTCGGGACAATTGCTGTATGGGCTACAGATTGCGAGTTCGAATCTGTGGCAAGGCGCCAATTTTGAGCAGGGCAAGAGCGCCACGGTGGCAGGAAGCTACGACAGCTTCGAGCAAGATTACGACCTAGCCGACACGGACTGCGAGTTGACGGTTGCAGAAGAGGACGAAGAAGAAGCAGTAGTCGAGAAGGACAGCGACCTGGCCAGGGCTGTCAGCGAATTGAAATTTGCCATGCGGCGCGGCGGAGAAGAAACCGCAGGAAGGGGTGACAACGTTTCAGACCCAGGAAAAGAGGAAGGTGAAGAAAGCACTGCGTCCAGGACTTCGGAGGAAGGAGCCGATGATGATTTTCACTGCAATCCTATACGCCAGCTTTTCTGTATGGTAAGCGGGCCGTTGTCTGGCCGCGGTGGAGAAGGCACGCCTGAGATCAAGCGCATTCGAAGAGATGCGGTAAGTCAGAGATTTATGTTGCGCATGCAGCCGCAAAGCGTCGAGAAGGAATCTGCCGAGCAGGCGAGGGAGATCGCGTGAGCAGAGGAGCAATAAGACGGCGCGGTTTGGGGACCCCGGTAAGATCGTCCGTAGCAACCCTGAAGCAAGCGAGGTCACGCGGCCATGGCAACCCTGAAGATATCGACATCCTCAAGCAAGGGTCGAGCAATGGAATACGCGGAGGAGGGAAAATCCTGAAGTGCGTCCGGACCTCTACCAGGCGCGCCTCGCCTCGGCGACACTGCGCACGTCACCCGCGCGGCTGCGGGTTGGCCTTATGCCAGTCCCAAGCGCTGCGAATAATGCCTTCGATGTCGGAGTGCTGCGGATTCCAGCCCAGCACCTGGCGGATTTTCTCCGAACTGGCGACCAACACCGCAGGATCGCCCGCGCGTCTAGGCGATTTCAGCGCCGCAATCTCGCGTCCGGTAATCTTCCGGGCGACTTCGATAATTTCTCGCACGCTAAATCCGCTACCACTGCCCAGGTTGCAGATCAGATGCGAGTACCGTTCCAAGCCATCGAGCGCCAGCAAATGAGCGGTGGCCAGATCTTCGACATGAATGTAATCACGGATACAGGTTCCATCTTTGGTCGGATAGTCCGTCCCGTAGATTGCGATCGACGGGCGCTGCCCGAGCGCTACTTGCAGAACCAGCGGGATGAGATGGGTCTCCGGGTTGTGCGTTTCTCCGCGCTCGGCCGTGGCTCCCGCGGCATTGAAATAACGCAGGCTGGCGTAGCGCAATCCGTGGGCTTTGTGGAACCAGCTCACCATACGTTCCACAATCAGCTTCGATTCTCCATAGGCATTGGTAGGATCGAGCGGATCGTCTTCGGTGATCGGAATGCGCCGCGGCTCGCCGTAAACCGCTGCGGTCGACGAAAACACAAAACGCGCTACTTGGTACTTCAGCACCATGCGCAGCAAGCTCAGAGTTTTGGCAGAATTGTTGTCGAAGTATTTCTCCGGCTGCTGCACGGACTCGCCGGCTTCAATGAAGGCGGCGAAATGTATCACCGCGTTGAAGCGTCCCGTCCGAAAAACGTGATCGACGCTCTCCTGGTCACCCGTATCGGCCTGAACAAATTCTGCTTTCGCGGGGACCGCCTGGCGCCGGCCTTTGCTGAGATTGTCCAGCACCGTTACGGCGTGTCCGACGCGCAGGAGACGGTCGGCGACTACGCTTCCGATGTATCCAGCACCGCCGGTGACGAGAATGCGCATCGCGAGCGCCTCCTAAGTTAGATCGACAATCCAGCGTTGATTTTACTGCCTGGCGTGGCGCCCGTTTCGTAATGGCAGACAAGTACCTCGAGGGCGCACCTTCTGCTGTTGCATGGCGCCGCGGGAAGCTGGCCGGAATTGTCTATGAAAAAAGGCGGAGCCATTAGCTCCGCCCACTGGAGAACTAGCCTATGCTAGCGAGAGAAGCGACGACGAATAGCGCCTGCTGCAACCAACACTCCGGTACCGAACATGACCATCGTTCCCGGCTCAGGAGTTGTAGCCGCCTGATTGTAGGTGAAGTCGTCCATCAGCCACCAACGCCCCGAGCAGCTGCCGCAGTCATTGGTGAACACTAACGACGTGACGTTATTGAAATCGGCGGTTACGAAGTTGAAGCTAGTCGAAGACAGATCCGCAACCACTGTCCCGACTAGCGTGGAGCCGTTATACCCCTGGATCTCAATCGTCGTCGAAGAGAAGGTCTGGAACTGATTATTCTCCGCCCAGGTGCTGAAGTCCGCTCCGTTGAAGTTGAATGCCACAGAGCTGGTCAACGTGATTGGGGAATCGCCAAAGGCGTTATACGCGAAGGCGCCGGACGGGGCTCCGTACGTGTTGGCGTAGCCCGAGTCGTAGGGAATGTTGCCATAAGCGTAGAAGTTGCCACCCCAAACGAAGTTGGGATTGCCGTAGCCGTCCGGAACCTGGACTCCCGAGCAGGTGTCGCCGCACAGGGAGGTTCCGCCGAAGGTTATAACAGATGCTTGTGTTAAAACTGGCAGCGCAATAACCACAAGGAGCGCCGCAAGCCAAAGTTTCCGCATGGTAGATCTCCTCCGCAAGACAGACTGAAGTGAACGTCTTCTCCCTTCCATTACGCACGTAGTATTCCATTGCGCCAGCCTTTATCCGTAATGATGGCAGTAGTTTAGGCTAGCGTTTGCCGTTTCTTGCGCAAACTATTGCAACACCCGAGGAACGATTTTCCACTTTGTTTGTGATTTGGTGTCGAAGTAATGTGGATCCCCGAAGAGGCCGGCTCTTGCGTACCAAATCCAGCTTTTGAACAGTGATCGTCCATTTGTTGGACGGACCAAACTCCATCATCGTCGTTTCTATTTATGGCAAATTATTGATAACACAGCCTATTACAAAACCAAGCTCTAGCCGAGATTCATGGCCGTAGAATTGCTTAAGATTAGTTAGCACATAAGCGTCGCATCAGTAATCACTATAGTGGTGTTGCGACAGCAAAACCAAAAAATTGATACGGGGCAGATCAACACCCCGTATCTTCACAGACCGACTCCCCTATGGGACTGAAAATGGCGGAGCCGCGCATTTCCCCTTACAGCGTTAGAGAAACCAACGTAAACCCAATGGAAGACCGACGATGCTGGTTGGCCGCTTATACGCGTTCTCGGCATGAGAGCCACGTGGCCAGCCAGCTGTCGTGCAAGGGTGTCGAATCGCTGCTACCGACCTACGCAAAGCTGAGCCGCTGGTCCGATAGGATTCATCGCTCCCAGGCTCCACTGTTCCCTGGCTACGTCTTCGTTCATGTCTCGGACGCCGAACGCCTTCCAGTGCTGCAGACCATGGGTGTGGTGAACCTTGTCTCCGTCGGTGGGAAAGCCGCTCGGTTGGAGGACGAGGAAATCGCCAAACTGCAAACCTGCGTCGCACGTCCAAACGAAGTGGAGCCGCACCCGTATCTAAGAATTGGACACCGCGTGCGGGTCAAGTATGGCCCCTTTGCGGGATGGGAAGGCATTCTGGTGCAGAAGCAGAATGCCACCCGGCTAGTCATCACCGTGGAAGAGATCATGAAGTCGGTGGCTATCAACCTGAATGGAGCCGATGTCGAATCCGTCGGCTAGCGGAATTCCAACACTCATCGATTGAGTTTGTAGCAGGAAATGCAAGGTTTCGAGCCCGCGTCTGAAGAGCAGGCACAAACTGCCTCAGCCGCAACCATCGACGATCTCCATGGCTGGAAGCTGCCAACCAGCCTTAAAGAGCCACTCTGGCAAGCTACCACCGCGCTCAAATTCCTTTGTTATCCCAACTGACGCAACTCTGCTTTCTGACCTAAATCCGTCGAGCAATAATATGATTCCTCTTGAAGGCTTCCCAGCCAGTTCATCCTGGACAGCGGGTTTCTCTCCTCGGCCGGCTCAGGTCGCCGGAAGTGCAGACTTTACTGAGTCAAGTGTTCGACTCGAGCCTCTACTTAACGCCGCCGAAAGAGCACTCGACTTCTTGGCCGTCACGCTAGCCGTATATTCCGCTTACGCTCTGTACCGGGCATTGGGTGCCGGCCAGCAAGTGCAGTACCCGATGTCTGCGGTCCTGCTTGGCGCTGTTGCATTCGGTGTGCTGTTCGTGGTGCTGCTCGAGCGGCACGGCGGTTACCGCACCTGCCAGAGCCTGCTTGCGGTGCGTGAGACTGAACGTATTCTCCGGGTCAGCCTGGAAAGCTTACTTCTCACGCTTTTGGTTGCACACTTTTCTGCGTTGCCTTTGTCCCGGCTGGTCATTGCCTATGTCGCCGTCGCAGTTCCTATCTTCGTTACGCTGGAGAAATGGGAAACCGGTCACGCGATGCGCGTCCTCCGCGGAAAAGGATATGGGGCAAGACGAGCGGTCATCCTAGGGGCTGGGACTTTGGGAAGACGGGTCTACTCGGCTCTCGTCCGTTCGCCTAAGTTTGGGCTCAATCCGGTGGCGATGGTCGATGACAATCCCCAAAAGTTTGGCCTGGAAATCTACGAATCGTCCTATCAGCACAAGCACTCCATAAAAGTACTGGCCGGACCGGTTTGTCCAGAACTGCTGCATCAACTGAGCGCCTCAGTGTTGGTGATTGCGACGCCTGACGAGGACCGTGATTCGATGATCCCGGTATTGGCGCAGCTTTCGGCGGCGGGGGTCAACACCTACTTTGTCCCCAAGGATTTCTCCGAGCCAGGCTATTGGATTGATTATGCTGAACTCGACGGAGTCATGCTCGCCCATCTATCCAAAGCACGTACCGGATTCATTTACAACCCGGCCAAGCGGTTACTCGATGTTGTCACTGCCGTCATATCGCTGGCATTGCTTGCGCCGCTGCTGTGCGCCATTGCGGTACTGGTGAAATCGTCCTCGCCCGGGCCGGTTTTGTTTCGCCAGAATCGGATCGGTAAAGATGGCCGCCTGTTCTCCATGTATAAGTTCAGGACGATGTTCCGCGATGCGCCTCGCTACAACTATTCGCCGAAGAACAGCCATGACCCCCATATCACCCCCATTGGCCGCTTGCTTCGGAAAACCAGCCTCGACGAGCTGCCACAGATCCTGAACGTACTTCTCGGTGACATGTCGTTGGTCGGCCCGCGGCCGGAGATGCCCTTCATCGTCGAGCAGTACACCACTTTGCAACGGCAACGCTTGGCGGTGAAGCCGGGAATTACCGGGTTGTGGCAACTGAGTGCGGACCGGGCTTTTCTGATCCACGAAAATATCGAGTATGACCTGTACTATGTTCGCAATCGTAGTTTGTTTATTGATATTGCCATTCTCCTGCACACTTTGTTGTTTGCAGCGCGAGGCGTCTGAATTCTTCTAAACTTGTTCTTGCTGCCAATCGCGCGTTCGGAGGTTGCGAAAATCGTGGTGGAAGCCCTGTTTCAGCAGGGGAGATGGCTTAAGAGCGTGTGCGAGAACTCGTTTTTGGTCAGCTCGGTGGAACGAACTGCCGAGAAACCAGCCCCGCAGGGGCGAAAGAGCTTAGCCCAGGGCGGAAGCCCTGGGTAAAGTGGGAAAAATGATGAGTCCCTTCAGGGACGGCACAGTTCTCACACACCCTCTTCAGTCTAGCGGAAGAGCGCTCTATTCTACGATGGGAATTTTAGCTCGGACGGTCATCGTCCAGCGCTAAAGCACAAGCTATACGTTCCGCTTTTCGGAGCGGCTGAAGCGCTCGTTCCCCCCGGATAAATGCGGGGGCTTATACCAAGAGTAACTCCCTGGTTTCACGCAAAACCTTTCTGAAGACATACACCATTCCTGGATACAACAGCCCCAGAACTGCTCTTGTCTCGAAAAATGAGTTTCTCAGATGCTCCCTTCCCCCACCCCTAACCCGCAGATTGCTCTGCCCGACTCTTCCGGCTATGTCACGTTGCACGACGGACCAGCGGATGAACAGGTCGTCGCAGAGGTTTGGACTATGTTGCGCAGGCGCAAGTTGCTCATTCTGGGATGTTGCGTCTCGTGTTTATTTCTGGCCTGTCTTTACATTCTAATAAAGAGCCCTCGCTATGAAGCCACTGCACGGATTGAAGTCAGCCCTGCGGGAACGAATTCGCTAGGGCTCGATCAGATGGCTTCCAGGGTATTGAGTCCCTCAGATCCCACAATCCAACTACAGAGCGCTGTTGCGGTCCTGCAAAGCAAGACCATCGCACTCGCCGTTTTAGAGCAGTTAAGGATGGCGCAAAGAAGGGACTTCGCTGGCCGATGGATGCAACCTGCGAGCGTGCCATTTTCCGACATGCCTCTGGAGGCACGCGACGCTTTGTTGTTGCGCTTTGGCAAGAGCCTCAGTGTGGAAGTCGTCCCCAAGACTGACATCATCGCGGTGCAATTTCGGGCGAACGACCCCACGCTTGCCGCGGAAGTAGTGAACTCTACGGTCGCACGTTATACCGAACGAAATTTTCGCAGCAGCTACGAGTCAGCCACGCTGGTGTCGAACTGGTTGTCAAGGCAGATGGACGACCTCCGTACCAAGGCCAGCGAATCACAGGAGAAATTGGCCAGCCTTCAGAAGGAAAGAGGGCTCATTGGCGGCGACGAGGCTGACAACATTGTCACTGAAAAACTCAAGCAGGTGGACGAGCAGCTAACCGCGGCGGAATCGGACCGCATCGTCAAAGAAGCGCGCTACCATATCGCCGCCTCTGGAAATCCTGAACTGATCGCTTCCACGGTCCCAGAGCCTACTCTCGAAGTTCTGCGCTCGCAGCAGGCGCAGCTGCGGGTTGACTATGCACGCTTAAGCACTAAGTTCGGCGAAGGCTATCCTAAACTGGCTGAGCTGGGTAATGAAATCGCCCAGGTTGACAGCGCTATCAAGTCAGAACTGAACAATCTTTCCCAGCGCTACGAGAACGAATATCTCGCAGCTGCCAACACCGAAAGTTTATTGCACGCCAGCTTCGAAAAGCAGAAACAGAAAGCCTTCGACCTGAACGAAAGCGCCGCCCAGTACGCCATCCTGAAACATGAGGTCGAGGCCACCCAAGATCTGTATGAAACCTTGCAATTGAAGCTGAAACAAGCCGGTATCGTCGCTGGTTTGGCCTCCGCGAACATTGCGGTAGTTGAGCCTGGCCAGCTTCCGTCTCGACCCATTGATCCTCGACCGAGCCTTGACCTCACGCTGGGTCTCGGCGCCGGGCTTGCTTTGGGACTTGTCGCAGCAGTTGGTCTCGAAGCCTTAGACACCACGGTCAGAACCAGCGAAGAAGCTGAAAGTGTGGCGGCGCTCCCGTTGTTGGCCGTAATTCCCCAGATTCGCCAGACTGACATAGGGGGCGAGGTCAAGAAACTGTCCTCCGCCGAACGTGCCGGTCAGCTTCGCCTGATTGCCTTCACTAGTCCCCATTCACAGGCGGCGGAAACATATCGCAGTCTACGTACTTCCCTCTTGCTGCCGTTGGCAGGAAAATCTCCCCAAGTATTGGCCATCGCCAGTTCGATGCCCTCGGAAGGCAAAACTCTGACCGCAATCAACTGTGCCACGGTGCTGGCCCAACAAGGTGCAAAGGTTCTGCTGGTGGATGCCGATCTTCGTCAACCTTGTCTGCATCAGGCCTTCAATATTCCGATTGGCCCGGGATTGAGCGCCATCCTGGACGGCACCTATCCGGAAGAGCAGGCCGTGGTTCGACTTGAAGAAATGCCTTATCTAACGGTCCTCCCCTCAGGGAGTCCATCGACATATCCCGCGGAGACCCTTGCCTCGACGAATATGGCGGACCTGATTCGGCGCTGGCGCAGCCAGTACGACCATATCGTGCTGGACACGCCGCCAGTATCGATGTTCACCGATGCCGTGGTACTGGGATCCCGTGCTGACGCAGCCGTGTTGGTGGTTCGTTCTGGGGTGACCACGAGGTATGCGCTTCGTCATGCTCGCGACTCGCTTCAGCGCGCGAACGTAAACATCGCAGGCATTGTGCTCAATGGAGTCGATCTGCGCTATGAAAACGCCTACTACCGGTCCTACGGTTCCAGGAACAAAGGGGAAAAAGGCCCAATCCATTGACCGTTCCGGGCAATGAAAATCGGCGTCCGTCCCTCGCCTCGGTCGCGCCAGCAATCCTGAAGTGTCTCGCATTGCTTGCTATCTCATTCGGCGCTTCCACGGCTTTGCATGCTCAGAGTCGTCCAGAAACGACGAGCCTCCCCCAGCATCCTATCGCCGCAGCTCAGCAAGCGCTTCTTCCGCCTGGCATTCCGGCTACGGAGCAGCCAAATTCGGAGCAACCTGCCGTCGCGGAAAAGCCTCTGCTACTGGGTGCGGGCGACCTGCTTGAGCTTCGCGTCTTCGACACGCCCGAGCTGTCGGGCAAGTTCCGCGTGGACAATCTTGGTCAAATCACCCTGCCCGTTGGTGGGACCGTTACGGTCTTGGGACTTACCGCTGAACAGGTGCAGGTCGCCATCGAAGATCGATTCCGTCAGCGGGACATTTTGCACCATCCCCACGTCGAGGTATTCGTACTTGAATATGCCACCCAAGGCGTAACCGTCATGGGTGAAGTTAAACTTCCGGGCGTCTATCCCCTGCTGGGCAAGCACACGGTCCTCGACTTTGTATCGGTCGCCGGAGGCGTCACGCCGTCTGCTTCCAAGACCGCTATCCTGACGCACCAGCACTCCCCAGGAAAGATGGTCAGCGTGAACCTAAGCGCTCCTGTGGAGTCTCTGGAGCAACAAGACTTCGAGGTCGAGCCCGGAGATCACATTGTGGTCACCCGCGCTGGCGTGGTCTATGTCATTGGCGATGTGGGCAGGCCGGGCGGATACCTGATCGAGAACAAGGACACGGTGACCGTCCTGCAAGCTCTGGCGCTGGCCCAGGGCTTGAATAAGACAGCCAAGCTGGACGCGCGTCTTATCCGCAATTCACCGGGTGGGCGCGTTGAAACCGACCTGCCGTTGAAAAAAATCCTGGCTAACCAGGCGACAGATCCCGGACTTCAGGATGGGGACATTCTGTTCGTTCCCATCAGCGGCACCAAGGAGTGGGCCGACAAAGGAATGACTTCCATCCTTCAAATGGCGGTTGGCGTCGTGATCTACGGAAGGCTTTGAACGTGCATCGGCGCAGCTTTTCCCAAAATCAACCAGGCCTTTGGGTTGTGGTCTTCGGTCCCGACGGGGCTGGTAAATCCGCTGCCATACAATGGCTGACTCAGAGACTCTCGCCTTATTTTAGCGGCGTTGAACGTTTCCACTTCCGTCCCATGTTCACCCGGCGACGGCAGGAATCGCCTCCGGTCGTTGACCCTCACGGGAAACCGCCGCGTGGCTTCCTTTTTTCCACCTTGAAGCTTCTTTATTGGCTCGCAGATTACTGGTACGGGTATGCCGCAGTAATTCGTCCCGCCCTGCTTGACTCTACTTTGATCCTATTCGACCGTTACTACAACGATGTCTTGGTCGATCCGGAGCGCTGTCGCTTGCCCGGCTCAACGCTCTGGTTCGCGAAGTTACTTGCACGATTCATCCCGGCACCAGATCTTCACATTCTGCTCGATGTTCCCGCCGAGATCCTGCAACAGAGGAAGCCTGAAGTCACGTGTGAGGAGTCGCGCCGCCAAAGGATGGCTTACCGGGAAATGTTTCAAACGATGCCCAATGCCTTCATTATTGATGCCGCCTGTCCTGTCGATAAGGTCGCTGAGCAGATGAAGTCTGTGATCCTCGATGCACTGGCAAATCGCGCACATGATCGAACCGGGGTTTCGTTAATTGCTCGCGCCTGACTTCGCTCAGCGGATATTCGCGCCGCTCATGTCTCCACCGCCTGGCGCCGGGTCCCAGACTTTTTTCGTGCTATCCAGAAACGGTGAGCCTCGCTGGCTGCTTCCGGCAGGGCAGCGAAGACTCGATTCCGTCTTCGCAGGTTGGTCTCCTTATCGCTTTGATTCGCTGTTGAAGTGGCATTCGGTGCGCGCGGCTAATCGCATCGGTTGCTTGTCTCTACTACCTGGCATGCCAACCTCCGCTGTAGTCGCGGTCGATCGTATCGATTGGGCATCCGTCGGTTGGAATGGCGCCACGCCGCCAGTCCCGGCGGTCTATCTGGGAACGCCCGGTCCGGCGCGCAAGGCCGTGATCCACCTGCTCGACTCTTCTTCAGGCATTTGCCATGTAGTCGTCAAGGTCCCAATCAACGAAGGTGCTCGCGCAGCAATCCTGCGGGAGGCCGATGTCTTGGTCACCCTCGCCTCGGAGTGCTTTTCGCACCTTCCACGTCTACTCTATCTCGATCGCAGTCGCGGCATTTCTACTCAAACATTCCTTACCGGAGGATCCGGGTCTCGCGGGCTCCTTCCTGAATATTTGCTTTTGCTTCGCGCCCTCAGGTTACCCGGGCACACAACGTCGATCGTCGAACACGCCGCAATGCTCCGGGAACAGCTGTTGTGGTCGGCTACCTCAGACCACGATCTTGCAACTATATCCACAGCTCTCTCAATATTGTGCGATCCCGCTCAATTACCTGCCTTCTGGGTGCATGGCGACTTCGCTCCCTGGAACATCAAGCATCCGTCCGACGGGCTTCCCTGTCTGCTGGATTGGGAGAACGCGCAACGCGGCGGGTTGCCGCTGCAAGATGCATTCCACTTCCTGCATGTCCAGGATTATCTCTTTGGCCAGCGTCCAACTTCTCACGCTAAGAAACTACATCATTTCGCCGATGAACTCGGGCTTAGCACCGCTCAGTGCCACAAGCTCGAGGTTGCCTATCTCGCTCACTCCTACCTACAACGTCTAACCCAACAGCAACGACATCATTCCGATTTTCTGCTGGACACTCTCAGAAACGTTTTACGAGAAGAAGGCCAACCTACCGCTCCCAGCCTCAGCTTCGGCCGCAACCAACCGACACTGCCGCCGGAGTCGCCTTCCTCTTCCGCTGTATTGCACATACGATCAGATCTTTTTTCCGCGGTGATCGACCAATTCAACCTGGCTCAATTGCCTTATTGTCTCCTCAGCGGTTACAAAGACTACCCCAGCCGAATTCCATCGGACGTTGATTTCATGGTGCTTCCAGCAGATATGCCTCGCGTGGCCACTCTGCTGGCTCAAGCCGCCAACAATTGTGGCGCCCAAGTGGTCCAAGCGATCCAGCATGAAGCCAGTGCCTGCTACTACGTGCTTGCCAAGGACGGAGGCCGTGAAGTCGGCTTCATCAACCCTGATTGCTGTAGCGATTACCGTAGGTGCGGACGCGTGTGGTTGCGAGCCGATACGATCTTGACGGCGCGCAGGGCCTTCAAGAACTTCTGGGTGCCGTCAGTTCCACATGAATTTATCTACTACCTGATCAAGAAGGTCTTGAAGCAATCGATCGACGCTCGCCAAGTGCGACAGCTGCACGGTCTCTATCAGCGTGCCCGGCAAGACTGCGACACGTGGCTGCATAGGTTCTGGTCCACGCCGACGGCGAATGCTATCGAACGGGCACTCGTCAAAGAAGATCTCTCCTGGTTTGCATCTAATTGCGGACTCCTGCTGTCAGAACTCGAGGCCTCGCCTCCCGTGGAACCACCTCTTGACCGTTTCGCTTCCACATTGGGTAGACTCGCCGTCTCGCTGAAGCGTGTCGCGCAGCCAACCGGCATGTGCGTGATCGTGTCGGGTGAAGATAAGGATCAGGTCAGAAGCATTGCTACCGCGCTACAGCAGTCTCTGGCGCCAGCCTTTCGCTGGACGAGCAGCCTACCTGTGGCTTCTGCGCAACCTTGCCGCGACTCCGGAAACCCAGAGCACGTGTCAGATCCCATGCGATATCCAGCCCTGAAATTGTGCGCTGGCACGCCATCAAAATCCGTATCGCGCGCGTCCGCTCAACTCTTGCGATATGTACCTTCGATCAGGGCGACGTGTCCGCCCGAAGAGGTTCGCTCTCGTCAATGTTTACGCGTCTAATATTGCGTCCCGACTTGGCTCTGGTTCTAAGCTCTGGCAGTGATCCCGAGATCTCCAACGCGGCACCTGCTCAGCGCATTCCCCACCGCTGCTAGGCCATTGTTCCGTTCTCTATCTCAACCAAGCTCGGTCCGTGGAGGAAAGCGTTTACCAGGCAAGCAGGGTGGTTCTCCAATGGCTGTCCACTCGGCAGGAGCGGCGGCTGAACCCTGACAAGGGGCCTCCTACTCCTTCGGAGGCCCATTTCCGAGCACCGTTCCGATCTTTCCGATCGATCGTGCCTGGAAGGCGACTAATCGGCCCGCATCCTGCTCTCTGCCTACGCTTGCGAACCCGGGCGAGGTTCAGAGCCTGCCTTGGGCTGGGGTTGGGCCACCGAATTGGCCCGATCTGGCCATCAGGTTTGGGTGCTGACTCGCGCCGAGAACCGATCTGCCATCGAAACCGATGGGCTCGCGACCCATCCCAACCTTAATTTCGTGTACTTTGACCTGGCGCCGTCCGCACAGAGGTGGCGCAAAGGCATCGGGAAGGTCTTGTATTACGTGTCGTGGCAATGGTGTGCCGTTCGCCACATTCGCAAGGTGTTCCCGATTTTGCCTTTCGACGTGGTGCAGCATGTAACTTACGCCAGTGGGCGGTACCCCAGCTTTATGGGGTTGCTGGGCATTCCCTTCTATTTTGGGCCGGTTTCCGGCGGCGAGGCGGTTCCCCGCCGCATACGCTCGACCTTTTCTATCATCCAGCGCTGTCGCGAACGACTGAGGGATTGGTCGAATTTCGCCGTGCGCCGCGATCCGCTGATGCGCTGGGTTTTTCAGAGAGCTGACAAGCTCTTCGTCACGCGCGATACTCTCTGGCTGGTGCCGCCACGCTGGCGTCACAAATGTCGCACAGAGTTGGCCATCGGCCTCACCGCCGAATATTTGAAGCGCGTGGATGCGCGAACACCGACCAGCAGCAACGGTTCTCGTCTCCTCTATGTCGGTCGATTGCTGGAGTGGAAGGGCCTTGACCTTGCTCTTCACGCAGTCAGCCAGCTCACACAATCGCTCTCGGAGTTCGCTTCACTATCGTTGGCGATGGCCCAGCGAGAAGACGATTGCAAGAATTAACGGAAGAGCTTGGACTCTCGGCAATTGTGCAGTGGATCCACTGGGTCCCCCACAAGAACGTCCAAGACTACTATCACAGCGCGGACGTGTTCTTGTTCCCTAGCTTGCGCGATTCCGGGGGAATGGCGGTCTTGGAAGCCATGGCACACGGGCTACCGGTTGTTTGCACTGACCTCGGCGGGCCGGGTGTCATCGTCAACCAATACTGCGGACGAGTAGTGTCCACCGGAGGTAGAAGCCGGGAACAAATCGTAAGCGGCCTAGTCGAAGCGCTGCGCGAGATTGCCACTGCTTCCGCGCTACGCGCTTCGCTGGCGGCTGGCGCAAGCGCCCGGGCACGCCAGTTCACATTTCAGAATCTCGTCGCTTCACTCCATCAACCGGTTGTATTGCCTCACGTCACTTCAGTCACATGAGCGCAGCTTCTTATCCGGCATCTCCCTATCCGGGGAGCCCAGATCTCGCGACGATCCTGTCGTACGAGCCTCGACAGTGGGCCGTTAACTGCTGTCGCGGATTACTCTTCTGCTTATTGTTTTCCGTTATCCTGCTCCCTGAATTCAGTCGCGACGGAAATAGCACCGCCGGATCATTTCTGTACACCAAGGCCATCGGCAGCTGGCGATTCGTTGACCTTGGAATCATCGGTCTCATCGTCAGTCATGTGGCGGTGCTGGCCTGCTCCCGCAGAAAGATAATCAACCTCCCACGATGCCTGGCGCTTTCGGCTCTCGCCTTCCTAACCTGCATCGTCATCGGCATCTGGTGGGGCAGCTTGCATGGTGGAAGCAACTTCTTCTTCGACTGGCGCGCACTCGCCTTGGGCCTTGGCCTGTACGTCGTATGGGCAGTTTGGATCCAAACCGTCTCCGATCTAACCAGCGCAGTCCACATCTTTGCTATCTATATGGCGGCGCGCATTGTCATTTTGTACGCCTTGGACCTGGCGGGCTATCGAGAAACACTTGCCGGCGTGCCCATCCCCACGTTCGACGGACCAGCCGTCGCGACGATTGTCTTCACGGCCCTGCTTGCCTTGCGTTACGCAGCAATTTCTCGTAGACGACATCGGCAACCTCTCTGGATAGTCTTGGCCGGCGCCTCCAGTCTGGTCGTACTGCTTTGTTTCCGTCGCACGTACTGGGGAGAACTGGGAATCGGAACCTGTCTGCTGCTGCTCTTTCAACAGCGTCACCGAATGCGCAGCGTTCTCGTGGTGTTCGCAATGGTCGGCCTTGCGGCGCTCATGTTGGGGCGGACTTTCTACGCTCGCTTGCAAAGCTTCGACTTCAACCGGATGGATTCGGAATTCAGCGCCGACAATGCCGACCATCTGGGCGATCTCCTTGATGGGTGGGACCAAGTCCGGCAATCTCCGATCATGGGCATTGGAGTGGGCACATCCTACCCGACCTGGCGGATCAGGAACTGGAAATCTGAGTCGGTAATGGTGCACAACGCACCCATTCATGTGTGGTTGAAATATGGCGTCGCAGGCCTGATTTGCTATCTATGGTTTCACGTTCTGTTGTTTTTCTGGCTGTATATACAATCGACGCGGGCAGGGCCGGCTTGTGCGGCCTTCGCGGCTGCTGCGTTTGCGTACCTGCTGGCGCAATTCGCGATGACCCTCGGCTTCGCCCCCTGGCCCTATTCAGAGCTCCAGATGACCACGTTGATCTCGTTCATCCTGGCGGCAGCGTTTATGGGCGCGCAGGTACGTCGACCAGCGTTGATCGTCCGCTGAAAAGCGGCGATGTTTGCGTAGTACAGGCCTCCGCAGTGGGGTAGTGCAACCGTTCGGGTGGTGCGGGCCTCAGGCCCGCGTCAAAGTCGCTCATTGTCGGCGCGCCCGACTTCAAAGTTTGCTGAAAACTCCCAAAAGCAGCTCCCCCGCCGACTAGCTCGGCTAGTGATGACAAAAAACTTCCAGCGGGCGCAGCTAAAGTTGCGCCCCTTCAAACCCTTCCGAAAACGACTTTTTCAGCAATGTGTTCAGCCGACGACAGACTATTTCTTCGCACCTTAACTACCCATGCCACTTCCAACTCTCTCCGTCATTACCCCGTCGTACAACAGCGCCGAATTCCTCGAAGATGCGCTCCTGAGTGTCGCTCGCCAGCAAGGGCCATGCGTGGAGCACCTCGTCGTGGACTGTGTCTCAACGGATAACACCATTGGGATTCTCAGCCGCTTTCCGGATGTGAAATGGATTTCGGAGCCAGACCAAGGACAGTCGGACGCCATCAACAAAGGCTTCGTTCGCGCCACGGGCGACTTGATGGGCTGGCTTAACGCCGACGATTACTATCTGCCCAAGGGTCTGGAGGCCATTGCGGCCGCGGCCGAAAAACACCCGGAAGCCGATGTCATCTACGGCGACTGTATATTTGTCGACACCGCTGGAAAGATTGTCCGCTCGAAGGTCGAGCATGATTTCGATCCTGCCATCCTTAAGTATTTCGGCTGCTATATTCCTTCAACCTCGACGTTTATTCGGCGGCGCGTCATCGACTCAGGCCTATTGCTCAGTTGCGACTACCGGGTATGCATGGACTTTGAATACTTCGTCCGCCTGGCCCAGTCGGGATGCAAATTTCACTATGTGCCCCGATTCATCGCAGCCTTCCGCTGGCATGGATGCAATGTCAGCCTGAAGCAGGCGGACCGGCGGGCAGAGGAACGACGCCAGGTTCAACACAGCTGCGGCGAGCGCCAATACTCCGGTTCCCTGTTGAACTTTCTTGCCGCTCTACATCGCGCCAAACGCGTGATGCGAAAGGCAGTCACCGGAAATCTTGTCCGTGAATTTCGAGTGCGCCAGATGTTGGGCCGCGACACGCGTTGGCAATGTGGGGCAGAAGGTTCCGAAACATGCGCAAGCTTAGCGTGCTTGTAATCCACAACCAGTACCAGCAACCGGGCGGGGAAGATGTCGTAGTGCAAGCCGAGGTGGACTTGTTGCGAGGGGCCGGACATCGTGTGGTTGAGTTCACGCAAAACAACGGTACCCTGGCAAACTGTACCCTCCGCGAGAAAGCTGCCCTCTTGGTTACGACGACGTGGAACCGCGCGGCATACTCGAACATCCGTAACCTGATCGACAAAGAACGTCCAGACATCGCTCACTGTCATAATCTTTTGCCGCAAATAAGTCCGGCGGCGTACTATGCATGCCAATCAGTGGGAATACCGGTCGTCCAGACCTTGCACAACTACCGGTTGTTCTGTCCGGCAGGCAATTTCTTTCACAACGAACGAATTTGCGAGGACTGCACACGCAGCTTGGCTTGTTCGCTTCAGCAGGGCTGCTATCGTGGTTCTCGGCTCCAAACTGCGACGGTCGCCATGATGCTCGCATTTCATCGCCATCGCGAAACCTGGACCCGCACCGTCGATGCCTACATCGCGCTGACCGAGTTCAGTCGCAGGTTATTCGCCGCCCTCGGTCTGCCCGACAAAAAGCTCCACGTGAAACCCAACTTCCTGGCCCATGATCCCGGACCGCGCTCTGCTCCCGGAAACTACGCTCTGTTCGTGGGTAGGTTGAGCCCGGAAAAGGGCGTCCTCGAAATGCTGCGGACGTGGCTACACCTGCCGCATATTCCGCTGGTCGTGGTGGGCGACGGACCCCTCTTCGACGATGCCTTGGGTATAGTTCGCCGCTCCGGCAGCACGCACATCCGTCTGCTCGGGCGCATGAGCGCGAAAGACACGCAGACGCAAATAAAGGGCGCGCGCTTTCTGCTTTTTCCCAGCCGGTGGTATGAGCCCTTTGGCGTGGCCCTGATCGAGGCGGCGGGAGCTGGCGTGCCGGCGATCGCCGCGCGCATCGCTGGCATACCGGAGCTTGTGATCGACAACAAAACGGGCTTGCTCTTCGATCTGCAGAATCAGGACGACCTGGCCGGCAAAGCCACTTGGGCGTGGACCCATCCCAAGGAGATGGAGGCCATGGGCTTTGCGGCGCGGCAACTGTGTCAACAGAACTTCAATGCCGAAAAAAATTACGAATCGCTGATCAACATCTACCGCTCGGTTGTGAGCCACTGATATCCGGAGAACAGCCTGATGACCTCCTTTCGTTCGAACCACGCGACCGTGCGATCCGTTATTTGGATTGTCCTTCTGCTGCTGATCGCGAGCTCGATGACTGAGTTTTCGGCAGCCCAGACCGCTTCGGCCGCCGCAAACCAGCGGCGGACACTGTTCACTCAGAAGCTCGCCCTCTCGCCTGCTAATTCGCCCAATCCTTCGAGCCTGGGGGCAATATCCGCCTCGGTTGACGCAGCGGTCGATTGGCGGGTCAACGCCGACCGGGAAAACCAACTCACCGATCCGGGCCTGTCGCCTTTGCGCATCACCGCTCCGAATGTAAACGGGGAAGACGAGGCATCGGCTCAAACGCAACCAGAAATATCAACGCCGGCCAACAGCGGCAGGGCGAACGACAACTCCATTCCACGTTTTACTTCTGTTTGGGGCCCGGCATTAAAGAGTCGGGGCCTGGACGCATTGCAATTGTCTGATCGATCTCAGGTGAATCTAGTACACAAACGTCGAGTGTCGACTCGCGGATCAAACCGTGCTCACCGTACAGAAAATGCCTCGTCTCATCCGGGCTCGAGCCTCGGGGTAGAGGATACCTTGCGCCAAAACCGAGTCCACGCCAGTAGCCTTACCGGCATAAATAAGGCGCGTCACCAGCAAGAAATACATTGGAGAGATTGCAATAGGCTAACCCTAAACGACATGCAGTGCGGACCTAAGCTCCAGCAGGGCGGGGTCTCCAGCAGTGGAGGCAACGCAATTCAGTCCTATCGAAAATCCTTGTCAGCCATTCATTGATTAGCAACCGAACGATCCCTAATTCCTATCTTCACCATTCCTAAAAAAGGGGCGCGTCACATGAAATCAGCAACTCGCGTTTTGGTCACCGGAGCGGGTGGCTTCATTGGTCATCATTTGGTCAAGCGGCTCAAGGCGGACGGCTACTGGGTTCGCGGGGTCGACATCAAAGAACCGGAATTCGAGTCCAGCGCCGCCGACGAGTTTGAACTGCTCGACCTGCGCTTCTGGAACAACGCTCTCCAGGCCACTAGTCACATGAACCAGGTCTATACTCTCGCCGCCGACATGGGCGGCATTGGCTACATCACGGCCAAGCTCGCCGAAATCGCACACAACAACATTCTCATCAATGCCCACATGTTGGAGGCATCCCGCCTGAACGGCGTCAAACGCTTCCTCTTCTCCTCTTCAGCTTGCGTTTATGCTGGATACAAGCAGAACGATGCCAACGTCACACCATTGAAGGAAGAAGATGCACACCCCGCCGACCCTGAGGAAGGCTACGGATGGGAGAAGCTCTTCACTGAGAAACTTTGCCGTTATTACTTGCACGATTTTGGGCTTGAGACACGGGTCGTTCGCTTCCATAACGTCTACGGTCCATTAGGCACCTACGACGGTGGTAAAGAGAAGGCGCCGGCCGCCATTTCGCGCAAGGTGGCGCTCGCCGAAAACGATGGATACATCGACGTATGGGGTGATGGGCAACAGACTCGTTCCTTCATGTACATTTCAGACTGCGTCGAAGGATTGCTGCGTTTGATGGCCAGCGATCACCGCGAACCGCTGAACCTGGGTACGGAGGAGCTCGTCAGCGTAAATGAGTTGGTAGATCTGGTATGTGCAATCGCTGGCAAGCATTTGGACAGGCGCCATGATCTGAGCCAGCCCCAAGGCGTTCGCGGCCGCAATAGCGACAACTCCCGCCTTCGTGCGGTGCTCGGCTGGGAGCCCAGGACGCGACTCCTCGACGGCCTCGATGTTACCTATCACTGGATCGAGCAGGAGCTACAAAAAACCGGTCGCCTGCCGGAAGCGCTGGCCTATGCTTCCGACTAACCACACTCATCCGCCGCGAGCCAATGTCCTCGGAGTCGGTGTCAGCGCCATCAATATGGCCGAGGCGCTACGTTTGTCGGAGCGCTTACTGCGGGATCACGGTAAGGGTTATGTCTGCCTCACTGGCGTTCATGGCATCATGGAGGCGCAACGGGATGACTCTCTCCGGAGCATACTGAACCACTCATTCCTTTGCGCCCCGGACGGCATGCCGACGGTGTGGGTGGGCCGATTGCAGGGCTATCAAGACATGCGCCGAGTCTACGGTCCCGACTACATGCTGCAAATGTGCAGGATGTCGTCGGGAACCGGTTTGCGCCACTTCCTATGTGGAGGGAAAGCCGGGGTTGCTGCGGAACTTAAACGACAACTTGAACTAATGGTTCCCGCAATTGATATTGTGGGTGTTTACACGCCACCATTCCACTCGCTTACACCGCCGGAAGAAGACCACGTGATCGCCACGATCAACCGTGCACGACCCGACATCGTTTGGGTTGGCCTGAGCACTCCGAAGCAGGAACGCTTTATGGCTCAATATGCCGACCGCCTCGACGCGCCCTTGCTGGCCGGTGTCGGCGCCGCATTCGACATCCACGCAGGGCTACTTGCCGATGCTCCAGACTGGGTTAAGAGTTGTGGCCTCCAGTGGCTTGATCGCCTGGTCAAAGAGCCACACCGGCTCTGGCGGCGCTATCTAACCAACAATCCGAGATTCCTTTGGGAGATCAGCCTTCAGCTATCAGGACTGAGGAGATTTGATATCAACGAGTGCTAGCAGCGCGGCAATGCGTCTGAGCATCGTCAGAATTCCTCTCTCTTACCCCAGAGTGGTTCTGCGCCCCGATGACGACCAGATCCGTGAAAATCAACTCGGAGGAAGGATATCCCGAGAAAATTCGATCGAAATCAACCTTCGTGCCCTCTGCATCTCTTCGGCGAACGATTTTGGCCGACTTGAGGCCCCTTCCTCCTACTTCTTGCCTGCCGGCTAGGCCGACCCTGAGATAAGTCCAATATCTAACCGGGTTCAGGGGACTGTACACGTAAGAGCACCATCTCCAGACTGCGTACTTCTAGCGGATCCGCTACCAGGATCCGCTTTTTTTTTTACGCATGAACCTCTAATGTGTGACCGCCATCACTGCCAGCGGCGTGGTTTGCGCAGAGCATTGCAACTTGAAACATCTGCAGCCCCGTTTAGCGGCTCGATTTCGCCGGGGAAGTAATGGGACTATCCGGGGAAGTAATGGGACTATATTGACGTGGTAGCCGTCTCACTCCCAACTGACCGTACGCAGAGCAATTTGTAACACGGACCCTCGAGCACCGATACGTGTCAACCAGGCAGGTGAGTGCTTGAGCAGAAATAAGATTCTCGTCATCGACGTCGATCCCGTCATTCGATCAGGCATCTGCAACTTTCTCACGGCGCAAGGCCACATCGTGGCCGAAGCCGCCAATCGTCACGACGCACAAGCACAGTTTGAGAAGTTTCGTCCTGACGCGGCCATCCTCGACTTCTCCTTTCCAAACGGTGATGCGCTCCATCTGTTACAGCAAATCAAGAGCGCGGACCGCCACATTCCCGTCATTGTTCTTACCGGCCAGAGTTCGCTGGAGTTGGCGGTGCGGGCCATTCAGGAAGGGGCCGAACAGTTTCTCATTAAGCCAGTTGACTTATCGGCCCTGCAGGCCGTGTTGCTGCGGACCCTGGCCAACCAGCGGTATCGCCAACAATCTCGGGCCGCCATTTCCCGAACGAAACGCGAATATGTCGACCCGTTCCTGGGCAACAGCCCGACCATTCGCCGGCTGGAAGCCTATGCCAAGCGCATGCTGAACAGCGAAAGCCCTGTGTTGTTGCAAGGTGAAACTGGGTCAGGGAAAGGCGTCCTCGCCAACTGGATGCACCGGAATGGACCTCGGGCGAACGAAGCTTTCCTCGACCTGAACTGCGCCGGATTATCTCGGGAGCTGCTCGAATCGGAACTGTTTGGACACGTCAAAGGTGCATTTACCAGCGCTGTCAACGCCAAGCCGGGCCTCCTCGAAGTCGCGGACCGCGGGACTGTGTTCCTCGACGAGATTGGAGACATCGACTTACAGGTCCAGCCCAAGCTGCTGAAGGTGCTGGAAGACCGCATATTTCGCCGGGTGGGAGATGTTCGTGACAAGGCCGTCGACATTCGCTTGATCTCGGCCACCCATCGTGAACTGCTGGATCTGGTTCAGCAGCAGAGGTTTCGCGAGGACCTCTATTACCGCGTAAACACTGTGCCCCTCCGTGTCCCGCCGCTTCGTGAGCGCACGGAAGATATCCCGATGCTGGTGCGACATTTTCTCGACCGCCTGTCTCAGGACTGCGGCCGGGGAGACGTGGTGGCCGACAAATCCGCCATGGATGCCTTGCAGCAGTACTCCTGGCCGGGCAACATTCGCGAACTCCGCAATGTGCTCGAGCGCGCGGTGCTGATCGCAGACCATGATCAGCTGACGGCGCGCCATCTTCAATTCCAGAACTCTGCTTACGCCCGCCGACTGCCAATTTGCGGCTCTACAGGAACCCTGAAGCAGCTGGAATGCGCGTATATCAATTTGGTGTTGCAGGATGAGGGTGGTTGCATTGACCGCTCCGCGCGCCGTCTCGGAATACCACGGAGTTCGCTCTATAACAAGATGAAAAGATTCGAAATCCCTCCTGGAACAGGCCGCATGAACCCCGATTGAGAAGCCCCCGCTGATCGCCGGTAAGGCCAACCCGCGCTGCGCTCTCGCCATCTTTTACGTTATAGTACGGGTTCGTATGTGGCCGCTAAACCGGTTTGAACAATTCGATAGAGCATACCGCACCCCTGACGTGACGTGGGACCCAGCGGATTCAGCCATCAGTTTGCGATTTCCCGAGGGCCTGCTGTTTGCGCTCCTGTTGGTCACTCCCTTCTGGATTCTGGTTGCATTCCTGCTTCATCTACTGATCGGGTAGTCCGGGCCGGTCTGGTATTTGAGCTCTGGAGCCGCTAACGCTGCCAGCCGCTTCGGCAGAACTCGATGAAGCTGAGCTGCAAGAAAGCGGCAGACCGCAAATGTGCTCGCCCTAGACGTTAAGCCTTGGATCATGACATGCTTTCTTCGTCCTCGTTGCTCTTGAGGGAACCTGCGAGCAAGTGAGTTCTCACATTACGCTCTAGGCACCTGAGGTTATGCATGCGCGGCATCCTGCTCATACCCGTAAAAAGCCTCGCGACCGCCAAGCAGCGTCTTGCTGAGGCCCTGGATCAGGAGCGGCGGTCGCAGCTTGCGGAAGCGATGTTGCGCGATGTGATGACTGCGGCCGCTGGCGTCCTTGCCCGCATCGACGTAGCGCTGGTGACCGGCGACGCCAGGGCGCGAGCGCTGGCCTCCGAGTTCGGTTTCCAGGTGGTTGAGGACCGGCGCAATGAAAGCGAAACGGCAGCCATCGAGATGGCGACCGCATGGTGCGAGCAGCGCGGGTACGACACGACCATCGTCGTCCCCGGTGACATCCCTCTCATCACCAGCGACGAACTGCGACGCGTCCTCGACGCCGCTCCCTCCGACGGCGCAGTCTTCGTGCCCGCCTACGATCGTCGTGGCAGCAACTGCATTCTGCGGTGTCCGGCATCGCTCATTCCGCTGCGCTTCGGCAACGACAGTTTTCTGCCGCATTGCGAAGCCATGCGAAAGACCGGCAAGGAGCTGGTGATCCTGGAAATGTCCGGCATCGGCCTTGA
The DNA here is from genome assembly GCA_963720135.1 of uncultured Acidobacteriaceae bacterium. Classification (GTDB taxonomy): domain Bacteria; phylum Acidobacteriota; class Terriglobia; order Terriglobales; family Acidobacteriaceae; genus Bog-257. Next base: position 349,446 of record CAVREJ010000025.1, read on the forward strand.
CATCGACAATCCTCACGAACTGGGTTTGCTATTGCAGCGTGACGGCGACACCAACGCGCAACAACTGCTGCGGTCGTGGGGCTTCGGTGCGGAGGGCAGGGCGCGATGGGAAGCAGCCGTCTGATGCGAACCGGGGCGGCCGTCAACACCGAATTGCAGGTGTTTCCTGTGCTCGGCATTCGCGATGTTTTTGCCGGCGATTCCGTGGCGAATCTGGTTGTCGAGGCGCTGATGTTGGGCGGCCGACGATTTCACGAGGGCGACATCCTCGTGGTCAAGCACAAGATTGTGTCCAAGGCAGAAGGACGAATGGTCGTACTCGAATCGGTGAATCCGTCGGCTGGGGCAAGACGTTTTGCCCGCAACAATGGCGTCGATGCTCGCGTTGTGGAGTTGGCCCTCCGTGAAGCCAAGCGGGTGGTTCGCAAGAAGCATATCCTCATCACCGAAACACATCACGGCCTGGTGTGCGCCAACAGCGGCGTTGACGTCTCCAACGTGGACGGTGGAAAGACTGCGGTGTTGCTGCCGGCAGATGCGGACCTGTCGGCGGCGCGAATTAACAGAGAATTAAAGAAGATTACGGGACTGCATATTCCCGTTATCATCGCCGACAGCTTTGGGCGGCCGTGGCGCGAGGGTTTGTGCGAGGTCGCGATCGGAGTGGCGGGGATGAAGGTGTTGCACGACTACCGCGGCAAAAGCGATGCTTACGGGTACAAGATGCACGCCACGGAAGAGGCGGTGGCCGATGAATTGGCGGCTGTGGCGGGGCTGGTCTGCGGGAAAAATTCGCGCATTCCGGCTTGTATAATCCGAGGTTATCCCTATCGCCGCGGGAACGGCACAGCGCGACAGATGGTGCGGACGGCGAAGAAGGATTTGTTCCGGTAATCTTGGGGAACTATGCACGACATCAGTTGGGCCAATCAGCAAACCCTTCAGAATGCGTCTTGGGACGACGTCCAGCAGCGCGCGTCCTCACCGGTGCGGGCGGCGCTCGACAAGGTACTGTCATCGCTGGACGGCAGCGTGCTCACGCGCAAGGAATGTCTCATGCTCGCCGATTGCAGCGGCGACAACCTATTTGGTTTGGTGGTTGCGGCCAACGAAATCCGGCGGCGGCTGGTCGGAGACGTAGTCAGCTACGTAGTCACCCGCAACATCAATTTCACCAACGTTTGTTTCGTGGGCTGCAAGTTCTGCGCCTTCAGCGTCGGTCCGCGCGATGGAACTGCTTACTTTCTTTCGCTGGACGAGGTTTCACAAAAGTCACGTGAAGCCGAGCAATGGGGAGCGACCGAGGTCTGCATTCAAGGTGGGCTTCCGCGCAACCTGCCTCCGTTTTATTACCGCGATATTCTGCGCGCGGTGAAGTCGGCCACTCCAAAAATGCACGCGCATGCGTTCTCACCCATGGAGATGGTCTATGGCGTCGAACTCACGCGCATGCCACTTCGCGAGTATCTCCTGATGCTGAAGGAGAATGGCCTTGACACCTTGCCGGGTACCGCGGCTGAAATCCTCGACGACAGCGTGCGCCATATACTGTCCGCCAACAAGCTGAGCACCGCGCAATGGTGCGAGGTGATCGAGACCGCGCACCAATGCGGCATTCGCAGCACATCCACCATGATGTATGGCCACGCCGAGACGCATGAACACTGGGTGAACCAACTATTGCTGCTGCGCCAGATCCAGTTGCGCACCGGCGGTTTCACGGAGTTTGTGCCGCTGGGGTTCATCCATGACAATACGCTGCTGTTTGCGCAGGGTCTGGCCCGCGCGGGCGCGACGCTAGAAGAGCACCTGAAGGTGCATGCACTGGGACGCGTGATGTTGGCAGGCTCCATCAACCACATTCAAGTTTCGTGGGTAAAACTCGGTCGCGAAGTTTCGCAACTGTCGCTGCTGGCCGGCGCCGACGATTACGGCGGCACCCTTTTTGAAGAGAACATCTCACGGCTGGCGGGAGCGACAGCGGGGCAGTACATCTCGACTGCAGAATTCCAGGAGAGGATTCTTGAACTCGGACGCGTGCCCGCGCAGCGCAACACGCTATATACCAAGTACGACTATCCGGCCATCATGGCCGCTGCAGAGCCGATATCCGTAGGCGGCAAGGCATGATCGCGATTGTGGGCGGCACAGGTCCCGAGGGTTCGGGGCTGGCGTTGCGTTGGGTGCGCGCCGGCGAATCGGTGATCATTGGCTCGCGCGATGCCGAACGCGCCAAGGCCATGGCAGCGCAGATCGCCGAGAAGGTCGGCCCTCTGGGCAGCGTGGAAGGCGCGGAGAATGCCACCGCGGTCAAGATGTGCGACACCGTCGTGCTCACGGTTCCCTTCGCTGGACAAGCGGAATTGCTCAAGCAGCTCAAGCCATCATTTCGCCCGGGCACGGTGCTGATTGATGCGACCGTTCCGTTAGCGGCTGCCGTTGGCGGGAGACCCACACGCGTGCTGGGCGTTTGGCAAGGCTCGGCTGCCGAGCAGGCGGCCGAAATCGTTGGCAAGAACGTCGCCATTGCTGGAGCGTTTCACAGTCTGTCGTCAACGGTCTTGCGGGGCGATCAGCCAGTGGATTGTGACGTGATCGTGTGCAGCGACGATGAGCGGGCGCGCGAGGTCGCGTCAGAGTTGGCGACGAAGATTCCCGGCGTGCGCGCGATTGACGGCGGCAAGCTAGAGAACGCGCGCATCGTGGAAGCCATGACTGCACTTTTAATCACCCTCAACATCCGGCACAAGGTGCACGGAGCGGGATGGAGAGTGACGGGACTGGGAATTTAACGACCCCGGCGGCCCGGCGGTATGCACAGCCTGAACGAGCTTTTCAACTTTACCTCTGTTGCGGTGACCAGGATCTGCACCGTTTGCGGTCAATGCGGCCCCCGCTGAAAGGGGAACGACCATGAAATTACTGACTGCCGTGGGCTGTTTCCTCACCCTCTCGCTCACCGCCCTCGCCACGGTGACCGTTCCGGTTGTCGATCGTTCCCCGGCCGATTGCCCCTTCTCGTATACCGGGACGGTGACGCTGCTGGAACATGTCGGCCTAGACAACACTTACGAAGGATACGCCGGAGACCTGGCGATCCGGAACAACTCCGGCAAAGCGGTCGTCGCCGTCGTGACCACGGTGCTCGTCCACTACAGCAATGGCCTGAATGCTACGCAGGAGGACATCGAGGAGAATTTTTGGACGCCGACGCCAGATCTGCCCGGCCAGGAGTTCACCACTCCGCTCAGTGCTGTCCGCCCCAATGCGCTGACGGAAAAGCCGGTTTCCGGCCGCACCGCCGAGTCTGTGGGGCTTCGTCCCCAACCCCCGAGCGTCGAGGTCATCGCCCGCTGGGTGCAGTTCGCGGATGGCAGCAGCTGGGGTGACAAGCAAAACCAGCAGGTTCAGGAGACTCTGGATCGGCGTCGAAGGGACATCGACACGATGCGAAGACTGGCCAACATGTACGACACCCAGGGGCCGGAAGCGTTCGCCCGCGAGATCGAACAGCTCCCACCGGGCTCCTTCGCCTACTACCTGCGCGCCTTGCTGAAGAAGCAAGGAAATTCCCAGCTAGTGATCGAGAAGCTGCGGATGCGCTTGCAGGTGGCGGACGCGCGGGTGGGACTCTTGTGACGGGCTGAAACACAAACCTTGGCGGAGCCCCGTCTTACAAGTTGCAGAACTGACCACATCATTCCGCCTTTAATGGCGGTTAGCGAATAGTCGAAAGTTTCAAATTCCGGACCTTCATCTTATAAATACGTCATTCCAAGCTAGCGCCTCATCTCGCGACGCCGCAATCCGGTGGGTTACCTCACTTCATCGGCGGCAGATACGGCAGATAGCGCGCAAACAGCCAGCACAAGAAAAACACAATGGGAATGTGCACGAGCATTTGCAGTACGCTGTAGCCAACCAGATCGCGTGCCTTGAGCTTAAGAATACCCAACAAGGGAAGCATCCAAAACGGATTGACAAGGTTGGGCAGAGCCTCGGCTGCATTGTAAATCTGCACCACCCAACCGAGGTGGACTTGGTGCAGGTTCGCCGCCTGCAGAATGTAAGGGGCTTCGATCACCCACTTACTGCCGCCGGAAGGAACAAAGGTCCCGAGAATGGCTGAGTACAGCGCCACCAGCAATGGATAGGTCGCCTGCGTAGTGATGCGCGCAAACAGACTGGCCAGCCATGTAGAGATGGTCGTGCCAACAATCATGCCAAAGATGACCGCGTAAAACGGGAACTGGATCAGCACGCCTCCGGTCGCTGGAACCGAGTCGGCAACCGCACGCACAAATCGTTTAGGCCTCCAATGCAAAAGCAGTCCGGCCGTAATAAACATCAGGTTGTAGGTGTTCAAATCCAGGGCGGCGAGCGCTCCTTGTGGCGAAGTGCGGAAGAAGTCGATCAGGTACCAGATGATCAGGGCTGCCACGAAGACGGTCAGCAAAGGACTGTACTCCAGCCACTCTCCCGGCTTTGTTCTTTTCTCAAGTGGACGATCGACCGACTCATACTCGATACCGAAATCGGCGGCGGTCTTCGCCCGCTCCGGCGACGGCGCCGAGAAGTAAGCGATCGCCACCGAAACCACGATCAGTACCACAGCCATGGCAATGCTCTGCCACAGAAAAAGTGATTGACGAAGGGGGATCAATCCGGAAATCGCGAACAGCGCTGGAGGGATGGATCCCTTGGTAGCCATCATCATGGCCGCTGAGGAAGACAGTCCGAGCGCCCACACTGCGCCGAGACCGAGGTACGCGGCAGCACCGGCAGCGCGATAATCCATGCCTTTCACATGTCGGGCCAGCTCGCGAGCAAGCAGCCCGCTAAAGATCAGGCTAAGTCCCCACGAGATCAATGAAGTCAGCATGGAAAACAGCGCGATCATCGCGATGGCGTTACGCCCGCTCTTCGGGATTCCCGCCAAGGCTCGAATCAGACGATTCACCATGGGCGTAGTGGCAACAACATATCCGCCTATGATGATCATCACCATCTGCATGGTGAAGGGCACCAGCGTCCAGAAATTTTTGGCGCCTTGAATCGCAAGCTTGCTGGCCGATTCGTGGAGACATAAGCCGAAAATGAAGACGATGACAATTCCCGCCAGAGCGAAGACCAGGGGATCGGGGAACCAACGCTCGCTCCAAGTGGCCAAGGCAAGCCCAAAATGCGCCAGACCACTGTCACTCCCCGACTGCGCCGAGTTCGTCTTACCTCTCGATGGCACTGACTGTGACGGCATGGATTCTCCTTTGTGGCTGCCCCCGGGGAGGCATGTCTTTCCCGAGGATGCCCCCGAGATTACCACCAACTTCACGAGCTGGCGAAAAAAGCGCCCCCCTTTATGGCCAATGTCCGTTTGTGCGCTTCCTGCTGTTCTTAAATCGTCTCGTCAAAACCTTTCTTTGTCGCGAGCGTCCAAATTGCAGGCCCGTCTGGACAGACAGCGAAAATTGGGGACGCGAGGTGTAGTCTGAGTCTCTAAACCCTCGCATCATCTTCAAATCTGTGCGATGCTGTGGACATGGGAAACAAGAACGCACCAAAGCGCGAAGCCAAAAAGCCGCCTAAGAAGAAATCCAAAGCGACCCTCTAAGGACTTCAGCTAAGCCGCTGTGTTGGTGGCAGCGTTGAAATTGCCGAGTCCGGCGCCGGGCAGCGCGTCCTCGGGTGGCCGGCAGATCAGGGCGGCAGAGCACGTGTGAACCGACCATGGCGGCTGAGAAAGGTTGCCAATTATGCGTAAACGTAATCGAGACCGGGGATTCACCCTCATCGAACTGCTGATCGTTGTAACCATTATTCTGATCATCGCGGCCTTCACCATACCGAAGCTTACGAAGTCGACTATTCCGGCGCACGAGACTTCTGCAATCGCCAGCATCCGAGCGGTTAATGAAGCGGAAATGATCTATGCCAGCAGCCATCCCGATGTGGGCTTCACACCGGACTTAGCCATGCTGGGAGGTACGACGCAATCCGGCGGCGAAGGGACCATCGACAACAACCTGGCAAGCGGGCGCAAGAGTGGCTACACGTTCACTTATACGCCGGGTGAGAAGGTAAACGGCGCCATCCGTTCGTACACGATCACGGGAGTCCCCGATCAGGTGGGCTCGACTGGGCAGCGCAGGTTCTACTCGGATGAGGCTGGCGAGATCCATTACAACTCTTCCGGCCCGGCTGATGCGACTAGCCCGGTGATTCAGTAGTAGCTAGCCAGCCCTGCGTCGGCGCGCATGGCCACCCAGGCGCTGTTGCTATACTTGTATAGCAACGAGGCCAAAATGCTTGCTATCCGTCTTCCCGAGGCGATTGAGAAAAGACTCCAGAGACTTGGTACTTAAGACGGGCCATCGCAGCGATGTCTACCGACCCTGAAGTTCTGCTGTGTTCGCAAAACCGTTACACTTAGCAGCCCATGTATTACTTTTTGTCCCGCCTGACCCAACTGACTATCTTCGCCTTTCTCCTCATCGGATCGCTTTCGCTCGTCGCGCAGACCGACGTCCATGCGCTGGCCGCTAAAGTGGATCAGCGCTACGATCACATGCGCACTCTGGAAGCCCGGTTTACAGAAACCTACAAGGGAGTTGGCATCAACCATACCGAGAGCGGCACTCTGCTGATGAAGAAGCCGGGCCGAATGAGGTGGGACTACGATCAGCCGCGTCCTAAGCTGTTCCTCATCGATGGCCGCACGGCATGGTTTTACGTTCCCGGCGAAAAGCAGGTTCGCCGCACGCCGGTCAAACAACTCGACGATCTGCGGTCGCCGCTGCGGTACATGCTCGGCAAGACCAAGCTGGAGAAGGAGTTGGATGGTCTCTCGTTGGCGCCTGATCAAAAGCCGCTCGATCCGGAGGATGTGGTTCTGCATGGTGTTCCCAAAGGAATGGGTGACCGCATTGAGCAGACTCTGCTGGAAGTCACGCCCGACGGGCTGATTTCGCGAATCTTAGTCGAAGAACGTGACGGCTCTGTCACCGAATTCCGCTTTCTTCAGCAGAAGGAAAACGTCGAAATACCAGACAGACAATTTCGGTTCACTCCACCGCCGGGAACCGAGGTCGTATCCGGGACGGAGTTAACGGAATAGCCGTCAGCTTTCGGCTATCAGCCATCAGTTAGGGCCTTAGAGCACGCAGAAAAAGGCGAAGAGCGAACGGTACAAAGCGAAGAGCGAAAACGTGACTTGCGGAAGTATATATGTCACGCTGAGAGCTGATGGCTGATGGCTGACGGCTGATGGCCGATGGCACCGAATGCTAGACTACTAATAACCTCTCCCTAGGGAACTTCTCAACCATGGCCGAATACCTGATCAAAATGGCCGACGAGCGGGGCCACGTCCTCGAGCAAACCGAGAACGGGGGCTCGGAGGTCGAGGTCCGGGACCGCTTCGCACAGCAGGGCTTTCTGGTTTATTCGGTCAAGACTAAGGGTCTGTTTTCGACCGAAGTTGGTTTCCCGCGCCGGCGCAAGATTAAGCAAGACCAATTTGTCATCTTCAACCAGCAGTTTGTGACCCTGATTCACGCCGGCCTGCCGATTATCCAGTCCCTGGAATTGTTGATCAAACGGCAGCGCAATCCCTTCTTCCGTTCCGTCTTGCAGGACGTGCGAGAGCGGGTGCGCGGTGGCGAGCTACTTTCTGAAGCCTTCGAAGCGCAGAAGGTTTTCCCCAAGGTTTACACCACTACCCTGCTGGCGGGTGAGAAGAGCGGCAACCTGGAAGAAGTGATGGGCCGCTATATCTCTTTTCAGCGCCTGGCAGTGAGTTTTCGCAAGAAGCTGACGGCCTCGCTGGTATATCCCGCTCTGTTGGTGGCCATGCTGATCGTAATGATGACCTTCCTCATCACCTTTGTTGTACCGCAGTTCGCAAACCTGTATCAGCAATTGGGTTCACCGCTACCGGCAATGACCTCAGTGATGCTGGCAATCGGCGTCAATGCGAAGCACTATTTCTTGCCCTCTGTGGTGGTGCTGGTGGCCATCGGCTTTTTCCTGTGGCGCTGGATGAAGAGCGACAGCGGCTCTACCAAGGTGGACCGCCTCAAGTTGAGCATTCCCCTGTTGGGGGACGTCTGGTTGAAGTACCAGGTCGCGATTTTCGCCCGTATGCTGTCGACCCTGCTGTCGGGCGGGCTATCGCTGGTTCCTTCGCTGGAGACGGCGTGTGAGTCGATGCAGAGCCATCTGATCTCGCACGGCATCGAGAGGGCGACGCGTGGCGTGCGCGAAGGTCAGGGATTGGCGCATAGTCTGGAAGAGACCAAAGTCTTTCCGGAGATGTCGGTGGAGATGATTGAGGTCGGTGAATCGACGGGCGCGCTGCCGGCGATGCTGAACTCGGTGTCTGAGTTTTATGAGGAAGACGTGCAAAATGCGCTGGCCACGGCGATGGCACTGATTGAGCCGGTTATCCTGATCGTGATGGGCGTGGTGGTGGCCTTTGTGCTGATTTCCCTATATTTGCCGATCTTCAGTTTGGGCTCGGAAGGGCTGCATTAGAAGGAGACAGTGGTTCGTGAATAGCGAATGGTGCTTACTTTGAGATGCGCATCGTACGCTTTTGCGAAATGCTAACTGCTAGTTGCTAATTGCTAAAGGGTGTTTATGGCAGACATTAAGAAACCCATATTCGTAGGTGGCGGTAACGGAAGTCCGATCGGCATCCAGGACGAAGTCGAGCACGGTAAAGAACTGGCAAAGCGCTATCGTTGCGAGTTCGTGGACCTGAAGAACTTTCACATCCAGCACGAACTGTTCCGCAAGATTCCGGTGGACCTGATGTTCCGCTACAACTTCGTGCCGTTGGAGGACAAGCCCGACGGCCGGCTGGTAATTGCCATCGCCGATCCCAGCCAGTTGATGATGATTGACGAGATCGGCTTGCTGCTGGGCCGGCGCATCACCACCAAGGTCGCCAGCCTGTCGCAGATTAACGACATCCTGAAAAAGACAGAGCAGTCGCAGCGTGTGCTGGAGGAAGCCAGCGAGGGCTTCGCGCTGGATGTAATTGTCGAAGACGAAAATTCCGACGAAACCATCTCCATCGAGAAGCTGACGGCCGAGGCCGACATCAGCCCCATCATCCGGCTGGTGGACACCACCATCTTTACCGCGTTGCAACGGCGTGCCAGCGATATTCACATCGAGACGCGCGACGACTCCGTGGTCATCAAGTACCGCATTGACGGCGTACTGCAGCAGGCCATGCAGCCCATTGCCAAGGAGCACCACTCCACCATCATCTCGCGTATCAAGGTCATGAGCGAGTTGGACATCTCCGAGCGCCGCGTCCCGCAAGACGGACGTTTCCGCGTGCGCTATCTCGGCCGCTCCATTGACTTCCGCGTCTCCATCATGCCCTCGATTCACGGCGAAGACGCGGTGCTGCGCGTCCTCGACAAAGAGTCGATGAGCGAGAAGTTCCACAAGCTGACCCTCGACGTGGTGGGATTCAGCGACGAAGACCTGCACAAGTTCCGTCGCTATATCAAAGAGCCGTACGGGATGGTGCTGGTCACCGGACCAACGGGCTCCGGTAAAACCACCACGCTGTACGCCGCACTTAACGAGATCAAGAGCGACGAAGACAAACTGATCACCATCGAAGACCCAGTCGAATACCAGATTCGTGGGATCACGCAGATTCCGGTAAACGAGAAAAAAGGACTGACCTTTGCCCGCGGCTTGCGCTCGATTCTGCGTCACGATCCCGACAAGATCATGGTGGGCGAAATTCGCGACACCGAGACGGCGCAGATTGCCATTAACTCCGCACTTACTGGACACCTGGTGTTCACAACCGTGCACGCCAATAACGTGGTTGACGTGCTCGGCCGCTTCCTCAACATGGGCGTGGAAGCCTACAACTTTATTTCAGCTCTGAACTGCATCCTGGCGCAACGGCTGGTCCGATTGGTCTGCGAGTTTTGCAAAAAAGAGGTCCACTATTCCAACGAGGAATTGGAAGCCAGCGGTTTGAATCCGCAAGACTGGGCGAACATCCCGTTCTATGAAGGAGAGGGCTGCATCGAGTGCTCGGGCACCGGATTCCGCGGACGAACCGCGATCCACGAGTTGCTGGAGTTGACCGACAACGTGCGGGAGATGATTCTGGCCAAAAAGCCCAGCAGTGAGATTCGCCGCGCGGCTAAGGAGGAAGGAATGCATTTCCTTCGCGAGTCTGCAATTGATAGGGTAAAAAGAGGGTTGACTACGCTGAAGGAAATTAACAAGGTCACCTTCATCGAGACCACGCGGTAGGAAGCAGTTAGCAATTGGCAACTGGCCGCGGGCAACTGGCTACTGCATCTGTCATCCTGAGCGAGGAGTCGAAGGATCTATACTGGCCGAATCTGCGATGATTGCGAACGCTTGCTCAGGCAGGGTCCTTGCTTAGCGCAGGATTACAATCGAAAAGGGAAGTTGGCATGCGGTCGGCCAGCTCCAAACGCAAAACAGTAAATCTGCAACTTGAAAATTGAAACTCAAAATTGATGTCTTCCAACAACATTCCACGGCCCCGAGTCGCTTGCGAGATAAGCGCCGAGCGCGTCGTTGCAGCGCGTGCCGGCGAAGGCGCGCAGAGTCTCGAAGCAGCCTCCGCGCAGGCTCTTCCCAATGGGGCACTCTTGCCGGGGTTGCAACAGGCAAACGTTACCGCGCGTGAGGCATTGGTCTCGGCGCTTCGCGATACTTTGTCCGCTGTTGCCGGGCGTTCACACGATATTTGTCTCGTGATTCCCGACGCTACGACGCGCATCATGCTGCTCGACTTCGACACCCTTCCGGCCAAGCCGGAAGAAGCGGATGCGGTGGTGCGCTTCCGCTTGAAAAAATCGCTCCCCTTCGAAGTGGAGCAGTCAGCCGTGTCATTCGATCGGCAAGGAACCGCGGATCCAGTCAGGCTGGTGGCGGCGGTGACGCCGCGCGACATTCTGGGTGAGTACGAATCTCTGGTCCGCGACGCGGGCTACAATCCGGGCGCGGTATTGCCTTCGATGATTGCTGCCCTCGGCATGGTGGAGGGCTCTCGTCCGACCATGGTCATCAAGGTCGAACGCGGCACCACTACCTTTGCTATCGTGGACAACAATCAACTGTTGCTCCATCGCGCGCTGGAGAACGGGGGAGCGACGGTCAGCGGCGAGTCTCTGGTGGATGACGTAAACACTTCGCTGGTGTACTTCGAGGACCGTTACTCTGTGGGCGTGGATCGCGTCCTGGTCACGGGGGTCGATTCGGCGCAAGCCTTGCAGGAGGCATTGAGCGCGACTGCGAATATTCGGGTTGAAGAACTGGTATCCACTGCCAGTGCTGGTGCAGCGGCCGGCAATGTGCCTCGGTCTCAGCTAGCCGGAGTGGTGGGAGCGCTGGTTTCCTAATGCGTTTCAACATCAATCTTGCCAGCCAGCCCTACGAAGCGGCGCGCTTCTATCGCCGCCGAATGGGGACGCTCGTAGTCGCGCTCGCCGTCCTCACCGTGCTGCTCGTCGGCTACATCGTATATCAGGGAGCGCAATCTCGCGGTATCAACAGACAGATAGCCGAAGTGCAGAGCGAGATCAACGGCCTTAACTCGGAAGAGGCCCAGGCGCGAGCTCTCCTTAATAAGCCGGCTAATCGCGACATAGCTGACCAGTCTGAGTTTCTCAATGGATTGTTTGCCCGCAAAGCACTGTCGTGGACGCGCGTGTTCACCGAGATGGAAAAGATTGTGCCGCCCAATCTCCATGTCGTCTCCATGAAGCCGGAGTACACCAAGACAAACGACTTGATGTTGCGCGTCGTCGTAGCGACGGATTCGCGCGATCGCGCGGTGGAACTGGTCCGCCGCATGGAGAATTCAAAGCACTTCCGTCAGTCTCAAGTAGTGGCCGAGAACGTCACTACCAACTCCGGCGACCAAAGTGCAGGGCCGGGCAACATCCAGTTCGACATTGCCGCTATCTACGTACCCACTGCCGAAGATGACGACGCGGTCCAGGATAGTGGGAAAGAAAACAACCAGAAAGGGAACGGGGAGGAGCATCCGATGGCGCCTGCAAAAGCGGCCGCCGCGCCCGCGCCGAAAGCTAGTCAGCCCCCGGGCACAACGCAGGCGCAGAATGGGCCGTCAAAATCCATGTCTATGAGGCAGCACTAATGGCCAGCATCCGCGAAATTCGTAAGACCTGGATGCCAGTCGTCATAACCCTGGTAGTGCTGGACTTGGCCTGCGTTGGGTATCTTCTGTCCCCTGCGGGACGCTCGCGTCAGGCGCGGCAGCGTGATTACTACGAGATGCGTGCCCGTCTGACGGCCAAGCGGGAAGAAGTGTTGCCCACTCGCGGTATGGACCACAAATTAGTTCAGGCGTCGGCGGACATCAACAAATTCTACGGTCAGCGGTTTCCGACCGAGTACTCAACCGTCGTGGAGGAGTTAGGCAAGGTGGCCGCTGACACTGGTGTCCACTTTGCGGGCGTGAAGTACGACGATAAGGACGCCCCGATCGAAGGTTTGCGCAAGATGAGTATTGAAATCTCCCTGTCTGGCGACTACCTGCAGGAAGTAAAGTTTATCAACCAATTGGAATGCGACAAAATGTTCTTCCTGATCGATGGAATCGCACTGGGCGAGCAGCAGGGCAATGTCCGTTTGCAACTCAAGCTGGAAACGTACTTGCGCGGAGCCGAAACTTCGTGAAGATCGGGACCGAGAACCGGACAAAGACCATCATTGCCGGGGCGTTGTTGCTAGCTGCGGTATTCTTCGTGGTACGTGCATTTCACGGCGGAGACGAGGAACCGTCGCCCACTCCGTCGCCGGCTGCCGCTGTACGTCCCGGTAGCGCGACTGGGCAACCGGCGGCAGGGACCACAAGGACCGCGCACAAGCCGCATCCGCTGCTGGCCCAGACGCTCGATCCCACGTTGCGCTTCGACCTGCTTAAGTCCAGCGAAGATGTGACCTACAAGGGAACGGGGCGCGACATTTTCCGCTCACAGGCGGAGGAACCTCCCATTCCCAAGCCCTTGCCTCCAGACAAACAGCCAACCGTCGTGCAGGCGCCGCCACCGCCGCCGCCGATTCCTTTTAAATTCTATGGCTTTGCCAGTCGCAGGGACGGCAACAAGCGAATCTTTCTCTCCAGGGGCGAGGACATCTTCGTCGCGAAAGAAGGCGACATTATTGATCGGCACTACAAGATCGTGCACATAGGACCAAACTCTGTCGAGGTGCAGGACGTTCTGACCAACTACCCGCCGCAGACGCTTCCTCTGTCGTTAGGATGAACCAGCGGGGTTGTTCTTCGCGCAAACTTGACACGAGTTTGTGCGTCTACAGCAATGCAGCCTGATTAGTAGGAAATGCAGCGCGTTATTCCATCTCGAGCCATCGATGCCCGCCGGCGCCAGCGCGACGGTGGTTACCTGCTGCTGGCTATCCTGCTGATGATGGCACTGATGATCATCGCTGCCACGGTCGAGGCTCCCCGAATCGTGCAGCAGTTGAAGCGCGACCGCGAGGAGGAGATGATCCATCGCGGCACGGAGTACGCTCGTGCCATTAAGAAGTTCTACAAAAAGTTTGGCCGTTATCCGACCAGTCTCGAGCAACTTGACAATACCAACCAGATCCGTTTTCTCCGCCAGCGATACAAAGATCCCCTCGTCAAGGATGGCAAGTGGACGCTGTTGCACTATGGCGACATCCAGGCGCTATCGAACCCCAACGCGCCCGGAACGCCTGCGGCTGCGCTGGGCTCTCAGGAACAGAGCAGTACATCGGGCGCCGTTGCCGGTTCAACACCGGCTGTTGCCCCAGCGACGAATAGTCTCGGCTCGGACGGAAGCGCCAGCACCTCCGCGGCAAGTCCAGCACAAAGTGCGCAGACTGCTAACAGTCCAGGTTCGTACGGAAGCGCAGGAGGTTCGGCGGTAGGTGTGGCGGGTGGCGCTCAGCAGGGCAACAGCTTAGGAATCAGTCCCTTTGCCAACAGCACCAATGGACAGACCGGTGCGCCTGGTTCATCGAGCAGCAGTATTTTCGGACAAAACTCGGCAGGCGGCAACCAGACTTTTGGCGGTGGCGCGATCGTCGGCGTCGCAAGTGTCAGTAAAGATCCGACCATCCGTATTTACAACAAGAGGAAGAAATACAACGAGTGGCAGTTCATCTACGATCCAACGTCGGACCAGCTAAATGTCTTGTTGAAGGGTCCCTATCAGCCAGTTATTCTAGGGGGAGCTCAAGTGGGAACGCCAGCCGGGCAGATAAACGGCCAACAGCAGAGCCCCTTCGGGCAGCAGCAAAGCCCGTTCGGCCAGCAACCAAGTAACACGCCACAGCAGACCCCGGGACAAAACGGTCAGGGAACGCAGACACCCAATCAGAATCAGCCGCAACCGTAGCGCAATCAGCAAGTCCGTTCGCTCTTCGCCATTCGCTCTCAGTGCAACTAATCTGTGGTGCGCCGGTGACATCGGGTAGACCTGTCAATTGGCTCTATTTGCGCTGACAACTATTTGGCATCGGACGTTTGCTGGGTGAACTCCACCAGCAATTGCAGCCGCTGACGTGCATGGCCGCTGTCAATCGCGTAGGCTGCGAGTGGCACCGCGTCACTGATGCGATCAGCGTGTCCGGCTGCGACCAGCGCAGCCGCGGCGTTCAGCAAAACTACATCGCGCCGGCAAGAGCGCTCGCCATCGAGGATGGCCCGAATAATGGCGGCGTTCTGCTGCGCGTCGCCTCCTGCGATATTGTCGAGCGGCGCCCGTTGTAAGCCAAAATCTTCCGGCGCGACCTCATACACGCGGACCTGGCCGTTACGTACCTCGGCAACCTTGCTGGGTCCGGAGATGGTAATCTCGTCCAGACCGTCGCGTCCGTGGACCACCAGCGCACGCCGCAATCCGAGTTCGCTTAGCGCCTCAGCCAGCTTTTCAACCAGATCGGTGGAATAGACCCCAACCACCTGCGCGGAAGCGCGCGCCGGGTTGGTCAGCGGGCCCAGCAGGTTAAACACCGTGCGCAACCGCAATTCGCGTCGCGCCGGTTGCACATATTTCATCGCCGAATGCATGGCTGGGGCAAAGAGAAAAGCGATGCCAGTTTGGTTAAGGCACGCAGCGATTCGCGCGGGCGGCAGGTTGATGTTGACGCCGAGCGCTTCCATTACGTCAGCCGAGCCACACTTCGAGCTGATGCTGCGGTTGCCATGTTTCGCGACTCTCACACCTGCGCCTGCGATAGCCAACGCCGTCGCGGTGGAAATGTTAAATGTGCCGCTTGCGTCCCCGCCGGTGCCGCAAGTGTCCACCAGCGCATCGCGCTCGGTGCCGCTCACGTCGACCGCTTCGCCGTCCTCGGTTTGTAACGGCGCCGCCTCGTCGCGAATGGCCTGCGCAAAGCCGACGATCTCCTCCACCGTCTCGCCCTTCATGTGCAGCGCTATCAAAAGCGCTGCAATCTGCGCGTCGCTGGCCTTGCCCTGCAGGATCTGCGACATTACCTCGCGTGCTTCCGCCCGCGTCAGGGAAGTGCGGTGGTTGGCGATTTTGTGCAGCGCGTCGAGGAGCATGGGGAAGAAGCAACTAGCAACTAGCAGCTAGCAGCTAGCAATTAGCAATCAGCAATTAGGTTAGCATTCAGCACTCAGTCCACAACATCATATCTTTGTACTCTCAAACTAATTGGAGCATTGGCAAACGCGCAGTCTATTCCTGCGTGGTCATCCTAAGCGCAGGCGATGCTTCGCCACCGTAGTCGAAAGATCTCTATTTGGAGTTGCCAGCCTAGGACGTGCGGACCCTAACGGCTTGCGTTATCCTTCGATGAAGTGTGTTTCGCGAAATGAAGCGTCGCGGATGGGGAATCTCTTGCCAGCAGGAACCAAAACATGGCCCGTCGCAGCGGATCGCGTGTCGAGCGAATTCCTGGCGGCTTATTTGCGCGAGGTGCGCGATGGGAGGGCGCTCGCTCCGGACATTGCTCGCCAGCTCTTGTATTGCGACCATGAACTTCTGCCTGAACTGCTTGCGACTGCGCGCGCTCTCAAGGAACAATATCGCCCCGGCGTCATCACCTATTCGCGTAAGGTGTTTATTCCGCTGACCAATCTGTGCCGGGACTATTGCGGATACTGCACCTATCGTCGCGATCCCGACGAGCCCGGTGCGCACACCATGACACCGGATGAAGTTCTCTCGGTTGCACAGCGAGGCGAGAAGCTCGGCTGCACCGAGGCGCTGTTTTCGCTGGGCGACAGGCCCGAGGCACTGTTTCCCGAGATGCGCGAAACTCTGCGCAAGCTCGGCTATCGCAGCACGCTGCATTACCTGCAAGCCATGTGCGAACTTGTCTTGCACGAAACCCGGTTGCTGCCGCACGCCAACCCCGGCCTGCTGAGCGCAAACTGGATTGAGCGATTGCGCAAGAGCAATCCCAGCCTTGGCTTGATGCTGGAGAGCACCAGCTCCAACCTTGTGGCCGCGCACCCGCTAGGGCGCACTCCGGACAAGGCTCCCGCACTGCGCCTGAAGACCATCGAGGATGCCGGCAAGCTTGGAGTGCCGTTTACTACAGGTATCCTGATCGGCATCGGCGAGGGTATGGAACATCGTGTCGAGTCGCTGCTCGCCATCAAGCGTCTGCATGAGCAGTACGGTCACATTCAGGAAGTGATTATCCAGAATTTTCGCGTGAAGCCGCCGATTCCAATGGCCGCGTGGCCTGAGCCGGATACGAGCGACATGCTGCGCACTTTGGCGGTAGCGCGCCTGCTGCTGCGCGACATGAACATCCAGGCGCCGCCGAATCTCACCGAGAACGGTTACGATAAATTGCTGGACGGCGGAATCAACGATTGGGGAGGGGTATCGCCGCTCACGCCCGACTACATCAATCCCGAAGCGCCGTGGCCGCACCTGCGCGATTTGCTACGCCGCACTGAAGCGGCCGGACAGAAGCTGAAGCAGCGATTGCCGGTGTATCCCGAATTCGTGGCGAACGTTGTAGCTCGCGGCGGGATGCTGGGCGAACGGCTCCAGACTGCGGCGGACGATGATGGCTACGCGAGGGTGGCATAGATGATCGTCGTCTTCACCGGGGGAACCGGCGGCACCAAGCTGGTGCAGGGTTTGCAGCAAGTAGTAGCGCCGGAAAACCTCACGGTTATTGTCAACACCGGCGACGACATAGAGTGGTGGGGACTACACGTCTCGCCGGACATCGATTCCGTGCTCTACGGATTGTCGGACCTGCTCAGTAACGACCGCGGTTGGGGCGTGGACAGTGACAGCTTTCGTTGCCTGGAACGTATGAAACAGCTCGGGCAGCCCGGCTGGTTCAGTCTCGGCGATCTTGATCTCGCGACCCACCTCACACGCACTGCGATGCTGAAGGCTGGGAAGTCGCTGAGCAGCGCTACCTCCGAACTCGCCAGCAAAATGGGAATTCATGCGCGCGTGCTGCCAATGTCGGACGACCGGGTCTCGACCATGCTCGACACAGCGAAGGGTACGCTGACCTTCCAGGAATATTTCGTGCGCGAGCGATATCAGGTTGCCGTGCGCAGAGTTCGATTTGAAGGCGCTCATCGCGCCCGTCCCGCGGCTGGCGTGATCGAGAGCATCGCAACGGCCGAGGCCATCATCTTCGCACCGAGCAATCCGGTGACCAGTTTTGGGCCGATTCTTGCCGTGCCTGGAATTCGCGACGCCCTGCGACGGACCAAATCGACGATTGCGGCGGTGAGCCCTATTGTTGGCGGTGCGGCGATCAGCGGTCCCGCAAGTGCGCTGATGAGGATGATGGGGTGGGCCAGCGGGATTGCGGGAGTTGCGGGAGCCTACGACGATTTCTTGGACGTGTTGGTTGCCGACCGCGCCGACGAAGGCGAGGCAGCCTCGCTGCACAGTGAGAGTCTGCACGTTTTGTGCACCAACACCATCATGAATTCAACGGACGACAAGCGCGAACTGGCGCGGTTCGTTGTGGAGGCATGCACCCAAGAACGGAGCGCCGGTGTCTGGGAGGCACCGCGCGAAACATGACCTACAGCAAGAAAACCTAGGTGCTCCCGTTCTCCCGGCCCTTCTTCTTGATCTCAATATTCAGACGCTTGATCTTCTGGTTCAAAGTGGACAGCGGAATGCGGAAGCGATCGGCGGCTTCGGTTTGATTCCAGCCGCATTTTTCCAGCATGTCGCCGATTACGCGGCGCTCGCAGCTCTCAATAATTTCGAATAGTGAGGCATCAGGCCGATGGTCCATCACGGCGAACTTGCCGCTCTTGCCGACAACGGTGTCAGGCAACAGATCGACGGTGAGATTCGGCCCCGTCGCCAGTACCACTGCGCGCTCGATCACATTTTCCAGCTCGCGCACATTGCCCGGCCAGTCATACTCCAACAGCGGACGCATCGCTTCGGGAGTTATGCGCAGCGGGAGCCGCTCGTTCTCTCCAGCAAACTTGGCGATAAAGTACTCTACCAGGATCGGAATGTCGTTCTTGCGTTGGCGCAACGGAGGTAGCTCAATGGTAATTACGTTGAGACGGTAGAACAGGTCATCGCGAAACTTCCCTTCCCTCACCTGTTGCTGGAGATTGACATTGGTGGCGGCGATGATGCGCACGTCTACCTGTATCTCGGAAACACCGCCCAGATGCATGAACTTGCGGTCTTGCAGCACGCGCAGAATCTTGGCCTGCGTCTCCAAGTTCATGGTGCCAATCTCGTCGAGGAAGAGCGTCCCGCGATCGGCCACCTCAAATAGACCCTTCTTGCTGGCAATAGCGCTGGTGAAAGCGCCCTTGACGTGGCCGAAAAGGGTGGACTCCAGCAGATCGGCGGGCGTTGAACCAGTATTCACCGGAACGAATGCACGGTCGCGGCGCGTCGAGTTCATGTGGATGGCTTTGGCGATCAGCTCCTTGCCGGTGCCGCTCTCGCCCTGCAGCAACACGGTGGAGCGGCTGGGCGCCACCTGCGCCACCAGGTCGAAGATGCGCAGCATGGGCTCGCTCTTGCCGATGATGTGCTCGAAGTTATAGCGCTGCTTGAGAGCGCGCTTAAGTTGGATCACTTCTTCTTCGGCACGGCGCCGGCCAACTGCGGTGCGGACGTCAGCCAACAATTTTTCGTTGTCCCAGGGCTTCTGGATGAAGTTGGTGGCCCCGGCCTGCATGGCATTCACCGCGTTCTCCACTGTGCCGTAGGCCGTGATCATGATGACGGGCAGATCGGAATCGCGCTCGCGGATATCGTGCAGGATATCGACTCCATTACGCTCCGGCAGAGCAAAATCCAGCAGCACCAGGTCGAAGGGATGTTCTGCGATTCGGGTCAGGCCCTCGAGGCCGTCGTTGGCCACCTCCACGCTGTAGCCTTCATACTCCAGCAAGGTTTGTAATGACTCGCGGATGGCGGCTTCATCATCGACGATCAGCACGGAGCCGGCGGAAGCCGACTCGTCGCGTCCCGTTGCCGTGCGGCCGATTGCTACCTCAGGCATTGACCACCTTCCTCATCATGGGAAACTCCATGATGAATGTCGTGCCTTGACCGGGCGTACTGGCGACACGAATTTTGCCGGCATGTTCCTGGATGATGCCGTAGGTGACCGACAATCCCAAGCCTGTGCCACCGCTGTGCCCCGTTTTCGGTTTGTTCTTGGTGGTGAAGAATGGATCGTAAATGCGGTGGATATGCTCCTGCGCGATTCCCGAGCCCGTGTCCGTAACTTTCACCACTACCTGGTGGCCGTTGGAGGTGCTGATCTTCAGCGTGCCGCCCGCAGGCATCGCGTCTTTGGCATTCAGGAAGAGGTTCAGAAAGACCTGCTG
Source organism: uncultured Acidobacteriaceae bacterium (assembly GCA_963720135.1). Taxonomy (GTDB): domain Bacteria; phylum Acidobacteriota; class Terriglobia; order Terriglobales; family Acidobacteriaceae; genus Bog-257. Next base: position 369,310 of record CAVREJ010000025.1, read on the forward strand.
CAACTTTCCCGTGTTCCCATAGATTGGCGGTAATTCCGGTTGCAGCTCGGGTTGCACCTTGATGCGCGCTGTCTTGAACTGATGATCCAGCAGAGTCAGGGTGTCCTGGATGACGCGATTCAGATCGACATTGCTGAACTCGGTGCTCGAAGTCCGCGAGAAGTTCAGCAAGCTATTAACGATTTCCGAAGCGCGGAAGGTCTGACGTGTGATCTTATCCAACAAACCCGACTGCTTCTCGTCACCGTGAACCTGCTTGGCCAGCATCTGCGCATAAGACGAGATAACTGCCAAAGGAGTGTTTACTTCGTGCGCGACTCCGGCCGCTAGCAGACCGATGGATGAGAGCTTTTCCGCCTGCGAGAGTTGCGATTCCAGTTCGATCCGCTCGGTGATGTCGTCCACAATGATCAAGCGTCCGATCACGCTGAAGTCTTTGGTGACCAGCGGGGCGATAGCGATATTGGCGACCCGGGTATCGCCAGCCGTCGTACCCAAGCGAAACTTGTACAGGTTATGGATACCCGGAGTCTGGCGCACGCGGTAGTACTCTTCCAGAAATGCGGGGGCCAGCACTTCGCTCAGAGGACGCCCCAGCGCTTGCAGACGTGGCAAAGCGTACATCACTTCCATCTGCGAATTCCATGACTCAATGCGATCTTGAAGATCGACCGCGAGCACGCCCACGCTGATGGATTCGACAATGTTTTCGTTGAACTCCTTCAGGCGCTCATACTGTCCAGCCTTTTCCTCGAGAGACTTATATAAGCGTGCGTTTTGCACCGCGATGCCGATATATCCGGCGAGAGTTTCCAGCAGCTGCACATCCTCACTGGAGAGGAAGTCGCCTTCCGACGTCTTGCCCAAGCCCAGCACCGCGATCATGCGATTCATCACCGTGCAGGGAATGTAGTAGTTCAGTTCCAGACGGCGAATGGTGTCGCGCGCGCTGCGGGTTTCGCGCACCGCCTGGTTGGTGTTGTCGAAGAACAGATGACCCAACTGCCACTCTGGCCGTTCGACATGCAAGAAATCGAAATCGAGGCCGCTGGTATTGGAAATACCGTACGACTTGGCCAGCGAGAATTGCTCTGGCTGCTCAGGATCGGAAAGGAAGACGGCCAGTCGATCCACCAGCAAGGTACGCGACAACCGATCGACGATGGAGGTCAGCATTTTGTCGAGGTCGGTTTCCGAGTTGAGGTCGCGACCGAAGTCGGTCAGTGTTTTCCGGTAATCGTAGCGTTTGCGGTAGAAGAACTTGTCAAGATAATCCTGTACCCAGTTCTTGAATGGATCGAAGAGCAGCGCGGTCACGGCGATGGCAGCTATTAGTCCGATCGGACCGACGCTCGGAAAGCGCTGATGGAACAGCACCGAAGCAATGCCCACAGCCGCGAAATACGCCCCCGTAATTGCACCCGCAGCGATGGTGTAGGCCATGCCACGCTTGAAGATGAGGTCCACGTCCATCAACCGGTAGCGGAAGATGGCATAGCCGAAGGTCAGAGGCAGAAAGACCAACGACAACACCGAGACCTTCATCACCGGGTTGGGAGGGCTTCCCATCAGGTAGGGGATGGCATAGAAGAACGTGAAGGGGGCCACGGCGAGAATGGTTCCGCGGGTCACCCACTTCATTTGCTGCCGCAAAATTGCCGTCTCGGCGTGACGATACGTATGCCACAACACCGCCGCCGCCAATATGAAATAAGCGGCAAGGTACGACATCTGCAGCCGGTCGAGGTTCCAGCGCAGCACTTCACTCGGCTGCAGCAGTTCGAGAGCGCAGATATGCGCGGCCAGCAGAATCGCGCCCGGCACGTACACCGCCGGAATGAGCCAGGGACGGCGGTTTACCAGGCCTTTGCGTTCTGGAAAAGTCAGCGAGAAGTGCAGGAACAGGGCTGGTTGTAGCAGCCATGCCACTACGTTTGACCAGTACACGATCCAGTCGAAGTCGTTGAGTTTACCGGTGTAGTGGAATGAGTAAAAAATAAACGAAACCAGGCAGAAGACGTAAAAGTGGGTGCTCTTGGGCGCTGTCCACCGCCGCAGCAGAACATAAATACCGATGCCGAGGTACACCAGTGCGATGAGCCGCAACCCGCCATACAGAGAGCGGTCAGCGGGGGCGAGAATCAGCGGCGCCTCCAGGTTCACGCCTTGGCGAACTAGAGAGTAGTTAGCTTTAGACCAGGTTCCCGCGTGATAGAGCTGCCGCTCCAGGCTGCCGACGTTGGTCACACCGCGTCCGTCTACCGCCACCAGACGGTCGTCCAGCTTGATGCCGGCCTTCTGTCCAGGGCTGTCGATGTCCACCCGGGCGGCGCGTAAGTGGCCACCGTCTTCCACCCACCAAACACCATCGGAGGGGGCGGAAAACTCATTCTCTTTCTGGAAATTGATCCATGCGAAGACGACCGCAGCCACGCTCACAAGCGCGAGGATGACGGCAAAAAAACGCGTTTGTAGATCTCGGGCCATCGGGGCGGGTGGCTGATTGATACGACGTACCAGTGAGACCATGCCCACAGGTGCATCATTACTGTGCAACTTAGATGCCACGCTCGCGCCTACCGACTATAAGTTAACCCTAGGTTTCTTAACAGCTTCCCAGATTATAGAGGAGAAGTCACGCGACGCGTACTATTTTTGGAATATGCCTCCCAAATTCAGAATGACCAGCAAGTTACTAAAGGACATGTACTTTAAGCGCAGGTAACCTTCCGTCTCCTCCAAGTTCTATTTTTGTGGAAAGAACCCTGGGATGTAAGGATGGCGGTAGACGGGGTCGTTCGCACTCTTAGAAATAGCCAAGCCAGGAATCGCTGCGGCGGTGTTTCACGCCTGCAAACCAGCGGCAGACGATGCCATAGCAAGGCTAACCCTGAGCGCTCAGCAGACTATGGAATCGCGGCTGATCTTCAATCCGTTGAGATTGCCCAACACGGTTACCGCGATCCGCTCCGGCTGGAACAATTCATTCGCGGATTGCAACAAGTCTTCCACGGTCACCGCCTGAATGCGCTCAATGATCTCGTCCATGCTAAAGAAGCGGTCGTAATACATTTCCTGCCGCGCCAGGTTCGACATGCGAGCCGTGCTCGACTCCAGACTCAGCATCAGGCTTCCCTTTAATTGGTCTTTGGCGCGTTTGAGCTCCTCAGGCGAGATCGGTTCCTGTTTCAACTGGCGGAATTCGTTCACAATGGATTGGACCACATGCGGCGCCGACTGCCGCGACGTGCCCGCATATACCGACAGCAATCCCGAATCGCGGAAGGGATTCAATTCGGAGAAGATCGAATAGACCAGTCCTTGTTTCTCGCGAACGTTTTGGAAGAGCCGCGAACTCATCCCCCCGCCTAGCAGTGTGTTCAGGATGTACGACGCATAGCGCCGCTCATGGCTAATACAGTACGACGGAACGCCCACGCAAATCTGCACTTGCTCCAAAGATTTTTTGTTGCGCATGATAATGCGCGAGTGGACCTTGGGCGGACTATCGTGCCAGCCATTGGATCCCGCCGGCAACTGCCCGAAGCGTTGGCGCAGAAGTTCAACAAACTCCTCGTGATTGACGTTTCCTGCCGCCGAAATGATTAGGTTGCCTGGGGCGAACTTGGAGGGATAGAAGCCCTGGATGGCACTCTGATCGAAGCGCCGCACGGTTTCTTTGGTCCCCAGGATCGGCTTGCCCAGCGGGTGGTCTTTGAAGAAATTCTGGGTGAAGATCTCATGCACCAGGTAGTCGGGATTGTCCTCATCCATCTTGATCTCTTCCAGGATGACGCCACGCTCACGCGTGATTTCGTTGGCATCGAAGACCGGATGCAGGACCATGTCGCTCAAGATATCGACTGCCAGAGGCAGGTGCTCGTCCAGAACTTTAATATTGAAGCAGATCGTCTCTTTGCCGGTGAAGGCATCCATGTTGCCGCCAATAGAATCGACCTGACGGGCTATGTCCTCGGCAGTGCGAGTGGTTGTCCCCTTGAACACCATGTGTTCGACAAAATGGGAAATGCCGTTGACTGCCGGATCTTCGTGACGCGAGCCGGACTTCACCCAGATGCCCATCGAGACCGAACGGATGTGGTTCATGTGTTCGGTCAGGATGGTGAGCCCGTTAGGCAACACCTCGCGTTGTATATTGCGGATTTCTTCAACCATTTACTTATTACCGCTCCTACTTATCACCGCTCTTGACGGTATCCAAGCTCACGCTCGAACCTTGGCAACCGTCGCATAGCTAAACACCGTACCTGTGCTCCTGTGGCTTCCAGGCCTGCATAAAAAAATGCCTACCCTTTAGAATGAATCTACAATGACGAAATGCCCGCAGCGTCGTCGGGCGCACAGGAAACTAACTAAGCGTATTGGATGCATGAGCAATCAACAAAATACCGAACTATTAGGCCTTACGATTCAGCAACTTACGGGGATTGCTGAAGGTTTACGTCAACCCGGCTACCGTGCCCGCCAGCTTTTAGACGGTTTGTACCGGCAAAGGTGGTCGAGGTTGGAGCAGTTCAGCATGCTGCCACTTTCCTTTCGGCAGCAGCTGAGCGAGTCGGGTTACTCGATTGGCTTACCCAGAATCGAAAAGAAGTTCGTTTCCTCCGATGGCACCGTCCGTTACCTGCTGGCGTTTTCCGACGGCCAAAGTGTCGAAACAGTATGGATGCCTGAAGGTGATGGCGGAGAAGCCGGCGATGGCTCGGAAGATGGAGATGCCGAATTACAAGAACTCCAAATTTCAGATTTCCATCCTGAGCGGGCCGATAGGGGTGCCCCATCCTTTCGCCCGCCTTTGGCGAAAGGGTGCGACCAGGGTGTAGATACCTTGAACAAATTCTCCGGTCAGAAACGCTTTCGCCGCGCTACGATCTGCGTTTCCAGTCAGGTGGGTTGCGCAGTGGAGTGTGCCTTCTGCATGACTGCCCTGCTGGGATTGAAGCGCAATCTGACCGCGGGAGAAATTGTGGGACAGATTCTCGCGGTCCTCAACGACCAGCAGGTCGAGATGGAGCGCGACCGCGTCAACCTTGTCTTCATGGGACAAGGTGAGCCCTTCCTGAACTACGACAACTTCATGCAGGCCGTGCGCCTGCTGGTGGAAGCCGTGGGCATTCCCGAATCGCGCATGACGGTTTCGACCTCGGGCATCGTCCCGCGCATCGCCGATTTCGGTGCCGAGCCTGTCCGCCCGAAGTTGGCGGTTTCGCTGAATGCTCCCAACGAAGCGCTGCGCACGCAAGTCATGCCGATCACCAAGAAGTGGACCATTGAGAAGCTGATGGCAGCGCTACGCGAGTTTCCTCTGCGCAATCGCGAGCGGCTGACCTTCGAGTATGTCCTGCTCGGCGGGGTCAACGACGGCGTTCCGCACGCCCGTGAGGTAGTTGACCTGATTCGCGGACTGCGCGCCAAAGTAAACCTCATCGCGCTGAATTCCGGCCCGGAAATTCCCTTCTCAACTCCCTCCGACGCCCGTGTGCACGCGTTCCAAAGCGTCCTCACCCGCGCGGGAATTCCAGCATTCGTCCGCCGTCCCCGCGGACGAGATATTTACGCCGCCTGCGGTCAACTCAAACACACCACAGAGCTGGTGCAAGTGACGCCATAGGGGCGCATCCCATTGGCCTCAGGTGGCAGGCTCCTGAGGCGCGCCGAATCCGTAGATAGAACGCCAATTGAAAATCGGCTCGGGATTTAATTCCGAGCATCCATCGTCGTAATGAAGTTGCTCAGGGGCGATCTCCAGGCGATTGATGTTCAGCTTCATGTTGTCGTAGTGGTAATTGGCGTCGCCGCGACGCAAACCCGCACGATCTCGCAGAATGCGAGCCAGCATTTGCTTCGTTGATCGCATCGGGTAATGACGAAGGTTGAAGCGGGCCGGCCATGGATCCCCCAGCGGCGGATTGTGGTTAAAGACCCGGATGTTGGTCGCGGAGGCGCGCCACGAACGAATTCGCGGAGCGCAATCTGGAAAGAGAGAATAATGGCGGATTCTCAGCGGCGGAGACGGGATCCCCAGATCGTCGGCGCTGGTCAACCAATAATTAAAGTTATTGAATTGTATCCAGCTATACTGCGATGCGTGCACCTCCTCGATGCACTCCCGATAGGGCTTTGAGCGAGATGGCCCCTCCAGGAATTCGTCCTGATCCGGCCAGGAAATCCAGTCGTAGATCGGCACGAAGTTTTCAATCAGGTGCCTCGACATGGCTGCGTACAATTCGTAGAAATCGAACTCTCTGGGGATGTGGCGGCTTTCAAGCAATTCCTTTCGATACCTGTGGATAATTTCCGGCGTTTCGTCAGTGGACCCATGGTCCCACACAATTACGTGGTGGCCTTGATCGAGCAGATAGCGCACAGAGTCTTCGAGGAGATCGCCGTCGTTGAAACAGAGCTGAACTCCAAGTAATCGGATGGTTGTCAATGCATAAACTCCGTGCGCAGTCTTACAGAGCGTGCTTCCCTTTGCCCAGCAAGGTCTTAGGCCCAACGAGGTCGTTTCACGCTTCTGAACATGCGAAACGCGAGCATCGCGCCCGCAGCGGCGAGGCCAATTCCGACCGCTACCTTGTTCAAGCCCGGCAGACGGCACTCCGGACGACGGTGGGCGCCGGCGATGTGCTCGGGACGGAAGCCGTTCCCCACCACTCGCCCCAGCAGATCGTGCACGCCGGGAATGTTCGTCACGACCTTTAATTGCCACGGCGCCTTCGCTGGACCTGGATTCTGGAAGATTTTCGCCAGCCCTTTGTGCGCCTGCACTTGTAAAAATTGGGTTGCGCGGGTGGGAAACTCGCGGCGGCATTGAACTCGTGCCAGCATTGCTTCGGCGACTTGTCCAGAGAGTAGTCCGCGAGTCAGAAGATTCGCCGTCGCCACAGCGTCCTGGATCGCGAGGTTGATGCCGACTCCGCCCGCCGGAGACATGGCATGAGCGGCGTCTCCAATGCATAACAATCCAGGCCGATACCACTTCCGGAGACGGTTGATCTGCACGGTTAGTAGCTTGATCTGGTCCCAGCTTTTCAATTCCGCAACCCGGTCGCCGACATAAGGTGCAATTTGCATGACGGAGGCGCGAAAGTCGTCGAGTCCCCTCTCCTTGATCGCTTCGAACGATCCTTTCGGGATGATGAGGGCGGCCTGGAAATAATCGCCTCGCGGAATCATCACCAGCGCTTTGCCGTAGTTGAAGTTTCCAAACAGTTGCTCAGGATCGTTGGTGGTACGGGGAATGCGGAACCACAGCACGTCGATAGGAACTCCTGACTCAATCACCTCCAACCCGGCAACCTGCCGGGTAATGGAGTGGCGTCCGTCGCATCCGATTACGAGGTCAGCATGAATGTCAACCGGACCCTGCGGCGTATTCGCTCGCACTCCGCTGATCTGACCGCTATCGTCGATCAGGTCAACTGCTTCCTGCTCCATCTTGAGCGTGAACGAGGAAAATTTCTGCGCCTGGCTGGATAAGAAGTTCAAGAAGTCCCACTGCGGCATCAGCGCCACAAACTTGCAATGCGTGGGGACGTGCCGAAGGCTGGCTACCTGGAATGTATAATCTCCGAAGACGCCATTGACAAGAGCTCAATTCCTGGTGCGGCAGCTTCAAAAAGTCTTCCAGCAGACCCAGTTCATACATCACCTCCAGCGTCGAGGGATGGACGGTGTCGCCGCGGAAGTCGCGAAAGAAGTCCTTGTGCTTCTCCAGCACTGTAACCTGCACGCCTCCGCGGGCCAGAAGGTAGCCCAGCATCACGCCTGCAGGCCCCCCGCCCACAACACAACATCCAGTTTCCATAGTTTCCGTCGTCATTCCGTTCTCCCGGGATCTGCCGCTGTGCAGCGATCCCAGTGTCTCTAGATTCATTCATATCACCGAGAAACCCATTTTGGACGCTTTCTTTTCTAGAAAATTCCCTGCAACGAGCATAGCCCGTCGCACATCTAAACCTTGACAGTAATTGACTCAAGTTCTATAGTCGGTCTGTTGTGAGACTTCAAGATTTGAAAAAACTGTAATTATTATCAGTGACTTACAGGTAAGTTAAGCCAGGAGGGTGGCTGCTATGGGAAAGATTATCGGAATTGACTTGGGAACCACTAACTCGGTAGTCGCCGTTATGGAAGGCGGAGAACCCAAGGTCATTCCTAACGAAGAAGGCGGTCGAACCACGCCGTCGGTCGTGGGATTCACCAAGAACGGGGAACGGCTGGTCGGCCAGGTTGCTAAGCGCCAGGCCATTACCAATCCCGAAAACACAATTTACTCCATCAAGCGCTTCATGGGCCGTCGTTTCGACGAAGTCAATGAGGAAATGAAGATGGTGCCTTACAAGGTCGTGCAGTCGGGCGATCATGTGGCCATCGTGGCGCAGGGTAAGGAATATACCCCGCCGCAGATCTCGGCAATGATTCTACAGAAGCTGAAGAAATCAGCGGAGGACTATCTCGGCCAGACGGTGACCGACGCTGTGATCACAGTTCCGGCGTACTTCAACGACGCGCAGCGTCAGGCGACCAAAGACGCGGGCAAGATTGCCGGGCTCGACGTCAAGCGCATCATCAACGAGCCGACGGCGGCTGCGCTGGCCTACGGGCTCGACAAGAAGAAGGACGAAACCATCGCCGTGTACGACTTCGGCGGCGGTACCTTCGACATTTCGATTTTGGAAGTCGGCGAAGGCGTGATCGAGGTGAAGTCCACTAATGGTGACACGCACCTGGGCGGCGACAACATCGATCAGCGCATTGTCGACTGGTTGATCGACGAGTTCAAGAAGGACGAAGGCCTGAGCTTGCGCGACAAGGGGAACGAGATGGCGCTGCAGCGTCTGCGTGATGCGGCCGAGCGCGCCAAGATCGAGCTTTCGACCACCATGGAGACCGAAATCAATCTGCCCTTCATTACGGCGGATGCGAGCGGTCCCAAGCACTTGGTCAAGAAGCTGACTCGTTCCAAGCTGGAAGAGATGGTGAAGGACATCATCGAGCGCTCGGTGGGACCGTGCAAGGCCGCATTGAAGGATGCCGGCGTTACCCCTGACAAGATCGACGAAGTTGTGCTGGTCGGCGGTCAGACTCGTATGCCGCGTATTCAGGCGCTGGTGAAGGAGATCTTCGGCAAAGAGCCGCACAAGGGTGTGAATCCCGACGAAGTGGTCGCGATCGGCGCAGCCATCCAGGGTGGCGTGCTTGGCGGCGAAGTGAAAGACCTGCTGCTGCTCGATGTGACTCCGCTGACGCTGTCCATCGAAACCATGGGTGGGGTGGCGACGAACATGATCCCGCGCAACACCACCATTCCGACGAAGAAGACGGAGACCTTCTCGACGGCGGCCGACAACCAGACCTCGGTCGAGGTACATGTGCTGCAGGGCGAGCGTCCGATGGCGCGCGACAACCGCACGCTCGGCAAGTTCCACCTGACTGGACTGCCTCCAGCTCCGCGAGGGGTGCCGCAGATTGAGGTGACTTTCGACATCGACGCCAACGGCATTCTGAATGTCAACGCGAAAGACATGGCGACTGGCAAGGACCAGAAGATAACGATTACGTCGTCTTCGGGTCTAAGCAAGGACGAAGTCGATCGCATGGCGAAGGAAGCCGATGCGCACTCGGCTGAAGACAAAGCCAAGCGCGAGGAAGTGGAAGCGCGTAACCAGCTTGACGGCATGGTGTACAGCATCGAGAAGATGCTGCGCGAGCACGGAGACAAAATCTCTGGGCAGGAGCGCAGCGACGTCGAGAACGCGCTGGCCGATGCCAAGAAGGCGCTTGAGGGCACCGACGCGGCGGCCATGAACAAGGCACGCGAGAACCTGACTTCGGCTTCGCACAAGCTGGCGGAGGCCATGTATAAGGCGACCTCGGCACAGACGCCTCCAACGGGCGGACCGGCTCCGGGTGGAGACGGCCAGGCTGAGCAGAAGAAGAAAGACGAGGGCGTGATCGACGCTGAGTACGTGGACGTAGACGATAAGAAATAAGCTCTCAGCTTTCGGCTGTCAGCTATCAGCTAATGCGGGGGCGTGACGAACGCCCCTTCATCTTAGGTGACTGGCGAACGGTGGCAAGAAAGCGATAAGTGAACGTGAGCAGGTTTGGCTGACGGCTGAGAGCTGACAGCTGACGGCTCGAAACCGAACTCCCCGGATAGAAGGAACAATTTGCGATTCGAAGTAAACGGTCAGTCCTACATGTTAAGTTTTAACAATGACGACGGGCGGTGGTACCTGGTCACCTCCGGCGTCGACGGCCGGATGAAAGCGATTCCGGTCATCAGCGATGAATTTGGTTTCGTCGCACACGCCGTCATTCCGATGGGCGACAGCGGACAGGCGGGCGTGAACTAGTTGCGAGTCTAGATTTCGGAGGGGCGATGAAGAAGTACATTTTTACGGACACGAATTTGTACGAACACTTCCTGCCCCTTTCCAATATCGATTGGCTCGCCTTGGCGGAGTGTGACGCTGCAGTTCTTGTCGTACCGGCTAATACGATTTCCGAGCTGACCAAACACAAAGATACTTCTACGCGAGCACGTTTGAAGAAAAGGGCGGCAGAGGCTTTGTCCCGGCTTAGCAGTTACGCCGCGGCCTCGAAGCCTGTAGAGGTTAGAACTGCGGTCGACGTTGAGTTCAGGCATCGGGGACCGCTTTGGATTTCGCGAACTTCGGACTAAGCCGCGAAATAGCAGATGATCGGCTTCTAGCTTCGGCCATAGAGTTCGCACTCGAAATGGGTGTAGATCGAACCCAAGTCTTAGTAACTACTGCCGATCTTGGTCTGCAACTGAAAACCGAATCTCAAACGCTGGTGTCTCCTCTTCGCCTCCCTGAGAACTTCCGGCTGCCCGATGATCAGGACGAGGAAGCCAAGCAGATTCGCAAACTCGAATCGGAAATCCGCTTATTAAAGATGGCACTCCCTGCCCTGCGTCTAATATCAAGCGAAGATCAAGCCTATGTAGCGTTAAGGATCGACCCGAAATTCGTCGTGACCGAGGAGCAAATTCTGGAGAGCGTGTCGCAGGAGCGTGCGCGTCTGCCGTTTCTCGCCGCCCATCCCGATCCTCCTGCCGGTTGGCTGTTTAGCATGCTAGGCCGTGAAATGTTAGACACCTATAACAAACAACTCGAGGGATATTTTAGGGAGTTCGAAAACTGTATCAGGAATGCAGCGAAGGTAGGAAATTGGCGACGGCTCACTCCGTTGCTTTCGCTCGCGGTGGTGAATGATGGCGGAGCGCCAGCCAATGAGGTTGAAGTGGAAGTGCACCTTCCCGATGGCTTTGATGTGCTTGAAGAAAAACAGTTGAAAGAATGGCAAACCGCGAGAAGCGCACCGCGACTACGCGCAAGACTGCTAAGAGCTCGAGGCTAAAAGCTAAGAGCCAGAACCAACCATGCCCACCACCGCCAACAAAGACAAAGACTACTACGCCATCCTCGGGGTGAAGAAGACCGCCTCGGCGGACGAGATTCGCAAGGCGTTTCGGAAGTTGGCGCGCAAGTATCACCCCGACGTGAATCCCGGGGACAAATCTGCCGAGGAGAAGTTCAAGACGCTTTCCGAAGCCAACGACGTCCTCAGCGATCCCAAGAAGCGCAAGATCTACGACCAGATCGGCTTCTACTCCGACAACATCGATCCGGCGACTGCGGAAGCCTACGCGCGCGGCGGTGGCTTTGGCGCTGGCGGCTTTGGTGGACCACCGCCAGGCGCGGGCGGCGGTGGAACGCGGACCTATACTCAGGAAGTTCCCATCGACTTCAGCGGCTTCGACTTCAATGACTTCGCCGAGGGGGCAGGTGCAGCCGGCCGCAAGGGCGGTGGTGGCGGATTCCGCGATATCTTCTCCGGGATCTTCGGCGGTGGCCGTGAGGAACAGGTGGCACGTCCTGAGCCGGGCGAGGACCTGGAATACCAGGTGAACGTCGGCTTCTGGCAGGCAATCAAGGGCACAGAGATGCAGCTCACGATTCCTCGCCGCGAAGTCTGTAGCAACTGCCACGGCCAGGGCTTCCTTGAGAGCCCAGGCCAGTGTCCCGAATGCCACGGCAAAGGACAGATCACGCAAAAGAGCGGCAGCATGAAGTTCAACGTCGTGTGCCCGCGCTGCGGCGGCAGTGGAAAGAACCGTACCGTTTGCCCGGTGTGCCACGGCGAAGGACGCGTCGAGCGCAGTGAGGTGCTGAAGGTCCGCATCAAACCGGGAACGCGCAACGGACAGCGCATCCGGCTTCCGGGCCGCGGCAATGCCGGGACAATGGGCGCACCTGCCGGCGATCTTTACATCATCGTGCGCGTGGGTGACCATCCGGTGTTCAAACGCGAGGGCGACGATATTTATCTCACAGTGCCGGCGACCGTCACGGAAGCGGCGCTGGGCGCCAAGATCGAGGTGCCCACCATCGACGGCCGGGCGCTGTTGAAGATTCCACAGGGAACACAGTGCGGACAAAAGCTGCGTCTGCGGGAAAAGGGCGTTCCGTCGGCGGTCAAGGAAGGTGCCCGCGGCGACGAGATTGTCGAGATCAAGCTGGTGCCTCCGAAGGTCACCGACGAGCGGTCCAAGGAAATCCTGCGCGAGCTGGCGAAGCTTAATCCAGAAGACCCGCGGGAGAGTTTATGGAAGGAAAGCAATTAGCAATTAGCAATTAGCAATTAGCAATTAGCAATTAGCGGGCTTCGACCTTCGACGCACCAGAGTTCCGTAAATAACGACATGTAAAGGCGGAGTGGCGAACGTTAATTGCTTGCTAAGTGCTAAATGCTAAGTGCTAAATGCTAACGGCAGATTTCGTACTCGAATCCGAACGCCTGGTGCTGCGCCGGTTGCGTCGCGACGATGTGGATGCGATTTTTGCAGTCATCGGCGACCCCGAAGCAATGAAGTACTTTGCGCAGCCCTTGACCCGTGACGATGCTGAGCGCTGGGTCAACCGCAGCCTGGAACGTTATCGCACTGACGGTTACGGTTTATGTGCGGTTGTGCTGAAGTCAACCGGTGAGGTTATCGGCAATTGCGGAGTGGTGCGGCAGGAAGTTGAAGGCGAGTTCATGCTGGAGGTGGGGTATCACTTTCGTCGTGACCACTGGGGCCACGGCTATGCGACCGAGGCGGCGCGAGCATGCATGGAATATGCCTTTCGCCAACTCGCAGCGGAAACAGTCGTCTCACTTATCCTGCCAGAAAATGTCCCGTCAAGGCGAGTTGCCGAACGCAACGGGATGAAGGCTGAACGCTTAGTCATGTTTCATGGGCTGCCGCACCTGATGTATGCAGCATGCAAGCCTTCAGCTCTCAGCCATCAGCCATCAGCTAAAAACAGCAAGACTTAGCTGAAAGCTGACGGCTGATAGCTGACAGCCAACGGGAGGACTATGGCCAAGCGTAAAAAGCAAGGCGCGTACATGATCAGCGCAGTGGCGGAGATGTACGACATCCACCCGCAGACGTTGCGCCTGTATGAGCGTGAGGGCCTGCTAAAGCCGTCGCGTACCGAAGGCAACACCCGCCTTTATACCGACGAAGACATCGAGCGGCTGGAGCTGATCCTGTCGCTGGCCCGCGACCTGGGAGTGAACATCTCGGGTATAGCGATCATTCTGCAAATGCGTGAGCGCATGGAGGAAATGCAGCGGCAGATGGCTGATTTCGTCAGCTATGTGCGCAACGAAGTGATGGCCCGCGCACAGCATGCCGATCCCAGCCGTGGGGCGCTAGTGCCGGTGCGGCGTCCGCTGGTGGTGAAGTCCAAGAAAGATAGTTGAAGCATTGGACTACGGCTTTGGAGCGGCCTTCGCACTGCTCTGGCCCGACTTCTCCTTGATCTTTTCCAGCTCTTCCCTAGCCTTCTTGGCGTAAGCTCCGTTGGGCAGGATCTTCAAGTAGGCTTCGTAATTTTCCACGGCGCCAGCGGTATCACCCGTCTTATTTAAGACCTCTGCCAGTTTGAAGGTCGCCTCGGCATCGTGAGGCTTGTATTCCAGCGCTTCGCGATACCGGCTGATGGCAGCAGGATAATTCTGCTTGACCTTAAAGTAGAAGTCGCCGACCTCCACGTCCTTCATCGCCTTCATGGGATTGTAAGGGGTGAACTCATCGACATCGCTTGCGCCATCCCCCAGATCCGCCTCGGGATGCTTTTTAGCGTCGTCAGCGGGAGGGGAGATGTCGATCTCCGTCTGCTTGCTGGAGCTTTCTCCAGGCGGAACATTATCAGACCGCGGCGGAGCTTCGCGATTATCTTTGGGCGGCGGAGCCGACTTATCGGTGGGAACCTGTTCGACGGGCTGTTGGTCTTGTGCTACCGCAAAGCCGGTAAACGCGAGACAAAGCACAGCAAGAATCAGATAACGAAAACGCACTCCCATATTGTAGTTCAACCCGTAAATGTTGCAGAGCACTCGCTCTGTAACCCCGGGGGAACCATCGAATCGTCTGGTAGCACGTGAATGTCGCGGCTTCCCGCTACGGCCGCGCGCGCTTCTTCGTCATAACGGTGAAGATGAAATATCCACCCGCCGCTGCTCCGGCATATAAGAATGCATTGGCGAAGACGATGGTACCGGTGACCAGCACCAGCGCCAGAGCGGAGTCGGGAGCGGGACCGATCACCAGGGACAAGACATACGGAGGACAAATGATTAGCGCGATCGCGGTCAGGAAGCTGTGCGCCTGAAGCGCCCCCATGTTCAGCCTCCACGCAAAATACACTGCCAAGGCCACAGCCATCCCCAAGACAAAACTGAGGGACAGCACCATAGCCAGGTTGCGGTTGTCTGTTTTGCGCGACTGAATCAACGCACGCCGCCGAATCTCTTCATGGGATGTATTCGTTCACTGGCCACACCAAGCAGCGCACGGAAACCATCACGGGTCGTCGAAAGGCAGGGTTGAGACCGAAGATCCTATGGTGAGCCCGGCAGGAATCGAACCTGCGACCCACGCATTAAAAGTGCGTTGCTCTACCAACTGAGCTACGGGCCCACACTGTTCAATCTATCACAGATAAAACGCCGCAAGAGTCCAGGTCGCGGTACGTGAAATTGCCGCCTATCCATGCTCTCCCGCATCTCAATAAGTAGCCATGCCTGGTAAATCACGTCCGCGCATCGTCGTTGTAGGCGGTGGATTTGGCGGTCTGGAGGCCGCCAAGTCATTAGCGCATCTGCCGGTCGAGATCACGCTGGTCGATCGCAAGAACCACCACACCTTTCAACCTCTGCTCTACCAGGTGGCGACGGCCGGATTGTCCCCGGCGGAGATCGCGGCGCCGATTCGCGAGATTTTCGCCAAACGCGAGAATGTCGAAGTCTTGTTGGGAGACGTGCTCGGATTCGATCTCGAGCGCCACATCGTGAAGCTGCACGGATTCGAGCTTTCATACGACTACCTCGTCGTTGCCGCCGGCGCAACCCACGCTTACTTCGGGCACGATCAATGGGAGCCGTTTGCTCCAGGATTGAAAACCGTAGAAGATGCGCTGGAAATGCGCCGCCGTATTCTGCTGGCATACGAAGTCGCGGAACGCGAGGCGGCAGTAACCGGCCATCATATGCCCCTGAGTTTCGTGGTGGTAGGCGCGGGCCCCACCGGGGTCGAGTTGGCGGGAACGTTGGCTGAGATCGCGCGCAAGTCTCTGTCGGAAAACTTTCGCCATATCGAACCGGCGAAGACCCGCATCCTGCTGGTTGAGGCCGGCCCCTCGGTGCTCAGCGCCTATCCCGAGGACTTGCGCCAGAGCGCGGTGAAGCAATTGCAGCGACTCGGAGTCGAGGTGCGCACTAACTCCGCCGTGACCGATGTACGCCCAAGTGAAGTTCACATCGGCGAGGAGGTGGTGCCCGCCGCAGCCGTACTGTGGGCCGCTGGAGTATTGGCATCGCCTTTGGGCCGTGGCCTTGGCGCGGGGGTTGACCGCGCCGGACGCGTACTGGTCGAACCAGATCTAAGCATTCCCGGACACCGCGAGGTGTTCGTCATCGGCGACCTGGCCAGCATGAAGGACGCAGCCGGCGAGCCGCTTCCCGGCGTCGCTCCCGTAGCTATGCAACAGGGTCGCTGTGTGGCACGCCAGGTTGCCGCGGACCTGCAGGGCAAGCCGCGCGAAAACTTTGATTATGTTGACAAGGGATCGTTGGCGACGATTGGCCGAGCGGCCGCCATTGCACAGTTCGGCAAGGTGCACCTTTCCGGATATCTGGCCTGGCTGTCGTGGCTGTTTATCCACATCCTGTTCCTGATCGGATTCCGCAATCGTGTTCTCGTAATATTTCAGTGGGCCTGGAGCTATCTCACATATCAGCGCTCCGCCCGTCTCATCACCGGCGAATCACGCGTGATCTCTGTTCCCTCGATGGAGTATGCGGAGGAGGCAGCCCGGCGTTCCAATAGCAGTGGTCAGGTCACATCAACCGACACCCATATACCTCCACAAGAGTCAGCGCAAGGGCAAGCCAAAGTTCGTAACGCGAGCTAGAAAGCCGGCTAAGCCAAGTTTCAAGTACATCACTTATCCATTGAGTCCGCCTCGAGGCCAATTGTTCTTGCGCCGATCCCGCGGGAAGGCGTTTAACATTCGCTTTTGCACTTGCATTCCTGTGCCCGACGGTATTAGTCTCGCTCGAACGGCGATGGTATCCTGCTCGCCACTCATTTGTGGCCAAGCAGAGGTAAAACAGGCTGTGTTCGCGCCGGTTGTGAACTTGCCAGACCAGGCGGAACACAGGAGGCATCACTTAACTCCGACAATTTTCGGCAGCGATAATTGGGAGCTATATGGCGCTTACCCAAGGCAGAACGATCCCACGTGTCTCTATCGCTTTTCTTTTGGCCTGCTGCCTCAACGCTGCAATACCGGCACAAGAACACGCGAGTAAACCGGGCCCGCAAACATCCTCCGCGCTTCCCGGCTCGACAAGCGGCCCATACGCCGACACAGAAATTTGCAAGACGTGCCACCAGGAAGTGTGGGACAAGCACTTTGCGGGCACACCACATGCAGCGTTGCTCAAGGGCGACCAGCATGGATGCCAGGCTTGTCACGGACCGGGGCAAGCGCACGTTGACGGTGGTGGCGACCCTACCAAGATCATTCGCTTTGAGAAGCTGAGTCCAGCGGAGACGGCGGCGATCTGCACGAAATGTCACCAGTCCAGCCTGGAAACGCAGAACTTTTCCAACTCCGAACACCTCGCCAGCGGCGTCACTTGCACCAACTGTCACAGTCCTCACGCCTCCAAGGATGTCAACTTCCTCCTCGTCAAACCGCAAACTGAGTTGTGCTACGGATGTCACGGTGCGCAAAGGGCTGAGTTCGCCCGGCCTTACCGCCATCGGGTCGATGTCGGGCTCATACAGTGCAGCGACTGTCATAATCCCCATGGGACCGAGGTGGGCGGCCAGGTGCGCGCCGCCGCCGGTCAGTTCGCCGTCTGCACCAAGTGCCACACCGACACCATGGGGCCGTTCGTCTTCGAGCACACGCCGGTCAAGACTGAGGAAAGTTGCCTGAACTGCCATGTGCCGCATGGCTCAACGAATCCCCGGCTACTTCAGGTCAACAATGTTAACTTCCTATGCCTCCGCTGCCATACCGCCAATATGAATGGAGCAGCGCCAGGCGCACCCTCGTTCCACAACCAGGCCACGAAGTATGAGGCGTGCACCATGTGCCACACGCAAATCCATGGCTCCAACTTTGATCCGGTGTTCTTTCGGTAGGCGCGAGGTGGGCAATGGCGTATCAAAGAAGTCTCAATGCTTATTCTCTTGGCGTCGCTTTGGTCGTGGCTTGCCTGTTCTTGATAAGCAACGCCTTCGCCCAGAGTTCCTCGCAGACGCAGGGCCCCCCCTCGGCTTCTAGCGGCGCGCCGTCCGCCGCCGGTGAGGGCAAGGAAATCGGCGGTTTTCAGGTAACTCAGTCGATTGAGGTCGGCGGCCGCATCTCCGACGTCACCGGCAGCCAGCCCATGTACGACACGCTGGTTAACTACCAGAGTGGGGCCCGCATCCTCGAGCAGTCGCTCACCATGCAGTCGCTTAGCCATCAGGACATCTTCGATACTTTGACCTTCAATAGCTTTGGATGGGGCGGCGATCCAGAACAGGCAGCCCGCATGCGTGTCGCGAAGTACCGCTGGTACACCTTCACTGGGAGTTATCAGCACATGCAGAACTACTTTGACTACGACTTATTTGCCAACCCGCTCAACCCGCCCACCGCGTCGCCTCCCGTTCCTATCCTGAACTCTCCGCACAGCTACTTCAACCGGCAGAACCTTTACAACTTCGGTATTGTGGTTTTGCCCATGTACACAGTGTCGTTTCGCTTCGATTACAACCGGAACCGCTTCATCGGGCCTTCCTACAGTAGTCTCCATGAGGGCACCGAGGCGCTCCTCAACCAGGACTACAACAACACGCTGAATGGATACCGCTTCGGGGCCGATGCCCGCCTGACGAAGAAAACCACCCTCAGCTACACCCAGATGTTTCAGCAATATTCCGGCGACACCCTTTACGGCCTGAACCCATTCAACTCCCAGTCGCTGCCCAACGGGATGCCGGTGTCTTTTGGGCTTTCCTGGTTCAACGGAGGAAGTCCGTGCACCACACCGCTCATCAACGGGATTGCCAATCCTGCCTGTAATGGATTCCTCAACTACAGCCAGTACCAGCACGTGAGTACTTTCATTCCCACGGAACAGGTCAACCTAAAATCCTCGTCTTTGAAATGGCTGGATTTCAATGGCCAGTTCCAGTACAGCCACGCGCGTTCCGACACTCCGCTGACGGCGATCTTCAGCGGTCTCACCACGCGCAATAACAACCTCGGTTACAACACCTCGGGCAGCAGTTCCAGTTCGCGATGGAATTCTTCCTCCGCGGATATCTCAGCGATCTTTCATATCACCAACAAGCTTCGCCTGGTGGAGACTTTCCGCTTCCACGACTTCAGCGTGTCTGGAGACTATCTGGACCTGGAGTCCAATTTTTTCACGGCCGACAGCCTGCGCTCGGCTACTCTGCTCAGTCCGGTGTTTATGTTCCCGCCCACGACTCTGCTTCATAGCTCAAGCTCTCCGGCCGACATCGTCAACGAATCGACGCTCAACCTGATCGGCCAGAACATGAAGCAGAACGACTTTCAGGTGCAGTACGACGTGTCGCGCTGGTTTGGAGTGCGCGCCGGATTTGTGTGGAGCAACTACATTATCCAGCCAGGAAACACCCAGCAGGTCGCCTTGGGCGATATTTATTACCCCAATCATGCCGAATCGCGGCAATTGCGTTGGGTTACCTTTGAACCCCGATGGCAGCTGCACATTCAGCGGAGTCATCGCGCCGTTTGGCAACCCGACCACCGAGATCAACAATTACGCCGGCGTCGTGGGCGCTTGGTTCAGGAAGGGGAGCACGCTGCATGCCAACTTCAACGCGAAATTTGGGGGCGCCGATAACTGGATCTATCGTATCGATCCACTGAGCTCCTTCAATATTTCCGGGAACGTGTCCTATTCACCTCGTCCCTGGTTGATGCTGGGAGCGAATCTTAATTTCCAACAAGCCAAGAACAACACCAGCGACATCCAGTATAACCAGCACAACTACTCGACGGTGCTCAACGCCATGATCAATCCCAACAAGTACTGGGGACTGGATATGGCCTATAACTATGACGCTATTCAGCAGAACATGTTCCTGTGCTTCGCTGGGACAGTGACTCCGTCGGACACCACGACCTGTGCCGAAGATCCCACTCTGCTGCAGACGTATGGCTTTTATCAGACCCATACCCAGTTCGGTTATTTTGCCTTGACACTCACTCCCATCGAGCGCGTTACCATGCGCTTCGGTTACAACATCGTCGACAACCAAGGCAACACGACCTCGCTGAATACGCTGTTGCCGTTGGGTCCGCTCTCCTCGATTTATCAGTCCCCTCTTGCCGCAGTGGATGTCCTCGTCCACAAAGACGTCACCTTCAAAGCCGGCTGGAATTATTACCAGTACGGCGAAGGCTCATTCGTGGGACCCACGGCGCCACGCTACTTCCACGCCAACAACACAACTCTTGCGCTGCGATACGCCTTCTAGAAGGCACCCGGCGTTAGTCTATGCACCACGCGGGTAGTGCGGCATTTCAGCCCGCCTATAGGTTAGGAAGAAAGATTGTCTGGACACCCGGAATGCGATACGGATGAAAGGAACTCAACCGGCACCTACGGTTGCAACAGTCCGTACATGTCCACTTCACCCTGCGACCCCACAAATACCAAACCGTCGGCGATGGTCGGAACCACGAACTTCACTGCTGGACCTGCGCCATCACGCTGCGGACTTTCATTGGAATTGTAGAGTTCAGTCGCCAAATCATTGGCATCATAGGCGCGGAGAATGGCCGGGCCCCCGGAGGCGACAGCGTCCGTCTCAATGATCCATGCAATCCCATTGTTCTGGCCGTTTGAGGATATGGATGCGGTCGGTCCGGGATAATTAAAGTATTGTGGAGACTGAGACACAGGAATGACCGATAGTTGCTGTGCGGTCGTATCGAACTTGAATGCCTTCAAATGATCGCTGTATCCGCCGAAATAAACATTGTTATCCCAAAAAGCCGGGGCGCCATATACCCCGTTTAAGACGGAGGGGATGGTCTGCACGATCTGGCTGTCATCGTTCGCATGCCAGTGACCCATATCGTCGCGGTCCACGAGATCAATCGTGCCCTCTTTTCCTGCATTGATTAACAAGTGGGGATGGGCTGTTCCGGCCTGATCCGGAAGCAGCATGACGCCACCAGAGCTAAGGTCGGTGTCGTGCTCCCACAGAGGTTGATAATCCCACGGTGTGAAGTAGTCCTCGACTGCGAACGAGTTGTTCGACCAGTTCAGCCGTAGTATGGTGTCACCAAAGTCCTGTCCACCAACGTTGCCGGTAAAATCGCCGTTTCCCGTGGGAACATAGATCTTGCCGTTGGAGTCGGCTGCCGGAGCCGCTCCGCTTGCCCATATTCCGCCTTGATAACCATCGGGTGTCGTGACAAATGCGCCCGTCGGTTGAAGGTTGGTTTCGTCGAACGCGAGCACATAACCGTGGAAGAAACCTAAATCGCATTGCGATGCGAAGGTGACAATGATCTGCCCGTTTACCAGCAGGAGACCCGGTCGCTGACTTTCTGATAGCGGATCGAATGTAAGGCTGCCTCCTTGCGAGCCGCCACCGGTACCGGGAACGCTGGCGGTTATCACCTGTGGAGTTATGCTGTCTGCGCCTGTTTCCAGGTCAAGGGCGTGCAGAGTCTCACTGAAGTGATGTGCTCCTGTCTGGGTGTCAACCATTTTGGTTCGGGCAACCACGTACAGATTATTTCGATTGAGATCGATCACCGGTGTTCCTGTGATACCGATCTCGGGAACCAGATCATCGCAACCCACGTCCGCATCGCTGGAGAGAGTGGACACTATGCTGCTTCCGGAACTGCTGAGAAAAGATGTCTGCCAGAGCATGGCAAAAGTATGCACGTCAAACGCAGTTACTGTGTCGTGCTCATCTGCAACATAGAGAACGTCGTGCTGCGCCCCTTGAACATTGACCGCAGGCACAAATAATGGCTGCGCATAAACGTACCCTAAGGCTGGAAATGCATGTAATTTTCCAAATGACATCACATTCACATTAGTTGTAGTCAGGGTCACTTCCTGAGTGTTCGCACCACTGCGATCGTTGTCATTGCGGTACGTGGTGACTGCCGTCAGGGCTGGCGGAGCAGGCGGCGGTGGTGGCGGAACCGGGTCGCTCTTTGTGGAGGGAGCACTCGAGGCGCTTCCGCCACATCCGATCAGGCAAAGCAACGCGACCAGTGTAAGGAGAAAGATGAGAAGAGGAGCGGACAGACAACCAGAGACCAAAGTTCCTAAGAAAGAACTCTGCCTTCCAACCCTTCTCCTGGTTGCTTGGTCACGAAGCGGCTTGTCGGGAGATGGGCCTCCACGAAAAACCTTTTGCGGTTTTGAGAAAACCCGACTCGGCAATGCTCTACCCCGGTGGGAGAGATTCAGTACTGCAAAGGCCAGAAGTTTACCCCAAGCACCTTGACTCCGCAAAGAAGTTTTAGGTCTTTATAGGAATCTAAGCCCCGAGAATAGATACGGTTTAGCGGGTTGCACGGCTGAGTGGTGCGGTGCGAATCGAGCTCCCGCGTATGAAGTGTTACTCCACTCGCTCCACTCGTGCGCGCGAAGGGTCGGCCGAATTCGCTGTGTCAACGTCAACGTGTATGCCAGAACTGGCCGGCATGTTTGGCGGATAGCAGTTGCCATCCGGTGCGTAAGTTTGACGGCAGGCCGCGGTCATCTCCGGACGCCGCGGGGATTGCGCATATTGCCATGCGTCGGCGAAAGTCACATCGCTGCTGGCGGGAGTTGGAGGCGGCTGCGGAAAGACACAGCCGGGCGACGGGCCGCACTGATCGTTGCTGACAAAGAAATGGATCTCGCGACCGCCGGCATGATCGCGAATATCGTTGGCTGTCACCACGGAAACTTTATCCGACTCGCGAAACGGAATACCTGAACAGTAAACGCCCGCACGATAGCCTGCGCGCACCACGCCATCCACCCAGGCTTGAATATAGGCGCGCTGCTCTGGCAGCATGCGACCGCCTTGTTCCTGATCGAGGAAAAGTATCGCGCCCTTGGGAAAACCGTCACGAGTGGCCGCCTTCACAGCCGCTATGGCGTCACTGCTTCCGACGCGCGCCGCATCTCTCGAAGCTTTGAGTTGCTGATATTCGCGCCCGTTAAACAGCAGTAGAAATCCGTAACCCATAGCTTGAATCGCATTGCGCTTACCTTGCCACGCGTTCGTCGTTGCACCGGGCGGGTTGTTCAGCCAGTAGCCCGTGAACGCGAATGCCTTGCGGAGCGCCGCCATGTTCGCGTCGCCGGGATAATCATTGCGGTCCATTCCGAGATAGGTTTTCCCTTGCTGGGCACGCATGGTGGGAAGACAAGTCGCGAAAATCAAAACGAGAGTGACTGCTGCGAGACGAGTTGGAAGGCTGGCCATCACCTATCGAATATCGCACATCTCCCGAGAGCCACGCCCACCAAAAAATGATGCGCGGTGAAACTACGACGTCCCGATCAGGATGCCGGTAGCAAACACCAGCGCGCCGCCGAACGCCACCTGGATTGCCGCCGACAGCGGCGGAGTATCCATGAAGCGATTGCGGACCCAGGTGATGGTCGCGAGTTCGAACAGCACAACGACGATCGCAATCGTTGTTGCGATTTTGAAATCGTGAATGAGATACGGCAACGTATGGCCGATGCCGCCGAGCGCCGTCATGGCGCCGCATACCAGTCCTCGCAGCCACGGAGTACCGCGTCCCGTCAGGCTGCCATCGTCCGACAGCGCTTCGGCAAACCCCATGCTGATGCCGGCTCCCAGCGATGCAGCCAGTCCGACGGCGAAGGCGTCCCAGGTGTTCTTGGTCGCGAATGCGGCGGCGAAAACCGGAGCGAGGGTGGACACCGATCCATCCATCAAGCCCGCAAGTCCCGGCTGCACGATCTGCAATACGAACAGCCGGCGCTGCGCTCTGGCTTCCTGTTCGCGGACCGCGGGCTTGAGCTCGGTCTTCTCCAACTGTTCCGCCCGTTCGACATGCGTGGCCTCTTCAAGCCCCAGATCATCAAGCAACTGGCGAATACTGGCATCGTCGGCGAGCGCGGCGGCACGCTCGTAGAATCGGCGCGTCTCAACTTCCATGGCACCCACCTGGCGGCGGATCTGTTCCAGACGCAGCGGGGTGTTCAGCCAGATCGGCTTTCGTTGCACGAAGCCGCGAATGTCCTGCCGGCGGATGAGCGGAATATGCTCGCCGAATTTGCTCTGATAAAGTTCGATCAGACGGCGCCGATGGCCAATCTCTTCCTGGCGCATCTCCTCAAACACTTGCGCCGTGCCCGGAAAATGCTCCCGCAGATTTTCGCCGAAGTCGGAATAGATTCGTTCGTCCTCTTCCTCCAGCGAAATTGCCAACGCCAGAATTTCCTTTTGCGACAAACTGTTGAAGTCTCGCACGGGCTGAGGTACCTCCGCCCACGATAGTAAATGAGCCGTGCCTGGACAGGGTGTCTAGTTGACGCTGGCGGCGTGTTCGGCAGGCTGAAGAAATATCAGTTCCGTGGCCGGACAAAGGCTGCGATACGAACAAAAGCGGCAATACCGACCGGGCTTGGGCTCAAAGTTTCCGGCAGCAATATTGGCGGCAGCATCGCTGACTCGAGCTGCTTCGCCGTCGAGCTGCTTTGCCGAGCGTCGCGACTCAACCGCACTGCTATCGGCGAGATTGACAATCACCAGAGAGTCCGCGACGAAACCCATGCTCTTCGCCGCCAGCGCATAGATGGAAAGTTGCAAGCTTTCATCGGCATACTCCTGGGTCTTCGGCTTTCCGGTTTTGTAGTCAATCACGCTGACCCTGTCGCCATCGATCCGTTCCAGGCGGTCCATTCTTCCCTTCACCATGGTCCCGCCAATGGCGGCACGGAAGAATCTCTCGTTGTTAAGAATCTCGCCAGTCGGCGTTGCCAGATCGGAGCGCAGAAACTGCCGCAATTGCTCGCAACCATCTCTCTCATAAAGATTGCGCTGCGCATTCTCTTCGATCTTCGCCTTGCCAAACTCGTCGCGAAAACATGCGATGACGGCCTCTTCATCTGGCGGACGCCCGGCCCGCACGCCATCGAAGTAGGCCTTAAGGGCCAAATGCATTGCCGAGCCAAACTGCATCATCGCCGCAGGTTCCTCGGGGATACACCAGTCGCGGCTGAGCTTGAAAGCCAGCGGACAGCGTTCGTACTGCTCGATGGCACTGGCGCTCAATTCGCCCAGGGGCGCATCGCAGCGCGCTGGGAGCTGCATCCACTGCGAGATCAGCGGCTGTGGCTCGGCAGAGGCATGCAACTTTGGAATAACGTCGGACGGTGGCAACACCCGACATTCAATTGCGCCCCTGAGCGTGGACTTTCCGGCCCTCACCAATTCCCGCAGGTACTTTGTAGGAGCAGGATCATTCTTTGCTTTACTGATCTTTCCGCAAAGGTAAAGCTCGTCCTTGGCACGGGTCATAGCGACATAAAACAGCCGGCGCTCTTCTTCCTCGTGAAGCACCTTAGGTGCATCCTCAGCAGTATCCTCGCGGCACAGCTGCTGCGGAAATTCAACCAGTGGTTCCTTATAGTTGTGTGGAAACGATGAGGTCGCCACCCGCAAAACGAAAATGCACGGAAACTCCAATCCTTTGGCGGCGTGCACCGTCATCAATTGCACCGCGTCTTCGACAGGCCGCCTGCTGAAGTCGGTAGGCGCCAGCGCCGCTATCGGATCGTCCTCTCCGCCATCCTCGGCTAGGCATCCACTGGCCTCACGAAACCACTCGACGTACTCGAGAAATTCGCGGAGCGTTCCCTGCCCCACCAGCGGCTTAGGTTTCTTGCTCCACTGCTCCGCCAGCTCCTGCAGACGCCGCAGCGGAAGCGAGTCGGCGAGTTGAAATACTGGTTGCGCAATCTTCATCGCCGCCGCCAGTTGATCGCTGGCATTGGCGAGATCGTGTCGCGCCTCGCGGACCGCTTCCATGACCGCAAAGCCGCCTGGAACCTTTTCCAGCAAGGACTCGGTCGAAGCCTTCTTGCCCGCGACGGCGAGTGCCGCACGAAACTCTTCGGGGTCCACACTGAACTGGGGAAACGCTGCAACTCGAACCAACGCAATGGGATCGGACGACTCCATGACCTGCAACGCCGCCATGGCGTCGCGGACCTCCGGGGTGTCAAAGAGATCGACGCCCTGAACGTGCACGGGAATGTCGCGTTGGCGAAGCTCGGCGAGCACTTTTTCCCGGTGGAAGTGAGTGCGGTACAGCACTGCAATGTCAGACAACTTCATCGAGGGCCTTCGTTGACGCATGGCCTCAATCGTATCGGCAACAAATACAGCTTCCCGCTCAAAACCGTTGTACACGACGGCCTGCACCGGCGAAGCATGCGCCAGCGTCGCATCGTCTTCAAGACGCGCGCAGCCGAGCGGCTCGCGCGGCCAGCCGCCATCGCACAGTTCCAGGCTGGCAATTTGCGGATTGCAGGCAATCGCCTGATAAGCACAATGCAAAATGGGCGCCGTGGAGCGGCGATTCTTCGATAGAGTGGCGCCCTTCACGCGGCCACGGCCGAATGTTCTGAGAAACTGATCGAACGCGCCGCTGGTGGCGCCACGGAAGCGATAGATCGCCTGATCGGGATCGCCAACCGCAAATACGTTGGCCTCGTCGCCGCCAAGCACCCTAGCAAGCTGAATCTGCGCTACGTTGGAGTCCTGGAACTCGTCGATCAGAATGAAGCGGGCATATTTCCGCGCACGTTGCAATACCGACTGCCGGCGCCCGAGCAGGTCGACGGCGCGGGTGATGATATGGCCGAAGGTCCCCAGGCCTTCCTGCCTGAGCATGTCTTCGACAAAGCGAAAAACCCGCGCAATCTCGCGGCAGCGGTCCAGCACCTCCTCGCGAGCCATGGTCTCGGCATCCCTCGACTTCCCTACTCGCGGCAGGCGAATCTCGCCGCGCTCCACGCGCATAATGTAGGCGTCATAGTCATCAGGCGTGCGCAGCTCGTCGTGGCAGCTGCGGAAGAATTCCAGCAAGTCCTTAAGAAACTGTCCCGGGTCTGATGCCTTGATGAAGCGCTTGAGCGGCAGATCGGCAATGCGGCGCCGCAACAGGATTTGCAGATCAACCTCATCGAGAAGCGCGAATTGAATCTTGGCTTCGCGCAATAACCCGTAGCAATAGGAGTGAAAAGTGTGCGGCCTTAGTCCGCTCGACATCACCTTGCAGGCAGCGCCCGCCTGGTCGAGATGCGGATAGAGGATCTCTCCAACCTTGGTGATCAGCTGGGCGGCCGCATTACGCGTGTACGTGACGGCAAGAATTTCCTTCGGCCGGGCCGCTTCGCTCTCGATGAGATGGGCGATACGGCGCGCGAGGACGGTGGTTTTACCGGTGCCCGCGCCTGCCACCACCAGCATCGGACCGTACACATGCTCGATGGCTCGGCGTTGCTCATCGGTGGGCTCGAAATTAAATGGGAGATAGCTCTGCACCATGTTCATGATAGCGCGAAGAAAAAGCGAACATGATATTATCCTTGTCCGGCGGACGATTGGCAAGGAAAAATTGGTGCTGATCTAATTCGTCTATACTTCTGCGTGGAGGTTCTGACGTGCTTGCGATTCGTCTGCCCGAGAAAATTGAAGAGCGTCTGGAGCGTCTTGCCAAGCGTACGGGGCGCACCCCGGCTTACTTTGCCAAACAGGCAATCATCCAACACCTCGAAGATCTTGAAGATGTGGAGATTGCAGACAAACGACTCGATAACCTGCGAGCCGGAAAAACGCGAAGCGTACCATTGTCGCGGCTTCTGCGAAAATACAGGGTCAGCCACGGACAGTCGCCGGCGACGCCG
Organism: uncultured Acidobacteriaceae bacterium; assembly: GCA_963720135.1. Lineage (GTDB taxonomy): Bacteria > Acidobacteriota > Terriglobia > Terriglobales > Acidobacteriaceae > Bog-257. Next base: position 396,886 of record CAVREJ010000025.1, read on the forward strand.
AGCCGAAAACCGCGGAATGGCTCGGGAAAAAATTGACGCTGAGATGTTTGCAATGCCTAACTCACCCATGCCATGTGGAGTATTGACCTTCTGCCGGAAGCTGCTAGCGACCTCGATAAACTGGACCGCCAGCACGCCAACCGCATTCTCAAGTTCCTGCACGAACGAGTCTCCAAGTTAGACGATCCAAGGGCTATCGGAACGGCCCTTAAGGGATCGAAATTCGGCGAATACTGGAAATATCGGGTTGGCGATTACCGCATCATCAGCAAAATCGAAGACGATCGGCTGCTGATTCTCGTAGTCCGGATAGGTCATCGGCGCGAGGTGTATCGCTGAAGCGGACTTCTCTCCCAGCGTATAATCGTGGTTTGGGCACTTCATTCCCGTCACGACAGGAACACACTTGAGTCATCAGCATTCGCACATGCCCGGCCAACCGCAAGCTGGGCCGCAACCGCTTCCGGGAGTCAACAGCATTATCGCCGTGGGCTCTGGCAAAGGCGGCGTCGGCAAAACTACGCTCGCGGTGAACCTGGCCATCGCCCTGGCGCGGCTGGGCCATAAGGTCGGGCTACTCGATGCCGACGTGTACGGCCCCAACGTTCCGCTGATGCTGGGCACCACCATGGCCCCCAGCGTCGTTGGTGAAGATCGCATTCTGCCGCCAGAGCGTTACGGCCTGAAGGTAATGTCGGTCGGATTTCTCAGCCCGGGCGACAAGCCTCTGGTTTGGCGCGGCCCCATGCTGCACTCCATCGTCAAACAGTTTCTCGGCCAGGTAGAGTGGGGACAACTCGATTATCTCGTCGTCGATCTACCGCCGGGCACGGGCGACGTCGTGATCTCGCTGGTGCAGACTGTGCCACTGACGGGCGCGGTCGTTGTCACCACGCCGAGCGACGTGGCTTTGCAGGACGCGCGCAAAGCCATCGAGATGTTCAAGCAGGTGAAGGTTGACATCCTCGGGATCGTCGAGAACATGAGCTACTTCGTGTGCCCCCATTGCCAGCACGAGATTGACATCTTCTCCAAGGGCGGCGGGGCGCGCACTGCGCAGCAGTTCGCCGTTCCATTCCTTGGCAGCATTGAACTGGATCCCGATATCCGCAAAGGTGGCGACAGCGGTCAGCCTATCGTGCTCGAAGGCGATCAGTCTCCGCACGCCAAGTCGCTGTTTGCGTTCACTCAGCGCGTGATCGAGCGGACCAAGGAATTGCAAGAGGCGGACAGCGGCAGCGTGATTGAGATTCAATAGGTAACGACCGCCCAAATATTGAGGCCTGCGCTCTTACCCTGCAGTCAACAAAAACTCTGGCGCCCCCACTGGGGCATCTCGCCCGAAAAGGCTGCTTCAGGTGGAGCGTTTGATACACCGTAGCTGCACTTCGCTCGCCCTGTGATTAGAGCATTTTCTTAGTTACTATAAACCGGAGATCACTTGAAGTAAGCTGCAGATGGCGATCCTCCGCTCAACCTGCATGGGGCAAGCGTATTCGAATGATCTGCGGCGGAAGTTTTTTCAGGCGTATGACGAGGGGGAGGGAACGCTAGAGGAGTTAGCGGAACGATTTCGGGTCAGTGTGGGTTGGGCAAAGAAGATTTCGGCGCGGCGAACGCGGACCGGAGAGAGCGATGCTCCGCAGTGGCGGCATGGACCGGCGAGCCGGGTGACGGAGGCGATGGCCGAGTGGATGCGCGAGCAAGTTCGCCACCAACCGGATATCACGCTGTGGGAACTGGGGGAGCAACTGGCAGAGATCCAGGGCGTGCGCTTGAGTACGACACGGATTTGGTGGGCCTTACGCCGGCTGCAGTTGGCGCTTAAAAAAAATCGCTCTACGCCCAAGAGCAAGACAGCGAGCCAGCGCAACAGCGGCGGCAAGCGTGGCGGGCGGAGATCGGTCAGATCGAAATCGAGCAGTTGATTTTTCTGGAGGAGAGTGGAGCCACCACCCAGAGGACACGAAATTATGCTCGTGCTCCGCGTGGGCAGCGGGTGAAAGAAGCGACCCCGCAAGGCCATTGGCAGATACTGACCATGCTGGCCGCGCTTACCAGCCAAGGTCTGCAGGCGCCCATGACCATTGCCGAGCCCACCGATGGCGACATTTTTCTGGCTTATCTGGAGCAGGTTTTATGTCCTCAGCTGCGGCCCGGTCAGGTGGTGATCATGGACAACCTGTCCGCTCATAAAGTGGCGGGAGTGCGCCAACGGATCGAGGCCACCGGCGCCCGGCTGATGTATCTGCCGCCCTACTCGCCGGACTTGAATCCGATCGAGCAGGCCTGGTCGAAGGTCAAACAGATTCTGCGTTCGCTCAAGGCACGCACCCTCGAGGCTCTGGAAACGGCTGTGGCTGAGGCCCTGCGTTCGATCACTCCGGCGAACGCTATGGCTTGGTTCTCCCATTGCGGTTACGGTCTACACTAACTATGAAAATGCTCTAAAGGTAGTTCCATCCATAGAGATCGGCGCAAGGGAATGCAGTTGCGCGTGAAGGTTACCGACATCCCACGCAAACACAAGTCCTATCCAACCACGAAATGAAGCCTGGGCGAGTCGCGCTTTCGGGGATGTCAGGGTCAGCCCATGGGGGCGCCTGGATGGGCGCACCCCGAAGTGTTAGGCCGGGTCAGATTCTCGTTTTTCTCAATGGGACTGCACTGCATTCAACAGATCAAGTAGTCCCCATCCATAGGTGTTATTGGGGATGAGACCAAATCCGCAGAATTGTACGGATACCAGGCGGTGAGCTGTCTGCGTGAAGACTGCTTCCGTGGCGGTAACGTTGCCGATCAGTTGGGGTTTTGCCTGCCACAAAAGAGCAACTCCACCCGCCAGGTGCGGGGCAGCCATCGAGGTTCCCGACCAATATCCTTGGTACAAGGTGACCCAGGGAACCGCAGCCCGAATGTTTACGCCGGGAGCAGTTATTTCCGGCTTCATCCGACCGCTACCATCTACCGTCACCGGACCGCGGCTGCTGAACGGGGCGATATTGTTGTACGAATCAGTCGCTCCAACGCTTACCGAGCTTGCGTAGAATTCCGGGGGGTCGGAAACTGTGGAACAACCGGGCCCGGAGTTGCCAACCGCCATGGCGGGAAAGATCCCAGCCGCCCGAATAGCGTCAACGGCACTCTGCAGCGTGGTAAGCGTGCAGCCCTCGCTGGCTGGACAAGCCCAGGAATTATTGATGGCATCCGGTGCCTTTGAAGGGTCGCCCTGGCTTGGGTCGCCGGCGACGGGATAGGGCGCCATCAAGAACTGGAAACACTCGAGGTACGTCGAGGGAGAACCGGTGCCGTGTAGATCCATATTGCGACAAGCGATCCACTGTGCTCCCGGTGCCACTCCAACCTGGTTGCCCATCCCATCATCTCCGACCATCTCGCTGGCAGTGAATGTGCCATGAGCATTGGGATCTATCGGAACCGGAGAATGCTGGCTGGTGGCATCGTGCCAGTTATAGTCGTGATTCACCGTATGTCCATTCCAGCCACGGTATTGTGATTTCAGCGCAGGATGATTCCACATTACGCCGGTATCGTTGCCCGCAACCACAAAACCCTCGCCGTGATATCCCAACGCCCACACCTGCGGGGCGTTGACTCGCTGCACGTTCCACTCCGGTCCGTCTCCTGGAGAATCCATACCTGCTGTTGAATCCATATCTGGGTCAGGCGTCCCCAATAGAGGGCTTTTAACCTGCGGGTTGGCGTCGATGTGCGCCACGTCGGTGCGCGCGGCCAACTCCTCCAACAAGCCGCGATCCGCTGTCACCTTTATCGCGTTGACGATATAAAACGACTGAAAAGGAATGCCGCGCTGCTGTAGCAAGCTACGGAGAGAAGCTTGTGAAGCCTGGGCCTCATTCTCGAGCGTCTGAAAAACGTAGCGTCCCTTCTCCAGTTTGGTGGGCAGGCTTGAGGCTGCGGACAGATCAGCTTGCTCGGCGAGCACTATGAGGGCTTCGGCGCGGCCACCGTTGGCCGTTTCCGAGAGCAGCCGCGCAGAGATCTTCCCACCAGCCGAATCGTCAGAAGCAGAAATTGCAGGAACTGAGAAAGCGAAGGCTGCCACTAAAAGTGCGATCACGAGAAGCCCATTACTCAGGAATGTCCGGGTGTGACGAAGATTGGGCTTGACAGGCAACAGGCAGGAAGCGGGGAACTTCATGTTTTGCATCTATGCTCTTTTCTTCGAGAATTTTGCTTGCGAAACTATTTCCAGGGATCGACTGCTAGTTAGGCCAGGGGACTTGTGGTCTTTTGAGAAGGACTAATCCTACAGAACTAAGGTACGTTTGGCCAGAAGTTTTCGACCCGTAGCAAGTAGTTTAGCCACGCCTTGACGACGCGAGACTAGCGTGACCCATGGCCTGCGGCAAGACGTGGTGGAAGGGGCCGCCAGAGAGGAGCAATTGGCCGCCCAGAATTACGACAGCCTGGAGATGAAACCTAAGGAATGTGCACAGAAGTCACCGGTTGCCTAAGTCAGTTTCGGAATTGGCGTAGCTAGGCAGGTGCGGGTCAAGGCACCGCAGATTGGTAGGGCCGGGGGTTTGCGGAGCACAGAAAGGCCGGCGGAGAGCAAATGAGCCTCTTGGCCGCACAACTCCTCGACAATCTGGTCGATCCTGCCACCTAAGAGAGATATCTGCTGCCTCAAGGCTTTACTTTCCCCCTCCCTTACAAATCCAGTTTGCGGCGCAGAACGCCCGTAAGCCCGAGAATCCCAATGCCGACGAGAACAAAGGTCCCTGACTCGGGAGTCGAAATCGAGCCCGCAGGAGCGAACTCGGTCAACAACATCGGATCTCCGTAGCCATCGCTGGTTGTCAGTGTGAAATAGTACGTTCCGAACGGCCCACCGTCAGTGAAGAATAGGTTGAAGTCGCCGCTGAAGCTGTTGGGAGTGCCCCAAGGGCCACCATACCTAGTCGCTTGGCCTACCAGTTCCGTATTTAGGTTCAGTGCACCCCCACCGGTGTCCCAGTACGTGTACACGCCGAAATCGTTCAGCCGACTCAGGTCATCTTTAGTCCAGGTACCGTCTCCAAGACCGGCGCCCATGACGGTGACGGTCAAACTCTCAATGTCGCTATACATGTCGTATGCGGGGCCGCCCGGATTCGGTAAGGCTGTGATGTCAATTGTGATCTGCCCGGTAGCCCATGCGCTATTGTTGAACGACGCCCCCGACCATGCCAGGTCGTACGTCTGATAAACGTCGGCGGCAGCGCTGGCAGCAATCAACAGGAGCGCCATCAGTAGCGGACCTTTCGCGATCTTCATGGAATAGCCTCCCCATGATCTTCCACTCAGGACTGTAACATTACAAGGATCACGCGATCGGGCGCGAGAGCACCGGGACCCTGATGGAATTATAGTCCGCTTCTGGATCTAGTCCGCCATCGGCGCCTTAGCTCGCGCACCATTACTGGTGCTCCTGGGATCGGCGCCAAATACGCGCCTATCCTCAACTTTCTCGACGAAAGCATTCCTTCGAATGACTCCATGTACGTCGACTGTCAGAGTGTGAGAAAGCTTTCTTGGGGATGCGTCGCCGTTCCTTTCTGGATCGCGACGGTCGGGAAAATCCGGCCTTGTTCGCGTATTTCACGGACAAGGTAGCAGAATTTCTCTGCAGTTGAGACTACATGGCGGAGGGAGGTGAATTCGAACTGTTGGTACGCTTTTTGTACCTGATTTTATAAGTCCCTCCGGCGTTGAGACGGTGGTGCACAGCTTTACAGGGGGGAGCGATAGGGGGCCACCCCAATGGCGACCTCATTGCCGACGCCGAGGGGAATCTATATGGCACCACGCCTGCCATTCCACGCAGCACTCATGGGCACCGTGTTCAAGCTTACTCAGCAGGGGTTACTTACTGTGCTCCATACGTTCTCTGGGCCGGATGGGTTCAGCCCACGCTCAGGATTGATCATGGATGCGGGTCGCAATCTCTACGGGACCACTTTTTCCGGTGGCCCCTTCGGGGATGGAGTCGTTTACAAGGTGAGCGCCAACCACACGGAAACCGTGTTGCATAGCTTTTCTGAAAACGACGGATCATTTCCCGTTGGTGGCCTGGTATTTGATACCGTGGGGAACCTCTATGGCACTACGGCCTACGGTGGCGCGTCAAATGACGGCGTAGTTTTCAAGTTGACGCCGTAAATTCAACATACCGGCGGGCAGCCGGCCTCGCCGTGTGCCCCACACATTCGCGGGTTTCGGATGTGGGAGACCATGGATCAACTGGAGGGGACCTCGCCGAGACTGGCCGTTGCGACAATTCATTCCAACGTCAGGAATGAGTTGGGGCACGCGGCGGAGACGGTCGGGTTGGCGCACTCCCGCCACTTTATGAGCGGACAGGTTGTCCATGATCACCACCTGACCGGGCCGCAGCTGAGGACATAAAACCTGCTCCAGATAAGCCAGAAAGATGTCGCCATCGGTGGGCTCGGCAATGGTCATGGGCGCCTGCAGACCTTGGCTGGTAAGCGCGGCCAGCATGGTCAGTATCTGCCAATGGCCTTGCGGGGTCGCTTCTTTCACCCGCTGCCCACGCGGAGCACGAGCATAATTTCGTGTCCTCTGGGTGGTGGCTCCACTCTCCTCCAGAAAAATCAACTGCTCGATTTCGATCTGACCGATCTCCGCCCGCCACGCTTGCCGCCGCTGTTGCGCTGGCTCGCTGTCTTGCTCTTGGGCGTAGAGCGATTTTTTTTAAGCGCCAACTGCAGCCGGCGTAAGGCCCACCAAATCCGTGTCGTACTCAAGCGCACGCCCTGGATCTCTGCCAGTTGCTCCCCCAGTTCCCACAGCGTGATATCCGGTTGGTGGCGAACTTGCTCGCGCATCCACTCGGCCATCGCCTCCGTCACCCGGCTCGCCGGTCCATGCCGCCACTGCGGAGCATCGCTCTCTCCGGTCCGCGTTCGCCGCGCCGAAATCTTCTTTGCCCAACCCACACTGACCCGAAATCGTTCCGCTAACTCCTCTAGCGTTCCCTCCCCCTCGTCATACGCCTGAAAAAACTTCCGCCGCAGATCATTCGAATACGCTTGCGCCATGCAGGTTGAGCGGAGGATCGCCATCTGCAGCTTACTTCAAGTGATCTCCGGTTTATAGTAACTAAGAAAATGCTCTAAGCCTTGAGGATCGACATATACGCGCGCCATGGTCCTGCTTCGTGTGCATATTGTTTGGCGGTAACGCGCGCCATCTGGGAGATGTGCGAGAGGTCGTGGACCACCCAGGAAGAGAGGAGTTGACCTAACGAGACCGTCCCCAGTTCGGGATGTGTGCCTGTGCGCGAAAGATCCTCGCCGGTCAACCGCAACCCTTCCAGGACCGTCAGGTTCTCCGCGCGCAAAAATGCGAACTGGTCCAACAACGCGCTTATCGGGCGGGTCTGGTCTTCGCGAAATTGCGCACAGCGGTCGAAGGGTTCAAAAGCGCGCGCTTCGCCATGCTCCAGGATGATCCGCACTCTCGGGATCCAGTCGGTCAGCTCTCCGTAAATGAGGTGGCCGACGATGTCATAACAACTCCACGTGCCGGCGCCTTCGGTGGCCTTGAGCCAGCCTTCGGGAACTCCCGCGATCATTGCGGTAATTGTCGCCGGCGTGCGCCGGAGGACCTGCGTCGCCTCTGGAAGCTTGAGCTGCATAGAACCCCCGCTGCTTGGACGGACGGCGAATGTGATAGGATCCGTCACATTTTGCGAGCGTCTCCGAATCGCAGGACGCCTCGCGGTTCCATCCACGCAGATATACGGCGGTATCTGGCGGAAAGTTCCCGAGGCATCTGTGGGATTGAACGACAGCAGGAAGCGTCGTCTGGGCTAGGCCGTCTCGTTGCAGTTTATGCTCCCGCCCGCGAGCAGACTTCGCAATGCTCTGAACCAGGAATTGCAGGAGGTAATTCGGCAAGCAAAACGGCGGAGAAAATATCGTAGGATGATCGCATGATGGAAGATGAAGGACTGGACTGCCTCGACCTGCTCGAGGAAACGCCCGGGACTCTGCGCGGCCTCATGCGCGAGCTCTCCCACGAGGACGCCGCATGGAAGCCCGCGCCTGATCGCTTTTCCGTGGCGGAGGTGCTGGCGCACCTGTCACACAGTGAAGGCCATTGCTACCGCATGCGCGTCGACCGGTTTTTGAACGAAGAGATGCCGGAGTTCGAGCCCGACGATGCGCAGATGTACCTCGACCTCTATCGCGAAGCCGACGCCGAAGATTCCTTCGACCACTTCGAGGAGCAGCGCGACACCAACATGGAGTTTCTGCGGACGCTGCCACGCGCCGCCGGCGAGCGCCGCGCCATGCACAAGGAGGCGGGCGAAATCACGCTGCAGCAAATGCTCCACGAGTGGGCCATGCACGACCTCGGACACATCCGGCAGATCGCGGAATTGGTGCGCGCCCGCATGCATTGGCGGCAGGCGGGCAAGTTAGGCGAAAGCTACAAATTGGGGCCTTAAACCGCGACCAATTCCTTGAACGTGCGACCCTGCGACCCCACCACTCCGGCATATCCTTTGGAGACGAGATCGTCAGCCCGCCCTAAGCTAAACCGGACCCATAACTATTGTAACCAGACCATATCACAACCTATCGTGACACTGCCCGTGGTGCGGATCACGAACCCTAAGGCGATTTAGTGCAAGCTATCGCGTCAGGGCGGTTGTTCGACACCGGCGTGCCACTTGCAGTTCGTTATGGGCGCTGTAGCTGTCTCGCCAGCTCACGAGACGCCCTTCGCTGACCCTTTTGTCACTCTCCGCGGAGCAGCTTGGTTTGAGTTGCCTTTTTCTTTGCCTTGGCGATCTCCACACTGGCGACAGTCTTTCGCGCCAAGTGCGAGTCGGACAACATACTGCCGTTTTCTCGGCAGCAAGGTTTTCCCGGCAGAGCGCCGCAAGTCGGGCATCCCACATCTTGGGCTTTATCATTCATCACAAGAGTGTAGCGACTGCCCTAGACAACCGGCGGATCAGAGCCTACTTTCGCCCAACGATTCCGTACTTTACTGCCAAGAACGTTCGAAGCCTTAGTGGCGCCGACTTGTGCCACGTCCTGCCAAGTCGAGATTCTTAGTTTCAGTCCGCAGCTCAATCGGTTTTACGCATCTCATCGACTGCGTACCAGGCATCAGCCAGGTCAGGTCTTCTAGCGTCAACTAGAGCGCAGAAAGAACATTGGAAGGCATAGGCAGCGAGAACGTTTCTTAGAAGTTGATAGGACAGGTAATGGTCACCCGTCTGAGGTAGTCGCCGGCTATCGAACACGTCCGCGAAATCGCGGTATGCCTGGAGGACCTGCTTCCTGGCATTCTGAAAGTCACTCTCGGTGAGTTTTGCCTCGACCAACAAGTCTCCCAGTCGCAGATCAACTTCCGTGCGATCAAATTTGCCGTTTGCGAGGGGAACGAGGGCTTTGTATCCAAAACAAGGCAACGTGCCCGGCTCAACTCCCAGCAACCGCGCAATCGGGCCTGTCTCGTGACACTCCGGGATAGCAGAAGACGTTCATCAGCAGGGCATCCGAACTTGTGCAGGAATCAAGCTCCATCCAGCGGCCCCGTTCACGGCTGGGCAATGACCGGCGGGCTTGAGTGTGGACCTTTCCCAGGCGTCGGTCCCACGCCGGATTTGCCCGTATCGCCTTGTAGCTTCCCTGCAGGAAGTTCCCATGTCGCAAGTCGTGTTCGCATGGTGGAAAGCATACGGTTGGGGCGCCGCCGTAGCTAAGACAATATGGCAATCCTTCAGCCTGGGGGTACCTATGGGCACGCTCAGATAGATCGCGACGAAGCGCAGCAGCCAAGTTCATGGGGGCTTGGATCAACCCGAACTTCAGTTCGTACTGAATGGGCCGTGACCTTTCAGCTCTCGTAGAACCATCATGGCCAGATGTACCGACTCGTAGATCGTGTACTTGAGCTTAGGACTCGGTTAGATCTCTTCCCCGCGCAGACGGATCGCGGCAATGATGCAGGCAGCGATCAAGACCGCCCCTCGTTCTTTATCTTCCGGCATGAAGCGCATTATAGGCGAACAAATAGCGAAAGTCCAGTGAGACCTGAGACGCTGTCGCGATCGACGGGGACATCGACTCGCGAGACGGCGCCGTAACCTACGGAGGGGTGGTCGCATTCTCGCCGTGGCAAACAGTTTCGCGGGATCTCCAAAGCCTTGCAGGCTAAGGCAAGTGATGGAAGCCTTGGGCGAGCGAGAATCGAGGTGGATCGAAACGTGACTTGCGACGCTATCCGAAGAGAGCACTCTGAGCTGGTAATGAACTATGCATCGGCACAACGCAACCCGGATCATCGTTCGTCACCGAGTTAAGTCTCGGGCTTACCAGAAAACATCTCATCAGCCTTGCGTCGAACGGGCTCAGCATCTCCTTGAGCGCGTCCACGCGCCTGAAACCAGGATCGAGCCACAAGTCGTAATGCTCTGGGTTAAGAATCACTGGCATCCGGTCATGCACGTCGGCAAGGAGCGCGTTTGGCTCGGTCGTCAGGATGGAACACGACTCTACCACTTGCCCGCTCGCATTCTTCCAGCGGTCCCACAAGCCAGCGAACGCAAAGAGTGAATCATCGTGCAGCCCGAAGTGGAAGGGTTGCTTGGCCTTCGCCCCACGCTTCCACTCATAAAACCCGTCGGCAGGAATCAGGCAGCGGCGGCTCTCGAACGCCTCACGAAACGCGGGCTTTTCGGTTACTGTTTCCGACCGCGTGTTGATCATCTTGTTGCCCATGCGAGAGTTCTTCGCCCAATACGGGATCAGTCCCCAACGTGCAAGCGAGAAGCGGCGTTCTGGCTTCGCCCGGTCCTGGCGAATGATCCCAACGTCCTGCGATGGAGCGATGTTGTATCGAGGCTCCCAATCGACCTCATCCCTGGTTTCGAAATACGCCTTAATGAGTTGCTTGCGTCGGGACAGACGATAACGACCACACATGACGGAACTCCACAGTGCCTATTGTAAGACGTTGGACAGGCACGGCTGCCTGGCGCCTAAGGGAAGACAGGTAAGTGTGCCGCGACAAATTCCCCGATGGTGTTCAGCTTCCCGTCCCGTGTCCGAACGTGAAGATGGGCTGAGGCACTGGACTTGCCGAAACCGTAGTCCAGGCTGATGAAGTGCGAATCCCACCACTGTTCCCCGACCGTTGCATAGGGGACCACCATGGTCTTGGCTTTCCAGTTGGCGAAGTACGCTCCTTGCAACTCGCACCAGCAGCCCTGCTCCATAGCCGCCGAAAGTGCACCCGACATCATCCGTAGTCGGTAAACGTACTTGTCATCGAGCAGGTTGTGATCGCTCAGACGTCCGGGAATGAAGGCAACCGAGAAGCCGCTACCATCTGGATCTTGGAGTGGGAACTGGTCGGATGGCCAACGAGCATCCCAGTACAGCTTGCCCGGTTCCGCGCACCGCTCTGGGCTATGCACCGGGCAGGCCCCGCGCAAGAACATCGCTTTACGCCAGGCAGCTCCTACGCTTCCGGGGTTGCTACCTAAGCGCATTCGCAGTTTCAAAGTCTTATCGGTCGAGCTGAGGCGCCCGAGCATGTTCCGCACCTGATACTCAGAGTGGAAGGTGGATTCGTCGAACCCGATGAAACTGTAACGGGGACCGAGTTATTCCCAGATGTCTTTGTCGGTGGAGATGTATGCCAGCCGGATCTTTGCGCCCGAGGGAAAGGTCCAAGTCCAGGAAGGTGCGCCCACATATTTGGCTCGCATCGGGCCGTAGAGGCGAAATGTTTTGTCGATGATGTCGGTCATCTGCGTAAACTGCTGGCGGAAGATAATCGCGCGCAGGTTGGGATTGTTCGACTCGCGGGCTGCATCCACCAGCATCGTCTCCGTTTTCAGGGATCCGGCAGCGCCGCCGAAAAACAAAATGTCTGCAACGGATTCCAGAACGGCTTTTTGAGCTGCAGTCTTGGGGGACCAACCGGGCGGACACACGTCACCCAGAACTTTGCGAGCACTTTCCCTCAGCAAGCTGCGTGCGGCTGCACGCGATTGCAGGGAGCCCAGAGGAAAGGCCCCAGGACCGAGAGCTATCGCACCCTCAATCCCGCATTTTTTGTTGCGGCTCAATAACTTACTGTTCATTCGAAGTGCCTCGACTATCGGTGTCTGTTGCGCCTACGGTGTTCTCAAACCAATCTGGTACGGTCCCGTCTTTCACGTATGCTTCCAACTCCTCCCGTGTCATGCGGTCGAAAAGTTCGTTGAGATTTACGTGTTCACTTCGGTCGACCCACTGGCCCGCGGCATTGATCTTGCTGTATGCCTGGATAGCGGCGACCACGGCCGCAGCCGTGACGTCGACCTCGCCGGCTTTCTCGATGATTCGTTCCAGCGCCGCCCGGACGTTTCGACCCCGTTTGTCCATGAGCCCGAATACGTGCGCGTGGCGATACACAGCATCGCGGCTGACACCAAACTTTTTCGCGATACGTGCCGGGCTAACCCAGCCGACGAACGCCTCCTCAATTTCGGTGCGGCGCGTATGTCGACAGATACGGCATTGATGCTCGTGACGGCCCCGATTCACGGGATTCTCACCGGCCTTGCTCGCTTGTTTCTTCGTGCTCATATCTCGCTGACCTCCGTCGAGGGTTGGTCAATGGTCGATCGTGCATTCTGCAGTTGAAGTACGTGAGGCGAACTCCAGCATCCGCGTCAACGTGCACGATGGGCACAAATTGGGCACAAAACGTCCCTGTTTTAGAGATCTTTCAGGCTCCTTGGGAGGATAAGGTCTGCAGAATCAATAGGTGGTTAGCAGATGACGTTGGGCTCATAACCCAAAGGTCGGTGGTTCAAATCCACCCCCCGCAACCAACGGAATCATAGAGTTGCAGTGATGGCTTCCAACGAACTTGGGTTTGTTTGGGTGCTGAATCATTGGACGTTACCTAAAACCGCCGTGGCTACGCGCCCGGCGGTTTCTCGTTTGTCCCTTTCAACCGTTCCCGTGTAAATGTCCATCGTGGTCGTAATACTGGCGTGCCGCATGAGTTCCTGAGCCACTAGTCGTTTAGCTTTCACGTTCAAGTACCTTGCGCGATGAAACCCGGGATGCCTGTTTTCACCACGGGATTCAGCCTTTGTCTAGTCTGAATGCGATTGATTTCGTTGAACGCTTCTTCAGGAAGGGCGGAGATGTCGAAATTTTCCTTCGCCCGTGCTGAAGTTTTAGGCGTGGTGAGTACAGCCGTGCCCCGCTGTACCGCCCATGCCAACAAAACCTGCGCCGGGGTCTTTCCAACCTGTGCGGCGATTCTCGCAATGACTGGATCTTCCAGTAGCCCCGGTTTCATTCCGTGACCTAATGGCGCGAAAGCTAGAAAAACAATGCCCTTCTCCTTGCAGAATTCCAGAAGCTCCGTTTCCGGCAGATAAGGATGTGATTCTACTTGGACAACCGCTGGCTTGATTCTCGCGGATTCGTAGATTGGCAAGACTTCGTTCAAGCTGATGTCAGACAGTCCGATGGCCCGGCACCTGCCGTGGTCAACCAGACTTTCCATTGCTCTCCAGGTATCGAGCAAGGTTACTCCGCTGTCATAGATGACATTGCCGTTTTGATCCCGCGGATCCTGCTCGTCCCCCGGTTGAAATGCAAAGGGAGTGTGAATCAGATAGAGATCCAGATAGTTGAGCCGGAGTCTGTTTAGACTCGCCTCGAATGCCGGTTCGACGCGCTCGGGCCGATGATTGGAGTTCCACAACTTCGTAGTAACAAAGATGTCTTCGCGCGCAATACCTCCAGCGGCAAGTCCTGCCTGCAATGCCTCGCCCACCTCGCTCTCGTTTCGGTATCGTTCCGCACAATCGAAGTGTCGAAATCCGGCTTCCAGTGCGTCTCTAGTTGCGGTTATCGTCTCAGCCGCGTCGGCAATTAGGGTACCAAAGCCGAGTGCGGGCATACGCCCGGCTCCGTGGTTGAGTGGAATTCTCGTCATCCGCAGATCAGACGATTCAATCATGGTTACATCTCCAAGCCATTTTGAGTCCGGCATCACCGCGCGGATTCAAAAACTAGATGACCGGTGCCGCAGACTGGGTGCCAACTCCTAATTAGACCGATTACGGGTAGTTCCCATGATCTGCCGTGCCACGGCGCCGGCATCGGTCGCCTTTCACTGTATCGGTCGGCTCGGTGAGCACTGATGCTCACGCAGTTACCTGAGTTGAACGCTTTTCATGTCCGTCCAGTAACTGTTGGACGCAGCGAACAAGCATCTCAGCGACAAAAGAATCACCCCTCTCTGTATTGAACATTGCGTCATACAGGTGGTGCTCTGGCCAGTTCAGCTTTAGGTATTTCTTGACGAAGGCAGCGCGATCCCTGTCTATCGTGTCAACCTCTGTTATTGCTTTTTCTTGGGGGGTTCCAGCAGTGATCAGTCTATGGATCTTAGAGGTGCGAGCAGCATAGAGGAAAACCCGAAACACATCCTTGCGATTGCGAAGAAAGTATTGCGAGCCGCGGCCAACGATTATGCACGGGCCGCCAGAAAGTGCGTGATTGACCGCCTGCTCGGAGACGGTGGCGATTCGGCGCGCATCAAGCAGTTCCAGCCGATCGGTTGGCGGTAGGCCTCCCTCGAATGCCCCTCTGAGGAAAGACTTAAAGACGCGATAAACCGCAGGATCATTTTCCCATTCCCGCTGCTCGACCGATTGCGGCGTGCTGTGGGTCAGCCGCGCGATTTCTTGTGTGAGTTCGTGGTCCCACAGCTTCCAACCAAGAAGTTCAGCTAGCTTTGCGGCAATCGCAGAACCGCCGCATCCAAATTCACGTTCGATCGATACGGCTTGAATCATTATGACAATGCCTTAAGGAGACTCTGATTGAGCGGGTCGACCTTTCCCTCAGCGGCTAAAGCCGCAAATGATTTTGCGATGCTTACGGCACGGCTGAAGCCGTGCCCCTTCAAAACCCCGGCTTGAATCATCATGACAATACCTATCCGGCCGCAACCTGGCCGCCCGCTCCTGGATCATTCTTCTTCAAGAAAAACGCAAGTACAAACATCAGGGAGGAGAGAGCGCCCAAGGTCCAAAAGATGTCCATGTAGGACATCTGCCCGCCTGAATTCCGAATTGCGCAAATGCTGACCGAGTTGATCGTGCGTTGTTAGCGCCATCGAGCGTTTCATGCTCATTCTCCTTTGTTCTGGTTTGTGCAGTTCTTAATCAGATCGGGCCGTGGTGAGACGATCAGAACAGACGGGTGAAATTCAAACAATTGGACGATGGTATTGCCAATACCTTCGTATCAACTCATCGCAAATCACGCGACTTGACCGAGGGGACTCCGCGGGCAGTAGGTGCTGACTTACTCATTCATATTTGGGTGATCCAACGTAGTCGATACGAAAGTATGGGCGATACCATCGTCCAATTGCGCGGCCCATTTTGTTCTGGCTGAATAGATGGAGGTTGAACCACATCCTAAAAACGAATTGGACAAAGCACTCGACCGGTTTCCGAGACTAACAAGTACGGCGGAGAATTCAATGACAACTGCGCATGCACGAGCTACGAAGAAGAATTCCACGATAACCGTGAACGCACCTGCGAAACCCGCACAGATTCGCGTGGCCCGGCGGTCGCCCGCCTATTGGCGTGTCACGATCGACAACCCGCCAATCAACGTGATGGGCCCGGAAATGGTCCGGCAGTTTCAGGAAGTCATCGACGCTCTCGAGGCCGACGAGCATGTCAGGGTCGTGGTCTTCGACAGCGCGGTCGACGACTACTTCCTGAATCACTCCGACTTCATGGCCAAGCTTGAGGACCTGACCGCAATGCCGGCGGGTCCCACAGGCTTGCCGCCTTGGCCGGACTTTCTCGTGCGTTTGACCCGGCTGCCAGTCGCCTCGATTGCCCTCATCCGCGGCCGTGCGACCGGTAACGGCAGCGAGATCACTCTGGCCTGCGACATGAGCTTCGCCAGCCGCGAGAAGGCCATCATCTCGCAATGGGAGGTGGGCGTAGGGATGGTCCCCGGCGGCGGCCCCATGGCCCGGCTGCCCGAACTCATCGGCCGAAACCGCGCCCTCGAGGTGCTCCTGAGCTCGGAAGACATCCGGGGAGACCAAGCCGAGGCCTACGGCTACGTCAATCGCGCGCTGCCCGACGCCGAGCTAGACGCGTTCGTAGAGGCGCTCGCGACC
Organism: uncultured Acidobacteriaceae bacterium; assembly: GCA_963720135.1. Taxonomy (GTDB): domain Bacteria; phylum Acidobacteriota; class Terriglobia; order Terriglobales; family Acidobacteriaceae; genus Bog-257. The sequence continues at coordinate 413,125 of CAVREJ010000025.1, forward strand.
CGGATCGCCGGCTTCGACAAGTGGGCGATCGCCAACACCAAGCGCCTCGTCAACACCAGCCTGCCGCCGGAGGTCGAGCTCGGCGCGGGGTGGGATGCTTGCATCGCTTCGCTCGGGCGACCTGCCGCCCAGGAGGGGATCAAAGCGCTGATGGCGCGCGGCTTCCACAAGCCGGGAGACGTCGAGAATCGGCTGGGATACTATGTGGGCCAAATTAAGCGCTAGACCAGCGCACGATCATGCTCCCTGGCAACAGCTTTTTTGTCAAATTGAAAGGCTCAAGATGAACGATCAACCAACGGACGAGCAGTATTCTGGAGTGCCAGATCAAGAGATCCGTGCGGCACTCGATCAGCATTGGGCGGCGTCCGATGCCAACGATTTCGAAACGGAGCACCGTATCTATCTCGAGGACGCGGTGCTGGACTACCCGCAGTCAGGCGAGCGAACCCGCGGTCGACGCAACATACAGAACCAACGCGCTAGTCAGCCGAGCAAAAAGCGGTTTACTGTCCGACGAATCATTGGCGGCGGTGATCTTTGGGTCACCGAACTCATCCTGACCTATGACGGCAAGCCGTCCTATACCGTGAGCATCATGGAGTTCAGGGGCGACAAGGTTGCGCGGGAAACACAGTACTTTGCGGATCCATTCGTGGCTCCCGCATGGCGCGCTCAATGGGTCGAACGGATGGACACATAATCTCGAGGCGCGAGAATTCGCTAACGACAACGCCATTTGCGGTTTGCAGCATACGATGGAGGGACAAAGAGAAGCGGGGGATGATCAAGGGTGTGGAGTTGCTTACGCCACATTTGCATCCGGAGGATCAACCATCACCTGGACTGGCAGGGAGAGTTCCAGCCAATTGGGAATCGCTGCCGCACTAGCTGGCGTCGATCGACTTTTTATGAATGGGAGCGGGACTCGGGACACCGTATTTGTAATGAGCACCATATCGAAAGGAGCCATCAATGAACGGCGTACAAAAGGAGACGTCAATGAACAGCGTACAAATCGAACAGAAGAGCTATGAGATGCCCCCGAAGGAAGGAATCAGCATCGCGCAGTTTCTCACCGTCGCCGACATCGAGCGATCGGCTCGCTACTACGAAAAGGTCTTCGGCGCCCGCATTCTGAGCCTGGGTGATGGCAACGCGCCTGGGTACCTTCAGCTTGCGAATATCTGGATGATTCTGAACGTCGGGGGCGGGCCGACCCCCGACAAGCCGACGGTGACGTTGAGCGTCCCGGACCCGAATCACATCAACAGCTTTATGAATTTCCGCGTTGCGGATATTCAAGCGTGCTATGAATTGTGGAAAAGTCGAGGAGCCGAGTTCATTACGGAGCCGATTCCCAAGTACGGCGAGATTCGCTGCTACATCCGCGATCCTGACGGTTACATTATCGAGGTCGGACAGAGCACCGATCTCAAGTACGGTTAGCGCTCGGCCCGCAATCTTCCCAGGTCTCGAAAAACGCGAGACCTGGGGCACCCGACTTTGAACAGTCGCTCTGCCATCGAAAGGGGTACCGAATGGACGCCACAGATGGACCGAAAGAGACCACGCACGTGACCGCGCCTGTCGCGTTGAACACGCTTAGTGTGAACGTTTTTACGGCCCCGGGAAAGACTATGGTCGGCGAGCGGCCCAGGCCCTTCGGCGAAGCGCTCGGCTTTGACCCGATCACGTCGACTTTAATCTTCGGCGAGCACGACGCGGTGCTGGTAGACGCAATGATGACGGTGGCTGAGGCCGAAGCTCTCGCGGATTGGGTTGCTCTGCACAACCGCAACTTGGAGACCATCTATATAACGCACGCCCATTTCGACCACTTTTACGGTCTGAGCATTCTGCTCGACCATTTCCCGGGCGCTCGGGGTCCGAGAAGGAGCTGTTCGATCAGATGACGGAGCTATACCCGCATTGGGTAGCCAATCAGTCGTGGTTGATGTTCGGATTCCCGCAGCCATAACTCGTTACAGGGCTTCCCTTCGATGGAAGGACAAGATATGGATTGGAAATGGTTGGTGCAGTTTGCGCTGCTGGGTAGCAGTGATTTGGAACAATATGCCATCCTGCTGGTACGCGTTTCGCTCGGGCTGTTCTTCGCCATCTCCGGGGCAAACAAATTGTTTGTCGCCGGCGGCACAAAACCTGTTTACAACACGCTCGTTAAGGCCAAAGTCCCCTTTCCCCGCCAGACGGCTTATTTCGTGGCGGGTGTCGAGTTCGTTGGCGGATCCTTGGTGGCCGTGGGGTTGCTTTCGAGCCCGGCCTGCGTGGCTTTATTGATCGATATGACTGTGGCCGTCCTGACCAACTCCCTTTCCACCCTGCCTAAAGGACTTTCGCCTCTTACCTGGCTCGACGATTTCCTCTACCTTCCGGAAGTCTTGTACGTCCTCTTCTTTATCTGGCTGATCTGCTCCGGTCCGGGAAAGTTCAGTGTCGATTACTGGCTCGCCGGCAAGTTGTGGAGGTGATCGATCGACGTGCGTTGCTTCAGCCTGAAATGGAGTGGCGGCGCTTTCCGTTGTGAGTAATCGCCCGTTGGGACAAAGTCATTGTAGTTCCACTACGTCCATTCCTCTCAACCTTCCGGTTTGCTCGTTATTCATTATTTATTCCGGTGGTTGATCGACTAGATGGAGCCGACTCCGCCTGCGGCTTTCGGCATACGAACGTATCGAACGATACCTTCGTCCAATAGATTTCTTTTCGCGCTCATGATGTGATGGCGCGTGTACATCGGGTGGGAGGCGCAATGACGAAACCGACAAGCTTTCAAACGGACATTCGCCCGCTCTTTACGGAACGGGACATTCAAGGCATGAGCAAGGGGTTCAACCTGGGAAGTTACGATGACGTCAAAAAGCACGCTGCCGCGATCTACGACCGCATTCGGGGAATCGGCGGCGCGCTGATGCCGCCCCCACCGCCAAGAGGAGAAGGTCCTTGGCCGCAATCGCGCATTGAACTATTCGCTAAATGGATGGCGGACGGGTTTCCACCTTAGTCGTCCTCCAAGCGCCAGGGTGCTTCTTGGCTTGGGACTGCGGTTCGACAGACTGCGCACGTTAACAGGACTATGCGCATGGGCATCACGCGTGAGGTGGGCGGGCTGCTAAGTTTTTGAGGCGGGCAGTACGTTCGTCGCGCGCCAATGCGGCGGAAGCTCTCTATTGTCCGCTGGGCAAGTTGTCCGAAAGCTCGCCTGCATCGAGCCATAGCCGAAAGAGCCACTTCCTGCGCGCAACCGTTCCCGTCGGCAGCGAGACCCTCCAGTTCGCTCTTTTGGGGGCGTATGTGGCCGGCAAGTCAAAATAGAAAGGCCGTTAAAAAAATCCGATTGAGGAGACTAGCATGGCGACCACCACGGAAATCGCGCCGAATATCTATCGCATCTCGATCTTTGCTCAATGGGGCAATTTCCAGTTCAACCATTTTCTGGTGAAAGACGATGAACCGCTGCTGTTCCACACCGGGCTGCGCGGAATGCACGCGGAAATTCGCGAGGCCGTCTCCAAGCTCATCAACCTTTCCGAGTTGCGCCACATCAGCTTTAGTCATTTTGAGTCAGATGAGTGCGGGTCGCTCAATGAATGGCTGGCTGCAGCGCCCAAGGCCGATGTGATCTGCAGCCAGGTGGGCGCCCTGGTGAACGTGAACGACTTCATTGGCCGGGAGGCACGCGCCCTCCCTGACGGCGGGACCTTTGCGACGGGGAAGTACCGCTTTCGCTACTGCCAGACCCCCCATCTACCCCACGGCTGGGATGCTGGGTTCCTCTTCGAAGAAACGCAGGGAACACTGCTCTGTTCGGACCTATTCCATCAGATGGGCGACGTCGAACCGCTCACCTCTGCCGATGTCGTGGGCCGCTCGCATCAGGCGCTGAAGGAATTTCAGGCGGGCATTCTCGCGGAGTATGTGCCCTACACCCCGCTCACCGCGCAGAACTTGAAAAAGCTCGCCGACCTAAAGCCCAAAACGCTCGCCATCATGCATGGTTCTAGCTTCACGGGTGACTGCGCCCGAGCACTCGATGACCTCAATGTGGTGTTACGCGAGGTCTTCGGCCGGCAGAAGTAGAGGCGGAAATCTCCGATGGTCAATACCCAGAAGTTTTAAGGACCGGCGCTAAGTCCCGATTAACGCCACTCTCCCATTAGTTAAGGTTTGTTTGGCGTACTCTCGTGAGGGTGCGAGATTTCGCCGCGTACCATCGCGGCGGCATCCGACGCTTTCTCGAGGTCTGTATCATTTGATCCTCGCCGCGGGTTTGTTAATTACTGCCGCCCCTGCCTGGCTGACGATTTCATCCTGGGAATCCGTGCCTCCCGAACAACCGATTGCGCCGATGATCACGCCCTGGTCGATCAGCGGAATACCGCCTCGAGACGCAATAACTCCATCGAACGCGAGCAGATAGTTGAGATGCATTAGCTGGATGCCATCCTCGAAGACCTTCGTTGGGCGCCGGAAGGTCACGGCTGCTCGCGCCTTGTGTTCCGCAATCTGAATGGACGCAAGCATCGCGCCGTCCATTCGTTGGAAGGCAACCAAATTACCGCCAGAATCGGCAACTGCTACGTTCATTTTCCAATTACGCTTCCGGGCCTCCGCCACAGCGGCGTGAATAGCCGCCTGCGCTCGGTCTAACGATATCGGGAGCCCATAAGGCACATCAAATGGTATTTCGTCTGGGACGACATCAAGAGGATTTGACGGCGCGTCCCTTGCTTCAATAGCGATTTCTGCTTTGTTGGCTGACATACATTTTCCTCCGAAGGGTCAGTAAGTCCGAGATGCAGATTTGAACCTGTATCATTCTGCTATCAAAGCAGAAGGACGTGGAATCAACAATTAGACGATGGTATGGGCGATACTTTTGTACCGGTTCTCACTGCCAAGCGCAGCGCAAGTCATATAAGACAAATCGTGCATATCGAAGGTGCGGCCATTAAACATGGCGAGGGGATCAAGCTCTATTGGACAAACATATCGACGGATACCAAGGTATCGGTTGGACATTGCCGTCAGGATCGTGCATCCTTATATGCAAACGGGGGCACCGCTCGATATCCAAGTGGGGGATACGCCATGAAGAGGGCCTCTGCTCCAATTCCTTTTGCTGGCTCGTTGCTTGACGAGACTCGTCACGTCTGCGCCTTCTTCAATAGCGACGAAGAAGAGTATCGGGTTTTGCTTCCCTTCATAAAAGACGGTTTCCAGTGCGGCCACAAGGCGATTCACGTCGTAAATCCCGATCAGCGTCAGAATCACCTGCAACGATTGGACCAGGCGGGCATTAATCCGGCCATCGCCCTGCAGAGTGGGCAGCTAGAGCTTCGCTCCAACGTCGAGACGTACCTTCCGGATGGCCGTTTCGATCCGGATCGCATGATAGCGGCATTCGAACAACTGGCCAGCGACAACGCCAAGGGATCGTTTCCGCTGAGTCGCATTTGTTGTCGTATGGACTGGGCCGTCGAGGATCGGTCGCGTGTTGACGATGTCATTGAGTTCGAATCGCGTGTAAACGACGTATGGCGCCACCACGACGATGCAGTCATCTGTACCTACCATCTTGGCAAATTCGGGGGCGACGCGGTAATTGACATCATGCGGACCCATCCGATGGTCATCATCGGCGGCATCCTTCAACAGAATCCCTTCTTCGTCTCCCCGGACGAATTCTTGAGTGAATTTCGTCAACGTCGGGCTCATCGGAGCAGTTCCCCCGCCGCGGCTTGACATGAACGCGCAAGTCGAAGATCCGGATCAAGAGGTCAAGCGCCTTCAGCGCTGCATTAATGATCTGGTCAGTCTGCAGGCTCTGCCCGCCATGTGGAGTGGCAACGAGCCCTCGCAGATCGTCCAAATCCTGCTCGACGCGCTGTTCCGCATGCTTAATCTGGAGTTCATCTGCGCGCGATTGAAAAACCCGGTCGACGCCGGATTGCTGGAGGTCCTTCAAGTCTCTGACTCGTGCAAACTGAGAATCACACCGCAAGACATTAGCCGGACGCTCAATAGATGGTTCGGATCCGATGGCCACAAGTCGCTCCCAGCGATCCGGCATCGATTCGGCGACGAAGACATTTCAATCTTCGCTGTACCACTGGGGGTGCAGAGTGAGAGCGGCATGATCGTAGTAGGGTCTCAACGAGCGGACTTCCCTGGCCAGACCGAGAGCCTTCTGCTGAGCGTAGCCGCGAATCAGGCATCAATCGGGCTGCAAGAAGCAAGACTGCTAGCCGATCAGAAACGGTCACCCATGAACTTGATCGACGGGTTGCTGAGCGAACCGCGGAACTTGCTGCAGCCAACGAAGAACTGCGGAAAGAAATTGTTGAACGGAAGCTAACAGAAGAAAGACTCCGTCACGGAGAGAAGGAACTGAAGCGTAGTGAAGCGCATAAAGCAGCGATCCTGGACTCATCACCCGATTGCGTCATAGCCATTGACCACGAAGGGTGCATTACCGAATTCAACCCGGCAGCAGAACAAACCTTCGGTCATCGTCGGAGTGATGTGTTGGGCAGGCCATCTTGCCGATGTCATCATCCCGCCTTCGCTCCGCGAGAAACACCGTACGGGGTTCGCCCGCTACCTGGCCACCGGCGACTCAAGTGTATTGGGCCGGCGACTTGAGATGACTGCCCTCTGCACTGACGGGAGAGAAATCCCTGTCGAGATCACAATCACGCGCATTCCGCAAGATGGCCCCCCGGCCTTCACCGGTCACCTTCGCGATATCACCGAACGCAAACGAAGTGAAGACTCTCTGCGACTGGCTCTGCTGGCGGAACAGGAAATCGTAAATCCCCGGCGTCGTGTCTTCCCTCTGCCCGGTGAAGTTGCGATTGGTCGTGCCGCCCGACTCGTCATAGATTTCCCCAAACGGTGCATAGGCGCGATCATACGTCACCGTTCCGCTGCCCGTAACCGCCAGTCGCGACGAGCCCAGCCAATCGGCGTGCTGAAAGTATCCTGTGCCATCCCCGTTATGCACTGCGATCAGGCCCGCCACCATCGGGTCCAGCCACTTGACCAGCGACGAACCGCTCATGACCGCGTGCCGGAAGCCCGAGGGCGCGTACACCATCTGCGTGTAGACGCCGCCGTTGCCAATCTCCAGCGCGCGCCCGAAGGCATCGTGAGTGAGCTGCACACCGGCAGCGGTCACGGGACGCTCTTCGGCATCGTAGGAGTACGTGTTGCCCAGGTTGTCCTTCGTCATGTTGCCCGCGTTATCGTAGGTGATCGTGGCCCCGGGCACGCTCGCAATCCGGTTGTTGGACGCATAGGTCGGCTGGAAGGACAGTCCACTGTGCCCGCTGATGACGCTCTTGCTGATATTTCCAAACCAATCATAGCTGAAACTCTGTCCCCATCCGCCGGCACAAGAGTTGCTGGGTGCCCCACTCATTCCTGAGGTTGGAATGAGTGGGAATGAATTGTTGTGACCGCCAGTCTCGGCGAGGTCGCCTCCAGTTGATCCATGGTCTCCCACACATTCGAAACCCGCGAATGTGTAGGGCACCCGGCTGTCGAAGGCAGCGAGGAACCTCTAGTTAGTGCCTCCAAAAATCCATTATCGAAACCGCCCCTATAGCAAAGCCGGTTCCCAGAGCTCGAATCCCGACTGTCCACGCAACGGCAGATTTGGCAGACAGTGATTCTTCTACTGCGACATGGGAAATGGACCACCTAAGAACCAGACGAGGAAAGAGCAGGCACAGTGCCGAGATTAGCACACACCCTACAACCAGCAAAGCTTCGAACCAGTTCGGCGCGTCTTGGATTCCGAATAGCATTACAAGTAAGCCGACTGGCATGAGGATGATTCCAGCGACCTTCTCCTGCAAGCGCCATCCGGATCCCACCGTGGGAGCGCTCAGTTCGACTCCCGAAAAGAGCCAAAATTGCTGAAACTTTCGGTAAGCACTTTCAAAGAACACCATACTTACGGAAACGCCGAGAATGAACAGCCCCCCTATGAGGGCAGCAAAATGCGCCAGCAGCCTCGATGTCATTGTCCGCACCAATTGTATCCGGCACTGAAAGACGCTCCCATGCTGTTTGAAACAGTGGGACCACCCAGCGCGCCGCTCGAATTCCAAGTCGCCTGGTAGCCAATTAGCGGGCTGAGCTGAACGCTGCCGGAAGCTCCGAAGCCTTGAATGATGTTGGCGGCGTTAGCCAGATTTCCGTGAACAAGTGGACCGGCACTGATCGCCCGACCTGAAGGCGTTGTTGCCATACCTGCAAGTCCTCCGCAGACCTGGCCAGCTCCGATCACAAAGTTAAATTGCAGCCCAGCAACACCATATACAAACGGAGCGTAGACCGAGACTGTTACCGGAATTGGAGATTTTTTTAACAACTGATACAGCTTGCCGGGACTTGTTCCACCACTCCCGCCGGATACCAAACCACTCACGATGTCACCAAAGCTTACAGGTATGTTGTAGGTCACGCCTGGAGAGTATGTTGTCGACGTGCTAATTGGTTGTCCTTCGTAGTAGATGGTTGTGGTTGTGCTGCCTCCGGAAACGGTGTAAGATTCGGAGCCGATGGAATTTTGCCAAAGTTGGAAAAAGAAACTGGCTATACTGCCTTGGCCGCAGCCACGGAGAGTGCCGCCGTCCGCATTTATTGCGCAGTAGAGCCCCATCCAATCGACATTGCTGAGCGGGTTATTGGCCACATAGACATACCTGTTCCAGGTCTGGGGATTGGTGATGTCAACGGCGGCCAGGCCTGCCGGATCGGGCGTCAGCCAGCGGCCCTGTGACTGGCTCTGCTGGCGAAACAGGAAATCGTAAATCCCCGGCGTCGTGTCTTCCCTCTGCCCGGTGAAGTTGCGGTTCGTGCTCGCCGTCTCGTCATAGATTTCCCCAAACGGAGCATAAGCGCGGTCATAGGGCACGGTGCCTCCACCCGTCACCGCCAGCCGCGACGAGCCCAGCCAATCGGCGTGCTGGAAGTAGCCTGTGCCGTCCCCGTTGTGCACCGCGATCATGCCCGCCACCATCGGGTCCATGTACTTCAGGAACGCGGTTCCGTTTGTGTAGGCAAACTTGCTCCCCGAGGGAGAGTACACGATCTGCGTGTAGGTGCCGCCATTGTTCAGCTCCACGGCACGCCCGAGGGCATCGAATGTGGTCTGTACGCCGGCTGCTGTCGTCTGGCGCCCCTCCGCGTCGTAGGTGTAGTTGTACGAAAGATTGTCCCTCGTAACGTTCCCCATAGAATCATAAGAGAAACCGGTCACGTGATTGCCAGAGCCGTACCCCACATTGAAGCTGACACCGGTGTAACCTTGCGGCACCGTCTTGGTGATGTTCCCGTAGGCATCATAGCTGAAGTTCTGCGCCCAGCCTCCCGTCCCACAGTTTACGCTTTGCACGCGGGCCAGATCGTCGTACCCGTAGGTGCAAGTCTGACTATAAGCAGGATTGATAGCATCATTGATTTGCAGGCTGCGCAGGGTGCCGTTGGCATTCCGCGTCAGTGTACCAATCTGTGGCGTACTGCCTGCCATTGAGGTCCAGCTACTCATCCGGCCAGAACCTGGATCATAAGCAAAGGTCTCCTCTCCACCCGCAGCCTGGGTAACAATCTCCGGTTGATCAGCTGCACTATAAGTAGTGGAAGCCCAGATGTTCGTTCCGGACGTTGTGTCGGTCATCCCGAAGGGTGGAGACTACAACCATAAGTTGGCCGGAGGGGCCGCTTTATGGTTGTAGTCAGCAGGGGCCAGCTTATGGTTGCAAATTCCTGATCCATCATTTCATTGTCTTACCAGAGGCCGAGCCGCCGGTAAGGGCGATGGTTAGCGTTAACGAACAGTTTGGACTGGCAGAAATTCGCCGACCTCTGATTAGCGAGATTATCTTGCCACCAGTCCGCTGGCAGATGCGGGAACAATCCCAAGTGCCGTACCGGCGGATACTGGAGTTAGAGAGCCGTCGAGGCCAATGGCGAACTCCTGGACATTGCGAGTCCCAGGGGCCAAAACGTACAGGAACCTGGAGTCGTTACTAATCGCGGCGTCAACCGGAGAACTGCTGGGCCCGGTATTTGCGCTTATGCCGCCCTGCAGCAGTTGCAACGTGCCATCAAACCTCACGCTGTAACCGGAGACATTGCCGCTGCCGGTGTTCGTGGTGTAGGCAAAGCGGCCATCACTGGTGAGCACAACCCAGCACGGCGCAGTTTGATAGTCGGGTGCCGCGTTTGTAATCACCTGCAACGCGCCGTCACGCGCGAGGCCATAAGAGGACATAGCGCCTGCGTTGGCAGCTCCGCCAAACGCGTCCGAAACCAATAACTGATCGCGCCTGCCGAAAGCAAAACCATACGGAGATTGTCCTGCCGAGGGAAAGACCATGGGACCGGACGCGACGCCATTGTTATTCACCGTGAAGACATCGATGTTGTTGGTGGCCTTTTCCGTCACGACAAGCAGGTCGCCGTCGGTGTTGAAGGCAATTTCCTCCGGTGCCACCGACGAGGCGCTCAGGGGCAGGCCGCTGACGATCGATTGCAGAGTGCCATCTCCATTGACAGCAAAACCCGCAATCGTGTCACTGCCGCCTACTGCTCCGCCATCGTTGAGAACATATAAAACGTTACGGCTGACGCTGAGACTAATCGGATTTCTGCCTCCGGAAGCGACGCGTGTGACCAGGCTGAGCCCGTTCTCCAGGATGCGGAAGACTGAAATGTCATTGCTGCCGGCGTTTACAGCAAACAGAAAGTTGTTGGCTACATCGATGGCCAGTGCACCCTGACTACCCAATCCGCTTCCCGTGCCCAGGCCACCGGTGGGAAATGTGCCTTGCGGGCTAATACGGCCATCCGCCGAGCGATTGAATAGCATGACCGCATTCCCGTTGCTCGAATTTGTAAGAGTATAGACAGCTCCTGCCTGGGCGTACGCCGGCAGACAACTCAATGCCAGCGCGCCCACTAACAGCAAGAAGAAACCTAGACGCAACTTCATGGTGTCCATCCTTTCACTGTTGTGTTGCGGAAGCTCTGCGCAAGTCGGCGTTTCTTGTTACCGCAGCAAAAGTCCTCAGTTTCACAACACCTTTGGAGGCTCGGCCGAAGACCAGCTCCACTCGAAGACGACTTCTCAGACTTCCTTAGGTTCAAAAGTTGGGAATTGAAGAGGTCGGCCACACGCACGATGCGAGCTGACGCGGCCTTGATTCGGCTCCTGACTTATATGTCGTGAACCGACAGAAAATCCCCCGTGATGCTCTAGGTCGATTAGTTATCTTGGGGGGTTGCAGCAGGAATATGCAACGCGGGTGCTTAGAGTAAAGTCTAGTACAAGACCTTAAAGGCAATCTGGTGCAGCGTCGTCGTACGCGCCAAAACAGCAGCGGTTCCTGACGGGCCGCCGCCATTCGTACGATGAACACGAAGATCAAGCAGCGCCGCCTAATCTTGCAGCCCTTCGATTCTGGGCTTGCCCCGCAGTTCCCGTGTTGGTCAGCGTGACACCTGCGGAGTGTTGGGCTGCATTCCTTGCAGACCAAAGAGCAGGCTGGACGGGGACATCGCGACCTCAGGTCCGAATCATGCCTGAAAACAATAATCGAGATTCGCACCAGCACACAGCGCTACTGGCTGTTAGGAGGTGAGCCTGATTTCAAAGATCACCCCCCAGCCGTAGTTTCCGCCCTGGAAAGTCGCGCCATACAGATTTCCGTCCGGACCAAACACTAAACCGCTGAGCGGGTAATAGCCGTCTGGGCCGTCATAGGAGAAATAGTGGAGGACGATGTAGTCGTAATAAAGCCCGTTCCAGCGCAGCTCGAAAACATCACCGTTGCCAGTCCCACCATATTGCTCCGTGCCGTAAAAATTGCCGGCTGCATCCATGGTGAGGCTGTCATATGGTCCCGCCTCATAGAACCAGTAGCCAAAGGAGTTGCATCCGGCGCCCGGGGTGAATTTAAAAGGTGAGCCGCCACCGTTGACGCCTCCCGAGGAAGTGGCGCCATAGAGGTTACCCGAGCTATCAGCGATCAGACCTGCTTCAGGGAATTCACTATAGGTAGGATCGCCAAGGAGATTACAAAGAATATTCTCTGTCCAGCCTGATCCCGACGGGGTTAGCTTGTAAACCGTCGATTCGCCATCGTAGGCGCCATCGGTAGTCCCGTAAAGGTTGCCGGCCGGGTCGAAGATCACCTCGCTGTAGGGATGTGCTCCATCGCCGCTTCCGGCATACCCTTGAAAGCTGTAAAGAACGCTTTCCGCCCAGCCGCCACCAGAAGGCGTCAGTTTGTAAACATTGCCACAGTTGCCGCCGAATCCGGAATTACAATAGCTACTGTCTGGATCCGAGTGGCGTTGCGGAGTGCTCCCAGGGCGGCCGTCCGGATAACCAGTGGTGGTGCCGTAGAGACTACCATCCGGCCCGAAGATGACCTTGCCGTAAGGGACTGAACCATCATCGCCGCCCGTGAAGCGATACAGCACCGTCTCATTCCACGGGGCCAGTGAGGCGGGCCGTGCCCCTGCTGGCGGTGGCGTCAGGTGGAACACGGTGCCGCAGCCAGATTGGTAGCAGGCACCGCCGGCGCCTCCTTCAGAGGTCGTACCGTATAGGCTGCCATCCGAGGCCCGAGTAACTCCTGACCCCGGACCGGATCCGTCAGTACCTCCAGCAAAGCGATACAGCGTATTAAGGACCCAGCCAGAGCCTGTGTTCGTAAGCTTGAACACCGTGCCGTTTTCGTTGCTGCCTCCCGAGGTCGTGGTGCCATAAAGATTTCCCGTGGCGTCAACCGTCAAAGTTCCAACCGGAAGTTTGCCCTCGGGTCCTGAAAAATCGTGCAGCTTGATGAAAGTCTGGGCCTGCGCCAATTGCGTGGTCATGATCAGCATGAACGCGGCCGCAACGGCCAGGATGACAATCTGAATCTGGGTCCGGCTATGCTTTCTCATTGCGCATCTCCTTCTTCGCCAGAGTGGCGATCGATCAGAGTAGTTCGCTGGAAGCTTTCGTTGCCTGCAAGGTGTCAACAATTCGTGAAAACTCTGGTTTAAGTGCGGCAAAATCGCGCCGACGATAGATATGTCGCCGGTGAGCGAAAAATCCCCCTTGCACTTGCAACCGGGGGCGGTTATGCTCGCCGGTTTCTCATTGTGGGAGGAATATGCAGCCCAAGACCCTGCTGATCGCTGTGGTTCTTTTCCTCTGCTACTCGGCTGTGATCGCACAAGCACAGTTTTATGCGGGCGTGCTGGGCGGCCTCGCAACCCTCTCTGGCGACTCACGCTCCTTGCTCACTCCCAGCTCAAGCGCTTTCTCCTCCTACAGTCCGCAGACCGGGCCTGCTGTCGAGGTTGTGTTCGGCAGGCATTTGTCCGATTACTTCTCACTCCAGGGGGACTACATCTGGAACCACAACGGGCTAATGCTGACCTCCGTCGCCACCACAGACGGGTCGCAACAGGGCTATCAGGAAACGAGAAGCAGTTCGCAGCAGAGTGTGATTGCGGACTTACTGGTGTACTTTCGCCGGCGGAACAGTCGGCTGAGGCCGTACTTGTCGGTAGGAACGGGCCTGGTGCATCTTTCCAGTTCCCAGCAACAGATCACCCAGTTGATAGGTGCGCCAGTTCTACCGCCACGAAGCTTGAGCGCCAATGTGATTGCGCTGCATGTTCCAGTTGGGATTGACGTGAAATTGGGAAAGGGCTGGTCTTTCCGCTATACCTTCAGCGAGACTCTGACCCAGAACCCGATCAGCCAGCGCCTGTCGCCGGAAGGCCAGGGCAATCTGAAGAACTTCCAAAATCTCTTCGGATTTGTCCTGCGATTTTGATCCCGTATTCGTACCTTCAGGATTTCTTCAGCTCCACATAAGGACAGCCGCCCCAGTAAATGGGCGCGTTTTCAAAGTGCTCGGCCAACAGGCGCGCGTGGCACACGCGACAGATATTGCTCGACTTGGCCCTCTCACTGAGAGGAGCAATACGCACCAGCTCCTCGAAAACGCAGAGTTCGTGCCCGCCGGCCTTGGTCGCAGTAAAGCTCATCAGAGGGCCGGTTTTAGCCTGCTCTCGCACTAAAGCTGAGTACACTTTCGCCTTAAGGCGCGCGGGCGCACGCTCCGATCGGCTTAGGTCGACACGGCCAGCCATTAGCTCCATGAATCTGTCGTCAGAAAGGTTGGCCATAGTTCCACCTTTTGCGAAATTCCGCTCTGGCGCGGGCCAGCAGTCGTTCGATCGCTTTTTCCGTCTTGCCGGTTTTTAGCGCCATTTCGCTGGTTGACACCTTTTCCCAGTACCGCCATATCAGGGCTAAACGGTATTGCTCGGGAAGACTTTTCAGGACTCGACAGGCATTCTCCCGCAGTTGCTCTTGCTCGATCAACTCGGGAAACTCTAACACCTGCGCGCCTGCGGCGGGGTCCTGCTCCGCGTCGTCAATCGGTCCGGGGGCCCGCAAGCATTGGCGATAATAGTCCTCGACCTTGTGCCTCGCGATTCCCATGACCCAAGCCTGCAACGGACCGCTGCCGCGATAGTGGCTTAGTCCTTGCCATGCGGCCAGGAAGACCTCCTGCACCAAGTCGTCCACCTGGTCGTAGTGTGGCGCCAGACGAGAACGAACGTAGCCATAGATGCCGTCAGCGTAACGCGCAACGAATTCTGCGGTGGCCTTCCGGTCCTTGTTCAGGATGGCCGCAACCAATTGTGCGTCCAAGCTGATCGGCGGTCCGTGCTGCTGTGGCTGGCTCGGCTCGGGCTGCCCTAAACTTTTCACATTTGCCTTTGAAGAGTTAGTCGCGGGATTCTTCGCGGCCCCCCTAAATAATAGAGGACGCATGCGTTGGAGCCGAGTTGTATCGAGCTAGGCCGAAGCGTTTTCGGTAAGCAATACGGGTCCCTGATTCACCTGTAGCATGCTGCGCGCTTACCAGGACCTCCCTTCACTACTGAGTCTTACCCACTCATCTCGCCGGAAATCGCAAAAAAGTCCCGACCGGCGATTGGCGGCACGCGCCTCCTATCGGCTAACCTACCAACATGTCTGTCGCTATCGAGCAAGCTTTGGCCTTGATTCGTGACCGTCACCCCGACTCGACCGACAAGGCGTTGACCCTGCTGCAGAACACCGTTTATTCCTTCAGCATGAAGGTCTGCGGCCACCCGGAAGATGCCGAAGACACGATGCAGGAGGTACTGCTCAAATCCATTCCACATCTCCCGAAATTTGAGAGTTCACGCGCGCTGGCGGTCTGGTTGTATAGGGTGGCACGCAACCGCTGCATCAGCAATCGCCGCGGCGAAAAGAATTCAGCCGTGAAGAACATCTCGCTCGACGAACTGATGCCCGACAGTCGCGAGTTATCCCAACTGCTGAGCAGAACGCCCGGTCCGGAAGCCGCTGCGCTCAACCGCGAGAGCGCCGAACATCTCAGACAGGCCATAGCCGCGATACCTCCGGCGTACCGCATGATCCTTGTCTTGCACGACATGGAAGACCTAAGCACCGCCGAGGTCGCGCAGATCAGCGGGTTGCGGGAAGGTACTGTGCGGGTTCGCCTGCATCGCGCGCGGTTACTGGTGCGGCGTTATCTTGCGGACCTCGCCAGAGGCGTCGCGCCCAGCAGCGTTGCGCTGCACGCGGCCGCCGAGCAGGAACGTCCGCAACGATGCCGGCGTCTATTTGCCGCGCTCTCCGATTACATGGACGGTCTCGTGGACGACGCGGTCTGCGAGGAGATGGACCGCCACATCCATCAGTGCGAGCCTTGTCTGGCGTTTCTCGCCAGCTTGAAGCAGGCGGCTGCGCAATGCCGAGCGTATTCGCCGCAATGCGATGCGCGACGTGCGGAAGAGCTGCGCCAGGAGCTGCTCTCCAAATATCAGCTGGCGGTTGCCGGCTTGGAAAAAGCGCGGAGTCAAACGGCACTCAGTTAATCGGAGGCCCGCCGGCAGTCTCAGAGCCTTGACTCCGGCTAGGTTGCCGTAATACGCAGTGGCTTCCGACTGCCGCGGGATTCCCATTTTGGGAACTCTCCTTTGCCCGCCACAAAATCCCTGTAACACTGTCATGCGTCACTGCGTTTCTTCCTGTGGCCCGATCTAATGGCCTTTCGAGCCAGATTCCCGCCACACGGAGAACAAAATGATTTCCGCCACGGTCACTCTTACTCAGCCCTTAAGCACTCATCGCCAGTTTGTAGCTACCAGCGGCACCGGACATCACCTGCTGATCGACGATCTTGCGGGCAATACCGGCGCCAAGCCCATCGAGCTGGTCGCCATCGCACTCGCCGGCTGCACGGCCTTCGATGTCATCAACATCCTGCGCAAGAAGCGTCAGCAGGTCACCGGGTATGAAGTGCAGGTCGAGGCCGACCAGACACCCACTCCGCCGCAGGTCTTCACCGCCGTGCGCATTCACCACATCGTGACCGGCGTGGATGTCTCGCCGCAGGCGGTGGAAGACGCGATCCATCTTTCCGAGGAGAAGTACTGCTCCGTCGGCGCAATGGTGCAGAAGAGCGCCGAGGTGCATACGACCTTCGAGATCGTGCCGGCGACCGAAGGCGCCCTGGTCGAGGCGTAAGCAATGCCAGCGTCTCCCTCAACTCAGCAAAGCGGCACGAGCACAGCATCCATCGCGCTCCTGCTGCTTGCGATCATCGCAGCACCAGCTGGATTTGCGGCGGCCCAAACTCCTCTGACGCTTCCTCAAGCCGTCAGCATGGCACTGGATCGGAATCCCCTTCACAAAGCTGCGCTGGCGGAAACGCGCATCGGCGCCGCCGCTGTTCGCCAGGCGCAGTCGCCGCTGATGCCGAAGATCGCGTTTACCGAAGGCGCGCTGCGCGGCAATGATCCGGTATTTGTCTTTGGCTCGCGGCTGCGTCAGCAAAACTTCACCGCCGCCGACTTCGCGCTCAACCAGCTCAACACGCCAACACCGGTCAGCAACTTCTTCAGCCGATTTTCCGGCCAATGGAACCTCTTCGATGGCCTACAGAGTTGGTACGGCGTCACCCGCGCCAAATACATGAAGCAGGCTGCCGAACAGCAACTCGATCGCGCCGACCAGGAGCTCGTGTATCAAGCCGTGCAGGCCTACTACGGCGCGCTGCTGGCGCAACGGCAGGTTCAGGTCGCAGAAGCCGGTCTTGAAACTGCACAGGCCATCGAGGCCAGCAGCCGCGCACGGGTCGAAAGCGGAATGATCGTCGAATCCGATCTGTTGAGCGCGCAGGTGGCGACCGCGTCACGCAAGCAGGAACTCATCGCAGCGCAGAATGTGCTCTCGCTGGCGCACACCCAGTTGGCACTGGCCGTTGGTGTTTCGTCCGACACGTTGTTCGAACCGCAAGAGGCGCTGAACGATCGTACCTTCTCTCCGCCTCCGGTCGCCGAACTGGAGCAGCTTGCCATCGAAAAGCGCCCGGACCTGAAGCGCATGGAGTTGGAGCGCCGGGCGCAGGACAAGAATATCTCGGCGGCCAAAGGAGCTTTCGCTCCACGGCTGAACGTTTTCGGCTCGTGGGAGACCGACAGCCCTACACCGGGATGGAACGGTGGCAACAACTGGGTCGCCGGAGCGGAGTTGCAGTTCGATCTCTTCGACGGTGACAGCAAGCGAGCCAACCTTGCGATGCAGAAAGCAATGCAGGAGAAAGCGACCGCCATGCGCGACAGCTTCCGCGATCAGATTCGGCTCCAGGTTCGCAAGGCCTACTACGAGTACGACGCCGCGCAACAGCAGGTGGGCGTGGCGCGCACGGCCATCGCCCAGGCCGAGGAGAGTCTGCGCATTAACCAGAACCGCTACGACGGCGGCCTGACGACCATCAGCGATTTGCTCCGCGTACAAGAGACAGATCAGCGCGCCAAGAGCGAATACTGGCAGGCGGTCTACCGCGTGCAGACCAGTTATGCCGGCGTGGAATTGGCGGCTGGCACGCTCAGCCCAGGCTCTCCGGTGGTAACACAATGAAGAGCGAATCTCCCGCAACAACAGGCCAGGTTTGTATCAGGGCACGACTTTCAGTCGTGCCGTTGATGCGATTCGATATGCCGGCTTTAGCCGCTGAGGCACAGGGGCTTAAGCCCAATCAGACTACGCGACTTTCGGCACGGCTGAAGCCGTGCCCTGATACAAAGCCGCTCTTCAAGTACCTTCTGATCTCCAGCGCCCTGGTTGCATTGGCGTTTCTGCTCACTGCGTGCTCCGGCTCGAAACCCGCGACCACATCCTCTCCGGAAGTGATTTCCGGCGTGTCGTTAGTCACCGCGCAACGCGCCACGATCCCCGACTACATCGAGGCCACCGGCACGGTCCGCGCGGCGCAGTCCGCGCAGCTCGCCAGCCAGGTCATGGGAACAATTACCGGCGTCAATGTTCACGAGGGCGATGCCGTCCGTCGTGGCCAGGTGTTAATCAGCATTGACGAAGCTCAGCCCCACGCCGCTTACCAGAGCGCGACCGCCGGTCTGCGGGCATCCCAGCAGGGGATCGCCGCAGCCGACGCCGACTACGGGCTCGCCCAATCCACCATGCAGCGTTACCAGATGCTGTATGACAAAAAGTCGGTCAGCCCGCACGAATTCGACGAGGTGAAAGCGAAGCTGGCGGCGGCAACCGCGCACCGTGATGCCGCGCACGCCAACAGCTCGCAGGCCGAGGCCGTTGTGGTTGAGGCCAGGACGGTCATGGGCTTCACGAAAATCCGCGCCCCGTTCGATGGCCTGATCACCGCGAAGCTCGTCGACGCTGGTGCGATGGCTGCGCC
>CAVREJ010000026.1:0-14064 GCA_963720135.1 uncultured Acidobacteriaceae bacterium
CCGAAATGCCCCGCCACTTGCTCTGACCCGGTTGTTTCTGTTTGAATTCGAAGGCACCCATACCAGCACTCCGGGAGCGTTACCTGGCGAACCAAGCCTTCGCGTGCAAGTCCATCGACAAGCTGATCTCCGATTCGGAGGAGCCGGAACATCGGCTTAGGAAGACGCTGGGTCCGTGGTCACTGACCGGACTCGGCATTGGCGCCGTAATTGGCGCCGGCATCTTCACCGTCATCGGGACAGCGATTGCCGGACAAAAGTTCGACACCTCCTCCATCCTGAACGCGCCCGTGGCCGACTACCTGGTGCATCACACGGCGACCCTGGGCCGTCCCGGAGCGGGCCCGGCACTGGCGATTTCTCTAGTACTCGTGGCCATCGTCTGCGCCTTTACCGGACTCTGTTACGCCGAGCTGGCATCGATGATCCCGATCGCGGGCAGCGCGTACACCTACACCTACGCCACCATGGGCGAGTTGATTGCGTGGATCATCGGCTGGGACCTCATCTTAGAGTATGCCGTCAGCAACATGGCCGTGAGCGTTGGTTTCGCGGCACACATGGTTGCCACGTTCAGCTGGTTCGGCTGGCATCCCGCGCTGCGATGGATAACGCCCGCGTACCTGCCGGGCGGTCTCGCCGACCTGCAAGGTAACGTGCTGTACGCGCCAGGCTGGCACTTTGGCTTTAACCTGCCGGCGTTTCTAATCGTGATGTTGCTGACGCTCGTGCTGGTGCGCGGCATCCGCGAGTCGGCCGAGACCAACAATGTGATGGTGCTGTTGAAGATCGCCGCCATCCTTGCCTTCGTGTTCGTGGGCATGCGATTCATTCATCCCGCCAACTACCACCCGTTCGCGCCCGAGGGTTGGCCAGGCGTGCTGACCGGCGGCTCCATCATCTTCTTCACCTATATCGGATTCGACTCGGTCTCGACCGCGGCCGAGGAAGCGCGCAATCCGCAGCGCGACTTGCCGATCGGAATCATCGCCACTCTCATTGTTTGTACCGTGCTCTACATTGCCGTTGCCGTCGTGCTGACCGGTATCGTTCCCTGGCAGACTCTGATCGACGACGCCGCGCCTGTGGTCAACAGCATGAGCAAGCTGGCCGGTACCACGAAATCCGCGCTGCTGCACTGGACGGAGCTGGCCGTTCTGTTCGGCGCGATGATGGGCATGATCTCGTCGCTGCTGGTGTTCCAGTTAGGACAGGCGCGGGTGTGGTTCTCTATGTCGCGCGACCGCCTGCTGCCCACAATGTTTAGCCGGGTGCATCCGCGCTTTCGTACGCCTGCCACCGCAACTTGGATTGCCGGATTTCTGGTTGGCATTCCCGGCGGGATTCTCGACATTGGTACGCTCTCAGACCTGTCGAATATTGGGACGCTGTTCGCATTTGTGCTGGTGTCGATTGGCGTGATCATTCTGCGGCGCAAGCAGCCGGAGCGGCACAGGGGATTTCGCGCGCCGGGCGGGCTGGCGGCGCCTATCCTCAGCGTAGTGTTTTGCGTGCTGCTGATGGCGGGCCTGCCGATCTTGACATGGCTGCGCTTTTTCGTATGGCTGATCATCGGATTGACCGTGTACATGCTCTACAGCCGCCATCGCAGCGAGTTCAGCCCGCGCAACGCCGAGCCCGTGATGAACGCACCAAGCAAGCCCTGAGAACGTTGGATGGTGCGCTGGGTCTATTCAACTGCGCGTTCAGCACGCAGATATTTAGACTAGAACGGTGTAGAAAACCGACACGGAGAGTTGCGTGCGCTTGTCCCCTGAGCCCAACAACTCAAAACAGACGAGCAATAAACGTCGCCGGCTGGGTTCATATTGATCGAATGCGGTACGAAGAACGTCGTGACGACACGGATGACCGTCCCCAGGCTGGATGAATTCACGCCGCGCCCGTCCCATCGCTTCGCAGGTGCTGCTAATGCGGTCCCCGTGAGATAATCAAGGTTCAGGTTTTAGCCTCTAAGGTGGTTTTCATTTTGCTCTTGCGACGACTCGCTGTCTTGTTGCTACTGTTGTGCGTCGGCTGTTCGGCGCAGTCGAATTCAACCTCCGCCTCTCCCGACGTGACCCAAAAGGTACAGCGGGAGGTTCGAGCCTACTTCAATATTCCTCCTGACGTAGATGTCAAGCTGGGGCCGCTGACCCCAAGCGAATTTCCCAACTACGACAACCTGACTGTCACCTTGAGTCAAGGAGGAAAGTCGCAATCGGTCAGCTTCATTCTTTCGCGGGATGGCAAAAACCTGATTCGCTTGACCAGGATGGATTTGACCAAGGACCCCTATACCGAGACGATGAAGAAAATCGATTTAGCTGGCCGTCCGGTGCGTGGCAATCCCGACGCCAAGGTCACCATTGTGAACTACGACGACTTCGAATGTCCGTTCTGCGCCCGCATGCACAGCACGTTGATGACCGAGATCCTGCCGCAATACGGCGACAAGATAAAGATCATCTACAAAGACTATCCGCTGTCGATGCATCCGTGGGCGATACACGCAGCCAATGACGCCAACTGCCTGGCTAAAGAGAGCGGCAAGGGCTATTGGGAGTTCGCCGACTACGTTCATGCCAATCAGCACTCAATCAGCAATCCTCAGAAGGACGTGCAACTAGCCTTCGTTGAATTGGACCGCATCACTTTCGATATCGGCAAGAAGAATGGGGTAGATGCCACCAAACTGCAGGCTTGCGTCAAGGCCCAGGCGGATAGCGTGAAGTCGTCGGTGGCGGAAGGTGATGCCGTGGGAGTGAGCGCAACCCCAACCATGTTTGTCAATGGAGAACGTTTGGAAGGGGCGATGGATGCGGATCAGGTGAAGGCGGCCTTGAACCAGCAGTTGCTGGCCGCGGGAGTTCAGCCACCGCCGCAGCCTCCGGCCCCGACCCCAGCATCGCCGTCGGCACCGAGCAAGCCCGCACCGAGTAAATAGGACGCGGATCCGGGCGCCCACTTGACGTGAAATCTCAGAAGGAGCGGAGTTTGAAAGTGAAACGCAAGAGTGCGGCGAGTCTCGCGATGATAGCCGTGCTGTCAATGGCCCTGATTGCGCTGGTGTCGAGCTTGGGCTGTTCCGGCAAGCAAGATGGCGAAGACGTGATGGCGCGCGTGAACGGCCGCAAGATTACCCGCACCGAAGTGGAGAAGTATTTCAAGAACCAGACCGCTGAGGCGCCGCAAAAGCCCGGGCCGGAGCAGGCCGACAGCTTGCGGCTGAGCATCCTGCGCGAGCTCATTGACAACGAGATCCTGATGCAACGCGCGGAAAAATTGGGGCTGTTGGCGACAGATGAGGAAGTCAACAGCAAGCTAGCCGAGATCAAAGCGCCTTATACGCAGGAGGAATTCGACAAGCGGCTGAAGGAGCGCGGTCTCACGCTCGACGATTTCAAACGCGACCTTCGTCGCTCCATCACCGTGGACAAGGTGCTCAATAAGGAAGTCACGTCGAAGATCAACATTACCGACGATGACATTACCAACTACTACAATCAGCATAAGGCCGAATTCAACCTGATCGAGCCGCAGTACCACCTGGCGCAGATCCTGGTAACCACGCAGCCGAACCCGCAAGTAAAAAGCATGAAAGCGCAGAACGAAGGTGACGCGCGCAAGAAAATCCAGATGGTCGCGAATCGCCTGGATAGCGGAGAAGACTTCGCCACCGTGGCGATGAACTATTCGGAGCAGCCGGAAACTTCGCAGAATGGTGGCGACCTGGGCTTCGTTCCTGAGTCGTCGCTGAAGACGGACCGAATCGCCTACGACGCAATCAACAAGCTGAAGCCCGGGCAGTACACCGGCGTGCTTCCCGTGGCTGATCCGAACAGCCACCAGATTTATGGCTACCGTATCGTCAAGCTCATCAGCAAGGAAGCCGCGGGTCAGCGCGAACTCAAGGACCCGCGCGTGCAACAGGCGATACGAGAGCAGCTGCGCGATCGTCTGGAGCAGCTGCTGAAAGCCGCGTACTACGAATCCATCCGCGACAAGGCCTCGGTGGAAAATTATTTTGCCGACGAAATTCTGAAAAAGGCGGGATCGATGAAGTAGTCGCGCAAGCTCAGTAGGCGAAAGTTGCGGGAGCGGAAGGGCTTCCGTTTTTTTGTCTCTGAGATCCTGCGCTAAAGCAATTTCACACCTGGCGAAGAGTTCCCGCATTTATGCGGGGGAAGGAGCGCTTCAGCGCCGAGCGGTTGGAGCTGCATCGGCTTCGCAGGAGAAATCCGCAGAGCGGCCCGATTTTCGCGAATGCAGCCGGCAAACCTCTCTCGCTTACCAGTGTAGTGAATCGGGTCATTCTGCCCGGCCTCAATCGCTACGAGGTCTGCGGAAAGGACCAAGCAGCGCACGGCGTAACGGCAAATCACGAATACACGCGGGATACGCGCTATCCGGTTGGCACGCTGCACGGCGGGGACTCGGTAGCAATCTGTACCGGCTAGAAGTGCCGGAGATAGTGATTCAGCGCATCCTTCGCCACGCGAACGTGAGCACCACGGCAACGTACTACACCAAGACGGCTGCCGATGATGTCCGCGTTGCGATGTCGAAGCTGGAAAGCAACATACCCGCCCTGAAATCCGTAACGGACACCTTCCGGGCCCTAATTGAGCGTGCGACACCTCAGCCGCACGCGATTCAGTAACCTTCTCTATGCTGCTACGTGATTGGGATTGCGGGACTTCTGGCGGAGAGGGGGGGATTCGAACCCCCGATACAGCTTTTGACCGTATAACGGTTTAGCAAACCGCCGCCTTCAGCCACTCGGCCACCTCTCCGCGGTTAGTTACCTGATTTCAGGTGGTTGCGGTCATTTCACTATAGCATATTGGCCATTGTTGTCGTGCTCGGTACAAACGCGGCCGTAAGTCCATTCAGACCCCTTCGGCGTCCGATCAGGTAAAGTGGACATTCACAAGACTCTAGATAGAATGCTCCATTCGGGCGGATTGCAAATATCTGAAGTATCGGCTGGGCTTTGACGCTACAAAGGGCGCAGAAAGAGGGAGGAGGCTTCATGATTGTGGGTGTTCCCCGCGAAAGTTTTCCGGGGGAGCGGCGCGTGGCACTTATACCTGCGGTGATCCCAACCTACGCCAAGGCGGGTGTTGAGGTTATCGTGGAAACCGGTGCTGGCCTGGAAGCGGGTTACCCGGATAACCAGTACATCGATAAGGGGGCAAAGATTGTCACCACACGCGAGGAAGCATTCCGCGCCGATGTGATCGTGCAGGTCCTGTGTTACGGGTCGAATGACAAGACCGGCGCTGCGGACTTGCCGCTGCTCCATCGCGATCAAGCTTTGATCGGATTTCTCCGGCCACTCGGCGATATCAACACCGCCCAGGCAATGGCGGAGACTGGCGTCTCCGCTTTTTCGGTTGAGCTAATGCCTCGCATCACGCGTGCCCAAAGCATGGACGCGCTCTCCTCCATGGCAACGATCTGTGGCTACAAGGCGGTGGTGATTGCCGCTGATACACTGCCTCGGATATTTCCCATGCTGACGACCGCAGCCGGCACCATTACGCCATCACGAGTGCTGGTGATTGGCGCCGGCGTAGCTGGTCTGCAAGCCATAGCAACCGCCCGCAGATTGGGCGCGGTGGTGTCGGCTTACGATTTGCGCCCCGCGGTCAAGGAGCAGGTTCACAGCCTGGGCGGAAGATTTGTCGAACTCCCAATCGAGGCTGCCGATGCTCAGGATGCCAGCGGTTATGCGAAAGCACAGGACGAATCGTTTTATCAGCGCCAGCGCGAATTGCTGGGAAAGGTAGTCGCCGAGAGTGACGTCGTAATCACCACGGCGGTGGTCCCGGGGAAGAAATCACCAGTGCTGGTGACCAAGGAGATGGTGGCGGGTATGGCACAAGGCTCCGTCATCGTAGACCTGGCGGCGGAACGAGGAGGCAACTGCGAGTTGACCCGTACTGGCGAGCAGGTAGTCGAGCATGGTGTGACCATTATTGGAACCATCAATCTTGCCAGTGCGGTTCCCTATCACGCCAGCCAGATGTACAGCAAGAACATTACCAATTTCCTGTTGCACATGGTAAAGGACGGAAAACTTGTTCTGGACCTGCAGGACGAAATCACTCGCAGTACGCTGGTCACCGAGGGCGGCGAAATAGTGAACCCACGAGTGCGTGAATTCTACTCCCTGCCAGCTCTGGTCTCTCAATCGAAGGAGGGAAGCTAATGGTCAAGGTTGACCTGATCAACAGCCTATACGTCTTCATCCTCGCGGCATTTATAGGATTTGAAGTGATTCGTCGCGTGTCGCCGCTCTTGCACACCCCGTTGATGTCGCTCACCAACGCGTTGGACGCGATTGCTGTAGTTGGCGCCATCATTCTCGCGGGCGAGCACAAAACGATGCTTTCGACAGTGCTAGGCACAATAGCCATTGTCGCTGCGACCAGTAACGCTGTCGGCGGCTTTATCATAACCGACCGCATGCTCAAGATGTTCAAATCCAGCCGGACACAGAAGCCATGATCCCAGGCACCGAACACATCATTGAGATCACCTACATCATTGCCGCCGTCCTCTTCATTCTGTCGCTGAAGTGGCTGAGTTCGCCAACCACGGCGCGGCGCGGCGTCTGGGCAGGCGAAGTCGGAATGGTGTTGGCCGTCGCCGGCACGCTGCTCTATCACGGCATCGTAGATTACAAGTGGATCGCGATCGGGCTGGTTTTGGGCGCAATCATTGGTGTCCCACTCGGCAACGTCGGAATGACTGCGGTTCCCCAGCGGACCGCGCTCAGTCATGCCTTCGGTGCCCTGTGCGTGACTCTGGTCGGAACGGCGGAGTTCTACCTGCGCACACCCAATGTTCCCCCGTTCATGATGTCGGTGCTTTCGCTGGAAGTTATCCTTGGCTCGCTGACGTTCACGGGTAGCCTAATGGCCGCAGGCAAGCTTCAGGAAATCCTGCCGCAGCGGCCCATTACGTATAAGGGGCAGAACTTCGTCAACCTGGGCCTATTGGCGATTTCGGTTGGCATCGCCGTCTATTTGGTGCTTCACCCAGAGGCTGTTCACCTATATCCGGCCATGGTGGCGATTCCTCTGGTCTTCGGCGTGATGATGATCGTGCCCATCGGGGGCGCTGATATGCCGACCGTGATCTCGCTGCTGAATTCCTACGCTGGACTTTCGGCTGCGGCCATGGGATTCGTGCTTAATAGCAAGCTCCTGATCGTGGCGGGATCGCTCGACGGAGCATCGGGCTTCATACTTTCCGTCAATATGTCGAAGGCGATGAACCGGTCGTTCACGAATGTTCTGTTCGGAGCGTTTGGACAGGTGCAGACCTCGGGTGCGGCTACGGTCGAGGCCCGCACTGCGCGCAGTGCGACTGCGGAAGAAGCCGCGGCGATCTTGTCGGCCGCAAACAAAGTAGTGATTGTTCCCGGCTACGGTATGGCGGTCGCGCAGGCGCAGCACAAAGTTCGCGAACTCTACGATGCATTGACCAAGAAGGGCGTGGACGTGAAGTTTGGCATTCACCCAGTCGCAGGCCGCATGCCGGGCCACATGAACGTCTTGTTGGCGGAGGCCGACATTCCCTACGACAAGTTGCTGGACATGGAGGAGGCCAATCCCGATTTCCCGCAGACGGATGTCGCGCTGGTGATTGGGGCTAACGACGTCACCAATCCGGCGGCGCGTAGCGATGCCGGAAGTCCGATCTATGGCATGCCAATTCTGGACGTCGACAAGGCGCGTACGGTGATGGTGATCAAGCGCAGCATGAGTCCAGGATTCGCCGGAATCGACAATCCACTCTACTATCTCGACAATACTCTTATGCTGTTCGGAGATGCGAAAGCGTTTGTCGGCTCGATCGTACGCGAACTTAGCGGCGGCGGAGGGCATGGGTAGCGCTACGGAACTTCGCAGTCTGGTGTAACGTATTTACAGACAGGAGGAATTATGCTGACTTTCCTTCTTTGGTGCATCGTGTTGTTCTTCTGCTGGCCGCTGGCGCTGTTGGTTCTGGTTCTGTACCCGTTGGTGTGGTTATTTCTATTGCCGTTCCGGATCCTGGGATTTGCTGTCGAAGGAATTCTGGAACTGTTGAAGGCCATCATCCTGCTTCCGGCGCGCGTATTGCGCGGACCGCGCCGCGCCTGGTAACGTTTTCCGTCAGATATTTGTCTATTCAACGAAAAAACCCGGAGTAAGCTCCGGGTTTCTTCGCTCGTGACGCCCCAACTACTTCATCGCGATAATTACGGTTTCGGGAGCGTTGGAAGCACCATTGCTCGCCATGCTGGTTTCTTTCTCGCGCTTCGACTCGGCAAATCCCACGCCGTAGTTGCTGTCGCCGTACCAGATCTGGGTCAGGAAGTACTGGTCACCGTACTTGTGGAATACCAGCTTCGGGCTCTGGTCCTTGGAAGACTGTACCGCCATCGGCCCCACCAGCAGCTGGTCACGCTGCGAATCCAGGTTCCGGATATCCAGTACGTGGTTACCCCGCTCGATGATCTGGTAATTGCCCGCCGGCATCGCTCTATCTTGCAAGGTAAAAGCGAAAGGCACATCTGCCTGAACCCGGGACTGTGCTTGGGCGAAATTCACACTGACCGTCAGAGCAACCGCGAGCATCGCGAGGGCCCCGTAGATTTTGCTTTTCATAACTCCTCCTTGGGGGCTCCTGTCTTCGGAACCCAAATTGAATTTGATTTACAGCCGCTTCGGTATCTCGATTGGAAGCTTGCTGTGACGCTTTTAGATATTGCAAGCCTGATGCCAACGCCAAGCCGGGTTCGGCCGAACTCTTCTTTTCGTTAATTTGCAATAACTTGCATCGGAGGAAATGGCCGCAAGAGATTTTTTCGGTTTGCATTTGAACGTCCAGCGATATCCGAACAGATAGGGCGGCTATCCATTGCGTTAGTTGCCGCCGATGTTTCAGATTAATTCCGTGAATTCGCGGAGACTGGGCTAAACTAACAGCCCGGGGGCGGTTCGTGGACTCGAGAGTCGTGGTGGTGTCGGGCTCGGCGAAAGGAACAGTGGTACGGCTGACCGGGAGTCAGTTCTCGGTGGGACGTGATTCGACCAACCACTTATGCCTGCATGACCGCGCAGTTTCGCGAAGGCATTTCTCTATCAGCGAGACCGACGCGGCCTTCCATCTGGTTGACCTGGATAGCCACAACGGGACCTTCGTGAACGGCATACCGGTACGGCGAAAGTTGTTGGGGCATGGGGACACGATTCGCGCAGGCCATTGTGAGCTGGTATTTCTAATCGGCGAAGACGACAGTCTGATTTCGCGATTGGTGCAGTTCCGCGACGAACCCTCAGGCGATCCTCTCACCACCACAAGCACAAATCGATTACCGTCCGCCTCGAACTTTGGCACCGACGTTGGCCGAATGGCACGCGATCTGAACGCCTTGTTCAAGGTCGCAAGCACCATCAATTCAATCCGCGAACTTGAACCGCTGCAGCGCCGGCTGCTGGAATTGATTTGCGAAGTGGTCCCGGCCGACTCCGGCGCGGTCGTAATCACCCGTCATGTTGACGATGATCCCAGCTCGAGTTGCACGTGGAGTCGCAAAACTGGCGACTCTCCTCAACTGCAGATCCGGCGTGACATCTTACAACGTGCCCTGTGGGAGCGTACGGCCATTATCAGCAAGCCATCCTCTCAATCGCGGAACGCAGAGAGCATTCTTTGCATGCCGCTGATAGCCGTGGAGCGCACCATAGGAGTTCTGTATCTGATTGCCTTCGGGGCGGGGAAGAGATTCGAGGATGACCACATCAACTTTCTCACTTCCGTGGCCGGAATCGCCGCCGTCACTTTGGAAAATGTCCTCGCCTTGGAGACTCTGCGCAGCGAAAATCGCCGTTTGCAGACCGAGCTCGATCTGGACGGCGTCATTGTTGGCGAAAGTAATTCTATGCGACAGGTGCAGGAGTTCATCGCCAAGGTGGCCGGCAGCGATTCCACCGTCCTTATTCGTGGAGAAAGCGGTACGGGAAAAGAGCTGGTAGCGCGCGCCATCCATCACAATAGCCCACGCGCCAGCAAACCGTTCGTCGCTATCAACTGCGCTGCCATTCCAGAAGCGCTGCTGGAAAGCGAATTGTTCGGACACGAAAAGGGATCCTTCACCGGCGCCATTGCCACCAAGAAAGGCAAGCTGGAAGTGGCCGAAGACGGCACCGTGTTCCTCGACGAGGTTGCCGAACTCCCCGCTCCACTGCAGGCGAAACTACTGCGCGTCTTGCAACAGCGCGAGTTCGAGCGCGTGGGAAGCACTCGCACCCTGAAGTTCGAGGCGCGTGTGCTCACGGCCACCAACAAGGACCTGGAGCGGGCGATCAAGGATCGTGAGTTCCGTCAGGATCTCTATTACCGGCTGAACGTGGTCTCGATGGTGGTGCCGCCTTTGCGGGAGCGCCCCGATGATATTCCACTACTCGCCATCTACTTTGTCGCTAAATATGCAGAGAAGTGCAAACGAGCGCTCAAAGGCATTTCGCAGGATGCGCGGACGTTGTTGATGAGCTATAGCTGGCCGGGAAATGTGCGGGAGTTGGAGAATGCCATCGAACACGCCATGGTTTTGGGTCTAACAGATGAAATTCTTCCCGACGATTTACCAGAGGCCCTGCTCGAAGTTCGGCCCGGAGAACGTAGCGCCGTCAAGTATCACGACCGGGTCAATCAGCTCAAGAGGCAATTGATCATCGATGCGGTCGCGCAAACCAAGGGAAATTACACCGAGGCCGCCAAGCTGCTGGGGCTGCATCCCAACTATCTTCACCGGCTGATTCGCAACCTTGATATTAAAGGGGAGCTGCAAGATGAGTGAACTCGGACGGTAGTCGGCCAGGCCACTTCCCACGAAGCGTAACGGCCTTGACGCCCTTGGCAGGACACTTGCCAGGGTTTTACTTGACAGCAACTCAGCGCGTGGTATTGTTGCACACGCAAAAGAAAGGGATTCGCCATGACTGTTCCCCGGAGTCGTCTCGCTCTTCCTGTTTTGCTGGCTTTGCTGATCGTTCTACCCGCTTGCAAGAAAGAACAGCCGGTTCAGGGCTCCAGCTCTTTAACCATCAAGCTGGCTAACGCTAACGGCCAATGCACTCAGAACGGTTCCACAGGCGTTATCGATGTAGAGCAAGATCAGGATGTCACTTACGAGCTGGACGTGGCCGGAGCGAACACTCAATTCAATGTCCAATTTTCCAGTTGTCCATTCGCGTCGGGAAAGTGCCCGGCTGACAGCCCGCAAGGGACTGCTCACGATATGGGGGCGCCAACTGCCGCAAGCGTGGGCAGCACCTACTACTACAGCAGCGTTACGGTCAACAATCAAACCTGTAACAACGGAGCAGGTACGTTGGGCCTGCGCATAAAGCCGGGAACTGGGCTCAAAAGGTAGAGGTGAGGCTGCGAAACTGCGGCTCCTGCTGAAGGTCACCGAAGTCGGGGGTATCGCGGATGATGGCGCGCGAATAACCACGTCGGCCGCTTTCTTGAGATACGAAAGCGCCTGTACAGTTTCATTGAAGTGGTGATGGACAATGGCGGCCCGAACAACACTTCGCCGTTGCGAGGAGCAATTTTTAAGGCTTTTTCCAAATATTTCTACGCCGAGTGCCGGTCACCGAACATGGCAGAGTAATCGGCCAGGTAGGCCGAGGTTGGGACATCGTCGGGATTGACCTC
This sequence comes from uncultured Acidobacteriaceae bacterium, assembly GCA_963720135.1. Classification (GTDB taxonomy): domain Bacteria; phylum Acidobacteriota; class Terriglobia; order Terriglobales; family Acidobacteriaceae; genus Bog-257. The sequence continues at coordinate 11,725 of CAVREJ010000026.1, forward strand.
TAATTTGGAGTCTGGGATGGGAAATAGCCTTGCGATCTTTGGCCTCGGCCTCACCACGCCGGTCCTCAACTCCAGTACACGTGGCGTCGCCAGATCTCCCAAATTCAACCAATGATGACGTCGATCTGGAGCGCCTGTTCCAGCGCACGATCGCTTCGGGGAGCGGTGCATCGGAATGTAGGTGTAACCTAGGTTCTGGTATTCAGTCCAAGTAGGCCGCAGTTGAATCGAATGCTTCAATGCAGCTATGGCGTCCAATAACGTCCCGCCAGCACATAGGCCGCAGCCAGATTGGAATAACCTGGGTAGTTTCCAGGCGGGAAGCAGGGCCACCTTCAAGAATGCTGTAGCGGCATCCGATAACGGTTCTGTCCCGAGTAGAATGTGCCCAGCCAACTGTACACGCCCCAATATCCCGGCCGGAGCGCGACTGCTTTCTTGTAAGTTGACTCGGCGGCCGCGACGTCTCCCAAGTGGGTATATGCCTCCGCCAGACCGAAGAGTGCATCTTCGTTGCCCGGCTCGGCTCTCACGGCGCGCTGGAATTCCTCAACAGCCCGGTCATACTTTCCAGAACTAACAAAGAGCCTTCCAAGGCAAACGTGCCCTTCGACCAACTCTGGGTTTAGTGATAGTGCTCTTTGGCAATTGAGGGAGGCATCAGCGACCCAACTGTTTGGTTTTCCATACTGCTGGAATCCCACAGAATAACTATGACCCAGCGCAGCATAGCCAAGCGCGTACTTTGGATCGATCTTTATCGCCTGGTTGAATTCCGCAATCGCATTATCGATGTTCTCCGGCTTCTCATACTCCTGCAAATAGCCTCGCCCTCGTATGTAAGCTTCATAGGCCGCCGGCTGCGTGTCCTGCCTTACGGCCAGAGCTTTGCGTTGCTTCGACAGGATTCGCGCCGGCAGCATATCCAGCGCGGCATTCACCACCTGGTCCTGAAGATTGAATGTATCCGTCCCGTTGACTTCTTCGATGGTTCTTGAGGCCAGTTGCCGGTGCGTCTTGGAATCCACCAGATAGCAATTAATCCGTATCGCTGATCCCGACCGCTGCAGGCTGCTCTCCAGCACAAAGTCCGTACCGAACTCGCGGCGTGCGTCTTCCGCAGTCTTCACGTTCTGATCGCGCAGATCGCGCGGCGACACCACCTGGATCGAATCCGTGTCGCTGGCCTGTACCAGTTTCGCGGTCAGCGTTTCCGTCAATCCCAGCCCCAGGGCGCTGGTCGCAGGGTCTTGTCCCACCGTCTCGATCGGCAGCACTGCCAGAATTCTCTGCTGCGCCGACACTGTGCGCGGCCACCAGCGTTTGACGAAAAATCCGGCCGCAATACCCACCAGCAACACCGCACACAAGGCCCAGCACGATCTTGCGGTTGCGCTTTCTCGCCGACTTCCACCACGCCAGAGCGCCGCAGGATGTCGGTGGCAATCTCGCCGCCGGTCAGCAGCCGGGTCAGATCGACGCGCAACTCGCGCGCCGACTGATAGCGCCGTTCCGGATCGCGGTCCAGCGCCTTCAAGATCACCGCCTCCAGCGGCGCTGTGATCTTAGGGTTAATCAGACACGGCCGCACCGGATCGTAGTGCAGGATCGCGTCAATGAGCAGCGAGGGCTGCTTGTCTGGAAACGCCCGCTTGCCGGTCGCCATCTCGTAGAGCACCGCCCCCACGGCCCAGATATCGCTGCGTGCATCGGCTTCCTCGGTGCGCAACAACTCCGGCGCCATGTAGGGCAAAGTCCCGCTCATGGCCAGCCCTTCCTCGACATTGGCGGTTTCGGCCAGCTCGTCCAGCGGCTCGATGGTCTGTGCCAGACCAAAGTCGAGAATTTTGAGCTGACTGTCGGGGTTGACGCAGGTTGCCTGGCTTCAAGTCGCGATGGATCACGGTTTCGCGGTGCGCCGCTTCCAGTCCACTCATCAGCTGTATGCCCAGCTCCAAGCCGGTCTTTGGGGCAGGGGCTGCTTGCCGATTTTTTCGTCCAGATCCAGTCCGGGAATGTATTCCGTGACCAGGTAGTCGACGCCATCCTGCTCGCCGAAATCGAAGGCCATGGCGATGTTGGGATGGTTCAGCTTGGCGACGGCCAGGGCTTCCTTGCGGAAGCTGTCGGCGGCGGCTCTTTCGTCGCTGAACAGGCCGGGGGGCAGGAGCTTCAGCGCAACGTCGCGCTGCAATTGCTCGTCATGAGCGCGGAAGACCACGCCCATGCCGCCCGCGCCGATCTGTTCGATCAGCCGGTAGTGCCCGAAGAGTTCGCCGTCGCTGGGAGCCGACACTGCCATTGTTCCGGATTTTAGGTCAGCGCACAAGGGGCGTCAAT
>CAVREJ010000027.1:0-30363 GCA_963720135.1 uncultured Acidobacteriaceae bacterium
CTCATTCCAACGTCAGGAATGAGTTGGGTACCCGACCGCTGGCTTCTGACTACTGGCTGCTGGCTACTGTTCTTTACCTCACGAGGCGAGGAACCTGCGCAAGAATCGAATGCACGACGTTGAGCGTGTGCTGTGCGGCGAAGATTTCTTTTAGCTTGTCCTTAAATGCGCTCTCGGAGATGAGCGAGGTTGTGTTGTTGAGATACTTCATAACCAAAGGATAGAAGTTAATGCCGTGAGATAGAGTAAACAACTCGAACTTGTAGCTTAGCGTGGGCGCATTGATATAGAAGTAGTGGACGAATAGGTTGCCGGTGGCCTGAGTTACAACTTCTCCCTTCACCAACTGGCGCGTTTTTTCGCCCAGCAATGCGGCTTGCTCTTTCAGGATGGTCACCGGCGTCGTCAGGTTGGAGTCGGCAATGTTTTCGGGCCAAAGATTGTCAGGCATGATACCTCCCAAAGAAACCGCGGTTCAGAGTTACTGGTAAACCGTCATCTCATGAATTCGGCCTTGAAAGGGCATGGCTTCAGAGGCTGCTGAAAAAAGTCGGTTTGAGCTGGCGTTTTGAAAGGGCACACCTTTAGAGCTTGTCCTGAGCTTGTCGAAGGATGTGCCGTTAAGCTCTTTATTCTTGTCATCTCGAGCGGGCTTCAGCCCGCCAGAGACCTGCTTTTTCGACTTTTTCAACAACCTCTTTAGCCATGCCGTGGCCGGCTCTCTTGCAAGGGGACTTTAGCCCCTGCGGTATTTCTCCTTGGCCTCTCCAGTACTAACCAGATGGCTTGCAGCAACATCAAAATTTCAGATCCAACATTACCGGCAGATGGTCCGACGCCATCTCTTTGTCGGGCTGTCCGTCGTCTTGCAACAGCGAATCTTTACCGATCGAAGTAGGAATGCGCACGCCCCCGGGGGCGAAGCCCTTCAGCAAATCGGGGCGCAGCAGTACCTGGTCGAACAGGTTCCAGTAGTAGCAAAGGTGCTCGCTATTCTCAAAGTAGTGCGTTCCGCAGGCCTCGCCATTGTCGCCGAGGTAGTTCCACATGGGATTGTAGAAGAACTTGTATTTCTGGCGCTGGACGGTGCGGATATTGCGAGCCGCGACGCGCCGGCTCATGACGGCATGCAGGCCGCCGGCGATGACCATGCCGGATTCGAAAGGATTCATATTGAGATCGCCCAGCAGAATGGTGCGCTGATGTCCTTCCTTGTTCTCGACCTCGTCGATGGCTTGGGCCAGGTGCACGGACTCAACCACCAGGCTCTCCTCAGAGAAGTTCATCTTCGCGGGAAGATGCGCGGCGGCGACCAGGATGTTTTGGTGCGGAGGCAGCGCAAGACGGCGAATCGAGATGCGGTGGCTCTCAAACAGAGGCGTGAGGAAATCGGAATCGAAGCGAGTGAAGAAAAGTAGGTGGCCGCAGTTGCCGGGAGCGTATTGGTAGTCGGACGAGTGGGCGTTGAGTTCCTCCAGCATTCGCGCCGACTTCGTCGGACATTCGGCGAGGATGAGGACGTCGACTTCCTCCTGCCGGGCAAGACGAGCGACGAAGCCGTGCAGTTCGCGCCGATTGAGATTCCAGAAGAGGAACTTCGGCATAGAGCGAGGGTAGCAGAAAACCTGTTCTCGCTCAGGCTCTATTGGCTGCGCGGCTCGTCCGGGGATACAGCCGGGCGATTAGTGAGCGGCGCGTTGCAGTAGGGACAAACCTCGGCATCTAATTCGACGGCGCGATTGCAGTTGGAACACAGCCCCTTGGGTTGTTCAGGATCCATAACTGTAAGAGCCTGACCGCAAGGGTTGGGTTGCCAGCCGGGGAATGCCAATTCTGAGGTCAGACATCACGCGCCAGTAGCTTTGCCGTACTGCGATTCCCGCCATGCGTTTCTGACAATTCCCATTATCTTGCCGTCAGTCCAAGTCCCGGTCGCGTAGCCCATCAGCCGACACGCCGTCGTTCTTTCGGGGATCGCCGAACAGTTCTTGCACAAGGCTCAGCAATTCTTGCGGACGGTGGCTGTGAACGATGTGATCAGCCCATTTCAACTCACGTTCCGTGGGCGTAAGCGCAATGATTGGCAGTTTGGGGGTGGACTCCTTTACCGACCGGATGAGCGCATCCGCATCGAAATTCGGGATTCCGCAGTGAATGATGAGCGCCTGAATATTGGGGAAAAGACGCACCAGCTCGAGTGTTTCGGAGACCGAGTGCGCGGTTATCACGTTGAACTTGAAAGTCTCCAGGATGAGTTTGCGGGTCGATAGGGCCTGTTCGGGCTCGGGTTCGGCAACGATAAAGGCAGGTCTGGTCAAATAAGGCTCTCTTTCTTCGGTTCAGATGAGCTGCACTCTATTGGATGATCTACAGGGTATTAAGTTGGCAACGTTCCCAGGACTTTTCGACGCGGTTAGGGGAGCCAATAAGCCTATGCCCAATCGGACCATGCCGAAGGCCTCCTGTTGCCATTCCTCGAACCAGGATCGGCCCGCTTCTGGCGAAACCAGCGTTTCCGCTGCGGGGCGATGGCCTCTCCTCCGCAATGCGTTTTTTTTGTAGTATAAGTATACGTATGGCTGTATATTTATGCTATGTCGAAACTCTCGCGCCACACCGTCATTTGCGACCTGGTTGCCAGCCAGGAGGTTGCCAGCCAGGAAGAGTTGCGGCGGCGGCTGTATAAGCGCGGACACCAGGTGACCCAGGCGACGCTGTCGCGCGACATCCATGAGTTGCGGCTGGTGAAGACGGCGGAAGGCTACAAGCTGCCCCAAGGCGAGGTCGCCGAGGCGTTTTTGCCTTCCATCGAGCGGCTGATTCACGAGTTTGTTTACGACGTGAAGACCGCGCAAAACCTGGTGGTGGTGAAGACCAGCGCAGGCAGCGCGCAGCCGGTGTCGGCCGCCATCGACACCGAGGAGTGGGAGGAAGTTGTGGGCACCATCGGGGGAGATGACACGATTCTGGTCATCGCCCATGACGCCAGAATCGCGGAGAAGCTGGCCAGGCGTATTCAGAAATATTTTGCCTAGGAGACATCGGCCCTCGATAAAGCCTTCGACAAAGATGAACGCCACTCTACAACCCGCTGTCTTCGGCGCCACCGGTTACTCCGGCTTAGAGCTGGTGCGTTTGCTCGCGCGCCACCCTGCGGTTAAAAAGCCTCTGCTGTTCCAGCGCAACGGGGAGAGTGGCGGGTACGCCGATTTGAGCGAAGCGTATCCACAGTTGGCGGGCAACGGCGGATTTCCGTTTGAAACTTTCTCGTGGCAGCGGATGAAAGATGCCGGAGTGGATGTCGTATTCCTGGCGACTCCGCACGAGTTCTCGCGCGAGTGGGTCCCGCAGGCGATCGGCCGCGGTTTGCGTGTGATCGATCTCAGCGGAGCATGGCGTCTGAAGCAATCGGCGAATCGCGAAGTGTACGGATTCAGCGATGCCAATGCACACGACGCGTCGCTCCTCGATGAAGCCGCGGTTTACGGATTGCCCGAGCTCCATGCCGAAGCAATAAAGGACGCTGCTTTGCTGGCGAATCCGGGATGCTATCCGACGTCGATCATTTTGGCGCTGGCGCCGTGGATTCGCGCTGGGTACGTGGATGTGGAGCACGGCATCATATGCGACTCAAAGTCAGGAGTTTCCGGAGCGGGCAAGACGCCGTCGGTTAAGACGCATTTTGTGGAAGTTGAGGGGGACTTCAGCGCCTACAACGTCTTCGGACATCGGCACACCGGCGAGATGCTGGAGCAACTTGGACTCGAGTCAGGATCGCTTCAGTTCACGCCACATCTGCTGCCGATTCCGCGCGGCATTCTCTCCACCATCTATGTGAAGCTGACGAAGGTTGCGCCGCAGGAGGAATTGGAGCAATGTCTGCGCGAGTTCTACGCAGGCAAGCCGTGGGTTCGTATCTTCGGCGCGGCGCGGCTGCCGCAGATCAAATTCTCACGCAACACCAATTTCTGTGACATCGGCTTTTCGCTATCGCCCGACGGTAAACGGGCGGTCGTGGTGTCGTGCATCGACAACCTGTTGAAGGGCGCCGCCGGCCAAGCCGTGCAGAACATGAACCTGATGTTCGGCTTCGACGAGAAAGAAGGATTGCAATGAAACTGGTGATCAAGATTGGTGGCGCGGCGCTTGACGACAAAGAGCTGGTCAAAAAGTTTGCCAAGACAATCCCCAGCTTGTGTCGCGAAGGTCACAAGCTGGTGATTGTGCATGGGGGAGGAGCTGCGATCAGCCGCACCTTGAAGCAACTGGGCTGTGAGACGACCTTCGTCGACGGCTTGCGCGTTACCGATGCGCAGACGCGCGATGTGGCCGTGATGGTGCTGGCGGGACAGCTCAACAAGCAGTTGGTGGCGTCGATCGGCGCGGCGGGACAGCCCTCGCTGGGCATGTGCGGCGGCGATTTGCAAATGTTTCGTGCAGCGAAGAAGAAGCAGCCGGACCTGGGCTATGTGGGCGAAATCTGTTCCGTGGACGCGCAGTGGATCGAGCGACTGTGGAGCGCGGGCATCGTTCCGGTGATTTCGAGCCTGGCGCTTGGGGTTGACGGTGAGTACTACAACATCAATGCAGATCACATGGCATCGGCATGCGCGGTGGCTTGTGGTGCCGATGCGCTGATCTATCTCACCGATGTAGCGGGAGTGAAGGATGCCGAAGGCGCCGTGATTCGCTGGCTGGATGTAAAAGCGATAGCTGAAATGGTCCAACAAGCGACGGTCAGTGGGGGCATGTTGCCCAAACTGGAAGCTTGCACCAAGGCACTGAAGCGGGGCGTAGCAAGGGTCCGCATCCTGCCCGCCGACCACGCCGAGGTGTTGCCCGGTTTCTTTAGTGACCTGATCGAATGCGGGACCGAGGTGATTGCAACGTGACGGAAGTCGTGCGGATAGAAGCGCAAAGAAAGGTCGGATGCGTGAGAGCTGTGTCGTCCCTGAAAGGGACTTGGGATTAATTTTCGACTTTACCCCGGGCTTATGCCCGGGGCTAAAACAAATGTCGCCCCTGCGCGGCTGGATTTGGTGCGCTCGTTCCACCAAGCTAACTTGAAACGAGTTCTGATCAGACTCTCTAGTTGCTGATTGCTAATTGCTAATTGCTATTTGCTATTCACCGGAGGTACGAGATGATTGCTACTTCAATTCCCGCGGGTCTAAGTCCCAAGACTTATCCACAGCGGAGCGTTTCCGGACGCGACCTGATCTCGATTCAAGATTTCACGCCCGACGAACTCGCCTGCACGCTGGAGTTGGCAGCGGCGATGAAGGCGCGTCCGGCGGACTATCGAGGCACTCTGGCCGGCAAGCAGATTGTTCTGTTCTTCGAGAAGCCTTCGCTGCGCACCCGCTTGACGTTTGAGGCCGGCATCAACAGTCTGGGTGGAGTGTCGTTTTTCGTCGACCAGACGCAGTCGCGGCTGGGCGCACGTGAAAGCCTCAGCGACGTGGCGCATAACCTCGAGCGCTGGGTCGATGGTGTGGTGCTGCGAACGTTCGCGCACGAGACCGTTACGACCATGGCTACGCACGCGTCGATCCCGGTGATCAACGCGCTCAGCGAATTGGAGCATCCCTGCCAGGCACTGGCTGACATGCTGACACTGCAGGAACGTTTCGGCGACCTGCGCAATGTGTATCTTGCTTACCTTGGCGATGGTAATAATGTCGCGCACTCGCTGATGCTCGCGGCAGCAAGTTTGGGAGCAACCATCTCCGTGGGAACTCCTAAAGGATACGAACCGAGCGAAGGCATATTGAGCGCGGCGCAAGAGTTGGCGGCAGCCTCCGGTGGCCAAGTGCAGGTCGTCAACGATCCCATTGAGGCGGTCGCCGGGGCCGACGCGGTATACACCGACGTGTGGGCCAGCATGGGTCAAGAAGACGAGGCTACCGAGCGGCGCGAGATATTTCTGCCCTTCCAGGTGAACCAGAAGCTGTTTTCTTATGCCGCGAAGCATGCGCTCTTCATGCACTGTCTTCCGGCCCATCGTGGAGATGAAGTCGCGGCAGCGGTGATTGATTCGCCGCGGTCCGTGGTGTTCGATCAAGCGGAAAACCGCCTGCACATTCAAAAAGCCATCATGGTTTTATTGCTGGAAGGCGGGGTCCACCGCTTTCCGCCGAGGAGTGCATATGCGTGAGAAAGTCGTACTGGCATATTCCGGAGGTCTCGACACCTCGATCATTATTCCGTGGCTGAAAGAGAACTACGATTGCGACGTGGTCGCTTACATTGCCGATGTGGGACAAGGCGATGATTTGGATGCGGTGGTCCAGAAAGCGCACGCGACCGGCGCCAGCAAGGCGATTGTGGAGGACTTGCGTCAGGAATTCGTGCTTGACTACGTTTTCCCGGCGATCCAGGCGGGCGCGGTGTATGAGCACAAGTACCTGCTGGGCACGTCGCTGGCGCGGCCGATCATAGCGAAATATCAAGTCAAGGCCGCATTACGGGAAGGCGCGACCGCGGTGGCGCACGGCTGCACCGGGAAAGGCAACGATCAGGTGCGCTTCGAGCATGCCTACCAGGCGCTGGCGCCGGAGCTGAAGGTGATTGCTCCGTGGCGGGAGTGGGCGCTGCAGTCACGCGAGGATTGCCTGGACTACGCGGAGCAGCATGGAATCTCGGTGGTGCAGAGTCGCGAGAAGATCCACAGCCGCGACCGCAACCTGCTGCACGTAAGCCATGAAGGCGGCGAGCTGGAAGATCCAAACAATGCGCCGCTGGCCACCACGTGGACATGGACCAAGTCGCCGCAGGAAGCGCCCGACAAAGTTGAGCAGGTTACGCTCGAGTTCCAACACGGCGCGCCTGTTGCCGTGAACGGCGTGATTCTGGATCCAGTCGCGATCGTCGAAGTGCTGAACGAAATCGGCGCGCGCAATGCGATTGGCCGCGTCGATCTGGTCGAAAACCGATTCGTAGGAATCAAGTCGCGCGGATGCTATGAAACGCCGGGTGGAACGTTGTTGCTTACCGCCCATCGCGAGCTCGAGGCGCTGTGCCTTGACCGCGACGTCGCGCACTTCAAACAGCACATTGGTCTAAAGTACGCCGAGATCGTCTATTTCGGCCTATGGTTCACGCCCCTGCGCGAATCGCTGCAGGCCTTCGTGGAAAGCACACAGCAGGATGTCAATGGCACGGTGACACTGAAGCTCTACAAGGGCAACATTGACGTCGCGGGGCGGAAATCGCCGACCTCACTTTACCGGCCCGACATCGCCAGCTTCGCCATGGGAGCAGGTTACGAGCAGAAGGACGCGGAGGGTTTCATTCGCATCCTTGGATTGCCGGCGCGCTCGCGGGCGCTGGTGCATGCGGAGAGCTTGAAATGAAGATGTGGTCGGGCCGTTTCGGCCAGGCTCAAAATGCTGATTTTGAACAGTGGCAGCGTTCGTTCCCGTTCGACCGCGTGCTGCTGCCGTACGAGGTGGCGGCCAGCCGAGCCCATGCTGCCGCGCTGGCAACAGCGGGCGTCCTGAATGACCGTGAACTTGCGGCGACGCTGGTCGCTCTGGATCAGATCTGGCGTGAGGGCGTAACCCAGGATGACGATTCAGCGATCGAAGATGTGCATCATTTCGTCGAGAAGCGACTGGTGAAGCTGATTGGTGAAGTGGGTTACAAGCTCCACACCGGCCGCAGCCGCAACGAGCAGATTGCGACCGACCTGCGATTGTATGTCCGCGATCAGATCGATGCGATATCGCGAATGCTGGCGGAGCTGGTTGGCGAATTCGTGAAGCAGGCAGAAGATGCCGGTCAGAATGCAATGCCGGCTTACACGCATCTGCAGCGGGCGGAGCCGGTTCTGGTGGCGCATTGGCTGCTCTCCTATGTCGAGATGTTCATGCGCGATCTCGACAGGCTGGCCGATTGTCGCCGGCGGACCAACGAATGTCCGCTGGGATCTGGAGCGGTGGCAGGAACAATCCTTCCGCTCGATCGCCAAGCGATGGCGAACGAGTTGCGATTCGACTCGCCGACTTTCAATAGCATCGACGCAACCAGTGACCGTGACTTCGCGATTGAGTTCGTGCAGGCACTGTCATTGGTGGCGCTGCATCTGAGCCGGTGGGCTGAGGAGTTGATTCTGTATTCGACGACGGAGTTTGGTTTCGTGAAATTGCCGGAGCAGTTCTCGACGGGCAGCAGCGCCATGCCGCAGAAGAAGAATCCGGATGCTCTGGAATTGATTCGCGGCAAAGCGGGAAGAGTGTTTGCCAACGCGACCGAGCTGTGGATAGCGGTCAAAGGATTGCCGCAGGCCTACAACAAGGACCTGCAAGAAACACAGCAGCCCGTCTTTGCCGCGGCCGGGCAAGTGGCGGGCATGTTGCGCGTGGCGACTGGATTTCTAGCGGCGGTTTCGTTCGACGAGGAGCGGATGCAGCGGGCGGCGAGTGGCGGATTCATGAATGCGCTGGCGCTCGCAGCACTGCTGGTGCGGCGGGGAATTCCATTCCGTCAGGCACACGAAAAGGTGGGGCAAGCCGTGCGACTTGGCCTCGAGAAGAAGTGCGAGTTGGAGCAACTGTCAAAGGAAGACTATGCGCAGTGTGGCATCGTCGCCGATGCCGAACTTTACCGTGCATTGTCGCTGGATGAGGTACTGGCAATACACGATGTTCCAGGAGGTACCGCACCATTGCGAGTTCGGGCGGCATTGTCAACGATCAAAGAAAAACTATCCATCTACGCAGGAGTCGCCCATGCAGGCACGTAGCGCCACCCTTCCCGATGCGATGAGCGTCGAGCAACTAATTCAGGTCCACGTGGCCGACGGAACCCTGCTGCCGCGCACGCTGGCGGAGATCTGCGAGAACATTCGCGACTTCGTGGTGGTTGAGCACGACAGCGAAATCGTCGGTTGCGGCGCGCTGCATTTATACGGAATGCACCTGGCAGAGATTCGCTCCATCACCGTTACCGCTAAGGCGAAAGGCAGGGGGGCTGGCCGCGTGCTGGTTGACGCCCTGTTGAAGGAGGCTCAACGCCAGAGCGTAACCTGCATCTGCTTGTTCACCCGCATCCCCGAGTTCTTCGGCCAGATGGGTTTCCAAATTGTGGACAAAGAAGCGCTGCCCGACAAGATGCACAAGGACTGTCTGAAATGCCCCCGGCTGTATGCTTGCGATGAGACAGCGATGTATCTTGGCACGCTGCCGAAACACGCGCCCGGCGCCGTGTCAGCGCGATCGGCCGCGGAGTTCGTGCAGATAGCATCGCCCCGCTGACTAATCGGATGCTTGTCGAGACTACCTTTGGCGGGCGAGAGGGGCTGGCTACTTCGGAGCGTTTGGAATGGAGTTGGTGAGCGTACCACTAGCCCCGACCAGACTTTAGATGGTGATGAGTCCGCGGCGTAGACCAATCGCAGCCGCCTGCGTACGGGTGGACGCGCCCAGCTTGCCCAGGATGGAGCTGATATGAAACTTCACGGTATGGGCCGAGATGTTGAGATGCACGGCGATCTCTTTGTTCGACAGACCCTCCATCATCATCTCGAGCACTTCCCGCTCCCGCAGGGTGAGGTGTTCTGGAGAAACGTCGGCGATGGGAGCGGGGTTTCCCGCAGAGTCATCGGGTTCCTCGCCGGCATGAGCGAGCAGGCCCTGGCGCACAAGATCGGCCAGATCGCCCGAGAGCGTAAGCAGTCCGGCCGCGGCGCTGTGGGCGGCTGCGGCTAACTCAGCTCCGGTTACGTCACCCACAAGGATGGCTTGCACTCCGCCGGCAAAAGCGGCCGTTGCACTGACAAGATCGGCTTCGTCGGTCAGCAGCACGATAGGAACTTCGAGCGCGATCAATTCTTCCCAATTTGTCTCCGGTGACTGAGCTTCGAGGTGCAGGAGCACCACGTCGGGATCGTTCTCCGCGATTGCCGGTGGCAGGCCGTCGGCGCCGCTAATCGCGCCCACAAGCTGCATGCTGGGCTGTTTCTCGAGAAGGCGCTCCAGTCCCGCGCGGGTGATCGACGAGGCAGCGGAGATCAGCACGCGCAACGGCTTGACCGATGGCTGATGGTGCGTCGGCTTGCGCATGGTGCTGAGCCCGCTGCTCGACATGGTTATCGCCTTGGCCGGTCGCCCAAGCGTCATCTCCACCTCAGTGGCGTTTCCGGCTCGAAGCACACGCAGCTTTACCGCTTCTCCAGTGCGCTTCTGCCCAAGCAGGTGGTGGAGGTGGCGGAATCCGCCGACCGGCTGCGCATCGACGCTGGTGATAAGGTCGCCTAGATTAATGCCCGCCTGCTTAGCCGGCCCCTCGGGCGCGACATGCATGACCAGCAGACCATACTCCTGATCGGACCCGGCACTGGCGCGCCACTCTTGTGGCAAGGGAACTTCCTGCATGGCGACCCCCAGGTAGGGCTGTGCGATATGGCCGCGCTCCAGCAGCTCTTCGAGCACGCGATCGACGGTCTCGGTGGGCAGGGTAATGACCGACTCGCGTGCCAGGACCGAGCTGTTGACGCCTAACAGTTCACCCCGACCGTTGACGAGTGCGCTGCCAGACTGGCCGGGATAGAGGCGGATGTCGGGGCGCAGGAGGCGGTCGACCTGGCCTCCACGCCACGTTCGCCATGGTCCGCCGATGCGGGCAACAATTCCGGCGCTGGCGGAGAGCTCGCCACGACCGGAACGCGCGACCGCCAGCACCAACTCACCGACCTTCGCGCCGGAGGCGAGAGGCAAGGTCGCGAGCAATTGCCGAGGCTTCAATACGGACCGCCGCGAGGTCCGTCGTGCTATCGCGGCCGGCAACCGTTCCCTTTACCCTGCTGCCGTCGGGAAGAATGACACTGACCTCGTCGGCACGGCGGACGAGATGGCTCGCCGTGACGATGATGCCCGGCTTCCAATGAACGCCGCTGGCGGCAACGCGATGGCCAGCATCGACGGCGACGATAGCTTTTCCGGCCTGTTCGGCGAGTGTGGCGCTGTGGTTTGAGATGGCTTCCCAGATTTGATTGGCGGTGCTACCCATTGTTTACTCCTGATGCATGGAATTCTGCTTCGGGTTCAAGCATGGCATCACGGAAGGGAACGCACATCCGGCGAATGGGCAGGGACGGGACTGGAAGGATGGGCGGGTACGACGGGAAGCCGGCCCGCGATGACGGCGCAGCTATTGGTGGATAGTGAAGCTGAGCCGCCTGTTACAAAGGTTTCGGTTTCATCGCGACTGCGGCATTGGCTGAGTGGACTTTGATCCCGGTACGTTCTGGATGCGTGATGGGCTGAAGCGCTCCTTCCCCGCATAAATGCGGGGGGCTAGTCCCTACCCCCTGTTCTTCCGCCGGTAGCGACTGAACTGATGGTCGCCGGCTTTGCGGCAACTCAGCCAAGCCCAGTAGGTCACATTCTCTCGGGTGTATCCCGGACCCCCGAAGACCGTGGGACGTAGCAACAGTGGAGTCGCATCCTCGCTGGCAAGGCGCTCCTGCTCGGGCGGGACTACTTGGCCTACTTCAATGGGCGAGACGGTCGTGAACTTTTCGTCCACCAAATCGGCACGTGCAAGACTGCCGTAGAGGGTCGGTCCACCCTCGCACAGCAGGTACTGAACGCCCTGTTCTTCGCGCAGTTTGCCGATAGCGCGCGGCAAGTCGAAGCTTTCGCCATCCCCGGCGGAAATGATCGCAACATGAGAATGAGGGTCTTGCGCGCGCAATCGTTCAGCGCCGCAGGGCGAGGTAAGAATTACAGCGTCCACCACGTCGCCATCAAAAACTTTGTGCCGCGAAAGATCGAGATCCACAGCGCGAGTGACAAAGATGTTACGCTCGCGTCCCTTTCCCAACCGATTGCGCAGCTCGCGCAGCTTCGGGTCGGCAACCCGGAATACGATGCCCCGGCTTTGCGGACCGCGCATGCGCTGCTCTGTAAGCAATGTGTTCATCCCCATCAGGATTCCGTCGGCGTGCGCGCGCAGCAGGTCCATCAGCCAGCGGTCTTCGGCTGACTGCGAGATCTCTCCCCCGGAGGCATGCTCCCCCAGCAACGTGGTGATGCCGTCAAGCGATTGGACGAAATTTGAGTAGATCCAGGGCCGGTCGGTAGGCGGTGGCGGAAAGCCGAAGTTGCCGTAGGGAGCGTAAGCGTCATCCGAAATGAGGCTCGGTTCGGCGTAATCGAACAATATTTCGAACTGGCGGGTCGCACTGGGTTGTTTCATCGCTGCGATTCCAGAGGTGATTCTATCCGACGTTCGCAAGTAGATGGCTTCAATGCAGCACAGCAACCTCATAATTTGCAGTGACTGTAGTGAACTAAAACCCATTGTTAACCTTACGGAAACCAGAATTCCGGTAATCACCTTACATCGGTGTGGCAGCTGACCTCATCAAACTGTTCATGAGGTGGAGACGGGGCAATCGTCTGAAGCTGGTCGGCGAGGCCGAGGCCGCCCCCCGCACTCGCGAAATTCTGGATGAAGTTCGTCACAGTCTCGGACTACCTATAGCTCCGCTTCTTTATCAGGCGTATGCCGCCTATCCTGAGTTCCTGGAGATCCATTGGCAGGCGTTTCGTCCGGCCGTGCAGTCCCGCCAGTTTTTCTTGTGCGGCGCGCGCCTGGCTGCCGAATCCTACACGCGGGTCCATAACTATTTCGATGTCGACAGCCTGGCAGCGCGGGAGTTGCATTCCAATCAAGGGCCCGGGCTCTCACTGGCTCAGGTGCTTGATTATTACCAGTATGCCGATCCACTACTGTTGCTGATTGCGACGGCGCAGCTACAGGCATTCGAAGGAGCTGTGGGCTCCGACCAGAGCGCGCCCGAGCGCCCGCAGCATCCCAGCTTTCCGAGTTTCGCCGCGTTTACTCGACGACAGTGCCGCCAGTCTGGGGCTGCAGCGCATCTGGAACGAACGCCGCCGGATGATGGACTTGGCCTTCATATCGGACGAACATCGCGCCATGGCTTGCTGGCCTGCCTTCTACGATGGGTACTGGCGGGAGCTGCAGGAGTTGATGCGGTCGCCGCTATTCACGGACTGCCAACAGCGTATCGGCGAAAGCGCATTGGGGCTGGTGCCTGAGCTTCCGGCAAGAATAGAAACCGGACTTCCGCAGTTGCTCGATGCCGGCCTGAGCGATGAGCAAGCGGCCTCGGTGGTGCACATCAATGAGGCTTTGTGTCATGCCTTCAGCGGCCTGGTACTTGATATCTCCTTCGCGCGTGTGGCTTATGAAGGCGGGACGCATCGCGAAGGGCGGCCGCATCCGCGGTCCGTCGGCGAAGCGGAGACGAAGGCATCAGGTTCGCCAACCCAGGCAGCGTAAAGCGGACGGCGAGCTGGATCAATCGTTCCTGCGCTGCGGCGCGAAGTAAACGGCCTCACGTAACTGGCACCTTCTCGCGGTAAGCTGCCACGTGCACACTCCATCCCAGTGCTTTCACCATGGTGTCGCGTAACTGCGCGGCGGCCGGCGGTTCTCCGTGGACCAGATAGGTCTGCTTGGGCGCACGCCTGAACGTGTGCAGCCACTCCAGCAATTCCGGAGTGTCGGCGTGATCGCTGAATTGTTCCAGCGCCGCCACCTGCGCGCGAATCGGAATTACCTGACCGAACATCTTCACCTCGGAAGCGCCACTCTTGATGGTGAATCCTCGCGTCCCCGGCGCCTGGAAACCGATGAACAGCACCAGATTTTTTCGGTCAGGCAGGCGCTGCATCAGGTGGTGCAATACGCGTCCGCCGGTGACCATACCGCTCGACGACACAATGATCGCCGGGTACTTGGACTCGTTGATCTTCTTGGAATCGTCCTGCGTGACGTCGAAGTGGAAGTTTGGCCACTCCAATGGCGAGCCGTATTTCTCGATCAGCGCTTTTGTCTCAGGGCTGAACTCTTCCGTGTGTTTCAGGAAAATCTGCACTGCCTTGATGGCCATGGGACTGTCCGCGTGCACGGGTACGCGGGGCATTTGTCCGGTCTCCATCAACTCCTTGAGCAGGAACAAGAACTTCTGTGTCCGCTCGACGGCGAACGACGGTACGACCACAGTGCCGCCACGCTGGAGCGTAGTGCGGATCAGCGCCGCCAGTTCCGGACGGGGATCGGTGTGGGGGTGTAAGCGGTTACCGTAGGTGCTTTCCATCACCAGCAGATCGCACTGTTCGCCTTCAGTGGGACCTGAATGCACAACTTTGCCCGGCGCGACCGAGTTGTCGGGGACACGGCCGATATCGCCGGTAAAGAGGAGCTTCGATGACCTGCCGTTCGCATGGAGGGTGACTTCGGTCATGGCTGAGCCGAGAATATGCGCGGCTCGAACAAATCGGAAAGACAATGCGCCGGGAAGTTGCTTCGTCTCGTCGAAGTTTACCGGCCGGAAGAGGGTCATGCACTGTTGCGCCTCTTCCATGGTGTAGAGCGGCAATGCCGGCTCGTGCTTGCTGGCCCGCCTCTTGTTGTAGTACGCGGCGTCTTCTTCCTGCAGATGTCCGGAGTCGGGAAGCAGGATGCTGCACAGATCAATGGTTGCCGTGGTCGCGTAGATAGGGCCATGAAAACCTTGCTTTACCAGGCGCGGAATCCATCCGGAATGATCAAGATGGGCATGGGTCAAGATGACGGCGTCGATCGAGTTCGCCGGCACCGGAAGATCTTGCCAGTTCCGCTGCCGCCATTCCTTCTGGCCCTGAAAGAGGCCGCAATCCACGAGTACCTGCAACGCTCGTGAGCCGTTGTTATCCACATGGATCAAGTGCTTCGAGCCGGTAACGACTCCGGCCGCACCGAGAAACTGAATGTAGCTCAAGCCGTCCTCATTGATCGCGATCATAACAGCCTCAGGGAAAAGCGATTCACCACAGAGACACAGAGGACACAGAGAAAAGAAAGACAACAAATGAACCGTGGATTTTCAGGGATGAACACCATCACTCTGTGAACAAAGACAAAAATATATCCGTGTTAAATCCGTGTCGATCCGCGGTTGATTTGCTATTTGATTTCTATTTTCTCTTCTCTGTGTCCTCTGTGCCTCTGTGGTGCAACCCTTTCTTCACGGCTGCTTGCCTGGAATGTCATACACGTTGTTGCCCAGGTTCGCTTCAGGAACGCTTCCGTCGTTGACCGTGATTTTGTCGGGCGCGACCGGTACCTCGAGACGACCCGTACCTTTTTCTCCCGCCTTCACCAGCACCCGGACACTCTTCTCGCCAGAAGGAGTCTGAATCAGCACTGGCACCTCCGCTCCGGCGCTGCCGCGGTTGTCGATCGTCGCGGTCACCAGGAAGCTCTTATTCGCTTCGCTGAGAAGAGGACGGGTGTATGCCGATTCCACGTGAAACTCCGGCAGGCCACGATCGCGATAAACCCAGTCATCGAAGAACCATTCCAGATCACGTTTTGAGCTGGTTTGCAACAAATGCTGAAAGTAGCTGGGGTCTTTATCGGCGCCGCCTCGATAGGCCGCAATGGCGCGTTGCATGGTATCCTCGCCGATCATGTCGCGCAGCATCCAAAACACGAAGCCGCTCTTGCCGCGCAGATAGAGCTCGTCATTCGTGTTAAGCAGAGTGTTGTTGGCGGGGTTGTTGTCGGGCGAGGATTTGGCCGCTGCCGTCTTCGGATGCGCTGCGTTTTCCGCTTGCACCAGAGGCCCACGATATTGGTCGAGAAACTCCAAGGCTGCATGTCGTCCGCTGCGGCGCTCCACGCTCAAGCGTTTGCAGGAAGCGTTCCAGTCCATCCTGGATCCAGGGGTGTGGAGAATGAAACCGCGCCGCGACCTGGGCAGGCAGCAGCAGAAGCTGTAGGGTCGCGGCCGACGCCTCGCGAAGCGGCGTGAACAACACTGGGCCGTCTTGCCAGGGATTGGCGTTCGGGTCCGTCAACTCGATGATTCGCGCCGGCTGAGTTGGCTCACCGAGCCAGTCGTGCAGCAGGGGATCGTTGGCTTCGGCGGCGACGGCATAGTCGCGCGCCAACGAGGTGTGATCGGCAATATGCAAAAGCGTAACAGTAGGTCTCGCCAGCTCGACGTAGTTGGCGACCGCAAAGGTCGGAACGGTCTCGCCCAGCCCAACCACACTGGCTTTGTCCACCAGATGGTAAGAAGTCTCGTCGCCGTGGACTTCCGGCACCAGCGTGCCTTCACCCGGGCTAGACATATTGGTCACAATCCGCAACAGCTGCTTTCCATCCCCAGCGTCAATCGCAAAGGCAGCATCAAACTCGCTGCGGTCGTGGCGATACTTCCAGCGCGCGATCGCGTCGAAGACCGCATTGCCGTCACTCAGGCTCACGGCTTCAATCGCCACGGGATACCATGTGACGTAGCCCAGTCCGCGCACCGCGGTGAAGGGATCGCTGATTTCGTCCCAATCATTGCGCGCCGCCACATCGGCGGGAGCACCCATGCGCGTAAGGCGTGTGGTGTCCTGCGTAATGGTTCCACCGTACTGCACATCGAGAGTGACCGTGGCCGCCGGTGGAATTTCTTTCGGCAGCGTAACGATCGCCTCCGAAAGACTGCCCGTGTGATCGATGTCGGAGGTATAGTTGTCGCCGAGCCACTGCACCGGCTTGTCATCCAGCGCGATGGCGTTCCATGCCAGCGAGGACGATACTTGCAGCGTCGCCAGTTTCTGTGGCTGGTTGGAATCGTTGCGCAACGTGAGCTTGCCGGTGACCGCGATCACGTGCGCGGTGCGGTCTATCTGGACTTCAAGCTGATATCGGGAGATGGTGAACGCTTCGCGGTCAATCGCGAACGCTGGCAGTAGAGTGCCAACGTCAGCAACAACAATGAGCGGAAGGCACGTCTTCATTTGGAGGACGGCTCTTCGCAGGATTTTGCGCTGGCGCGGCGCTGCCGCGCCAACTCATACATCACCACGCCGCCCGCTACTGACACGTTCAGCGATGGCACGTGGCCAAGCATGGGAATCGAGACCAGGAAGTCGCAGCGCCGGCGGACCAAGTCGTGCAGCCCTTTGCCCTCGGCGCCAAGCACGATCGCGCAGTGCATGTTGTAATCCACTTCGTCGTAGCTCTGGGTGCCACATTCGTCGAGCCCGACCGTCCAGACGTTGCGCTCTTTCAACTCATCGAGCGTGCGCGAAATGTTGGTGACCCGTGCGATCGGCAAATGCTCGGACGCTCCCGCCGAAGCCTTGACGGCAGTGCCCGTTAATCCGGCGGCGCGACGCTCCGGAATGATGACGCCGTCTGCGCCGGCGGCATCGGCGGTGCGGATGAGTGCGCCCAAGTTGTGGGGATCTTCCACGCTATCGAGCACCACCAGGAAACTGTGCTCACCGTGACGCTGCTCGAGCAAAGTGTCCACGTCCGCGTATTGTTTGCTGCTGGTGACCGCTATGACGCCCTGATGGGTGTTGGTGTTCGCAGTGCGATCGAGTTGCTCGCGCGGCAGGAAGCGCACCTGCACACCGCTGGCGCGGCAGTCGTCAATAATGCGCTGCACCCGCTGATCGTGCCGCTCGCGCGCAATCCCAACATATTCAAAGCTGCGCGCTCCCGATTTCAGCGCTTCGCTGACCGAATGAATGCCGTAGATGACGACCATGTTTGGAATTAGTGTACGACAAGGAAGCTGTCGGCCGTCGGCTATCAGTTGTCAGCTGTCAGCCGTCAGCTTTCGACCGTCAGCGTCGAATTTATAGATGTTGTCATCCCGGAAGGCTTCAGCCTGAGCGGAAGGACCTGTTTTTGCCTGCATCGCTATTCTCTTTGAGATATGCGCCCGCATCCCGCCAGCAACTTCTGAAATCAAATCGTCATGAGCCTCCTGGAACATTTTCGCCGCCAGTTCAGATACGACTTCTGGGCAAATGCTGAGGTGTTACGTGTCCTCGCGGGTCTACCCGATCCACCGCCGCAGTCGACCAGGCTTTTGGCGCACGTCATCGCAGCCCAACATTTGTGGCTTAGCCGGTTACAAAACAACTTGCCACGACTTGCCGTGTGGCCAGACCTCTCGCTGGTGGAATGCACCGCGGAGTTGCGGCAGGTGAAGGCCGCGTGGCAATCCTATTTGGACGGACTATCCGATGGCGATCTATCTACCTCCTGCGGCTACACGAACTCCAAAGGCGAGGAATGGAAGAACAGCGTGGCCGACATCCTCAGCCATGTCGGCCTGCATTCCTCCTATCATCGCGGGCAGATTGCACTAGAAGTCCGCCGCAGCGGAAGCTCTCCCGCTTACACCGATTACGTCCACGCGGTCCGGCAAGGATTCCTCGAGTAGTGCCACTGCGTTGGCTGGTTGGTTCCGAGGCTGCATCTAGGTATAGTTATGCTTGAGCCGGCCCAGATTCAGGAGATTGAATGTCGCTATCTGCGGTGATTGTGGATGACGAGCAGCTTGCGCGTGACGAGCTCGCCTATCTGTTGAAAGAGCTTGATGTAGATGTTGTGGCGCAAGGCAAGAATGGCATGGACGCGGTGAACTTGATCAAGGAGTTCTCCCCCGAACTGGTTTTCCTCGACGTACAGATGCCGGGACTGGATGGGTTCGGCGCGATCAAAAAGCTGATCGACAAGAAAGTTCCGCTGCCGCAGATCGTGTTCGCCACCGCGTACGACCAGTATGCGGTGAAGGCTTTCGAAGTGAACGCGGTTGACTACGTGCTGAAGCCCTTCGACAAAAAGCGAGTGGCGAAGGCCGTGGAAAGGGCCCGGCAAAAGCTGGAGACTGCCGGCTCGCCTGGCGACCAGATCGGCACTATCGTCAAGATGCTGGAGCAGCAGGCGCGTCCGCCGGCCGCGAAGGTATTGCTCAAGTCGGGGGGCAGGTTGTTCCTGGTGGACCAGAAAGACATTTGCTACGCCTCGATCGAAGACGGAGTTATTACTGTAGTGGCGACCGGAATGGAAGGCCAATCCAACTGCCGCACTCTGGAGGAACTTCTCGACTCACTCGATCCCAACATGTTTTGGCGTGCCCATCGCTCATATCTGGTGAATATCAATCGCATCAAGGAAGTCGTGCCCTGGTTTAAAAGCTCGTACCAGATCCGCATGGAAGATAAGAAACAGACCGAGGTCCCGGTCAGTCGCGCCCAGACCAAACGGCTGCGTGAGTTGTTTGGGCTGTAGGGGCGGGAGGAGCAGCTTTGCAGATGAAACGTAGCTTGAGTGGGGGGTTGGGTTCTTCGATTGAGGCGAAAGGGTTCGTGTTCTACGGATGATGCTCGAGAGCCACGTCCTCGAGGGTCACTCGCCCGAATACGGAAGGATCTCCAAGTCGCTTCATCGCATCCAGGATCTCAATTCCCGCGAGATGTCCGTCTGAGTCGTAATCGGCAGCGATGCCGTCCGCGAGATGTTTGGTCGTTACGGTGGTCTCGCGGAAGCGGATGTAGAGAGCATCCACATGTTGGTCGTAGGTGATTGTCATGGCGGCTCCTTCAAAAATAGTACACGTAAACCGTGAAACGCCGGCAGGGGTTAGACATTAGTCCCGCTTGCGGGACGGAAGAGCTTAGCCCAGCCTTTCAAGGCTGGGTACGCATAGCTATGAACCCGAGTCCCATAGGGACGGCAGCGGGATTTCGCTCTGTCGTGCCTACGGCACTCTGGCTCATGGTGCGGGTTACCCAGCGCTGAAGCGCTGGGCTAAGCTATTCCGTCCCGCAAAGCGGGACTGCATTTTCCCCAAGCAACTACTCTTTCTGCATCGCCGAGGTCGCGGACAGGATTGGCGACAGAGTTCAATTTCCTGCCGCCTGCACCCTGCCTTATAATAAAGAGTTCTCCCTCCGCAGCATCCTTCTGTAGTAAGGGGTATTGATGGCCACAACCGAATTCGCAGTACACGGTGCCGACCAGGGCGCTGTGCGTGAGCCTGTCGTCAACGACTTCAGCATCCAGGTTGCAACCGTAAACGGGTCGGGATCGCAGAGCGCCAACACCGTCCTGTTGCGCACCATTTTTCAGATGGGCGTTCCCGTCTCCGGCAAGAACATGTTTCCCTCGAACATCGCCGGATTGCCAACCTGGTACACCATACGCGCCAGCAAGAAGGGCTATATCGCGCGCAAGAAGGAGATTGACTTTCTGGTGGCGATGAATCCCGAGACCGCGCGCGAAGATACGATGTCGCTGGCGTCAGGCGCTGTAGTGTTGTACGACGAACCCCTGAAGCTGAACGAACTGCGTTCGGATGTGACCTTCTACGCCGTGCCCTACGACAAGATTTGCGCCGCGGTTTGCCCCGAGTCGAAGCTGCGCAAGCTGGTCAGGAACATGATTTACGTCGGGGTGGTGTCGCAACTGCTCAACCTCGACATGGCTGAAGTGGAGAAGGCGCTGCGCAAGCAGTTCGCGAAGAAGGTCAAGGCCGCCGACCTCAACTGGAACGCCGCCAAGGCCGGCTACGATTATGCTGCCTCGTCCCTTACCAAGGCCGACCCGTTCACGGTCGAGCGCATGGACAAGACCACCGGGATGATCATCATCGACGGCAATGCCGCCGCGGCCCTGGGCTGTATGTTCGCCGGTGTGACGGTCGTGACTTGGTACCCGATTACGCCCTCCTCGTCGCTCGTGGAAACCCTCATCGATTACATGAAGGAATACCGGGTTGGCGCTGATGGAAAAGCGACTTTTGCCATCGTACAAGCCGAAGACGAACTGGCAGCCATCGGCATGGTTCTGGGCGCTGGATGGGCTGGAGCCCGGTCCATGACGGCCACCGCCGGACCGGGAATTTCGCTGATGGCGGAGTTCGCCGGCCTGGGTTACTACGTCGAGATTCCGGGCGTGATCTGGGACATCCAGCGCGTCGGCCCGTCCACTGGATTGCCGACACGCACCGCACAAGGCGACATCGAGTTTGTAGCCAAGCTGTCACACGGCGACACTCGTCATCCCATGTTGTTGCCGTGCAGCGTGGCTGAGTGCTTCAGCATGGCGGGCGACGCATTCGATCTCACCGAGCAATTGCAGACGCCGGTATTTGTCATGTCCGATCTCGATCTCGGTATGAACAATTGGATGTCGGAACCATTCCAGTATCCTGACAAGCCGCAGAATCGCGGCAAGGTGTTGACGGCGGAAGACCTGGAGCGTGCAGGCGGTTTCGCGCGCTACAAAGACGTTGACGGCGACGGCGTCGGCTATCGCACCTTGCCGGGAACCGACCATCCGGGAGCGGCTTGGTTTGCCCGCGGCAGCGGACATAACGAAAAGTCGCAGTACAGCGAGCGGCCCGACGACTATGCGAACAACATGGATCGCCTGGCGCACAAGTTCGAGACCGCGCGCACGCTCGTTCCCAAGCCAGAAATCGTTCGCAACGACGGCAACGAGATCGGAATCATTGCCTACGGGACCTCACATCATGCTGTCGTCGAGACGCTCGACCAATTGCAGGGTGAATACGGAGTGAAGGTCGACTACCTTCGCCTGCGCGCTTATCCGTTCACCAGCGAGACGCACGACTTCGTGGCTGCACACAAACGGATTTACATGATCGATCAGAACCGCGATGCGCAGATGTTGCAGCTATTGAAGCTGGACATCGCGACTAAAGAGATAGGCAAGCTGCGCAGCGTACGCCACTACAACGGATTGCCGATCGACGCGCGTTCCATCACCGACGACATCATCACTCAGGAGGGCAAATAAATGGCGACCACAACCGCGCCACCGCCCCAACCCCAACCAAAGACCAACCGCATCGGATTGACGGTGCTCGACTACCGCGGCGGCAAAACGACGCTGTGCGCCGGATGCGGCCACAATGCCATCTCCGAACGCATCATCGACGCCTTCTACGAGATGGGCATCACGCCCGAGCGGGTAGTCAAGATGTCGGGCATCGGCTGCTCGTCAAAGAGCCCGGCATACTTCATGAGCCGCTCGCACAGCTTCAACTCGGTGCACGGCCGCATGCCGTCGGTGACGACAGGCGCGGTGCTGGCGAACCAGAAGGTTGTCGCGCTGGGCGTCAGTGGTGACGGCGATACCGCGTCGATTGGCATCGGTCAGTTCGTGCACCTGATGCGGCGCAATCTGCCGGTGATCTACATCATCGAAGACAACGGCGTATATGGACTGACCAAAGGGCAGTTCTCCGCGACCGCCGATCTGGGCTCGAAGCTGAAGACCGGCGTCATCAACGATCTGCCGCCCATCGATACTTGCGCTCTGGCAATTCTGCTGGGAGCAACCTTCGTGGGCCGGTCCTTCTCGGGCGACAAGCGCCAGTTGCACACCATGCTGAAAGCGGCGCTCGCGCATCGCGGCACGGTAATGCTCGACGTGATCTCGCCGTGCACCACCTTCAACGACCACGAAGGCTCGACCAAGTCGTATAAGTTCGTCAAAGACCATGAAGAGCCCTTACACGATTTGAACTTCGTCCCCCACTTCAACGAAATTGACGTGGACTACGACGCCGGCACCAGCCTCAACGTCACCATGCACGATGGCTCGACGCTGCGGCTGCGCAAGCTGGAAGAGGACTACGATCCCACCAATAAAACCGAGGCGGTGAAGCGCGTGATGCAGGCGCATGATGCCGAAGAAGTTCTGACGGGAGTGCTCTATTTGAACACCACCGCGCCCAACTTCATCGACATGATCAACATGACCGATCAACCGCTGGCGACCTTGCCGGAGAGCGTCACCCGGCCGTCGCGGGAAGTGCTGGACGAGTGCATGGAAGCGCTGCGGTAGGAAGCAAACTCTCAGCTGTCAGCTCTCAGCCTTCGGGGGCATGTGTGACAGCTCGTTTTTAATTGCCACGGCGGAACGATTGCGCAAGGTCGAGCCCCGCAGGGCGAAATTTGTGTTAGCCCAGGGCGTAAGCCCTGGGTAAACTGAGAGAATCAACCGAGTCCCTTCAGGGACGGCACAGGTTTCCCCCTCCTGAAGCGTTGTGCCGATGTCCCTCAAACCTCGTCCCGCCTTCGCCAAACGCAGGCGAAAGGCTGGGACACCCGGCGACAAATCGACATGCCCTTACAAATCTGGAACAATCGAGAACTATGAAGGCGGCATGGTACGAGAAGCAAGGCGCTGCGAGTGACGTTTTGCACGTCGGGGAAATAGATGATCCGC
This sequence comes from uncultured Acidobacteriaceae bacterium, assembly GCA_963720135.1. Classification (GTDB taxonomy): domain Bacteria; phylum Acidobacteriota; class Terriglobia; order Terriglobales; family Acidobacteriaceae; genus Bog-257. Next base: position 23,074 of record CAVREJ010000027.1, read on the forward strand.
AGCCCGCTGAGGGTGAAGTTCGAATTCGCGTCGCCGCGTCGGGTGTAAATCCGGGCGACGTCAAAAAGCGGGAAGATGCCTTCGCGGTTGGAATGCCATACCCGCGCATTATTCCGCACAGTGATGGTGCGGGTACGGTGGATCGCGTCGGGGCGGGAGTATCCCAGGCGTGGGTTGGCCGGCGCGTCTGGTGTTACGGCGCTCAATCGTATCGCCCGTTTGGTACCGCCGCGGAATATGTCGTGGTGCCATCGCGGCAAGCGGTGCCGCTTCCCGACGGCGTCCCGATGGAACAGGGTGCCTGTCTCGGCATTCCCGGCATAACTGCGCATCGGGCTGTTCACGTCGGCGGTTCGGTCGAGGGGCGCACCGTGCTGGTTCAGGGCGGTGCAGGTGCGGTCGGAGCTTGTGCAGTGCAGCTCGCACACCGGTCCGGAGCCCGGGTGATCGCCACCTGCCGCGCGGAGGACGATCGCCAAATCGCGGCGCGTGCGGGGGCGGACGACGTCCTGCTGACGGGCGACAGCCTGATGGAACGCATCCACACATTAGCGCCCAACGGCGTCGACCACATCGTCGAAGTTGCGTTTGCCGCGAACATCAACACCGACATAGAGGCGCTGGCGCAAGGCGGTTCTATGGCAACCTACGCCACAAATGCGCCCAACTCTCAGATTCCCGTCTGGCAACTTGTCTTTAAGAACGCGCGGATGTTTTTCGTTGGCAGCGATGACATTCCGACTGAGCCAAAACTGGAAGCGACCCGTGCCCTCAACCAGGCGCTTGAGGCGGGATGGCAGGGCTTTGATATTGCGGAACGCTTCTCGTTGGACGATATCGCCAAGGCGCACGAGTTCGTCGAACATCCAAGTAAATCCGGACGCGTCGTTGTTGTGGTCTGAGCGAAGCTGATGGCGCCGGCCGCCCCACCCTTCTCGCCTGCCTTTGGCGAAAGGATGGGAGCCATCAATCCTTACTTCAACGACGCCATATCAATCACGAAGCGGTACTTCACATCGCTGCGCAGCATGCGCTCGTAGGCTTCATCGATCTTCTGAATCGGAATGATTTCGATATCGGACGTGATGTTGTGCTTGCCGCAGAAATCCAGCGTCCCCTGCGTTTCCTTGATGCCGCCGATCATCGAGCCCGAGAGTAAAGCGGGGAAGGTTGGGGAGCCCCTTCAGGGCGGCACAGGGTTTCTCCTCCGAAAGCGTTGTCCCGCGATATCCTTCGCAGGTTCTCGCTCCCAGCCTTCGCCAAAGGCAGGCGAAAGGCTGGGCACCCGGCCTTAACTCTGTGCGGTCAGGCGCGAAGAATGGGAGCTCCAAACGGGGCACCCGTGACTCCGCCATCCACCATCAGCTCAACTGCATTGACGTACGAGGAATCGTCCGACGCAAGGAAGAGCACGGCTTTGGCAACGTCTTCCGGCTCGCCCCAACGGCCCATCGGAATGACAGACGAGAAGAACTTCGCCACCTTGGCGGACTCGTCTGCAGATATAGAGGCGCGCGGCCCGCGCTTCCAAATAGGAGTCTTGATCGCGCCCGGTGCGACGACATTCACGCGAATGTTGCGCGGGGCAAGGTCGGCGGCGATGGATCGCGCCATCGAGACGAGACCGCCCTTGGTGGCTGCATATGCGGCGACGCCGGCTTGGCCGAGATAGTTATGTACCGACCCACTAAAGATGATGCTGCCGTTGTCGTTCAGCAAAGGCGCCGCTGAATTCACCGTAAAGAAAGCGCCATTTAGGTTGGTGTGAATCACGTTCTCAAACACGGCTTCGTCAGTCGAACCGGTAGGCGTCCGGCCAGAGATGCCGGCATTGGCGAAGACAATGTCGAGTTTCTCGAAATCTTTGGCCAGGGCTGCGAAGAGACGCTTGCGGTCTTCCGCAATGGTGACATCAGCGCGGTAGCCACGCGCGTTGGGTCCAAGTTCGGCGATCGCTTCATCCAGCGTTTTCTGGTCGCGACCAGTAATGGCGACCTGCGCGCCCTCCGCAACGAAAAGTCGCGCTGTGGCAAGACCGATGCCACTGTTCCCGCCGGTAATAAGAGCCTTTTTGCCTGCCAGCTTCATAATGCCTCCTTTTTGCACGCCTGGCCGATCTGTACATCCTTCGGCCCTGGTTCTCGGCGATCGAAGGAAAATGGCTCGAGGGGTGAAGTAGATGAATGGGCTGCGTAACCAGTTGTTTTTATGCGTCGTTGTTGCTTTACGGCGGTCTCGGCAGTAAGAACATCAGCATTTGCCATGATTAGGTTCCTTTCTTTCGATGAATTCACAGAAACCAAGAAGGCGAGGAATCGCTGCCTGCATTGGCGGGCAAGCTCTTTATCCGCTATCAGATTCCCTGCGCCGCCATCAGTCACATCTTTGAGTCAATTTCCAGCGACAAGATTCCGGCAAGTAATGCGGGCTTAATTTCGCTGGCGCATGAGACACGCATTCTCCCCTCACAAACTGGTAGCCATCCGGTCTGCTTCCAGACCGACCAACATGTGCCCACCCTCCTACTCTATCTCTAATTACTCAGTGAAATTGTAATCTGTCCGTAGAGCCACGCCAAAATCGCTCAGTAAGTCGAGGTGTCTACGGGCTGTTTTCCCAGGGAGGCCAAAGCATGGCAGACAATACACCGTCTCCGGGCTTTGAGCATCTCCCCGTGCCGCAAAGACCAATCGTCATCGAGTCCCATTGCCGCCTCTGCGGCCTGTTCATGGCGCAAGTTCCGAGCCCTACTTCTTGCTACGCGCAGAACTCGATCACACCTGCTCCCAGTGGCTGAAGTTGTATCGGGAGTGAAACGTGCAACCCGACAGGACATTCGCGCACCGCATCGCTGCCAAAGGCATCATCGAATCCATCTGCATGACCTGTTTCCTAACCATGAGCCGACGCCAGACGCAGGCAGAAGCGGAAGAGGCGGAGATTGAGCACGTCTGCCAGGGACGATCCCGAACCGGTCCCATTCCTGTTTCTCCGATACTCGCAGCCGTTTCAAACTGCACTCTCCTTTGCTAGACTCCGGCTATGCTCTCTGGCGTCCAGCGGGCGAAGCTCGACAAATCGGCCGGCCCTATTCGTCGCGCGCTCCAGTATTCCGTGTACGACTGGACCCGCGAGATGCCGAAGTCCAAACGCTTTGTCGCCTGGGGCGGGATTTTGATACAGGGCTACGCCATATATTCACTTTGGACGCGCTCTTTGGTGTGGCCCTGGATGTGGCCGAAAGACGACCTTTTCTATCTATGCGTGTTGTTGCTTTACGCACTGGGTGGCGCGCTAATGAACGGGACGCTAACTTCGGAATTTGTCCGGAAGACGCAACTGGAAGCCGACCAGATCGCCGCGCGACAAATCCAGCAGACGCTCCATCCCGAGAAATGGGGGGAACTGCACGGCTACGAGGTAGAGACGTTCTACAAACCCCTTCGTGAGGTCGGCGGCGACTACTTTGACGTTATCGAACTTGCCGGCAACCGAACGCTGCTGTCGGTAGCGGATGTCTGTGGGAAAGGGATGCCGGCGGCCCTGCTGTCGGCAAACATACAGGCACTAGTGCGGAGTATTGCGAACGTTGCTTCGGATCCGGTGACCTTGGCTAAACAGATCAACCAGCACCTGACGCGTTACACCCCGCAGGACCGCTTCGCGACGGCAGTATTCGTCGTGCTGAACCGCGATTCGGGAGAATTGACCTATGTGAATGCCGGTCATAACGCCCCGATTGTGTTTTGTCCCGAATCAACTACCTTTCTGAAAGCCACGGGAATGCCACTTGGGTTGTTTGCCGACGCGGAGTATGAAGCGGGTACGGCCACTATTCGGTTTGGTTGCGCCCTCCTCCTGTTCACCGATGGACTGACCGACTCGATTGCCGGACAAAATCCCGAAAACCGATTGTGCGAGGCTTTGGCGGACCGTTCAGGGAAGACAATGTCCAGCCTCAAGTCCTTAGTTGACCCGAAATTCAATGAGGACGATGTCACCATATTGCTGCTTAAACGCCCGGCCGCTTCTGCCTCCAGCACTGGGTCCGCATAGGGCTCGCTTGTCCTGCCGCTGGCAGGCCCTGGGCGAGCTGGAGTAAGATTTTGTCATGCCCAAGACTTCCACGCCGTTCGAGGTCGCCTGTCCCTGCTGTGGTGCATTGCTGAAGATCGATAGTGACACGAAGGCTGTGATCGCGCATACGCCCAAGGCTGTCCCCAAAACCTTCGAGGACCTGGAATCGGCGGCCCGCGCCATGAAAGACCAGGACACCCGCAAGGAGTCCATCTTCCGGCAATCGGTGGAGGCACAGAAACATTCGGGCGACCTGCTGGAGAAAAAGTTTCAGGAAGCTCTCAAACGCGCCAAGGAAACGCCAGACACGGGCAAGCCGATTCGGGACTTTGATTTGGATTAGGTCACCACAGAGGCACGGAGACACAGAGGTTTTTATTTTCGTTTGTTTTCGCAGCAACACATTTTGATTTCAACATCAAGCTAAAATAACAAGCAAGTACGTTTTTTCTGTGTCTCTGTGCCTCTGTGCCTCTGTGCCTCTGTGGTGAACCACAAGTCACGTCCACTGCTTCTCGGCCACCGTGGCGCCCGCCCGCGGCTCCCTCGTCTCGGCCTACGCTGGCCCGGTGCACCCGCTGAGAACAGCCTCGCCGCGTTTGAGTACGCTCTCGCCCACGGCTGCGATGGCGTCGAATTCGATGTGCGCTTCACCAGCGATCGCCGCAGCGCGCTTTGTCACGATCCGAAATTCGAACGTCGAGAGGTTGCCAGAACCGAGTACTCCGGCCTGGATCGCCGTCACCCCTTTGAGCGCCGCCGTGCGCCAATGGCCTGTCTGGAAGATGTGCTGGCACGTTTCGGAAGCATGTCGTATTTGGATATCGAACTAAAGGTCGCCGGCCAGGAGGAGACGATTGTGGCCGCGATCAAGGCCCACCTGCCCATGTACGGTTTTGTGGTGTCTTCGTTTTTGCCCGAGGTGTTACTGCGGTTGCACGAACTCGATGCTTCGCTGCCATTGGGCTTTGTCTGCAAACATGCAGAAATTGCGCGGCAATGGACGAGGCTGCCGGTCTCGATCTTCATCCCGCATTACAAGCTGCTCTCGCAAGCTGTCGTGGATGAAGTTCATCTCGCCGGACTGAAGATCTTTACCTGGACCGTAAATCACCAGCGCGACCTGGTGCGCCTCGCCAACTGGGGCGTTGATGGTTTGATCTCCGATGATCCGAAGTTGCTACGTCGGATTTTTGTGAAATCAGCATGAACGCTGGAGAGGCCGCTTTGCGCCCACCGTCCGCCGTCATTTAGATTGTGAAGAATGACAACAGGTGAGCGATTCGAGCGCGCCGTATCCATCATGGCCCGGCTGCGCGGGCCCGGCGGATGCCCGTGGGACCGCGAACAGACCTTCGACACAATCAAACCCTACACGCTGGAAGAAGCCTACGAGGTGGTGGAAGCCATCGACGGCCGCGACTGGGATGAACTGACGGGCGAGCTCGGCGACCTGCTGTTGCAGGTGCTGTTCTACTCGGAGATGGCGGCGGAGGAGAAGCGCTTCTCTATTGACGATGTGCTTGACCGGCTCTCTACCAAGCTGGTCGATCGCCATCCTCACGTCTTTGGTGACGTGAAGGCCGATACGCCGAGCGACGTGCTGCGTAACTGGCAGGCACTGAAGGCGGAGGAGAAAAAGAAGCGCCAGCCGTGGACCGGCGAGGAGAGGCGCGCCACAGCGCCGGATCGTTCCGATTCCGTCCTGGCGGGCGTGTCGTCGAAGATGCCGTCGCTGATGGAGGCGCACAAGATCAGCTCCCGCGTCGCCAATGTCGGCTTTGATTGGCCGAACATCGAAGATCTCTTTGAGAAGCTGAACGAGGAAACCCAGGAGCTTCGCAAGAATTTGGAGGAGTATCCCGCGCCAGGTCCGCGTCCGGAGTCGGCGGCGGGAGTAGCTGGGGCACGCAGCGTCAAGATTTCACCGGAACTGCGCTCGCGATTGGAAGACGAGGTCGGCGACCTGCTGTTCGTAGTCGTAAACATCGCACGTTACCTCGCACTCGATCCCGAGTCAGCGCTGCGCAAGACCAACCGCAAGTTCCGCCGGCGCTTCGAGTATCTTGAAGACAGGCTTCGCGAGCAGGGGCGGAAACCATCCGGAGCATCTCTCGACGAAATGGAGTCGCTGTGGCAGGAATCGAAGCGCCAGGAAAAAGTGTGACAGCAGACTCGCTCGTGCTCCGCAATTGTACCGAGCTGGAGGAGTTTCATGCCTGCGTGGCCCTGCAGAAAGAGGTCTGGGGGTTTGCGGATAACGAGTTAGTGCCGCTGCGCATTTTTTCCCTGGCGCCCAAAATTGGCGGGCAGGTGATCGGCGCGTGGGAAGGCGAAACGCTGGCAGGCTTTGCCTTCTCGATTCCGGGAACACGCACCGGCCATCCCTATTTGCACTCGCATATGCTCGCGGTGAAGGAGGGCTATCGCAACAGCGGACTGGGGCGCCGTATCAAGTTGTTTCAGCGTGAGGACGCCATCGCACACGGCTACGAGTTGTTGGAGTGGACCTTTGATCCGCTGGAGATCAAGAACGCTTATCTCAATTTGGAGCGCCTGGGCGCAATTGCTCGCCGTTACAACCTCAATCAGTATGGGATTACGTCGTCGCCGCTGCAAGGTTTTCTTCCCACCGACCGGCTGGTGGCCGAGTGGTGGCTGACGTCGAAGCGAGTTGCGACTCTCCTCTCGACGGGTAAGCATCCGGAATTCGTCGAGGAAGCGCGCGTGGAGATTCCTGCCGAGACTTACGAGTGGAAGAAAGAACCAGAGACGCGGCAGAAGGCGGCGGCAGTACAACTGCGCAATCGCGGGGCATTTCTGTCGGCATTCTCACGTGGACTGGCTTGCCTGGGCTACGAACGCGATGCGCAAGGCAATGGTTGCTTCCTGCTGGGACGATGGGATGAGGATTGGTCGTACGCGAGCAAGTAATCGATGAAAATTGAAGCCATCACCCTACGCGAGTTGCAAATGCCGCTCGTCCATTTTTTTGAGACCAGCTTTGGACGTACCACTACCCGTCGCATCCTGCTAATCACGGTGCATGCCGACGGACTCGAAGGCTGGGGCGATGTGTTGCGGCGAAGCGCCGTACTACAGCGAAGAGTACATCGAGGCACGCATGGGATGTTAGTGCGCGGTACCTGGCTCCAGCGCTACTGGGCAAGACGTTGCAGTCGGGATCCGAGGTGCCCGCTTTGCTCTCGCGCG
>CAVREJ010000028.1:0-103849 GCA_963720135.1 uncultured Acidobacteriaceae bacterium
TGTTACGAAACTCGCGAGCATAAGAGCGGTAAGAGCGACGGTCGCCGACTTCTTAGTTCGGTTGGACGGTAATAGGGGGTAGGTACAGAGGGGCGGCTGTACTTTAACCAACCAGCAGCGACTGCAGTTGCCTTCCGCCCAGCACCTTCAGCATGCGTTTCAGGTTGTAGGCCAAGGTGGCCAGGCTCATTTCGGTCTGCGCTCCCATCCGTCCGCGTAGCAGGAATCGTGGATGGCCGAAGATATGGTACTTGAGCGCGGCGAAGGGGTGTTCCGCCAGACAACGGCGCCATCGCATGATCTCTGCCTTTGCGCGCTGCTGCATGCGCTGCAAGGCCTCCTCGTAGAGGTGACGCTGCACGGAACGTTGTGGCGCGTTGGTGCATTGCGACTTCAGCGGACAGCTCCCACAGATTTGCGGCGAGGCCACATAGACCACCCGCTTTTTGTGGGGTTGTACTTGTTTGCGGCGCAGGATTTGCTGAGCCGGACAGCGAAGGGTGTCGCTGTTTTCGTCATACGTAAACTGGCTGCGGTCGAATAAGCTGCCATCTCCCCGATTGTTCACGCTGCGCTGCACCGGCACATGGGGCACGATGCCTTGGGCTTCGCAGGCTTGGGCCTGCTCCCCGTTGGAATAGCCGGCATCGGCCACCACGTTCAGCGATGCCGGATCGCCCACGGCGTGTTTGGCGGCTTCGGCCATAGGCAGCAGGCTGCGCTCATCGTTGCTTTCCGTCGTGACCTGCTGCGCCACGATCAGCCCGTGTTCCGCATCCACCGCTAACTGCACGTTGTAGGCTGGCCGTTCTCCGTCGGTGGTACGCATGAAGCGGGCTTCCGGCTCGGGATCCTGCTTCAGTTTCTCCAGCGCCGCTGCCACCGCGCTGGAGTCAATCACCCATTCTTCCTGCTCGTCGGCCCGATCCAGTTGCTCCAGATAGCGCTTCACCGCATCGCGCTCGCGCACCCGCGGTGCACTGCTCACGGCGCGAAACTTGGAACCATCGATGGCCACGGTCTCACCCCGCACCAGTCCTACGCGGTGCGCGAAAGCCACCAATTGGCTGCCCGCTTCGCTCACCGCTGCACTATGCATCCGCCGGAACTCGGCGATGCTCTTATAGTCCGGCTGCAGCCGTCCCAACAGCCACATCACCTCCACATTGCGCTGGCATTCGGCTTCCAACCGCCGCGACGAACGCACCTGGTTCAGGTACCCATCCAGGTACAACTTCAGCAGATCGCGCGGATCGTAGCCCGGCCGCCCCGTCTCTGCCGGCTCCGCACGCACGAATCCCAACTGCGCCATCGCCAGTCGATCGACGAAGGCCTCGATCACCCGGCACAGGTGGTCCGCCGGAATCAACTCCTCCAAGGTCACGGGAAACATCGTCACCTGTTCCCGCGCTTCTCCCCGAATGTAAGCCATGCAAATGCCCCCACTCTCGTGAGGGCAATCTTCTCATTGCTTCCAGTTTTCGCCTAGAGTCTTGCTGGATTCCCGCGCGAGTTTCGTAACAGCCTCTTTAAGGGCCGCGTCAAAGGTGCTCTCTTGATGGGTCTTTCAGTCCGCTACAGTGCAGCGGACTGAAAGCCGACTCATTGTAGGATCGGCCTAGACGCGGACCTGAAGGTCCGCTCAAAAAAGAAAAAGGGCGCATGATGCGCCCCTTTTCTTTGTCCAAGAAGCTACGCTGTCAGGGAAGCCGCTGCGCCAGTCCGGGCAGCGCTTTCATCAGGTCGTTGTAGATCACGACGACTGCGAACAGTATCAGGAAAACAAATGCAGTTTGATAGATGCGTTCCTTGATCCGCACGCTGATCTCGCGTCGCAACACAGCCTCAATGCCCAACTCCAGGATGCGTCCACCATCGAGGATTGGGATCGGTAGCAGATTGAGGATGCCAAGGTTGAGGCTGATCATGGCCATCAAGCTTAACAACGGTGTCCATCCCGGCTGACGAGCGGCATCTCCGGAGGCGCGCGCGATGCCGATGGGGCCTTCCATCTGCTTGATCGAAGCCTTGTGCTGGACCAGTTTGCGGACCAGGTCCACGATCAGCAGCGAATATCTCTTGTTCTCCTCGATGGAACGATTGAGCGCCTCAGCGAAGGGGAGCTTGTCGATTTGCACCGGTCTGGATTGGAAGCCCAAACGGTAATTCTTCTGCCCGTCTTCCTCGGTCTGGACAGGCGTTATTTTAAAGTTTAACTTCTGTCCATCGCGCACAGCCGTGACGTCCACCGGCTTGCTGCCGTTTTGCCGCAGGTAGTTGATCACGGAAAGTACCGAGCGCATCGGTACCCCATTCACCGCGACGATCTCGTCGCCGAGTTTCAACCCGGCCTTTGCCGCCGGCATGTCGGGCTCAAGCTCGGTTAGAGTAATCGGCTGGTCCGGCAACCATCCAACCGTGCCGTATTGATCAGAGCCTTCAATCTCGGGCTGAATCTGTTTCTCCAGGATCTCATTGCCGCGCTGGACGGCAATATCCATCGGACCTTTGGTATCGATGGCTGTCTTTAGCAAGACATCTTCCCAGGTGGGGTTCTGCTGGCCCTCGATGCGAACAATGCGGTCACCCTGCTCGACTCCAGCCTTGGCAGCCGCCGAATTCTCGAGGACCCATCCCACTACGGCCGGCTGGTCGAGATAGATCGGATGCTCGTAATGCACCATGAAGACGCCGGTCAGAAGTACGACCGCCAGAATAATGTTCATGGCCGGGCCGGCAATAGCGATCACGAAGCGCTGCCAGCGCGGGTGCGACATGAACTCGTCAGGCGCACCGCTGCGGGATTCCAGAGGATTCTCGCCCGCCATTTTTACGTATCCGCCCAGCGGCAGTGCGCTGATGCGGTAGTCGGTTCCACCGCGCCGGAAGCCCGTAAGACGCTTGCCGAAGCCGATGGAAAACACGTCGACTCGTACGCCAAACCATTTAGCAGCAGCGTAGTGGCCGAACTCGTGCACCAGGATCATGATGCCGAGCACTACCGCCATTGAGGCCACTGCGATTAGAAACGATTCCATAAACCTCTTTAACTAAGGGGAAACCCATCCGGGGGTGTTCCAGGGTGACGTTTCCGTCCCAGCCAAAAGAGGGCTGGAACGGTGCACCCAGAAGTTACATTCTGGAGTCCACACATTGGATGTGATCGCGCGCCCGGAGTCGCGCATTTTCATCGACCGCCAATACTTCTTTTATAGATTCGGGTATTCGCGCCGGCGTTTCCCTGACTACCGCTTCTATTGTAGCTGGAATATCTGTAAATCCAATACCACCTTCGAGGAAAGCCGCCACCGCCACCTCGTCCGCCGCGTTCAACGCGATCGTCTTTGCACCCCCTGCTTCGACTGCCTGGTACGCCAAACGTAAGCAGGGAAATTTGTCCAAGTCAGGAGGCAGAAAATCCAGCCGCCGCAGCTGTTCCACCGGAAAGCGCAGGTCGGACTCAACGCGATCAGGATAGGTGAGGGCATACAGGATCGGTAATCGCATATCGGTTACCGAGAGTTGGGCGAGCAGGCTGCCGTCCGCGAACTCGACCATGGAGTGGATCGTGCTCTGGGGATGAACGATGACGCTGATCTGGTTGGGCGGCATATCGAACAGGCGGCAAGCCTCGATGACCTCGAAGCCTTTGTTCATCAGGGTCGCCGAGTCGATGGTGATGCGCTTGCCCATCTTCCAGGTCGGATGATTGAGCGCCTGCTCGATGGTGATGTTGGCGAAGTCGTTCGCGGGAGTGTGCAGGAATGGGCCGCCGGAGGCGGTCAGCCAAACCCGGTGAACTTCGTTGCGGCGAGCACCGCGCATGCATTGGTGAATCGCGTTGTGCTCGCTGTCGATGGGCAGGAGCGGTTTGTTCTGGCGGCGCGCTTCAGCGGTAATCAGGTCGCCGGCGGCAACGAGACATTCTTTATTTGCCAGGCCGACGGTTTTGCCGGCTTTGACGGCTTCGTACGTGGCCTCGAGTCCGGCCACACCCACGATGGCGCTGACTACAAAGTCGGCATCGGGATGAGTGGAAACGTTTATTGATCCGGCCGACCCATGCACGACTTCTACGGCATTGCCCAGGCCTGCTTTGTTCAAATTGTCACGGACTTGGCTGGCGGCTTCGGCAGTTGCCATCGACAAGATCTGGGGACGCCAGCGGCGCGCCTGCTCGAAGGCAAGCTCGACATTATTGCCGGCCGCTATGCTCACCACGGAGAAGCGGTCAGGGAAGCTCTCGACAATGTTGAGCGTGCTCTTACCGATGGAGCCAGTCGAGCCTAGGATGGCGATGCGTTTCATCACATTTCTCTAGCGGTTTCACATCTGCTGTATCAGGCGATGGGTGGAGCACGTCTTCGAAGCGGTGCTCCGTCTTATACACAAAGTCTGACAACCCCTAGCTACGAATGATACTTGTTCCAAGGTAAATGTTGAGGCCGGCAAAATAAAACAGGATTGCGACCGGAAGCCCAAACAAGAGCGCATCAATGCGGTCCAGCATGCCGCCATGCCCGGGAAGAAGTGATCCCGAATCCTTGAGGCCAGCTCCGCGCTTCATCGCCGATTCAACCAGATCGCCAAGTTGGGCAGCGACGTTGATGCATACCGCGAAGAGGATGACGAGCCAAATGGGGGCTGGGGCCATTGCGACCGTGGACGTGGAGTACTCCGAAATAAGATGAATCTGAATCAGGCCAGAGTAGATAGACGAGAGAAAGTGGAACAGCAGAAGGGCGACGACCACGGCGCCCAGCACCGAGGCGATTGCCCCTTCCCACGTTTTTCCGGGGCTGATCCTGGCCGCCAGCTTGTGTTTGCCAATCGCGCGGCCCACATAGAGCGCGGCGATATCGCCCGTCCAAACCAGCAGCATGATATACAACAGAAGAAGCGCGCCATTTTCCATGGCCCGCAAGGTAACCATGCAGGAGAGCGTAACGCCAATGTATGGCAGCACCATGAATGACACAGCTGCATCGGGCAGAGCTTCGGCCAGAGGGTCGCGTCGCATACTTGCCACCAGCAGTACGAGAGGCGAAACGAGCAGCACCGCAAGAGCGCCCATGCCGGCGACAAATGCGGCTGCGCCAAGATTCTGGGACCATGCCCAGTCAGTGACGTACGTGGACGCCTGCACCAAAAAGCCGCAAACCAGAAACAGGTAGCTCAGTCCTCGAAAGGGTCGAAAGCCATCGGCCTGCACGATTCCCAGAAATTCCTTCGCCGCCAGCAGCGCCACGCCCAGAACCAGCAAGGTGAACAGCCACAGCGGCGCCTTGAACAAAGCCAGGATAACGAGTGGAATCAGGATGACGGCAGTCAGGACGCGCTTCACGAGGAATGTCCGTTGTCGGTGACCAGTCCCCCGAAGCGGCGCTCGCGCTTTTGAAAAGCTTCAATGGCCTCCAGCAACTGCGTGCCACGAAAATCGGGCCACAACGTTTCAGTGACGTAAATTTCGGCGTACGCCACCTGCCACAGTAGGAAATTGCTGAGCCGCATCTCGCCGCTGGTGCGGATCACCAGGTCCAGCTCCGGCAAGCCGTTGGTGTAAAGGTGGGTGGCAATCGATTTCTCGTCGATCTTCAGGTGCTCGACGCCGCCGTTACGTGAGGCCTCACGTACCAGCGCGTTGAACGAATCGACCAACTCGGTCCGGGAACTGTAGTTGAGCGCGAGGGTGAGCACCATGCCGGGGTTCTTTTCGGTCATCTCGCGCGCCCACGCCATGCGCTCCTGAACTTCCTGCGGCAACTCCTGCTGACGGCCGATGTACTGCAGCCGAATGTTGTTTTCCATCAAGGTGGGCAGCTCCATCTTGAGGTAACGTCGCAGCAGATTCATGAGATAGCTGACTTCACCTTTAGGGCGCTTCCAATTTTCGGCCGAGAACGAATAGAGCGTAAGGGCAGGGACACCGATGCGTGCCGCGGTTTCAACCGTTGAGCGCACCGCGGCCACGCCCGAGCGGTGCCCCGCGATGCGAGGCAAATGCCGACGTTTGGCCCAACGGCCATTTCCGTCCATGATGATGGCGATGTGGTGGGGCAGCCGCTCCGGATCGAGGCGGGAGTAAATCTCGGCCTCTTTGCGGTTCAGCCCAGCGAGCACTTGTGCGCGCAAAGCGTACCTCTAATCGTCTTTGAAAGTAGCACACGTCGTGCGGGGGTGCAACGAAAAGAGGGGATTAGTATTGGAGGGCAGGGCTTCACAACGACGCGAGCAAGTCCATGTCAAACAGCGAGACAATTTCATCCGCTGACCCTTTGTGAGGTGTGACACATCGCCAACAAAGCAGCCAACCGAGAAAATGCCGAGGCAGGAGCCTCGGCATTCTGGTCGGTGATTTATTTCATGCGACGTTCACATCTCTGCGAGCGCCGGTTTGCGCACGTCAAGCGGACGTTCGCCACGCAGGAAAGAACTCGTCAACGGCTAAGCTAACTACGCACCGCGCCTTGGATGCAGCACCATGTCGCGGACCTGCGCGAGCACGCTCGACAACTGCATAGCATTGAGCTTCGAGGTGAACTCGAGCAATTCAGCGACGAACGGGTCGGCCATCAGCTCGTTGATTTCGTCGTCGCGCGACGGGCCGCAGGCGCGCAGCAGGTCGGGCACGCTGACCTCGAGCGCCACCGCCAGCCGATTGAGCGAGGACAACGTCGGTATCGCCTTTTCGTTTTCGATCTTGGAGACGTAAGTTCGAGGGACACCCATCCGCAACGCAAGCTGGCGTTGGCTCAGCCCACCGCGCAGGCGCAAGCTGCGAATCGCGTGGGCGACACGCACCTCGGAGCGAGTGGACGTTGCCGGAGCTGCGACCTGGAGAGCCGGCATGAGAATTGGCTCGGGCTCGTCCTCATCCAGCGACGTGCGGCAGCGACGGCAAAGATTGTTGGCAGTCTTGAACTGGACGAGATGACATTGGTCGCATCTCACCACTTCCCGGGAATCAACGGGCGAGAGAGTCGTGGCCATGCAGGTTGCGCGAGTGCCAGAGCGGACACAGCATCAAACTTACGCGTACTTTGCGGTATTCCTCTGCTAGAGTCAAGTGTATTGTCGGATGAAAACCGAAAAAGCTGTGCAAATCCGTCAATCGCAGGCCAGCGAGGCGGAAGAAAAGCCGATAAAACACGGGAGAAACACGGAATGACGCGCTCCGATGCGTGGTGTTTACTAACTGAGTTCACCCAATCAGAAAGTTTGCGAAAACATGCTCTCGCGGTAGAAGCGTGCATGCGTGCCTACGCTGGTAAGTTCGGCGAGGACGAGGAGCACTGGGGAATCGTTGGCCTGATTCACGACTTCGATTACGAGAAGTATCCCACCGCGGAAGAGCATCCCTACAAAGGAAACGAAATCTTGGAGAAGCGCGGCTATCCCGAGGACGTTCGGCGAGCCATCATGTCCCATGCCGACTACACGGGCGTCAGCCGTGCCTCGAACCTGGAAAAAGCCTTGTTTGCCTGCGACGAACTGGCGGGCTTCATTACTGCGACGGCGCTGATCAAGCCCAACAAGTCGCTGGCTGAGGTGGATGCGAAGTCGGTACGAAAGCGCATGAAGGACAAAGCTTTCGCGCGCTCGGTGAGCCGCGAGGACATCATCAACGGCGCAGCCGGCCTGGGTGTCGAACTGGACGAGCACATCGCGTTTTGCATCGAGGCGATGAGAGGGATTGCTGGAGAACTGGGGCTGGCGGGAAAAGATGGATAGTGGGGAAGCTACCGTTGGGTCAGCCATCTTCGAACTGCGTCAAGAACCCTGAGCGCTTCGATTTCGCCGGCGCGTACGCGATAAGGGACGACATAAGGCGTTCCAGCAATGACAAGTTCGCGTGTCCCCGGCACTCGCCCAGCACGGCCAATCCCAGTGTGCGCCTCTAACAGTTCCACTGTCCGGCGGATCCGCAAAACGGTTCTAAACGCGGCAGGCGGGCTGCCGCCGAAAGCCGCTTCAGGCTCAATCGCCATGCGAATGCCGCTCGGGCATGCCGAGACTTCGAACTGTATCGCCTTCGAAGTCGAATTCGATCAGCACGGCCGGTTCATTCCCCACCACCCAGCCATCGTGACCCGGGTCAATCACAACAACCTGAGGAGCCCTGAACTCCACGATGCAGCCGTCCGCGTACTCAATGTGGATCTGCCCCGAGGCCAGAAAACCGGCGTGCGCGTGCATGCATAGATCGGTTCCGCTAACCGGCTTCATATGCGTTGACCAACGAAACCCTGGTGGGTAGATGACGCGCTTGACGCGCGCCGCGCCGGCAGCGGCGACGTCCAGTTGTACCGTTCCCACTTCCCGGTGCTAAGTTCCCTTCATGGGTGCGAGGAGAGGATTGGCATCGCTCATGACGATTCCTCCGAGGGCGCGGACTGTTGAATCGCTTCAGTGTTCTCGTATCGAAGCAAGCGTGGTCCGGCGCGTTCCTGAGGATACCGCACCAAGCTATCCTCCGCCAGAAACAACATACGACTTTCTTTCACCACAGAGGACACGGAGGGCACGGGAAAAGAATTAAGACTCCGTGGCCTCCATGTCTCCGTGGTGAATACGGTTTTCGTGCTGCTCGCCGATCTCCCTGATTCCAGAGCAAATCCAGTGCTTGACATTGCAAATTGCAATATTATAATCGCAAATTGCAATATGAAACTGGGCGAGAAAATCCGCTACCTCCGGCTGGTCGAAGGCACTCTGCGTGGCATGGGCCGGGAGATGACGCAGCAGGACCTGGTGGCTGCGCTGAAAAAGGAAGTGGGTAGCGGCCTGAGCCAGTCGTACTTGTCGCAGATCGAAAGCGGAGCGCGCCCGCACCTGACCAATGCATCGCGCATGCTGTTGGCGCGCTTCTTCAAGGTGCATCCGGGCTATCTGGTGGACGATCCCGAGGGCTACCACACGGAACTGACCAGCGATTTGCGCGCCATGGAAGACCGGCTCGATCTTTGGCTAATCAACGGAGCGGAGCAGTTTGCGCGCGACCCCGAGCTGAGTGGAGCGCTGTTGCAAGTGGCCAAGCACAAAGACTCTCGCAAATGCGTAATGCTGCTGGGCGCGATTCTGGAGGCGCCGGAGCTGGTGGAGCGTTTGTCCGAGGTGTTGAAGCCGGGCGCCGGAGAACCGCATGGCAGCGCGCGCAAAAGGAAATCAGCGGGAGCAACCCTATGACATGGGAAATATTTTATCTCGTGTGCTTTCTGTTCGGAGTAACGATGATCGGGCTCTCGTTCCTGGGCGGAAGCCTGCACTTGCCGCACGTCCATTTGCATTTACCCCACGGCGGCCCTCCCGTCGCAGGTGGAGCACACGGCGCCAGCACAAGCGGCTCCGACATGCCGTTCTTCAACTTCGGAACGGTCATGGCGTTTCTCGCCTGGTTCGGCGGGACCGGCTACCTGCTCACGCGCTACTCCTCGCTGGTCGTCGCTGGAGTGTTGACGCTGGCCATCGTCGCCGGACTAGTAGGAGCAACAATTGTTTTCTGGTTCGTCGCCAAAGTGTTGCTCAAGTACGATCGCGATCTCGATCCAGCCGACTACGAGCGCGTGGGGGTGCTGGGCCGCATCAGCAGTCCGATCCGAGCGGGCGGCACGGGCGAAATTATCTTCTCGCAGGCGGGTACACGGCACACATGCGGCGCTCGGAGTGACAACGGCGAAGCCTTGCCGCGAGGCAGTGAGGTCATCGTCACGCGGTACGAGAAAGGCATTGCCTACGTGAGACGGTGGGAAGAATTGGCGAAAGAAGAAGAGGCAGTTAGCAGTTAGCAGTTAGCAGTTAGCAGTTAGCAGTTAGCAGTTAGCAGTTAGCAGTTAGCAGTTAGCAGTTAGCAGTTAGCAGTTAGCAGTTAGCAGTTAGCAGTTAGCAGTTAGCAGTTAGCAGTTAGCTTTTAGCTCTTAGCTCTTAGTAGACAGCGCTGAGATTCTAAAGCGAAAGGCAGTCACAGGTGATGCGCGGACAGCAAACACGAGCAGCCTTTAGTGATGCGCGGACAGCAAACACGAGCAGCCTTTAGGGCTCGAAGATATGGGCGCAAGGCTAAAAGCGAAGGGGCTGAAAGCGAAGGGCTGAAAGCGAAAGACTAAAAGCTAAAAGCTAAGAGCCAATTGCTAATTGCTAGTTGCTTTAAGGAGGCCTATGGGATTCCACATTCCAACTGAAGTGTTGATCATTGCCTGGACAGCGGTGGCCGCGGTGGTGCTGCTGATCAGTATATTTGCCAGGCTATACCGCAAAGCTGGACCAAACGAGGTCCTCGTTGTTTATGGATTTCGCGGCACGCGCGTGGTGAAAGGACACGGCACGGTCATCTTCCCTATGGTGGAGACCTTCCGCGAGCTATCGCTCGAATTGATGTCGTTCGATGTCGCACCGCAGCAGGACCTCTACACCAAGCAGGGCGTTGCCGTTACCGTCGAGGCGGTGGCGCAGATCAAGGTGAAGTCCGATCCAGAGTCGGTCTTGACCGCGTCCGAGCAGTTCCTAACCAAGGCGCCACGGGACCGGGAAGCGCTTATTCGGCTGGTCATGGAAGGTCACCTGCGCGGCATCATCGGACAGCTCACGGTAGAAGAGATCGTAAAGCAGCCGGAGATGGTGGCCGACCGCATGCGCTCCACGTGCGCCGACGACATGAACAAGATGGGGCTGGAGGTGATTTCGTTCACCATCAAGGAAGTGCGCGACAAGAACGAATACATCTCCAACATGGGGCGTCCAGACATCGCACGCATCAAGCGCGATGCCGACGTCGCTACTGCCGAAGCGGAGCGCGACACCGCGATCCGCCGTGCTATCGCGTTGCGCGAGTCCGCTATCGCGAAAGCCCAAGCCGACCAGGAGCGGGTCGCCGCCGAGACGGCGTCTCAGGCCAGGCAAGCCGAGGCACAGCGCGATCTCGAAGTGAAGAAGGCAACCTATAACGAACTGGTGAAACGCCAGCAGGCACAAGCTGACAAGGCGTACGAGATCCAGACCAACATCATGCAGCAGCAGGTGACCGCCGAAGCCGTGAAGGTACAGCAGGTCGAGAAAGAACAGCAGGTGAAGGTGCAAGAGGCGGAAATCCTGCGCCGCGAGAAAGAACTGATCGCCACCGTGCTGAAGGCGGCCGAGATCGAGCGCCAACGGATCGAGACGCTGGCCGGCGCCGAAAAGCAGCGGCTGACAGTCGAGGCCGAAGGCCATGCCAGCGCGATCCGTGCGCAGGGCGAGGCGGAAGCCGAGATCATCTTCAAGAAGGGCGACGCCGAAGCGCGGGCGATGAACGTGAAGGCCGAGGCCTATCAGGAGTACAACCAGGCGGCGGTCGTGGACAAGCTGTTCACCAACCTGCCGGAGATTGTGAAGGCGCTGGCCAGCCCGTTGGCCAATGTCGACAAGATCACCATCGTCTCCACCGGCAACGGTCATTCGGCCGGGATGAACAAGATCACTGGCGACATCACCGAAATGGCGGCGCAAGTGCCGGCACTGTTCGAGGCGCTTTCGGGCATGAAGATGTCGGATCTGTTGGGCAAAGTGAGGACGCTCGGTGAGAAACCGAATCGGCCGGACGAGCTGCCGCCAGGCGATGGCGACGGCAAGTCACAGGCGGCCGGGGCAGGTAAGTGACGGTGAAAGGGCACGGCTTCAGCCGTACCGTAGATGCCGTCTTAATAGCAGGACTTTAGTCTCGGAGGGACGGCAGGCCGGTTCCCTCTCGACAGGATTGGTATGAATTCAGAAACCGATAACGCGCAGATAGTGGTGAATCTTGGATTGATCGGCACATTACTGGGTGTCGTAGTTTGGTTCATCACGCACTCAAACGTAGCGGTCGCTGTAGGCGCCATGGGAGGCTTGCTCGTCGCCTTCTTGTTGGCAGCGGTTCGCGGCGAGCAGTTTTAGCCCAAGGAAGGAGCAGTTATGGCATTACTCGATCGTGTAGCAACCCTGGTGCGGGCCAACCTCAACGATTTGGTTGACCGCGCAGAAAATCCAGAGAAGATGTTGAAGCAGGTCATCCTCGACATGGAAAACCAGTTCATGCAGGTGAAGACGCAAGTGGCCATCGCGTTGGCCGACCTTCATCTGTTGGAGAAGCGCAGGAAGGAAAACGCCGACAAGCACGCCGAATGGATGCGCAAGGCCGAACTTGCCGTCGACAAAAAAGACGACGAGCTTGCCCGCGCGGCATTGGAGCGTGCAATGAGCTTCCAGCAGCTTACCGAGAGCTTCGACCAGCAGATCGCGGACCAGGGGGCCCAAGTCGAGGCCCTGAAATCGGCGCTCAAGAAGCTGGAGTTGAAGTTGTCCGAGGCTCGTGGCAAGGCCGACCTGCTGATCGCACAGCATCGCCGTTCGCGGGCGGTAAGCCGCGCGGCCGATGCCCAAGTCACCCCGACCGGGGAGAACCGTACCTTTGAACGTATGCGGTCCAAAGTCGCCCGCGAGGAAGCCATAGGACGAGCTAAAGGAGAGATACTGGACGACGACATCGATGGCCGTCTCGACGCGCTGGAGCGCGAGCAGAAAATCGACTCGCTCTTGGAGGAGATTAAGGCGAAAAAGCGCCTGAGCGCCTAGCCGATTCGGACCCAGTTCGCCTCGTGCTGAACGCTCACGAGACTTTGCTCGTGCATAATCCAGTCCCGCTGAACCTGAGGGCTGCATGTCACTCGACATGTAGCCCTTTTGTAATCTGCTAGTTAGCCGACAGAATTCCCAGATCACCCATAAATCACCGCTAGATCACCCACAAATCACCGCTGGTGCATTGATGCTGCGAGCGAACCGGCGCATTGTGCGCTCACGAGAGCGGGAATTTGAGCAAACGCTAAACCGCTCCCATACGGGAACGGCTTCCGGAGGCAGGACAACCATCCCGCCTCTGGAAGCGAGGCAAGGTCCAAAACTACAACCCGGCGCTGGTCCACTTCGACCGACGCCACAACCCATGACCACAAGGAGGTCACCATGAAAACGCAGACTACCAGGCAACAGACGAACAGAGGATGGTTCACGAAAGCCCTATCCGCAGCCGCTGTGATGCTTGTCATGGCATGTGCCATTACTCCGGCAGCGGCCGGCTCGTTTGACTTCAAAGACTGGGGCTGGTCCTTCAATAGCGGGACGTACACCTTTACCAACACCAGTAGTGCCGGCACCATTACGGGGTCAAGTAACTACTTTGCCTCTCAGCCGGGAACGTGGGGCATCCCCTACGCGATTACGACCCAGCCACCCTTCACCAGCGAATTTCAAATCAATGGGACAAGCGGACTAGGCCAGTCCATGACGTTCAATTTCTCCAGCGGCTACAACTGGGGAACTGGGGGTCAGATGATCCTCGGCAACATTCACGACTACTACGAATACACGCTCTCTGCTTGGGACTTTAGCAACAACCCCATCAACGTCAATAACTGGAACATTCTGGCCGAATATCCCAGTAGCGCCCCCGGCACTCTGGGGTACTTCTCTACTAGCAGTACTCAGCATTCCGCCGCTGGTAATTCGGAGAACTTCTTTGTGTACGACCCCTCGGTCAATGCAAATTTTGGCCAGGGAGGGGTGCTGCAAATTGCCGGTCTGCAAAACGTGGGAAAGATGCAACTGACGCTGACCAGCAGCAATCTTGCCCCGAACGCGCAGCAAGTGGACTTCATTCTCTTCAACGTGGGAACACCTGCCGCAGCCCCCGAACCGGGATCCCTGGCTCTGCTGGGCACCGGCGTCCTCGGACTGGCCGGCGTCCTCCGCAGAAAGTTGGGTGGATAAAGCCAACACAATGCGTCCCCTTGCGAACGGCTGTTTGCAGCAACCCTTCGCAGGTACCACGAACAGGTAGATGAGAGGTTACAACGGCCTCGAGCGGCGAAGCGATTTTGACCGCAATAAAAACCGGCGACGATGGGGCTTCGACCGTCACCACAACCTTATGACCAAAGGAGGTCAATATGAAAACGCTACCAAGTATTCTCGCGAGATTTGCCCTTGTTGCTTTTTTGATGGCCCCAGTGCTGCAATGCACTATCTTCGCCCAGGAAACACCTTCGCCGCTAACCATCGGGGACGAAAGCCACCGGGCTCACATCCTTCCGACGCGGCAGGAAGCACTCAAGCTCGAGGCTGCCCCCAATGGGCCTCTCACCTTCCACGGCGGCCCGGTCATGTCGAATGTTCAGACCTTCGCGATCTTCTGGCTGCCACCGACCTTGCAAAATGGCGGGTCAACCGGTATGTCGCCCAACTATCCATCAGTTCAACAATCACTCCTTTACGGGTACGGGGGCCACGGTGTCGGCAACAACAACACCCAATACAACAGTGATTGTTTTGAACCTTTTTCGTATATCGGAGGCCCCCCGCCCGACGACTTTGGCTGCCAGCCCCTCACTCAGGCATTTTCGTACTACATCGGGAATGAAGGAAGCTTCAGGGGTTCCTATTTCGACAGGAAACCCTATCCTTCTGGTGGTTGCACCCACCCGCTATTAGGTACCAACTGCATCTCGGACGCTCAACTCCAAGCTGAGATCACGGCGGACCTACCTATTCTGAAAGCGAAAGGATGGACCGGCGGTCGTGACCAGATGATCCTGGTCTACACCTCGAGCGGCGAGGGCTCGTGCTTCCAACAGGGACAGCCGGGCGATTCTTGCTCCTATTACGCACCGTCTCCTGGCGTTGGTTATTGCGGGTACCACAGCTACTTCAGCGTCAATGGCCTCACCGCCATCATCTACTCGAACGAGGCTTACACCGGAGCGCCTTACGGCAACCTTGCCTGCCAGTTCTCGCCACCCGTGCCTTCCCCGAATAATGATCCCGCGGCAGATGCGGCGGCGAGCGTAGCCAGCCACGAGTTGACCGAAGCCACCACGGATCCACTGCTGAATGCCTGGATAACCGCCGGCGGCGCGGAGATCGGAGACTTGTGTTTAAACTGGACCAGCTCCGCTCTCACCTTCGGCACCAACACGTGGGACAGCGGCAAAGCAAACCAGATGTGGAACGGCTCCTTCCTTGAGCTGCAAACCGAATACGACAACCACACGGCCAGCTGCGTGCAGGAAGGACCTTGAATTTTGGCGAATCGAGGGAACCGCGGCCTGCAATAACCTTCCCACCCTTTGGATGAAGCAAAGGGTGGGTTTTTTTACTGTCGAAACCGCGACTCGGTCGGACCTGTCATCACTGTCCGCGCTAAAATATCGCGATGGCGGATTCGCTCTATCTCAGCATCTGGTTTCCCAGCTTCCGCGAAGGCGAGATGATGGCGCGCGCGGTCAGCGTGCTACGGCAATTCCCTTTCTCGGCGGTACGCGAAGGCATCACCTACTTGTCGGTGCATCCCGTGGCGTGGTCGGAGCCGACGGTGCTGGAGCGCCGCTTCACTCCCGGCATCTCGCCCGAAGAGGCCGCCGAAATAGCCGGCGAATTTGTGCACGACGATTTCGCCTTCGTCTTCGAGGCATTTTGGGACCTGTGGGTGCCGAACGAAGACGAGCACGGCGACGATTGGGTACAGCGTCCGGTTGCCGTCCGTTTCCTGGTGCACGGAGTTCAATTTGACGAGGGCATCTACACCGACGACGGGCACGTCGAGGCGGACTTCGGATTGGACACCTACTTCGTGTACGAAGGCGTGCAGCTTTCGCCGTTCATCGAAAAGTATTTGCGGGCCAACATCGCCAAACTGGTGGCGTTCTCTGCCGCCGTCGAAAAAAATTGCGTGCTGAGCGGACGCGTGTTGTGGTCAGAGTCAGAGGAGAATCTGGCGCAGAAGCTGATCGCAAAATTGCAGCAGACGCAGTAGGGGCAGGCTTGAAGGGCACGGCCTAACGGTTTGCTGAAAACTTGCAAAAGCAAATCCGGTTGCCGACTAAAGAGTCGGCTCGGATGAAAAAATAAGGGGCTTTCAACGGAGCAGCTAAAGCTGCGCCCCTTCAAAGCACTCCGAAATCGACTTTTTTAGAAAACCGTGAAGCCGTGCCCCCCGAAGCGCAAAGTGCTCGTGAATAAGGCAGCTAAAACGCCGCACCACGCTATAAACTAGAGCAGTTTTCTGAGTTGCTATAACAGCCTTGAAAGGGCGCGGCTTCGGCTGCGCCGATCCGCGCTACCAACAACTCAACCTTTAGGCCCTGAGGTGCGTCCCCTCAGCGGCTGAAGCCGGCCACCTCCCGCCATCTTTTCGGCACGCCTGTGAAGGCGAGCCCTTTCAAAGCGGCCAGGCCTCCGAGCCCGATTCCCGCTCGTTGGACCCGGAAACTTGACTCGGGTTGACCAGCCAGTCTGCCACAATATTTCAGCTAAATTTTGGAGCCTTCTCGCAATCCCCGCATCTGCTCTTGAGGCGGCACAAAGGGCCCAGCTCTTGTAAGTGACGGTCTAGCCGCAAGGTTCGCTTTCTGCATCTTACTGGCGTTTGCACCGTTTATGCATAGCAGCAGCCTAACTCGCGATCTGCCGATGTCTGCCGTAACCCCGGGCGAAGCCTCGCTGCTGGAAAAATACCTGGCGCTGCGCGAGGCCTCTCTGCAGATCTGTTCTCCCCTCAGCGTCGAGGACTACAGCCTGCAGCCAATGCCCGACGCCAGCCCGGCCAAGTGGCACCTGGCGCACACCACCTGGTTTTTCGAGACTTTCCTTCTCAGCGCACAGAACGGCTACTATCCCTTCAATCCCGCGTTTCGCAATCTGTTCAATTCGTACTACAACGCAGTCGGCGACCGGCCGTTGCGGACGTTGCGGCACATATTGTCGCGTCCGGGATTAGACGAGGTGCATGCCTACCGCGCCTACGTGGATGATGCCATGGTGCATATGCTTACAACCGAGGCACCGCCGGAACTGACCGCGCTGGTGACGCTCGGGATCAACCATGAGCAGCAGCACCAGGAATTGATCGTCACCGATGTGAAGAATGGGCTGTGGACAAATCCGCTTCGGCCGGCATTTTACCCGCCGCAGGAAAATCACCACGCACAGAGAACCTCTGTCTCCGTGTCCCCAATCGAGTGGCGCCGCTTCGACGAAGGAATCTACAGCGTCGGTTTCACAGGCGAGAGCTTCGCCTTCGACAATGAAGGCCCGCGTCACAGTGTTTATCTCGAAGGATTTCGCCTGGCTTCACGATTGGTGACCAACGGCGAGTATCTGGAATTCATGCGCGACAACGGTTACGGCACAGCCAACCTGTGGTTTTCCGACGGCTGGGACTGTGTTCGCAATAATCAGTGGAGCGCGCCCCTCTACTGGGAGCAGCGAAATGGCGAGTGGTGGCATTACACGGTTGAAGGCATGAAGCCCGTGGAGCTAAACGAGCCGGTTTGTCATATCAGTTATTACGAGGCCGATGCCTTTTCTCGTTGGGCGGGCGCGCGACTCCCAACCGAATTCGAGTGGGAAGTTGCCGCCAGATCTTGCCCGGTGGCGGGAAATCTGCTGGAGAGCCGGTATCTGCATCCGCGCGCGTTAAACCAAGCACCGGGGGAGCCGTTGGCGCAGATATTTGGCGATGTCTGGGAATGGACGGCCAGCGCGTACGCGCCCTATCCCGGTTTCAAGCCGGCCGCGGGAGCAGTCGGAGAATACAACGGCAAGTTCATGTGCAATCAGATGGTGTTACGCGGCGGCTCCTGCGCAACGCCGCAGTCCCACATTCGAGCAACCTATCGCAACTTCTTTCCGCCCCATGCGCGCTGGCAATTTATGGGCATACGGTTGGCCAATGGCAACTAGCAAGCAACTTCAGTACCTGGCGAATGATGCAATTGCGCTGGAAGTACTCGAGGGTCTCACGGCGACACCCAAGTGGCTTCCGTCGAAACTGTTTTACGACGAGATCGGCTCCGCCCTCTTCGAACAAATCACCGAGTTGCCGGAATACTACCTTACCCGCACTGAGCGGTCGATCTTCGAGAGCTATGCCGGCGAGATGCTGCAGCAGGCGGGAAGCGCGTTGACCCTGGTCGAGCTCGGCGCCGGCACGGCCACCAAGACCTCCATTCTGATTGAGAAATTACTGGTCCGGCAGAGACGCGCGCTTTTTTACCCGATTGATGTTTCACCTTCCGCCTTGCAGGAAGCCGTGGACCAACTCGGCCGGCAATTTCCGGAACTGCGCGTGAATCCCATCGTCGCCGATTACACCGGAGGCGTGCCGGCGCTGGGCCGCATCAGCGGCCGCAAGCTGGTGCTCTACATCGGATCGAGTATTGGGAACTTTGAGCCGGAAGAGGCAATACGGATTTTGCGTCGCATCCGGAGGACGCTGCGCGCGGGCGACGCACTGCTGCTGGGCGCCGACTTTGCCAAGAGTCCAAAGATCATTCTGCCCGCGTATGACGATTCGCAGGGCATCACTGCGCAGTTTAACAAGAACATTCTAGCGCGCTTGAATCGCGAGTTCGATGCCGACTTCGACGTCGATTGCTTTCGCCACATTCCGATGTGGAACCGCCGGCTGTCGCGCATCGAAGCCTACCTGGAGAGCACTACCGCGCAAAATGTCTTCGTCCCGGCACTCGACCTAGACCTATCGTTCGCCCTGGGAGAACGCATCCATACCGAGAACAGCTACAAGTACACCGACGACATGATTGAATCGATCCTGCACGACAGTGGCTTCACCCTGGAGCACACCTGGTGCGATCGGAAGAAATGGTTTGGGGTGCACTTGGCGAGGGTGTAGTGGTGATGATCGGAAAGGCTGCCTATCCCAGGCTGGCCCAACAGATGGGCAAACCGCCCAAGAAAAATGTTGCAAGTTCGCGACATCGGTGCGTTCATTAAGCATGAGAACTGACAGCTACAGGCGGATAACGCTCTTGCTGATCGTCCTGTTCTTAATTAGCGTCGATTTGGGCGTCGCCCAGGATGAAAAGACAACTCCGACTCCCATGGTTCCGGTCGCCACGCAATGGGTACTGAACGGTGCCCGAAACGAAGCGCAAAGGGGCGCAATCAAGTCTGTCGTCCTAATCATTTGCCCCAAGGACAACGCGAAGGGAACAGGCTTTGTGCTGGCCCAAGGCGGCGCGATCATAACGGCCTCTCATGTTGTAGGCAACTGCACAGCACGGGAACTCGCAGGAACATCTGCGCTCGGTGGCCAGATCGTCTTTTCCAACCTTGTTCAGGACGCGAACCGAGATATCGCACTGCTGTGCCCGACAAGGGCATTAGGTGACGGGATGCAATTAGGCGCGGATGGGAATCCGCAAGTTGAAACAGAGGTTGAGACTTGGGGATATCCGCTAACCTACAACAATTTTGCCCCTATACTTAGCCGCGGCTATGTCGCAGGCTATTCGCAAAGCACTCTTAATCAGGATGGTAGTCAGAAGCCTCGTCCCGTAAAACATCTCATAATAAACGGAGCATTCAACCCTGGAAACTCCGGAGGCCCCCTCATCGACCGTTCAACAGGCAAGGTCATCGGCATTGTAGTTCAGAAGTGGACCCTGTTTTCCCCATTAGCTGTAACGGTGATTAATGGTCTAAAGAACTCTGGAATCCAGACTAGTGGAGGGTTCCAGCGACGGGACGAACACGGACAGATGGTGGGCGTATCAAACGAAGTAGCGATTGCAGCGGCATTGAAGGAGTTCTACGACACAAGTCAAGTCATGATTGGCGAGGCTATCTCAGTTTCGGAGTTAAGCGCATTCCTGAGGGAGAAGCAGCATGAACTCGGATGTAACCGACCATAAAGACTCTGAGCGTGCTGCCCCACGTCCGCGTCCGTCTTTCGGACGCCAACCTGGGCGGAGGAAGCCTGGTGGCCCATCAGGTTCGCGTCCGCCTTTTGGACGCTAAACCTGGGAAGGCGAAGGTTCAGACTG
Source organism: uncultured Acidobacteriaceae bacterium (assembly GCA_963720135.1). GTDB lineage: Bacteria > Acidobacteriota > Terriglobia > Terriglobales > Acidobacteriaceae > Bog-257. The sequence continues at coordinate 19,854 of CAVREJ010000028.1, forward strand.
GCCCACCGAACATTTTTACAACTCACGATCTTCTGGCCGTCCAGTTCAACTCGATCTCCACCACTCCGTTCTCCCGGGTTCGACCAACAGACGGGCGAACCTGATGGGGCACCGGGCCACCCGCCATCGCCACCATCGCAAAACCAGCATCCGGCACACTCGTTGCACATCCAACCACACTGGAGAACAGAAAGAGACGTTGCGCCCTCGCCATGCGATGGTTCAGCCCCGGCCGCGGCTGCTTCTGACAAGGGAATGAGCAGAATGAATTTGCAAGTTCGCTATGCCCGCAGGTTTCTGGTTGGCGTTATGTGCGTCGGCTTTCTGCTTGCTCCGGCAACGTCCGAAGGGGCTGAGTTAAAGGAAGAGACCTTGAATGCCTGGGATGCATACATCCAGAAGGCAAATTCAGAGATGGATGGCCGTCTCCACAGTCCGTTTCTCTGGGTCGACGAAGTGCCGGACCGCATCCAGCGCGTTCGCGCGGGTAACATTCTGGTTTCGCCGGTCGGCCAGCACAATCCGAAGCCTGTGCCCTCCGGCTTAATTCACGATTGGATAGGGGCGGCCTTCATCCCCGACGCTACGCTTGAAGACGTGTTGTCGGTGGCCCGGGATTACAGTCACTACCCGGAGTTTTACAAGCCTACTGTGGTCGAGTCCAAGGTGCTGGACACTGCGGGAGCGTGCGACACGTACTCGCTGCTTCTGGCAAACAAGGAGGTCGTGTCCTCGACCGCAGTCGACAGCGACTACGAGTCTTGCTACCACCAGGTCGACGAACAGCGCTGGTATGGCGTCGTCCACACCACCCGCGTGCAAGAGATTCGGCACTACGGCCGGTCTGATGCGCAGGAACTTCCACCCGGCCACGGCAATGGTTACATCTGGCGCGTCTATGGCTTTGCCAGGTTCGAGGAGAGAGATGGCGGCGTCTACATCGAACTGGAGGCGATTGTCCTGAGCCGGGAAATCCCATTTGCGGCGCGCTGGGTAGTCGATCCCATTGTGCGTAGGGTCGCGAAGAACTCGATGTTGACCTCTTTGCACCAGACGGAAGCGGCTGTTCGTGCAAGAGCAGGAACGGCGAACCAGGCAGGGAAATAATCCAGCGGGGTGAGATGAGGGCGCGATCTCGCGACCGTGCCCGCGCCCATCACCATGGATAAGTTTCCAGCCAGTTATTCCTGACGGGTTGCTTTCCAGCAGAGCCCGCGTCCGCTTCACCAGCCGACGCCACTCTGCGGCTGCACCCTACTCCCTTTGCTCTTTCCTTCGCAACTGCAGATACCCTCGGATTAGTTCGTTCAAGTCTCCATCTAGCACGCGATCCACGTCGCCAATCTCGACTCGCGTCCGCAGGTCCTTCACCATGCGATATGGTTGCAACACGTAGGATCGGATCTGCGAGCCGAAGTCGATGTCTAGCTTGGAATCCTCGATGCCCTTGGTTACCGCGCGCTTCTTTTCCAGTTCGTACTCGTAGAGCCGTGAACGAAGGATGCTCATGGCACGCTCACGGTTCTTGTGCTGCGAGCGTTCGTTTTGGCAGGCGACCACGATTCCCGTTGGGATGTGCGTGATTCGCACCGCCGAATCCGTGGTGTTGACGTGCTGTCCGCCCTTGCCCCCAGAGCGATAGGTATCAGTGCGAATATCTTCCGGCTTGATGTTGATCTCGATAGTTTCGTCAATTTCCGGCGAAACATATACGCTGGCAAACGAGGTGTGGCGCCGCTTGGCCTGGTCAAACGGCGAGATCCGGACCAGGCGGTGCACGCCAATCTCGCTGGTCAACAGCCCATAGGCGTGCTCGCCATTGACGCCGAAGGTTGCCGACTTTATGCCCGCCTCGTCGCCCGGCTGATACTCATAGAGCTGCGTGGAAAAGCCCTGACGCTCAGCCCAGCGTAGGTACATGCGCATCAGCATCTCGGCCCAATCCTGCGACTCAGTACCGCCGGCGCCCGGATGAATGGTTACGATCGCACTGCGCTCGTCGTTCTCACCGGACAGCAGGGTCTCGGTCTCGAGCTTCTCAACCAGTCCACGCAGCGTGTCCACTTCGCGCCGAAGCTCCGAGGAGACGTCCTCCCCTTCGCGCGCCAGGTCAAAATATGCGGCGATGTCGCTTGACCGCCGCGCCAGTTCAGTCTCAGTTGCGAGCAAGCTGTCTAGGCGCTTCTTCTCGCGCATGACCTGTTGTGATTTTTCGGGGTTCGACCAGAGTGTAGGATCGGCAGTTTGCTTCTCGATCTGGCTCAGTTTTTCGCGCAGCTTGGGCGCGTCAAAGATACTCCTGTAAGTCGTGCACCTTGTCGCGGAGTACTGCGTATTCTTGCTCTAATTCTTCGACCATTTTTCTGTCTTATACAACCACAGAGACACAGAGGCACGGAGAAAGCAAGGCAATTAGCTCTTTGCCTCGATTGATCCGTGCTCACCCGTGAAATCCGCGGTTGCCTTTCCGCCTTTTGGATTTAATTCTCTGTGTCTCAGTGCCTCTGTGGTGAAAAAGACTTTTCACGCACTAGCGGCTTGCGTCACGCCTGCAGGTCTTATGACGCGCAACAACAATCCCAGCAAGGTGATTATCGCACACACCAGCGGGAACCAATCTCCGTGGCGGGTGTAAAACGTGGTGGTTTCTTCCAGCGAATAAGCGGCCTGCAATTGTGTGCGCTGATTGCGCGGAGCCTCGGCCACTACGCGGCCCAGGGGGTCAATCACCGCCGTAATGCCGGTGTTGGTATCGCGCAGCAGCCAGCGATGGTTTTCCACTGCGCGCATGCGAGCCTGGTTCAGGTGCTGCCACGGAGCACCTCCCTCGCCGTACCAGCCGTCGTTCGAGATGTTGACGAACAGTTCAGCGCCATTTTTTGCGAATTGCCGCACCTCATTAGGGAAGATCGACTCGTAACAGATGAACGTGCCGATCTTGGTGTCGCCAACTTGCAGTGGCAGTCGTGATTGACCGCGGGCAAAGGTCCCAATCTCACGCGTCAGCCCGCTGGCAAAGCTGAACAGCTTCTCGAACGGTACGTACTCACCGAATGGCACCAGATGGATCTTGTCGTAACGCGCGATCCATGCGCCGTTGGGCTCAATGACAGCCGCCGAATTATAGACGTCGGGCCGGCGATTCGGCTCGCCCGTGTGCTCGATACCGATCGAACCCGCGATGATATAGGAATCCGTAGCTCTGGCCACATTGGCCAGGGTGCTCCGCACATGCAGATCGGTCACAAAAAATGGCGCTGGCGACTCTGGCCAAATGATCAGTCCGGGCGTGCCGGCTTTGTTATGCTGCGGGAGCACACTCAGCGCTGCCAGCGAGTCGAGTGTCTGTGTGAGGTAATCGAGCGTCCACACACCAGAATCGAGAATGGGAATATTTGCCTGTACCAGGGTCGCTCCGTCGCTGGTTGGCAGCGCTGCGGGCTTTATCAATTTGCCGGCATGTAGAGCGATAGCCGCCGCCAGCGCCGCGGTAAGTAAAACTTTGCGGCGGGCGTGCGGCACCAGGAAGGCGGCTGCAACCGCGGTATTGACTAGCACAATCTCGAAGGAGAGGCCGTACACTCCGGTGACCGTGGCAACCCGGGAAAGGGGAATGTTGTCGACCTGCGTTGTGCCCAGCAAGTCCCAGGGAAATCCTGTGATATAGGTGCGCGCCAGCTCAATGGCGACCCAAAGGAAGGGTGTAAAGACCAGCGCTCGTAAGCTGAAACCGTTCCGCCGGGCCGCGATAAGCGCGAGCAGAAATCCAAACAGTCCGTGATACAAGGCGAGATACAGCGCGTACATCAAGAGGAGCACGCACGATGTGGCAACACCAATCCCGCCGTACACGTGCATAACGTAGAAGACCCAGTAGCAACTGCCGAGGTACCAGATGACGCCGCTCACGTACCCCAGCAGGAATCCTTGCCATGGCGTAGCGGGCGCAAGAAAGAGTCCGCCATCGGCGAGCGCCATGGTCACATCCTGTTCACGGCATTTCAGGATGGCGTAAATCAACGGCGCCAGCGCCACCCAGCTCAGCAGATAAAGCGCAGGCTTGGGAAAGATCAGCACCTGCAGAACACCCGAAAGGCAGGCGAGGATCCAGGCGTTCGGGCGGATTCTTCTCACTGAGGGAGTGTAACAAATGGGGGTGTCGAGAGAATTTCAATCCGATCCGACTTTGCCGGCGTCAATTCTCGCCCGCGCGGCTTTGATCGCCGCTTCGATTGCCGACTCACCAGTTGGGAAATCATCAGCCAGCGAATACGATGTTACGTCAACGTGTGGACCGGCGTGATTCTCAATACAATACTCCGCCTTGAAGCGATTACTGTCGGAACGCTGGCGGCATAGCGCTTCGATTACAAAGTCCTTGTACTCAACTCGCTTCTTCACGGGGCATTTGATGTTCCGTACCCTGCGGACGATTCGCGCAAGTCGTCTGTGTCAGTGCGCCTTTTATCCTTGAAGGGGCTTCTTGGCTGGAGTATTGTGATTTCGGTTCGCTCCTCCCTTATGAAGGCTATCAAGGCAGTCGGAGAGGCTCTTTTCTGGGCTTTTGTCGCGTTGAGTGTGTTCAATCTAAGCCGAATTTACGGCAAGGCCTCCTCTATCCGCGACGCGCTCGGGAACGGGGATTGGGGCTATGCGGGTGGGGTCTTAGCAGCGATTCTCTTGGAGCTGGGCGCAATAGTAGCAGCCACCATAGTGATTGGAAGCCGCATGCGTAAACGGCCATTTCAGCCGGTCGCGCAGATACGCTCTTATCGCTGGGGCAAGGTCCATGGCTGGCTGATGATCGTCGGCGGCGTCTTATGGTTAATCATTTGCGGACGACTATGGTCCCTGTCGACGCTTCCAGATCTGGGCGGGAAAGGATTCTTGGTAGGATTTCTCGCTTCTCATTGGACCGGTGCCGAACTGCGGCAGTTTGGCGTGGTTGGTGTTTCTGCAGAATATGTTATTACCGGAGTGAGGGGCATCATCCTCGGCATCGCAATTCTGCGGCGAAGCGTTTACCTTTTCCCTCTTCTCGGTTGGACGATACTTGCATCACTGTTGGGAGGGAACGTCCTCGCTGGCGTCTTAAACGCTCTAACCTGCTACTACTATATTAAACGACGACAAGAATTCGGAATGCCGGGGATCAAAAGCCACTTTGCGCAAGCAGGTTCTCATCAATAACTCGCAGGTACGGTCCGTATCGCGGGTTTTCCCCAAGTGCGTCTAGGACGTCCCTTACCTGCTCGTTTGTCTGTCCGACCACCCCAAGCAAAATCCTGGAAAGCTCGTCTGTGTTGACATTTTTCACCACGTCATTATTTCCAGGAAGCCTAGTAATCGCGATCCCATATTTGGAGGGAAACGGAGGTTGCGGGTAGCGACTAATCGTGATCCGACACTCGGGCATTGCTCACCATCCACGGGGTACAGATGCAGCGGTTTGGCGGAAAGCTGACGGCCGATGACTGACAGCTACTTGATCGCCACCAGCTTGTTCATCAGCTCGGAATAATCTTTCTTCTCCACACCATGCACTTGCTTGTTGTACTCATCCACCTTGGCCGAGTAGTTCATGGAGCAGAACTTCGGGCCGCACATGGAGCAGAATGCCGCCTCTTTGTAATACGCGTCGGGCAGCGTTTCGTCGTGCATGCTGCGCGCGGTCTCGGGATCGAGCGACAGAGCAAACTGCTTGTCCCAATCGAAGGTGTAGCGCGCGTAGCTGATCGCGTCGTCGCGGTCGCGCGCTCCCGGACGATGCCGCGCTACGTCGGCAGCGTGGGCCGCAATCTTGTAAGCGATGATGCCGTCCTTGACGTCTTTGTCATTCGGCAGGCCAAGATGCTCCTTCGGAGTTACGTAACACAACATCGCCGCGCCATACCAGCCGATCATCGCCGCGCCGATGGCAGAGGTGATGTGATCATAGCCGGGCGCTATGTCGATCACCAGCGGGCCCAGTGTGTAGAACGGCGCGCCGTAGCAGAGCTCGACTTCCTTCTCCACCTGCTCCTTGATCTTGTCGAGCGGAATGTGTCCGGGGCCTTCGATCATAACCTGCACATCGCGCTCCCACGCCTTCTTCGTCAGCTCGCCCAACGTCTTGAGTTCGGCAAATTGCGCCTCGTCGCTGGCATCGGCAATGCAGCCGGGGCGAAGGCCATCGCCCAGCGAATAGCTCACATCGTGCTTGCCAAGAACTTTCGTGATGTCGTCAAAGCGTTCGTAGAGGAAATTCTGCTTGTGATGATGGGCCATCCACTGCGCCAGGATCGCGCCGCCACGGCTCACGATGCCGGTGATGCGCTTAGTAATCAGCGGAAGGTATTCCACTAACACGCCCGCATGGATGGTCATGTAATCCACGCCTTGCTCGGCCTGCTCTTCGATCACCTCGAGCATGATGTCGGCGTTCAGGTCCTCGATGCGCTTCACCCGCGAGACGGCCTCGTAGATCGGCACGGTTCCGATCGGTACCGGCGAATGCCGTAGGATGGCTTCGCGGATTTCGTGAATGCCGCCACCAGTCGAGAGATCCATCACCGTGTCAGCGCCGTAGTGGACAGAGGTGTGCAGCTTCTTCAGCTCCTCGTCGACGTTGCTGGTGACCGACGAATTACCGATGTTGGAATTGATCTTGCATTTGGACGCCACGCCGATGCACATCGGCTCCAACTCAGGATGGTTGACGTTGGCGGGAATGATCATCCGCCCGGCGGCAACCTCGTCGCGGATGAGCTCGGGCGTGACCTGCTCGCGTTCGGCGACAAAAAGCATTTCTTCGGTAAGCAGGCCTTTGCGCGCAAAATGCATTTGCGACATGTTAGTGTCGCCGCTGCCCGTAGCCTCTTCGCGACGCTTGGCAATCCACTCAGCGCGGGGCTTTGCTGGAGTTGCGACGTTACCATTGCTGCCGTTAGTTCCACTCATACTGTTGGGTAACTCCTGAGGTAAGAGCCTATTATACCGCTGCGAATCAGTGCTCCAGTAAAAGCAGGCAAGTATCAGCCCGTGCAAAAATTCGACCTGCTCCTCACTTTCGCCCTCCGCCGTCCGAAGAAATACAGCAGCATCCCTCCGCCAAACAGAATTGCGTTAAGCAGCAAGATCTTCGCGACCGCAAATATCTTATTCGGTTCGCTCGCCTCGGGAACCATCGAGCCCAGAATGACCGCGCAGGTGGTCAGGAAACCTACAGTCGCCAGGGCGATCGCAACCGGTTTTCCACCCGGAACTCGGACCACACCAGGCTCGACCGGCTCGCGTTGCAGGCGGATCATCGCGGCAAACATGAACAGATACGGAACAAAATTGGTGATGATCGTCATGCTCACCAGTACCTGGTAAGCGCCGTGGACGGTGCTGCCGAACTGTCCGAGCACGATAAAGAGCATGCAGCACAGCGATTGCACGATCAGCGAAATGTACGGCGTTCCCCATTTCGGATGGATGCGGGCGAATGCGGGCGGCAGGAATCGATCGATGCCGGCAACGAACGGAATGCGCGACAGCGCCGCGAGGTAGGCGCCCACTCCGCCGAGGTTAGAGATGCAGATCAGAAGCGCCACCGCCGGTCCCAAACCGCTCCAGCCCACACGCTCGGCACTGCTGGAAATCGCCTGCATAATTCCTTCAAGACTATTCAGCTGACTGTGCGGCAGCACGACCAGCATCGCTACCGTTCCCAGCATGTAGCCCGCGGTGATTAGAATCCCCGCGACGAGGAGGGCGCGCGGAATGGTGCGTCGTGCGTTCTTGATTTCACCACCCATGAAAGATGCCGACTCCGCCCCACTGAACGCGTAGAGCACGCTGGACCAAACGCCGATCGTTCCCCAGTGGAGCGAAGGCTTCATCGAGGCTGCGGTGAAAAACGTAGCCGAGCCGAACTTCATCCACGCCAAAACTCCAACAATGCAAAGCAGCGCGACCGGCAGAAACGTTCCGATCGCCCCCAGATTGCTTAGCCATTTGCCGATATCGAGGCCGACAATGTTCAGAGCCAACGCCAATCCCAGGCCAAGAAGCGAAAACGCCATGAAGAATGCGGCATTGCCTTGCAGACCCTTCCATCTGCTGCCGCCTACGTAAAGCGCGTTGCTAGCCGCGAAGTAGAGGACCGCGGGAAAATAAGGCAGGTTGCTGGTCCAGTAAATCCATCCGGTCAGAAAGCCGGCGAAGTCGCCGAAGGCGCGCTTGCTCCAGACATACATGCCGCCTTCCTGCGGATAGCGCGAGGAGAGTTCGAGTACGCACAAAGCCAGCGGGACGAATATAGTCGCCAGGCCGATCAGCCAGATCACCAGCGTGCTCGGTCCCGCGCTGGCTGCAACCGCAATCCAGCGAAGGCTCAGCGTGGCGACCACATAGAACATGACGAGGTCGCGGAAACCCAGGACTCGCTTGGGTGGCGGAGAAGTGTCAGGCGAAGGCGATGGTGGACTGGTTGTAGTCGACGGTTGCATTCGCTTGGCCATCAAAGCCGTATTGTTGGCAGAACGATTCGCGTTTGGTCAGCAGCTGAAACAGCTCCCCGGAAAACTCAATGAAGCAGATCCCTCACCGACTAAAGTCGGTTCGTGATGACAATCACAACGGCAAACAATAACGATAGAACTCCTCGTCGCGCTTCCAACCCAAACTTTCGTACAGTTGTTGCGAAGCATGATTGTCGATCGCGGTCTCCAAGGTCAGGCTGTGGGCTTGCGTGTCCTCTGCCAACTGATGAGCGCGTTTCATTAGGGCGCGTCCTATTCCCTGTTTGCGCGCGTCCGCAACCACATAGAGGTCGTTGAGGATCCATTGTCGCGTCAAGTTGACAGAGGAGAATACCGGGTAGAGATGCACGAAGCCTACCGCCCGTCCGTCGTGATGAGCGACGAACAGCACCGACTCGCCTTTGCTCAACCGCGCGAAAAGAAAGCGGCGCGCCGCCTCCAAGTCGGAAGGCTTCTCGTAGAACTGCCGGTAGGCATCGAAGAGCGGCACCACCTCGCCCACATCGGCCGGCGTAGCCTGCACAACTTCCAGAGACTCTGCTGGAGAACGCATGGGGACAAGGAAACACGGCAGCGGCTGGCCGTCAACTCTTTTGTTATGCGTCCCTGCTATCATCTCGGAAAAACCAGCTTGGCAGCGCTCCTTTAAAGGCCGCCGAGATAGTCGTTTTCGAAATTGATTCGGAGCGTAGATGGATCCTTCACTGCACGACATCCTCGCCTCCTACGACGAGCGCAGCCCGCTAGAGCAGGCCTACACCATTCCGGCGTCGTGGTACGTCGACGCACGCGTAGCCGAACTGGAGCGCCAGCGCGTTTTTGGGCGCACGTGGCAAGTCGTGGGGCGGACAGATCAGGTGCAGCAAGCCGGCCAATACGTCACTACAGATCTCGCCGGCGAACCGATCGTTGTCGTGCGCGGTAACGACCAGCAGTTGCGGGGATTCTACAACGTCTGCCGGCACCATGCCGCTGCCGTTGTGACCAAGGAGCATGGTACTGCAAACATCCTGCGTTGTCCCTATCATGGATGGAGCTACGGTCTTGACGGCTCGCTCAAGGGCACGCCAGAGTTCGAAGGCGTGTGCTCCTTCGATCGCGCGCGGAGCGGCCTGCTCCCTCTGCAGGTGGAAACCTGGGAACAGTTCGTCTTCGTGAACCTCGACCCGAAAGCTGCGCCCCTTACGGATTTCCTGGGAAACCTGGTGCGCCGAGTTGCTCCACTCAATCTCGGCTCAGTTCATTTCTCCGAGCGCCGGTCGTACAGTCTGAACTGTAACTGGAAAGTGTTCGTGGACAACTATCTCGACGGTGGCTATCACGTTCCTCATTTGCACAAAGCGCTGAATAGCGTGCTGGAGTACAAGCAGTACACCATCGAGAATGAAGACCGGTACTGCTTGCAATCGAGTCCAATGGTCGCCTCAAACGAGGGCGCTGACACCTCAACAACGCGCACCGGCGACCGTGCCTGGTACTTCTGGCAGTATCCCAACTTCATGATCAATCTCTACAAGGGATATATGGACACAAACCTGGTGCTGCCGGATGGGGTCGATCGCTGCAAGATCATCTTCGATTTCTACTTCGACGATGTGACCGACTCCGCCGCCGAGCGTAACCGACAAAGCATCGTAGTTTGCGAACGCATCAACGATGAAGACATGGGAATATGTGAAGCGGTGCAGCGCGGCTTGCACTCGCGCGCATACGAAGCCGGACGGCTATCGGTACGGCGGGAGGCCGGCGAACATCTGTTCCATCGGCTGCTCGCCGCGGACCTGAAGAACAATCCTCGCAATTTCCAGCCAGAGCTCTAAGCAAAAAATCGATCTATAGCGACCCCAGTCTGCCGGAGTTGATTTCATCGCACGCAGTTTGCGCTAAAATAGCCACTCATCGACCGGCGATTGGTATGGTGATTTGAGCGTCGCTGGGCTTACTATCTGCTGCAACTGAACTCACAATCAACAAACCAGTCATTTGGGAATCGTCAGGGTTTGTTGGAAACTCTCTCAGGCACGCGTTAGCGGGTTATAGCCTTGGAAAATACGTACTTCCGATTCGGCGAGTTTCGGCTTTATCCCACCGAGCATCTGCTTCTGCGCGGCCAGACTTCGGTGCCTTTGGCTCCCAAGGCGTTCGACATCTTGTTGTACCTGCTACAGAACCGCGGTCACCTGGTAAAACGTGACGTCCTGATGGAGGCGATTTGGCCTGACAGTTTTGTCGAAGAGACCAACATCACTGTGAATATTTCGTTACTGCGCAAGGCCTTGGGCAGTATGTCCGATGGCCAGCCTTACATTGAGACTGTTCCGCGTAAGGGATATCGCTTTAATGCCGCCGCGACCGAATGCGAGGACGGTGACGAGCCGACCATTAAAGAAGCAAAGCTTGATTCACAAAAAAGTAATGAAGATGTAATGCCACCGGCACTCGCGGTATCGGCCTCGTCGGGTGTCGGCACCAGCGTTACGCCCGCTTTTCAATCCCCAGTCCTGGCAGCGCCGCCCTTGGTTCCCTCTCCCGCAACCCCGCCTCAGCTGCCGCCAACTCTCGGATGGAAGACGTCGGCGACCAGAGTACTGCTGATGACCGTCATCTGTGTCGCGCTGGTGTTAGGTCTGTTTTATTACTGGTCACACTGGAAGGCGAAATCCACGACGGTCAGCGCATCCGAGCGGTCCATCGCGATCCTGCCGTTTCGTCCCCTCGATCCCAAGCCCGAGGACGAATATCTCGGACTGGGAATGACCGACGCGCTCATTACACGCTTGAGCAACCTGCACAAGATTATTGTGCGGCCGGTGGGTGCGGTGCGCAAATACGCGACGGTCGACGATCCCATTGCCGCGGGCCGGCAGTTAGCGGTGCAGTCGGTATTGGAAGGTAGCATTCAGCGCTCGGGAGATCGAACCAGGGTCACAGTGCGGCTCCTGCGGGTTGCTGATGGCGAGCTGCTGTGGGGCGACGAGTTCGACGAGAAATTCACCGACATGTTCAGCGTGGAGGACTCGATTTCGCAAAAAGTTGCAAACGCGCTCACCATTAACCTGAGCGGCGAAGAGCAACGTCAGCTTTTGCGGCCATTCACGGAGAACAATGACGCCTACCAGCTTTATATGAAGGGCCGCTTCTTCTGGAACAAGCGGACCGTGGATGGCGTGAAGAAAAGCATTGATTATTTCCAGCAGGCAATCCTGGCGGATTCCAACTATGCGATCGCGTATGTTGGTCTGGCCGACTCCTATACGCTCGCGGGCTCTTACGGATATATCATTCTGCCTCCGCGTGAGGCCATGCCCAAAGCGGAAGCGGCGGCGGCCAAAGCCCTCGCCATCGACGACAGTCTGGCGGAGGCCCACGCTTCGCTGGGTTACATCAAGTTCACTTACGATTGGGATTGGGCCGGAGCCGAGCAGGAGTTTAAGCGTGCCATCGCTTTGAATCCGGGCTACGACAATGCTCACCACTGGTACTCGCACGAGTTGATGGCCTTGGGACGAACCGATGAAGCCACGGCCGAAGCTCGGCGTGCGTTGGAGCTATCCCCCTCTGACACGGTGATGAACGAGCACATGGGCTGGACCTACCTTATGGCCCGCGATTACGACCGTACGATTCAAAGCGCACGCCGGGCGATTGAAATGGACCCTAACTTCCTCTTGGCGCATCGGGTTCTCGGGCTGGCCTATCAGTACAAGGGGCTGCATGATGAAGCCACGGCGGAATTCACGCGTGGCGTGGAACTCTCGCATGGAGATCCGGTAGCCAAGGCTTTCCTGGCGCGGTCCTACGCCGCTGCCGGGCAAAAAGACCAGGCCACACAAATTCTGAATGAGCTGTTGCAGCTCGCCACCCGGCAGTACATGCCGCCCGCGGAGATTGCCGCAACCTGCACCGCTTTAGGCAGGAGTGACGAAGCCTTCACCTGGCTGAATAAAGCCTACGACGAGCGCGCCGCCGCTCTCGTGTATCTCAAGATCAATCGCGACTACGACTCCATACGCGCCGATCCCCGCTTCCAGGATCTATTGCGGCGGATGCACCTGCAGTAAGAACCTCGACAATGTCTTTTGCTGGTCTCACTCGTATTTTAGAGATTCTACGGGATCTAATCTCGAAGCATTCTTGGCGGGAAGGGTGCCAAAGGTGACGCCGATCAGGCACGAGACCAGCATTGCGATCAGGGCCGAAAGTCCAGACACCGGAAGCTGGTAATGGGTGAAGACCCGGAGCGAAAATGGCAGCGCCAGCCCGGCCAAGGTGCCAATAGTCCCACCAATCAAGGAGATCATTACAGCTTCGGAGAGGAACTGCAGCAGGATCTCACGACGCGTCGCCCCCACCGCTTTGCGGATGCCAATTTCTCTAATACGGGCGCTCACCGTGGCGAGCATAATATTCATGATGCCAACTCCACCGGCAATCAGCGTGATGGCGGCAAACAGCAAGAGAATGATCGTAAATGCATTAGCGGTTTTCGCCACTAAGCCGAGCACCTGGGTAAGGTCACCGACGGTGTAAACCGATTCCGCTCGATGTCGCGCCTTTATCACCGCAAGAATTCGTTCTGAAGCCCGGGGAACGCTGCCGGCGTCGGACATCGAAAAATAAATCTGGTTGACGGCATTGGTATCCGTCAAGTAACGGGCCACGGAGTATGGAATCAGCACTGTATCGTCTTGTATTTCTGATTGGCCAAACGTCTCTACACTCTCACGAAAGGTGCCGATCACTACAAATGGCAGTCCCTGGATGTTGATCGCGTGTCCCGCCGCGAACTCGATTCGCCCGTATTGGCGGGTCGCGAAGTCCTCCGTGACGAGGGCTACTTTGTGGTGGGATTGCGAGTCTTGTTGATCGAAAAATCTGCCTGAACTTACTATGATGCGACGCACGTTTACATAGTCTGGATCCACGCCGAGAATCAACATGTCACGTTGCTTGCCGTTGCCAACCAGGATCGGCTCATGCAAATTCAGCACCGGCGTCGCTTCTTCCACGCCCGGAACCTGCTGTTCCACGGCGGTCATGTCATTCACCGTCAGGTAATCTGCGGTGCCCGCGGTCGTGCCTCCATTCGCCGACCCCGTATATTCGGCCCAGATCAGATTGGCGCCAATGTTCTGGATTTCATTCAGGACGTACTGTTTGCCGGTCAGCGCAATCGTGACAACCAGAACCAGGGAGAAGGTGCCGATCACCATTCCCAGGGCGGTCATGGTGGCGCGCACTTTGTCAGCGCGAAATGAATCCACGGCGATCGCGAGGATCTCTCGCAAGACCAAGGTGTTCTTGGGGGACACGGTCCACGAGATTGAGCGCACTTTTGCCGGGCGGGGCATAAATCGCTATCTCCTGCCGATGAGCACCAACGTCACCCCGACACAGACCAGAAGAATACCGATCCAACGTTGCAGGCTGACGCGTTCGCCCAGGAAGAACCTGCCGCCCAGCGCTCCGACCACATAGCTGAGCGCCGTCACAGGTACGACAAAGCTTACATTTTCAAAGGAAAATATCGCAAGCAGCGAGAAGAATCCGATGGCCATCATGCCTACGCCGAGCCACATCCACTTAACCCGTAAGGCGCGAAGGATCACCGCGAGGAGCGCTCCCGGCCTGAAGTTTTTCACTTCGCCGGTCTCCTTCATCGCGCGCGACATAAATATCTCGCCCGCCGTTCCGAAGACAACAATCAAAAAAAAGAAGATGAACTCAGCCACGACTAGCCATTCTCCGTAGTACTGGGATGGGTATGGCCGACGAGAAACACCCCAATACAAATGACCACGATGCCAGCCCACCGCAAGGGAGGGACAACTTCACCCAGCCAGGTCGCGGCCAATACCGCAACTACCGCATAGGCAATCGAAGACGCCGGCTGCACGTAGCTATAGTCGGCCCAGGACAGAACGATCATGTAGGCTGCGAAAAACACAAGCAGGGAGACAACGCCGAGCCATATCGCGCCAGTTGTGAAAACGCGAGTGAACACGTGCGGCAGTCGGGAGAGGGGCCACGGATCCACGGGTCCCACCTCTTTCATGCCTTTGCCGAGCAGCACATTGCCCAAAGGGCCGGCAATCGCCATGATCAAAATCAAAATAAAGGTTTTGAAATGTAGTCGCCTGGGAGATTCCATTGACGGTGGTTAGTCGCTCCAAATGCAGAGAGGCATAGTCATATGGTATATCAACGAAGCTCAACGCGGGAGGTGCACATCCAGAGCGGCCCGACGGAAGTGGCGACGATTCCTCCGGGAGAATCGCGGCGACACAGAGCTTGAACCCTAGCGCCACGGCGTGGCATCTCTTAGATCACAAAATGCTATCCTAAGGTATCTACTTTTGCAGTACTCCCGTGGCTACGGGAACGAAAATTGCCAAGCCGTATGTCGCCCTCACCTTGCTCAAGGCGGCTAGTCGCGGCAGGCTGATAATTCGGTATTGAGGGACTGATCGATTTGTGCGGCATTGTTGGCTTTACTCATAAAGATTGGTCTCCACCTCCGGATCGCATTCGGAACGCCACTTCCACTCTGATCCACCGCGGGCCAGACCAGCTGGGCGTTTACCAGTCCCGTTTGTGCTCTATGGGCGCCACGCGCCTCAAGATTATCGATCTGGAGCACGGCGATCAGCCCATTGCCACTCAAGACGGCGACACGGTGATTGTGTTCAATGGGGAAATCTATAATCACCTTGAGGTCCGTGCCGAGTTAGAAAAGCTAGGCCATCAATTTCACTCACACTGCGACACGGAGACGGTTCTTCGCGCTTTTCTCGAGTGGGATACGCAATGCTTCCCGAGGCTGCGCGGCATGTTCGCCGCGGCGCTTTGGACAAACTCCACGCGGCGACTGGTGTTGGCACGCGATCGTATGGGCATCAAACCACTCTACATCGCGCACCGTGGCGAGGATATCTTCTTTGGCTCCGAGCTGAAGGCCATCCTTGAACACCCAGAAATCGATCGCCGCTTGAGCACTGCTGGCCTGGATTGTTATTTGTCGCTGAACTATGTTCCCGCGCCCTGGACTCTGGTGGACGGAATAGAGAAGCTTCTGCCGGGACACTGGCTGGAGTGGCAAGACGGAAAAGTGAGCGAGGATGCTTACTGGCATTTGCCGAACGAAACGCCCGTGCCGCGCAGTTTGGCGTCGGCCGGCGAGGAACTCGACTTCCTTCTGCAGCAATCGGTTCGCGAACACATGATCTCTGATGTGCCGTTAGGCGTCTGGCTGAGCGGCGGCATCGACTCCTCGACCATTCTTCATTATGCTTCGCAGGCATCCACTTCCCGGCTGAAGACTTTCTCCATTTCGTTTCGGGGGCGCAGTTTCGACGAAACCAGTTACATCCAGCAGATGGCCGCGGAATACGGAACTGATCACGAACAACTCGACCTCAATCCCGATCTAGATCTGCAGGGCGCGATCGAAGAATTCGCTTATTACTCGGACGAACCCAGCGCCGATGCCGGAGCGTTGCCGGTCTGGTTTCTTTCCAAGCTCTGCAAAACTAGAACAACGGTGGCACTGAGTGGCGAAGGCGCCGACGAATTGTTTGGGGGATACCTAACCTATCGAGCGAATACCTTCGCTCAACACCTCCGGAAACTTCCCCGCAGTGTAATTCAGATGGCGCTCAATGCGATACGCCTGTGGCCGGTCTCGAATGAGAAAATAAGCTTTGAGTACAAGCTCAAGCGATTACTCGAAGGCAGCCTGATGCCGGCGGAGCTCGCCCACGTCTATTGGAATGGCACTTTTTCCGATGCCGAAAAACGCTCACTGGTGGCGATGGAGCTTCCGGGTGCACTCGACCAAATCCTCGGCGAGTTGCGAGGAATGCTAACCGACGACAAAGATAACCTGGGCGCTTTCCTGTGGTTCGATCAAAAGTATTATTTGCCAGACGACATCCTGGTTAAGTCGGACCGGATGAGCATGGCCCACGCCGTCGAGTTGCGGCCGCCTTTCCTGGATAACCGTATCGTCGAATTCGCCGCCACCTTGCCGGCATCGCTCAAGGTTCGAGGTTCGCAGCAGAAGTTCCTGCTGAAGCGACTCATGCGCGACAAGTTGCCGCAGTCCATCCTGCGGAGAAAGAAAATTGGTTTCGACATCCCAGCGCACGAATGGCTCCGTGGTCCGCTTCGATCGCTTGTCGTTGATACCTTGCACGCCGGACTTTCCGATCATCCTGAAATATTCAGTTCCGGTGTGATCGAACGTTATTTATGTGATCATTTGGAGAAACGAATCAATGTCGGCTATCACTTATGGGGATTAATGATCCTGTTCTTATGGATGAAAAAGTGGCGGATTCAGGCGCCCGCCTCCTCCAGAGCAAACCAGCTGTTGGCGCCCGCGGGAATTGGTACGTTTATCTAGCTGTCCTGTTGATCGCGGGAATCGTATATCTGAGCGGAATTCTCTCCCCTCCCTCGTTGCAGGACGACGTGGATGCTGTTCAGGCGCAGATCGCGCGGAACATGATCACATCGGGCGACTGGGTGACGGCTCGCCTGGATGGTGTCGCCTACCTGGAAAAGCCGCCGCTGGTCTACTGGATCATGGCGACCTCGTATGAGATCTTCGGAGTGCACGACTGGGCCGCGCGAATTCCGATCGCCCTTTCTGCGATCGGCCTCTGCTGGCTGACTGCCGCTTTTGGCGTTTGGGCATTTGGAAAACGTGCAGGCTTCTACGCCGGCCTGTCCATTGCGACATGCGTCGGGCTATTTCTCTTTACGCGCGTCTTGATTCCCGACGTCATGCTCACATTCACCATTGCTCTGGCGATGTGGGCGTTGCTCCGGGCCCTCGACGACGAGGAGCCCCATCCCCGCGGGTGGGCCTATGTTCTGGCCGCCAGTCTTGGAACGGGGCTGCTTCTGAAAAGTTTGATCGGAGTGCTGTTCCCAGTCGCCGCCGGAATCATTTACCTGTTCTTGACCGGTCAGCTGTTTTCCGCCAGGACCTGGAAGCGCCTTCATCCCATTAGCGGTGTCGCCATCATCCTTTTGATTGCAGCTCCCTGGCACATTCTGGCGACATTGCGGAATCCCCCTTATTTCGCATTCACGCTGCGAAGTGTGCCGGGCGAATACCACGGATTCCTCTGGTTCTTCTTCATCAACGAGCAACTGCTGCGTTTCCTGAATCTGCGTTATCCACGTGATTACGACACGGTCCCTCGCCTCTACTTCTGGCTGTTGCATCTAGTATGGCTATTTCCTTGGAGCATATATCTTCCCGCAGTCGCAAAGCTGTCCTACAAACCATCGGATCGCGCGGGAAAGGTGCGCTTGCTGGCGCTCTGCTGGATTGGCTTCGTGCTGGTCTTCTTTACCTTTTCCACCACGCAGGAGTATTACTCGATGCCTTGCTATCCTGCGTTCGCTCTGTTGCTTGGTTCGGCGATGGCCACGGGTGGCGATCGGGTGCGCAGAGGAACGCGCGCGCTGGCGGTGATCGCCGGCTGCGCGGCCCTGGCGTCGCTGACAATTCTGTTTCTTGTCCGCGGAGTGCCCACCCCCGGAGACATTTTCTCGGCGCTCACCACGCATCCCTCGGCGTATAAGCTTTCGATGGGCCACATGCAGGACCTCACGCTTGAATCGTTCGCCTATCTTCGCCGGCCGCTATTTCTCGCAGGACTGGCTTTCTTGATAGGCGCATTGGGAACTCTTCGAGCCACTGGACAACGTGCATTCCTGGCGGCAACGCTTATGATGGTGTTATTTTTCCAAGCTGCCCGCCTGGCCCTGATTACGTTTGATCCCTATCTGTCTTCCCGTCCTTTGGCCGAGACGCTATTGCGATCGCCTGACGGCAAGCTGATCGTGGACAAACACTATTATGCGTTTTCGTCTATCTTCTTTTACACCGACCGCACGGCGCTGCTGTTGAACGGTCGGGTGTTGAACTTTGTGTACGGTTCGTACGCTCCGGGCGCGCCCGATGTTTTTATTGACGACGCGGATTTCAAGAATCTATGGCTGACGCCGGAACGGTATTACCTGACGGCCAGCCTGTCGCAGTTGCCGCGGCTGGAAAACCTGGTAGGACGCGAGAAGCTAAATGTGGTTGCCGAAAGCGGCGGCAAATTCCTGGTAACTAATCAGCCGCTACCAGGCTCGAAGTTGCCGGAAGTTGCCGCTCTCGGGCAGGAGGGGGCCAGTTCCGTTGCCAAGCTGTTGGCACGAACCGGGAGATTTTCTGGGTTCTTTGGTAAAGTTAAGCAAGGGCGCTTCGAATATCAGTAGCAAAATGAACGTGATTTGCGTGGAACGCTCCAGGGACTCTCCCTGAATTACCTGTTGAGGAGGACGAATGAGGATTGCTGTGCTCGGTGGCGACGGTTACTGTGGGTGGGCTACCGCTCTCTATCTATCCAAGAAAGGGCACTCGGTTGCCATCTTCGACAGCTTCGCCCGCAGGCAGTGGGACTACGAGCTTGGCGTCCAAACGCTCACGCCGATCCGCGCCTTGCCGGAACGCCTGAAGGTGTGGAAGCAGCTCACCGGCAATACCATCGAGCTTTTCGTCGGCGACATGATCGACTACGAGTCCTTGGCATTTGCGATCAAGGAATTTGAGCCAGAGGCGGTCGTCCACTTCGCCGAGCAGCGGTCAGCGCCGTACTCCATGATTGACCGCCGTCACGCGGTCTTCACACAGGTTAACAATGTTGCCGGGACGCTGAATTTGCTGTTCGCCCTGCGCGAGCTTCGGCCCGATTGCCACCTGATTAAGCTGGGAACCATGGGGGAATACGGCACTCCCAATATCGATATTGAAGAGGGCTATATAACCATTGAGCACAATGGCCGCCGCGACGTGCTTCCCTATCCCAAGCAGCCCGGCTCCTTCTATCACCTTTCGAAGGTGCATGACAGCCACAACATCATGTTCACCTGCAAGGCGTGGGGATTGCGCGCCACTGACTTGAATCAGGGCGTAGTTTACGGCACCGTGTCGGACGAATCTGCCCTCGATGAAGCTCTCATCAACCGCT
Organism: uncultured Acidobacteriaceae bacterium; assembly: GCA_963720135.1. Lineage (GTDB taxonomy): Bacteria > Acidobacteriota > Terriglobia > Terriglobales > Acidobacteriaceae > Bog-257. The sequence continues at coordinate 39,394 of CAVREJ010000028.1, forward strand.
TTGACTACGACGAAGTTTTTGGTACAGCGCTGAATCGCTTCTGCGCGGAAGCGGCCGTCGGCCACCCTCTCACGGTGTACGGCACGGGCGGACAGACGCGCGGCTTCCTCGACATCCGCGATACCATCCGTTGCGTCGAGATTGCGTGCCATCACCCTGCGGAGCGCGGTGAATTTCGCGTCTTCAACCAGTTCACGGAGCAGTTCACAGTTCTCGATCTCGCCCGGATGGTGCAAACCGCCGGCCGGAAACTTGGATTAAAGGTTGAAATCGAGCATCTGCCCGATCCTCGGGTCGAAGCCGAGGCCCACTACTACAATGCGAAGAACTCCAGGCTGATCGATCTTGGTCTCCAGCCACATTTTCTTTCCGACGCTCTCCTGGACTCGCTGATCAATATTTCTATTGAATACCGCGACCGTATCGATTCGTCGCTGTTCATGCCGCAGGTGAACTGGAGAAATCCCACCAACGACCGTCGGCACGGGCTCGGCAAAGTTTCTGATGAGTCGCTGATGCCGGAGAAAGTTTAGAGGTACGTCTATGAGGTGCTGCGGGAGTGCCCCCGCAGCCTGCCTATGACTTGGTGCCGTCAGTGATCTGCCGGGTAACCAGGCGGGCAGCTTTCACCGCGCTGACAACCTTGCCGGAAAAGACGAAAATTTCTCCCTTGTCCTTTTCCAGGATGTAAAGGGTCCTGCGATCCTGGGCTGGGTTATCTTCCACCACGCGAATGGTGAAGCGCGAGCCAAGATAGACCGCGTTCCTGGAGGAGGGAACGGCGAGCGCAGAGTCTTTTCGCATTGCTTCAAATCTGCTGGGCGTGAACGGCTCGAAATCGGGCCGGTTCAGTAACGGTTGATAGATCTCGGGAATCGGCTCATCTGGATTTGTACTTGTCCAGTGATTCGTATTCTTGGCTGAACCAAACAGCGATTGCGGTGAACTGCCGTAAGGATCGAAAGCGGTGAATGGGCCATCCACAACCACCAACGATATCCCTTGCAAAGATAGCGGAAGTTGAATCAGGATCTTTTCGGCGACTTGGTATTTCACGCCTTTAAACAAACCGCGCCCGGGTCCTAATCCGTAAGTCGCCCATACCAAATAGTCATATTCGGGGCGCATGTCCGGAGTGAATGCCCGTTGATTGAATGGGATGTTGAGCGCCTTTATGCGCGACGATAACATCTCTCGCAGAGTGTCCGGATCGTAGATCTGCTCGTCGACTTCGTAGCATTTGTCGATGAAGCCGAAATCCATCCACTCGGGTCGACAAGGCCGCGCGCTGAGATGATACTCGGCCATCACCTTTTCGAACAATGCGGGCGGAGTTTGCGAGCCTTCGTGGGGAATCGCGTAATAGTGCCGGCTGTTGCGCACAATCGCGGGCGCGAATCTGTCCAAGAATTCGGCCCGGGCTTCCAGCGTTTCGCGAATGGTCTCCGGGCTGCGCGGATAGTGGTATCCCGAATGAATGCGGTACTGGTTGATTGCGGACGCGGCACGCAAAACGCCGAGCGGATCGAAAAGATGAACCTCGTGGCCGGCCTCGGCAAGGCTGATGGCAATGGTAGCGCCGTAGACTCCAGCCCCCGCGACCGCAACTTTGGATTTCATTGGACCTCGTTGCTTACGACCCAGCCTTCGGCACGACTGGAACCAGAATTCCTTCGCGGATGAAATATTCAACGCCGCGCCAACGTATGGATTTGCGGCCGAAACTGACCAGCCAGATGAGGAAGGCCATCGCATCCCACAGCGGTATCAAGGCCATTTTCTTCCACAAGCCGGACTGCCTCATGCCCCAGATGCCAATTAGCCCGGTCATGGCGACTCGAAGCACGGCATAGCTGCCCAGGTATCCCAGCGCAACTGCCATTGAAGGGCGGGTCGCAATCGCGATCAGCGCCCAGGGCAGTCCCCAGGTGAAGATCAAACCGAAATGACCCCACGGCCGCATCAGCCTCATTACAGTCATCCAACGAACGCGTTTGTAAAACAAATCACTGAGCGAGGCGAAATCAGCGACAGTCTGCACAACGTAGGGGAGCAGCTTGACCTCGTATCCCAACTCGGCGATCAGACGGCCCACGCGCAGGTCATCAGCCGGACGATTTTCAATCGCCTCATAGCCGCCGAAAGCAGCGATATTCTTGCGAGTGGTGACGATGGTTTGTCCAAAGGTGAACTTCACGCCGTCCAATTGCCAGGCGACGAAAATCCCCGCAAAGAAATCGGAGATCATCCCGATCGATTGCACTTCCTGGACGAGCGTGGTCTCTTTGGTAGAAGCGTAAATGCAAGTCGCTGCCCCGACCTTGGGATCGCGGAAGGGCGCCGCCACGGCCCGCAAGTAATCGGGCCCAACCCGGATGTCGCCATCGGTGATAACCAGCAGCTCGTGCTGCGCTTCGCTTACCAGCCGGACCAGCCTGGCAATCTTGTCGTTGATCGCGCTGCGACCCGATCCGAAAAGCAGACGGATGCGGCGTTCTGGAAAGTCCTGAACCAGTTTCTCTAGAATCGGCAGCGCCGGATCATCCGGATCGACGCAAAAAAGGATTTCGTATTCGGGATAATCCTGGCGGCAGAAGCTGGCATAGTTCTCGTAGGCATCAGGGTCGAGCCCTTTGATAGGCTTCAGGCAGCTTATCGGCGGCGTAAAGTCGGTGTTCGGCGGGACTCGCTTCCAGCTCAGAAAGTAGCGTGCAGAACTATAGAGAGCCAGCAGGTAATAGATGCCGGGAATGGCAGCAACAGCGAGGACAATGTAGCTGAGGACTGTCAATCCGTCTGCTCTCCAACAAGGGGATTAGGTGGTTTCACGGGAACGGAGGAAAGCCAATCTCGTGGGCGCCAACTCTTGCCAGCGGGGAAGAATAGGAACCAGATCGACGCCGATTCCGAGCCGCTAAAATATCTCTTAAATTGTGGAGTGTAACATGTGAGGAAATCCCCCGTCGAACCGCGGCACCGCATCGCACAGCCGGGTAGGACGAGCGGCGCGGCAGATTTGGGTGGTGCCGAAGACGGCGCCTTTTATATAGGAATGCGATTGCATGCGCGTTTGCGTGACTGGCGGCACAGGTTTTTTGGGCGCGGCCCTGGTGCGAGACCTGCTGGCCCGCAAAGTTCCCGTTCGAGTGTTAGCCCGGCATTCGCAGCGTGCCGATCTACTGGAAACGCACGGCGCGGAAGTTGTGCGTGGAGGATTGGAAGATGCAGACAGTATCACCCGCGCGGTTGAAGGGGTTGACGTTGTCTATCATCTCGCAGCCAAGGTCGATACTCCCGGCAAAAGAGCAGATTTCCTTAAAACCAATTTGGAGCGGAACGGAGAGGGTCCTGACCGCATGTCTCCGACAAGGGGTTAACCGCGTCGTATATTCCAGTTCACTGGCAGTCTACGGCCCGGTCCGAAACGGCCGGCCAATCGACGAGACAACTCCCTACGATGCATCGCCGCAGCTACGCGACTTTTATGCCGAATCGAAAATCCTGGCAGATGAGTTTGCCGTCAGCTTCGCACAAGAAACGGGATTACCGTTAACCATCGTCAGGCCTGGCATTGTGTATGGTCCAGGCAAGCAACTTCCGGTGGGCCTGCTGGGATTCACGCTGGGGAAGAGCAACTTCGTATTCGGCAATCCGAATAACCGCATTCCACTGAACTACGTGGAGAATCTGGTCGATGCGTTGCACCTGGTTGTTCATTTCGCGAGTGATGAGCAACTCCAGCAATTCAATATCCTCGATGACGACGAACTCACCCTGGCGAAGTACCACGCGGCGAGAACCGAGGTAGACAAAACGACAACTCATTTTTCCGGAGGTTGGCCGGTGCTTCTTGCGGCGCCTTTCGCGGAAGCCATCCTGCGAATGACGCCAAACGGCGGCAGCGTGCGGTTTTCAAGGCACCAACTGAAGCGAGCGCTGCAGGATCGCTGGTATGACACGCATCGAATCCGCGAGCAAACCGGCTGGGTGCCGAAGGTGCCGCTGAAGGAAGCGCTGTACCGCACATGGAAAACTGACGCGAATCGTTCAACCAAACCTGGGCTGGGAGACGGAAGTTAGGACGCACTAGAGGCAGTAGGAGTCGGGGTTTCTAAGAAAATCGGCGGGCCGGGCGAAGGAGAGGCGACTACGGTTCGCACCAGATCACCCGTAATTTGCCACCAACCATAAAAGGTCTTGCCACCCTCATAAACGACGTGCAGCGGGCGCCAGCTGTTGAGGCTATCGGACTGCAAGGCGAAGGAAGGGTCTTCTGCGTGGTCTTCGTCTACCGGCTGCGCCGGACGGCCGGGATGAACTATCACGCTGCGGGTATCGATCCGAAGCCCAGTGCGCAGCGCTTTCATGGTGCTTTCCTTTGCACTCCAGAGCAAGGCCAAGAGCCGCGGTCGGTCGGGCGCGCACGTCCGCTCAATCAAGGCTCGCTCTCCATTCGTGAAGTAGTCGGCAATAAATGCGTCGCTACGCGTCTCGATCAGTTCCAAGTCGCAACCCAGTTCCGCATTCGACGGCGCGATGGCACATGAAGCAACACCGGCGCGGTGGCTGAGCGAAATGGTAATCGGCACTGGTTTGTTCGCCACAAAAACTTCGGGCGCGCCAGACGCCGCCGGCCGTACCTCGATATCCGCAAGGGCACGCGGATGGCTGGGGAGCTTCCAGTAAATCGCCAGCGCGCGTTTCCCCGTCCATCGGCCCAACCGCCAGTCGGCGTGGCGCTTGGCGAAACGCATACCGTCCAGTCGAGTCGCTTCGCTGGCGCTTAACCAATCACTCTCCGACGGCACTTCGGCTTCGGTCTGTTCCAGCCAATACACGTCCATCATGCTTGTCCGACGCCGGAGATCATGAGTATCTCCTCAACGGGCGCCTCTTTCCGTAAAGGATTTCCGGCTTGTACCTCCCTGAGTACCGACTCCTCGGTCTTTCTCATGCCGCGTTCGACGGCATCGATGAGGTACGGGCGAAGACTTGCCGGCGGAAGAATACGATTCAGAGCACCTACCCTGAGTGCCCGATGCACACTATGTACGCGATCGAATTCCTCAGCCATCTCACCCAGCTTCTCCGAGTGTACGACTTTGAAAAGTTCGTTCCATTCAGCGCGCAGCCGGGCCTTCTCCTTGCCGTCGGCCTTAGCCATTGCTTGGGTCAGCGCTTCCACTCGCTCGTCCTTACGGGCCCGGGATTCGACTTCGCTGGAAAACACGACGGCCGCCGCGGGTGCGCCACCAATGACAGAAGCGTAAGTTCCCTCCAACGCTACCACCTCGAGCTGCTCGTTCAGCGCCCGCGAGAAAACTACATACGCGCCCCCGTGATAGCGGGAAATCACGCAAAAGATCATGGGGCCTTTGAAGTTGACCACGGCCCGCCCAATCTGCGCGCCGTACTCAAGCTGTAGCTTACGCATCGATTCGGGCGATCCGTCAAACCCCGACAGATTGGCCAGAATAACTACTGGCCGATTATTGCTGGCCGCATTGATCGCTCGAGCCAACTTCTTCGAGGAGAGAGGAAACAGCGTCCCAGCACTCCATTGGTCGGGTCCATCTGCCGGGACAAATCCTAAGCGGGGGACCTGCTTGGATTCGATGCCGATGAGGCAAACCGGATAGCCGCCGAGATGGGCATCCCAAACCACTGCAGTTTCGGCGCCCCGCATGCCGGGCCAGCGTTCCAGTGGACAAAGGTCCTGGTCCACAACTGCCCGCATCACGCTGCGAATGTCGAAGGACTTCTTCCGCCCGGCGTTGGTGTCGTCGGAGAAAATCTCGCCCACTCGAGCGAAACCGTTATCAGAACCGGTGCCGTGCGGGTATGCCCGCACATCGCGGTCAATGGGGTCGTTGGTGGCGGCCCGCCGCGGGAATCGCTCGCCCGGTGCTATGTAGGTGTGCTCATAATGGCGCAAAAGAATGTGGCAGGCTTGATCAATGTCGCGTGCCCAATACTGCGCCTGGCCGTTGATGCCCATGACGCGATCGTACCCGCCGATACCTTCGTTGTCCTCGGCTGAGACGCTGCCCGAATAATCAAGGGCACGCTTGCCGGTGAGCACCATTGCCGCTTTCGGCGTCATGATCAGAATGCCGCGGGTATGCATGAGCATGGTCGCTTCGGCGTTCCAATAGGGCTGTGCTCCGACGTTGATCCCGTTGATCACCAGATTCACTTCGCCGCCTGCCTGCGTGAACTCGACCAGACGACGCAGGACGCGGGCAATCCAGTCCATGTTTTCCACGCCACTCTCCATCGAGATCTTCGCGCCAGCCGAGATCGGAAACCACTCCAGTGGAACGCCCATCTCTGCGGCAAGATCCAGGGCTGCTAGGATGCGCCGGCATTCGGGTTCAGCGAGTGCGCCCAGATCGCCGCTCGGATCGCCTAACAGCAACACTCTCGTCATGCCCTCGGGATACTTGGCGGTAAAGTTGCGGATGACGCCAACGATGATGTTGGATTTATTTTGTCCCGGCGCACGATCGACCGGTATCAGACGGCCTTCTGAATCAAGATCGTGCTCCAGAAAATCGCCGGGGGGGAATTCCGCGCGAGTATTCTCGCGGGCAGGCGTCAGCATTTTGATGATTTCGTAGGGATAAATGAGTCCCCGCCGGCGCATCCGAACGACCTTCTGGTTGTACTCGGTCAACGGTTTCATCAGTTGTAGCGTGCTAAGCGGCCTGAAGGTCATAAGCAAACCCGCGTCGCCGGGCGCCGAAATGCGCATCACCATGTCGCGCAATTCGCCGGTCTGCGGATTGGGAATACAAGCGCGGACTACCACTTGTTCTAAACCCAGGCCATCCGTCGACGAGGCCAGTTTGTGTGCGATATCGTTGAGTTCATCCGGCTTGAGGTCGAATACCGGCCAAACGTAAAGGAAGATCCGATTCCAGTAGAGCCGCTCGTGCGCAGCGCGCCGCGACTGAAACAGCCGGATGCCCGCTACTGCTTCGGCGAACATGCGCTCCAAGTGTGGCAGTTGGACGATGCGACCTGTCTCGTCTCGTACCGGAGTTAAGTCACGGACTTCCGCAACCGCAAACAGCCGCTCGTCTTTGGGATTTTCTTTCGCCCTGGCATGCAGGAGATATACGTCTTCAACCGACGGCAGCCGCTCAACGGAAAAGTTCTTCAAGCGCCAGAGATGTAGCCGTTCGGCCATCATCGGGTGCACTCCACGGAAGAGCTTTTCTTCTGCAAAAACATTTGTGGAGAATTGATAAGTGAAGTGTTGCATGCCGGCCATGCCTTCGCCGCGACCAGGCCCCGAGACTGCCACCACGATCCGCTCAACGGGGCGAGGGAAGCAAGCCTGGTTAAGCCGGGAGCAAACTTCCTGCTGCGTGACCTCTTGCTCGGCCAGCGAACCGGAGTTCCACAGGTATAGATCGATAACAATGTCGTGCTCGGCCGGCACGTCCGCTATGCTAGGACACATTGCCTGTATCGCTTCCGCGAGCCGATCGTAATCAGCGTGGGCGGCCAAGACGTGGACGCGCCTTCCATCCTTGACATATTCCGCCGACACGCAGGAGTTTCCATTCGCCGGCAGAGGACGAAAGTTCATGAGTGATTGCCCACGATAATATCGAGACGTGACCACTTCCAACATCAGGCGGCGCAACTCGGGGTCCGCGGCGGCAAAGCGGCGCGAGAAGAGGCTCGCCAGCGGTTGCGGACATTCGATCAACGCACTAACTCTCTCGTGCCGGTCCGCGGCTTCCGGGTTGGCAGCGAGGTAGGCGAGATGATCTCCGGCTTGCGCATAGATCTGTTTACGTGATTGCTCAAACAGCGCCTGCTCGAAGCACCGATAGCGCAGCTCGCGGGCGAGATGGCAGATGGAGGGAAAGGGTCCGCGGGTGATGGCAATCATTCGGTCCAGCAATAAACGGAACGAGTCGTCGGCGTGTGTCGCAAGGCTGTCGACACGTGCCAGACGCCGTTCCAGCAAACCCAGAATAGGCGCCACTTGCCGCTCGACCCGTTGATGCGACTTGTAGATCCAGAGCAAGCTCTCTTCCAGTTCGGGCGAGCGGTCCAGAGTCTTCACGCCATAATGAGCGAGGGTGCGCCGGAGCGCGTCCATAAACGCAGGCGGAAGTCCTTCGCCGTGCGTTTCCAGCATGCGCGAGTAGGAAAACAGGTACGCCTCGGTGCTGGGCTCTTCCCCACCGGCGGGACCATGCACGCTCGGCTTTCGGCGAAACAGAGAACATACATCCACAAAAATGTTGAGGATCTCATCTTCGCGGCGGACTACTTCGTCGCTGTCCGCCGGGGCTTCATGGAACTGACTCCATTGCGCGAACAGCCGCGTTGTCTGGGCCGGGTCCGCGTCGAAACCCAGCATGAGGTGCCGCAGTTCTTCCAAATCTTGCCGCCAGCGAGGTTGATTGCAAGGTTCGTTCGTGGTCGGCGTTTCACCAAACACCAGCCGCTGCATTGTTGCCGATGTTTGGTCATCTGCGATGGCTTCGATTTGCACCAGTGGATCTCCGGCCGCTACCTGCACGTGCGGTATTGTCATTACTTGCCGCACTTTTCCGGAAAACGGCGCCATGACCGCCATCTCCATTTTCATTGCTTCCAACACAGCCAGGGTATCCCCGACGGAAACGGAGTCGCCCACCTTCACAGCGATGGAAACCACAACTGACGGCCCCGGCGCGTGCACCACTCCACCGTCATCTCGATTGATCGAGTGCGACACGCCGTCCACTTCGATCCGGTAATTTACTCCTTGAACTACAGAAACGAGGTGGAAGCGCCGTCCGAAGGCGGTGAGCCAATATTCAAACTTGCCCAGAGGGTGGATGAGAGCTTCGATGCATGATCCATCCACTTCTACGCGGTACTGATGGGGGCCGAGGCAACAAATCCTGAGAGAGTAGCCTTGTCCTCGATAGCGCAGTTCCACGGTTCGGCCCAGCTCATGCCGAACGTGTGGGCGTCCGCGAACGGCTGAAGCATAGAACTGCGACTGTTCCACCGCCAACTCTGTGGAGTATGCCTCGATCGCGGCCTGCACCAGCGCTACCTGCGCGTGACGCCTGGAACAGTGCTCGCCGTTCGCCGCCAGACGGTCCAGCCATCCGATATCAACTTCGGCTCGCTGTACGTCGGGGCGGTTCACCAAGTCCAGCAGGAACGCCTTGTTACTGGCTCCGCCTTTGATGACGACAACGCTCTCGCGTAGCACCCGCTGCAGCCTGGAAAGAGCTTCCTTCCGGTTCTGCCCGTAGGTGATGATCTTGGCGATCATGGAGTCGAACTCCGGTGGGATAGCATCACCTACGGCCACACCGGTATCAATGCGCACTCCGGGGCCGGTGGCAAGCCTGAACCGTTCAATCACACCCGGAGCGGGAGCGAATCCGTTTTCTGGATCTTCGGCGTTCAGCCGCACCTCAATCGCGTGACCGGTGGTCCGGGGAGGATCGCCTTCCAGACGTCCGCCGCGTGCGACGTGAATCTGAAGCTTGACGAGGTCGAATCCGGTGGTGCGTTCGGTCACTGGATGTTCGACTTGCAACCGGGTATTCATCTCCATGAAGGAGAAGCGGTGGCTTTCCGGTTGATACAGGAATTCAACGGTACCGGCGTTGTAATATCCTGCCGCCTGGCTCAAGCGCACAGCGGCCTCGCGGAGCGCCTGATCTTGCAGGATAGTAAGCGCGGGCGAGGGCGCTTCTTCCAGGACTTTCTGATGGTGGCGTTGAATGGTACAGTCACGCACTCCGACTGCCCACGTGGTCCCATACTGATCGGCGATGACCTGCACCTCAACGTGGCGCGCCGCCAGAAGCAATTGCTCCATGAAAACGGTGGCATTGCCGAAGGCCTTGAACGCTTCCGCGCGGGCGCCTTCAAAGGACGTCAGGAGCTGGGCCGCGGAGTTCACGCGACGAATGCCGTGACCGCCCCCTCCAGCGGTGGCCTTAATCAGGAGCGGATAGCCAAGGCGTTCGGCATGACGCTTCGCATCAGCGAACGTTTCCACCGGGCCGCCGCTCCAGGGCGCCACCGGTATCTGGGCCTGCTCGGCCAGCAGTTTCGAGGCAATCTTGTCGCCCAGACGTCGCATCACATCGCCATCCGGGCCGATAAACACGATATCGAGCTTGCGGCAAAGGTCTGCGAACTCAGGGTGCTCCGCGACAAAACCCCATCCCACCCAGACCGCCTCCGCGCGTGCTGCCGTCAGCGTCCGTTCGAGCAAGTCATAATCGACGTAGCTGCTCTTGGAGTGACCCGTGGCCGGATCGTTGAGGAAAGCATCACCAAGAAACACGGCTTCGTCTGCCTCGCAAACGAACATAGCGTGGCGATCGGGCTCAGTGTAGAGCGCAATGGTACACAACGATGTGCCGTTCTCTTGATTGAACTCGCGCGCCGCATGTATGAAGCGCATCGCGGCTTCGCCACGATTGACAATGGCGACCCGTTGAAATTCGTGCTGCATAAACTCTCCTCAACCGACCGGCCAGATCAATCGCATTGACTACGCCATGACGGCGTGCAGTGTTTTGAAGGCTTCGGCATTGAGGCCGTCGGGCATCGCCGCCGTACGGTAGCCGAAGACCCGCAGGTAGCAATTCCCTTTTGCGTCCACGACCTCGGCATCGAAGCTTGCTTGGTCCGGATTGGGAGTGACGACCGCATACAACTGGCTCTCCGCCAAGGCCGGCGCACGCAACAACGAAACTTCGTGGACCGCCAGTGGCAGACCAAACCGGTTTTGGACAGTCATTTCCCAAAGGCCGGCGGTCTGGAAGCAGAGCTCGATCAGCCGCGGCGTCATCAGCGTCGGCTGGTCGGATGGGCGGTGATTGCCCGGGAGGCCTTTGGCCATTACTCCAACCATCTGCTTTCCATCCCACCAAGCCCGTTGCAGAACTTGGTAAGCCGGTCCGTGGAAATAGACGCGATAAATATCAGCAGCTTCGATGAACGAGTCAGCCGACATCTGCGGCGTCTTCCCGGTTACAGCTGTCGGTGTCTGTTTCGACAGCCGCACGCGGGCGGTGAAGTGAACGGTTTCTTGCGGCTCCGGGTGGTTGGGTAAGGTGCGCCGCCCGATGAGTCGGCAATCTGCGACCAAGCTGTCACCTTGCGGGCGGTACGCGGCTTGGACCGTAATCGTGCGCGGCTCATCGCGGTAGAACTTGAACGGCGAGAGGAAATTTACCTCTGCCACCGCTTCGACATGCCAACCCGGAAGCACGCATCGGGCGGCTTCCGCGAAGCCTTCGATTCCCATGACGCCCGGCAGTACCGGTGTGCCATCGATGCGATGATCGTACAAGAATGGTTGGATCTTCGGATCGAGCGTCGTCTCCATCGTCAAGCCGCTGTAAATTCCCATTCCCGTGATCTTGCCGACCATGGGCCCCTGTGCCGTTGTTTGCTTTCCGGCAACGGCTGCAAATGCGTCAGTGTCGAGCCCGCCCGTGGAATCCCACTCGGTCAGCAGAACGCCAAGATGCTGACCGACCACAACTTCACCGCGTGAACCTCCCAAGGTTAGTTCGCGGCGAATCCAAGGAATTCCCGCTTCAGGTCGGAGCATGTCGATGCCCGCCAGCTCCATCATCTTCGGGATGGAACCGCGTGTTGCCATTCCGATACCGGCCCACGCCGACCAGTCCAGGACAATGCCACGCGTCAGTGGCCGCGTCGTGCGGAAGCTCGACGTGATCTTGCACAACAGATCGTTGGCTGAGCTGTAGTCCGTCTGCCCGCCATTGCCAAACCGTCCTGCAACTGAGCTAAATGCTACCGTCGCTCCCAGCGGCATGTCGCCGATGGCCCGCAGCAGATTGAACCAGCCGTCACTCTTTACGTCGAAGACAAGATCGAATTCGCGTGGGTCCTTGTCTGGCAGGAAGTGGCTGCGCTCGACACCCGCAGCATGCAGCAGCACGTCAATGCGACCGCTGCGCTGGCGCACCTGGTTGACGATACTGGCCACCGCAGCCGTATCCGTAAGGTTGACGCTGAAGTAGTGCGCCGTGCCTCCGGCAGCTCGCACCGCGTCGATGGCGCTCTTGGCAGCGTGCGCCCGCTCTAGCGCTGCTAACTCCTTCTCGACCAGCGCCGGTGTAGCACGCTCACCGCGTGCCTGGATGCGTGCGAACAGATCCCGCTTCAGGCCATCTTTATCGGCCACAAAGCGCGCGACATCGGGATTATTCGGATCGGGTTCAGGCACCAGATCAAGCAAGTAGAACGTGCCACCAGAAGCTGCCGCCAAGTCAGCGGTGATGGCCGAGACGATACTTCCGGCCGCGCCAGTGATGAGAAACACAGTGTCGGTGTTCAAGGTCAGACCGGGCTGTCCATCGGCTACGGGCTGTTCTTGCAGGCCAACTGTCCAGCGCTGACCGTCCTTGTAGCCAACTTCGACTACTCCAGGGTCGCGCAGAGTTTCCTCAACAAGCAGTTCGGCAACCTCTGACGTCTTGGACTCGGCCTCGAAATCGACCGCCTTGACAAGGGCGTCGAGTCGTTCCCGCTTATAAGTTTTGGTAAAGCCGGTTACCGCGCCACCGAGCGGCGCAAGCGCTCCTGCCTCGTCGTATCCATGCTGCCCGCCCAATCTCGTGGCCGATACCAGGAATGTGCCCGGTTGTGCGACTTGGTCGAACAGAACACGCATGGTGGTGTAAAGCAATTTCACTCTTATCTGCAGCGCCTCATGCCAAGCAGGCAAATCCAGTGTGCTGATGGATCCCTCGTAGTCCAGTGCTGGAAGCCAATAGACTCCTTGCACCGGCCCGGAGGCCAGCCAGCCTTGGAGGCGTTTGGCCAGCGTATCTGGATCGCGCGCGTCCTCGATCGCGAACACTTCGACTCCCTTTGCCTGTAGCTGTTGGATCAATGCGCTCGCCACCCCGCCTTTGTCGGGCATGATTATCACGCGGCAACCCGCGCCAATTTTCACGCCGGTGGGTTTGCACAGGTTAAGCGGCGGCCGCAAGTTGGGCACTGGTACGCGACGTGGAATACTATCTGCCGCATCGAAGTTCGCGACTGGCAGCCGTGCAACCTTGGCCGTTGCCACAGCCGGTGTCGCAGAGACGGTTGCGGCGGATAGCCTTGTCCGCTGCCCAGCGTGTGCGAATTGAATAACGTGGGCCAGGGTCGGGAATTCGCGCAGCTTGAGATTCTCATCACGCGGGATGTTATATGCGGCGCGAATAGCAGCGAACATCTCCGCCTGCTTGACGGTGTCGATGCCGAGGTCCGCTTCGAGATCAAGGTCCAGATCGAGCATGTCCTTGGGATAGCCGGTCTTCTCCGCTACGATGTCGAGCACCTTCTCCTTAATGGAGGCATGCGTAACCGTCGCGGGCACGACAGCAGCCGGCTCGGGAACGGTCGGTTCAGCGGTCGTTGACGGTGACGATGCGGTAGGCGACAAATCGGGGCGCTTGTCATATACGAATTGGATCACGTGCGCCAGGGTGGGGTAATCGCGTAGTTTGCGGTTCTCGTCGCGAGGAATGTTGTAGATTTCACGAATGGCGGCGAACATCTCCGCTTGCTTCACCGTATCAACGCCGAGGTCCGCTTCCAGATCGAGATCGACATCCAACATGTCTTTGGGATAGCCGGTCTTTTCCACCATCAATTCGAGAATGCGTTCCTTCACCGACTCGCCAGCACCGTTGTTAGGAGTCGCCACGGCTGCTGGTGTTGTCAGTTGGGGCGAAACCGGCGTAGTCGGGGCCGCTGGCTCGCTAATCGTCGGAGACAATGAAGGCGTACCGGCCAGGTCGGGCCGCTTGTCATACACGAATTGAATCACGTGCGCCAGTGTGGGGTAATCCCGCAGCTTGCGGTTTTCGTCGCGTGGGATGTTATAGATCTCACGGATGGCGGCGAACATCTCCGCCTGCTTGACCGTGTCGACGCCAAGGTCCGCTTCCAGATCAAGGTCGACGTCCAGCATGTCTTTGGGATAGCCAGTCTTTTCCACCATCAAAGCCAGGATGCGCTGCTTCACGGAATCGCCAGCGCCATCGGCCGGCGATGTTACCGGCGGCACGGGTGCGGTCGGCTGGACCGCGACGGGCGTCGGCGCAGGTGCAGGCGCCTCGGTCGTTTTCGGCGAGGGAGGAGTACCGCCAGCCAAGTCCGGCCGCTTTTCGTACACGAACCGAATCACATGCGCCAATGTCGGGTAGTCACGCAGCTTGCGGTTCTCGTCGCGCGGAATGTTGTAGATCTCGCGAATCGCCGCGAACATTTCTGCCTGCTTGACCGTGTCCACACCGAGATCCGCTTCCAGATCAAGATCGACATCCAACATGTCTTGCGGGTAACCGGTCTTCTCAACCATTAAGGAAAGGATGCGTTCCTTCACCGATTCGCCAGCGCCGTTCCTAGGAAGCACAGCGGGGGTTGCCGCAGGAACCTTCGTTACTTCCTTCACCGTCGCCCGCGTGGCCGATGCCGTCACGGCCGGTATCTGTTCTTTGACCGGCATCCATGCGACCGGATTTCGCCATGGGCTTTGGCGGTGCGGACGCTACTGGCGGAGCCACTTGCGCCTGCACTTCGGGCTTAGTGGCTGGCTTGGGCGCAGGTGCCGTTACTGGCACGGAATCCTTGGCGGCTCCGGCGATCCGCGCTGCCAATCCTTGATCCGGCACTCGTAACGTGCGGTGGACCACTTCCAGATTCGGGACCAGACGGCCTGCCATCCGGGTTAGCCAAGCATTCCAGGCATCCTTGTCGGCAATACGGTAGGAGTAGCCAAGCGCCTTGGGACTGCGACGAATGCCGTCCTTGGTCGGCAGCCACTTCAACAAAATGATGCTGATCTGTGAACCGAAACCGGCGCCCAAATGCATTGCATACTGGACGGGATAGGCGCCGCCCTTCGACAGGTTCAGGACGCCCAGCTCGGGATCGACTTCCTTGAAGTTGGCAACGGGCGGCAGCAATCCCGTCTCCAGCGCCTTCACGGCGAGGACATCTTCAATACCAGTCCCCATGGCGTGACCAGTCATCCCTTTGGTGTTGGCGATCACGACTTGATCCGCGCTGTCGCCGAAGATGCGACGCAGTGCATGGATCTCCGCCGAAGCGCTGCCACCACGAGCAGGGGTGTAGGTCTCGTGCGAAACGAAAACCATTTGCGGAGCTATTTCGTTGCGGGTAACCCCGGTGCGCGTTTCGACTTGGCTTACCAGGCCCTCCATCACCTGGCCGATGTGCTGGACATCGAGGCGAGTGCCGTGAAACGCGCTATTGGCCGTCACCGTGCCCAGCACTTCACATATGGGCTGGATTCCGCGTTCACGAGCGGCATCCAAGCTCTCAATCACGAGCGCGGCGGCGCCCATGCCCATAATCATGCCGTGCCGGCGGCGATCGAAGGGAACGGCGGCATCTTCCACCTTTTCGTCGGTGGCTGAGGTTCCGCTGGCCAAAAATCCGGCGCCCATCCATCCCATCAGGTGGTCCGAGGTGACATCGTCGGCCGAGATGACGATCACGCGGCGGCAGCGCCCCGCGCGGATCCAGTCCTGCGCCAACGAAACTCCTTGAGCAGTGGTCGCGCATGCGGAATTGATTTGCGTGTTGGGACCACGCGCGCCGATGAGCTCGGCGAACTGCGAGTGCCCCATCGACAAAACTCTCAGCAGGAAGCGCCGGTCGAAGACGTAGTTTTCTTTCTCGATTGTGCTGCGCAACTCCTCGATGCGCCGGTCTAATTCTTGCCCCAGGTCCGAATGGCCATTCCCTGCCGCGCGGAGGCGCAAACCCTCCAGCAAAGCCAACTGTGCGCGACGCTCATGGTCCTCGTGATAGCTCCCTATAATGTCGGCGAAGGAATCATAACCGGGGAAGGCCGAGCCGAAAATCACGCCGGTGTCGTCACGCATACCGTCCGGCAAACCCCAACGGTCAGGTAACTGCGTGCCTTTGGTCGTGGTCTTATAACGCATGACCAGGGGGATGCCGGCATCACGTAGCGCGTCGATTCCCGCGCCGATAGCCAGGCGAGTAACCTGGTCGAAGGCGGCGAGGTGCTCGGTGGGAACGCCGAATTCACTTTCCAAATCGAAAGCGCCCCCGCGACCTGCTAGCTTGATAACATCCGCCACATCCGTGATGGACTCGAAAGTGGGCTCTCCCTTTTCGCTCTTAACCAAGCGTCTGATGCGCTTGTCCACCATCTCCTGGCGGAAGCGCGCAGGGATCGAGCTGATGAATTGGTCGCCACGCAAGATGCGTTCGATATTGCCATCGTCGAAGATGCGCTCGGTACCTGGCAGACCCAGCGATGCTCCCGTGATGCTGACTTGGAGATTCGCGCTGGCAGAAGTGTCGCCGTGATGCCAGCCGGCGCGTTCCAGGGTCTCGGTCAACAGACGGCCGAGCTCGTCATATCCATGACCGTTCGAACGAGTTGCCGGTGTCGGAAAAGCAGCCGTGACGGAAGCCACCACCGGCATTGGTCTGGTCTCGTTCGCTGCCACAGAAGGCGCAGGTCTCACTGGGATATCGACCGCCACATCGGGTCTCCCGTGGCCCAATCCCGCCCCATAAAGTGCGCACAGCGCCTGGTTGAAGGCCGGAATATCCCCGAATTTCGGGTGATTCGTGAAAAGCGAAACCACGTCGCCGCGTCCGCCGAGCACTTCTTCTGCAAATCCCTGCAACGCCTTCTTCGGCCCCACTTCAACGAAGATTCGCGCGCCCGCATCGTAGAGCGTGTTCAAGCCTTTCACGAACTGTACCGGCGAAGCGACCTGCTGCGCGAGAAGCTCCAGCATCTGCGGGACAACATCAGGTCCGTTGGGATAAAACTCGCCATTTACGTTGGCGACCACTGGCACAAGAGGTGGCCGGACGTTCAGGTGCGATAGCATTTCGCGTAGAGGCTCGCTGGCCGGAGCCACAATCGAGGTGTGGAAGGCGTGGCTCACCGGCAAGGGGGCCACGTCGTACCCGGCTTGCAGGAAGATCTGTATGGCTTGCTCGACTGCCTGGCTGGCCCCGCCGATGACCGACTGCTGACCGCTGTTTACGTTGGCGATCACAACGTAGCCGTCAATGGTCTTCAGGATTCGCTCGACTTCAGCAAGCGGCGCAAAGACCGCCGCCATCTTTCCGGTATCTTTCACGGCCACTTTCGTCATGCCCCGACCGCGGGCGCTGACTGCCGACAATGCGTCCTCGAAGGTAAGCGAGCCTGACGCGACTAAGGCGCCGTATTCGCCCAAGCTGTGTCCCATGGTCATGTCAGGCCGGATGCCATAAGCGTCCAACAGCCGGGTTAGTGCGAGGTCGATCGTCAGCACGGTGGGCTGAGTGATCTCGGTCTGGCGCAGATCTTCTTCCGCTTTCGCCACGGCGTCCGGGTTAGTTTTGTCCACGAAGACAAACTCGCTCAATGGCCTGCCCAGCAGCGGAGTCATGATGCGGTCCGCTTCGGCAAACGTCTTGGCTACGATTGGTTCGGCAGCGCAGAGAGGCTCAAGCATGTTGACGTACTGCGAGCCTTGCCCGGTGTACAGGAACGCCACTTTGCCGGCAGTGCCGCTTCCACGGAAGATACCTTGTGGACGCAGGGCCTTCCAGATGGGAGGTTGATTGGCTTTCAGCGCCTTCAGGGCTTTGATCGATTTGTCGGCCAAATCGACGGCATCGGCGTAGTCAATCGCCAGGCGTTCGGGAGCTCTCAGGTCCGATTCCGCTGGAGCCGATGGTGCTGGTGCACGACCTGCCGCTGCATCCTGTTGAACTGCCTGCAGACGCTCCGCTAGAGCCACATCTGATTCAGCGCCGATCACGAGTGCGCCTCTCAATGGTGGTTTGCTGGAGACAGCTGATGGTGACAGAGACGCAACAGTCGGCACAGGAACAACAGCCGCCACGCTGACCGTCTGCTCTGCCACAACTGGCGATGGTGCGCTGACTGCAACCGAATGCCTGCCATTTCCGTTGAGCTTGCCGGGTATGTACTCTTCGAGGACGGCGTGGAAGTTGGTGCCGCCAAACCCGAAGGCGCTCAGCCCGACTCGCCGCGTGACATCCGCGGGGACCGTCCACGGTCGCAACTCGGTGTTGACATATAGAGGGGAGCGAGCAAAGTCAATGGCCGGGTTGGGATGTTTGAAATTCAGGCTGGGCGGCAACACCTTATCGCGCAGCGCCAAGGTTGCTTTCAGCAATCCAGCCGCGCCCGCGGCTCCTTTCAGATGCCCAATGTTCGATTTAACAGAGCCCAGTGCCACCGACCCGGCGGGGAGATTCAAATTGCCGAACACATCGGCCATGCTTTGCAATTCAATCGCGTCGCCCACGCTGGTCGACGTGCCATGGCCTTCCATCAACGTACCGGCGGTTGGAGATAACCCGGCATTTTGCCAGCCGCGCTCGATAGCCAGCTTTTGACCAATCGGGTTGGGCGCCGTAATTCCCTTTCCCTTGCCGTCGCTCGCACCGCCAATCCCGCGCAGCAGCGGCGTAGATTTTGTCGCCATCGTGCTCGGCATCGGCCAAACGCTTGAGCAAAAAGATCGCCGCGCCTTCGCCCATTACGAAACCATCGGCTCCCTCCGCGTAGGGACGGCTATCGATCGCCGAGAGCGCCCCGATCTTGCAAAACTTAACGAAGGTGGGGGCTCCCATGTTGCGATCGATCCCGCCGCAGACCGCCACGTCAAAGTCATTCGCCACTAGCCCTTCGACCGCCGAGCTGATCGCCGCCATTGCCGATGCGCACGCCGCATCGCACACGTAATTGGGCCCGTGAAAGTTGTAGATATTCGCAATGCGGCCGGCAATGCAGTTGGCCAATTCGCCGGGCATGCTGTCTTCTGTAATTTCAGGGAGGAGCTTAGCCATGCGGTCGTGCAATTCGCGCGTGATGTCTCGACGTGCTCCCGCCGGCAACGCGGCGAAGGTGGCGCTATCCGCCAACTCACGAGCGTATTCCGGAAAGTGCACGCGCAATGAGGTGAGGTAATGTCTTTCGCCAGCCATGGCATTGCCCAGGATTACTGCAGTGCGATCAAGATTCAGTGGCCGCTTAGGATAGCCATAGTCTTCCAACGCTTCGCGGGTAGACGCGATGGCCCATTTTTGCGCAATGTCCATGGCATCGATTACGCGGGGCGGTATGGGCAGATGCCACTTCATTGGCTCCCACACATATTCCCGCACCCAGCCACCGATCTTCGAGTAGGTCTTGTCGGGCGCGCTGTGGTCGGAATCGTAATAAAGCGCCGGGTCCCAACGATCGGATGGAACCTCGCTGATGCTGTAACGGCTGTTCTTCACGTTTTCCCAGAAAGCCGGTACGTTCACGGCATCGGGTAGAACTGCCCCTGCCCCCACAATCGCAATCGCACGATGAGCGGTGTTTTCCATGTCTGGTCACTTCCTTTGGAACATTCTTTTGACTCGAACGAAAATGGTGGCTATCGGGCGACGAAAAGCAGGCGTTCGGAGGTTGGGGCCTGTCTCACTCTTTCCCACGCGGGGAGTGACGATCCACTCTCACGGCCTGGATGACCCGGGTGCGCCCGAGAGCATCCCTACTGTGACAGGAGGCCTGTATCTGTGTCAGTGATGTAACGTTGGGGGCTCGGTGATGCAGGCCACACGGGAGGGTGATACGTCGCGAGTTAGACTATTTGCATTATAAGTTACAACATATACATTACGTATTGCAACACGTATATTAAGTGTTGCAACATTAATTGTTGGATAGGGCCGGACCAAAGCAGATACCACAGGCATCCGATTCGCAAAACCGGATGCCTGTATTTGTTTCTGTCCCACGCTTAAGCCAGGACGGCCTGTTCCACTTCCTTCTTCACCCGGCTATAGATCACGTCGGCTACGTAATCCATGTCTGAAACCACGCCGGCTTGTGCGCGGTGGATGGCTGACAATCCCAAGTCCGCTTCAAACCCAGCCATCTCCGCGTCGCTGACACCACCGGCTCCGGTCACCCAACGCAAGCCCTCTTCGCTTACCTTGAGGGCTGCCTCGCGCGCGAAGATCCGACTGATGGCCGCCAGCGCCGTCGGGTCGAAGCGGTCGTTGGCCTTCTCGTGCAGCCTGCCTTCGGCAGCCAGCGCAGCCCGGCGGGCCAGCGTGGCGGCGCATTCGGCATACGCAATCCACTCACCAACGCGCAGCAGAATGTGTTGAAAGCGGGTGAGCCGATGAATGCGCGCCTTCTCCATCACCTCAGCCAAGGCGTGCAGCGCCAGGGCTGCTACATCGGCGCCGACGTTGGGATGTGCGGCATGCAGCGCCTCGACCTCGCGCGCGCGATCATGATAGTGCTGTCCGCGCGTCTTCAGGTGGAGCTGCCAGCGGTCGCGGCTGATCGTCATCTCCATGATCTCCGAAGTACCTTCGTAGATGCGGGTGATGCGCACGTCGCGGCTCACCTTCTCCACCATGTACTCGTGGGTATAGCCGTAGCCGCCCAGCGCCTGAATGCTGGCGTCGGCGGCGGCATCGCCGGCTTCGGTGGACATGTACTTGGCGATGGCGCCTTCGGTGTTGAGGCTTCCCTCGTTGCCGGCGTCGATGCGTTGCGCCGTCTCTTCTATAAAGGCGCGTCCGGCTTCCAGCTTCACCACGTTGGGCACGATGAGCTTGTGGGTATAGCCTTGCTTCTCCGACAGCGGCGTGCCGCCCTGGATTCGCTTGGTGGAATAGGGGATGGCGCGGTCCAGCGCGGACCAACCGGCGCCCAGCCCGAAGGCCGCGACCATCACCCGCGTGTAACCGAAGACCAGCTGGGCCTGGATGAGTCCCTGGCCTTCTACGCCACCGACCAGCCGGTCGGCATCGACGTAAACGTCGTTGAG
Source organism: uncultured Acidobacteriaceae bacterium (assembly GCA_963720135.1). Classification (GTDB taxonomy): domain Bacteria; phylum Acidobacteriota; class Terriglobia; order Terriglobales; family Acidobacteriaceae; genus Bog-257. Next base: position 60,279 of record CAVREJ010000028.1, read on the forward strand.
GGCCAGCGCTGCCGTGTTGCTCAGACGAATGCCGTGCTTGTCCTCAGGCTTATCGTGAGCAAAACCCTTGGTACCCGCGTCCACGATGAACCAGCTTGGCCCAGCGGGGGTATTGGCCAGGATGGTGCAATAGTCGGCAATTCCGCCGTTGCTGATCCACTGCTTGCTGCCGTTGATCTTGTACCCGACGATCTTGCCGTCTTTTTCGACGCGATCGGCGGTCGTCTTCAGCGCGCCCAGGTCGCTGCCCGCTTCCGGTTCGGTCGCGCCGTAGGCGAACAGAACGCCTTCGTCGGCGATCTTGCCCAGCCACTTCTTTTTCTGCTCTTCAGTGGCGCCGAACGTTATGGGATCGCTGCCCAGGAATGTGGCGAACAGCGAGGTGGCGACGCCCAGGTCGATGCGCGCCATCTGCTCGCAGATGAGATAGACGTCCATGGTGCTGCCGCCCATGCCGCCGTACTCTTCCGGAATGAACAACAGCTGAATGCCCAATTTGTCTGGGTCAGACATTTGCCGAACAATCTCCACGGGGCATTCATCGCGTTCATCCAGTGCGATCAGCTCTTCATCAGGCAGGCGCTTCTTCGCGAAGTCCCGGAGCGATTTCAAACTTAGCTGCAATGTCTTCTTGGTGATCATTGTCGGTGCCTCTCTTTGTCTCTTAGACCGAAACCGGTTTCGTTTCACGGACCTTGCTGGTCAACTCCGGCAAGAACTCCAGGATGTCGTCCACAATTCCGATGTCTGCAACCTGAAAGATCGGAGCCTTCGGATTCTTGTTGATCGCGACGATGAAGGGATTGCCTTTCAGGCCGGCCAGATGTTGGAAGGATCCGCTGATGCCACATGCCATGTAAACCTTGGGCTTGACCGTCTTCCCGGACGAGCCCACCTGGCGTGATTTCGGCAGCCACTTGGCATCGACCACCGGCCGCGAGCAGCTCACCGCCGCGCCCAAGGTCTCGGCCAACTCCTCAGCGATAGCGATGTTGTCTTTTTCCTGGATGCCACGGCCGACCGAAACGAGGACAGCGTGCTTGGTGATGTCCACATCGCCTGCCTCGGCAACGATCGTCTCGAGATAACGTCGGCCAGATGTCAGAGCGCCAACGTCCGCCGACTTGTCAACGACGACACCGTTGATGGGAGCGCCTTCCTGCGGTTTGAATGCGCCCGGACGCAGATTAAGGACTGCTCCGGCTGATGCATCGCACCGGACATGAGCGCTCACCTGTCCGCCGAACTCTTGCCGGACGAGCTTGAGCGTAGCACCGTCAACCCCGTCAATGCCGATTACATCGGGCACATATGCCGCATTCATCTTGATGGCCAGACCCGGTGACAGGTCGATTCCAAAGTGTGAGTGAGAGACCAGCACAATGCCACCGTGTGGCAGGACTTTCAGCAAAGCTTTTCTCACCAGCTCAGCATTGGGGTAAGCAAGTGCCTGGTTCGCGATCTTCCACACTTCTGCGTATGAGCCACCCAGGGTTTCGCAAACGGCGTCAAGCTCCGCGCCCCAACCGGTGACTACCGCGACCGGCGAGGCGGCCGCGTCGATCTTTTTCGCAGCGGCTAGGAGTTCGGCCGCTGAATCGTCGGCAATGCCGCCCTTATGTGCGATGTAGGCGAAGATGCGTGCCATTAGTTCAAGCCTCCTTTGGCCTTCATTAACTCAATCAGTTTGGCGATGACTTCTTCCCGGTCGCCTTTGAGCATCTCGGCGCCCTTGCCGAGCGCTGCCACGAAGTAGTCCACCCGTTTGACCTTCGCTCCGGCATTCCCGACTGCACTTGCATCTACACCGAGGTCGGAGGCGCTGAAGGTCGGAACATCTACCGCCGCGACCTGCCGAATGCCTCGCATCCCGACGTAACGCGGCTCATTAATGCCGGTCTGAATTGAGAGCACGCAGGGGAGATCGATCTCGTTCATCTCCTTGTTCCCGCCTTCGATCTCGCGGCTCACCTTCAGCTTGCCGCCGTCAACTGCAATGGAATTCACCAGAGAAGCGAAGGGATAGTCGAGCAGGGCCGCCAGCATTCCACCTACTTGGGCGCCGCCGTCCTCGGCCTGGACTCCGGTCAGGATCAGGTCGTAATGGCCCTTCTGCACGAACGACTTCAAAACCGTCGCGATGCCCTCGCCGTCGGATCCCTCGAAGGCCTTGTCGGAGATCAACACGCCGCGATTGGCGCCCATGGCCATCTCTCGACGCAGTACTTCCTCATCCTCATCGCTGCCGACCGTAACCACCGTGACCGTGCCACCGGCCTTGGCGGTGATCTGCAGGGCCTCTTCGACGGCGTAGTTGTCGGGTTCGTTGATCGAATAGACCAGATCGTCACGTTCGATATCGTTCCCGGCGGTATTGAGTTGAATTTCGTTTTCCGACGTGTCAGGTACTCGTCGTACGCAAACTAGAATTTCCACGTTAACTCTCCACGAATTGATGTGCTCCGTTTCACGATTGGTGTCGCCCAGCTAATACGGGTAGTGCGGCGCTTTAGCTGGATAGTCATCTGTTTTCGGCAGCTTTGAAGGGGCACGGCTTCAGCCGTGCCATAAACCCGCCGTCATTTTGGTGGCTTTAGCCTCTGAGGGGCCTCGGTGTTGAAACCAAGTGCGACCTCCCTCAGCGGCTAAATGTGAAGTTTCAATAGGTTGTTGTCCATTCGGCCAAGAACTGGGAAGCTGAAGTTGCGAAGCAACAGCTACCGAGGGGACCGAATGGACTATCACCATCATGCTCGACTTACGATTCATCGTCGAGAGGAACTTGCCGAAACCGTGATCCAGGGCCGACTGAGCTTGAAGGAGGCCGCGGCCGAGTTCAAGCTCAGTCGGCAGAGTGCCGCCAAGTGGGTGCATCGCTTCCGTACTGAAACACAAGCCGGGTTGCGCGACCGCAGCTCGCGACCGCACCGCTCTCCCCGTGCTACTTCCCCAGAACTGATGGATCGCGTGCAGCGGCTGCGACGTGAGCGTTGGACAGGGGTTCGCATCGCCCAGTCCACCGGCCTGAGCCGGGCCACGGTGAGCCGCATCCTGACCCGGTTCAAGCTGAATAAGATCAGAATGCTGGAACCGGCCGTGCCTATCGTGCGCTACGAACTTCCCGCTCCTGGCGATCTGCTGCACATCGACATCAAGAAGCTGGCCCGCATTCACAAGCCCGGCCATCGCCTCACTGGCAATCCCCAGGATGAAACTCGTGGCGCCGGCTGGGAGTTTCTTTATGTCGCCATCGATGACCACTCCCGCATCGCCTTCACCGCCCTGCTGCCCGATGAAAAAGCGACTTCCTCCAGCAGCTTCCTCCGCCAAGCCGCGGCCTACTTCGCCCACCTCGGCATCCAGGTCCGTCGCGTCATGACGGACAACGGCCCTTGCTTCTGCTCCACCCGGTTCGCACAAGCCTGCGACGATCTCCAACTCAGACACACCCGAACCCGCATCTACACCCCACGCACCAATGGCAAGGCCGAGCGCTTCATCCAAACTGCCATCCGTGAGTGGGCCTACGCCCGTCTCTACCAGAACTCTGCCGAACGCTTTCGTCACCTGGCTCCTTGGATTCACCAATACAACTGGCATCGACCCCACACCGCCCTCAACCAAAAACCACCCATCAGCCGATCCGGTCTCGATGTCAACAACCTCTTGACACACCACAGCTAAAGCCTAACTCTTCACACTCATAACGGCACGGCTGAAGCCGTGCCCCTTCAAGAGCGGTTGAAGCAATTTTTCTTCCTGCGTCTGCCTTCGACCTGAAGGCCAGCACTACCCGCACATAACCGCAGACTCTATTTGCCCGGCCGGGAGGCCGATCTCCTTCGGTCTTTCCCGCACGAGCTGTTTGTCCACGAGTTCCGCTAAGTCAATGGCGGTCATCTTGCCTTCCATGCCCGCAACTTTGATCGCATCCTCAATGTTCGCCATGCAGAACGGGCACGCAGTCACAATCACGTTGGCCCCCGCTTCGGCGGCCATCAGCACTCTCTTCACGCCCATCCTCTCGTCTTCCTTCGGCTCATAGAACAGCATCAGCCCGCCACCGCCGCAACAGAAGGACCGATCGCGGCAGCGGCTCATCTCGACCCTCTTTAAACCAGGAATCGCATCCAGCACATCGCGAGGATCGTCGTAAACCTGATTGTGCCGTCCGAGATAGCAGGGGTCGTGATAGGCGTAAACGTCGGCGGCATTTTCTACAGGATCGAGCTTGAGGTTGCCCGATTTCACTTCCCGGCAAATGACCTGGCTGATGTGCTCGACCGGCGGCATATCTTTGTAGTCGTGCTTCAGCGCGTTGTAGGCGTGCGGATCGGCGGTTACAATCCGCTGGACTCCAGATGCCTTGATGGCCTCGACGTTTTGATCGCGCAGGGCAAGTGAAAAGCATCTCTTCGCCAAAACGCCGGGCTTCATGTCCGCTGTCTTTTTCCGCCGACCCCAGAATTCCGAAATTCACTCCTGCCGAATCGAGAATCCTCGCCGTGGCGCGTCCAATCGATTGCATGCGGTCATCGTACGAGGTGATGCTGTCGACGAAATACAAAGTGTCTGCGCTGCTCTTCCCGTCCAACGTTTTCACGTTGCAAGTGGGGCGAAGAGTCCTTGGCCTTTGTCCACTCAGCCCGCTTCTTCTCCATCTTGCCGTAGGGATTGCCGCGGCTCTCGAGCGCCTTCAGCGGCTTCTGCAGGGACTGCGGCACGTTCCCGTCGTCGATCATGCCCCGCCGCAAATCGACGATCTTGTCGATGTACTGGATCAGCAACGGGCATTCCTCTTCGCAGGCGCCGCAGGTGGTGCAAGACCAGATTTCATCGTCCGAATAAATTCCGCCGATGACTGGTACGCCGTTGCCTGTCGTGCCGAACATCGGATAATGCTGGAAGGCATAGTCTCTTGCCTTGGTCGTGAGGAACCTTGGCGACAGCGGCCGTCCTACCGCATTGGCCGGGCATTGGTCCGAGCAACGCCCGCAGTCGGCGCAGGAATAGAAATCCAGCATGTGCTTCCAGGTGAAGTCTTCAAATGTCTTCACGCCGAAAGATTTCACCTGGTCCAGGTGCTCGTCGGCGACTCCCAGTCTCACCGGTTTTAGCGTTCCACGGTCCAACTTCGCAAAATAAACATTGAACAGAGAAGTCTCGACGTGGAACTGAATTCCGAAGGGCCGGTAGCAGAGCAAAAAGTAAAAGGTCAGAACATCGACAAAGTAGGCGCTGAGATTGAGACTCTGAAGCGTGGTCAGCGGCGTGGTAGCGAGAACACTCTTAAACAGCCACGGCAGCGATAGCGCGGCCAGAAATTCAGCTGGCCGACCTTGCTGTGTCTGATACGCCGCTTTGCTGGCCTCAAAGAGGCTCTCAGTCGCCATTAGCAGCGCAATCAGACCAAGGAGGAAGATGGCGTCGACGGGGTGACCTTTACCATATCTGGCAGGCACCGCGTAGCGCGCCGGCTTGAAGACGATGCGGCGAACAGCAGCGACGATCATGCAAAGGAAGACGATCGTCGCAGCGTAGTCCTTGACGATGTCGTAGATATGACCTGTTTCCCCTGAGGACCCCGGCAAAACAAAGTTCGGGGAAACACCGAGGATCAACAGAGAGAAAGCTTGAGTCGCAAGGATAAGGAAGCCTGCAAAGAAGAGGATATGCATGACCCCGGCGGTCGGGTAGCGTGGATGCTTCCACTGCCCCAGCCAATATTGCAATACCCTTTCCAATCGGACAAAAGGCCGATCGAAGCGCCAATCGCGTTCACCCCGGATGAGCGGCGTCAGCCGCTTCGACACGATATAGGAGAAGCACGCCAGTCCCAGAAGATTAAGGATTATGAAAAGGGTTCGCCCGGTTACCCACCAGTATGTAACTTGCGCGGGGGACTGGATGCCTTCCACCATGATGCTCAACCTCTCCTACGGAGCGAGGTGTCGATTACTCCCGCAAATGTTATTCAGAGGGCGACGCAAGAAGCGGCTGCTGGACGCGCAGGACGAGAACACCAAATTGCAGCACTTGCTTTCGCCCTCGCAACAATCGAGGAGTAGCTCAGGTTTGGTGTTCTGGCCTGAGTACCCGGGAGTACGCCTCAGTTTGAAGGGAATGCGGACATATGTCTGTGATGCGAAGTATTGTGCGACTGTGACGTGGGATACGTCCTAGAGTGATGGCGATCGAATGCACCGTGCGGCCAATCATTAGGTGCGAAAAACTCTCGCGATTTGTCGTCCTAAGGGACGAGTCCGGTCGGCCTGGCAACCGTCCGAGGAGTCGGAGGCCCATCCACACATTCTTCCTTTGGTCCGGAATTCATGAGTGGTGTTCCGGCCCGCAGTCTCCGGAAGAATGAGGATTAGAATACAAGGGCATTGCCACCTCCGCTCTCAACGCTGCAGAAGCTTCCTAAGCCCGCGGGCGGTCGCGCGCCCACGTGGCAAGGGCGTTTTCGCGCTCTGCGTTCCATTCCCGCTTTTCTCCGCCTGGTCTGGGAGACGCATCGTGGCTATGCCGTTGCCACAGTCGCGCTGCGGTTGCTACGCGCCGGCATTCCAGTCGCCACTCTCTGGGTCGCCAAACTGATTATTGACACTGTCGTGTCGGCGCGCATGGGGCGGCCAAACATATCCCAGCTTTGGTTTCTGGTTGGCCTGGAGTTGCTGATTGTTTTCGCCGGCGAGGTGCTGGATAAAGCTTCCACCGCGGTGGAAGGGTTATTTGGCGACCTTTGCTCCCATCACATGAGTGAAAAGCTCATTAGTCATGCTGCAAAACTCGATTTATGCCATTTTGAAGATCCCGCATTTTATGATCAACTGGAGCGCGCGCAGCGCCAGACCACGGGACGAATAGGTCTGCTTACACAATTGTTGTCGGTTGGACAGGACTTTGTGACCCTGGTTTCACTGGCCACGGCGATCTTTGTTTATGGACCGTGGCTGCTTGCTCTGCTGGTTGTGGCGGTGCTTCCGGGATTTTTTGGCGAGGCCCACTTCAGCTCACTGGAGTATTCCCTGCTGCATCGCATGACGCCGGAACGCCGGCAGTTGGATTATCTGCAGTACGTCAGCGCCAGTGACAAGACGGCCAAGGAAGTGCAGATGTTCGGCCTGGCCGGCTGGTTGGTCGGCCGTTATCGGTTGCTGGCGCGGCGATTTTATGAGGCGAATAAGCGCCTGGCCATCCGCAAAGGCATTGCCGCTACAGCGCTTTCGTTGCTGGGAATTGCGGGATATTACGCGGCGTATGTAGTCATACTCTGGCGCGGATTTTACGGTGTCATCACCATCGGCACGCTGACATTTCTGGCCGCATCATTTTCACGAAGTCGCGCCGTAACCGAACGAATGCTGCTGAGCGCCGGCAACATCTACGAGCAGTGCCTTTACATTCAGGACCTGCTCGATTTCTTTCGATGCAGCCAGCCATCGTCTCTCGCGGTCGATGCCCGCGCCGTTCCAGTACCTATTAGCCAAGGACTAGTTCTCGAGGACATAGGTTTTCAATATCCGGGCAGCAATACCTGGGCAGTGCGGCATGTGAACTTGCGCGTCGCACCGGGAGAGAAGATTGCTCTGGTGGGCGAGAATGGCGCGGGGAAAACTACTCTCACCAAGCTTCTGGCCCGACTCTACGATCCGACAGAGGGACGCATTTTGCTGGATGGAGTGGACTTGCGACAGTATGATCTGGACTCCGTGCGCCACGCTTTCGGTGTGATCTTTCAGGATTTTGTTCATTACGATCTGACCCTCGACGAAAATATCGGGGTAGGTGAAATCGAGTCAGGTAAAGGACTATCTCGATCGGTTGGTGCAATCGGCTGATGGAGAAGACAGGTTCTCCAGTCATGCAGCCATTATGGCTGCCGCGAAAAAATCTCAGGCCCATTCATTGGTCACGCATTTTTCTCAGGGATACAGGCAGATGCTCGGCCGGCGATTTGAAGGTGGCATTGATCTTTCTGGCGGGGAATGGCAGAAGATCGCGCTGGCCCGCGCTTACATTCGCAATTCGCAGATGATCATTTTGGACGAGCCAACGGCGGCGCTCGACGCGCGCGCCGAATACAAGGTTTTCAAGAGTTTTGCCGAGTTGGTTGCGGGACAGATGGTCGTGCTGATCTCGCACCGTTTTTCTACCGTTCGCATGGCCGACCGCATCGTGGTCTTGGAGAAGGGTGCCGTCCGGGAAGAAGGTACTCACGATCAGCTACTGTCGCAAAAGGGCCTTTATGCAGAACTGTTCCAGCTTCAAGCAGAAGGGTATCGCTGAGGAACCATGGCTTCCACATTTGACGTTACCGCCGCCACCTTTGATCGTTACCGCGCTTTGCCCAAAGGCGTGGCGGAAGCGATTCTTGAAACCGTACGCGAAGCGGTGGGAGCACGATTGGCGGCGGGCGTGCTGGATTTAGGCGCGGGAACCGGGCGCATTGGCAAAGCGTTTGCCCAAACCAATGGTTGGTACGTAGGGCTTGATCTCTCTCTCCCAATGCTGCAGGAGTTTCGCGCGCAGGATGCCGCCGCGTGGCTGATTCAAGCCGATGGCCAGCACTTGCCGTTTCGCGATGGCACTTTTGGCCTGGTGCTTCTGATGCAAGTTTTAAGCGGCGCTCATGACTGGCAAAGCCTGCTTTGCGAGGTCGTGCGGGTATTAGCGCCCGCGGGCACGGTGGTAGTTGGGCACACAATAGCTCCCTCGACGGGGGTTGATGCGCAACTCAAACGCCAACTGGCTATTGTGCTTGAGCAGATGGGCGTTGCGTCGCATAGACGGAATAAGTCGCGTGAAAAAGCGCTGTCATGGCTGGAAGCACGTGCCGCCCGTCGGAGCCACGCGAGGGCAGCGTCTTGGATGGCAGAGCGAAGCCCGCGAGAATTCCTTAAGCGTCACCGCACGGGGGCGCGGTTTGCCGTATTGCCAGTTGGGGTGCAAGAGGAAGCGTTAACAAACCTCGCGGCTTGGGCGGAAGAACAGTTCGGCTCGCTGGATACAGTATTTTTGGAAGAGCACAGTTTTGAACTGGATATCTTTGACTTCTGTCGCTGAGTTCAGCAGCTAACGACGACATTCAACGTCTGGAGCATAAGGTTCCGAATCGTGCTCACGGCGAGTTCCAATTACTTCTCTATGCGTGATATAGACAAAAACGCGCTGCTCACTTCGCTAGGCAAACAGCTCATTAATGGATCTCTCAATGATCCCGCCGTGATGCAGGCTACCGAAGCTGCACCCGATTACAAAATTCTGCCCTGGGTGAACGTCGTCAAGATCGGCGGACAGAGCATCATGGATCGTGGCCGGCAAGCGGTCTTGCCCGTGGTGGAGGAGATCGTCGCCAACCTCAAGCAGCACAAAATGATTCTTGGCACGGGAGCAGGAACGCGCGCCCGCCATATCTACAGTCTGGCCATTGACCTTGGCCTTCCCACCGGAGTGCTAACGGTACTGGGTACTGCGGTCGCGTGGCAGAATGCGCAAATGCTGCATTATTTGCTGGCGCAATATGGAATTCCCTTCATCGAGCCAGAGGGCTTCGGCACGCTACCTCATTATCTTATGGAACGCAACGCCGTCATCTGCCAAGGCATGCCGCCGTATAAGCTGTGGGAGCCGAACCCGGACAAGGGGCGCATTCCGCCGCAACGCACCGATACCGGATGCTTTCTGATTGCGGAGGTCTTCGGCGCACGCAAAATGATCTATGTAAAAGACGAGGACGGCCTCTACACCGCCGATCCCAAGAAGAATTCTGCCTGCGAACACATCCCGCGCATCGGTGTTGAGGAACTTCTGGCCCGAGACCTTGACGATCTCATCGTCGAGCGTGCAGTACTTGAATTTCTGGTGCGCGCGCGGCACATCAAAGAGATCCAATTCATTAATGGATTGAAGCGTGGCCAACTCACCGCTGCATTGAACGGTGAGCCTGTGGGGACCATCATCTATCGCAATGGAGACCCAAGATGAGCGCTGATGAGAGGGGCGCCCAGCATGTGCACTCAAGCCTGATGCGCGAATCGCTGGTGGATAGACATGTGATCGCGCGCAGCGAGGCGCAAGTTACCGCCATTCTACCCGACGTTAATGTCATCCAGATCGGGGGACGCTCCATTATGGACCGCGGTCGCTCCGCCTTGATGCCGCTGCTGGATGAGATTGTGGCTAACCAGTCGAAACACCGGATGATCATTGGGGTAGGAGCGGGCGTGCGTTCTCGACATATTTTTTCTGTGGGCCTCGACTTGGGTTTACCCACCGGCGCGCTCGCCGCTCTCAGCGCTAAAGATGCCGCACAAAATGCTTATATGGTTTCTTGCCTGCTGGCGAAACACGGCTTCGTCTATTTGGAAGCGCCGTTTGTAGTGCAATTGCTTCCCGCCATGCTGGCCGCAGCGCGCGGCGCGGTTTTCAACGGCATTCCTCCCTATTCGCTCTGGGAGCATCCCCCAGCAGTTGGCAAGCTCCCCCCGCACGGGAGCGATGCCGGATCATATTTGGTAGCGGAAGTCTTCGGTGCTCGCAGCATGATCTTTCTTAAGGACGTCGACGGCCTCTACACTGCAGATCCAAAGACCAATCCGCAGGCCGAGATGATACGAGAGATAAGTGTCGAAGAGCTAATCCATAGAAAATTGCCGACGCTTCCGATCGAGCCTTCCGTCCTGGAGCTTATGAAACACGCCAGGCTGGCTCGAAGCGTGCAACTGGTTAACGGCCTTGTATCTCGGCAATCTGACCCGGGTATTGGCAGGCGAGGCGGTTGGAAGTGTAATCCACACCTGACGTTTGGGTGGCAACACGCCCTTCAATGCTCACTGACGCCCGCGCGGCCCTTTGCTGAAGGACCAGTGCCGCTAGCGGGTGTAAAGCCGGTCGAGCAAGACGCCATCGGCACTGACCAGCGAAATCTCGAGCGCAAGAACCCCGAAGGCGTGGGTTGAACAACTAAGGCACGGATCGTATGCCCGAACCACTGCGGAGACACGATTCAACATGCCTTCTTCCAGGCGATCACCTTTGATGAAGTGTTCGGCGACCTGGCGAACACTCTCGCCGATGGCATGATTGTTGTGGCCAGTAGCGACGATCAGGTTTGCCCAAACGATAGCACCGTTGTCGTCCACCTTATAGTGGTGAATCAAGGTGCCGCGGGGGGCCTCGATCATTCCCACCCCCTCCAGCGCGTTAACGCCAGCCGTCGCGCGAACGTGCGTATCCAGTACATCCGGTTCCAGCAACAGGATCTTGGTACGCTCGATGGCGTACAGCACCTCGATGAGCCGGGCGTAGTGATAAAGGAACGCGCTGTGCGGTGTGCGTCCAAAACGCTGGCGGAACTCCTGCAACTCCGCATCGGCCTGCGGCGTGCCCAAGGCGTCGGCGACATTCATTCGTGCTAGCGCGCCCACCCGGTAGCTTCCTTGCGGATAACCCAAAGAGCGGTAGAACGGTGCTTTCAGATAAGAATCAGAAACTGTGGCCTCAGCGATGAACTCTTTGTAAGCCTCGGCCGCAATGTTGTCCTGCACGATCTCGCCTGATGCGTCGCGGAAGCGCAGTACGCCGTCGTAAAGCTGTAGGTTTCCGGCGTAATCCACCATGCCCGCGTACATGGTTGGCGCCGATCCGAAACTTGCAATCTCTTCGGGGAACGAATCCAGGAGGTCCTTAAAGATGCCCAAGGTCTTTTCCGTGGTCGCCATCGCCAGTGGAATGGCCGCCAGGAAACGGTCGCGCGTTTGCACGGGCATTGGCGACTTAACGCCGCCGGGTACGATCCAGGAAGGATGGACGCGCTCCTCGGCCAGGCCCTCGATGATCTGCAGTCCAAACTTGCGCAATTCAATGCCGGCACGTGCCAGCTCGGGATTAGCCTCGATAACGCCGACAACGTTGCGGATTGCAGGATCGGCGTCCATGCCGAGCAGAAGATCAGGGGCCGCAAGATAGAAGAAGCTAAGCGCATGCGACTGCACAATCTGGGCGCAATGTACGATCTCGCGCAGCAGCTGTGCGGTCCGCGGGATCCGAACCGCCATGATGGCTTCGCATGCTTTGGACGACGCCAGCTGATGGCTGATGGGACAGATGCCGCAGATGCGCGAGGTAATGCCCGGCATCTCATAGAAGGGGCGGCCTTCGGTGAACTTCTCGAAGCCGCGGACCTGGGTCACCTGGAATCTTGTGTCGGTCACTCTGCCGGCGTCGTCAAGCTGAATCGTGATCTTGCCGTGACCTTCGACACGGGTTACCGGTTCAATCGTAATGCGCTTCATCGCCGCTCCTATCCAAACTTGATCTTGGCGTTGGCTTCCGGCTTACGCCCCTCGAGCAGGTTATTCAACAATCCTGCGATGACCTTGGTGGGAGGCGGACATCCAGGAAGACAGATGTCAACCTTCACGAAATCGTGCGCCGGACGCGCCTGCTTCAACAGCTGAGGAAGGCCATCGAAGGGAATGCATGGGGTTTCATCGGCGCCCTCGACGTAAATTCGCTGCAACAGCTTTTTCACCGGAACTGTGTTTCGCAGGCCAGCCACATTGCCGGTGACGGCGCAGTCGCCGAGTGACACCAGCATCTTGGTGTTCTGGCGGATTTGCTGCAGTTTGTCCACGTCCTCCTGGGTGCTGATAGCGCCTTCGACCAGAGTTACGTCCACGTCTTCAGGAAACTCCTGCGCATCCACCAGTGGGCCATAGACGATATCGACCTTACGCACGATGGGAATCAGTGCGGCATCAAGGTCGAGCAGCGACATGTGGCAGCCCGAGCAGCCATCCAGCCAGACCGTGGCCAGCTTGATTTTCCTCATGCGTGAGCTCCTCTCCTGTGAGCCAGGGACGTGATTGGAGCCGTCGACCTAACCATTTCTTCCACGGCCTTGCCCTTTTCGGCCAGAGCGCCGGTAGGGCAAGCCAGGACACATTTGCCGCAGTTGGTGCAAGTATGGGAGTCGCCCCACTTCTGGTCGAGGTCGGGAACAATACGGGCGTGAATGCCGCGCGACACCATCGCCCAGACGTGGGCGCCCTCGATCTCGGCACAGGTGCGAACACAGCGCGTGCACAGAATGCAGCGATTGTGGTCCAGGACAAAGCGCGGATGAGAGATGTCCACCGGCTGGCGGGGAAAGTTGTAGGCAAAGCGCACGCTGGTGATGCCCAGCGAGTACGCCATGTCCTGCAACTCGCAGTGTCCATTGGCCACGCACACCGCACAGACATGATTGCGTTCCACCAGGAGGAGTTCAATCGTAATCCGGCGGTAGCGTGACAGCCTGGCCGAGGTGGTGACCACTGACATCCCATCCTGTACCGGTGTGGTACAAGCCGGGAACAGGCGGTCAATCCCAGAAACCTCGACCATGCACAGCCGGCACGCTCCAACGCTGCTCAGGCCTTCCAGGAAGCAGAGAGTTGGAATGTACTTCCCGCTCAGGCGGGCAACGTCGAGAATCGTCTGGCCCTCAGCGGCGTTGACCAGCTCACCATCGATACGGAGCGAAATTTTCTTTTGCGGCAAGGCGAGACTCCTCCTCTCTATCGAGAAACCGTCGCTTTCGCGTCACAACGCAGACAGCGGCAACATTCCTCATGGGTTTCTTCGGCCGATAAACCGATCACGACTTCGTCAAACGTCGCAGCGCGCTTCGCAGGCGGCAACGAATGCGGGCGATGTCTGCGGCTTTCGCTCGGTGCTTTGGGCGGAGTCTGTTCGTACTCCACCGGTTCGAACAGCATTTCCCAACGCTTGGCATCCATCAACTGCTCATCCATGGCGCGTGCCGCCTGCTTGCCGTACGCCATGGCATTCGACACATTAGAGGCGCCGGTCACCAGATCGCCGCCGGCAAAGAAGCGCGGACGACTGGTCTCCAGCGTGAAGTGGTTCACCTCGATCGTGCCGCCTTCCTTGACTTGCAGGCCCGATGCCTTGGCAAAGTCGAGGTCGACGGTTTCGCCGACGGCCAGAATCACCGAATCGCAATCGAAGCGCCACACCTCATCGGTCAGGACCGGTTTGCGGCGGCCCGAGCGGTCGTACTCTCCCAGGCGGGTCTTGACCATTTCCAGCGCCTTAACGTGCCCCTTGGCGTCGCCGATGATGCGGTGCGGCGCAGCCAGGAAGACGATCTTCGCTCCTTCCTCTTCGGCTGCCGCGGTCTCCTCTTCAATGGCCGGCATGTCTTTGCGCTCGCGGCGGTAAACCACCGTTACCTCGCATCCCATGCGACGCGCGGTGCGCGCCGAATCAATGGCTGCGTTGCCGCCACCGATCACCACGACCTTGCGTCCTAGTTCGACCGGTTCGCCCTTGGAGATGGACTCCAGGAGCGGCAAGGCCGGGAACACGCCTTTTAGTTCGGTTCCTGGCAGGTAAACCCACGATTCTTTCCAGGTTCCGATGGCAAGGCACACCGCGTCGAACTGATCATCCAGATCGTTCAGCGGGAAGATCGGCGCCAACGCGAGTGTTGAATACGAATTTCACTCCCATGCGCTCGATTAGCTCGACCTCGCGGCGCAGCACGGGTTTGGGCAGGCGATACTCCGGCAAAGCGAAGCGCAGCATGCCGCCAGCCTCTGGCATGGCGTCGAAGACGGTTACGTCATGGCCCAGCAAGGAAAGATAGAACGCGGCGGTCAGGCCAGCCGGGCCTGCGCCCGCGACGGCAATCTTGCGGCCTGTCGGTTCCAGCTTGCGCCCGGCGATACGTTGGACCGCGCCTTCAAAACGATCCGACAACAGCACGCTATCGGCTATAAAGCGATGTACCTCGCGCGTGTTCACTGCGTCGTCTACCGTCTGACGGCGGCAGCGCTCGTCGCAAGGATGCTGGCACACACGCCCGGTCGAGCAGGGCAGCGGATTGTCCATGATCACGGATTCGAATGCGTCCTCGAGACGGTTCTCCTTATAGAGTTGGAGAAAACGCGGAATGTTCATATGCAGCGGACAACTGTTCTCGCAAGGCGCGAGCGCCAGCTCGGTGCAAACGCCTGCCAGGCAGCGATGGGCCACAATATGATCTTCGAACTCCTGGCGGAAGTGGCGCATGGTGGTGAGCACCGGGTTAGGCGCGGTTTGGCCGAGGCCACATAAGGAGCAATCGCGGATATAACGGCTGAGGTCGTCGAGCGTCTCCATATGCTGCATGCGACCGGCTCCCAGCGTGATGCGGTTCAGAATGCGCAGGCATTTGTTCAGGCCAACTCGACAGGGAACGCACTTGCCGCAGGACTCGGAGTTGGTGAATTCCACAAAGTAACGAGCGACGTCAACCATGCAATTGTCTTCGTCCATCACCACCATGCCGCCCGATCCCATGATGGAGCCAAGCTGCGCCAGACTTTCGTAGTCCACCGCCGTGTCAAACATCTCGTGCGGAATGCATCCGCCGGAAGGGCCTCCGGTTTGCACCGACTTGATGCTGCGGCCATCCACTCCACCACCGCCGATGTCGTAGATGAAGGTCTTCAGCGGCGTGCCCAGCGGCATCTCGACCAAGCCGCTGCGATGTACTTTGCCGACCAGGGAGAAGACCTTGGTTCCGGAACTCTTGGTGCTTCCGGTTTCGGTGAACCACGCCGCCCCCCGCGTGATAATGGGCGCAACGTTGTACCAGGTTTCGACGTTATTAATGTTGCTGGGCTTGCCCCATAAGCCTTTCTGAGCGGGGAACGGGGGACGGGGACGGGGTCGTCCGGCTTCGCCTTCCAGCGATGCTATGAGCGCAGTTTCTTCGCCACAAACAAACGCTCCCGCACCTTCCACGAGTTGAATGTCGAACTTGAAGCCGCGACCCAGGATGTTGTCGCCCAGCAGCCCATATTCGCGAGCCTGTTCGATAGCACGGTTGAGGCGGTGGACCGCCAGAGGATACTCGGCGCGCACATAAATGATGCCTTGCGTCGCTCCCATGACGTAGGCGCCGATGACCATGCCTTCCAGTAAAGCGTGGGGATCGCTTTCAATTTCGTTGCGGTTCATGTAGGCGCCGGGATCGCCCTCATCGGCGTTGCAGATGATGTACTTCTGCTCGGCAATCGCCTTGCGCAAAAATTCCCATTTGTTGCCGGTGAGGAATCCCGCGCCGCCGCGTCCACGCAGCTTGGAAGCTTTTATCTGTTCGATGACGCTCTCCGGTTTTTCATCGATCAGCGTCTTGTAGAGTGCCTGGTAACCTCCGACGGCGATGTATTCCTCAATGTCGTCTGGATTGATGAGGCCACAGTTGCGCAGCACAATCTTTTTCTGGTTTTTGAAAAATGGCACTTCGTTCCACAGCGGCACGTCAGGATAACCGTGTCCGTAGCGCGTAGTTCCGGTGATGTGGTCCCACTCCTCTACCTTGCAATAGGCCAGTTCGGAATCGCCGATCTTGCCGCTGGAAATATCGTGGACAATGCGCCCGGCGTCGTTGGCTTGGATGCGTTGCAGGATAAGTAAAGGGCTTCCTGGAATGTAAACGTTGACCAATGGTTCCTGGTAGCAGGCACCAAAACATCCCGTGCCGGTCAGATAGAAATCGGTGCCACAACGTTCACAGATCTCGATAAACGCATGGTACAAACTTTCTGCGCCATTGCCGCGGCCGCAGGTACCCATACCGATGGCGATGCGGGGGACGGAAGGCACCAGCTTGGCCAATCCAGTTTCACGGACGGCATTGAATGCGCCAATATCCTCAATACGCGGCATCAGTCGTTCTCCCGTTCCAGCGAGCGAACTTCGCGTTGCAGGGTGCGTTCGTTTACGTGCCCGCAGATGCGGTGGTTGATCTCCACCACGGGAGCCAGGGCACATTGCCCGAAGCACGCCACCGTGCGGATGGTGAACTTCTGGTCGGCCGTGGTCAGGGTGAGCTTGTCAGAATCGTTGGCCTCTTCGTCTTCGTTGAGTCCCATTCCCAGCTCAAGGCGAAGACTCTCCAGCAGTGCGCGCGAATTGCGCGTGTGGCACGCCGTTCCCCGGCAGATACAGATCGTGTTGTCGCCTTGAGGCTCCAGATTGAACAACGCGTAAAACGTCGCCATGCTATAGACGCGAGAGGGTGGCATATCCAATCGGTTGGCAATGTATTGCAGGGTTTCCAGAGGAAGGTACTTATGAGGGTTGTGCTCCTGTACTGCCTCCAGAATGGCCAGCAATTCGCCGGGACGTCCCTTCTGCTGGGTGATAACTTGATCAATAAACGCCCGTTCGGCGCCGTCCAAGGAAAGTTGAGCAGTGACCATGTGCTTGGCGCTCCTTTCTGAGCCAGAGACCAGCGCTCCAGGGGAACTTCTCAGCACGATTCCAAAACTCGTCAAAAACAGGGAATTTGAGCACTTCGCCTATGTGGCCGGACCAGTTCCCTCTTCATACAAGTAAGCTTCGGCTTCTACGGACAATTGCTCAGTGCTGTGCATCACGTCAGGGGGTGACGCGTGGGCGAAAAAGGGAATCCCAGCACTATGGGAATGCAATTGCTCGATCTGGGTCGTTCTGCAGAAAGACGTTATGCCTTTGAACATACATTTCTTCCCGATTTCGCTGGAATAATGGTCTTCGTCGGACATCAATTGGGCTTCTGGAATTGGGAGATGGGTCTGGTCGCCTTTGGCGAATTTCTTGCCTTTGCATCGGCTGCGACGCGTCGTAGCTGAGCACTTTGACGATCAACGGATTATTAGGTGATAGACCGTTGACTCAGGTACCGGGATGCGGCCACGCAGGACATGGTCAGGGCGCACGGCAAGATAGTGGATGTTGCGTTAGACGGAGCGCGAGCAGACCGCAAGGCGAGTTAACTTATTGAACAGATGGTGAGCGCGGAAGGAATCGAACCTTCAACCTACTGATTAAGAGTAGGACGATCCTGGAACGACATTTTTCTGCTTTCGCCTATAAAGATCAATGGCTTACCCAAAACTTAGCCCGCACGGAAGCGTTTTTACCTGGTATTGAAAGGAAGCACTTTAGCTCACACGGGACCGAAGCGTACGGCACACTTATGGCACACCTTTGGTGCTGCGTACAGGCCATGCCTGCCACGCCGGTGTAGCGAAGTACGCCTACCCTCCAATAAGACTAACGGACGGACGCGTCGGCTGCGTACGTCGCGACGGGTTTCATTCAAAGCGAGTCGAGTCTGAATGGCCTGTTTTCTCGCTTATGCTTGAATTGCAAAACGAGATCCCTCTCAAGAGATCTGACCATAAAGAGGACTGACCATGCTGCAACCCAACGGCCAGAACGACACCGAGAATAAGGAAGGAGCACTCCAAAAAGTACTCGACTTGGAAACGAATGCTATTGATTTCGGCAGTCGTTGTGGCAAGCATGGCCGTCGTGCCGCATTCACGGCATGGGGTGCCGCTCTACAAATCTTTGAGCCGAGGGACTAATTTCTCGGGAGCAGGTCAGTGCATCGGAACTTGGTTGGCTGCCGCACTAGAATAGTCACTTTCGCACAACTATCTCCGTAATACCAAGGGCCCCGGTAACAATAAAAAGCAGGGCCGCCCATGCGCCTTTTCCATAGGTCACGATTCGCCACATCACCTCTCGAAATAGAACACTCGCCGCATATGCACACACAAAGAGGAGGCTACCCGATAAAAAATTGAAGCCAAACCTAGTAGCAGCAGAGCTTGACCGGCTAGAAGCCCCAAGGAAAGGAAAACAACCACCGATACCGATGAAAGGGGTCCATGAAGGAATGTAATGCCCGCGAACTGGTTTGGGTCGCAACGAAGTCGTTCACTGGCTGGCGGTGCCGGGCGTGCGGATGGGCGCGCCCGTATCGTCGACTCATAGACCCCGACAGCAGTTCCAAGGTGGACGCGCGGATTGCTTTCGATCTCCATAAATGCGAGGAGAATCCGCTCCATCGCAGGGTTGATTGAGCAAACGCGGGGTGCTGAGGGCATCGGATAAAGAATAGGATTGCGTGAACACTGAAGTGCACGCGCCGCGATGCATCTTCGCTCATGTAACACCACTGGGCCGGAGAGTACCGCTCGTGGCTACTGCCACATTTCCTCCAATAGAAAACCCGCCCTTCGGCGCATAAGAGAGGCCGCCCGATGTCTCAACCAAGGGTGGCCTCTGTGTTGCAAATTCATCCCCTAAGAAAGGGATTCGCCCTTAACGCTAGACCTCCTATCCGATCATTGCAAGCGCTATTCTCAACAGATTGCTATGGTTCATACCTCATTTAGTTCTTATCCAATTCGAAATCGCGGCAGACTTCGCCAGGGCTGTAGAATAGGCCGCTTCCCGCCCGTCATCATTGTGGACGTAGACAGCCAAGAATCGCTTTGGAGGAGAACGTCGATGCAATTTGCTCTGCTGATCTATCACTTACCGCAGGAGTTTGCGATGAGGGAGAACGAGTATAACCATCCGCACCTCGCTGCCTGGCGGGCGTACTACAAGGTACTGGTCCAGGCCGACGTTTACGTTACCGGCAACGCCCTTGAAGTGCCAGAGACCGGAACGACCGTACGACTCAGGGAAGGTAAGCGCTACGTACAGGACGGACCATATGCCGAGACGAAGGAGCAACTGGGAGGTTTCATCATTCTGGAGCTTCCTTCGATCGACGCCGCGCTCGAATGGGCTGCGCGATGTCCAGGTGCTTCGATCGGCACAGTGGAAGTGCGGCCGCTGTCTCCCGAAACTTTGCGCCGCGGATTCACAGGATGAGTGACGGCAACCAGGAGGAGATCTACAGCTCCGTTGAACGAGCCATAGAGCGTGTCGCTCGAGAGTCCTACGGTCGCCTTGTGGCATATCTGTCCGTCCACACTCACGATTTGAGCAGCGCTGAGGATGCCCTCAGTGAAGCGCTGCTTTCCGCACTTCGAACTTGGCCCTATAACGGCCTGCCGCAAAACCCGGAAGGGTGGCTGTTAACAGCAGCACGCCGTTCGCTCATCGATGTTGAGCGTCACCAGCGGGTGGTTGCGGGAGCTGAGCCGATGCTTGTGCTGCTGAAGGAAAACGTCATGGAACCGTTTTTCTCGAGTCCATTTCCAGATGAGCGGCTGAAGTTGCTCTTTGTGTGTGCACACCCGGCGATTGATCCGGCGATGCACACGCCTCTCATGCTGCAAACCGTGCTGGGCTTAGACGCAGCTCGCATCGCTCATGCTTTCCTTATCCAGCCCAAGACGATGGGCCAGCGGCTGTTTCGCGCGAAGACGAAGATTCGCGACGGCGGTATTCCGTTTGAAATCCCAGAAGAGCGCGACCTCCCGGAGAGACTCGATGCCGTGCTTGAGGCGATCTACGCTGCCTTTGGAATCGGCTGGGACGACATGTTTGGCATTGACCAGCACGGACGCGATCTGGCCGAGGAAGCTATCTGGCTTGCGCGGGCTCTTCTACAACTCATGCCCGGCGAGCCAGAGGCTCACGGCCTACTGGCGCTGATGCTGCATTGTGAAGCTCGGCACTCGGCTCGCAGGGCGCCAGACGGCCGCTATGTTCCTCTTTCGGAGCAGGACCCCAAGCAATGGTCACTTCCTTTGATCGAAGAGGCCGAACACCATCTCGCCGAGGCGGCCAAACTTTGCCGCCCCGGAAGGTTTCAGCTTGAGGCTGCAATTCAGTCGGTGCATGCCGAGCGGGCGCTTACGGGTCGTACCGATTGGGCAGCCATAGCGTTGTTCTACCGACAGCTGATCCAGATATCACCTACGCTCGGCGCACAGGTTGGATATGCTGCCGCACTCGCGGAAGCGGAAGGGCCGGAAGCCGGACTCGGCGTGTTGGACTCGATTACCTCTGACGCTCTAGCGCATTATCAACCGCACTGGGCAGTTCGCGCTCACCTCCTGCAATCCCTCGGTAAAACCTATGAGGCCGCAGAGGCTTATGACCGCGCCATCGGACTGGCCGAAGATCCTGAAGTTCGAGAGTTCCTGCTAAAAAAACGCGGTTGATTTTTCCCCATGTAGAAATGCCCCCTCCCCAGTCGTCATCACTGTAGAGACGGCTAAGCGGTGAAGGTGGCCACCTCGGAAGGGGAACACACAATGTGTCCATTTTGTATTGCGACTTTGGGACTGATTGTCGCCGGCGCAGTTTCTACGGGCGGACTGGCAGCACTTACCGTGAAAGTGTCTGAAAAGAAGAATAATTCAACACAATTCAAACTGAACTCAAATGAATGATTATGCGAATGGATACGACGAACACGGGAAATCGCTCGGTCCTGAGCCTCGGCAAAGGGGCGATGCGGCCGGCTCCATGCAGACAACTCTGCGTGATTATGCGCGATTTGTGCAAGCCGTGTTGAGCGGAGCGATCCCTGAAAAAGCGGAACGGAAGCTGATGCTCAGTCCTCAGATTCAGATCATGTCAAAGCATGAATTCCCCACGCTATCCACTGAAACGACGACCGAGAATCGTGCGATACGCCTCAGTTACGGACTCGGCTGGGCCCTCTTCTGGACGCCGTATGGAAAAGCCCTTTTCAAGGAAGGACATGACGAGGGTTGGCGTCATTACGTTGTCTGTTTCGGCAAACCCAAGTCTGGGATGCTCATCATGACCAACAGTTCTAACGGCGAGGATATCTACGGCGGTCTACTGGACACCGTACTCGGAGACAAGTTCACCCCGCTTGAGTGGGAAGGGTTTAGAGCGTCAACAAACATTGCTCAAGGCCACCCATAACGTCTGCGCGATGGCGGACTTATCAAGCCTGCCGCCCCCGTCCCGAATAACGGGCGACTCTTACCTAATCTTTGTAAGGGAAGGTTTGCCGACCAACCGCCCTGAAGGTTGAAACTGATCCCGGTCAACACGCAATATCACTTCGAAGCGATCACCGGCTTCACCTGGTCGTATTCCGGGTTCTTCCACAGCTCACTGTGATACTCCAGAAAGCTCGCGGTGACCTGCGCTACCTCGCTCCCGTAGTATCTGGCAACGATGTGCAGCGCCAGATCCACACCAGAGGTCAAGCCGCCTGCAGTTGCGATTTTGCCGTTTTCCACGAAGCGCGTTCCACTGACAAAGTGCACTGCGGGATACTTCTTCTCCATGCTCTGCTGGTAGGCATGGTGCGTAGTAGCAGTTTGGCCGTCGAGCAGTCCATACGCCGCCAGCATCGACGCTCCGGTGCACACCGACATGGTCACATCGGCGTCGGCCGAGTTGGCCAGCAACCACGCTTTCTGGGCCGCGGTGCGACCGCCCTGAGCCGGAATAACGATGATCTGCGGCTTAGGCCCGTTGTCAAAAGTGTAGTTGGGGACGATGGTCAGTCCATTGGCATCCACCGGCTTCAGGGAATCGGAAACGGTGTAAACGTTGAACGGCATCACCATATCGTCCCCATCCGATTCATGCCAGGGCTTGCCTTTGGTCGTAAGCATGGTATCGCTGAAGGCCTCCCATGGGCCGGCAATGTCCATGACGTCGGCGCCCTCCGAGATCAGAAACGCTACGTTGATCTTGCCCGTGGCCGGCGGCTTTAATGGGCGGACTTGCGGCGTTGAAGCCGGTATCTTGTCGGGCACCTTCGCGTGACTGATGAAAACTGCCAGGTCGAGAATCCCCACGATTACAACCGCCACCCAGAGTCCTTGCTCTGTCCTCCTCATATGATCCTCCTCAGGAACTGCTTGCGTTAGGAGAGAGAGTATCGCGATAATGGTATGTCTCAAATGACATTAGTCCGACACTTCAGGACATTCTTGCTTTGGGGCCAAGCTAAGTCCCAAATCGCCGGAAAAAGGTCGTATTAGACATGCGCCTCCCTCGCTATTCTGACGGGATGACGGCCATGACGCCCAAACATATCGTTGTCGTCGGCTATGACGACATTACCTCACTCGACCTTTCGGGGCCGCTGGAGGCATTCAGTAGTGCGTTCCTCGAAGACTCGAAGGGCAACCCACAGCCCTGTTACAAGGTGACGATAGCAGCGCTGGGCCCAAAGACCTTTCGCTCCGAGTCCGGACTTCGCATGACGGCCAGCTGCTTCCTGAGCTCCCTGCGCCATGTTGACACGCTCCTCATCCCGGGTGGCCGAGCCATGCGGCTCTCGTCCGCTGGTGCCAAGCTGGCAGACTGGATCAGCCGCCGGGCCGGCAGCATTCGCCGAGTCGCCTCGGTGTGTACGGGCGTTTTTGGAGTCGCGCCCACCGGGCTGCTCGACGGCCGCCGGGTAACCACCCACTGGAGGTTCGCTGCCGAGCTGGCCAGCCGCTTTCCGGCGCTGAAGATTGATGCCAACGCCCTCTACATTCGTGACGGCAAGTTTTACACTTCCGCCGGGGTTACCGCCGGGATAGATCTTTCTCTCGCCTTGATCGAAGAAGACTTCGGGCCGCAGGTGGCGCTCGCGGTGGCGCGCGAACTGGTCGTGTACATGAAGCGTCCCGGCGGGCAGGAGCAGTTTTCCGCGCCGCTGAAGTTTCAGGTTGCTTCTACCAGCCGTTTTGCGGATCTGGCGGCATGGATGCTCGGCCACCTCGATAAAGACCTTTCGGTTGAGGTGTTGGCCGAGCACATGAATCTCTGCCCGCGGCAGTTCTCGCGCCGCTTCAAGATAGAGTTCAACAGCAGTCCCGCAGCTTTTGTACAGCGCTTGCGGCTGGACGAGGGGCGCAAGCGGCTATCCGCTTCCGGCTCGACCGTCGAGGGCGTTGCCGACTCCGTTGGCTTTCACGATCCCGACAGCTTTCGCCGTGCGTTTATGCAACACTTCGGCGTTGCCCCTACACACTATCGCAGCCGTTTCCTGGCTGGCGCGGAAAGCTAAGCTCCTGGTCACCGGAAGGTCTGCACTCTCATCTCCCGCTATACCAGCCATTTTCGTAAGTGATCTCCGACCGAGAACGGGTTCCTATATCGACAGAAATCGCTTAACGGACAAACCGGAGATGGGGGAAGAGTTGCCGACCATCCAGGCCTCGAGTTGATCCGGAGTGTGAACAGATTCAAGCCACCAGCAAAATCTTGCCCCCAGCTCCTTTTTCCACTGCAATATGTCCTTCGCGTGCGTCTCGTAAGGGCAATTTCTGCGAGACGGGAATCTTGAGTCTTCCATCGCGAACTGCTTTGGCCATATAGAGCGGCGTCTCCGTATCCTGTTTGGAGACAAAGGCAACGGTGCGGACGGAAGGATGGCTGTTGGCGATGTCGGGGACTCCAGTCACGGATGCGAACATGCCACCGTCTTTAACTTTGCTCAGCAACTGCTCGGCCGTTGCGCCCCGAACTGCGTTGGCGACCACGTCGACGGGAGCAAGCGCATCGAGAGCGGCCTTATCGTCAAGAGCAATCACCTGATCCGCTCCAGTACTTTGAGCCTCGTTCAATTGTTTCCTTAAGACGCCGGCAAACACGACTGCTCCCTCGTCCTTTGCTGTGCAGACAGCCGCACGGCCGACGCCGCCGGCGGCGCCGGAAACTAAGACCGTCTGGCCCGGCTTGACTCCACTTGCC
Source organism: uncultured Acidobacteriaceae bacterium (assembly GCA_963720135.1). Classification (GTDB taxonomy): domain Bacteria; phylum Acidobacteriota; class Terriglobia; order Terriglobales; family Acidobacteriaceae; genus Bog-257. The sequence continues at coordinate 84,756 of CAVREJ010000028.1, forward strand.
ATGGAAATGAGCTGGCTTCCCGTGATCGTGACGAGCGGCAGCGCAGCCGCGTCGATGACGTCAATACCGTCGGGGATCTTTGCCAGGATATCGGCCTTGACGGTACATAATTCTGCGTAAGTGTGGAAAGCCCATGCAAACACGCGATCCCCGACGGAGAACTCGCGCACGTCCGGGCCAAGGCTCACGACAGTTCCGGAGAGATCCCAACCGATGATCGATGGGAATTCGAGCGGCATACACGACTTTGTTGCATCGGATCGTTGCAGTAGATCGACCGGATTGACACCGGCGGCAGCAACTCGAATCAGGACCTCGCCCTTGCCCGGTACGGGATCGGAAAAGTCCAAATCCTCCAGTGAGGGCGCCATTCACGCGTAGGACTGCCGGTGAGTTGGCAACGAATAGCAGGTCCGACGCCCGGCGCTCGATGGCAACGGTCAGAAACTGGTCAAGCAGTTTGATTTCGTCCGCTTTCGATTCCTTGGCCGAACGATTTACTTGCTCGACGAGCCGCGTCAATTCGCCATCGTATTCACTCATATGCCCCGACGAAAAACCGAGCCTCAAACTCCTGCCTGGCGTGTGTCGCCTTGATCATGCCAGCTCACTCGAAAATAGCACTTTGGCATCGGGCGCGGAAAGCTCGTCGCTTCAGTTCCAGAGATCGTGTTCGCTCTCTTTGAGGTTTCCGGCTGCTACCGGTAGTTCACCGAGAATGCCGACCGCCTTTCATTTGGTTCAACCGCTGAACTGGGCATAGGCTTAGCCCCGTTTTCAGACCGAGTTTTGTCTTGGGCCTCTGGTGTTGGAGATTTTCCCTTCCCGTATTTGCTCATTCCAGCCTCCACCGCAGCTGGCCAAGAGCCTGCCGCCTCTCGCTGGCGCATTGGGCGTTTCCCGTCAACCTGACGTAAGTGGACTTCACGAGCGGCCCGGAGCGGTCAAGGGCGCACTCGGCGCGGCGTAACCGAACTCTTGACGGCGAGGACCGCTCTGCCACCATGACGCGGGGAAGAAAAGATGCCCATGGCCTGGGTAGAGAATTTAGTTAAGACCACCACGCCCGAGGCGAGCCCTGTCCCCAATCAGAGCTAAGATTACAGCTGTCAGTCGTCAGCTAATGAAACATGGGAGGCGTTCAATGCCTTTTCACCTTCAGTGCCGCTCCGGGCCAGGTCTGGCCGGCTGGTTGTGCGGTTGTGGCGCCGGCCGCGCCAACTGCTGTTGCTCCTGCTGGTGACGCTGCTCCATTTGCATCGTCTGTTGCTGGTGCTGCCGCTCCATCTGCTGCATCTGCTCGTTGGTAGCAGGTTGCTGCGCCATCCGCTGATGCTCCTGCTCCTGTTGCTGCGCTAGCTGCTCATGCTCCCGTTGTTCTTGGGCCCTGAGCTGCTCCTGCTGCTGCTGGTATTGCTTGTCTGCTTGAGAGTTCCCCGTATTCCGAGGCGTCGGCGCGGGAGGAGCAGGGACGTCGCGGGCATGAACCGGGGTCTGGGACCGAGACGGGTTGTTCGGCGGACGCGGCACGGACGCGGCCGTCTCATTGGGACGTGGGGCCTCGCCGGCACTCCCTTTTGCGGGAGGATGGTATGGCGCTCCTGCCGCGCTGGCACGTTCGACGCCGTGGCCGCTGAATGCCCCGGGTTTGGCGGTAGCCGCGATCGGTGGTCTGCCCTGATTTGCCTTAGCGCGCAGCTGCGGATTGTTGCGGGCGGCTTCCACTTGCTGCTCTTGCGCCGCGACCGGAGCCACATGCCGCTCGCGAGCAGCCGCTTCTTCCGCTGCTGTGGGACTCGCTTCGACACCTCCAGGACCGCGGTTGTAGCTGACGCGGTTCACGGTGACGTTGTTGACCGTCACGTTATAGACATTGCGAATATTCGTGACATTGATGTTGTTCACCGCGCGGTTGTAGAAAAACACTCCATTGTTCCAGCGTCCGCCTTCGTAACCGTGGCCGAAGTAGCCGAATCCATAAACGATTCCGCCGTAGAAGCCGACCGTCGGTCCCCAGTAGCCGGCATGGAAAATGTAGGCGCCGCCTTGCCAACCCCACCACGGCGGAGTCCAGAGCAGCCCGACGGCAGGAGCTAGTACCCATGTCCCGGGAACCCAGTAATAATCACCGAAGTTAGGATCGTAGGCCCAATAGCCGGGAACCCAGAGATAACCTGGCGCGGGACAAACCGACTGTACATACACGGGCAAAGCCGGCGGACCGAACGACACCGATATGGCGACCTGGGCGAACGATGCCCCCGAAAGCGAGAGCACGATTACTATAAGGGCGAACAAGATCAGGTGACTGCCTGGGAATTTTTGCACGAGGCTCCTCCTGTAACTCAGCGACCAGAGATGTTGATTTTATCCGGAATTTCCTTTTTGGCGTCGAAAAGCAATGTGCTTTCAAGGAAGTCGGGCGCTCGCGCTAGTGTTCGCGCAGGCAGCACATTTCAGCGAAGCAGATCGACAAGGAGTTCCGTCGTGCAGCCTGCGCCAGCATCCGTCGCGGTTTGGCCCCACTCTGCCCCGTGAATTGGCCCAATGTCGTCGCGTCAATCGTGCCGATGGCGGCTGCGCTCATCAGAACTATTCCGACCGCAGTCATCGGATGTTCATAAGGGTTATTGTCGCTCCTGTCGTTCTCGCTACTGCAGCTTCTCGTACTCGGCTTTGGCTTGCTGGTAGATGGGGATGTCGGGATCGGCGTCTTTCCAGAGGGTGAGGAAGTTCTGATACGCAGTGCGGGCTTTGTCGCGGGCGTGGGGGTCGGTCTGAGCTTCGAGCGTATAAGCACGGGCGACTCCCAGCCGCGCCAGCGCACGCTATGGCAATCACTCGCCGAGGGGTACTCGTTTCGGGGAGCGCAATCGCGGCTCTCTCCACGCTTTATGGCCCTCACGGGACGGACGACTATCGCCAGCATTGATCGCACTGTGATCTGGTCGTAGTCGGTTCGTGGATGGTCGGCTACACGGAAGCAATCCACTTTGACGGTTTGTCGCCATCTCGGACAAGTGGAGCGGCAAACTCCCGAGAAACCGGCTTATGGGACATGTGCCGCACACGAACTCTTGGGTCCCAGTGATGTACCAGAAGAAGACTTGTGGGCAATTGTCGGGCTCTGCACGCGCGCTTGAGAGCCCTTTTCGGCGTAGGCGAGCAGGAGCACTTACGTTCGCGGTCTCTGCACTGTTTGGCAGTGACGCCCAGTGTCACCTAATTCCAAAGTGGCGGTGTTCCCCTACACCCCGGTTTTATCTACGCGAACCCACCAGTAAAATAATCTACGCCGTTATGGCTTAAATGCGGGATCAGAAGCGGCACCGGGCCGGGGTTTCCATTCCAGAGAATAGTATTGGCCGCGATCACGCGCCCAGGGATCAAACGAGTTGATTACATGCTGCAGCTCGGGACTCAGTTCGGGAATATTACGCATCAGCACGCGTTTGAGGGGCAAAACTGGCTGCCTATGGCCGTTCGGTTCTCCTGCTTCCATCAACTGTGGCCCTGGCCCGTTGTGCTTAACCCAGTCAACACCGAGCTGGGTGTAAAACTCGGGCCGGAAGCTCGACGTGAAGAACCGGTCGCCAAACAGCCGGCGCGAAGCATTCAGAATGAACACAACAAACTGCGTTTCCGAGATGGCAAACCCATGAGGGCGGGTGTTCTCGGCCAGCCAGCCGACTACGGTGTCCACATCTTCGATGTTGTCAACAACCGATCCATTCGGGTGTCCCAGACAGTCGTTGATCGGCGTGCCGTCGGGGTTCCGTTGTGCGTCGGTAATGACCTTTGATGAATCGCAGACGTGCCTCCCGTAGATCTCGCGTATCTCGGCAACAGTTTCCATCTGTTGCTTGCGGGCAGGCGAATCGGCGGGCAGTGTCTGGTCTACAAAGTCGTCGTAGCTCGTCAACTGACGCAGGCCGTACTGGCGCCGGAACTCATTAAAGCGCGGCACGCCGTGCTCGCGGTCACGAATCAGGTCGAGCGCCGCAATATCAATCTGCTGTGTCGGCGTATCCAGCCGCGGCAAGCGAATGTTCTGCAAGAACTGCGGATGATTATGCAGCGTCAAAAGGCCCAGCCGCTGGCGGCCCATGCTCAGGCCCCAGTTGGCGAGGCCACGCGAACGCATGGCATCGGTAGCTTTGCCTTCGAACGTTTCGATGACCGCGACTTTCTCGACAACCTGGTTGGGATCTTTGCTGATGTCACGGTACTCGATTAGATCGGGAACGAGCGGGTGGAGACGATAAACCGTAACGAACTCTTCCGGGAAGTTGAACGGCGATCCGAAGAGATTTATCCCTCCGTTGACATCGTTGGGGTTGGTGATGTCGTAGTGCGAAACCGTGCTACCGAGGCCGAAGATGCCAGGGCCGGAAGCAAGTACGGAGTACCACTGAGTTTCTTTCTTGGCACTCTTGGAGGTGCCAAGGCCGTGCACCATAACATCGGAAAGCGCCTTAGAAACGTCTGGATCGTCCGGGCCCAGCAGGCCGTTCCAGTTCGCATTCATGCCTTTGTAGAGCGGCTCATCATAAAGAAGCTGCGGCGTCCATTCGGTGGTGTGGATTTTGGCGATTTCGGCCGCGACCACAAGCCGGGCTACGTTAAAGAGTTCGTCCGCAGTAACATCTTTGTTGCGAATCACGCGCTTGGGATCGGAGGGGTTGCGTAGGCCGCTGTCAGCGTTTGGATTCTGTGCGGTCTGCTTGCGGAACTCGTCCACGAACGAATTGTGCTCGCGCGCAAACAGGTTGTGGAGAAAGCTCAACCCGATGGACCAGTTATCCGGGAACGCTACTGACTCCTGTCCCATCCACTGCGGCTGGACAGGATCGGTGGGCAGCAAAATCGGCAAATACCCAGGGCCCGTCATTCCAGCAACCGGTTCCAGCAGCATCTTTGCGGGATCTTTGGGATCGCGCTTGACGCGCTTCAACGAAGTTCCGTCATAACCGTAAAGCTGTGAGGCATCCCACCATGCCGTATTGTTGTTGGCAAAAGTCTTAGGCGCGCGTGCCAGGTAGGTGCGCCCGCCAGCGGTAAATTGCCCCGGCGGCGAATCGTTGAGCACGTATGTTTTGTCCACCTGATCGACGGGACGGCAACCCAAGTTTTGCACCTCTTCCGGTGTCAGGGGCGTCTGGACATTGTTCACCAACTCGCTCTTGCACCCTACCTCCATGTATCCCCCGGGAGCGTTATGCCCCTCGTCCATATGCGAAAACCAGTCGTGGGTCATAAATTGGATCCAATAGGCGGCAAGGACGTTGAAGAACGGCGCCTTCTGGTAGTCGCAGTTCGCGTCGGGCGAGTTGTTGGGCAGTCCGAAGCCGGAATTACACGAGGCTGGGTTGGACTGCAGCCGGGTGAACAGCTTGCGGCTGATCACCTGTGGGTCGGGAGTTAACAACCCAATTCGGCCGCCATGACGGTTCTCAGTGAGCGTAGTCTGCCCGAGGTCGGGAAACGTGGTCTCAAATTCCACGTTGCGCGCAAATGGCATGCCCGTCGAACCCATCAGCGGATTACGAATGTCGTTGCAGATCCCTGTGAGAGTGCGGGCGCGAATCAGATCGCCCTTGCATATCTGCTCTCCATCGCCGCCGACCGCGAGATAGTAAGAACTGTCTTTTGGCAGGCGCATCTCCGGCCAGGTCTTCACAGCAGGTCCGCTGACGCCGCCGCTACCGCTAATGTACGTCTGGTAGGTACCGGAATTATCGAACAGATTGAACTTAATCAGCTCGATCCGCTGGTACTCGAGATCCAGCAGCGCGCCTGCCACTCCACGCAGCTGTGGTCCTTTCACTGAAAGAAAACCTGTCGGTAGAGAAGATGAATCCCCTGCTCCCCAATATCGCGACCAGTCGACCCATGGCGTCGTGCGAAATTGAACAGCGTACTGGCCTCCACGGCAACGGGCTGTAGGTTCGGTCACCTTGCCTTCGAATCGCAGATCACGAGTACTCGGGACCTGAAGAAAGCCTCCGAGTACCATTTGTGCACAGGCCTGCAATTCCGTAGCTTCCTCCTTCTTCGGACTAAGCTGCTGGTCAGCAGAGGTGGCCGCAGAAGGCTGATTGCTGGTCTGGCCCGTGGACGGCAGCGGACACAGGAATGTTCCGAACAGGAGCGCTGAAAGAAGGGTTTTCGTAACCATGATGGAGTTCCCGTGCGAGCAATTCGCTGATCATACTTTCTGGTCCCTTAGCTTCTTCAGAACCTCGATCCCGCCATGTGAGATTGGTTCTCCGTGGCCGACTCCCACGACTTCAACGTCACCAAAATCCGAGAGCTTACCGACGGACTGCACATTCTGTTTCATGTCCATCGTCAGGCCTGCCCAACCGGCTTCGACTCGCGGCCAGGTTACGACCACATCGCCAACGAACAAGGCCTTCTTCTCGGGCCAATAGAACGAAAGACAACCCGGCGTGTGTCCGGGAGTTGCGACAATCGTCAACGGGCCTATGTGGTCCGCTTCTTTCAGGGATTGGTCAACCAAGCAAGGCTTATGGCCGTCGAACCCCACGGCTAGCCCGAATTGCGTGTAATACGCTGCCAACGGCGGTTTGGGCCAGATCGCTACTTTGGTGGCCTTGCGCTTGCCCTCGATGATGCCGATTTCCCATTCGTGAGCGTAGACCCTGGCGTTGGTCTGGTTTTTCAGTTCCGCCATACCCCCAATATGGGAACGGTGGGCGTGGGTGGCGATGATGTTTTTGAGATTGGAAGGCTGCCGACCCATGGCAGAGATCTCGTCGAGGATGCGATGAGGTTCTGTATCGTACAGGGCATCGATCAAGGTGATTCCATTGCCGTCATCGAGCAGGAAAGCGTGAACATGGCCGCCCATATTCTGGTGTACGTAATGAATACCGTCGGCTACTTTCAAGGGTCACCCCCCCTGTTTTGAATCAGGCCAGACGTCAGAGTTATGCTGTCCCAACGCACCTTATTTCGGAACTAAGCGCAATACTATACACACAATCTCCGATCGCAAGCGGTTTTTCGCGCATTCCACTGCAGAAGCACAGCAAGGGATGGACCCCACCAAACGGGACCTCTGAGCTGGATGTTCAGGACACTTCTCCGCACAGCTGGCGAATCGTCAATGATCTGCATGCCTTCAGTGGGTCGAGCCGTTCAATAACACCGAAACGAATACAGTGCCGCACTCGACAGTCCCTTCTGAGGACGGGTCAACTCTCGTCGGTTGCCACGTTCGCTCCGTACTAGCGTAACAATGCCAAGTTGGTTCGGATCACAATCTGGAGTTTCGGATATCTATCGAATACTCCCGCGAGCATGACGCGAATGACATGGATCGCAGTCTCGATGTGCCAGCCCCAACCGGCACCCGCGAGCATATCAGTTACTATCGGCGCGAAACCACCATACGATGTGTCAATCACCGGCTTCGGGGGTTTTGTGGGGTGGAGATAGATCGGGATTTTCAGCGCTTCAGCGCTTTCGAAGATTGGCCAGAAAAATTTGTTATCGAGATAGCGTCCACGGTTATGACCATTGATTATCGCTCCTTTGAAGCCATGGTCGCGGACCATCCGTTCCAATTCTTTAGCAGCCCTGTCTGGCGTCGCGGTTGGAAGCGCGGCAAATCCAGCAAGTCGGTCCGGGTTCCTTTTGACCGCATCGGCGAGGAAATCATTTGACTCGCGGGCAAGCGCCATCGCATCGTCCCCTTCGAGCTGTTCAGTGCCGGGAGAAGTGAGCGAAAGCACCTGCACATCGATCCTTGCGGCATCCATTTCCGCAATTCTTTTCTCGCCAACATCACAGAGTTGTTCAAACAGCTTTGCGGCAGCGGCTCCGAATTTCAAGGCTTGTGCTTTGAGTTCGTGTCCCGGGCCATCCAGGAAGTTAGGACTTGCGAAATGTTCTTCCAGCGCTATCGTTCGCATATGATTGACTTTCCCAATTCGGATTGTCGCGTGTTTGCTCCCTTTGATGCTGAAGCTATCTCTCGCGATCGTTGAGCTCAGCCGCGCTTTTAGTTCGATCTGCTAACGCGATGTGGATGCAGCAGTTGACGATCGCCTGTTTCCGACGGATTACTCCCCCTGAAACACCCTTGTGTTCACGGACCCGTCAACTCGGGTCGTCGGCTATTCGCGAGTTGTCCAGAAACGAGCTTTGTGGGACCTTGCGGACCGGGCAGCGTGCGTCGATTCGCCACTTCCCACAACCAGATTTCTGGACAACTCGGGCTGGATTCACTTCCGCGAGATGGCCGTTATACGGCCAGATGAAAGGAGACCGTTCGTAAACACTGCCCGACTTGTAATCTCCCACAAGCCTGTCACTCGACAACTTGCGCCATCGTCAAAGATGTAAACTCGACTCAGCTATTCGGCGGTAGGCGCGGCCGCGACCCGCGCCAAACTCGCAATAGTAAGCCAGGAAATAATCGGCCCGAGCAGGGCAACTCCAACCGCGAAGGCAGGTGCGGAGATGTAGCCCATCAGTTTCTCGCCACGAGAGGCGTATAGAGCGTAAGCAATGAGTGCCGTTGGACCGGCCGTGAGAACACAGGCGAATGCCAGGTTGCCGGCCTTGAAGGAGCGCTCGAGTTTGGGCTCGCGGATACGCAAGACGATTAGAGCAACAAACACCAGCAGTAGGCTCGAACCGTACAGGATGAGATCAACCGAGATGAGTCGCTCGAAGGGCAGACGGAGGGCCAATGCCCAAGCGAGTCCGCATAGCAGCACACTGACCCAGGGCACGCCGCGACGATTGCGCTGGGCAATAAAGCGCGGCAGCATGCCGTCCTCGGCCACGGCCATGGGTAGTCGCGTGTAGCTCATCATGAGCGCATTGAACATGCCGACGCCACAGATGACGCCGCCTCCCAGCACGAGCAAACCGGGCCACTGGCCGCCTAAGGTGCTGCCGGCTGTCATCCAGTCGCCGGTCGAGAAGTTCTGCACGGAAAGTCCGGCCAATGCCAAGGCCAGCACTGGAAAGATGTAAGTGATGGCGGTAAGCGTTGCGGCGGCGACCATGGCGCGAGGATAGTTGCGTTGAGGATGGTCCACCTCCTGCGCTACTGTCGAGGCGTTGTCCCAGCCCATGTAGTTCCACATCCCCACCAGGACCGCAGTAGATAAGGCGGCTCCGGAGACGGGATGAGTCCACTGCACGGCCGGATGGCGAGCAAGTCCGCGCCACAGTTCAAGCACGAGGAACACCGCAAAGGGCGAAAGCGTGAGGATGAAAAGGCCAATCGCCCCTTCACCGACAGCGGGCGCGCCCCGCAAGTTCCACAAACAACACCCGACCACAACCGCCAGCGACCAGGCATAGCCTTACCAACCGGTCGTCAGCGCGGCGTTGAATCGTCCCAGGTCTAGAACAAAATTGCCGGATAGATGGCCATGTCGAAGACGCTGGCTGAAAGCGAAAGCCAGCTCTCCCGATATCCCCAAAACGGCCCCAAGGCGCGCCGAACCCAGATGCAAAATCCGCCTTCGGCGGGAATTGCACTGGCGAGTTCCCCGATCATCAGTGCGGTGGGCAGGCTCCAAATGATGGGAAGCACCAGCAGAATGACGAGTGCCCGCGCGTAGCCAGCGCCGCCGAGAATGTCCTCGATACCGTAAGGCCCACCCGACACCATGAAGTAGGTGGCGGCCACCAGCGGCACCAAGCGAAGCTTCCGACGCGCCGACTTCCGGGCCAGAATCACAGGAGTTAATCTAACAAACTGGGTAGCACACTGCGATCCAAGGCTGGAACGATGTTGGAGGGTGTTGCATGAAGATGACGGCAGAATTTATGGACGTTGAGGTCTGGACTCAGTTAACGATAGAGGTGGTTCGGTACGGCGGGGACCAGAGCCCGGATCCACCGCCCGGTTGATGGAGAACCGGAATCGCAGGATGAACGGGCGCCGAGACTACGGATCGATGCCACAACCGCCTCAAACGACTTGGAAGACGTCATGCTGAACCGTTCGATTTCGATTTTTCCGATGGTCATGTTTTCGTTCCCTTCAACTCTTATTGCCCGTCGCACATCCCAATCTCGGACAGGGGGACATAGTCGCCATTGCCGACATGGAGATGCTTTTTCGGGGCAATCGGGCGACATGCGGGAGCGGCAGATTACGCCGCGATATTCTCACTAGCGCGTTTGGCTTCCTTGACTCTTCCTGTCTCTGACGCCCCAAGCCAAGTTTTTAGAATCACGTAAAGCACGGGGATAAATATGAGGTTGAGCACCGTAGAGAAGAGCATCCCACCCACAATTGCCGTTCCCACCGAGTGCCGCCCCAGTTTGCCGGCGCCGCTGGCAAAATACAAAGGCAGCACGCCAAGGATGAAGGCAAAGGACGTCATCAGAATGGGCCGCAGCCGCAGTTCGGCTGCTTCAATGGCCGCCTCGGTAATCGAGCGACCACGCTGCATCAACTGCTCGGCAAACTCTACGATCAAGATTGAGTTCTTGGCCGAAAGGCCGATCAGCAGCACCAATCCGATCTGCACATAAACGTTGTCGACCAATCCGCGCATCGAGACGAACAGCAGCGCGCCCAGCACCGCCATAGGTACCGCCAGCAAGATAATGAACGGCAGCGCGAAGCTCTCGTATTGCGCCGAAAGCGTCAGGTATACGACCAGCAAACCCAGGGCGAAGATGATGATAGCTTTGCCGCTGGCCTCCACTTCTTCCAACGCCAGCCCAGACCAACCGAACGACATGCCCTGCAGCATGTGCTCTTTCGCCAGTTGTTGCATAGACTTCAGGCCCTCACCCGAGCTGTATCCAGGCGCCGGTGCGCCGTCAATTTCCGCTGACCGGAACAGATTGAAGTGGTTGATGACCTGCGGCCCGGAAGTTTCCTTCAGCGTCACCAGATTGTCCAGCGGCACCAGGCTATTGCTGTCCGACCGCACATAGTACTGGCGAAGATCGCGAGAATTCATGCGGAACGGCTGGTCCGCCTGCACGTAAACACGATAGGAACGGTTGTTGAAGTCAAAATCGTTCACATACTGCGAGCCCATGTAGACACTCAGGGCCTGGGTTATCTGGCTGATCGGCACGCCTATGGCCTTGGCCTTCTCGCGATCGATCTGCACGAGTTGTTGCGGATCGGTAGCCGTGTAACTGGTGAAAAGTCCGGTCAGGTCCTGACGCTGCCGGCTGGCGGCTACGATCTTATGGGCCACGTTGTCCAGGTCTTCGAGCGTATTGCGGCCAAGGTCTTGTAGCTGAAATTGGAAGCCGCCGAAGCTTCCGATGCCATTGATCGCCGGCGGCTCGAAGGCCACTACAATCGCTCCGGGAATGCCGAATAATTTGGGCGATACCCGGGCGACGATGTCGCTGGCAGCGTGCCCCTTGCCCTTGCGGTCGTCAATTGGCTTTAAGGGAGCGAACACCAGTCCGTAATTGGGTGAACTGCCTCCCGACAGTGAGAAACCGGGGACTGCGAACGTGCCAAAAACGTCGGGATCGGCGCGCAGGATTTGCTCGGCCTGGCGGGCGACATTTGTGGTGTAGGAGAGCGAAGCTCCAGGTGGCGCTTGTACCACGACGATGAAGTAGTTCTGGTCTTCCTGCGGCACGAATCCCGTAGGAACGTGGAGGTACATATAGCCCGCGGCTGCCAATCCGACCAGAAACAGCACGACTACGGCATAACGGTAGGCCAGGACTTTGGAGATTGCCTTGCCGTAGCCCACCCCCGTGCCGTGAATCGCGCGATCGACGCCGCGGGCGAATTTTCGATAGCCACGAGACAGCCAGCGGATATGTGTCCAGTCGAACACCGAATATTTGTGCTCTTCAGTACGCAGGAGTATGGCCGCCAGGGCTGGCGAAAGAGTCAGTGCGTTGAACAAGGAGATCGCGATTGCAAACGCGATCGTCAGCGAAAACTGCTTATATAAAATGCCAGTTGTTCCCGGAAAAAAAGAAACCGGCACAAAAACTGAAATCAGCACCAGAGAAGTCGCGATGACTGCGCTGGAGACTTCCGCCATGGCTACCGATGTCGCCGTATGCGAGTCGGTGTGGTCATCGTTAATGTGTCGCTGTGCGTTCTCAATTACTACGATCGCGTCGTCAACGACCAGTCCGGTCGCCAGCGTAATTCCGAACAGCGTCAGTGAATTGATGGAGAAGCCGAAGATCTTAACGAAAGCAAAGGTGCCAACCAGCGAAACCGGGATGGTGACGGCTGGGATTATCGTGGCGCGCCAATCTAGCAGGAAGAAGAAAATCACGATGATGACGATAAGGATGGCTTCTTCCAGTGTCGTCACCACTTCGCGCACCGAGTCGCCTACAACGGTCGTCGTATCGAATGCGATGACGTACTTGATTCCGGGAGGGAAAGACTTCGACAGCTCCAGCAATTCGGCTTTTGCGGCCTTATCGACCTGGAGAGCGTTCGCATTCGACAGCTGTTGCACGCCGACGCCGATTGCATCGTGCCCGCTGTACATCAGATTCGTGTCGTAACTCTCGGCGCCAATCTCAGCTCGACCGACATCTTTAAGCTGCACGATTCCGTTTTTCGTGCTCTTCAGGATGATCTTCTCGAACTCCCTCGGATCTGACAGCCGCCCCACAACGCGGAGTGCGACCTGGAAGTTCTGTCTCTGATCGGCGGGCGGACGGCCCAGCTGCCCAGCCGGAATCTCGACGTTCTGCTCCTGCAGAGCGGCGACCACATCGGCTGCGGTCAACTGGCGCGCCGCCAGTCGCGTCGGATCGAGCCACACTCGCATGGCGTACTTACGCTCGCCGAAGATGACGACGTCTCCCACGCCGGGAATTCGTTTCAGCGCATCCTTGACGTAAACATCGAGATAGTTCGAGATGTACTGGTTGGAAAGGCTATTGTCGGGCGAATAAAATCCCGCAGCGAAAACGAAGTTGGGATTCGCCTTTGTAATGGTCACGCCCGTGTTCTTGATTTCTTGCGGCAAGCGTCCTTGTGCGGTGGCCACACGGTTTTGCACGTCCACTGCCGCAATATTCAAGTTGTAGCCTGTCCGAAAGGTTACATTGATGCTGCTGGTACCGTCGTTCGAACTTGTCGAGGTGATGTAGTGCATGCCCTCGACACCGTTGATTTGTTGCTCCAGCGGAATGGTCACAGCCGATTCGACAACCTGCGCATTCGCTCCCACGTAATTGCTGGTAACGGTAACCTGTGGCGGCGCCAGGTCGGGATATAAGGAGATCGGCAGCGTGGGAATACAAACCGCTCCCGCCAAAATGATCAGCAAGGCACAAACGGTCGCAAAAATAGGCCGCTGAATAAAAAAATCAACCAACGCGAATCTCTCTTTTCTCACCGCGTTTGCGTCGCGGTGGTGGTAGTTGGCGATAGTGTTTAACTGATCGGCTGGACAGGCATGCCGTCAATCAGGAATTGCGTCCCTGAGATGATTACTTTCTCGCCCGGTTGCAGTCCGCTCTTGACGGCATAGTCGTTGCCGACTGTGTCGCCCAGAGTTACCGACCGTTGTTTGGCGACGATGCCGCCGTTGGTCTCGGTAGCGACGTAGACGAAAGGCTGACCTCCGATGCGGGTGACCGCCAGCACAGGAACGGTTGGCGCAGGACTGGTGCTCCAGATGACTCTCGCCTTCACCAGTTGCTCATTGCGGAAACGGTCCAGCGAGGTATGGATCGGCGCCTTTGCCAATATCCCCTGGACGGCGTTGTCGACCTGCTGCGAGATGAAGTAAACGTTGGTGCTCTCGATTAGCTCTCCGCCACTAGTCACGATCTGCACCGGCAGACCCATGCGAATATTGTGCGCCCGTTCGGTGGGGATATAGATGTAGGCCTCCAGCTCCGCGTTCTCATCCACCGTCGTCAGCAACGTCTGGGGGGAGACGTAGTCGCCCAAGTGCACGGGAATGTCGCCTACAACTCCGGCGAACGGCGCAACCAGGCTGTAGTACGCCAACTGCCGCTGCTGCGTGACTCGCGCGGCTTTGGAGGCTTCCCAATCAGCCTTGGAATTGTCGTACGATTGCACGGCTTGCTCGTAAGTTTGCTTGCTGGCCACGCCCGAATCGAACAGGTGCTGCTGGCGATCGAGGTCGCGCGCAGCATAGTCGAAGACGGCCTTCTTTTGGGCCTCAGTGCTGACCTGCTGATCAACCGTCGCTTGCTGTCGCAGGGGATCGATCGTCATCAAAACCTGGCCGGCCCGTACTTGATCGCCCGACTTCACCAGGATGCGGGTCAGCGTGCCGTCCACTTGAGGCTGAATGGTGGCGGAACGCCGCGACTTCACTGTCGCGACGTACTCATCCGTCTGCGGCACCGGAGAAAGATCAATGCTCTTGATGTTGACCGGCAGCGCCTTCTGGTGAACGGGCTGTTTTGCTTCCGTATTGTTGCAACCCGAATTTACTAGAAGGACAAAACCCACCAGTAGAAATGGTACGTAGGCAACGATCTTTTTCAAATTCGCACCCCAAAACCTCAACGGATAAAGATGCTACAGGGCGAGCAAGAGGTTCAGACTTGTTCGCCGCTGGAAACCAATTGCTGCGGACAGGTCAAACGGCGACATCAGGCGTGTGATAGGTCCATGACTCTGTTTTTGTCGTGCGATTTCATCTCAGGCATGGGTTGGCCTTTCGGTCCGTTCGGTTGTTAATGCTTCGCGGGCTGTCCTCAGTGCGGTGGTCCACCACAGCAAATCGCAGTGTGACTTACGACTAAGTGGCAATAGCCGTTGGGTCGGGATTCATTAGCTTGTCGGCATTATGTACGTTATGTACGTTGTTAGTGCCGTTCACAGGCATCATCTGCCGAAGGCCCATAGATGCTCGGGACTTTGCCGCCCATCGGTCGAATGTACGTGCTCAATTGCCCGCGGTGGTGAACGGTATCGAACAATGCAATCCACAACAGCCCACCCACCGTGTCTTTGAGCAGGATCTCTTCTGCGCCTTGAATCAACCATGCTTGGTGGTTCCAGCCGTTGTCGTCCAAGGAACGCAACTGAATTGCAAGGACGTCATGATCGCGCTCGTAATCGGAGATCATCTGCTCCTGATTGCCGAAACTCGCGGGGTCCTGCCAGCGCAAACCGCTGTAAAAACTTTTCCGACTTTTGCAAAGTTGAATACAACTCTGCTGGGCCGAAACCAGGAGAGCGACCAGTTCTTCCGCCGAGCGAGAGCGGGGATGGGGCCGGTAATCGAGACGATTAGTCGGCAGTGCTTTGAACACCCGCATGAAGGCGGAGTACTCTTGCTCCCATCTCTGAATGAAGAACTCTCGGTTGCTTAACTCTCTCCCAAGCAGTTGTGTTGCCATAAAAGGACCTTTCTGTGTGCGCCAAATTCTGATCTCCAATGGCTGCAGCATTCGCCACGGAAACCATGGCGTCATTAGATGTCATCGCGCAATTATGGTCGCTACGGCTTCGAATTCATCGAAAACATGTTTGCACTTCACAGGTTGCCCTGCCGAATCAGGTGCGCCTGAATCTCCGTGATCCGCGCCTCGGCGGTACGCAGGGCTGTGGCGCTTGTATGCGCGGAGTGGGAGCCGAGCCAACGGCGAACTCTGCATCGCATTGGCCCTTGAATTCGATCGCGCCGCTCGACGGCCTGAAGGCCACCACTTCTCCCTGCCGCACGTCGTCCGGGACCAGGATGGAATCCATCCCTACGGCGGTCCACAGCACGGTGTGTCCAGCTGGCAGACCATCTCGCAACGCCGGGCTGACAACATGAGGTTGCTGGCCAAGGATCTGGCGGCAACCGGACGTCTTCGGTCAGCCCTTTCCGACTCGAAGGCGGCAGACATTATTTGGAGTATGAACTCGCCGGAGTTCTATCTGTTGCTGGTCGAGCAGCGTGGCGGGTCCCTGGAGGAGTACGAGAGATGGCCGGGAGACGCATGGATTCAGTTGCAACTGGAGCCGTGAGCAAACCCGCAGGTGGCTCGCTGATTCTGGACGGGGGACAGCAATCCGGAGACAATCCAGTTTGACGAGAAGTCGGCTAGGCGCGGAAATGAAATGTGGTCGCGAGTTCGCCGCATCACATCCGCGCATGGGGCGTTTCTCGTCGTGCGCCGGGATAGTGCAGTGAAGCTAGTTGATGGTCTAACGGGTGAAAGTCCCGCCAGTGCAAATTGCCCAGTTGGCACTGTAGTGATATTCGGCGACGGCACGGGTGACCAAACCGTCGGAAGCCCGGATGTAAACGTCCTCGTCGGCCGGATGCAGATCTGGTCAGCTCCGACAGGAGGGCAAGCAAAGTACCAGGTCGTAGCGTAAGCGAACCGTAGTTAAGCCTCGAAAACGCACACCTCACCAGAATCGGAGTGTGAGGATGACGGGAACGCCGAAACTTTTATCCCAAGTTGAAGGCTAGCGTTTTTGGCGAAGTACTGGGTGCAGGCAGCCGAAAAGTTCCCCGTGGTCTCAGAGGACGACATGGTGCGAAAGATCATCAAGGAAAGCTCAGAACCAGTCGTGGGTCGCCTAGCCACATGCGAATGTGGACAGCGAAGGCATCTGGTATAAGCCGCGAGTCGGTGAAATCTGGGATGTGCCCGCGAGTGGGGCGGATGGGGCCGATTAAGTAACGATGGACCGGGACAACATAACCCGGACCGGAGCGAGGGCCCCTGGGGTAGAGCGGCTGGTCTGCTCGCACGGAGGTGCCCATAAGCGCATCATCCCTGACACAGAGCAGGGGACCATGATGTCAGCAAATGAGCACGAAGGACGATGGCAAACCAGGTGGCTGGGAAGGCCTCGCCTGATATTCCGACCTTGAAGCCGTATCGGGGAAAACCCGCCGTACGGAATTTTAGGGGAGGCAATGGAAACGTCGGCATCATTCGAAGCCCGGTCCGCGCCATTGCCTTACCCGACAACCGGCATGTTGTAGGGGATGCAAGAGCCCCACAGGAAAGGAGAAAGCGACTCCATCCTGACCTCTAGTCTTGCGTGATGCATCGCGAGGTGTGTTGCGAAGCGTAGACCGAGGCATCGGTGGGCGGGGTAATTGAGCTTCGAAAAACGCCAGATCAGGATGTCGACTCCCTGACGAGTAGGAGGAAGGCAACACGTGTATTCTCCCTGCGACGCTAGGTCGCTCTGCTGATTTTGAACTGTTTGGTACGATAATAGACACGACGGCCGTGGTCAAGAGAATTTTTGAACTAGTCATTTCAAAATACCGTAGGACCCGTGGACGATAATGTAACTCTGCAATCGACTGCTGATTCGGGTCACCGGGATCAGTTCAGCCGCGATCGGGCTCTCCTCCAGGACACCGCTCTTAAGTTGCTGCGGAAGAGAAATCGACGCCAGAGACCTTGACGACGGCCTCCCACGCGGCTTCTTGGCTGGCGCGATCGTGAAGGTGTGGGTGGCGCTGCGCCTCAATTGGGCCTGAGAACTTCCCTTGAGCCGAGGCGAAGAATTGCCCTGAGACGTCGGTTCCGAACTCCGAGGCCTGGAGGTACCGACGGGCCGCGGTCTCCGGCGTCTGATTCATGCCGGGAATGAGGTTCACGATTGGGATAAACAGATACTTCAACACCGGGCCAGCGTTTCGCACCACCTTGGTGTCGGTCGCCCCACCGGGCGATACGGCGTACACGGCCATGCCGGAGGGCAGCCGGCGGGCCAGCGCCGCGGTCCACCAAGCGATAATGAGCTTCGCGTCAGCATACGCATTGTTGGGCACGTACTTCACGTTCGGCCCGTTGCGCAGCAGGGCTTCAACAGCCGCGGTTTGGTCGCCCCGGTAGTATTTGGCCGCGAAGGCTGGCACGTCGGTGTACTTGAACATGGGTACCCCCCCGCGGGCAGGTTCTGCGCCGGAGATAACGATCCGCACGTTGGGGCTCAGCAGGTTGGCGCGGAGCAACCCGACAGTCAGTTGATGATGGCCGATCAGCGGGGCCTGAGCCGCCTCGACGCCCGCCGCAGTGAGCACGCGCTTCTTACCTGGAACCATCCCTGCATTGAGCAGCATGAAATTGATCGGCCGACCTCGCTTAACCAGCTCGGCGAGGGCGGATTGAACGCTGGACGGAGTGTCCAAATCCAGCTCCAACGGCGTGAAGACCTGTGTTTTGGTCTCAGCCGCGAGCTGAGCGGCCGTCTCCTGGGCCCGGGCCAGGCTGCGCCCGGTGACGATGATCTCGCGCCAGCCCTTTCCGGCAAGAGCGCGGGCTGCCGCATAACCGAGCCCGGAGGTGGTGCCGGTGACGAGAGCGATCGAATGTTCCATGGGCGTCTCCGTGGTGAAGGGTGAAGGTCGAGTCGTGAGGCCCCGCGAGGCCAGGGCCAGCTTGCTAATTTCGAACTATTCGGTTATATATTGGTACGATGGCCATTGTCAAGGAGTTTTGAACTAAATGATTCAGAATACCGCTAGGCCGCGTGGACGGCCGCGCAGCTTCGACGAGACGGGGGCGCTGGAAAAGGCGACTCAGGTGTTCTGGTCGAAAGGCTACGACGGAGTGACGATTGACGATCTCGTCGCCGGGATGGGTGTGGGACGGCCGAGCCTGTATGCCGTCTTTGGGGACAAGCGGGCGATATTCTTGCGCGTCCTTAGGGCGTACGCAGAACGGAAGGGCGCATCAGCCGCGAAGGCACTCCTCTCGCCACAGGGTCTTCGCGACTCGATCGCGGGCTTTCTGAGGTACGCCGTCGAAAGTGCGACCGAGAAAGGGTCGGCCCGGGGCTGCCTTCTGGTGTGCGTCGCGCCGCTTGTGGACGATGCTGAGGTCCGGCGGTTCCTGCAAAACGCGGCCGCCGGTGGCGCCGCGCTGGTGGAAGGCCGTTTCCGGGACGGGATCACCGCCGGAGAAATCCCGTCCGACTTTCCTGTGGCCGTCCGCGCGATCCAAGTCACGGATTTTGCTCGTGGCCTGACCATGCGTGCGCGGATAGGCACGCCGCGCAAGACGCTCCTCAAAGATGCTGAGGAAGCGGCCGACTTGGTGCTCCTGTCGCGGCGTGGAAATGCGGCGCCAGAACGTTGATGCCGGATGCGGCTAACACGGAGCTTGTGGCGAGATCTTGGGACGCAGATTCG
>CAVREJ010000029.1:0-66608 GCA_963720135.1 uncultured Acidobacteriaceae bacterium
ATTCGTGTTTCATCGCTTCCGCCCACGGCGAGCGCGCCGAAGGCAGGACCCTGGCTGCGTGTGCCGCCAAGGCGAACGCAATCCGGCGGAGGAAAGAGGGACGTGAATTCATGCTGTCGCTCCCACGATGTTGTGACCAACGACGGATCTCGTACTTCGGGCCGCTATCTCGCGCGCAAAGACCAATCCATTCGCAGTTAGCCTGTAGGCATGGCGGGCTGGCTTGCCTGGCCGTTCTGGTTCTTGCCACTGCGACTCCAGCAGTCCTTGATCACTGAGGCGTATCAGTACCGGATAGAGTGTACCCGACTTGAGGCCAGTCTCCTTCGAGAGCTCATAGCCGTATTGCCAAGTGCGTGGCTGTCGGGACATGGCAACCAGCAACGCACGCGTCTGGGCGGAAGTGTTTGGGCTTCGTGCCACGGTCCAATATCAACATATGTAGAGTTTAGTTGTCAACCCTAGTCCGGGGCGTAATAATCCGGGGCGTAATAACAGGACATGTCCGGCTCCTCCGAAAAACAACTGCCTGTCTTGGTTGTCCCTTCATCGCAAAGAGAAGAATGTACAAATAGCAGATCACTGGCAGCACGAACGCATGATGGATCCCGATGCGGTCGGCGCTGCACCGGGCAGCGGTGGCAGCCAGGGCCGGAGGCACGACGAATCTATAGCTGTACTGAGGCTGGGCGTTTCAGGTCGTTGCGAGGTCTATCGCTGATTACTATCCAAAAAAGTTTCTGGCGTTAAGATCGAAGCATGACGAAACTCCGGGTTGGTGTTCTGTTTGGCGGGCGCAGCGGCGAGCACGAAGTCTCGCTGTTGTCAGCAGCTTCGGTCCTGAACGCAATCGATAAGAACAAATACGATGTTGTTCCCATCGCTATCACCAAGGAAGGCCGATGGGTGACAGCTGCTCACGCCGAGCGCTTGCTACAAGGCAAAGCCCCAGAGTCACCTGAACCACGTCAGCTGCGCGCGGGCGATCCCGAGACTACTTCCGCCGCCGCCGTTCTCGCCAAAGGTGAAGCCGTGGTGGTGCCGCCGATGCCAGGCGATAACCATTCCGCCCTGATGCCCTTTGAGACCCACTCTCCTGAGCTGCATTCGGCGCCAAATTCCATTGACGTGGACATCATCTTTCCCGTTCTGCACGGGACCTTTGGCGAAGACGGTACCATCCAAGGCTTGCTGGAGCTAGCGGATATCGCCTATGTCGGCGCTGGCGTGCTGGGCTCGGCCGCGGGCATGGACAAAGATGTGATGAAGCGTCTGTTCCGCGATGCTGGTCTGCCAATCGTCAAGCATGTCACCGTGCTGCGCAGTGCGTGGCGCGAACAACCGAAAAAGGTGAGTAAGCAAATCGGAAGTGCGTTGAAGTATCCGGTGTTCGTGAAGCCGGCGAACTTGGGCTCGTCGGTTGGGATCAGCAAGGTGCACAATTCAGGCGAACTGGCCGCGGCCATGGACGAGGCGGCGCGCTATGATCGCAAATTGGTGATCGAACAGGGCATCGGCAGCAAGAAAGGCAAAGCGCGCGAGATCGAGTGCTCCGTCCTCGGGAATGACAACCCAATCGCTTCGCTTCCGGGCGAGATCGTACCCATCAAGGAGTTCTACGACTACGACGCCAAATACTTGATCGAAGGTTCGGAGTCGATCATCCCAGCCAATCTCCCAAAGACCAAACAAAAGGAGGTGCAGAAACTGGCAATTGCAGCCTTTAAAGCGGTGGACTGCGCCGGCATGGCGCGCGTGGACTTCCTTATGGATCCGCGCACCGGCAAGATTTACGTCAACGAAGTCAATACGATTCCCGGCTTTACCTCCATCAGCATGTATCCCAAAATGTGGGCGGCAACGGGGATTGATTATCCCGAGCTAATGGATCGGTTGATCCAACTTGGTCTGGAGCGCCATGCGGAGAAAAAGCAGAACCAGTACAGCCGGTGACGCTAACCCTTTTTCCCGCGATACGTCTATTTCAGCAAGCAGGGAGCGATGCTCGTGAGGGGCGTGCGCGAAGATCCACTCCGCTAAGTAGCGCATGCCCCGGGCACCGCAACCGCCCTCCGTATCTCCTGATCGCAACCACTACGGAACAAAAGCAGGGTCCTCCTCGTAACATTCAACGAGGAGGAGTTCTGTGCGTAAAACCTTCCTGATTATTCTGCTGTGCCTCTTGGTCCTTGGTGCTTCCGCCTTCGCCGAGGAGTGGACGAAAACTTACCAAGTCAGCGACAAGCCCAGCCTACGCGTGGACACCAATGACGCCTCGATTGAGGTTACGCGCGGCTTCGGCCGTTCGGTTTCGGCGCGGGTGATCGCCAACGGTTACAGCATCGGAAGCAGCGGCGTGCGCATTACCGAACGCCAGGACGGCGACAAGGTGGACCTGCAAGTCCACGTCCCGAATAAAGGCTGGGGCATCCACATCAACATGCATGAGGGCGTACAGATCGTGGTACAGGTTCCGGCAGACACCGCTCTCGACCTGCATTCTGGCGACGGGCACATTGCGATCGATGGCACCTCCGGGGAAGCTCACCTCGATACCGGCGACGGGCATATTCAGGTACGCAACTTCAATGGCGGCCTGCATGCCCACACCGGCGATGGGCACATGACCATTGACGGCGTGCTGACAGACGTTGACCTGCGCACGGGCGATGGACACATTGACCTGACCGTGCGGCCCGGCTCGAAGATGAACAATGGCTGGCTAATTCACACCAGCGACGGTGGCGTAGAAGCTCGCCTGCCGCAGGACTTTGCCGCCGAGCTTTACGCCCACACCGGAGACGGGCACATCCAGCTTGACATGCCGGTGACGGTGAACGGATCCATCGAGCGGTCGCGCATTCGCGGCAAGTTAAATGGTGGCGGGCCGTTGCTTGAGATCACCACCGGCGATGGCAGCATCCGCATCAGCAAGTTCTGAGCGGCTGCATTTTAAGAGGTGCGCACTCACACCTGAAGAAGAACTCCGCATGTGGACAACTTGAAAGGGCATCGCTGCTGAAACGTTGATTGCAGCGTACTTCCGCAAATCAAAAAGTGCAGGTTTTCGGCATACCTTTACCTCCCCGACCTCGTCACTTGATTAGAAGGAGCAGAACCCTAACTCAATAACGAGGCGAACTTATGACAGCGAGAATGAACTATTCAAACGCTCCCAAAGACGTAACCAAAGCTATGATGGATTTGCAGGCGCACGTTACCAACAGCGGTCTCGAACCCAAGCTACTGAACCTGGTTGACCTGCTGGTTTCGCGCATCAACGGATGCGCCTATTGCATTGATATGCACAGCAAGGACCTGCGCGCGCTGGGTGAAACCGAGTTGCGCATTGACCTGGTTAGCGTGTGGGACGAATCGCCCGGCTGCTACAACGATCGCGAGCGTGCGGCTTTCGCCTGGGCCGAGTCGGTAACCAAGGTGAGTGAAACTCATGTGCCCGACGATGTGTTCGCCTTGGCGCGCCAACATTTCTCGGAGGAACAACTGGCGAAGTTAACCCTTGCGGTGGTGACCATCAACGCGTGGAACCGCTTGGCTATCTCGTTCCGCCTGGAGCCGGGACACTATACGCCGGGGCAACACCAAATCCCGAAGAGTCAGGCCGCCTGAACGGGATCGGGGTGAGTCCGCGTTGCTCTGCCGGGCACGGATTCACCCAGCAATCTGGAATCCTCGCGACGCCCGTCGCTCAGGTTGGCAGCAGCCCCCTTCCGCTCATTCTCGTCGCTTCTGGTGGCCCTCCTTCCTCCTTAATAGTCACACACACCCGTGCTTGCAGTCACCGCATCGCATGGACGCTAAGAGGACACTGAGACGGGCTCGGCGTAAACCCAGAACACTGCGAGTAAGCGTCCGACGTCCGAAAGGAGAAATTATTATGACTAACAGACCAAAATCAGGAACGGTTGTACAGAAGGAAGGGAATTTCTTCCTCGAGGCGGAAGGCAGGCTCACGCCGATTCCGATCAGTCCGAACTTTCAGCCAGGGACCTTGAAGGAATTGGTTGGCAAGAAGGTTGAGGTACTGTACACGGAACCGAGGAGCTTCGTGGCTGGATTGGTGGGAGGGCGCGTGCCCATCCTTTGCTACTTCCCCGTCGATCCGTGGTTCAGTGTGGTGGATGAAGGAGCCCGTCTCAGCGTCGCAAAGCAGTTCCTTAGCGAGGGACTGATAAGCCAGGAAACCTTCGGAAAAATTGCCGGCGGCGGCCAGTAACCCACAACGCTGGATATGTCCTTAATCTAAATCTGAGCGGCTTTCTAACTGTTGATAGGAACGTTGGTAATTTATGAAGTCAGCCCCAGACGACTTCGAAGCAAGACCCCTCCCCAAGAGCTTCGTTATCGAACTAACCAAACGCTGCAACAATCATTGTCTCTACTGCTACATGGCAGAGGGACCTTCGGCGCAGGACTGCGAGCGTGATCGAAGCAGCGAGATGGGCACCAGAGAGGTGACTGACGTTATCGGGAAGTTATGTGACGAGGCTCCGGTGCAATCGATCGCTTTGTCTGGGGGTGAGCCGCTATTACGAGAGGATCTCTCTGAGATCCTCTCGTATATTCGCAATAGAGGAATAGCTCCCATCGTCATCACCAACGGCACGCTCTTGACGGCGGCACGACTTGCATCGCTGGGCACAGAAGTTACGTATGAAATCACTCTGCTCAGCTATCGTCGTGAGGTGCACGACCGGCTGGCAGGGCGTCGCGGCGCCTGGGATGCCGCGGTTGATGGCATGGCGAATGTCCGGCAGGCTAAAGGCAGCTTCGTGGCGGTGTTCGTAGCCACAAAACTCAACAGTGCAGACGCCGGCAAAACAGCAGAATTGGCCATCGCGCTGGGCGCTACCGGCTTGATGTATAACCGGATGAACCTGGGCGCGCGCAACATTCGCAATGCCGATCTCCTGCTGCCGACGGCTGCGACGATTCGAGAAAACCTGGACACGTTAGAGGAACTGAGCGCACGGTACCAATTGCCGGTCGCAGTCGCGGTGGCGATTGAACCCTGCGTAATCGATGTCAGAAAGTACAAACAAATCCATTTTGGATGGTGTCCGCTGGCGGGAGAAGGATCGTACTTCACGGTCGATCCGACCGGGAATGTGCGCATCTGTAATCACTCCGGCGTCATTCTAGGTAACCTGAAGACAGGATCGCTTTACCGACATCTACTACAAGCACCCTTACGTTCGCGCTTTTCGCGAGACGTGGCCGGCGGAGTGCGAGAGTTGCGAGCCGGAACTCAAGGCCATCTGCTGCGGAGGCTGCAAAGCAGCCGCTGAACAATGCTACGGCACTCTCGCGAAAGTTGATCCTTTTGTGACGATAAGCCGGCAGGCAAACTGAAGCGGTAGTGTCTCAGTTTGAAATTTACTGTTCGGAGAGTTGGCCCTTCAAAAGACTAGCGAGATAAGCGACCATTTCCGACACGTCCAGATGCCCTTCGTCCCACTTTTTGTCCGCAGCCCTCAAGGCGGCGTAATAGCGGTCGCGATTCTCCCGTATCCGCTCTGGAACTATTTTCTTGCCAGGAAGAACCCGTCCTTGCTTTAAGCAGATCAAGTAATAGCAGGCCGCTCTGGCCGTTCTCCCGTTACCCTCGACGAACGGATGGATCCAGTTGAGCCTCCAAAGGGCGTAACCCGCGAGTCCGGTGGGGTGGTCGCCAACCCCTTCGACTGTCCAATTCTCATGGATGAAGGAAAAGAACAAGTCCATTTGGTGCGGCACGTCTTCATATCGTGGAGGAACATGGTTGCTCACATAAATAGGCTCTTCGCGATATCGCCCGCCAAATTGAGCGATGTTCGCGACTGCCGCATAATCGAGCGCCCAAAGGGTGTATTTATCGAATGCTTCGATGCCTTTTTCAAGACCTATCTCAATACAATTGGTGAGCAGATCGTATTGGCGAAGGAGATTTTGCTCTTGAATTCGGTTGTACAGATCGGGGTTGTCTTTCTCGCGGACAGACATGTTAGAGAGCAAAAGTTAGGCTCACCCTTTGCAAGGCGAGCCTCGTTTGACTGTTCTTATGACTTAAGCAGAATGTGTTGAGATGCCTTGCGAACGCTGTCTTTGGTGATGCTCTTCGCATTGGCGGGGGCATTACCATAAGCGAAGCTGATTCTCTGCTCGCGCAATTCGTCATCGGTGACCACAATTCTCCGAGATGCTTCGAGCAACCCATTCAACTCCTCGTCCTGTTTGATGTTCCCAATGAACGGTTTTCTATCAGCCATTGTGTCCCCTCCTTTCCCCATTTGTTCGACCGTTGGTTCAGCGCGTCAGGGTATGAATCATAATGCTTAATCTAGCGATGTCAATATCTTACCACGCATTGTCTGTGGATGTTCTGGTTTCCCTGCAGCGAGTTCTTGTTGAATGTTGGCCCTCTAAGCTACTAACACCAATGAGATTGCAGTTACTCTGCGAGCATCACAATTTCTTGCATCGACCAAACGTGATTCACGACCTCTGCCTCCATAGCGGCGTTACTGGCATCGTTGTGAACTCTGCCAACTGAGCGGGTGGTTCGCGGTGATCTGATATGACAATCCCTTGCAATGGAGACGTCAAAATCCGCACCCAAGCAAAACACGCTTTGATCGGGCAACCAGGGTTATCGCCGGTGCAATAAGCTTGCCTAGGCCCATGCGCCTTTTTGTAAGCTTCCACCCATCGATTCGACACGCCTGGAAAAGTCCGAAAGATTCTGCTCCTCTGTGCCCTCTGTGCCTCCATGGTGAAAATACTCGCTACAATCGTCTGCGATGTCTTTCCGCTTTCAGATTGAAGCACGCGATGGCGCCGCCCGCGCCGGACGCTTCTTCACTCCTCACGGTGAAGTCCAGACGCCCGTGTTCATGCCGGTAGGAACGGTTGCGACTGTGAAGGGCGTGCCCCAGGACACGCTGGAAGAGCTCGGCGTGCAGATCCTGCTGAACAACACCTACCATCTTTATCTGCGTCCGGGTGTTGAGATGGTCCGCCGCCTCGGTGGGGTGCAGAAGTTCATGGCATGGGACCATCCGATTCTCACCGACTCTGGCGGCTTTCAGGTGTTCAGCCTCAGCGATCTGCGCAAGGTCACGGAAGACGGTGTCGCGTTTCGTTCGCACCTCGACGGATCGTCGCATTTTTTCAGTCCGGAGAGCGCCATCGCTGCCGAGATCGCATTGGGCGCCGACATTATCATGGCGTTCGATGAGTGCACCGAACATCCGGCAGAGTACGCGCGCACCGAGGCGTCGATGGAGATGACACTGCGCTGGGCGACGCGCAGCAAGAAGTATTTCGAGGAGCACAAGCGGGAGGTGCCGTGGTATTCCCGCGGACTGAAGTCCGCGGGAGAATTTAATGTGGCGCTGAACGGCACGGCTAAAGCCGTGCCCTTTCAAAGCGAAGGCCCAGCCCTTGCCAAACATGGGGCAAAAAACGGGTCCCTCGGCTCGCTTCGCTCGCTCGGGATGACGCAACCGGGCACCCGCGCGGTCCCCCTGCAAACCGAAGGCCAGACCCAGGCTCTGTTTGGCATCGTCCAGGGCGGGATGTTCCCCGATCTCCGCCGGGAATCGGCACAGCGGACGGTGGAGCTTGATTTCCCCGGCTACGCGATCGGGGGGTTGAGCGTGGGCGAACCGCGACCCATGACGTACGAAATGGTGGACGCCGCCATCCGATTCCTCCCCGAGGACAAGCCGCGCTACCTGATGGGAGTGGGCACGCCGGAAGAGATTGTGCATTACGTGGGCATGGGTGTGGACATGATGGACTGTGTGCTGCCCACGCGCGCCGCGCGCCATGGGTTGCTGTTCACCTCGGAAGGCCGGCTCACCATCAAGAACGCACGCTACGCTACGGATGATGGCCCGCTCGATCCGAACTGCGCGTGCAAGGTCTGTGTCCGCTATTCGCGAGCTTACCTGCGGCATCTGTATGCCTCGAACGAACTGCTGGCGCAGGTACTGAACACCATCCACAATCTGGCATATTACCTTGACACCATGCGTAAGGTGCGGCAAGCTATAAGACTTGGGGAATTCGCAAGTTTTCTCTCTGGCGTCCGGCCACCGCATTTGAGTGTTCCTTAGCAGCCTTCGCTGTTCAGGTCTCCGGCAAAAGCGCGATACTATATCAAGGTCAGGGCTGCGTCCTTGGCTGGCTAAACAGTTGCTGGAAAGCGACGCTCAGGTAGTGCGGGTCTTTAGGCCGGCCCCAGGCGGTTTTTGCGAAAGTCGAAAGATAAATGGCCACACTGGCAGGTATGTTCGCGCAAGGCATCGGCGGCTCGGCCCCGATCCTGATGATGGTTGCGATTTTCGCAATCTTTTATGTTCTTTTGATCATGCCGCAACAGCGCAAGCAGAAGAAATGGCAGGCCATGCTGCAGGAAATCAAACCGGGCGACAAGGTGGTCACCAGCGGTGGCCTTCGCGGCGCTATCATGTCCGTAAAGGACGACGCTGTCGTCTTGCGGGTCCCCCCGGACAACATCAAGATTGAAGTTGCCCGTTCCTCCATCGTCACCTTAACGACCGCGGAGGACGTACCCAAGTCCTAAGGGTTGCAGTCTCTCATGAATAAGAATCTCCTGGTCAAAACAGTTCTGATTATTGCGGTGCTGATCTTCTTTCTCTTCGGCATCGTCGGCATCCCGAGCAGTCTCACAGGTGAAGGTCTGCGGGCTGCGATACAGAAGCGCATCCACCTGGGCCTTGACCTCAAGGGCGGCACTCACCTGATTCTCCAGGTGCAGGTGAACGATGCGGTCAACGCCGACAGCGACCGCGCGGTCGAGAACCTGAAGGAAGCCCTAAAGAAGGCCAACATCCCCTACGGGGAGATCTCCAAGCCTGATCCGCAGAACCACCCTGAACTGATCCAGATCAAGGGCGTGCCGCCGGAGTCCTCGTCGGAACTGCGTCGCATCGTCGGCGAGAGACTGGGTGACTACGATCTCGCCTCTGGCGCCGAGAACTTTTACGCCCTGACCATGAAGCCGTCAGTAGTCACCGACACCAAAAAGAAAGCGGTGCAGCAGGCCATCGAAACCATTCGCAACCGAATCGATCAGCTCGGAGTTTCCGAGCCGGTGATTCAGGAGCACGGACTGGGCGATTATCAGATCCTGGTGCAGTTGCCTGGCGTGGACGATCCGGCGCGCGTGAAAGAGATCATGCAGTCGACCGCGATGTTGGAGATCCGGCAGGCGGTCAAGGGGCCCTATCCCAGCGAGCAGGCCGCCATGCAGGACAACGGTGGCATACTTCCGCCAGACACTATCCTGATGAAGGGCACCGCTCAACACGCGCAGAATCCTGACGAAAGTAGCGAAGTGTATTGGATCATCAGCCGCGCCGCGGCCGTGAGCGGGAGCGATCTGCGTTCCGCCGATGCTGGCCGGGATGAGAATGGCCGGGCTGATGTCAATTTCACTCTGACCGGTGACGGAGGCCGGCGCTTCGCCGCTTTCACCGGCTCCCACGTTGGCGACAAACTGGCGGTGGTGCTGGATAACAAAGTGAAATCGGTGGCCACCATCCAGGAGCAGATCCACGACCAGGGGCGTATTACTGGATCCTTCAGTCCCGAGGAGACGCAGGACTTGGCATTGACCTTGCGCTCCGGTGCACTGCCGGCGGGAATCAAGTACCTGCAAGAGGTCACGGTGGGGCCGTCGCTGGGCGCCGATTCCATCCGCGAGGGCGTGCGGGCGGCGGTTGTCGGCATGGTCGCAGTGCTGATCTTCATGCTGTTCTACTACCACGCCGCCGGCATCAATGCCGACCTGGGGTTGACCCTGAACCTGGTAATTCTGTTGGGATTTCTCGGCTATAGCGGGGCAACCCTCACCTTGCCAGGAATTGCGGGTGTGATTCTGACGGTTGGTATGGGCGTGGACTCCAACGTTCTGATCTTCGAGCGTATTCGCGAGGAGTTGCGACACGGCAAGACGCCTTCCTCTGCGGTGGAGCAAGGTTTTGCTCACGCCTGGACGACCATTATCGATACCCACGTGACGACGATTGTTTCCGCCATCATCCTGTTCCTGTTCGGAACCGGTCCGGTGAAAGGATTTGCTGTGACCCTCAGCTTCGGTCTGGCGGCCAATCTGTTCACTGCGGTGTTCGTGTCGCGCGTGATTTTCGAATTCATTCTCAGTCGCCATCAGCGTGGCGAGCCATTGAGCATTTAGGGGAATAAGTTCACCACGGAGGCACTGAGGACACGGAGAAGAAGGAAATCGTCGGAAGAAATTCCTGAGGAAGCTACGAGGCTTATGATCGGCGAGATGCAGAGAACGATAGGAAGGTTGAGCTTATTGAAGCAGACCTTACCAGCGAGATCATCGGGGCTGCTGTTTCTGTGCATCGAGAGCTGGGGCCGGGTTTGCTCGAATCGACCTATGAGGCCTGCATATGTCATGAGCTCGCGTTGAGGAAAATTCCGTTCCGCTGCCGGGTTGAGTTGCCGGTGCAGTACAAGGGCTGCCATCTGGACTGCGGATATCGCATTGACGTGATTGTGCACAATCGTGTGATTGTTGAACTCAAATCGGTCGAAGGTTTATCGGCCATTCACGAATCGCAATTGCTCACTTATCTGAGGCTAAGCAGGATACGGGTTGGACTACTTATCAACTTCAATGTTCCCGTCCTGCGAAAGGGCATTGTAAGAAGAGTTTTATAAAACTCCGTGCCCTCCGTGCCTCCGTGGTGAAAAAATTAGCAAGGGGCTAGCGGTGGAGTTATTTCGCGATACCAATATCGATTTCCTTGGCAAGAAGTGGTATTTCCTTGCCTTCTCACTCGTGTTCAGCGTCGCCGGAATCTGTTCGATGTTGTTCTGGCACCACATTCCGCTGGGTGTAGAGTTCCGCGGCGGTACGCTGGTTTATGTCAAATTCGCGCAGACGCCCGACCTCGACCAGATTCGTCGCGACATGAACCGGGCTGGACTGCATGATCCCCGCATCCAGCGCTTCGGTCCGACCTCCGACAATGAGGTCTTGGTCGATCTGGGCATCCAGGAAACCAGCGAAGCAGCGCTCGACAAGGGCAAGAACACCATCATCCACGCCCTGCAGGCCCGCAGCCCGGCCGCCGAAGGCAAGCAAGATCTGAATAACGTCGGCACCGCCAGCTTGCAGCAGGATTTGATGCAAAAAGATCCGTTGCACTTAGGCTTGGATGCCGGCCCTAGGTATGAGGCCATTGCTCAAAAGATTGAGGATTTCCGCAACAAGGAGCGGGGCGGAATTCTGACGTCGCTCGATGAACTGCGCGGCGTCGTGCCTCCCGAGGTAATCAGCGCGCTGCAGCCGGACTTCTACACCTCAAACTTTGTGGTGCGCAACGTCGAGATTGTCGGTCCGCAGGTGGGCTCGCAGCTCCGCAAACAGGCCCTGATGGCCACTCTTTATTCTCTCGCCGGAATGTTGGTTTACCTGTGGTTCCGCTTCGAGATGATTTACGGCGTGGGCGCCGTCGTGGCCTGCCTGCACGACACCATCATCACCGTGGGTTTCTTCTCGCTGCTGGACAAGGAAATCAGCCTGACGGTGATCGCCGCCATCCTGACGCTGATCGGCTATTCGATGAACGACACCATTGTCGTCTTCGATCGTATTCGCGAGAACATTAAGTTGCTGCGCCGCGAGCCGCTGGCCGACATTGTCAACAAGAGCATCAACCAGACGCTGAGCCGGACCATTCTGACGTCAGGGCTAACTTTCCTGACCGTGCTCTCGCTGTACATTTTCGGTGGCGAAGTTCTGCGCGGGTTCTCGTTAGCGCTGGTGATCGGAATTCTGATCGGCACCTACTCGTCGATCGCGGTGGCAGCGCCCATGCTGGTCGCCTACCAGGAATGGCGAGCCAAGCGGGCCGGCCAGTCGGCGGCCCAGCGCATGTCCACTACCCGTGACAAGCCGCGCGAAAAGGTAAAGGTAAAGGCCTAGTGAGACCAAGCCACTCAGCCGCAAGACCTTTTGTGCCGGACTCGCCGCGTGGGTGTATACTTCGGTCGCCGTTCTAGGAGAGCCGTTCCCAGATTGAAACGAGAGTCTGGTGGCGAAGCTTTCAAGGTGCAATCTGTGGTTTGTGGGAGCAAAAAATCGATAGCCGGTGTCTAAGTAATCGAAGCATCAGACGGAGAACAGGCTATGTTTGAAGACAGCCTCGTGGAATCGGGCGGCAGGCTTAAGGGCAAGCGGAAGACCACCACCGCTATTTCGTTTGTGCTCCAACTCCTGCTAATTGGCGTTTTAGTGTTGTTGCCTTTGATCTTTACCGAGGCCTTGCCCCGGCAGCAACTGATGACGTTCCTGGTTGCTCCGCCGCCGCCGCCTCCCCCGCCACCACCCCCGGCTGCCGCTCCGGTCGTGGTCAAGAAGATCCAGAGTGAATTGGATAACGGCCAGTTGCGTACCCCGACGAAAATTCCTAAAAAGATTGAGATGATTAAAGAGGACGAGGCTCCGCCGAGCACGGCCGGCGTAATGGGAGGCGTACCGGGTGGCGTACCTGGGGGTAGCATGGGCGGTGTTCTGGGCGGAATAGTAAACTCCACGCCGGTGGCCATTCCCAAGGCGGCGACCCCGCAGCGCGTACGTGTATCGCAAGGCGTCTCTCAGGGATTATTGATTCATAAAGTGCAGCCGCAGTATCCGGCTCTCGCCCGCCAGGCTCGCATTCAAGGCACGGTTGTTTTGCAGGCCCTGATTGGCAAGGATGGCGCGATTCAGAACCTGCACGTGGTTAGCGGCCACCCGATGCTTACGGGCGCCGCCCTGGACGCCGTTAAGCAATGGAGGTACAAGCCTTACTACCTCAATGGCGAGCCAGTGGAAGTGGAAACCACCGTCAACGTTAATTTCACGTTGGGCGGTTAGACGGTGCGTGCGTGAGTAGTTTGTGCATCTAACTCAAGGCCGGAGGACCAGGCTTCTTGGCATTTGTGGCCGGAGAATTTAGTTTTGCTCATGGGTGTCACATGAGCCTAAGATCACGTAACAGGAAGAAAATTAACCACCCAGGCGCCGGGATCACGGAAAGTTTAAGGTCGGTGCTCTGTGGGTAAATGATTTTTGCGGAGCAGGCAAACGCTCACAGTCGTTTTGGGGAAAATTATCCAGATATTTGAATCACCCGCAGTACCAGTAGCAAATATGTTGGTCTGCCATAACGAAAGTTCTGAGGAGGAAAAGTCCACCCATGTTTCTAGCTAACCTTACCACCTACACCCTCAGTCACGTACCGACGGTTGCCGCTTGGATTTTCCAGGAAGCGACCGTGGGCTGGGATCCCATCTCTCTCTGGAAGCAGATGGGCATTTTGGCCAAGATCGTGGTTTTCATTCTGTTCATCATGTCGGGTTGGTCGATCGGCGTCATGATCGATCGCGCCATGGCATTCAGTGCGGCTCGCAAACAGTCGCGTGCATTTGCTCCCGCGGTTGCCGGAGCGCTGCGTGAAGGCAAAATTGAGGAAGCCATCAAGGTTGCCGAACGCAACAAGAAGAGCCATTTGGCGAAAGTCGTCGTCGCCGGCCTGCAGGAATTCAGGGCCCACGGTGATTCCAACGACATTCCCGGCGAGCAGATCGAGGCATCCAAGCGCGCTCTGGAGCGTGCCGAAGCCATCGTGCACGCCGAGTTGAAGCGCGGTCTAGGCGGTCTCGCCACCATTGGTTCGACGGCCCCATTCGTTGGGCTGCTGGGCACGGTGGTCGGTATTATCAACGCCTTCAAGGAGATTTCCACCCAGAAAGCGACCGGCCTAGGGGCGGTCAGCGGCGGTATCTCGGAAGCCTTGGTGACTACCGCTATCGGACTTTTCGTCGCGATTCCGGCCGTCTGGATGTTCAACTACTTCACCAACAAGGTGGAAGCCTTCGACGTGGAAATGGACAATAGCTCCAGCGAGTTGATTGACTACTTCCTCAAGAAGCGCGCGGTTCGCCGGTAACTGGAGGCGTAGCGCAGTTGGTTTGCGCTGGTTCCCGGTCTGAAGGAGGTTGAATGTTATGGCATTAGCAGTGCGCGCCGAAGGCGCCAAGATCAACTCCAACATCAATGTCACCCCCATGGTGGACGTGATGCTGGTCTTGCTCATCATTTTCATGGTCATCACGCCCATGTTGCAGAAGGGCGTGAGCGTGGACATGGCCAAGGTAGATAGCCCGACACCTATGCCGGATGCGGACAAGGAGGATTCCTTGCTCGTGGCGGTCATGCGCGACGGACAGATTTTCTTTGGTACCGACAAGGTTACCGCTGACCAGCTCACGAATAAGGTGAAAGATCGCCTCGCCAATAAGGTGGACAAACGGATCTTTATCAAGGCTGACGCTCGCGCCAAGTATGGCGCCGTGGTGGACGTGGTGGACAATGTGCGCGCCGCTGGCGTGGATGACGTCGGTCTATTGACGGAACAGAGACAAACTGGCCCCGCCGGGAAGAAACCGCCGCCGATTGGCGGCGCCAGTACGGGCGCGGGTGCCCAGTAACGGGAGCTTCTTATGGGAATGGCAGTAGGAGGGTCGGGTGGGGGTCCGACCGCCGATATTAACGTAACCCCAATGATTGACGTATTGCTGGTGTTGCTCATCATCTTCATGGTGATCACGCCGCTGACTCCGAAAGGTCTGGACGCGCTGGTTCCTCAGCCGCCCAAGGACCAGCAGAAGCAACCGCCAAGCAACGATCGCACCATTGTGGTGCAGGTACTGAAAGGCGCCGGCGACAAGCCGGCGCTGAAGATCAACCAGGACGACGTCACGTGGGAGAATCTGGAAGGCCGTCTCAACGACATCTTCAAGACCCGCGCCGAAAAAGTCATGTTCGTCAAGGCTGATCCTGACCTGACCTTCAATGATGTGGCACAAGTCATCGACATCGCCCACGCAGCCGGTGTCGATAAAGTTGGGCTGATCACGGCGAAGATCGAAGCTGGCGGTTAGCCACCTGCGAGCCGGTTCTTCCTGGCGCCATTGACGCCACAAAACCGACGGCCCTGTTGCGCGCTCCGCTACGGCGGACGCCGTGGGTCAAGAATCAGGAGCATGACTCGGGTTGCACTCTTCCTTGCGGAGGGGCAGGACGTCAGGTGACCGCCTTGCCCTCTCCTCACGACCCGAAGGATTCCACTGGAGAGTGATATCAAACATGAACAAGAGCGGACGAGTACTGACGGTACTTTTAGTTCTGCTTGCGTTGTTCTCAACCATCGGTTGCAGCAAGCTGAGAGCACGCGATCAGCTCAACAAGGGCGTTCAGTCCTACAAGAACGCACAATATGAAGGGGCCATTGAACATTTCAAGAACGCAGTGGAGCTGGATCCCAGCCTTGTTACAGCTCGTCTTTATTTAGCCACCGCGTATGCCCAGCAATACATCCCCGGCGCCGATTCTCCTGACAACAATCGCTATGCCGAGCAGGCCATCGAGGTCTTTAAGCAGGTCCTGGCCCAGAATCCACCCAAAGAGCAACAGATCCATAGCCTGAAAGGCATCGCTTCTCTTTACTTCGGCATGAAGAAGTTCGATCAGGCCAGGGAGTATTACCAGAAGGTCGCTGACCTGGATCCTAACGATCCAGAAAGCTACTATTCGCTTGCGGTCATCGACTGGATGCAGGCCTACCAGCCCGACCAGACCATCCGCGCCAGCCTGGGTATGAAGCCGACAGACGACCTGAAGGACAAGAAGGCCTGTGCCGATCTCAAGGCGAAGAACTCCCAGAAGGTGGAAGATGGTATCCAGAACCTGCAGAAGGCGCTGCAGATTCGCCCCGATTACGACGATGCCATGGCCTATCTGAACCTGCTGTACCGCCAGCGCGCCGAATACGAGTGCGACAATCTCGACGCCCGCAAGGCCGATCTGAAATTGGCCGACGACTGGGTCGACAAGACGATGGCCACTAAGAAGGCCAAGGCCGAGAAGTCCGGACCCACGGGTATCGTCACTACAGAGAGCAACCAGTAGAGTTGCCGGTCTTCGCTAAATCACTTGAACGCCCCTCCACGAGGAGGGGCATTTGCTTGCGCATCGCGGACGTGCTACCGGGATTTCGCCCTTCGTCACACACCCCTGTGACGTTGCCCCTACCTGCCTCCCGCCGATGCAGTACAATCCACTCTTCTGTGGAGTGTGCGTGTCAGCTTCCCTCTTTCCGCCGTCGGCTCCCGCAGAATGTTCGATTACGTTGTATCTCGTAGCGGTTTCGAGGTCCAGCCATGTTCAAACGCGTTCTGATCGCCAATCGCGGTGAAATTGCGGTGCGCATTATTCGCGCCTGCCGCGAGATGGGCATCGAGTCGGTCGTGGTCTTCTCCGATGTGGACCGCAAGGCTCTACACGTCCGCAAAGCGGATTACGCCTACCATATCGGTCCCGCAACGGCCAGCGAGTCCTATCTCAACGTGGACAAGATTCTCGACGTGGCGCGCCGTAGCCAGGCGGAAGCAATCCATCCCGGCTACGGCTTTCTCTCAGAGAATGCGGGCTTCGCCAGGGCCTGCGCCGACCATGGATTCAAGTTTATCGGCCCCAGTCCCGAGTCGATGGAGATGATGGGTTCCAAAACGCGCGCTCGTCAGAATATGAAACGCGCCGGTGTTCCGTTCGTGCCGGGCTCGGAGTATGGCTTGGACATCGACGCCGCCGAACGGCTGGCGGAGCGGATCGGTTACCCCGTCATGCTGAAGGCGGCGGCCGGTGGCGGGGGGAAGGGTATGCGCCTGGTAGAGTCGCCCCGGGAACTACACTCCTCCTACGAGAATGCTCGAAGCGAGGCGCAACGCTCTTTCGGCGACAACGAAGTGTATCTCGAGAAGTACATCGTCAACCCGCGTCATGTGGAAATGCAGATCTTCGGCGACGAGCACGGCAATGTCGTCTACCTTGGCGAGCGCGAGTGTTCCGTACAGCGCCGCCACCAGAAGGTAATGGAGGAGTCGCCCTCGCCGGTTGTAGACGAGGACATGCGCCGGCGTATGGGCGAAATTGCGGTGCGCGTGACCAAGGCTGCGAACTATCACAATGCGGGCACCATTGAGTACCTGGTCGATGAGCAGCGCAACTTCTATTTTCTCGAGATGAACACCCGTTTGCAGGTCGAACATCCCATCACCGAACTGGTGACGGGGCTTGATCTGGTTCACCTGCAACTGCGCGTTGCCGCGGGCGAGAAGCTGCCCTTCAAGCAGGAAGACATCGGTTTGCGCGGTCACGCCATTGAGTGCCGCGTCTATGCCGAGGATCCCGACAACAATTTTTTTCCCTCGCCGGGGCAGATCACGCGGTTGATATCGCCTTCGGGACCCGGCATCCGCCGTGACAGCGGCATGTATGAAGGTTGGAACGTGCCTATCGAGTATGATCCGCTGCTGGCCAAGCTGGTAGGCTATGGCGAGAACCGCGAGCAGGCGATTGATCGGCTGTTGCGCGCTCTGTATGAGTATTTCGTGGGCGGCATCAAGACCAACATCTCGCTGTTTCGCCGCATTCTGAAGGACCCTGACTACCGCGCCGGCAATTTGGATACGGGCTTTTTGGATCGGCTACTGGCCAAGCCTGGCAATGAGACCGACCCACGGCGTCCGATCGTGGCTGCCATTGGCGCGGCGATTTTTGCGAGTACGGAACCGAAGGCCACATTGTCAGGGGCGAATGGGGTCATGGCGGTGAACGGAAATGGTACTCCGGTGCTAGCTTCAAATTGGCGGCGCGCCGCACGCGATGAGGCGGTGCATGAGCGGTAAGAGGATGGCGATTTCGCCTCAGGGCCTAAAGGCCATCTTTCCTTAGCGCATGATTCGGCACGGCTTGAAGCCGTGCCCTGACACAAATCTCCTGGTTTATTCAAAGGACTTCCGACTCAGGACACTGGTTACTAAATGCTAATTGCTAATGGCTAACTGCTAAAACATGACCTATGACATTGTGGTAGACGGCAAAACGCATCAGTTAGAGCTCACGTGCGGTGAGAAGACCTGGCTGTGCAAAGTGGATGGCGAGGAGATTGAAGTGGACGCCGCACTCACCGCGCGCGACGTGCTGTCGGTATTGATCGGCGGCAAAGCCTACGAGATCAAGCGCGAGCGTTCGCTGCAAGGCGAGCTCCACATGGTCATTGGCAGCGCGCGCTATGCCGTGGATGTTCAGGACCCGCGCTCCTTGCGGACCCGGCGCGCCGCCAGTGGCGCCGAGGCTGGTCCGCAGAAGGTCAAGGCGCCCATGCCGGGTAAGATTGTCCGCATCCTGGTCAATGAAAAAGACGAGGTGAAGGCCGGCCAGGGCATCATCGTGATGGAAGCCATGAAGATGCAGAACGAAATGAAGTCGCCCAAGGATGGCCGAGTGCAGAAGATCCTAACTGCAGAAGGATCGGTCGTAAACCCGGGAGACACGCTGGCCATCATCGAATAGCGACAGGGCAGTTGCGCTCCGGCAACGGGTGGAGCGCGCCTCTCACAGGCTGCTTGAAAACTCTGGTTAACGCTCTTGGTGGGAGCCCCTTGCTTCAGCAAAGGGACGTTGGACTTCAGTCCAGCGGAAAAGCGTTTCGATCTCAAAATGGACTTTTGAGCATTTTTTTTGCGACAGTATTTCTAATTTAAGTATATACATTTATGCGATAATGCTTCTGCCGGTAAAGGAGAAGCATGGGATGCAAGCGTATTCCCAGGATTTGCGGGAGCGGGTGTTGCGGGCACTGGAACGTGGAGAGCGTCCGACGGAGATTGCCCGCCGCTTTGAGGTCAGTCGGGTATGGGTCTATCGGGTACGGGATCGGCTGCAACAGCGGGGCGAGTGCAGCAGTTATCCCATCGGCGGCCATCGCCAGTCACGGCTGGCGGGACGGGAAGCGGTGCTGCGGGCCTGGATCCAGGCCGAGCCCGAGCTCACCTTGGCCGAGATGCAGCAACGACTGCGGGAGCGGGGGGTTGTCATTAAGATCGGCGCCTTGTGGCATCAGTTGAACAAATGGAATCTCAGCTTCAAAAAAAACCCTGCACGCCAGCGAGCGAGCGCGCGAGGACGTGTAAGCCGCACGCCGCGCCTGGACTGAGGCGCTGCCCGGCATGGATGTCGCCAAGCTGGTTTTTATTTCTGCTCTACTTACCGCCTTATTCCCCTGACCTGAATCCCATCGAGAAGCTCTTCGCCAAGCGCAAGGCTCTGCTCCGCAAAGCCGCCACCCGGACCACCGCTACGCTCTGGGATGAGTTCGGCCAATTACTCGCCGGCTTCTCGCCCACGGAATGCGCCAACTACTTCGCCTCTCCCGGTTATGTATATACTGAAATTGAAAATGCTCTAATGTGTTACACCGCGCCGTCATCTTTTCCTTGACAGACATTCCCTCTGTGCTATGCTCTTGTCACTGATCCTTGTGATCAGATTTTGACTATGCATTTGCTGAGCAATTCCCGAATGTTTATGGCCATGTGCGCCCCAGGCGCCGTGCCTTCGTCGGGAGTGTGATCAGCACCTAACAATCTCCCTTCACTGAGCGGCCGCCTGGGGCTTACACCGGCGGCGATTTTGTTTTTTGACCCCATTTTTCGCTCAGACCTCGACCACCCCAACAAGCGCCCTTCGGCTTCGCTCAGGGCAGGCTTCAGCGGCGCTCGTCGGGGAAGAAGGGAGATTCACCGTGTCTCACAATAATTACGACATACCTACCATTGCTATCCATGGCGGGCTGGGACCCGATCCGACGACCGGCGCCATTCTTCAGCCGATCTGCCAATCCACAACATTCGTTCAGCAGGCGGTCGGAGTTCACAAGGGCTTCACCTATTCGCGCGCCGCGAACCCCACTGTGGACGCATTGGAACACGCGCTGGCTGCGCTAGAAGGCACGCCTGCCACGGTTTGCTTTGCCACCGGCATGGCAGCGATCACCACATTGTTCCTGTCACTGCTGAAGGCCGGCGATCATGTGGTTGTCTCTGAAGTGGTGTATGGCGGCACTGTGCGTCTGTGCCAACAACTGCTTAGTGGACTCGGCATCGAGCACACGCTGGTGGACGCGTCCCGAGCGGAACTGGTCGAGCAGGCGATCACGCCACGGACGAAGTTGATTTTCATCGAAACGCCGGGAAATCCAACCCTGAAGCTGTGCGACATTCCGGCCATTGCAGCAGTAGCACGGCGGCACGGTGTGCCTCTTGCAGTGGACAATACTTTCCTGACACCGGTGCTGCAGCCCGTGTTCCAACTCGGCGCCGACATCAGCGTTCTCTCCACCACCAAGTACATCGAGGGCCACAACGCGACTGTGGGTGGCTCACTGGCGACACACGATGAACAACTGCTCGAACGCTTCCGCTTAATTCGCAAAACCACGGGGTGCATTCAATCGCCGCAAGATGCCTGGCTGACGCAGCGCGGCATCAAGACTTTGCCAGTGCGGCTCAAGCTGCATTCCGAGAACGCTGGCATCGTCGCGCAATGGCTTGAATCGCATCCGGCGGTTGAGCGGGTGCATTATCCCGGACTCGCCTCTTTTCCGCAGAAGGCTCTGGCGGAACGGCAGCACCTGGCGCATGGAGGCATGCTCGCCTTCGAGATCACAGCCGGCGCCCAGGCCGCCGTGGAATTGATGAATTCCGTCCGCCTCTGCTCCCTGGCTGAGAACCTCGGTGCGGTCGAGACGCTGATCACTCATCCCGCCTCCATGACGCATGGCGATGTGCCCGTGGAGACGCGCCAAAAGATCGGCATTACCGACGGACTGATCAGGCTCTCGGTTGGCCTCGAATCTCCAGAAGACATCATTGCCGACCTGGAGCAGGCCCTGACAGTCGCAACCGAGAAAGCTGGGAGGACGTCATGCGCCGTTACCCGATAACTGTTCTTAAATTTGGCAGCTCGGTGCTGTGCTGCGAAGCCGATCTTTCCAAGGCAGTGCAGGAAATTTATCGCTGGACCCGGGATGGGTACCGAGTGGTCACGGTCGTTTCTGCGATTGGATCGACTACCGACGCCCTGCTGGCGCGTGCGCGGACCTACGGCTCCAATCTGAGCGATGAAGCCGTGGCGACGCTGGTCGCAACCGGTGAAGCGACTTCAGCGGCGTTGCTCACCCTGGCTCTCGAACGCGCAGGCGTTCATTCCGTGGTGGTAGATGAAGTTCGGCTCGGCCTGAAAACTCGCGGCCCGGTATTGACAGCCGAACCCTGTGCCATCGACGTTCCCCTAGTGCTGAGCATTTTGGAAGATGCATCGGTTGCTGTTGTGCCCGGCTTTGTTGGGCGGCAAGAGGATGGCAGTCTTTCCCTTCTCGGCCGTGGCGGCTCCGATCTGACTGCCGTCTTCGTCGCCCATCAGCTGGGAGCCGAACGTTGCCGCCTGGTCAAAGACGTCAACGGCATCTTTGAACACGATCCGGCCGACAAGGTCAATGTTCCTCGCCGCTATAGCACGGTCAGTTGGGCGCAGGCAGTGCGCGTCGGTAACGGCGTGGTGCAGCCGAGGGCGATCGAGTTTGCCGAGCAGCACGGGCTCACCATTGAAGTGGCCACCCTGAATTCCGATTCGCCGACTCTCATCTGTGGCCTTCCCATATCGTTCGCCGACCAGTTCCCACCAGCGACTCCGTTGCGCGTCGGATTGCTTGGCGCCGGCACGGTTGGGCTGGGCGTCTATCGCACCCTGGCGGCGCATCCGGAGACGTTTGATGTCAGGCGCATTGCTGTTCGTCGCTTGGAACGCGAGGATGGCATTCCGCCGGCTTTGCTCACCCATGACTCATGGGAAGTTGTTGGTTCCGACTGTGAAGTGATCATCGAGTTGATCGGTGGCCTGTCGCCGGCGAAGGAATTGATCGAGGCGGCGCTGAAGTCGGGCAAGCACGTCATCACCGCAAACAAACTGGTGGTAAGCCGCCATGGCAAGCAGCTTCGCCGAATTGCTGAGTTCTCGGGCGTGCAATTGCTGTACTCAGCCGCCGTCGGCGGCGGTGTTCCGATGCTTGAGGAAGTAAGCCGCATTGCTCAAGACAGCGGAATCCGCACCTTGCAAGGCGTGGTAAATGGAACTACCAATTTCATCCTCGACCGTCTCGCGGAAGGTCTCTCCCGCGAAGATGCACTCGAGGAAGCGCAGCGATTGGGCTTCGCCGAGCAGGATCCAACTTCCGACCTCGATGGCAGCGACGCAGCTCACAAGCTGGCGCTGCTGGCGCAAACCGCTTTCGGCGAGTGGCTGAATCCTGCCGACATCGAGCGTACTGGTATTGAGCAGTTCGATCGCGAGACGGTTCAAAATGCAGCGCGCACGGGGCGCGCGGTTCGCCTAGTGGCGTCACTGAGCCAGGATAAGTTCGGCTTGAGAGCTCGCATCGCTCCCCAATTGTTCGAGCTCACTCATGCCTTCGCTCAAACCATCAACGAAGAGAACTGTCTGGAAATCGAATCGCAAAGCGGCGACGTGGTGCAGGTGCGAGGCAAAGGCGCCGGGCGATGGCCAACGACGGTGTCGGTGGTGGCCGACGTCTGCGA
Organism: uncultured Acidobacteriaceae bacterium; assembly: GCA_963720135.1. Lineage (GTDB taxonomy): Bacteria > Acidobacteriota > Terriglobia > Terriglobales > Acidobacteriaceae > Bog-257. Next base: position 22,546 of record CAVREJ010000029.1, read on the forward strand.
TGTCTATCGCGCTCAGCAACCGGGTGTTTCTGACGAGTGTTTCGCCGCCGGGAGGGCCTCATGAAATTCGCTAGCCGACTTCTTACCTTCAATGCCTGTCCGGAAGATCCGTTCCGGCCAATCGCCACGCCGATCTACCAGACCGCAACTTTCGAGCAGGAAGAAGCGGACGCCTTTGGCCGCTACGATTATTCGCGCAGTGGAAACCCAACCCGCACTGTGCTCGAGGACCTCTTGGCGCGACTGGAGAATGCCGACCGCGCTTTTTGTTTCTCCAGTGGTTTGGCGGCGATCAGTGCGGTTGCGCGACTACTCTCGGTAGGAGACGAGATCCTCGCCGGAGATGATTTGTATGGCGGAACGTACCGGCTCTTCTCCAGGATTCTTGACCGCACCGGCGTGACGGTTCGCTATGCCGATGCCTGCGACGTGGAGACCTTTTCCGCGCAGATCACTCCGCGGACGAAACTGCTTTACATCGAGACCCCGACCAACCCGCTGCTGCGGATCGTGGACATACGCAAGCTCGCCGACTTGGCGCACCAGCACGGCGCGTGGTTATGTGTAGATAGCAGCGCGATGTCGCCATACTTGCAGAATCCGCTCGACCTGGGGGCTGACATTGTTGTGCATTCAGCGACCAAGTATCTCTGCGGCCATAGCGACGTCACGGCGGGCGTAGTTGCACTGAAGCGACCCGAACTGGCGGAGCAAATCTATTTCATTCAGAACGGCGAAGGTTCCGCGCTGGGGCCCTTCGACTGTTACCTGCTGCTGCGAGGCGTGAAGACACTGAAGCTGCGCCTCGACTGCCAGCAGGCGAATGCGCTCAAGGTAGCGAACTTCCTGTGCGCGCATCCAGCTGTGCAACGCGTGCATTACCCTGGGCTGGCGAGCCACCCCGGTCATGATGTGCATGTGAAGCAGGCGCGCGGAGCCGGGGCGGTCATCAGCTTTGAGACTGGCTCGTTCGCGGTGTCGAAGCTAGTGGTGGAGGCGACGCAGTTGTTCCGCATCAGCGTGAGCTTCGGCAGTGTGAACTCGTCGATCAGCCTGCCAGGTTGCATGTCGCATGCGAGCATTCCGGCGGAAGTCCGGCAGGCGCGCTCCTTGGCGACGGACCTGGTCCGCCTGTCAGTAGGAATTGAAGATGTGGACGACCTTATGGCTGACCTGGATCGAGCGTTCGAACGTAAGCGTCTGAGGAAGCACATGGTTGACACAGACCACAATGACGCGAACCTTGTTGCATCACCGCCGTCTTAGCGTCATCTGATGTTCTGAATATCAAGAGCGCGCACTGGAGTTTCTGGCCCGATGAGCCTTTCGGCAAACTGCTTCGCTAGCAGGTTGCAAACGGCCCGCTCAACTATTGGACGATATGGTTCGGAAAGTCGCCAACTGTTTCCCCCAGCCGCTTCTTTTCGGGCTGGAAAACAACCTTCCGCTACGGAGCCATGTTAACTGTCGATTGCCAACCGCGTACTAAATGGCGAGCCAGCGAGTCCGCCAGCCCCGCGTCGCGAGCGAAGGCACGATTGCTGGGAGCCACGACACTCGCGTGAGGACGTAACCGGCCTTCGAAGGGTGCATTTTGGCGGCAAGCCAAAGAAGGATAGTGCTTCACAGTTTCGTGAGCAGGCGAAATGAGAGTACACTAACTGGTTTCTGAGGGCCGAGAAGGAAATTCCGGATGACAACACGATCGTTCACGTTGTCGTGAAGAATCAGCATCGGTTGCGAGGCGGTTATTCGATAGCCGCCACCTGGAAACGGAGGACACCACCCGATGAGATTGCCTGGCAAAGCAAGCATTCTCTTGACGCTAGCGGTATTTGCCCTGTGCGTTGCGATGACGGCATCCGCGCAGAGCCAGGAAGGTTCGTCGCCCAAACAAACAGCCCCGCCGATGGGCACTCCGAAAACGGTTGTGGGCTGCCTTACCGGCTACGACGGTCATTACACGCTGGGAACTTCCAGCGATACCCTTTACCTGCTGGAAGGCGATTCCGGTCTGTTTAAGCGCTATAATGCCAAGCTAGTGCAGGCTACGGGAACCGTCTCCGAACAGCCGCCCGGTCCATCGAAGAATAATGTCCTGTCGCAACAGCCTCCCAAACTGACTGTGTCGAAATTGAAGAAGGTGGCTGACGGCTGCGATTAAACTAGAAGATGAGGCGGTGACAGAATGCTTCCCAGGGCCATAGATATCGCGCGAAGACGACATCCTGGGCAAGGAGGCGGCCAGCCAGCGCGCTCCGCTTCATCCGTCTGTCGTTCGCGCCTCGGCGGCTCTTAAGGGCAATTGCTCGAAGCAGGTCGCCCGGCAAACCGTGCCTCAATCCAGGCCATCTGATCTCTGACGGAGTCTCCGACAACCAGGCCAGGTTGCGGATCGGAAAACTTGTCGAATTGAACACGGTCGCCTTGCTTGCACATGCGACTAACAGCCTGCGCCGTCGTCGACGACGGCACGGCAGGATCCCTGTCGTCACTGATCACCAGCAGCGGTCCGCGTGCGGGCTTCTGACCGAGCCTGTTCCTGCTAAAGAACTCCTCAACGAACTTATTATTCTTCCAATTCTGCTTCAGCATTGCACTTTCGGGAAACTGGGAGTCGTTGGGCAAATCGCCACAGCTCTCAATGACCCGGTGATACGCAGGGATTGCCTTCTCCGTCAGCATGTCGCGTATGTCGAAATCCGGATACACGGTCTTGATCCCGTAAGCCAGTAATGCAAGGGTACGAAAGGATTCCTCTTGTGCCGGCGGCTCGTAGATGGCTTTCAAATCGGCCACGCCAGAAATGGCTATGCTGCCAAGGTAGTTAGGGTCGCGAGTTCCCGCTTCCATCTCCGCCACGCCAATGGCGACATTGGCTCCAAGAGAAGAGCCCATGGCGACCCATTTCGGACCGAGTTGAGCCACTGCTGCGTGCGCTGCAGGAATCGAAGCGATCACATCCGTAGCATTGGACGGCACATCCATCACGGCACTTCGGAAGCTGGTTCCAAGTCCGGTATAGTCGGTCGCAACCACGGCATAGCCAAGATTGACGTACATAGAAAGCAACGGTCCGTAATCCAAATTTCTCAACAACGACGGGGCACAGTGGCGTGCTGCGGCGCTAAAGCCGTGCGCCCAGGCAATGACCGGCCAGCCTCCCACGGGCGGCTTTCCATCGGGAACCAGAACCACACCAGACGCAGCCACTTCGCCTCCGTTGGCTGAGCGCGAATGATAGAGAATGCGGATTGCTGAAAAATCCGCCGACAGGTCGTAGTCATCAGAAGGCTCGGAGCGAATCAGCTCTCCCGGCTTGCCCGCGGGTAAGGGATTGGGGGCATCGTAGAATTTCGTAAGTGGCAATGTGCGAAGGCGGTCGGCGCGCCTGGCAGGCACGGCAGGTTGGCTTTGTGCAGACACCGGGACCACCGTCAGGACACAAGCCGCAATTGCAGCGAGGAGTACCGAAGGGTAGCGACGAGGACCTTCACAGAGGAATGGTCGGAAAACATCTACATTGCTTCCTCTGAAGCCTCCAGTGCCGAGTTTCTCAGCCCCGCTGATCGTTCGGTTCGGAATCAACATCACAACTTCACGCCTTGCAAGCGATCATCAAACCGAGCACGATGGGCAGATAGATTACCGAGGCATGGACCACGCGGCTGGCCAAAGGTCTGGAAGCGGACCTTGCCAGTTTAGCCACGTGATAAAGCAAGAATGTACCCGCCAGCAACATACCGGCCGTATAAACAAGTCCACTACGGTCAACCAGCGGCAGCATCGTTATCGCCACCAGGGCCACCGTGAAGCCTACCATCTCGGCGCGAGTGAAGCGAGAGTCCCGATCGAAGCGCGGCAACATCCGGTAGCCTGCCCGGTCGTAGTCTTCGCGGTACATCAAGGCAATTGCCAGGAAGTGAGGGAACTGCCAAAAGAACAGAATTGCGAAGAGAAACCAGGCGTGCCAGTTGAGTCTCCCCGACGCCCCCGCCCACCCGATCAAAGTCGGCATGGCTCCGGGAAAAGCACCCAGCAGGGTGCACAAAGGGGTCTTACGCTTGAGTGGTGTGTAAACCAGGAGATACGACAGCAGGGTCGAGATTGCCAGAAACGCTGCCAGGTCATTCACCGTGATGGCAAGGTAAAGTCCTCCAGCTATGCTCACCAGAATTCCAAACAGAAATGCCTCGCGGCTGCTTACCCTGCCCGAAGGCAACGGCCGCGACGCGGTCCGGCGCATTTGACCGTCCCAGACCCGTTCCATCCACTGATTCAAAGTTGCGGTGCCGCTGGCCACCAATAGCGTCCCGACTAGGGTGTTCACCAAGCCCCCAATTTTGAGGGGTCCGTGAGATGCCAGATAATAGCCGGCCGATGTCGTCATCAAAATGAGCAGGTTTACTTCTGGCTTGGTAAGGGTGCAGTAGTCCCGAAGCCTGGAAGGGGAACGATGCCTCGGGTGCGGCAACGGAATTGTATTAGCGATCGCCATTCTCTCTGTTGCCAGCCCAGCTACCCCTCAGGTTCAGGCGCACAATCAGCCTGTTTGAACTAACCGCGACCCCGTTAGTGCTGATAGAACTGGTTGCGCCGTTTGTAGGCTATCAGGGTGATCGCGATAGACAGACACATTGGCGGAACCATGAGAATAAGGATCCCGCTGCGCAGGGCCTGGATAAAGCGGGCGGTTGACGCGGCAGCCTGCGTGTAGCATAGAGAACAGCTTTGGGCGAACAGCGTCAGCGGAACGAAGAGCAGTACCACGCCCGCCAAGCTTAGAATGCATCGCCGCAGCCACCGCAGGTTTTCAGGTCTGTTTTTCATTGTGGCGACCCCGTTTGATAGGTAGGGGGAGCATTTCTCTCCATCCGAAAACTATCTGTCCAGCTGTATTGCATAGCCGCGAGGACAAACAGGGTGACGATGGCGATCCAGGTTACGAACAGGCGATTTTCCGATCCGAGATGCATAAAGAACACCACCGCCAGCCCGGCTTCTAGCAGCGCCAGCGCGAACATGCGGAAAATCATTGCCGTCACATCGACATGCCCGTAGGCAATAACAAATTGCAGTCCGGCAATAATCAATATGCAAACATAGACGATCAAGTACTTTCCTAAACTACCGGCATATGGCGCCGCCCCGCCCTTTTGCTGCTTCGTAAGTTCCACCACGTCCTCCGCTCCTTACTTCGCCACGTTGAGGAGATAGACCAAAGGCACAACGAACATCCACACCAGGTCTACAAAGTGCCAGTAGAGACCGGTGATTTCGAGATCGTCGGCATCAAAACGCCCGCGTTTGTAGCGCACACCCACAACCAGGAGAACGATTATCCCAACGGTAACGTGGGTCAGGTGCAGTCCGGTGATGCTAAAGAACGCGGCGCCGAATAGCCCATTGCCCCATGGATTGCGGAACAGCCGCATGCCTTCGTCAATCAAGCCGATCCATTCCCTTACATGCAGCACCGCGAACAGCACCCCTCCCCCTGCAGTGACCATGGTCCAGCGAAAGGCCGTGTTCTTGTTGCCCATTTTCGCGGCCCGGACCCCGAGAAACATGGTCAAGCTGCTGGTGATAAGGATGAACGTCATCGCCATGGCGTTCACCACGGTGGGGAAAAACTTAAAGGGCGTCGGCCAGTTGAGGGAACCGTTGCGCAAGAAGCCGTAGGCCAGAAGGCATGCGGCGAAGGTGGCCGCATCCGCAATGATGAACAGCCATATGGCCAGCTTCTTCGTCGGAATTGCAAATGGCGAGGACCTCTCCAGCACCGCCGGATGTGCTCCCATCGTGATGTCCGATTGGCTCACAGCGCCTCCTCCCAACGGGATGTCAAATTCGCGCCCATAGTAACAACAGCAGGTAAATCCACAGCACATCCATGAAATGCCAGTAGTAGGAAACCGTACTCAGTGTGCTCAGGCGCAGGGTCGAAACCGGCCTGCTGAATCGCCAAATCACCAGCGTCAGACCCGCCAGTCCGCCGAGCACGTGAAGGCCATGCATGGCCGTAAACAAGTAGAAGAACGAACTGCTGGGATTGGTGGCCAGGTACCAGCCCTCCGCCTTGAGTTGCAGCCAAGCTAGATACTGCCCGCCGACGAACAGCAATCCCAGTCCCAGCGTGAGCCAGAGCCACATTAGCGGAAGCGAGCGGTTCGACCGTATTCCCCGGGCGACGGCCGCTACACGTTTGCGTGCCACTTCCAGGGCGACACTGCTCGCCAGCAATACCACGGTGTTGAGATAAAGTACCGGGGGCAAAGTAAAATGCCGCCAGTCCATCGAAGAGCCTTGGCGAACCACCATTGCGCTGGTAATGGCAGCGAAAGTCATGGTGATCGCCGCCAGGCCCACCCAAATGCCGGTTCTGGAAGCTGGTGAGCTGTCCTCGACCGCAGGTAAGTTCCCGGCCGAAGGGATCAGATCACGTCGTCCACCATTGTGCGAAAGAGGGGGATGCGATTCTATTCTTGGTGGTTCGTGGACTGTGGTTGCCATAACCTGCTACACCCTTTCTAGGCCTTACTTCTCATCGCGCACCGAGTTGATCTGCTCGGGCGAGTCCTGCATCACGTAATCGTTGGTTGCTCCTTCAATACCGTACTGGTATGGGTCGTGATAGACCACCGGAAGCTTGCCCCCAAAATTATCGAACGGCGGCGGCGATGGGATTGACCACTCCAGGGATGTCCCCTCCCAGGGATTCTGCGGCGCAGGTTTACCCCAGAAACGGCTGTGGATCAGGTTGTACAGAAAAACGAGTTGCGCCGCGCCTGTGATGAGAGCAGCAACCGTGATGAACTTGTGCACCGGCATCAATGGCGCCATGAAGTCGTCGACGAAAGCCTGATAGCGACGCACATTGCCTGCGATCCCCAGATAGTGAAATGGCATGAAGATGCAGTAAGCGCCTGCAAAGGTAAACCAGAAGTGGATCTTGCCCAGGGTCTCGTTCATCATTCTGCCGGTCACTTTGGAAAACCAGAAGTAGGTCCCGGCGAAGATGCCGAATAGTGCGGCCACAGCCATCACCAGGTGGAAGTGTCCCACGACGAAGTAGGTCGCGTGCAGCATGACGTCAAGCGAGGGCTGTGCCAGGAAAAATCCGCTGATGCCACCGCTGACGAACATGGAAATAAACCCCAAGGCAAAGAGGGAGGCGGTATTAATGCGGAGTTTGGAGCCGTAAAGGCTCCCGATCCAGATCAACACAATGATGGTGGCGGGAATGGTGATGACCAGTGTCGGGAAGGAAAATACTATCGACGAGAAAGGGTTCATGCCGCTTACGAACATGTGATGTCCGTAAACCATGTAGCTGAGAAACGCGATCGATACCATCGAATAAATGATGACCCGGGAGCTGAGGAGAGGCCGGCGCATGTTGGTGATTAACACATGAGAGACAACACCCATGGCGGGCACAATCGCAATGTAAACTTCCGGATGTCCAAAAAACCAAAACAGATGTTGCCACAACAGGGTCGATCCGCCGGAATGGGTCTGTAACTGGTCATTGACAACCAGGCCGGAGGGTATGAAGAAACTGGTGCCCGCAACATGGTCCAGAACCAGGAGAATGCAAGCCGGCATCAATACTGCGAATGCCGTCAAGCCGATGCACGAGGTGATGAACCATGCCCAGACCGAAAGCGGCAAGCGCATCAGGCTCATACCTCGGCAACGCATGTCGAGAGTGGTGGAGATGAAATTCAACGAGCCGAGCAATTGTCCCACGCAAAAGATGGCAATCGAAATCGCCCACAGCACCTGACCAGTTCCTTGCCCCGGTCCGGCAATCTGGCCAAGAGCGCTCAAGGGGGCGTATGCGGTCCAGCCTGATAAAGGCGGTCCCTGCGGCACGAAGAATGATGACACCGCTACGACAAACGCGACAAACGTCACCCAGAAGGACGTCATGTTGATGCGCGGAAACGGCATGTCCTCGGCGCCCACCTGGATTGGCAGAAAGAAGTTTCCGAAACCCGCAAAGGGAGCGGTGGTCAGGACAAAGAAGACCATGATGGTGCCATGCATGGTCATCAGTTGCAGGTAGTACTCGGGCGTGAGCACGCCGCCCGGGGCGCCGGTTTTGGACAGGAAGCGGACTCCGGGAATGGCATAGTTCGGCCACGCCAGGTGAATCCTCATGATCCAGGACAATACCAGCCCGATGTAAACCGCTACCAACGCGAGGGTGTAGTACTGTTCGCCGATCACCTTGTGATCAAGGCTGAAGATGTACTTCCGGATGAATCCCGTCGGTGGAGCATGGTGATGGACAGCCTGTCCGGACATATCGTGCATGGAATGACCCTCTTAGTACCCCGGTTACCGGAAGCGGCTCCGCAACCTACTGCAGCGCCGCCTGCTGCTTCAGCCACTTGTCGAAGTCCTCCTGCGACATGACCTCGAGATACGCCTTCATGTTGTAGTGGCCCAGCCCGCAGAGCTGGGTACAGACAATTTCGTATCTGCCGATCTTGGTGGGAGTGAAATGGACAGATAGATCGAGACCGGGCACGAAATCCTGCTGAATGCGCAGCTCCCGCACGAAGAAAGAGTGCCCCACATCCTTGGCATGCATCAGCAGACGGATCTCCCGGTTTACCGGCACCGCCAGTTCGGCGGTTACAACGTCGTCCTTGGAATCTTGATCGTGTGTGGTATCGAGGCCAAAGAAGTTTTCCGTGGCCTCATTGATCTGCTCGGGGTGGATCGGGCCGAACTTTCCGTCTGGTCCGGGGTACCGAAAATAGAACGCGAACTGACCGGCTTGGGCCTGTATGGGCAAGGCGTTCGCCGACGCCGGCGTGAAGTAGATGCTGGCCCATGCTCTCGTGCCGAAAGCTCCCAGCGCCAGCACCTCGAGGCCAACCACGATAACCGCGGCGGCAACCAGACCGCGCGCTCCTCCGGGAAAGCTCTTGATCTTTTCACCCCGGGGGCGATTCGAGAATCTCCAGATGAAGAACCCCAGAACGAGTTGGGCGGCCAGAAAACAAATACCCGCCTCCACCATCGTCTCCGACATCTGGTCGTCAATCAACGGCCCGTGGGTCGAGATGTCAACCGGGGGCTCCCAGATGTGCAGCACAATGGGAATCGCAGAAGCGATTGCAATTACGATGATTGTCACCGCAAACAATTTCGCCATAGTCGTCTCACCCGACTCAACGAAGACTCGTTTTCTGCGAAGCCCGGCTGCCGACGATCGTGCTGCATCTCGGTGCACGGTCCGCACCGCACACCTATTTCGCCTTATAGGTAAAGTTCGCGGTAGCCGCCTGGCCACCCGCCACCGTCACCTTCTGCGTCTGGGTTCCGTAGGTTTCCTGCCATGCGGTTACGGTATAGCTTCCGGGAGGCACGTTTTCGATCGTGAACGAACCGCTGTCGTCCGTCACGGCGTAGGGTCCCTTTCACCACGACGTGGTAGCCGTGCATCCAGGGGTGGATGTTGCACTTCACTGGGATGGCCACTTCCTCGGCCTTCCAACTCTGGACGATCGGTGGCGCTCCGGGCGGCTGTGACCGGTTCCAGGGAATGTTCCCCGTCATGGGATTCGGCTCGGGATGGATGTTGTGCGCGGTCTGGTCGCTGGTGGTCACCTTATAGTTCTGACCGACATCCATGGCTATTACGTGTGGCGTGTACTGGCAACCTTTCTGATCGAAGACGGGAGTAGTGGAAGGTTTCTGGCTGGCCGCCTCGGCTGACAGACCCTGCGAAATATACAGAACGACATTTTCCAGTCCGCTATTCTTGCCCACTACAACCAGTTCCAGCTTGGCTGGATTGGTCGGCGTGATACTTCGCGCAATACGGGTCCTTCGACATGTCGATCCCCTTCATGTGGGGAGGCGTGCCGTCGAGCTTCACCGTTCCGGTAATTTTGCCGGTGGCTGCCGCCGTCACTTTTGGTGCACGGGTCAGGGCCGCAGTCGCAACTAGCAACAACACTGCCAGCATTCCCGCAACTTTCAACTGATTTTTCATTGAGAGCCTTTCCCTCATTTGCCAATCGTTACTTGCTTCCAGAATTGTTAGTCGGTTTCTCGGCGGGCGGATTTTCCGCCGGAGCAGGAGTCACCCCGGGAAGCTGACCATTCGGCTCCAGCGGCTTCAACCCGATTTGCTTCGCAATCCGCTTCTCAATGGTGTCGTCGGGCTGCAGCGTTCGCAGATAAAAAACCAAGTCCCATGCCTCGTCCGGCTTTACATTATCGGCAAAGGAGGGCATGGGCGATCCATCCAGACCAGTCATGAAGTCCTTGTACATCGCCGCGTCAGTCGAGCCGCACTTGAAGTTCTGCGAGTCGTGGAAGTTGAATGCCTTGATCGGACGGTTCTCATCATCGGTCAAGGTAGCGGCGGACGGTCCGTTACCGCGACCGGTCACACCGTGACATTTCCAGCACTCCAGCTTCTGAAAGACCACCTGCCCATTTTTGATCCTTTCAGCGGTAACCGGCGGTTCGGGCGGAATCACGATGGGCGTGCCCGGTTTCTCCGTCAGCCAGCGTGGCGAGAAATGCTTCACGTAAGCGACGAGGTTTACCCGGTCTTCGTCGATGAGCGGAAGCCAGTGCGGCATGTTGGAGTTAAGCATCCCACGCCCGATGGTGTCATAGAGATCGCTATCAGTCGGCAACGTTCCCGTAGGTGTGGAGCGGCAGCGGAAAATGGCGATGGTAAAGTTGCGCGGCTTGGGATCGATCCATTGCGCGTTCTCGCCCTCCCCGTCGCCAAGAACTCCGTGGCAGCCGATACAGAACCGCTTGTAAATTGACGCGCCAACGGTTGCATGTCCGGTCCTGTTGCCGACATGGCTCTCCATGGTGAGGCGCTGTTTTTCGCTGTATTCCGTCTGTTGTCCCCAACAGGCGATCCCGAGGAGCAGAACCGCCACGACACTCAGGGTCAACCGGTCTTGAAGAATTCTCGTGCGCATCGGGTGTCCCTCAGAAGTCAAAGTCAAAGCCTAGGAAGACGCTGCTGTTGGCTAACTGGGTGAACGTGATGGGCGCCGCGCCTTTCTGTTGCACCAGAGCATACTCGGCATGATAGGCAAAGCCAGCGCGGCTAAACATGAACGGGTAGTAGCGGAATCCAAAGGTATAGGCGTTGATGTTTCCAAAGTTGCCCGGAGTGGAAGGTAGCGACTGCTGCGACATCCGCACGAATTCATCGCGTTGTATGAAGATCACCTGCGGATTGAGGACGTAGTGGGCTTCTACAAATCCCCCGTTCCACGAGGGGGCTGTCGCTCCGGTTGGAAGCGGCTGGTTCCCCGGGGTGCTGGTCCCAAAATATGCGCTATCCCAGCCATGCTGGTAGAACAGCTGGAAGTCCAGTTTCTTCACGTATACCAGGGCAAACACACCTTCACGGTTGAAGGGTTTGTTCCCGATGGCCGTGACGGGCAGTCCACCTGAATTAAGGGTGTAAGTCGGACCATTGCCGATGAACAGATACGCTCCGACTCGATCGACTCCTCCCTGATAGCCCGCATCGAAAGCCTGACTGGCTGTGATGAATGCGCTGTAGGCGTTCTTTGAGGGCAAATTGACATTTCCATCGTTGGAACTTAGCAACGCAACGGAGTAACGGGTCCGATCATTGAGCGAGTGCCCCATCAATTCCGCTCCCAACTGGTTGTCGCCCATTTGGCCGAACACATTGCTATCGCCGAGGGGGATGAAATGATAGAGCTGGTAAAAACCGCCATTATTTGAAAGGGTGAGAATTCGTTTCTCGGAAATGATGTTGTCCAACTCGAACTTGCCCAACTTGAAGTTGAACCAGGGACTGTTGCCAATGTTGTCGATTCTGGCCATCACCGTTTCGAAATGAAAAGCCCCGGTATTATCAGACGACGGGAGAAGGTAGAACGAATAGTTCTTGAACAAAGTCCCGCCGGTATGGAAGTCCAGGCCGCTCAGATCGAAACCGTTCGTCGTGACCTCCTCATTGACCTGGCTGCCATTTGGCTGATCAATCGCGACTGGGTTCGTACTCTCCCGATGCCAATTCGGCGTCATGCGGAAGGTGGCTGGCCAGTACGACGGATTCTGCCAGATCGGCGAATCGCGATCGTTCATCAATTGGTAGCCGTTGTCTTTGAACGTCTGCCCAAAGGTATTCAGCATCGGCCACGCTTCGTGGCACGCCGAGCAAGGCAATCCGTATTTCCGCGCAAAAGCGGGGATTGCCCGCCCAGGGGTGGGATTTCCAAAGAAGACCAGCAGAAAAATCAGGAGGGCGAACGCGCTTGCGAGACTTGCGCAAGCAGCACTGAGAAACGAACGCTTAGCATCCGAAACCGTCGTAACACCAATCCGCATAGCGATTACCTCGCAATCGATAACGGGCTGACTACTACGTCCGACTTCACAACTGGCGCAAGTTTTTTTCCCAGCGAGAAAAGCTTGGGAACCCCAAATTGCGAGAAACTCTATATCGTGCCTCGGGGACTTGGCAAGAAGTTTTTACAAAGATTTGACAATTTAGCCACAAGTTTTGACAAATTCAGATGCCGTAATGTGACCCGGTCGCTGATCCGCCTTGACAACTCGGCGTCTTCGAGATAACTATTCTGTGCACATAGCTCTGCTCCACTCTGCCAGCCCAATGCGCGAATCTCCTGCAAAGGCGAAGAGTAATTGCTGGGAAAAGATGCCTGCTGTTTTCCTAGGTTCCTGTGCCATGTTGCTGATGGCGATTTCTTTAACGGCTTCTGCACTTCCCAAAAACCGGACCGAAACCCAAACCCTAACGGTGCGGATGGAATTTCCGGAGGGTGATGTTCTGAAGGCTGTGCAGGAGGTGACGCAAGATCAAATCATCCACGGGACCTACTCCTACGAAAAAGAGAGGATTCTCTACGGAGCGCACAGCGCGACCTCAGCTCGCGCATTTGGAGCTTGGAAGGGATCTGGAAAAGCCTTCTACAAAGTTGCGGACAAGGTTTTATCACCGCGATTTTTCAAGGACAGTGAAGACATTGGAACCATTAGTGTGCGCTACGTGGTTCAGGATGCCGATCCCGGTGCTGCAATCCTGCTAATCGACGCGGTGTTCGTTGATGCCCGCAACGTCATACATCCTTCTACGGGTGGCGTAGAGTCGAGTGAATATGCCGCCATTCAGGCGCATCTGAAGAACATTCAAGCCAGCCGGACAGAAGCCAAGGATGTCGCGGTGGAGACTGCTAGCAAGCGCGCGCAAGCAGGAACCCAACAAGCAACGAGGCCTGTGCCCGCGGAGCCCGCCAGTAACTCTTCCGCACCAGACTTGAGTGTGCAAGAGCTGCAACAGCGAGTGGAGGCCTTGCGACATCAGGTCGAATTGCGCGTCAAGGATTCGGGCGCGTCACTAAAATCGGCGCCCTTTCGCAGTTCCGCAACCATCCTGTCGTTGCCGGCTGAGACACAAGTTCTGATAGTAGTCCTGACCCCTTATTGGTACGGGGTGGAGACCGAGGATGGGCATCACGGCTGGATCCATTACAGCCAATTGGAGCCCCTTCCGTGAGAGTTACGGCGAAACAGGTCGGGAGTACTTTTGCGCGCTTGGTCGCGAGTCTCGGCTGCTGGCTTCTGATTACCGCCGGCGCTTCAGCCCAGAGCCCGCCGACGGAACGTACATTTCACGCGTCCAAAGCGGATGTACAGAAGACGCTGCACGAGATCCCATCTTATCCCGGCGGAAAGCTTCCCGTTCTTGAAGGTTTTGCTGACAGCGGAGGGCGTGCGCTCGATAGGTACCAGCGCGGCTACTATGAGTACGACGTAGAAATTAGGTCAACCAGCTCCATCGAGACTGTGGTGCGCGTGAATGCGAAGATCACGGCTTGGTATTCGGGGGCTTCTTCCGCAAACTCTGGTTATCGAGTGCTGAAATCGAGTGGGCGCCTGGAGTCCGATTTGCTCGATGCTCTGGACGAGCGGCTGAATCCGAAATCGGTGAGCAAAACGTCAGGTGTTGCGCCAACCTCCCAGCCAGCCCCTGCCACTCTACCCGATAGCCCCTCCGCTACGCTAGGTACGTCGTTCTTCAACACCCCACGCTTGACCACCTCCCCGTCCGTCGCAAAACCCATGTCTAGCAAAATCACCGACCCGGTTGCAAGCAAACACGCACAGGCACTCAAGCAAGAAGTGGAAAACCTGGAGCAGATCCTTCATAACCAGGACCATCCGTCGAATCTGGCTGTCGTAAAACGTGCCAACACGCCGATTGTGGCACAGCCTTTGGAAGGAGCAGAGGTGCTATTCCGGGCTGGTGCCGAAGACGAGTTCGAGGTCCTCGACGCCATGGAGGGCTGGGTGCATATCAAGATCTCCGGCATTTCGCGTGGATGGATCAGACGGGATTATGTGGACTTGCCAGGCGCGGCCACAGTTAGCCTCTCGGCTATGGGAGGTAACCAGGGTGACAAGGAACTAGTTCGGCAAACAAAAGAAGAGGTTGGGCCGTTCCCTGGCAGTTGGGAACCGCTGGATGGCAGGAAGGTAAAGATCATCTGGGTGCAGCCCCTCGACAGGGACCAGTTCGGTTCCGAACCCAAGTGGAACCTGGCAAAATCCGTCTTTCGCAAGGCTGACGCCGGCGCCCCCAACGCTAGTACCGAGGTGGCTGGAGTTGTAGTGATCTTTGATTCCCAGGATGGCGGAATGGCTGCCACTACCTTGGCAACGCTCCAGCAGTGGAGAGCAGGACACTTGTCGGACGACGCATTTTGGAGGCGCAGTTGGCGAGATCCTGCAGAAGCCTTCAAGACGCACAATTAGGTTGAGCGAAGGGCACAGCAGCGATTTCCTGGCGGCCAACTCCACCGACAGCGACCGGCCCGCGGAAGGAGCGCTTCTACTCTTTCTCTTCCAGCGTTGCTTCTTCAGGTGACGATCAAGCGTGCCGAAGCACAAACCCCGACTCCGGCAAAACTCGCGTTGCATGCCACTGCCCGGAACTCTGCCACTCACTGCTGAATTTCCGCGCGGGTGCGCCGGCGGCCCGCCAACGCTTTCTGTTTTTCGTTCATCCAGCCACTTCACCATACACGCACCTCGTCGAAAAGGTGTGTTGCTCAAACGCTTACGTTCGAACGCGCTGCGTGCGGAGTCGCCGAAGTAAAGGAAGACGCAACGGTCCGCGAGCAACAAGTTGTCTAGCGTCAGCTACGCGGACCGCCCAGGCTATTTGGTCGGGGCCGGAGCCGGTTGCTGCGCCGGCGTGCCAAAATCCACCTTTGGCGCCTGGCGTGCTCCTTCCTCCGTCTTGAAGTAGGCATCGTTGCGAGTGAACCCTGAGAGGCTTGCGACGATGTTGTTCGGAAACAAGCTGATGTAGGTGTTGTAGTCCTGCACGGTCTCGTTATATCGGCGGCGTTCGATCGCTATGCGGTTTTCCGTGCCCGCCAGTTCGTCCTGCAACCGGAGAAAGTTTTCATTGGACCGCAGTTGCGGATAGTTCTCCACGACCACCAGCAGACGGCTGAGAGCGGAATCGAGCTGACCGTTGGCCGCGATCTTCTCCTGTGGCGTCTTGGCTCCCGCCATCGCGGCGCGTGCTGCGGCGATATCGCCGAAAACCTTTTCCTCGTGGGTCGCAAACCCTTTCACCGTCTGAACCAAGTTTGGAATGAGGTCGGCCCGGCGCTGGAGAACGACATCCACCTGCGACCAGGCTGCATTCACGGTCTCGCGTTTGCGGACCATCTCATTACGGTGTCCAACGAAGGTACCGCCGATCCAGAGCGCCAGCAACGCAATCACGACCAATACGATGATTCCTGTTTTCATGTCAATCTCTCCCGGCCGGTCTTGAAGATCGTTTCGCCGACGGATTCCTACGGTACTTGCTGCAAATGACTCTTGGGTATTCGCGCATCCAGTTCATGCGCGACCCGTTGAATTGCGCTCATGTATGCATGGTACAACTCGTGCAAATTCTCCGAATGCGAGCCTTCATTGCGCAGCTCCAGGATCGCCCGCAGCGGCTGCACGTTAAATCCAAAAACATCCCCGGCTTTTTCCAGCAGCTGCGGCTTCGCTTGCGGCGGGTCCTCTCCCAACGCAATCAAGGCATGGCGGAACAGCGTTAGAACGGAGGTGATGGATTTCGCCAGCACTGCGCGCAGCTCATCTTGGTTCTCGGGACTCAGCAGCAAGTGGTGGCGAAGCCGCAGCAAGGTCGTCCGCAGTTCGTGCTCGACCTCGACGCGATGCAGGTTCATCGGCACATCGATTTCGGTCACTACATCCATGCCGAACAGCGTCTTATGCGAGCGCTTAATGTCGAGCAACTCAATGGCGAAGACATCGGCCGACTCACGCAGCTCCTTGATCGTCATGATCATCGGCGGCCTCAACTTCTCGTCGCGACTCCACCAGCGTAAGACCGCCGAGATGCCCGCAAACGAAGGTGGTTGCAACTGTTGCAACACAACCAGCACGTTCACGTCGGAGAACTGCTCGTGGAAATCTTCGCGTGCCGCCGAACCGTACAGCACGACAGACACCAGGTTGTCACCGCACGCCTGTTGCAATCGAGTTACGAGTTCCTGCAGTTTGCCTTCCGGTTTCTTCATTGATCTTCACTCCCGGCGCGATTCACCAGCTGCCGCCGGCACCGCCGCCGCCGCTTAGACCCCCACCAAATCCGCCGAAGCCGCCAAATCCGCCGCCACCTGAGAAGCCTCCAGAGCTGCCTCCGAAGCCTCCACCCCAGCTGCCTCCACGGCCACCCATGGCGCTGCCCATGAGGAACCAGGGAAGAGCGGAGCTTCCTCCGCCCGATCGTGGCCCACGACCGCCGCCGCCTCGCGCGGAGCGCGAAATTGCGCGGACGACAAGAAATATCACCACGATGACCAGCACCGGGATCCACCACGGCGTCTCCGAGGCAGGCGCACGCGGCTGATAGGCGGGCACACCGTTCAACTGCACGCCGTTGTCCGCTGCTATCAGTTGGGCAATGCGGGTTGTACCGAGAAGCACGGCAGCGCTGTAATCTTCCCGCTTTAGATCGGGCACCATCTCGCGCCCGATATCTCCCGCCCGAGCATCGTTGATGACCGGCTCCAACCCGTAGCCAATCTCGATCTTGTACTGACGCTCCTTGGGCGCCAGCAAAAGCAGAACGCCGCGGTTGTCTTTCTTCGATCCGACGCCAAGCTGCTTATAGAGGTCTGCCGCATAGTCTTCCCTGGTGCGACCGTCGAGGGAGTTTACCGTCACCACCGCAATTTGGGCGCCGGTCTTTTGCTCGACCTCGGCGCACAGCGTCTCCAACTTGGCCTTGGTGGCGGGAGCAATGACCTTTGCAAGGTCGGTGACGTAGCCCTGCGGGCGGACATCCGTGATCTTTTCCGCCCAAGCGCAGCAGCAACAAGCCAATAGCGTAGCTACCAGAGCGAATTTGACGCGGATTGTCATGAGTGCCGGCACACTACGTCGGCGTAAGTACGGTAGAGAACGCAGGAGGCGGTGTCAAGGAACGGGCGCGAGAGGGCGCAATTGTCTCGAAGCGAAGCTAGATTATGTTCTGGGGTGGGGTGATTGGGGCCGGTGGTTGCGACAACGGTCGTTTACCACGATTTCTGTGCTACTGTGGGAGACCTTTTTCATATACCCACCGATTCCGATGGCAGAAAGGAGTGAGGAGCGGCGCGCCTGAATGGACTTGCGGCTCCCAGCCTCCCCTACTGCCGAATCCTTGGGTTAAACGCCGAATACAGTAGGTCGGTGAGGAAATTCACCAGCACATAAGTCAGCCCGATCATCAGTATGCAACCTTGCACCAGGTAGTAGTCGCGGTTGGAGATGGCCGTAATGGTGAGCCGCCCAATGCCTGGCCACGAAAAGATTGTCTCAGTGACGATGGCTCCGGCCAGTAGCGCTCCAAATTGCAATCCGACCACGGTGAGAATCGGAATCATGGCATTGCGCAGCGCGTGCCGGTAAACCACGGTGCGCTCGGGCAAGCCTTTGGCGCGCGCGGTGCGGATGTAATCCTGTCCTAACTCTTCCAACATTGATGTGCGTATCATTCGCGTAAGAATGGCAGCCAGTGCTCCGCCCATGGTGATGGCCGGAAGCACCAGGTGCGCCAGTGAACCCGAGCCTGAGACCGGCAGCCAGCCCAATTCGATGGCAAAAAACAAGATGAGGATTGGCCCCAGGGCGAAGTTTGGGAATGACAATCCCAGCAGGGAGATAAAGCTGAGAGCGCGGTCGTCCCAACGATTACGGTGCAGCGCCGAACGAACACCGGCAGGAATCGACAGGGCGAGAGCGACAAACAATGCTGCCAGAGTGAGTTCCATGGTGGCGGGATAGGCCTGCGCGATCACATGGCCAACATTCTGATTGAGGCGCAGCGAGCGACCCATATCGCCGTGCACCAGGCCGCGCCAGTAGTTCACATACTGTTGGCCCAGCGGAACATCCAGTCCATAGGCGTGACGCGCCGCAGCCAGGTCGGTGGCGGCGGCTCCTTCGCCCAACATCTGCTGGATGGGATCGCCGGGTACGAGGTGAATCAGCAGGAAGACCACCGACACCACCAACCAGACGACTGGCAGCATGTACAGCGATCGCGAGAGAAGGTAGCGCACCATCATCCTTGGGCCAGCGGGGTTGCAGGGGTCGATAGTGTCTGGGACTGCGGTTGCGTCCCTTCGATGTTGACGCTGACCACGCGCAGTCCGTCCATGGCAGCGACGGTGTAGCGGCGGCCCTGGTATTCGAAGCTGTCACCCACCTCGGGAATCTTCTGCAATTGCGCCAATATGAAGCCGGCAAGGGTTTCGAAGCCTTCGTCGCGCGGCAATGCAATGTGATATTGCGATTCCAGGTCGCGAATGTTGACTGAGCCATCCAGAGTCATCGAGGAAGCGCCTGCCGCGAGTGGAGGTTCGCCAATATCGAACTCATCTTCGATTTCGCCCACCAGTTGTTCCAGCACATCTTCCACCGTTACCAGGCCAGCCGTCGAGCCGAACTCATCCACTACCACGGCCAGGTGCCGCTTGCGAATTTTGAACTCGATCAGCAAATCGGGAAGGGGCTTGGTTTCAGGCACTACCAGCACCTCGCGCATGATGTGTCGTACTTGCAGGCCGCTGGGCCGCGTGACCGGTCTGCCGGACGCGGTGCGATTCACTCGATAGCGCAACCAGCGCATCAGGTCTTTGGCATACAACACCCCAATGATGTGCTCGGGGCCCCGCTGCACATCGTAAACCGGGACGCGTGAGTGTTGCTCTTCCACCACGCGCTGCAACGCCTCTTCCAGAGAAATATCGCCGGGCAGAGAAAAAATGTCGCGGCGCGGCACCATGATTTCGCGCACCGAAATGTTTTCCAGTTCCAATGCGCGATGAATCAGTTCCTCCTGGGTGGGGGCCAGCACTCCCAACCGGCGGCTAGCCGAGACAATCAGCTTCAACTCCTCGGGAGAGTGCACGCCGCCTTCGCGTACCTGCCGCATGCCGAAAGCCCGCAAGGCCACCCGAGTGGATGCGGTCATGAAGGCGAGGAACGGCGCGGCAACGGTCATGAAGAAATCCATCGGTCCCGCAACCGCCAGCGCTACTCGCTCGGTACGCTGCAACGCAATCGACTTGGGAACTACTTCGCCCAGAATGACAACCATGTAGGTGATCAACACAAACGCAACGACTACCGAGACCCCGTGCGCGTAAAGGCGGGAATGGGGCAACGGACGGAACAGCGGCTCCAGAATGCGGGCCATAGAGGCTTCGCCAAGCCAGCCCAAAGCCAGGCTGGCCACCGTGACCCCAAATTGCACGGTGTTGAGGACATGGTCGAGCTTCTGATGGAGCTTCTGGACGGTGCGCGCGCCCAGGCGGTGCGCCGCAATCATTTGTTGCAGGCGTGTTTCGCGGACGTTCACCAGAGCGAATTCAGCGGCTACGAAGAACGCGTTTGCCGCGACAAGCAAAACCACCACCACAATTCGCAGCACAACGAAAGTAACCATGAAGCTGAAATCTTACCATCGGCAAGAGGAGGAAAGCGGCTTGCAACTACTCTCCAAAAAAAGCCGGCGCCAGTTCACAAGCTCACCTTGCTTGAGGAGCAATGTCTGGGCGCACCGGACCTTAATAGGAGTGATTACGGACTGAGAACGAAATGGCCCTCACGTCTCTGCAGAAACCTGCATTGACGAGGGGCCATTAAGAGAACGTCAGCCAGTGAGGCCAATCCTCATTGCTTACGGCGTCCGGATAAATCCGTGGGTGACACCGGCTGAGTCTGTATAGAGACCTACGATGACACCGCTAGGGTTTATCCCTGTTGCCTCAGTGAAGACGGCTCCAGGGTAGTCGAACGACGTGTAACTGCCGTCAAACAGAAACCCGTGTCCGGCACCTGAAGCATCCACATAAATCCCCACGATTTTGCCGTTGGCGTTAGCCCCCCCAGCAAACGTGAACGAGCTGCCCGGATAATTAATGGTGGCATACGACCCGTGGAACAGCATATACCCTTGGCACTGTGTGGAACATGTAGTTCCACCGACGTCTGAGTAAGCACCAACGACTGCACCAGACGGGATCACGACACTGCTAGTACTGCCGGTCGCACCGGGTGGGTCGAAGGTTGCCGAGAACACACCCTTCTTGGAGACTGTAAAACTGTGGTTAATGTCGGTACCGCCAGTGACGCCGCAGGCAGGGTCGGAACAGGTAAAGCCTGACATTTCACCTGAGGGGTTAACGCTGCTGAGAACGGTGCCAGCCGCGCCTGGGTAGTCAACCGTTGTGTAGTTGCCTCCACTCAGAACGAAACCGTGGCTGACGCCACTTGCGTCGACGTACGCGCCCACAATGTCTCCCCGCGGATTGATGTAGTTGACAGTCGTAAACGTGGAACCCGGAGGGTCGAACGGCGTAAATACTCCATTCCTTAATGTAAAACCGTGAAGGGCGCCACCAGCCGTGAGAGTGTAACCGCCTACGCTCGTGCCCTGCGGATTGGGGCCGCCAATTAGTTCGGTGAGTGCTGCGCCGGGATAGTTAACCGGCGTATAGGTCTGTGCCCATGCGATTGACGATACTGCAAAAGCAATACCAATCGTGCAAATTGCTAAGAACCGAAGTATTTTGGTCATCGGATTATCTCCTAATTTCGACCGAAGTGGCGGAGTTAGAATCCGGGTGAATGTTGGTCCTACGGCTCCCGTAGGGCCGTGAGAGACTGCGTGTACGGGTTAGTAAGGTTGGGATTTTGTTCTCGGTTTAAGACACAAAAGTACTTCTACGCCCGGATCGCCTGCTCGCGGCGCCGTTGCGACAATCTGATGCTCTCCTCCTTTCGCGTTTCAGCCGGGTGCTGGATTCAGTCGTCTGAGGGCAGACCATCACAAAAGGCAGGCAGGGAGAGCAGCTTTTGGATACGGTCCGGAGAGCCCCACGAGCACACAGCGTCTGCGGTTTGTGTAGGCAACGCGGTTGCCATGAATTCTGCGGGATCAGAAATTGGAAGAGGGTCTTTCTTAGCAATCGGATACGGCGGGTGCGGCAGGAAACTGCAAGCTGAACATACTGGTTATTAGATATTTGTAGAACAGCCTCTCCCATTTATTGGAGCCGGCGTTTTCCACCCGTTCGTCTAAATGCTGCGACGGTTTCTGTGGCATCATCCTGCCGAGATTTATTCAGGATGCTAGCGCTTTCGCTCCAGTCAACCAACAGACCGGCCCGCGCTAATCTTGGGAGGGCGCGTGAACGGCTGCCGCCAGGTTACCGCCGCGTTCTTTTCGATGCCTTCTTGGAAGCCTTTTTCGCCAACTTTGTGGGAGATTTCTTCGAGGCGGACCGGGCGGTCCTCTTTCCAATTGGTTTTGCTGATGAGCGCGGGGTACGGCGTATGGGGTGCAAAAGCCAAGGATCCGGTGCCGCTTCCTCGCGCGACTGTTTCTCCGACTGTCCAGAGGTTTTTTCGGCAGCGGCTTGCTTCAACCTGCGAATGTCTGCCGCCTGTCCTTCAGCCATCGTGCTGAAGTAGTCCTTGATGGTAGGCAAGTCGGGGGCATCGGTGCTCTGGACAACCTTGCGTGGTGACATGTTCAGTTAAGATACCGCGATTGCTATTCGGATGTCACTGCTTCGTTGAGGAATACCCTGAGCAAGGCCGACGGCCAAACCTGCACGTCGACCAGCGTATCGTTACGAATAACGAGGAGATTTCCGCACTTGATGGGAACACGCCTTGCTTCGAAAAGCAGCCCGGATGACCTCCGGCTTTCTTCGAATGCCAACGCCGCAGGGAGATACCGGGTGCGCACGTTGCTGGCGTTGGTCATCCTGCAGTGCGTATTGTATGGCACCAAACTAAACCTTCTGCCGATGTGGGGTGATGAGGCCTTCACGGTAGAGACGGTCGCCCAGACTCCAGCGCGAATCATCCAGATTGTGCGCGCGGATATTCATCCTCCGCTCTATTTCCTGCTGGCGCATTGGTGGAACCGTCTCCCGATCGGCTCCGATCCGCTGCTGCGGCTGCGGACACTCTCTGTGCTCTTTGCCATATTGACGACGATCTTCATCGACCGGCGCTGGCTTCGCAATGCTCCGCAAGACCTGCGCAACTGGTTTCTCCTGCTGTGGACGTTCTCACCTTGTCTGCTGCTGTATAGCCGCATGGCGAGGTCTTACAGCATGCAAGTGTTCTTCACCGCGGTGGCGCTCTGGTACCTGCTGCGTGTGGCAGAGGATGCTTCCGGATGGAAAAATCTTACAGCGTTCGTAGCTACTCTCGTGGCGTTGCTCTACACCCACTACCTGCCGGGTATCGCAGTCTGGGCGGGAGCGAACCTGTTGCTGGCGATGCGGCTGCGCCGTGGACGTTCGATCTGGAAGACGTGGCTTTTGGCCAATGTGCTGGTAGCCGCTCTCTACCTTCCGTGGCTGGTGACGCTCGGCGGGGCGCTCGGCCAGTGGCGGCACAGCCAGGTTTACTCGCTGACCGGCAACCTCTGGACGGAGCAGGCGGTTAAGCTCGGCTACTGGTTCTATTCGTTCACCTTCGGCGAAGCGATCCCACTCTGGCTGCTGCCGGTTGCGATTGTTCTGGCGCTGCCCTGCCTGTGGCTATGTATCTCAGGCGCAAGATTGCGGCGCGATTGGTTCTGGCCTGCACTTTTCGCCGCAGCCGTCGCCTTCCTTGGCGCTACACGATGGGTCGCGTATCCCGCTATGCCGGCCCGATTGCTGTTCCTGCTGCCTCTGTTTCTTGTGGCCATGGCGGCCGGAGTAACGACAAAGGGCCGCAGCGGCACAGCACTGGGAGCGATCCTCTTGACCGTGAATTTAGTGGGGATATGGTCTTATTTCGGGGCGAGGGACCTCGTGAATGCGGGCTATCTTGTGCCGAATCAGCGTATCGCCGCGCAAATCGCATTACATTCCAGCAGCGAGGACACCGTCGTCTGGATCGACGAGCTGAGCTTCGACGGCAGCGCACTCGAGTACTATCTGCCTAAGAATTTTCGCATTCGATGGCTGACGTCTCATGAATCAGTGGCAGCCGCACGCGCCGAACTGAATGCAGGCAACATTCGGCATATCTGGTTGGTGCGCAGTTCGCATGACATCTCGCCAGAGCATGTATTCGAGAAACTGGAATCTCAGATGATAGAGACGTCGAATCGACACGCCCAATACTCCTACGTTCCGTTTTCGCCGACCCAACTGGAAATCCTGCGAGTGCTGGCGCTATTGCGGCGCCAAGACCGAGGCCAAATCCGGCACCACATGTGTGAAGTGTGGGAATTTCGGGACGGATCAGGTGACGCCGACGCGTTCCAGACCGGGAATAAGCGGAACTGATAGCCGCCATAAATAGTTTGAATTTCTCATCCACGGCGAAACCGCGTATCAACATCTACACGAGCAAAAGTGAAGGGAACTACCGGCCAAGCGCCGGCATACCTTCCTCATTCCTAAGCTTTTCTGGCCTGAACTGTGATCGAGCTTCCGACACAGATGCAGGCGGTTCATCGTACTCGATGTCAGCTTCGTAACAGGAGTCATGGATGCAGTTGGTTCGGAAGTTGCTACCGTTCGTTCTATTGATAGTGATGGCGGGCAGTCTGGTGGCGCAGTCAACGCCGGTTGCGACTCCAGGTGCAAACGACGCGGTTGGACAGGGGGACCGCATCGCGCAATTGCAGCAGCAGATTGCCGATGCCAAAGGGTCTGCCGATAACGCGTGGATGCTGGTAAGCACCGCCCTGGTCCTGATGATGACCGGCCCTGGCCTTGGCACTCTTCTATGGCGGCCTGGTGCGCAAGAAAAATGTGCTGGCCACCATGATGCAGAGCTTCGCCATGATGGCGGTCATTACCGTGCTGTGGGGAATCGTTGCTTACAGTCTGTGTTTCGCCTCCGGCAACAGCTTTCTCGGCGGCTTAAGTCACGCGTTTCTACATGGCGTGGGCGCGCAACCAGACGCTGACTATGCCGCGACCATCCCGCAACAGACCTTCATGATTTACCAGTTGATGTTCGCCATTATCACCCCGGCGCTCATCAGCGGGGCTTTTGCTGAACGCATGAAGTTCAGTGCGATGCTGTTGTTCATGGTGCTGTGGTCGCTGTTCGTTTATGCGCCCATGGCGCACATGGTGTGGGGCAAGGGTGGCCTGCTGAACGCCAGCCTCGGCGGACGCTTTCCCACTCTCGACTTTGCCGGCGGCACCGTGGTGCACATCACCTCGGGAGTGTCGGCCCTGATTTGTGCGACGTACCTCGGTCGCCGGCTTGGCTATCCCAAGGAACCCATGCCCCCTCATAGCGTAGTGCTCAGTTTCATCGGGGCCTGTTTGCTGTGGGTGGGCTGGTTCGGCTTCAACGCGGGCAGCGCGCTCAGCGCCGGAAGCCTGGCGACCAGCGCATTTGTAGCCACGCACTTCGCGGCCGCATCGGCCGCCATCGGATGGGCAGGCGCGGAGTGGATCCGCAACGGCAAACCCAGCGCGTTGGGAGCGATCTCCGGCTGTGTTGCTGGACTAGTGGCCATTACGCCGGCAGCGGGATTCGTTGGGCCGATGCCAGCCCTGCTGATTGGATTGATCGCAGGGGTGTCTTGCTACATGATGGTTGCAAGAGTGAAGGCCTGGCTTGGCTATGACGATTCGCTGGATGCCTTTGGCGTGCATGGGGTGGGCGGAACCATTGGTGCACTGCTGACTGGAGTTTTTGCCACGAGGCTGGTCAACCCGATATTCAAAGATGGACCGGGTAATGCCCTGGCTGTCGGAGTGATTGACGGCAACTATCGCCAGATGTTGAATCAGGCCGTAGGCATTGGCATGGCTATAGTGCTGGCGGTCGTGGGCACGTACGTCATTCTTAAAGTTGTTGATTTCGTCCTGGGAGTGCGCGTCTCGGCTGAACAGGAGGAGCAAGGCCTTGATGTCACGCAGCACGGCGAAGAAGGCTATTACTGGGAGGTTTCTCTGCCGTAGTGTGGGTAGGGGCCGGCCCTCTAGAGACTGTGTCGCGACTTCGGCTCGGTTTGCGGCAGTGGAGTGAAGCGGGCAAGAATCAGCCCCGAATGGGGCGACAAGGCTTCAGAAACCGGCGTATATCAAGGCATCGCGGTTACAGATCATTTATGACCAAACTGGAAGCAGTGGTTCAACCTTCGAAGTTCGAGGCCGTCAAAGATGCTCTCCTGGAGATTGGAGTGGAGGGCATGACTGTAACCGAGGTCCGCGGGCACGGACGACAGAAGGGGCATACCGAGTTCTATCGCGGCCGCGAGTACACGGTCGATCTTCTCCCCAAGGTAAAGATTGAGACTGTGATGCCCGACCGCCTGGTGGACCAGGCGATTGCAGCGATCACCAATGCCGCGCGCACCGGGAAGATTGGCGACGGCAAAATTTTTGTCTCACGGGTCGACGAAGCGATCCGCATACGCAACGAAGAGCGCGGCGAGTCTGCATTATGAGCGACACAGGCGACTGGATGTTTCCGGGAGGCGGGTAAGAAGCATGTCTACCCCTACGCTCGAACACGGCCATCGCGCGTTGTACCGGCAAGAGTTCGAGCGTCTGCGGCGAGAGTTCGAAGCGACCGGCTCAGGGCAAGTCTCGCTGAGAGATCGCACGCAGTTTGTGAACAAGCTGGCGCTGCAGCTTTGGGAGCAGCATGTCTCGCCAACCGTCCGCGAGAGCTTCGCGCTGGCCGCACTGGGTGGCTTCGGCCGCGGTGCACTCTTTCCTCATTCCGACATCGATCTTCTGTTCCTGGCGGAGAACGACGCGGTGCGCGGCCAGATCAAAGACCCGGTACGCAGCATGTGTCAGGAGATGTGGGACGCCGGTCTGCGGGTCAGTCCGGTGACGCGGACGATCGAAGAGTGTGCGAACTTCGACCATGACAATGTCGAGTTCACCGTCTCGCTGCTCGACTGCCGCTTTCTGGCGGGAGATGCCAGGCTGTTTGAACGGCTGCATGAAAAGAGCCTGCCACAACTTGTGGCACGCGAGTCGGATGTCCTCACCCAACGTCTGGCTGAAGTAACTGGTACTCGGCACTTGCGCTTCGGCGATACCATCTTCCATCTGGAGCCCAACCTAAAAGATGGTCCCGGCGGAATGCGCGATCTGCATGTATCACGATGGCTGGCACTGATCATGGCGCTTGCGTCTGAACGTAAGTGGCCGGGAGCGGTCAATTCGCATTCAGGCTGGGAAACCGACACTGTTGTCGACGCGATGGAGTTCCTCACCTCCACTCGCTGTTACCTGCATTACCGGGCCAATCGCGACGAGAACGTCGTCTCCTGGGAGGCGCAAGACGAATTGGCCAAGCGGGGAATCGCAACCAAGGCGGGTCCGGTTCCGTCGGCTGAGTGGATGCGCCTGTATTTCCGACACGCGCGTACGATTCATCGGCACGCGAAGCAGATGCTGGACGAGCTTCCCAGAAAGCGCTCTTCGCTGTACCGCTCGTTTCAGCATTGGCGCTCCCGTTCCTCCAACGAGGAGTTTTCGGTGGTGGATGGCCGTGTCTATCTGCAGCAAACCGCCGGCGCTCGCGATCCCTTTGTAATTTTGCGGCTGTTTACGTTTGTCGCCCGTCACGGCGTCGCGCTCAGTGTTGAGACTGAGCGCCGGTTGGACAATGCGCGCCGTGGATTGGCCGATGCCATGCCGCAGGATGCCCGACTGTGGGAACATCTGCGCGAGATACTCGCGTTGCCGCACGCTGCCGATGCTCTACGGGCCATGCACTCGCTGGGATTGCTAACGCTTGCGATTCCAGAATTCGAGGCGATTGATTCGCTGGTGCTCCGCGACCTCTACCATCGCTACACGGTCGATGAACATAGCATTCTCGCGATTGAAGAGCTGCATCGACTGGCGACCAATGAGGTGGAGTGGCTGCAGCCTTTCGCGGCTCTGCTGGCGGAGCTGGAGCGTCCCGAACTGCTGTTTCTGGCGGCGTTGTTGCACGATACCGGGAAGGGAATGGAGGGCACCAACCATGTTCACAACAGCCTGCAACTTGCTGCCGCCGTGGTAGAACGCATGGGTCTGCAGGAAGAGGACGACCAGACCGTTGGCCTGCTGATCGCAACCCACCTGGAGATGTCGTCCACGCTGCGCCGCCGTGACATTTTCGATCCGCAGACCGCGCGCGAACTGGCTCACAAGGTGGGCACGCCGGAGCGGCTGAAGATGCTGACGCTGCTCACCCTCGCCGATATCAAGTCCGTCAATCCGGAAGCGCTCACTCCGTGGAAGGCCGAAAATCTTTGGCGACTCTATACCGGTACGGCCAACTACTTCACTCGCAGCGCCGACAGCGAACGATTTCATGCCGAGGAGTGCAGCGCGCAAGTCGAACGCATCGCCGCACTGTTGCCCAAGCGCCGTTCGCAACTGTTGAAATTTCTCGACGGCCTGCCGCAGCGCTACCTGATGTCGCACTCACCCGAGCAGGTGCTTCTGCACTTTGAGATGGCAAAGCAGCTTCGCGGCGAACCGGTGCAACTCGCCGTGCGCCGCATTGCCGGTCAGCACGAACTCACCATCGTGACGCTCGACCGCGTCGGTCTGTTTTCGACCCTGGCCGGCATTCTGTACGGATGGGGCATGGACATCACCAAGGCGAGCGCCTTCTCCAATCGCGCCGGCGTCATCGTTGACAGCTTCTATTTCAAAGATCGCTTTCACACCTTGGAGCTCAATCCCCCGGAGCGCGAGCGCTTCAAGAAGTCGGTCGTCGAAATCCTGATCGGCGAAGCGCCGCTTGAGCGTTTGCTGGAATCGCGCCTCAAATCCGACACCAAGCCGGCCAAACTCAAGGTCGAGACGCGTTTGCGTTTCGACGATGAATGTTCTCCCGCCAGCACGTTGTTGGAAGTCGTCACCCAGGACCGCCCCGGACTGCTGCATACCATCAGTTCCATCCTCGCACATCAGAAGTGCAGTATTGAGGTGGCGCTGATCGACACTGAGGGCGCAACCGCGCATGACGCTTTCTATCTGACGTGCGGCGGTGTGAAACTCACGCGCGAGCAGCAAAGGGCGACCGAGTGGGCGCTTACCACAGAACTCGACGATGCCTTGCCGTCAACCTGGTGATTAGAAGGGGCGCGCACCTTTAGATGCGCCGATAGGTCTTCATTCTGTCATCCCGATACCGATGCGTGGCATTGCAACCGGTTTGCGTTTTCTCTAGACTTGTGATGGCTGGTTCACCTGCGAGAGTGGCGGAATTGGCAGACGCACCAGACTTAGGATCTGGCGGGGAAACCCGTGGGGGTTCGAGTCCCCCCTTTCGCACCAATACTAGCAAGGGATGTCGTTGCGTGTTCCCACGACTGAGGACACGCGTCGAGGCACGTAGTTAGTTCACCGTCCCGGAAACACACAGCCCTTTCCGCTCACTTTTGGGAGGAACCGCCTCGCGGCGGGCGTCCAGCGAAAATTGCGGTCGCTTCGGTTTGATCGATCTGCAATCAGCATGGTCCGCCCGCTTCGTCTTTGCTTCGGGCTCTGCAAACCGTCTCAGCCACCGCGTGCAAGCTTACTTGTGCTGAACGCTTTCGAATCCCTTCTCAAATTGCGCGACTAGCGGGGTCTCTCCGGACTGGAGACCATCGCGTCCCATAACGCGCCACAGGTATTGGCCACTCGGCCCAGCATCGTACACAGCCATCAAATCTTCTGAAGGCCGGCTGGTCACGCGGATGATGATGTCGGCTTCGGAGGGGCGGTATACGATTACTAACTTACCCCACTCCTGAATGGCGTTCTGCACGGCGTTGATCGCTGCCCGATCTTCGGGAAGCAGATTCGGGTCGAACTGATCTCCGTCATAGGACGCAACGTAGACATAGCGCGCATTCGCCAGAATGCCTGGAAATGCCGGCGCCTTATCGGTGGTCGGACTGGGCATAGCCGAGGCGGATATCGCCGCCAAGACAATCAAGCTGATTGCCAAGAGAGAAAATCGCTTCATAGGAACCTCTGCTTCTTAGACGACTTCGCAGAGGGAAAGGAATCGTGAATGGCCCCTCAATACTGCAACTCGGCGATTCCTGATCCGTTTTGGGCCCTAGTACGGTTCAATATCTGGGCATCGATAGGCGTAATACTTCCCAGGCGCAGCTCGGCTAACGGACGTGGCTTTCTACCGTGGCCTTCTAATACGAGCGGGAAACTTCCGGCCCTCTATTCACGAGTTGGTTCGCTTTCGTGACTATTCTTTCTCTTATTTCCTTACCGGTCGAGGGCGCAAATATAATCCCGGCGGCGAGCCCTACTCCTATTCCGGCTAAGAGTTGAATAGCTCTCGTACTGGGTGCTGTTCTGGTACGCAGTTGCTTCGCAGCACTTTTGCCGAGGCTTTCGGCCCGGGACGCCGCGTCGTTGCGGAAGTCATGGGCAATGCGCTGGCGGCCATCTTCATGGCTCAGCTCGACCAAGAACCGCGAGGAGAAGCGCGATCCGGAGATGCATCAGACGAAGAAGGGGAAGCAGTGGTATTTCGGGATGAAGGCGCATGTAGGCGTAGACAGCAAGACCAAGATCATCCACTCGGCCGTAGTGACGGCGGCCAATGTGGCCGATGCCAAGGTGCTGCCGGAGTTGCTGCACGGAGAGGAGACGCGGGTGTGGGGCGATCAGGGCTATGTCGGGCAGACCGACGCCATCCATGAAGCAGCGCCGCGGGCCCGGGACTGCACCCATCGCCGGTATCGCTATAAAGACCGCATCGACGAAGTGGAGCGGGCCAAGAACCGGACCAAGTCGAGCGTGCGCTCCAAAGTGGAGCATGTGTTCCAAATTCTCAAACTGAAGTTTGGCTTCGTGAAGGTACGCTACCGAGGACTGCAGAAGAACGCCAATCGATTGTTTGCCAGCTGCGCCTTGGTGAACCGGACTTGGCTCGCTGGCGGGCGCTGTTGACGAGCTGGCTTGCCATCGCCAGAGTCTCTGCGCACATATTGATTCCCCTCATCCATTTCTCAGTTCTAGTGCTCACTAATTTCCTCCTTCAAGCTTGGGCCACATCGTTGGCCCCAAAATCGAATCGTGTTTAGTCTGGCGTATCGCCGGGCAGCATCTGCTCCTGCCTGGATTTGCCGATGGCCGGAATGTCAGGTCCTCGCAATGATTGATGACCTGACATGCCATGCCGGACCACATCTCTTACGACCCGCTATCTCCAATTTACAGCTGCGGCGGAGACGTAGTGGTGGTCGTCGTCTGAGACTGGCTTTGAGGCTGGTCCGTCGTCGTGGTTGTTGTCTCCGTCTGCTTCTGCGTCGGTGGCGTAGTCGTGGTGGTGGTCGTGTCGGTCTGCTGGTTTACCTTCTGATGGTGATGCTTAGACTTCGTAGTCGTATGCGTTGTTTGTGTTGTCTGGCTCTGGGTAGCGGGCTGATCTGGCGTAGTCGTGGTCGTGGTGCTCTGCGTCTGCGTGGACGGCATACTCTGGGTCGTGGTTGTTGTGGATTGCGTGTTGTCCTGCGCCATTACGGGCAGCGACAGGACCAACACGAAAAGGGCCGTCAGGCTCACAACCATCAGTTTCTTATTGCGTGTCATTTTGATTCTCCTTTTGGCTTGGGCGCGCAGCTCGGTGAACAGTAGGCTGGTCAGCAAGAGCCTAGTCACGGAGCAGGTAGGTATGATGCAGTTTCTTGGCCACGTGATGGCGCCATTTGCCAGCGCACCCCCATTACACACCGTCGCTTGACCACTGATTCTTCGCGCGATAGGAGCTGCCGCGCCCGATTCGCAATTTTTGACTGTGGGAAAATTTCGCTTCCGACTCTCTTGCATTCCTGCATTCAGGGTGGGCCTTGTGTCTCCCTTTACAACGCATCTCGCCGCGCATTTAATAGCCGTTTGGAGACGCTTCCATAGTGGAACTCTATCGGTCTTTGCCGCCTGAGGCTGTGCAGATCCTCCTGGTTCTCTTCTTGTCTTTCC
The DNA here is from genome assembly GCA_963720135.1 of uncultured Acidobacteriaceae bacterium. GTDB lineage: Bacteria > Acidobacteriota > Terriglobia > Terriglobales > Acidobacteriaceae > Bog-257. The sequence continues at coordinate 54,057 of CAVREJ010000029.1, forward strand.
TGGTTGGACTGGAGCGTGAGGAGCATAAAGCCGCAGCTGGACATTACAGCTTTGGGGGAGTGCGCACATTCCCGCTCATAGGGCTGATCGGGTATTCGATGGCATTGCTTTCCGGGACCCAGCTGGTTCCGGTAACACTCGGATTCCTGGTAGTCGCTGGATTCCTCCTGCTTTCGTATTGGCATAAGCTTTCCGCTTCCGCAGCTTCCGGCGTGACCTCGGAAATGTCCGGCCTAACAACTTACCTGGTCGGCGCACTTGTCTATTACGGTCACTTTTGGATTGCCACGGCATTAAGCGTGGCCAGTTTGCTGCTGCTGGATCTCAAGGTCGTGCTCGAGGAACTCGCCGTCCGCATTCCAGCAGAAGAGATTCTCACTTTTGCCAAGTTCCTGCTCTTGTCAGCGGTTATTTTGCCCATTCTGCCCAATCGCCAATTCACTTCCTTCCACATCAATCCCTTCAAAACGTGGCTGGTAGTCGTCGCGGTGAGCGCAATCTCATACGGTAGCTACGTCCTGCAGAAGATGACCAAAGGGCGGGGTGGAATTCTGCTTGCCGCCCTGCTGGGAGGGGCCTACTCGTCAACGGTTACGACCGTGGTGATGTCCCGCAGGGCCGCGCATGAGGAACATCCGCATTTGTTCTCCGGCGGCATCTTGATGGCATCGGGCGTCATGTACCTTCGTTTGGTCGCCCTCCTGGCATTATTCAACGCCAAACTGATGGTGGCGCTGATGCCCGCCTTCTTAGGGTTGGCTGGTTTGGCGATCGCCTTTGGATGGATCTGGTCGCGCAGGCCCGACAGCAGTGCTTCCCAGGTGAACCGGGAATTTGTGGCGAAGAATCCCCTTGAATTGCGGGCAGCCTTTTTGTTTGCTTTTCTTTTTCTGGCAATGATTACCTGTACCCAGCTAGCGATGGCCTATCTGGGCAGGGCCGGAATAAACACCTTGGCGGCCATCATGGGAGTTACCGACGTAGATCCATTTATCTTGGGCATCACCCAGACGGCGGGCGCCAGCACCCCTTTGAAGATCGGGGCAGAAGCAGTGACGATTGCCGCAGCGAGCAATAATTTCGTCAAAGGAATATACGCGTACGCTTTTGCCGACCGTAAGACCGGCATACAAAGCCTCTGCCTTCTAGCGGCGCTTGCGGGGCTCGGTCTAATTCCTTTGTTCTGGGTCTAGATAGAACGCCGGCATCTCAGCGTGACCGGCGTAGGCTCTGTTACTGCCGATTTTTCGGGAATGGCCACTTTTCTGAAGTATCATCTACTTGACTCAAATAGCTATCCCAGCTACATTGTGCTAGATGATTGATTTGGCATGCTTTCGGGTTGATTTTGCCGGCGATTTCGGCGCGTTTAGCCGCTCGATATGCTTCCTGGCGGCCTTCAAGACTTTCGGATGGAACACATGCGCCGCCAGTTCGTCGCTGGTCATCTCGATTGGGTGCTTCTTAATCTTCCTTGTCATGGTGACGCTATGACCTCCGCTCCCGTTGATCTGATGACGCTGGTTGAGCAGTTCGGAACTGATGACAAGTGCCGCGAGGCTTTGACGTATCTCCGGTGGCCGAAGGGTGTAAAGTGCTTGCGCTGCGGCCACGATAAGGTAACTCCAGTGAGAGACCGCAAGGTATTTGACTGCAATTCATGCCATTACCAGTTTTCCGTGACCGTGGGAACCGTGTTCCATGACTCCCACCTGCCGCTGACTCAAGTGGTTTTTCGTTACCTACCTGATGACCGAATCCAAGAAAGGGATTTCGGCCAGTCAGGTCTATCGGATGCTCGGAAAGAAGAGCTATAAAACCGCTTGGTACTTGTGCCATCGCATTCGTGCTGCAATGGCCGCTGCCAGCAACGCTCCCAAGCTCGGCGGTGTTGTCGAGATGGATGAAACCTATGTGGGCGGCGTCGAGCACGGCGGTAAGGGAGGACGCGGAACCAAAAAAGAAGTTGTCGTTGGTATCAGGAAGCGCGGTGCTCTGCGCTTCTTTCACGCTGAGGACTGCAAGTCCGGCACGCTGGCACGGTACATCAAGGAGAACATCAGCGAAGATGTTGAGATGGTGATGACCGATGACTTCGCGGCCTACTGCAAAGCCGCCGGGGATAACAACCTCGAAGATCGGCACAAAACTATCAACCACAGCGAAGGCTCCTATGTCCTCGGTGACATCTATACCAATACCGTCGAGAGCGCATTTAGCCTTCTTAAACGTGGCATCATCGGTACGTGGCATAAGATCAGCGCGAAGCATCTGCAAGCCTATCTGGACGAAATGTCCTTCCGTTTCGACAACCGCAAGAACCGTTATCTCTTCCGTGATACGCTTCTAAAGATGCTAGAAGCCGCGCACGTAGAGTATCGTACCCTTACGGCAGCTTAGAGCCACGTTCAGCTTTGCTAGCTGGATCGACTGTTCCAAAGAATACTTCCTGATTACTTGACGTGTCCAAGAAATATACTGCCGTCTCCAGTATTTGACGCACGTTCTTTGGAGGGATTACGAGTGGGTGATCTGCAGACGTATTTAGCCACACCCTAAACTTGAGCTCTCCTGTGCTAAAGTAGCGTTTAAGATGGGCCCCCTGCCAAAGGTTTTCCCCATTATTGGGAATAGAAAACACAATAATATCCCATACCGATGGGGCTGCTATAGGAGTCTGGGGCTCTACATTCCCCCTATGAAATCCAAAATACTGCCTGATATCGCCAGCTAATATATGTGAGGACAGTGAGTCATCCTTTAAGAATTCGAATCTTAAGTACTGTTCATCTTTTCCATCTACCTTATCTTCTCCAATAGGATAAGCCGTCCATAATATACGATAGAACGGCTCCCGCTCACGAAACTCGGGATATAGATAATCGTAGCGATGACCTACTACAGATCCGAATGCCCTTAGATAGTCTTGGTAATCTCCTGGGATTTCCCCCCACAGCTCCAGTTTTCTCACGTGTATTGCTGTGGACGAAGGATTAATAACCTTGAGAATACAACCCAGCCTATACACGTAAGACACGCGCGGCTTATCGTCCGCTGAGATTACTGGGGCGGGTATTGATTTAAAAAAAAGGTACGGTGCAATCTCAGCGCTTGGCGGTAAATCCCTATCAGCTATAGCTGGCGCAGGTGTGGCAGCAGGAGTAGATTGCACTGCGGGCGGACCCTTAGCAAGCCACGGAAATTTTCGACTAAAGGCATCTAGTTGTTGGTCTAGGGTGGGGTATTCTTTGGAGGGTGGCGAGTGTTTCCAAAATAGGAGACAAACGTAGCCCAAAAGCAGCGCAATCGCGCAATTACCGATTATTTTAGTCAGCCGCCGCCTAAAGAATCCAACCCTGATGACTTCAGCAAATACAACAAGCCACACGAGCGCAAACGTGATGGCTTGGGAGATATGCGCCAGCAGAGAGGCAGCTATCATGCCAATGGCCGCCCACAACGGCGTACTTCCCCACAAAACACCTATCTTTTGCCAGACAGACGGCGCAGCGTATTTCTGCGGGTCGTCATTGCCGGATTCGCTTGTTGGAGCATCTGTCCTCTCTGCCACGGATGTGATAGTTGCCAGAGCCCAGCGCGCATATTGGTAATACCAGCGGAGCATCTCGACAGGATTTTCTTCTGTGATTGGACGGATAGGCTTATTCGACCGCACCGCGCACACCTCCGCATCGTCGGGAATACTCCGACACGAGGATTCTGCGCCCTCCTCCGTTTGAGTCAAGGGGATATTACTTTTCGGGAATTGTGGTTACCTTGGTTTTGTGACGCGCGTTTTCTTCTCGGCCGGAATACCTTGCGAAAGTTAGACTGAGCGGGCTGGAGCCAGACTCCGGTGCCGGGAACGCCGCTCGCTGCGCGGTTCCGGCAGTCGATCTTTGAAAACCTTCAGAATCTAGGATCGTGCCTGGAAGCCTAGACGTACAATAACTCCTTTACTTGGAATATGTTGCAAACAAATCAAATGAAATCAATACTTTGAGAGGAATTGCGCAAAGTATTCATACATAACGACTTAAGTCTATGTGATAAATGCAATGGAATGAATACTTTGGCGTATATTTCGCAAGATACTAATAAATAAAGACTTAGGCGTTCTAACAAACTCCAATGTTTGGAATACTTTAGGGGCAAAGTATTCAAAATAAATACCTTAAAGAAGGGGGGAGGGGGTCACCTTGCCTCTGAGTTCCAAGGCTGGGTTTCTTGTGTGGATGTCACGGCAGTCGGCGACCTTGATAATTTTCCGAGGAGCTACTTGGCCGTAAATACCAGGAAGTAATCCATCTTGTCGGCTTTCACGAGGTCGTCGTACTCTTCGAGCAAACCATAGCCCGCCTTCTGTGCCTCACGAATCACCACTTCTTTTTGCACGCCGTGGTCTTCGCCGTTTCCGTTGCGATCGATGACTCCCACGCGCGCGTTGGGTCTGAGCGAGGTTCGCAAATTGCGCAATAATACAATCGGATTCGCAACCTCATGATAGGTCTTCAGCAAGAGCACGGCATCGATCGAGTCGGCAGGTAGTTCCGGATTGTCAGGTTTGCTCAGCACCGTCTTCACATTGCGCGAGATGTTCCTGCTGAGCGCGATCGGCGACATGACGGACTGCCTCGGGATTAATATCAACTGCATACACGGTCCCGGTTTCGGTTACCCGTTTCGCCGCTCGCACCGTGAACCATCCTGAGCCGGCCCCGATATCGGCGACCGTTTTTCCTGGCGTGATGGAAAGAATGTCCATCACGCGATCGATATGAAGCCTCTCGCCACGTCCCGGTGAATCGAAGATGGAAAGATCGCCGGTATAGGGCGTGCTCGTCTTGCGCTGGGGCGCCGGCTGCGCGGCAGTCCCTTGCGCCCGTAGCAGCGGTGCCCGCGTGAGCACGCAGGTAAATAGCAGCAACGATATGAGCCAGCTGAAACGCCTGGGAATCATGACAAACTCCGACCCAATTGAGATGCCTTCATCGTGACATCCGCACCATGGATGCGGTGCGATCTGTCACATTCCGTCGTAAGCTCCAGTTCGCTGTCATTACGGCAGACTAGCTACGCTGATGTTCACGGCCTCTGCACATGCTGCTCACCCAGGACCTTCCCGGCGTGGTCGAACCACACGACTTCATATTGCGGGTTGAAGATTGAGTAGTAGTACCTGTAAACATACTCATCCGTGCAGTTGGTGGGTACCGCCGTAAGAGAGCCGCACGGCCCTTCACTGCTGGGATCGCCGAGCAGTTCGCGCACCAATTCGTTGGGATCACCCAGATCGACCTGCATGACGTTGTGACGCAGCTGTTCGTCATGATGATAGGCCCACACTCCGGTCACCACGAGGCCGAGAGCAACCACGAAAAAGAATATGCGGGTTCCCATGGTGTTCAGTTGTCAGTAGCCAGTTGTCAGTTCTCAGTTGGCAGTAGGGACAGTCATTAACGGCTGCTTGCCTACTGTCGGCCAATGACTGGCTAGTGCCTCACTTCTCTTCCACTACCAAAGTCGCGCCTTTAGGAAGGTAGCTCTTGCGCCGGAACCAGTCCTCCATCGCGGCTCGCAGGCGCTCCAGAGGGACGCGCGCACCGATCTCCATTTCGCCGTCGCCAGCGGGAATCGTATCGTCGAACACTTGATCGTTGGTGAAGTTGCGCATGCTGAAGCTGTCCAGCCACTTCAGAGGACACGGGCTCCGCTGGCCGGCTTCTTCGTACTCGACACGGATCTTGCGGGCAAACATGCAAACAGTTTCAAGTTTCTGGTTGCAAGTTTCAAGTCGTGAAACCGTTTCCAGTCTCGAGTTTCAAGTTTCGAGTCGGAAAAGAGGATAACTCGGCGTCGCGTCTAGGCAACAGCTGCAAGAAGCACCTTCGACGACTGGAAACTCGAAACTCGAAACTGGAAACTTGAAACTGCTGCGAAACTCCTATAATCACTTCTTATGCCCCCATTTCCTCCGGTTGACGAGCAACTCGCCTACTTGCGCAAGGGCGCGGCGGAGATTATCCGCGAGAGCGACCTTCGCGAGCGGCTCGAAAAGTCTCTCGCCACCGGCAGGCCCATGCGGGTGAAAGCGGGCTTCGATCCCACTGCGCCCGATTTGCATTTGGGCCACACCGTGCTCATGCGCAAGCTGAAGCACTTTCAGGACATGGGCCACACCGTTATCTTCCTCATCGGAGACTTCACCGGGCTAATCGGCGATCCCACGGGCCGCTCGGCCACGCGGCCGCCGCTTACGCGCGAGCAGATCGACCAGAACGCTGAGACCTACAAGGCGCAGGTCTTCAAGATCCTTGACCGCGACGAGAGCGAGGTGCGCTTCAACAGCGAGTGGCTGGGCAAGCTTGGGTTCGAAGGCTTCATCCGGCTGGCCGGCAAGTTCACCGTCTCTCAAATGCTGGAGCGCGAAGACTTCCGCAAGCGCTTTGAGGAGGAAAAGCCTATCGCCATGCACGAACTGCTGTATCCCATTGCGCAGGGCTACGACTCAGTGGCGCTGGAGGCCGATGTCGAACTCGGCGGCACCGATCAGAAGTTCAACCTGCTGATGGGCCGCGAGCTGCAACGTCATTACGGACAGCCGCCGCAGATTGTGCTCACCACGCCGCTGCTCGAAGGGACCGACGGCGTGCAGAAAATGTCGAAGTCCTACGGCAACTACATCGGCATTACCGAGGCGCCAATAGAGATGTACGGGAAGGTAATGTCGATTTCGGACGAGCTGATGTGGCGTTATTACGAGCTCGTTACCGATGTGAGCATCGCCGAGATCGAACATATGAAGCAGCAAGTTGCAAGCGGCGAAGCGCATCCCATGAAGCTGAAGCAGGAACTGGGCAAGCGCATCGTCGCCGACTTCCACTCGCCCGAGGCAGCCGAACAGGCAGCGCAAGACTGGTCGCGGATGTTTCAGAAGGATGGGACACCCGAGGATTTGCCGGTCATGTCAGTGCGCTTCGACGAGGTCGCTGCACCGAACGCGTCAACCACGGACGGCCAGGTTCAGATAAAGCTCGATAAACTGCTGGCGCGTACTGGTCTTGCGACGTCGGTCACCGACGGCCTGCGCAAAGTGAAGCAGAACGCAGTGAAGGTCGATGGTGAACTTAAGACCGAATTGGTCATTGCCGTGAAGGTGGGAACAGAGTTTACGTTAAGGGCGGGGAAAAAAATGGTAATGGTGACTGTGAAGGGGTAAGTCGCTGCCAACGATCTTAGCTCGGGACCTGTGCCGTCCCCTGAAGGGACTCGTTTTTACTTTTCCCTTTACCCAGCGCTTCCGCGCTGGGCTAAGCTCTTTCGCCCCCTGCGGGGCTTGCTTTTGAGCATCCCTCTCACTCATACCGCAGCGCAATCAGCGGACTCACCTGCGTTGCCCGCCGCGCGGGCACCAGGCAAGCTGCCAGGCCCACAGCGATCAACACGAAAATCACGCCAAAGAACGTCAGCGGATCGTTGGGAGAGACGCCCCAGAACTGACTGGCGACAAGGCGAGTTAGTCCAACGCTCGCGATCACGCCCAGAACGATCCCCAGCCCAATCAATCGCAGTCCTTTGCCGAGCACCATATTGAGAACATTGCGAGCCGGTGAGCCGAGGGCCATGCGAATGCCGATCTCATGTGTCTGCAGCGACACCGAGTAGGCCATTACGCTGAAGACTCCGATGGCCACCAGAACCAGGCCAACAGTGGCGAAGATGCCGAGCAGTACCAGCCCGAACTGCGGTCCGGCATACGAGAACTGTCGCAGGTAACCCTCGAGCGTGCCCGTGAAGGTGAGAGCAACGTTGCGGTCCACCGACCAGATCTCGCGGCGCACACTCATCAGCATGGACAGCGGCTCGACAGCCGTCCTGATCAGGATTCCACGCTCCTTCGCGCCGGTGATGGTGTAAGGGATGTATGCCTCGGGTTCAACCGCTTCCTGAAGCCCGCGATTCTTTGCATCGGCGACAATGCCGATGATTTCAAAGTACTGGTCTTTGGGAGACTGCGGCAGACGATCGAGCTCCTCGAATTTGATCTTTTGCCCGATAGGATCGTCTTTGCCAAAGTAAGTACGGGCCAGGGTCTCGTTGACCACAGCGACAGGTCGAGCGGAATCGACGTCGGTCTCCGACAGCAGCCGCCCGCGCAACAGGTGGCGTCCCATGGTCTTGAAGTAGCCTTCACTGCATAGTTGGTACATCGTGTCCCACTTCTCGGAGTGGGTCTTGCCGGGGATCACGACGTCGCTTTCTGATCCGCCATACGGTGGTAGCGAGGATGTCTCCGTCGCCGCGATCACCCCCGGCAACGCTGACACGCGTTGCAGCACCTGGCTGAAGAATAGTTTCTTCTGCGCTGCGGCGTCGTAGCGGCCTTTGGGGAGCGGCAATCGTGCCACCAGAATATTGACTGGGTTTAATCCCAGTTCGACGTGTTGTAATGCGAACAGGCTGCGCATCATCAGGCCAGCGCCTACCAGCAACACAATCGATAACGCGACCTCAGAGACGACCAGACCGGAACGAAACCTTCCATGCCGGAAATTTGCGTTGACGCCTTTGCCGGTGTCTTTCAGCCGTCCATGCAGCTCGCCACGCACGACATGAATAGCCGGAGCCAGTCCGCACAGGATTGTGGTCAAGAAAGTTACGGCCACCGCAAACAACATCGCCGGAATGTTTAACCTCAGTACCGCCTCCGCTGGAATCGTTTCCGGTGGCATCGCAGCCGTAACACCTTTGAGTCCGCCGTAAGCAAACAGGCAGCCGAGAAGGCAGCCGCCCGCCGCCAACACAAAGCTCTCCACCAGCAGTTGGCGAACCAGCCTGCCGCGTGACGCTCCCATGGACGCACGAATTGCAATTTCCTTTTCCCGGGCGGTGGCGCGCGCCAGCAGAAGGTTCGCGACATTACTGCAAGCGATCAGTAACAGCATGGCTACTGCGGCCAGTAGCGTGTACAGAGTCCCCCGGAAGTGTCCGACCACACTGTCAGCCAGGGTTTTCGCGACCACAGAAAATTTCGTCGGATATTCCGCCGGATACTGCTTCGCCAGCCTCTTGGCGATGACCTCGAAATCCGAGACTGCCTGCGGCAGGCTGACTCCTGGTTTCAAGCGGCCGATTGTCCAGAGGTAGGTCTGATTACTGGCAGGATCGCTGCGGTTCAACACCAGGGGAACCCAGACGTCGGCATTCCACAACAAGAATCGCGGCGGCATGACGCTTATCAGGGTGCGGGCCTCGCCATTCAATACCAGCGTAGTTCCAACGAGCCGAGGATCGGCATTGAACTCCTTCTTCCACAGCCGATAGCTTATGGAGAACACCGGTGGCGCCCCGGGCTTTCCGTCGTCCGGCACAATGTTCCGGCCGAGCAATGGCTTCATTCCGAGGAACTCGAATGCATTGGCGGTCACCGACGCCCCGGTGAACTGCTGTGTGCCTTCCTTGTCCTGGTACAAGACGTCTAGTGGCGAAACTCCCATTACGTCGCCGAAGACGTGATTCTGTTCGCGGATATCGAGGAACTGCGGCATCGTATAAAAGGAACTGTCATAGTCGGTAGGCTTGGTGAGGTCGTGGATCTGCATCACCGCAAGCCGATCAGCGTCTCTGTAGGGGAATGGTTCGATCAGGACATTCTCAATGACGCTGAAGATGACGGTGGTTGCGCCGATACCAAGCGCGAGCGCGAAGATTGCCAGCAGAGCGAATCCGCGGTCCTTCTTTATGCCGCGGACTGCAAAACGAAGATCTTGCCCGAACCAGTTGAGTTTCTCCATGCTCTTCCTGCTGCACCAAGGTACGAGGCGGCTGAGTTCGCGGTTCCACAAATTCGCGGTGGACCGGACTCACTGGGGCTGCAGACTCCGGAGCAGGACTAAGGTTCCGCCGTGATGAGAGCGGCGGCACAGGACCGATGAAGGAGGTACGGATCGCCGTGACGATTTGAATATGGTGGCGGCGGCTGGACTCGAACCAGCGACCTACGGATTATGAGACCGTCGCTCTAACCACCTGAGCTACACCGCCAAACCGGTCAGACGCGGCCCGTCGCGCCGGGGCCGCGGAGTACGCAAGCAGAGAACCTGCCGCGTGGTGAACGCGAGAAATTTTTACGGCGCTCACACGAAAGGCCGGACGTGACTGCGTCCAGCCCAAGTCCGATTCTAGAAGCGGCTCTGCGGGCTGTCAAACAGCTGTCTGCCGGCCGCAAGTAGTCGTGAGCCCGGGCCATCACTTCAGGTACGCTCGCACAATCTCGATCAAGTCATCCGTGACCTCGCGGGAGGGCTTCCCTCCGGCAATGTGATCTTTAATGTGGCCCTCCAGTACCTCACCCATCAGTCCGTTGATGGCGCCGCGACAGGCGGCCAGCAATTGCAGAGTGTCAGCACACTCCTCCTGATTGTCCGACAAGGCGCGTTCGACCGCCTCCACCTGCCCTTTAATCCTCTTCACCCGGTTCAGCAGCTTCGCGCGTTGGTGGTCAGCTTGTTTCAAGGCAAGCTCCTTCTTTCTTGTAAATACCCTACCCTAGTATGATATAACTAAAAAATACTGGGCAACAATCAATCGTTTTCGACCATGAGGAATATGAATCCACAAGAACCTCCAAGTAGCCTGCAAATCTTCGATCGCCGCGAGTAGTGGCGCCGGCAGCAAACCATCTCTGCTTTCGTGCGCCTTACGCGATCATAACCGTGAAGTACGCGAGAGTGACCTCCTCGGACACTCCTGCCCATCTTGCCAAGTCCGAAGGGAGGACCCATGTTCAAGAAGCACGCCTGCAAGGAATGCAAATCCATCCTACATCTCCACTGGATGCTGACGGGCGATCTCTTGCGGCCATTACGCTCAAGTTGGTCGCTTGAAACGCCGTACGAAAGGCCGGCGCTAGGAGCGGATCGCGCCTGCGAAGTTTGTAACACGGCTGTAATGGAGAGATGTGAAACTTCAGTGGTTCGCGCAAAAAGCTGAATGCGCTCAATCGCTTACAATTTGCGGGACATAGGCAGCCATGCCGAGTGATCTTCCAGTCCGTCCAATTCAGGCTTCCGGGGAGACCCAGGGCTTGCGTCGCGGACTAGTGATGGTTGGACTGGCACTGGCGGCCCTGGTGATGTCCGGGTTCGCGCAGGATGCCCCGACGGTCGACGCGCAAACCCCTGCTCCCGATCCAAAGGCCACTTTCTTCGAGCACTCGCAAACCTCGAAGTGGTGGTTTTCGGGACAGGCGAACTTCGTCTTTCAGGCACACGGCGACTTTTACGCGCAATATAGCGGTCCGAACAGCCTCAAGAACACGGCCGAGAACGCGACCTCGCGGGTGCTGACGTTCTTCTCCGGATACGAGTTTACGCCGAACACGGTCGCTTACCTCGACGTCGAGGAGGCAGGTTGGGGCGGTATCAGCGGGGCCTTGGGATTGGCGGGTTTCACCAATCTGGATGTGGTGCGCAATCCTTCGCTCGGCGCGCAACCTTATATCGCGCGGCTGATGCTTGAGCAGATCGTTCCGTTGTCGAAGGAAAAGATGGAAGTGGAGCGGAACTGGCTGTCGCTTCCGACCCAGGTCCCGGTGCGGCGGTTGGAAATGCACTTCGGAAAATTTTCGCTGGCCGACTTCTTTGACGTCAATGTTGGCGGTACCGACAGCCACTACCAGTTTCTGAATTGGGTTATAGACAACAACGGCGCTTGGGACTATGCCGCCGACACCCGAGGCTACACCATCGGCGCAATTTTCGACTATGAAGACCGCAACTGGGGCCTGCGCTTTGCGGAAGTCTTGATGCCGAAAGTTGCGAACGGCCCCAACCTGGATGCTGACGTGGCGCGCGCTCGCGCCGAGAACATTGAACTGGAGCTGCGCCCAAAGCTGTTCGAAAACAAAGATACGACCATTCGCCTCTTGAATTATGTCAATCACGCCAATATGGGAGACTACGAACAGGCTGTGCAGTTGTATCTAGATCATGTCACGCCCACGCCCGATGTCACAGCTACTCGCAAACAGGGGACTATCAAGTATGGTTTTGGATTCAATTTCCAGCAGGAGGTTTCCAGCGACATTTGGGCCTTCGGTCGCTGGGGATGGAATGAGGGCCAGCATGAGTCCTTCGCCTACACCGAAGACAACGAAGGTGTTGAGCTTGGGGTATATGCAAAAGGGACGCGCTGGCATCGCAGTCTCGACCGCGCCGGCGTGGCATTCGTCTCGAGCGGCATCTCGAAAGCGCACCAGCTCTATCTGGCCGACAGTGGCTTGGGATTTCTTCTCGGCGATGGCGGACTAACGTACGGCCGCGAAACCATCGAGGAAGCGTTCTACACCGCCCACATCTGGCGCGGCGTGTTCTTCGCTTTTGACCTGCAGCACATCAATAATCCGGGATATAACCAGGTCCGCGGTCCCCTGACAGTGCCGGGGTTGCGAGTGCATCTGGAATTCTGAGAACAGTAGCCAGTAGGCTACGACAGGGTTTGTCATGCTGAGCCAGCGCAGCGAGTCGAAGGACACCTATATTGGCCATGTAT